>CAVVCU010000009.1:0-7854 GCA_963746825.1 uncultured Thermoleophilaceae bacterium
ACACGTCGCGAGCCCAAGGCGCCGGTACTGCTCGCGCTCGGCTTTCGCCCGGCCGGGCTGCCCAGCGCCTGGGGACGGCGCTGACCGACCCGCGGGTGCACCGGATCGAGCCTGGACACCTCACGGAAGCCGAGGCGACACTCCTGCTGGGCGGAATGAAGGCCAAGTCCGTGGCCGCGATCTATCGCCACGGGGGAGGCAATCCGTTCTACCTCGAGCAGCTTGGCCGCGCCGGCGACAACGATGTGCTGGCGGCTGCGCTCGGGCCGGACACCGACGTCGCCGGAGTGCCCGCGGCCGTGGCGGGCGCGATCGCGGGCGAGCTCGGGTCCCTCTTCTCCGATCCCTCCCGCACGCTGCTGGACGCGGCGGCGGTGGCGGGGGATCCCTTCGAGCTGGATCTGGCCGCCGAGATTGGGGGGCTGCCCGAGGCCGCGTCGCTGAGTGCGCTCGACGATCTGCTCGACCACGACCTCGTCCGGCCGACCCACCTGCCGCGGCGATTCAGCTTCCGTCACCCGCTCGTGCGCCGCGCGGTCTACGACTCGGTGCGCGGAGGCCGGCGCCTGGCCGGACATGCCCGAGCGGCCGAGGCCTTGGCCGCTCGGGGAGCCGATTCGGCCGAGCGGGCCCACCACGTCGAGCAGTCGGCGAGGCAGGGTGACGAAGAGGCCATCCGGGTGTTGCTCGAGGCTGGACAAACATCGTCCTCGCGCGCCCCGAGCGCCGCGGCGCGCTGGTTCGCGGCCGCCCTGCACCTTCTGCCCAGCGCGGACACCGAGCGTCAGGTGTCGGTGCGCATGGACCTGGCCTCCGCGCAGCGCTCGCTCGGCGAGTTCGACCTCTCCGGCGCCACCCTCCTGGAGGCGATGGACCTCCCTTCCGCCCGACGCCGTGGCCGAGCGGGTCGAGCTCACGACGCTGTGCGCAGCGGTCGAGCACTGGGTGGGACGCCACGAGGAGGCGCACCGTCGCCTCGTCCGCGCGTGGGAGGAGGTGCCCGACCGCTCCTCCGCCGTGGCCGCGGCCCTTCAGATCGAGCTCTCGGTCGACGGCTTCTACGAGTTCGACTCCGAGCAGACGCTCGACATGGGGCGGGGAGCGCTGGGGACCAGCGCGCGCCGTGGGCGACGAGGCGCTGATCACCGCGGCCGCCTCGGCGCTCTGCATGGGCGAAGCGGCGGCCGGGAAGATAGGAGACGCGCGGAAGCATCACGCCGAGGCGGTCAGCTACATCGACCGCCTCTCCGATGCGGGGACTGGCGCCGCGCCAGGAGGCGCTGTGCCACCTCGGGTGGGCCGAAACTACCTCGAGTTCTACGATCAGGCGATCGCCCACGTGGACCGCGGGATAGCCATCGGGCGGGCGACCGGCCGGGGACGGATGGTCGTGCGATGATGCTGGTGAAGGGATTCCCGTTCGAGATGCAGGGCCGCATGGCCGAGGCCATCGAGATGGGTGAGGCCGCGGTAGAGGCCACCCGGCTCTCCTCCAACTCACTGTGGCTGTTCTGGTCGTTGTTCGAGCTCGGCTGGGCGCACTACTACGCCGGGGACCTCGAAGCCGCGATCGCCGCGGGCGAGGAGAGTGCTCGTGTGGGACAGCGCCTCGCCGGCGGGACGATGCCCTCGGCGGGCGGCGGCCCAGGCTGGATGCTGGCCTGCGCGCGCTTCGAGGCGGGCGATGTCGAACGCGCTCGCGAGGAGATGCGTGCGCTGGGATCAGACGAGCTCGAGCACAAGATCCCCGTCGAGCGCTGCTTCGACTGGGAGACACTGGCGCTCGTCGAGCTGGCCGTCGGCAATCCCGAGAAGGCGGACGAGTACGCGGGGCGCGCCGAGCAGAACGCGGCGAACCTCGGCCTCAAGGTGCCCGCCGCGGTGGCCGGCCGCGCACGGGCGGAGGTGCTGCTGGCCGGCGGCGAGCCGCTCGAGGCCGCCCGGATCGCCGCCGAGTCGGCCGAGTCGGCCGGCTCGGTGGGCGCGCATCTCCAGGCTGCCTTCTCGCGCGGCCTGGCCGGCCGGGCACTGGCGACGGCGGGTAAGCGCGACGAAGCGCTTGTCGCGCTGCGCGAGGCCGAGCGCGTGAGCGCCGAATGCGGGTCGGTTCGGCTTCGCGACACCATGCGCCGCGAGCTGCGCAAGCTGGGCGCCCGCGCCGAGGTGCGCGGGAAGGCCACAGCGGAGGACTCGGGGATGGGCTCCCTCACCAATCGCGAGCTCGAGGTCGCCGAGCTGATCACCGATCGCCTGACCAACCCCCAGATCGCCGAGAAGCTCTTCCTCAGCAAGAAGACGATCGAGACGCACATCCGCAACCTGTTCATCAAGCTGAATGCATCCTCGCGCGTGGAGGTGGCCCGCATCGTCGAGCGCGATCGGCGCGAGCGCGAGGGAACAGTGGACGGGCCTTGACGGAGGTCGCGCCGCCGCCGACGGCGACGGCGCTCGACTCCGACACGCAGCGGCTGCGCGAGCTCGGCTATCCCCAGGAGCTCGAGCGCCGGCTGCACATCTTCGACAACGTCGCGCTCGGCTTCGCTGCCGTCTCCCCGGTGGTGGGGCTCTACGCCGTTGTGCTGGTGGGGACATTGGTGGCCGGCCCCGCCTGGGTGTGGGTGCTGCCCGTGGCTCTGGCCGGGCAATGCCTGCTGGTGGCCGTGTACTCCGAGCTGGCGTCGGAGTTCCCCATCGCGGGCGGTGCCTATCAGTGGACCAAGCGCCTGGTGGGCGGCTCCTACGGCTGGTTCACCGGTTGGGTCGCGGTCTGCGCCTACGCCGTGGCGAACACGACGGTCGCCTACCTCGGTGCCCCGTGGGCTCTGGCGCTATTCGGTATCGAAGCGACGGCGAACCTGCTGGTGGTCACCGGGATGGTGCTCGTGCTGGTGTGCGCGGCCGCGGATGCGTTCGGGATCCGGTTGCTGAGCCGCGCGATCAAGCTGGGCATCGCAGCCGAGGCGCTCGCCACGGTGGGCGTGGGCATCGCCCTCCTGCTCGTGTTCCGCGAGCAGGACTTCTCGCTTCTCTCGGAGACTCTGGGAGCCGAGGCGCTCTCCGGGGGCTCGGTCGGCGCTGGCCTGCTGGCGGCGCTGGCGGTCGGCGGCTGGGTGTTCATCGGCTTCGACGCCTGCGTCGCGGCCGCCGAGGAGACGCGAGATGCGAGCCGTCATGTGCCTCGGGCCATCTGGATCGCCCTCCTCAGCGTCGGCACGCTCGTGTTCCTCAACGCGGTCGCCGTCATGCTCGCGCACCCAGATCCGGCCTCGATCGTGGCGGGCCAGGACCTGGATCCGGTGACCACGGCGGTCGTCACGTCGTTCGGATCTTGGTCCTCGAAGCCGTTCACCGCCGTGGTGCTGGTTGCCTTCCTGGCCTGCGGGATGGCCGCCCAGGCCCTCACCGCCCGCACGATGTACTCCGTGTCGCGCGACGGCACGTTGCCCGGATCGCGCTTTCTGCGCAAGGTCAACCGTCGCAGGGTCCCCATCGGGGGAATCGTGGTGACCGCGACCGTGGCCTGCCTCGGGATGCTGCTCGGGCTTCACTCGGCCGCGGTGGGCAGCCTGATCACCTTCGGGACGGCGGGGATCTACGTGACGTTCCTCCTGATTGCGCTGGGCGCCCTGATCGCGCGGGTGCGCGGCACGTGGAAGCCGGCGGGTCGCATACATCTCGGTCGGGCGGGCCTGGTGATCAACGTGTTGGCAGTGGTCTGGCTGGCCTTCGAGGCGATCAACATCGCCTGGCCGCGCGAGTCGCTGGCACCCCCCGGTGCGCCCGTCTACCAGATCTGGGCGGCCCCGATGGTCCTTGCGGCCATTGCCGTTGTGGGGCTGGCCTATCTGCTCGTGGCCAAGCCCCAGCGGGCTTTGCCGGGGGCCGGCCGGCCCGATCAGGGCGTCTAGAGCTTTCCGTCGCGACGCGGCGGACGGCGATCTTCTCGGCCGCCTCACGCGTGCCGGCGGCCACCGTGAGCGTGCGCTCGCCGATCGTGACGGTCCAGAAGCGCGGAGACATTGGTTCTCCTCTCACCCGACCTGGGGTCCGGACAGCTGGGCCCTCAGTGTCGCGATCTCGGTCACGGCCGCCCCGACGTATGCGGAGCGCGCCAGCGCGATCTCCTGGTCGAGGTCGGCCATGTAGGCCGGGTTGTTGGTCAGCCCCTCGATCGAGGCCAGTGCGCGCTCGATCTGGAGCTCCTGAAGCTGGGTTTGCATCTCGATAGCGGACATGGCGCCATCGTGCGCTCCCAGGCACCCTTTCTCATCGGGTGCGGACCCTGAACCGAGTCCGGCAGCACCCTGAACCGCCGGTTTCGACGGGTGGCACGGTGCCGGACATACTGTCGCCGGTGCTGCGGCTCGTCACGATTCCCATCAGCCACTACTGCGAGAAGGCGCGCTGGGCGCTGGACCGCGCCGGACTGCCCTACCGCGAGGAGCGCCACGTTCAGGGCATCCACCGCATCGCGGCCCGGCGCGCGGGCGGCGCGGCGACCGTGCCGGTGCTGGTCACGCCCGACGGCGTGCTCGCGGAGTCAGGGCAGATCCTCACCTGGGTCGATCAGCGCACGCCTGAGGAGGAGCGTCTCTTCCCCGCGGACCCGGAGGCCCGGCTCGAGGTCGAGCGCCTCTGCCGGCGCTTCGACGAGCCGCTCGGGCCGCGGGGCCGGCGGCTCGTGTACGTGCACATGCTCGCCCAGCGCGAGGTCGCGCTCCCCTATAACAACGCGGGCGTCCCCGGCTGGGAGGCCCGCGCGATCCGGTACGGCTGGCCGTTCGCCACCCGCTTCATCGAGCGCGTCCTGGAGATCCGTCCCGGGGTCGAGGTCGAGGACGAGGAGGTTGTCTGGGGCGAGCTCGACTTCGTGGCCGGGCTGCTCGCCGACGGTCGCCCCCACCTCTGCGGAGAGCGCTTCGGGGCGGCCGACCTGACCTTCGCCGCGCTGGCCGGCGCGCTGGTCCTGCCGCCCGAGTACGGCGTGGCGTTACCGCAGCCCGAGGTCCTCGCACCGGCGACGGCGGAGCTCGTCCGGCGGGCCCGCGAGCACCCGGCCGGGTGCTACGCGCTCAAGCTATTCGCGGATGAGCGCGTGACCTCGCCCAGGAACTCGTCCAGCACCGCGAGGTAGCGGTCCACGTCCTCCTCGGTCGATCGCATGCCGCAGGCGGGGCCCGCCGAGTCGATCGCCTCCCAGACGCCGCGATTGGCCATGTACAGGCGCTGCAGGTTGTAGAGGTCGAGGTCGAAGGAGGCCCGGGCCTCGAGTGCGTTCGAGGGAAGCTCGGCTGCGTGCGTGTAGCCCGACCGGTTGTAGAGCCGATGCGCGCGCCACTTCAGGCCGTGGGCGGCGGAGACCGACTCGATGCCGTCGGCGAGCCGCCCGCCGAGCACCGCGGCGTGCTCGTAGGCGTCGGGTGTGAGCACCTCCTCGAGGGTGGCGCGGAGGGCCGCCATCGACAGGGCGTTGGCGAACAGGGTGCCGCCCGTGGCCACCTCCTCAGCGTAGGACGCGCCCGGCCGGTGCTCGACCGTGCGCGCCACCTCCGCCGTCATCCCGTAGGCGCCGAGCGGAATGCCGCTGGCAATCGCCTTGCCCAGTACCACCATGTCCGGCTCCAGCCCCCAGTGGGCGGTGAGCCCGCCCGGCCCGGACACGAGCGTGTGGGTCTCGTCGATCACCAGCAGCGCGCCGCTGTTCGAGACGAGTCGCCGCAGCGCGGGGTGAAAGCCCTCGGCCGGCATGATCACGCCGGTATTGGTCACGGCGGCCTCGGCCAGCACGCAGGCCACGTCGCCCCGCGCCAGCTCGCGCTCGACGGCCTCGAGGTCGTTGTACTGGACCAGCCGTACGTTGCGGGTGGCGTCCGCCGGTACGCCCAGTCCCTCGGGCACCACCCGCGCCTCGTCGAGCATGCCAAGCAGCTCGTCGGCGTGTCCGTGGTACTTGCCGTCGAACATCAGCACGACGCTGCGACCCGTCGCGGCGCGGGCCACGCGAATCGCCTCGGTGTTCGCCTGGGTGGCCGAGAGCGTGAACTGCCACGACGGAAGTCCGAATCGCGTGGCAAGAGCGGCCGCCCCCGCCACGCCGTCCTCGGTGGGCAGCAGGAACTGGGCACCCGCCGCCACCCGCTCGCTCACGGCGCGCGTGATCACGTCCCCGCCATAGCCCGTGAACATGCTCGTGTCCGCGAGGTTGAAGTCGAGGTAGGCGTTGCCGTCGATGTCCGTGAAGCTCGCGCCGCTGCCGCTCTTGACCACGATCGGCGGATGCTCGTAGAGCGTGGCCATCCAGGTCTGCGGCACGCCGTTCGGCATGTTCGGCGCGGCGCGCTCGAGCAGCTGCATGCCGAGCGGGCGCAGCTCGGCAAAACGTGCCAGCTCGCGCTCGTGCAGGGCTGGATCTGCTCACGCGGAATCTCGCTCACGGTCCCCTCATAGGCGCCACGATACCGCGGCCGGAGGTCTGAGTTGGGTCAGCGGGGACGCGGCATCGTGACTCGGTCTCGCGCGCTAGAGCACGTCCGGGCGGGCGGCGCGAATCCGGTCGACGATCTCGACCCAGCCCAGCTGCTCGGTGTCCAGCACCAGGTCCACGCCGTCGAGGTGCGGCAGCGACCTGTGTAGCGGCTCTGCCTCTCCCAGCAGATGGTCCAACCCATGCCAGCCCGGCGGCTCGCGAGCGATGATGCGCTGCCGCAGCGTCTCGAGCCGCGCCTCCAAACGGACCAGCAGAAGTTCGTCCGCGCCGATCGCATCGACGACGTCGCGCAGATGACCGGGCGACTCGATCACCTCCGCCACGAGCAGCGTGTGCGACCCGCCCGGCGATGGGAGTCGCAGCAGGCCCGCAGGTGCTCGCAGCGCTGCTCGAGCGTCGGAAAGGGATAGGCCCACGCGACCTCATCCACGTCAACGGCCGCGTGCTCCACCCGGTCCGCCACCAGCGCGTCGCTCAGCGCGGTCAGCGCCACCGTCTTCCCCGCTCCCGGCGGACCGGTCAGCAGGACCGAGAACACGCCGCGAGTGTTGCACCTCCGACACAACCTTCCGCGTGGGTCTTCGCGACACTCGGCGTCGGGTGCGCTGGTATTACTTGCTAGTCTTACCGCATGCGGGTCACCCAGAAAGGCCAGGTCACCATCCCGCTCGAGGTTCGCCGGGCGCTTGGCATCCAGCCCGGCAGCGACGTGGCGTTTCCAGCTCGACGGCGGCGGGGCACGTCTCGTCGTCGACCCCGAGCGCGCGGCCGGCGAGATCGCCCGCATGCGCGGTGCCGGCGACATCGAGCTGAGCACCGACGAGATCCTCGCGCTCACCAGACGGTGACCCAGGCCGCAGGGACGGTCGTCGACAGCAGCGTCCTGCTCGACGTCTTCACTGACGATCCCACGCTGGGGCGACTGGTCTCACTTGCATCTCACACAGGCCGCGCAACGCGGCGCGATCGTCCTCAACGCGGTCGTCATCGCCGAGATCGCACCGCGCTTCTCGCGCATCGAAGCGCTGCGGGCGGCCCTCCCCGCGATGGCGACGATCGAGGAGATTCCTCCCGCCGCAGCCTTTCTCGCGGGCCATGCGCACGCCGGCTACCGCCGCGGCGGAGGAGCGCGCGAGGCCATCCTCCCCGACTTCCTGATCGGAGCGCACGCCGCGGTCACCGCGCGCCCGCTGCTCACACGCGACCCGCGCCGGGTCGCGACCCACATCCCAGGGGCAAGGCTCATCAGCCCACCACACTCAAGCTGACCCCGAGCGAAGCGAGGGCGTGCGAAAGGAAATTTGTCAGACAGGACCCGCGCCACGCGGCCGGGCCCTAACGAGAGCCCTCAGCCAACCTCGGCCTCT
>CAVVCU010000010.1:0-258158 GCA_963746825.1 uncultured Thermoleophilaceae bacterium
ATGCGACCCGACGATGGGGGTTGCAGGGTGGAAGAAGGGGTGCCTGGGCCACGGTGACGGTGTCGGAATCGTGGTGGTGCTCGACACTCTGGTCCTGCTCGCGCACCTTGTCGACGGTGTTCCGCGCAGCGATGGGCGCAGGGGTGGGAACGACGGGGCGTTTCGGTGAAGAACTCCGGTGGTGCCTGCAGGTCGTGGGCGCGGAACAGGACGGCGTGCTCGACGCCCATGGCCTTGCCGCTCATCGCGGTGAACATCGGGATGATGTCCTCGGGGCGGGGTGGTCCGGGAGCGCGGCGAGGTACGCGGCGTGCGCCTCGAGCGAGGCGACGCCGCGGCGCAGCGGCTCACCGGTGACCTCGACGCCGTGGGTCGCGCCGAAGCCGGCGAGCCCGGGGACGATGAGCCAGCGCACGGAGTGCGGTTCGAGGTCCTCGTCGTCGACCTGCTCCGGGAAGACCCACCGGTTGCCCGCGTCGCGCACCGCGTCGAGCGTCGCGAGCCCGGCCGCGCGGTGGTCGGCCTGGTCGAAGCCATAGGGCGTCTCGATCTCGTAACCGGTGCCGAGTACGACGTCGGGCTTGAACCGGCGGATCTCCCGGCAGATGTCGCGGCGCAGGTCGAGGCCGTAGACGAGCACGCCGTCCGGATGTTCGAGGACGGTCAGGTGCTTGACGCCGACGACGGCGCAGGCGGCCTGCTGCTCGGCGACGCGCAGGCGTGCCGTCTCCTCGGGAGGGTTCGGCATGCCGGCCTCGCCGCGGGTGAGCAGGAGATAACCGACCTCGATGCCGCGCGCGGTCCAGCGAGCGACGGCCGCGGACGTGCCGTACTCCATGTCGTCAGGGTGCGCGACGACGCAGAGCACGCGCTGGAAGGACTCCTCGGGGAGGGCAGGAAGCAGTCGGTTGATCGGCAAGCTGTTCCTCGATCGGCAACGTGTCGAGCATGTAGCCGAAACGCGGCACATCGGTCGCCCCGGTGATCTCTTTGAACAGCACGAACCGTTCGGGGTCGTGTAGGGGAAACGATGGTCGCGCCGTGCCGCAAGACGGTGTGTTGTTGGCGCTGGCCGACGGATGCGTGTAGCTTGTCCTGCGTCCCGCTGCGGCGGTGCCCGGCGCCGCGGTGCTGCTCGCGTTGGGCAACATCGGCCAGGCTGACATCGCGCCGCCGATCGTCGCCGAGCTGTCGGCCGCCTTGCGGCCGGCGCGGAGGCGATCCGCCGTCGAGCGTGCTTGCCCTACGTGCTCGGCTTCGCCGGCGTGCTGCTGCTCGCGGAGGCGCTGTGGCGCGTCGGCCTGCACTGCCTGAACCGCGCTGGACGCCCGCGGCATCGAGCATCTGTACGTGATCGGCATGGACGAGCTGTTCGCCAAGGACGCCGCGTTCTTCCACGACAACTTCGCCGGGTCGCTGACCAAGCGGGTGCTGAGCTTCGCCTCCCGCTTCGAGGAGTTCGTCGACACGCTGACGTTCCAGATCGTGGGCAGCTTCGTGCCGCTGGTGTTCGGCGCGGTGGTGCTGTGGCGCTACGAACCGCTGCTCGTCGTCGGGCTGCTGGCGATGATCGCGCTGACGGCGCTGTGTGTGGTGCCGCTCATCCGGCGCCGCCAGGCGCTCGTCGACCAGCGCGAGGAGGCGATCGCCCGGGTGTCGGGCCACGTCGCCGACAGCCTGATGAACATGGACACGGTGCGCGCGTTCGCCGCCGAGGAACGCGAGGCCGCCGAGCACCGGTCCCGGGTCGCGGAGTCGCGGAGGCTCACCCTGCGGTCGTGGGACTACGGCAACCTGCGCATCGACACGCTGGTCGCGCCGATGTCGGTGCTGACCAACGCGCTGGGCCTGCTGCTCGCGGTCGCGCTCGGCGGGGGCGGCACGGCGTGGAGGCGATCGTGGTGACGTTCACCTACTACACCAACGCGACGCGGATCATGTTCGAGTTCAACCAGATCTACCGCCGGCTGGAGAGCTCGATGACGGAGGCCGCGCAGTTCACCGAACTGCTGCTGACGCCGCCGACCGTGCTCGACCCGGCGCCGCCGGAGCCGCTGCGGCCCGCGGCCGCCGACGTCCGCTTCGAGCAGGTGACGTTCGCCCACGCCGGGCGCCGAGCCGCTGTTCGAGGGCCTCGACCTGGCCGTGCCCAGCGGGGCGAAGATCGGTCTCGTCGGCCGGTCCGGCGGCGGCAAGACCACGCTCACCCGGCTGCTGCTGCGGATGACGGACATCGACGCCGGCCGGATCCTGATCGGCGGTCAGGACATCAGCCGGCTGCGCCAGGCCGACCTGCGCGGCCTGATCGCCTACGTGCCGCAGGACCCGGCGATGTTCCACCGCACGCTGCGCGACAACATCGCGTTCGCCCGGCCGGACGCCACCGACGCCGAGATCCGCCGCGCGGCCGAGGCGGCGCACGTCACGGAGTTCGCCGACGCGCTGCCGGACGGCTTCGACACCATGGTGGGCGAGCGCGGCGTCAAGCTGTCCGGCGGGCAGCGCCAGCGGGTCGCCCTCGCCCGGGCGATCCTGCGCGACGCGCCGATCCTGCTGCTCGACGAGGCGACCAGCGCCCTGGACTCCGAGAGCGAGATCCTCGTCCAGGAGGCGCTGTGGCGGCTCATGGACGGGCGGACCGCGCTCGTGGTGGCGCACCGGCTGAGCACGGTCGCCGGCATGGACCGGCTCGTCGTCCTCGACCGCGGACGGATCGTCGAGCAGGGCACGCACCACGGAACTGCTCGACCGCGGACGGCGCCTACGCCAAGCTGTGGCAGCACCAGTCGGGCGGCTTCCTCGACGACCCCAGCGTTGACATCGACGGCACCGCTGATACCACTGCCGATCTCGCGATGCGCGGTTCTCCATAGGGCGCGTTCACCCGGTCTCCGCCAGCCAGTCCCGGGCGAGCTGTCCGGCGAGCTCTTCCAGCAGCGGACCCGCATCACGCACGCATCGCTGCTCGTCCGGCTGGAGGTGGGTCAGCGCGTACGCCTGCCGGATCCCCGCCGCGCGCAGCGCATCGGCGGTGAGCTCGAGCCGCCCGGAGACGGTGACGACGGGTACGCCTGCCGGCTGTCGCGGCTGCCGCGGCCACTCCGGCAGGCGCCTTGCCGTGCAGCGTCTGGCCGTCCAACGATCCCTCGCCGGTGACCACGAGCCGGGCCCCGGTGAGATGATCGGTGAAGCGCACGAGGTCGAGGACGAGCTGGATGCCGGACTGCAACTCGGCCCCGAGCGCCGCAATGGCGGCGAAGCCCACCCCGCCTGATGCTCCGGCCCCGGGCTGGTGGCGCACCGGCGGCTGACCCTGGGATCCGACGATCCGCTCGACGACATCGGCCCACCGGGCCAAGGCGGCGTTGAGGAGCGTCACGTCACTCGGCCCCGGCACCCTTCTGCGGCCCGTACACGGCTGCCGCGCCGTGCGGACCGAGCAGCGGGTTGTCGACATCGCTCGCCACGACGACCCGGGTGCCGGCCAGCCGTGGATCCAGCCCGCCGAGCTCGACACGTTCCAGCCGGGCGAGCGCCGCCCCGCCGCGGGGCAGCTCGTCGCCCGCGGCGTCGAGGAGCCGCGCGCCGAGCGCCTGCAGCATCCCGGCGCCTCCGTCGGTGCTGGCCGCTCCGCCGATGCCGAGCACGATGGTGCGGCACCCGTGCTCGAGCGCGGCCCGCACGACCTGCCCGGTGCCGTAGGAGCTCGCGTGCAGCGGCGCGAGCCGGTCGGGCGGGAGCAGGCGCAGGCCGGAGACGTCGGCCAGCTCCACGACGGCCGTGCCGTCGCGCACGGCGAAGGCTGTCTCGACCGGCGCGCCGACCGGCCCCTCCGCACACACGGGGACCGTGGTGAAGCCGGCGGCGACCGCGGCGGCGACCGTTCCGTCGCCACCGTCGGCCACCGGCACCTGGATCACCGGGACCTGTGGGGCCACGGCCGCGATTCCGGCCGCGACCCGGCGGGCGACGTCGCTCGCGGTGAGCGAGCCCTTGAACTTGTCTGGTGCCACGATGACGTGCATCTCTGGGACGTGCATCTCTGGCGGGTCCTTTTGTGCCGAGCCGTACGACGGCGGGGGCGGGCACGTGCGGTACTGAAGAGGGGGGTAGGAGAGGGGGCGACGGGCACGGCATGGCCCTCGCGCGCGGGGACCATGCCGTGCTCAGCGCTCTGTCAGGGCAGCATCCAGGCGAGAACCGTCGACTGGAGGTAGACCAGCACGCACAGCATCGCGAGCATGCCGATGCTCCACAGAACGGTCTTGCGGAACAGGTCGGCCTCCCGGCCGACGATGCCGACCGCGGTCGCCGCGATGGTCAGGTTTGCGGGCTGATCATCTTCTTTCCGACGACGCCACCGGAGGTGTTGGCGGCGACGAGCAGGGTCGGGTCGAGCCCGGCCTGGCCGGGCCGCGGTCTGTTCGCAGGGTCGCGAACAGGGCGTTCGCGGATGTGTCGGACCCCGTCACGGCGGTGCCGAGCCACCCGAGGATGGGCGACAGGAACGCGAACGCCGCGCCGGTGCCGGCGATCCAGGTGCCGATCGTGATCGTCTGGCCCGACAGGTTCATCACGTAGGCCAGCCCGAGTACGGCCGACACCGTGAGGAACGCCCAGCGCAGCTTGAACGCCGTGGCGAAGAACTCGCCCATGGCCCGCCCGATCGGCACCCGGTAGACCAGCGCCACGACGAACCCGCAGATCAGCAGGAGTGAGCCGGGAGGACAGCCACGGGAAGTTGTAGACGGTCGAGGTCACCGCTTTGCCTGTGCTGCCCAGCACCTGCCCGTCAAGACCAGGCCAGGCGATCTTGACGTCCTGGCCGACCAGGAAGGTCGTCAGCGGCGTCCACAGCTTGGCCAGCGAGAAGACGACGATGACCAGCAGGTACGGGAAGAACGCCATCAGCATCCGCTCGCGGGTGGCTGTCGGCGCGCTGGGCGAGTGCCGCTTGCTGATCCGCGTCTGCGGCTGCGCTCGCCGGCGCTGCACGCAGCCACGGGTTCGCCGTCCGGCCGCTCGACCTCGTGCTCGCCGTGCAGGCGGGCAGCGGCCTCGTCGCCGCCGCGTGGCGTCCAGAGCCGCAGCGTGACGACCGCCGCGATGAGGCCGGCGAGCGCGGCGACGATGTCGGTGAGCTCGACGGAGAGGTAGTTCGACGCCACGAACTGGGCGACCGCGAAGGAGATGCCGACGGACAGGGCCACGGGCCAGGTCTGCCGGACCCCACGCTTGCCGTCGACCATCAGGACGAGCAGCAGCGGCACGATGAACGCGAGGATCGGGGTCTGGCGGCCGACGTAGGCGCCGATCTCCGCGTAGGGGATGCCGGTGAGGGTGCCCGCGGTGATGATCGGGGTGGCGATCGAGCCGAAGGCGACTGGGGCGGTGTTGGCGAGCAGGACGACGACCGCCGCCCGGACGGGGGAGAAGCCCAGCGCCATCAGCATCACGCCGGTGATCGCCACCGGCGCGCCGAAGCCGGCCAGCGCCTCGAGCAGCCCGCCGAAGCAGAAGGCGATGATGATCGCCTGCACTCGCGGGTCGTCGATGAGGTGGAACGCGGCGCGCAGGTCCTCGAAGCGGCCACTGATCACCGTCACCTGGTAGAGCCAGATCGCGGTGAAGACGATCCACATGATCGGGAAGAGTCCCGAAGACCGCGCCCTCGGTGGCGGCGAGGGCGGCCAGACCGAGTGGCATGCCGCAGCGCCGTGGAGTGGGCCGCGTAGCCTGAAGGCGTGCCGGCCCTCACGGTCCTCGAGGACAGCTTCCCCGACGATCCCGCGTTCGACGTGGCGGTGTCGCGCGCCGTGATGTTCCGCGTCGCGCGCGGTGAGCTGCCCGAGACGGTGCGCCTGGCGCGCCCCGCGTCCGTGGTCGCCTTCGCCAAGCGCGACGCCGTCGCGCCCGGC
This sequence comes from uncultured Thermoleophilaceae bacterium, assembly GCA_963746825.1. Taxonomy (GTDB): domain Bacteria; phylum Actinomycetota; class Thermoleophilia; order Solirubrobacterales; family Thermoleophilaceae; genus JACVRW01. The sequence continues at coordinate 5,919 of CAVVCU010000010.1, forward strand.
TACGTCGAGGCCGTTCGCGCGGCGGAGCGCGAGGGCTTCGGTGCGGTGCTGCGTCTGGCCGGCGGCCGCGCCGCGGTGTTCCACGAAGGGACCCTCGAGGTGGCTCACGCGGCTCCCTCCGACGACCCGCGCGCGGGCATCCACGAGCGCTTCGAGGCCGAGGCCACGCTGATGTGCCGCGCGCTCGAGCGCCTCGGGGTTGACGCGCGCGTGGGCGAGGTGGCGGGCGAGTACTGCCCCGGCCGCTGGAGCGTCAACTCCGGCGGCGTGCGCAAGCTCGTGGGCATCGGCCAGCGCGTGGTGGCGGGCGGCTCGCACACCGGATCGGTGATCGTGGCCGAGGGCGCCGAGCGGGTGCGCCGGGTGCTCGAGCCGGTGTACCGCGAGCTGTCGCTCGCCTGGGATCCGCGGACGGTGGGTGCGGTGGACGACGAGGTGCCCGGCGGGAGCTGGGAGGCGGTGCGCGACGCCGTGCTGGCCGAGTACGGCGCCCGCTACGAGCTGGTGACCGGCCGGCTCGACGACGAGACCGTGGAGCTGGCCCGCGACCTCGCCGCCGAGCACCGCCCCCCCGCGCGGCGCTAAGCCACCGGCTGGGCCCGCCCGGCCGTCTCGGCCACCGCGTCCACCAGCTGGGGCCATACCTCGCGGGGCAGGTCGTGGCCCATCCCGGGGATCGCGATCAGCTTCGCGCCCGGGATCGCGCGCGCGGTGGCCACACCGCCGCGGAACGGGATCAGCGGATCGTCCCTCCCGTGAACGACGGTGGTGGGCACCCGGATGTCGCCCAGCTGCGCGGTTCGGTCGCCGGAGGCCATGATCGCGGCCAGCTGGCGGCCCGTGCCCGCCGGGTGGTGACCGCGCTCATACGACACCGCGGCGAGCTCGCGCACGCGCTCCTCGTCGACCGGGAAGCCCTTGGAGCCGATCATCCGGAACACCCGCACGAAGTACTCGACGTAGGCGTCCTTGCCGGCCGGAGCGCGCCGGGCGAGCACGCTCCACACGCGCAGCTTGGGCCGGCCGGCCCGCCGCTCTCCGGTGGTGGACATGATCGAGATCAGGGACAGCACCCGTTCGGGGCGGCGAATGGCCATGGTCTGGGCGATCATTCCGCCCATCGAAGCTCCCATCACGTGGGCCGCGTCGATGTCGAGGTGATCGAGCAGGGCGAACGCGTCGTCGGCCATGTCCTCGAGCAGATAGGGAGCGTCGAAGCGCAGACCGGCCATGCCGCGTACGAGGTTGGGCACCGGCGCCTCAACCTGGGTCGACTCGCCCGAGTCGCGGTTGTCGAAGCGGATCACGTGGAAGCCCCGGCCGGCGAGCTGCTCGCACAGCTCGCGATCCCAGTGGATCATCTGCATCCCGAGGCCCATCACGAGCAGCAGGGCCGGCTGGGCCGGGTCGCCGATCGTCTCGTAGGCCAGCTCGATCCCGTTGACCTGAGCGCGCTCCTCGGCCACCGGTCAGCGCTCTCGGGTGGGGAGCTTCAGGGTCAGCTCCGACACCCTCACCGCGAAGCGGAAGTTGCCCGGGCGCAGGAAGTTCGGATCGGAGCCGAGCAGCTCGAGCTTCGCCACGTGTCCGCGGCGAAAGCGCCAACCGTTGCCGAAGAGCTGGAAGACGATCCTTCCCCTCTGGGCGTGCTCGAGCCGGTATACGCCGCGGGTCACGAGCGTCTGGCGGCCGTCGTGGACGTCCCAGAGCCGGGCGGCCAGATAGGCGCCGCGGCCCGTCGTCCGGACGGTGGCCCTGACCGTGGGCAGGCCCAGCAGGGTGAGGGGCCTGCGCACGCGCCGCTGAGCGATCGCCGTGCCGCGCGCCCGCTCCTGCGGCACGGTCTTGCAGGCGTCGCCGGTCAGCACCGCGTCGAAGGCCTTGCCCGTCTCGGGGTTTCCGCCCTCTGAGGTCACTCGCTGGGCGCGCGGGGCCGAGAGCGCGAAGCGCCCGGGGTGGAGCTTCGCCCAGCTGCGCGCCCGGAAGGGGCCGTCGGCCGGCGCTTCCCGCGGACAGGTCTGCGAGAAGGCGCTCACCGCCTCGTGTGCGGGCGGCTTGCCCTGGCCCTTCAGGTGGGCGGCGAAGAAAGGCGGCGCCCTGCTTGTTGAAGAACCGATCGGTGTTGGCCTTGTTGGATCCGCGGGCGTGGCCGAGGTCCCCCAGCTGCAGCGACACCCGCGCGCCCTTCAGCGATCCGTAGGCGCGCAGCGCTCGCAGCGCCTCGGGCGCGGGGAAGAGGTCGTCGGTCCAGCCGTTCTGCACGAGCAGCGGCGCGGGCACGCCCGACACGCCGACCGCGCTGTGGAAGGTCGACAGCTCGCGCAGCACGGCGAGCGCATCGGGGCGAAACGGCTCTCCCCGGTCGGACACGGCCTTCCAGCCGGTGATGTCCGCGGTTGGGTCCGCTCCGAGGGGCGCGTAGAAGCCCTGAAGGTTGCCGAGCGCATAGAGCCCGTCGTTGAAGCTCTTCTTGGGCACGCCTCCCGGGACGCGACTCTCGGCGGGCGAGAACGGCCCGAAGTCGAGAAAACGCCCGTTGGGGGTCAGCGAGTAGCTCAGGTCGGTGGCTCCCCAGCGTGGCCACGCCGCGGCGATCTCGAGCGGCGTGCCGCCCGGGCTGCGCCAGCGCGCATAGGAACCGTCGGCGCGTCGCACGCGGTTGCGCAGCCGGGCCAGGTTGTGGCTCTGGATGCCGCCGTAGGAGATGCCGGTCACTCCGATGGCGCCGCGCTTCACCACCCCCGCGTCCACCAGCAGGCCGAGCAGGTGCTGGGTGTCGCGCACCTCGTAGCGCTGGTCGGCCAAATGGATCCAGCCGCGGTCGCACGCCGGCGCGGTGCGCGAATCGGGTCGCCCGCAGGAGCGCCCGAAGCCGCGCGCGGTGGGGGTGATCACCGCGTAGCCCTGCTGGGCGAAGAACACGTTGTTGTACCCGCCGTCCGGCGCGGAGCTCTGAAACGACCTCTTGTCGCCCCCGTAGCCGTGCAGCATCACGACCGCGGGAAAGGGCCCATCCCCCTCGGCGGGGAGCGTCACGTCGACATCGAGTGGGACCCCGTCGAAGCTCGCGACGCGGCCGGCGTCGCTGGCCGTGGGGCAGAAGCGCACGCCGTTCTGCGGGACGCAGGGGTGTCCGAACGGATCGGGCGGGGCGGCCTCGGCGGGACCGGCGGACGCGAGCGCGCCGAGAGCCAGGCCGACTGCGAGCAGGGTCCGCAACGTCAGGATTGCTTGCTGGGCGAGGCCTTGGGGGGTGCGGTGGCGCCGGAGCCCGAGCCGTTCGAGCGCGCCGCGGCCTTCGTGCGGGCGCGCGCCTCCGCGAGCAGCTCGCCCAGCGACTCCTCGAGCATCGCGCCGAAGTCCTCGAGGTCGGGCATGGCGTCGTAGTCGGCTAGCAGGCCGAAGTCGACCTTGCCGTTGTAGCTCATGATCGCGATGGCCAGCGCGTGGTTCTCGGGGAGGAAGGCGATCGGCACGATCTCCTGCATCTCGCGCCCGAGGAGGTAGAGCGGGAACTGCGGGCCCGGCACGTTGGTCACGATGAGGTTGAACAGGCGGGTGGAGAAGTTCACCCGCGAGGCCTGCGCCAGCAGCGTCGGCGGCGCGAAGTCCTGAAGCCCGGCGATCACCTCGGCTCCGAGCGCCTGCTTGGACTGCTTGAGGTTGCCCATCGACTCCTGCACCTGGCGCAGGCGCTCGACGGGATCGCTCACGTACACGGGCAGCGGCCCGCGCATGGCGGCGATCCGGTTGCCGAGCGCGCCGTGCTCGTCCTCGGTGCGGATCGACACGGGAACCAGCGCGCGCAGCTCGAGCCCCTCGGTGCGCACCCCGCGAGTGCGCAGCCAGCGCCCGAGCGCGCCGGCCACCACCGCCAGCACGGAATCGTTGACCGTGCCGCCGAGCACGTTCTTGATCTCCTTGAAGTCGTCGAGCCGGCTCTGCACCCAGCGCACGCGGCGGTGCGGGCCGATCGGCACGTTGAGCGGCACGTCGGGCGCGGGATTCATTCCCGCCCAGACGATCTCCCCGATCCCCTCGGCCGCCTCGCGTGCCTCCCCGAGCGCGCGGCCGGGATTCTGAAGCGCGCCCATGGCCCGCCCGGCGAGGGAAAGCGGCGTGCGCGCCAGGCCCTTGATTCCCTCGGCCACGAGGTCGGCGTCGGAGGGCTCGGGGTGCGGAGACCAGCCCGGGCCGGACTCGAGCGGCGGCGGCACCGGCGCGAGGTCGAAGAGCACCGTGGCGATGTCCACCCCTGCCACTCCGTCGACCAGCGCGTGATGGGTCTTCGAGATGAGGGCGAAACGGCCGTCCTCGAGCCCCTGGATCAGCCACACCTCCCACAGCGGCTTCGACCGGTCGAGGCGCTGGGAGAAGATGCGACCGACGAGTTGACGCAGCTGATCGTCGGAGCCCGGCTTGGGCAGCGCGGTGTGGCGCACGTGGTAGTCGAGGTTGAAGCTCGGATCGTCGACCCAGAACGGGCGGCCCATCTCAAAACGCGGGAAGGCGAGCTTCTGGCGGTAGCGGGGCACGAGGCCGAGCCGGGACTCGATGTGAGCGGCGAAGTCCTCGCGCGCCGGCGGTGGGCCCTCGAAGATCACGAGGGCACCGACGTGCATGTGCGAAGCCTGCTTTTCCTGGTGGAGGAAGGAGGCGTCGACGGCGCTCAGGCGGTCCCGGTGGCCCTGGTTTGCCACGGCGGTGACTCTACCCGCCACAATCGCCTGAGTGAAGTTTCTGGGAACAGTGCTTGCCGTGCAGGTGGCCCTCGGCCTCGCCCTGGTCGCGCTGGTGGCGACCGACAACGTCCCCTTCGCCGACGGCGAGGACGCCCGGCCCTCGCGCCCGACGGTCGACCGCTTCAACTCGGCGGCGGCGTGGCGCCTGCTCCGGACCCAGGTGGAGCTCGGCCCGCGCCCGGCGGGCTCGGCGACCTCGCGCCGGCTGGCCGAGGACCTGCGCGACCTGCTCCCCGACGGCCGCTTCCAGCCCGTGCCCGGAGGGCTTCGCAACGTGATCGGGACCGTGCGCGGCCGCGAGCCCGGATACATCGTGGTGGGCGCCCACTACGACACCAAGGCCATCGACGGCTTCGTAGGGGCCAACGACGGCGCGTCCGGCACCGCGGTGGTCACCGAGCTGGCGCGGACGGTCAAGCGGCCGAAGCACACCATCCACTTCGTCCTCTTCGACGGCGAGGAGAGCCCGCGCGACACGCCCGACGCGGAGTTCGCGGAGGAGGGCCTGCGCGGCAGCAAGGTGGCGGCGCGGCGCTTCGCCGGTGCCCGGGCGATGGTCCTGCTCGACTTCGTGGGCGACCGGCGCCTGCGCATCCCGCGCGAGGCGGCCTCGAACCTGCGCCTGTGGGGCCGCCTGCGGGCGGCGGCGCGCAGCGTGGGAGCGGGCCGGACGTTCCCCGAGGACACGCAGGGGACGATCCAGGACGACCACGTGCCCTTCCTGCAGCGCGGGGTGCCGTCGATCGACCTGATCGACTTCGACTTCAGCTGTTGGCACGAGCTCTGCGACGACCTCGACGTGGTGTCCGAGCGAAGCCTGGACGCGACCGGCGAGACGGTGTTCGAGCTGATCCGCGGGCTGTAGCGAAAGTCGACCGCGAACGACTGAAGACTTGTGGTGGCCATAGGCCCCCAAACCGTTCAGTCGACCTCAGGGGCGCAGGTGCTCGATCGTGAAGCCGTGTCGGTCGGACAAACGGGCGGCGATGAGGGAGCGGTGGCAGGCCTCGGGATCGCGCTCGACGCAGAGGAGCGCGGCGAGGCCGTCGGGGGGCCGTGCCGTGACGAGGCCGGTGAGGTCGACGCGGTCGAGGATCTCGGTCGTGTAGCGGCGGACGTACTCGGGCGCGAGCTCGACGCGAGAGCGCTTGCCGACGCCGAGGCGGGCGTCCTCGGCGTACTGGAGCTGGCGCAGCTCGGTCGTCGGGGCGAGCTCGGGGTGGTGGCGGTAGCCGATCGCCGCGGCGGCGAGGGCGTCCTGGAGGCGCCGGGAGTTGGCCCACGCGTATTGCGGTCCGCGGACACCGCGGCGCTGGCGGACGTCGAGGACCAGACGGACGTCGGCCGCTGTCAGCCGCTCGAGAAACGTGTCGCCGGCGAACCCGTAGACGCCGATCGTGGCGATCGAGCGTTCGAACCGGCCGGTCATCGCGAGGCGCGCCGGTAGCGCTCGTAGATCGCGCGTGAGCCGAACGTCCTGGTCTCGATCAGGTCCAGCGGGACGTCCACCGAGACGCTCATCGAGTAGATCAGCATGACTTCAGACCGTCAGGCCGAAGCCCAGGCGTCGGCCTAGCGGGGCGAGGACCCGGATCAGCCCCCGCAGCGGTGGGCTTGCCATCACCATGCAATGCCGGTAGCGGTCCAGTATCACCGCGTAGTGCAAGGCAGCGCGAGGACTCGCATAGCTCTTGATCTTTCCGGCTTGCATGAGCGCCGACTCCAGGGCGAAGTAGTCCTCGAAGTCGAGCGCTGGCGCGTGCACGTTCCGCACCCGCACGTGCTGATCACCGACCCTGAATGTGTGGACCGTGCCCGCGGAAGCGGAGGCCGTTTCCCCGGCGCGCAAGGTCTGCCACCGATCCCCGACGAAGACCTCGAGGCCGCCCTCCATGACCTCGTAGTCCTCCCGCTGCTTGGGGTGGACGTGCTTAGGCGGCATCTCCGTCGAAGGCGGCAGGAACCACTCCATCTCCAGGTACTCGCCGTTTGTGTCGGCGGCGGACTTCGTGATCCGGAACTCGCTCCCGTCGACGAACCTGAGGATGTCCCCGGCAGCCACCGTCGTCCCGAGTCTATATCCGCGCCGGGGGAGCGGTGGTGGCGCGGGTGATCAGGCGGTGCGGCAGGATCTGGGCGTCGGTGTGTGAGGCGCCGCGTATGCGATCGAGCAGCATTGCGCAGGCGCGCCTGCCCTTCTCGGTGTGGTTCTGGTGGACGGTGGTGAGCGGCGGGCGCGCGCGGGCGGCAGCTGTGGGGGTGTCGTCGAAGCCGATGATTGAGAGCGCTTCGGGCACCGGCAGCGCCTGTCCATGAGCGGCGTCGAGGGCGCCGAGTGCGAGTTCGTCGCTTGTGGCGAGCAGCGCGGTCGGGCGCGGTGAGGATTTGAGTAGTTCGGCGGCGCCTGCGGCACCCAGCGTCCGCGAGCTGCCGCGACATTCGTAGACGGGGACGTCGGCCCAATCCAGCCCAACGCCAGCCGCGGCGTCGGCGTAGCCGGCAAGGCGGGCGCGGGTCACGGGGTATGCCGCGGCGGTTTGGCGCGTGGCGTCGGCGAAGCCGCTCTGCGCGTCGGGGCTCAGCCCAAAGCTCAGCACCGCGAGGTGGCGGTGGCCGAGCGCGAGCGCGTGGCCGGCGGCCGCGGCGGCCGCGGCGCGATCGTCGATGCCCACGAACGGGACGTTAGGGAGGCGGGGCTGATCGACGATCACCGTTGGGAGCCCGCGATCGAGGACGGCCGCGAGCAGGGGGTCGCCGGCCGCAACCGAGTAGATGAGGAAGCCGTCGACGATGGCCGCGCGCACCGGCGTGGTGTCGCGTTGCTCGGGCTTGGTGCCGGGCACGAGCAGCAAGCCCAGCCGATCGTCCTCGGCGGGCTCGCCGACTCCGCTGAGGAACGCGCTGGCGGCCGGGTCGCCCAGCGCGTACGTCAGCTGGGTGTCGTAGATCACGCCGATCGCGCCCGCACGGCCCGATCGCAGACCCCGCGCGACTGGGTCCGGGCCGGTGTAACCGAGCCGCTGAGCGGCGTCCGCGACACGGTCACGCGTGGGCTGCGCGAGTTGCTCGGGGTGGTTGAAGGCGTTCGAGACCGTCATCGGCGACACGCCCGCCTGAGCGGCCACCTGGGTCAGCGTGGGGCGCCTTCTGGCCATTCTTTGTAACGTTACAAAACTCATGCGGACGGCCTGGCCCGCACTCACGTTGCTGTGCGTCGCGCAGTTCGTCGACGTCCTCGGGGTCACGGTCGTCGTCGTCGCGCTGCCGTCGATCCGGCGCGAGCTGGGCTTTGCGAACGAGGATCTGCAGTGGGTCGTCAGCGTCTACGCGCTGGTGTTCGGCGGTTGCCTGCTGCTCGCGGGAAGAGCGGCCGATGTGTTCGGCGCGCGCCGGCTGTTCATGCTCGGCCTCGGTGTGTTCGGCGCGACCTCGCTGGCCTGCGGGCTCGCACCCTCGCCGCTGGCGCTGGTGATCGCGCGGGCCGCTCAGGGTCTCGGCGCGGCCATGGTGGTCCCAGCCGCGCTGGCGCTGCTCATCGCGACCTTCCCGCAAGGAGCCGTCCGTGACCGCGCGCTCGCGGTATGGACGGCGGCCGCGGCCGGCGGCGGCGCCGCGGGCTTCGTCCTCGGCGGGCTGATCACGGCCTCGCTGGGATGGGAGTGGGTGTTTCTGATCAACGTGCCGGTCGCGCTCATAGCTCTCGCGCTCGCTCCTCGCCTGCTGCCCGCGACCTGCGACGGCGGCCGCCGGAGGCGTCTCGATGCCTGGGGCGCGGTCACCATCACCGCAGGGCTGCTTGCGCTGATCTATGGGCTGACCGTGGCCGAGGACGCCGGGCCCACGGCTCCGCTCACCCTGGTCACGGTCGCGACCGGCGCCGCGCTGATCGCCGCCTTCGTGCTGATCGAGAGCCGCGTACCCGAGCCCCTCGTCCCGCTCGGGATCTTCCGCCGCCGACCGCTCATCGGCGCGAACGTGACCGCGCTGACCCTCACCGCCACCACTGGCGCGGCCGCGGTCCTGGCCACCTCGCACCTGCAACAAGTGCTCGACAAATCCCCGACGGCCACGGGATTCGTGTTCCTGCCCTTCAGCCTGTGCGTCGTCGCCGGCTCGACCGTCGCCCCCGCGCTCATCGCGCGCCTCGGCACCGGTCGCACCGCCGCCTCCGGCCTGCTCGGCGTCGGCGCCGCCATGCTCCTCTTTTCACGTATCTCAACCGGCGGAGGCATAGCCCCTCTTGTCGCCGGCCTGTCCCTGGCCGGAGCGGCCCTAGGCTGGGCCTCCGTCGCCGCCACCCGCGCCGGCACCGCCCAGGCGCGCACCGGCGAGCAAGGCCTGATCGCCGGGCTGCTCAACACCGCCACCCAACTCGGCACCGCGATCGGCATCGCCGTCCTCACGACGGCCGCCGCGGCCCGCACGGCGGCCATCGGCGACACCCCCGCGGCACTCGTCAAGGGGTTCCAGACCGCCTACCTCGGCGCCGCCGCTCTCGCCCTCGCAGGAGCGCTGGTCGCCGCGGCCCTGCTGAGACCAGAGCGGGCCCCACCACGACGGTGACGGGCACCAGAGTCGCGACGAGTGAACGGTGGAAGCGCCCGGACGCGGCGAGGTCCGCGACGGCGATTCCAACGTGGTCAAACACCGTCCGGGTACTCGTCCTTTCGGTAGTTGAGCGGCCCTCCCGGCTGTTCCTTCGGCGTCCGGTCGAGTAGGAAGTTGAGGTACGGCGCGACGAATGGGTCGGGCGCCGACACCGTATAGGTGTGGTAGACGGTTCCGTTGTCCTTCGCGAAGGCGATGAAGCTCGGGTTCTCGCGGAGCCCATCCTTGAGCTCAGCGCCGACCTGCGACGCCCAGAAGCTAAGCCACTCGGGCGGGTTGTCGGCCATCTGCTTGACCTCGGGGATCTGCTGCGCCTGCTCTTCGGTCAGCGCCAGCCCGAAGTCCCAGGGGAAGTCGGTGTCGTAGGTCGAGGCGTACGGGAACTCCCAGCCCATGCGCTCTTTGTAGGCGGTGAGTCGGTCGATCGGCGCCCGCGAGAAACAGATCATGGTCACGTCGCGCTTGTTGAGGTGAAGCAGCGTCGTCGGGTCGAAGCCGTCGGCGAGGTTCGTGCATCCGGGACAGGCCCCAACGGTGTAGTCGGGTCCGTACATGATGTTGTAGGCCAGCAGCTGCGAGCGGCCGTCGAACAGCTCCGCGAGCGTCTTCTTGCCCTCCTGCGTGTCGAATTCGTACTCCTTCTCAACCGCGACCCAGGGCAGCTCGCGTCGCTTGCGCTTGATCTCCTCACCGCGCTCGGCCTGCTGGGCTTCGAGCTTTGCCAGCTCGTCGCGCGCGGCCTGCCATTCCTCACGCGTTCCGACCTTGTCCTCAAGCATGTCTCTCCTCGTCCGGATGTTCTCACCTAATCAGACCTGCGAAATCGGCGAGATTCGCGCGAATCGCGCAAGCGACAACGGGCTGCCGCCGGTCTACCGCACCACACGGAATCGCAGGTGCGTCGCGGCAGGCGTCGCCAGCGCGTGGGTGCGTTCGAGGCCGATCGCCGAGCCCAGGCTCGCGAACAGGGGCGTGCCGCCACCGAGCAGCACGGGGATCACGTGCACGCGGATCTCATCGACCAGGCCAAGCGGGAGTGCCTGCTGCATGACGCTTGCGCCGTGCAGGCCGACGACGTTGTCGCCGGCCACCTGCTTAGCCTGCTCGATCGCCTCCACCACGCCGTCGGTGACGAACGTGTAGATCGGCGGGTGCGATCTGGTCGGCTTGTGGTGGGTGACCACGAAGCAGGGGGTATCGCCGACCGGCCCGCCCTCGCCCCAGCCACCGTCGCCCTCGTTCTTGTCGAACGACTTGCGACCCATCACGATGGCGCCCACGTTGTCGAGCACGTCCTGCAGGATGGCCCGGTCCTCGTCTGTGGCCGCGTCGAATATCCAGTCGTGCAGGATCTCGGCGCCGTCGCCGAACGGGTTCTCGCGGCTGTCATTTGGGCCGGTGACGTATCCGTCGAGCGAAGTGGACATGTCGCAGATCACGCGTGCCATGGGTGTCCTCTCTTCGCGCTGGCTCTCAGCGCGATACGTAGGTCTGGGTGATGGGCCCGTCGGCCCAGGCAGTGCTGCTCACCAGCTCGAGTCGCCGTGGCTCCCGCAGCCCGTGTAACAGCGGCAGGCCGTGCCGATGCGACCGGGTGGACGTTGATCCGGTACTCGTCGATCAGGTCGTGAGCAGCGAGCGAGCGGGCGAAGCCGGCTCCGCCGAATACGACGATGTCCATTCCCGGCTGGCTCTTGAGCTCGGGAATCTCCTCTTCCGCCGGCCGGTCGGTGACGCGTGCGTTGGCCCACTCGAGGTCGGTGAGCGTGCTGGAGAACACGACCTTCGGCAGCGCGTTCATGAACTCGCCCGTCCGGCTCGTCGAGCTCGGCCACGCCTGCGCCATCTCCTGGGCGCCCCGCGGCCGAGCACCAGCGCCCCGGTCTGGCCCAGCAGCTCGTCCACCGCGCGCTGGCGTTGGTCGTCGTACGGCCGGGATCCGCCGAGCCACTCCATGCGCCCGTCGTGTGCGGCGGCGAAGCCGTCCAGCGACATCGACATGTAGAGGATGAGCTTGCGCTGCGCCGGCTCCTGAAGCGGGTTCATGTCCCTCCGTTGCGATATAGTGCACCGATCGGTGCAGCATAACGCAACACTGGATCGGACGTTCTTCGCGCTGTCGGACCCCACGCGCCGGAGCATCCTCGAGCGGCTAGCCCACGGACCGGCGACGATCGGCGAGCTCGCCGAGCCGTATGGCCTCACGCTCAACGGCGTCAAGAAGCACGTCGGCATCCTCGAGACCGTCGACCTCGTCATCACCGCGAAGGTCGGCCGTGCGCGGGAGTGCCGGCTCGGCCCCGCGCAGCTGGAGGGCGCGACCGGCTGGATCGAGGACTACAAGGATGCGTGGGAGCGGCGGCTGGATCGCTTCGGCGCCTTCGTGGAGAAGCAGCTGTGACCGACGAGCTGCGCATCGACCGCGTGATCGACGCGTCGCCCGACGTCGTCTTCGAGGCGTTCACCACACACGGAGGCCAGGTGGCCTTCTACGGCACCGACGAGCCGGGGTGGAGCGTGAAGTCGGAGTGCGACCTGCGCGTGGGCGGCCTCTGGACGGTCACGTTCGGTCCCTCGCCGAACCACCTGTACCACCACCGCAGCGTCTTCGAGGTCATCGAGCGACCACGGCGGATAGTGCTGGCCACAACCGAGATCCGCCCCGACCGCCCGAGCTTCGACTTCTCGGTCGAGTTCACGTTCGAAGAGCAGGACGGCCAGACGCTCATGACCGTCATCCAGTCCGGCTTCCCCACCCCGGAGCTTCGCGAGGAACACGGGCGCGGAGTGCCGAACGCGTTCGACCAGCTCGAACGCGCCATCCGCGCGAGCAATTGAGAAGCGATGCCAGCCCTAGGTGCCGCCCGCCGCGCGATCCACAACGCGTGCGAGCAGCTGGTCCGCGACCTCCGCCACGGGTGCGGTGGTGCTCAGGACCAGGTCAGCGGAGCGCCGGAGCAGCGGTTCGATGTTCGCGAGATCCGCAAGCACCTGCCTCCGCTCTGCGGGCGTCCGTCCGTACGCGTTCGAGGTTCGCGTCCGCAGCCGCATGACAATCTCGCCCTCGGGCACCGTCAGCACGACTCGATAGTCGAAGGGCAGCTCGATCTGCTCCTCAGAGCACCCGGCGAAGAAGAGCAGGTCTCCATCCGGGATCTGGGCGAGCAACGACGCGACCGCATCAGCCCGCCAGCCCCACCGACCGTCTGCCCGCGGTTCGCTGAAACCGTCATCGTCGGCGTCGTAGGCCGCATAGCCTCGCCGTCGCAGCTCCCGCACGAGCGCCGACTTCCCGGATCCGGACATCCCGGTGAGCAGCACGCGCATCGCCGCAGGGTACGGGCCGGTATCGCCGCCTGCGCCTGCGATGAATCCTGGCGGCTCGGAGGGTCCAACGCTTGTATGACTTCCAAACTGCATCCGACGGTCGAGGCCAACGGCGTCACGCTCGGGGTCGAGCACTTCGGCGACGGGGCGGCTCCGCTCGTTCTGCTCGCGGGCGGCACGACAATGCTCTCCTGGCCCGACGCGCTCTGCGAGGCGCTCGCTCGCGGTGGACGCCACGTCGTGCGCTACGACCTGCGCGACAGCGGTGCGTCGACCACAGTCGATCCCGAGGCTCCGGCGTACACGTTGGGTGACCTCGCGGCGGACGCCGCGGCGCTAGCCGGCGAACTCGACGCCCGGCCGGCGCATCTGGCGGGCATTGGCGTCGGCGGGATGGTCGCCCAGGTCGCCGCGCTCGACCACCCGGAAGCGTTCTCGGCGCTCACCCTCGTTGGGACGCGGGCCGTCGCACCGGGCCCGCCCGACGACGACCTGCCTGACCATGACAAGGCGACGATGGACCGTTTGTTCTCGGCCCCGATGCCCGACTGGTCCGACCGCGCTGCCGTTGCGCAGTTCGCCGCCGCCGGCGCGGAGATCCTCGGCGACGACCCCGTCGCCGCACGCGCGACCGCCGGGCGCGTCTGGGACCGAACGCCGGGCTCGGAGCCCGCGGTCCAGATGGCCAACCAGATGGGGCTGGTGTTCTCGAAGCTCGACTGCAAGCCGCGGTGGCGGGAGCGCCTATCCGAGCTCGCCATTCCGGCGCTCGTGGTGCACGGTCGCCAGGACCCGTTCTTCCCTGTCGGCAACGGGGAGGCGCTCGCGCGCGAGATCCCCGGTGCGCGGCTGCTCGTGCTCGAACACGCGGCTACCGCGATTCCCGACGCGACCGTCGGTAAGGTCGCCAGGGCAATGCTCGAGCTCTAGCTGACAAACCCCTAGGAGACCCGATGAAGCTGATTGGCGCCGGGTTGCCGCGCACGGCAACCACCACCCAGATGATCGCCCTCGAGATGCTCGGCCTGCCCAGCTATCACATGCGCGACATGATGGCCGACCCGGCGGCGAGCATTCCGAAGTGGCGACAGGCGCTCGAGGGTGACGGTCCGTGGGACGAGCTCTTCGCCGGCAAGGAATCCATCGTGGACTGGCCCGGCTCGTACCACTGGCGCGAGCTGATGGACGTCTATCCCGATGCCAAGGTGCTGTTGAGCGTCCGCTCGGCCGAGAGCTGGGTCGAGAGCATGAACAACACGATCGCTGCGATCTGGTTCGGCGACAACCTCATGCACCACCTCGCTCAGGCGCAGTACCACGTGGACCCGCTCTACGCATCGTGGCTCGACATCATGAACGACATGTGGACCAAGGCGGACATCATGGTCCCGAGTGGCGGCGACGCCGCTGAGATGGCCGCCGGCATGGAGCGCTGGAACCAGGAGGTCATCGACACCGTTCCCTCCGACCGCCTGCTGGTCTGGAACCCCAAGGACGGCTGGGAGCCCCTCTGCGAGCTCCTCGACCTGCCGGTGCCCGACACTCCGCTCCCGAACGTCAACGACACCGAGAACTTCCAGAAGAACCTGATCATGGGCCCCGCTGTCGCGGCGATCAACGCCTGGTGGGAGGCGAATCGCCCCGGCGACGACCCGGCGGACAAGCGGCCCTCCGGTCCAGCCGCCTAGCGGACGGTCGGGACGTAGACGAGCTGCTGTACGCGCCCGTCGAGTAGCCGCGAGTCGACGAGCTCCAGGTCGATGTCGGGCAGGCCGGCCAGGATCGGGTTCTCCCCCGACGCCCCGGTGATGATGGGGAACACCATCACGTCAAGCCGATCCACCAGGCCCGCGGCGAGGAGTGCTTGGTTCATCGAGATGCTGCCGTGGGAGAGCAGCGGGACGGGCGACTCCGCCTTAAGGCGCGGGACGGCGTCGAGCGCGTCCTCCGCGATGAGCGTCGAGTTCTCCATGCCGAGCGGCTCCTCCAGCGTCCGGGAGATCACGACCTTTCGGGCCGCGTTGAGCGACACGAAGTTCGGATTCTCCTCCGTCGCGACGAAGCCCGCCATCAAGCGGTAGGTGTTCGCCCCGAACACCAGCGTCTGATCCTCGGCGGCGAAGAAGGTCCGGGCCTGCTGCTCGCGCAACTCGGGGCCGTCCTTGCCCCAGTAGCCAACCCGGCCCGTGCCGAAGCCATCGAGGGTTGTGAATAGGTGTGCCGTGTACGTGGCCATGGTCCTAGCTGCTCCTCTCCTGCCGGCCGGCGCCGGGGCGGGTCCATTGATACACCGGTCGACCGCCGCTTCGAGGCCCCATCGGCGCCCCCTTCTCGTCGGTGCGCAGGAACGAGTGGGTCGGGATCTGCGGCCACCCATCGGGCGAGTCCTCCCACTCCTCCCGCCGCCCGTAGGCGGTCATGTCGAGCAGCCCGAACAGGGGGCTCATCACCTCGTCGCCCCGGGCGGTCGTCCAGTACGTCAGGCAGATCTTTTCCTCCCGCCGCAGGTAACAGCAGATCCGGCCGCTGCCGGCCACGGTGGGATCGTCGAGGTGAGCGTTGGAGTACCACGGCGTTGTGTAGCCCATGAAGTCGCGGAATGCCGCGATCTCCTCGTACGGCCCGTCGGCGAGGATGGCGAAAGTGATCCCGTAGGCGTTGAGGCCGGCCGCGTCGGCGGCTTGCTGCATCGGCCAGGAGTTCCTGGTGCAGCCCTCGCACTGCCACTCCCACGGCTCTCCGTCGTAGAACATGTGGCTGTAGACGACGAGCTCGTCGCGCCCCTCGAACACATCGCCGAACGGGACTGGACCGTCGGGGCCGATGACGGTGGCGTCGGGCGGCACCTCTGTCATGGGCAGCCGGCGCCGGGCCGCGGCGATGGCATCGCCCTCGCGGGTGTGTGCCTTCTCGCGCTTGCGCAGCTCGAGTAGCTGTCGCTCGAAGTCCTCGTGGTCGGTGACGGTCGGGGCCGGCGTGGTCATTCGGTTAATCTACAACTATATGGTTGTAGATGAGCTGGAGGAGGAGGAGGTCGACATGCTGTTCGGGGCCTTGGCCGACCCGACGCGTCGCGACATCCTTCGCCGCTGCGCCACCGGCGAGCCCTCGGTTTCGCAGCTCGCGCACGCGTACCCGATGAGCTTCGCGGCGGTGCAGAAGCACGTCGCCGTGATGGAGCGGGCCGGCCTGGTCACCAAGGAGCGCCGCGGGCGAGAGCAGCTCGTGCGCACCGATGCCGAGGCTGTCGGCCGCGTACGGCAGGCCCTCGACGAGCTCGAGACGACCTGGCGCGGCCGGGTCGACCGGATGTCGGATCTGCTGGGAGGAACCGATTGAGCGTCGTCAGCGTCGACACCGACCACGACCAGCTGGCCGTCACCTTGATCGCCGACTTCGACGCCCCGATCGAGCAGGTGTGGGCGCTCTGGTCGGATCCACGCAAGCTCGAACGCTGGTGGGGCCCGCCGGACTATCCGGCGACCTTCGAAACGCACGACCTGATCCCGGGCGGCCAGGCCACCTACTTCATGACCGATCCGGACGGTGGCAGGCACGGCGGCATATGGCGCGTCACAACGGTCGAGCCGCCGGCGTCGCTGGAATTCACCGACGGCTTCGCCGACGCGGACGGGACGCCGGTCACGGACATGCCGGTCAGCAGGGTCAGGGTCCGGCTCACCGCGCGCGAAAGCGGCACGCGGATGGAGATGCGTTCGAAATTCGAATCCCGCGAGCACCTGGAGAAGTGGTTGAGCACGGGCACGCTCGAGGGACAGCAGCAGGCCATCGCCCAGATGGACGCCCTCCTCGGCCGGTAGGACAACGCAGCGACGACAAGGAGAGGCAGATGGGAAAGATCGCCCTGAGCCAGAACACCTCGCTCGACGGGGTCATGCAGTCGCCCGGCCCCACGGACGTGCCGTTCAAGTACAGGGGCTGGGCCGTGGACTTCGACTTCGACTACGAGGAAGAGGTCGCGCTCGAGCAGGCGCAGAACACCGAGGCCCTCCTGCTCGGACGGGTCACCTACGAGGCCATGCAGGCCTTCTGGCCCACGGCGGACGGTGAGCTCGCCGACAGACTGAACGAGCTGCCGAAGTACGTCGTCTCCTCGACGCTCAGCGACCCGGCCTGGAACGCGACCGTGCTGGGCGACGACTGGCCGGAGGAAGTGGCCAGGCTGCGGAAGGAGCTCGACGGCGACATCGTCGTCTATGGCAGCCGCCGCCTCTCGCAGGCACTGATCGGTATGGGGCTGGTGGACGAGCTGCGCCTACTGGTCTACCCGCTGGTGCTCGGTGCCGGAGATCGCCTGTTCGGCGAGACGGAGGACAAGATCGCGCTGCGCCTGGTCGAATCGCGTCCGCTCGGGGGAGGCGTGGTGAACATGATCTACGCACCCGCCACGTCGGCGAGCACAGCTAGCGCTCCCGCAGCGCCTCCTCCATGAACGCCTCGAGGTCCAGCGAGCCGAGCCCGCTGGCGGGGTCGTAGTTCGGGCCCGCGGTGCAGCAGCCGACGTCGTAGACGTCGTTGTTGTCCCTGAGGATGTCGCGGAACACCGGGCCGCGCGAGCCGCCCCTCTCGCGGGCGAGGGCGAACAGCAGCGGGCTCACGAACCCGGGTGCCGGGCGATCGGTGCGCTTGGCCTGCTCCCCGATCAGCGCAAGCGCGCCGGCGAACAGCGGAGTCGCGGCGCTCGTGCCGCCGTAGCTGCTCCAGCCGGAGGGGTCGCAGCCACCCTTCGCCGCGGTGCAGTAGATGGTGTAGCCGGGTACGGGATCGCCCAGGAACGACACGTCGGGCGAGATCCTCATCCCGCCCGACACTCCGGGAGCGCGCTGCCACACGGGGCGCCGGAAGACGGTGCTCGGCCCGCCGCCGCCCGCCTCGGGCGCGCCGAGGGGAAGGTCGTTCCAGACGGTCTCGGTGACCAGGCGGTTCTCGGCGTCGAGGGTGAACTCGGTGCCGCCCACGCTGATGATCCAGGGTGAGGTGGAGGGGTAGTTGGGGCTGCGGCGGTTGATGCCGTCGGCGGCGCAGCTCGACGAGCCGTGGTCGCCGGCGGCGGAGAGCACGCTTATGCCTCCGGCCGCCGCCGCCGCGTAGAGGTACTCGAGCACTCCCACGGCCACGGCCTGGCCCTTGAGGCCCAGCTCACAGGATCCCAGGCTGGCGGAGATCACCTGCGGCCTGCGCCGCGCGGGAGCGTCGAGGGGAGCGGCGAAGGTCAGGGCCAGCTGGGCCTCGGACGAACCGCCCTCGTACACGTCGAAGCGGGCACGCGGGACCACCCCGGCCAGCACCTCGAGGTCCAGGGTCGTCTCGTCGCCGGGGGGCAGAGGCCGCGCGATCCCGGCGGGGAAGACCTTCATCGCCGGCGTGGGTAGGCCGAAACAGCGCGCGTAGGCCGCGATGTCCGAGCGGCGAAAGCCGTCGATCTCGATCAGGGCGATCCGCATTCCGCGCCCTGTGAGGCCGGCGCGGTGCAGCGCCTCGATCCCATAGGCCTTGACGTACTGGTTCGGCGTGAAGCCGCCCGCCGCGAGGCCATCGGCGCAGCCACTCGGCGTACCGCTGCGCTTGGGTACCTCGGCCTGCGCCACCCGGGGCGGGCCGGATGCCGAGCCACCGGACACGGAAATGGGAGCGACCCCGGTGACCTTGCCGCGCAACGGCTTGGGAATGCGCCGGCCCTGGCCGAACAGGCGCCCGGCCACTCCGGCCGGCACCTTGGCCACGACCATCGAGCCCAACCCGCGCACCTGCCCGCGGGCGCCGTGGCTACGCAGAAAGCTCGTGACGGCACGCCGGTCGTCCTTGGGTGCTCCGAAGCGCCGCTCGATCTGGCCGAGCGGCACGTAGGCGCCTCGCCGGCCGGACGCGGGCGTCGACACTCGAAGCGCCAGGCGATCGAGCGCTCCCTGATCGCGTTTGAGCGCCAGCATGAAGGTGTAGGTCTTGGCGGGTTTGGCCTGGGCCCCGGGAGCGAGGCAGAAAAGGGCGGCGAGGGCAAGCGCGCAGAGGCGGGGAAGAAGTCTCATGACCCAGGACATCGGTCCCGGTCTCGCGGCCTTGAGTAGCTAGCCTTGGACAAAGATGCCCGCTTTTCCCGAGAAGCTTCTGCTCGCCGCTCCGCGTGGTTACTGCGCGGGCGTGGACCGCGCGGTTCAGACCGTCGAGCGGGCCCTCGAGCTCTACGGCCCGCCGGTGTACGTGCGCAAGGAGATCGTCCACAACAAGCACGTGGTCGAGCAGCTGCGCGAGCGCGGCGCCATCTTCGTCGACCAGGAGACCCAGGTGCCCGAGGGCGAGACCGTCGTCTTCTCCGCGCACGGCGTGGCGCCGAGCGTTCACGCCAACGCCGAGGCCCGCTCTCTCAAGACGATCGACGCAACCTGCCCGCTCGTGACCAAGGTGCACGTGGAGGCGAAGAAGTTCGCCGCCGAGGGCTACACGATCGTGCTCGTCGGCCACGAGGGCCACGAGGAGGTGGAGGGCACGATGGGGGAGGCGCCCGAGCACTTCGTGCTCGTGGAGACCGAGGAGGACGTCGACAACCTCGAGCTACCGGATCCCGACCGCGTGGCCTTCCTCACCCAGACCACGCTGTCGGTCGACGAGACCGATCGCATCGTCCGTCGCCTGCACGAGCGCTTCCCCAACATCACGGGCCCGAAGTCCGACGACATCTGTTACGCCACGACCAACCGCCAGCTGGCCGTGCGCCAGATGGCCGGTCAGTGCGATCTGGTGCTGGTGATCGGATCGAGCAACTCTTCGAACTCGAACCGCCTGGTCGAGGTGGCCCGCGACTTCGGCGCCGAATCGCACCTGATCGACAACGAGACTCAGGTCGAGGAGGACTGGCTCGAGGGCAAGCGGGTGGTGGGAATCAGCTCCGGAGCGAGTGCTCCCGAGGAACTGGTGCAGCGGCTGATCGAGTTCTTTCGCGAGCGCGGAACCGAGGACGTCTCGGAGTTCGAGGTGGTCCAGGAAGACGTGCGCTTCATGCTTCCGAAGGAGATCCGCAACGCCATGGCAGCGCGCCCGCTGCCCACGCTCAGCTGAGGCGCGACCGCAGCCTGGCCAGGTCCTCGTCCTCGAGGCCCCCGCCGCGCAGCAGCGCCACCACGTCGAGCGAGTCCAGGGTGGACACGATGACCTCACCGGCCGAGGTGCCCTCGCTGCGGAGGTACTCGTCGGCTTCGGGCTCCGGCAGGCAGTCGTTGCTGGCGCAGTAGTCGGCCGCCACATCGGCGGGCGGCACGCCGGCCAGGGCGAGAACGAGCATGGCTATCTGCCCCGTGCGGTCACGCCCCCGGACGCAGTGGAAGAGGACCCCGCCCGGCCGCGCGCGAGCGATCGCCGTGATCACCGCCGCGCTCGTGCGCGGGAAGCGCTCGAGGTGATCGCGGAAGTAGAGCGGCGTGGCGAATCGCGGATCCTCCCACCCGCCCGGGCCCCAGAAGTCGCGGTCCTCGACGTTGTCGAGCGGGAGGTGCACCGTGGCGAGCCCGGCGGGCCGGGGCGCCAGGTCGGATCCGAGCTCGTCGTGGTTGCGCAGGTCGATGATCGTGCGGATGCCGTAAGCGTCGAGAGCCCGACCAGCCGGCCTCGGTGAGCCCGCCGACGGTGTCGGCACGGACCAGCGCCCCGCGGCGCGTGGAGCCGCCGCCTGCGGTGGGAAGGCCGCCGAGGTCGCGAACGTTGCGGCAGCCTTCCCACGTGAGTTGTCGGTCGGTCGGGGCTACTGGTCGGGCTCACCCCACTCGTCGTTCTGCAGCCAGAACAGCTCCCGCGCCGCGAAAGCGGTGTTCGGGAAGTCCGAGAACACGCCGTCCACGCCTGATCTCGTAGAAGCGCAGGTACTCGTTCACCGGGTTGCCCTCGTAGTCGGAGGCCAGCCGGCCCTGCTCGTTTCGGAACGTGTAGGGATGCACCAGCAGTCCGCGCTCGTGGGCTCGCTCCACCAGGTCGGTGGGCTCCAGGAGCCCCCGGTCGGTGTCGTTCACGTCGCCGTCGCCGTTGGCGTCGCCGGCGGTGCCGTCGGGCTTGACCAAGTTCGCCTGCCGTGCTGTTCACGTACGGCTTCCACGGGCCGATGCCGTCGGCGTACTCGGCCACCTCATCGAGCCCCTCGTCGGTCGCGAAGAACCCGAACGTGCGGGCCAGCAGCTCGGGATCGCCCGAGACGGTCCAGTCGTAGGGCCGGTCGTACGGAGCTGTGTAATCCAGTGAGCCGTCCGGGTTCACGTCGTTGGCGTCGACCAGCTGGACCAGCCGCACGTTCGTCCGGCGGTTGAGCCACTTGAGGTTCGACTGTTCGAAGCTCTGAATGAACACCGGAGCCCGGCGCTTGTTCCAGCCCGCCTTGTCGAGCGCGGCGAGCAGCCGTGGCTCGAGCCGCAGTCCGAGGTCCTTGTGGTAGGTCGGGTGCTTGGTCTCGGGATAGATGCCGATCTTCCGGCCGGTGCGCGCGGACCAGCGCTTGGCCAGCTTGATCACCTGCTCGAACGTCGGGATCCGATAGCGCCCGTTGAACTGCTGCGGGCGCTCGGCGACGGGCTGAACGGCCCTCAGCGTCTTGATCTCCGCCAGGGTGAAGTCGGAGGCGAACCAGCCCTCCACGGGGAAGCCGTCGACGATCGCGGTCCGCTTGCGGTCGGCGAACTCGGGATGGTCCGCAACATCGGTGGTGTTGGTGATGTCGGGCTCATGGCGCGCGATCAGGTAGCCGTCCTTGGTGGCCACCAGGTCGGGCTCGATGTAGTCGGCGCCGAGCTTGATGGCCAGCGCGTAGCCGGGCAGCGTGTGCTCGGGCAGGTAGCCGCTGGCGCCGCGGTGGCCGATCACCAGCGGGTTCGGTTCGCTGGTGGCCGACGCGGTGGCGGGCACGAGGCCGGCGAGGACGGCGGTCAGCGCAAGTAGGCCGACGCTGAGTCTCTTTCTCACAGAGGGCTCCTTGGGTTGAGGGTGCGGGCAGGGTACGTTCAAGCGCCCGCGGGGGGCAAGGGGGGAAACTGGACGCCATGCAGTCGCAGTCCGGGCGACGGCGCCTCGACCACGCCGTCGACCTCGTAGAGGCCCGGCTCGACGTCAGCACCAGAGAGGACCGCGAACGCGCCGCCGGCGCGAAACGCGAACGAGGCCGCCGCGCCGGCGTCGGAGGCCTCGATCCAATCCTCGCCGTCGTCCCAGTCGCGCACCAGCTCGAGCCGCTCGCGATCCGCGGGCAGGGTGATGTCCGCCGTCTGGGGCTCGAGCAGCACTCCCGGCTCGTCCTCGGGCCGAAGCGCGGCCATCGGCTCGCGCGAGACGCCCACGTGCTCCTGGATCGCCAGCTCGCTCTCCAGGTAGTCGCCCTCGCCGTAATGGATGTAGGCGAGCTTGCCGGCGCGGTCGAAGAGGTAACGGCCCGGCCAGCCCATGTTCCCGTAGAGCCGCCATACCTCGAGGCCGGGGTCGAGCAGCACGGCGTAGCGGACTTCGAGCCGCTCCACGGCGCGCTCGACCAGCTCGCGTGAGCGCCCGAAGGAGTAGCCCGGCGAGTGAACGCCGATCACGCGCAGCCCGGCGTCGTGATAGCGCGCGTGCCATTCCCTGAGGTAGGGCATGGTGCGCAGGGAGTTGATCCGGGCGAAGTCCCAGAACTCCACCAGCACCGGGCCCCGGCCCATGAGCGTGTTCATGCGCAGAAAGGCGACGTTGAGCCACTCGAGGCCCGGCGGGAACTCGGGTGCGTAGATCTGCGCTTCAGGAGGTGGCCTCATGGCGACCGCAACCATAGGCCCGCGATCGTGTTATAGGGTGAACTTGCCCGCCCCGCGGGCAAGTTTCGGTTGTCGTGGCAGCGAAGAATTACCCCTCAGGAGGAGGAATGCGAAAGCTTTGGATAGCGGTGGTCGGCGCGCTCGTGATCTCGGTCACGGTCGCCGGAATCGCTAGCGCAGTGAATACGTACGAGGTTCCCAAGAGCCTCATCGGAGTCAAGCCCGGGGCGAAGGGCAGTGCGGCGAAGCCCGTGCCGGCCCAGCTCAAGTTCGGGTACACGGTCGGCGACACCGACGACCTGCGTCCGCAGGTGGTCCGGGAGTACCGCATCGCCGCCGAGGGCCTGCAGAGTTACCCCAAGAGCCGTCCGACCTGCACCTGGGAGCAGGCGAACCGGCCGATCAAGATCGCGGCGGCCTGCAACAAGGCGATCGTCGGTAAGGGCACCATCGCCAACTTCGCCGGCGCCCCCAACGATCGCACGCAAAAGCTCCCGTGCAACGTCAAGCTCACCCAGATCAACATCTCGAGCGGCGACCCGGCCTTCCCCAAGACCGTGGCTCAGGTCAGGCGTCGCGGCGGCATGGCCATCCGTATCGATACCGATCCGCCGGCCTGCCCGATCCCGGTGCATTCGTCGCTGGCGGCCCCGTTCTACGACGTGAAGCTCGAGGGCATCTCCACCGCGGAGCTGCGCTTCACGGTGCCGGACACGCTCGCTCATCCGGGCGGCCTGGACAACGCCGTGGTCGAGGTCACCACGACCATCAACAACGTGAAGGGCAAGGCGAAGGTCAAGGGCAAGGAGCGCACGGTCGGCTTCTACTCGGCCGTCGGGCGCAAGGGCGCCACGCGCACGGTGCGCGTGACGTTCATCGACGAGTCGGGCGCCAAGTTCACGGCGACGCAGAAGGAGTAATCCTCCACGGCGTCAGCCGTCTCAAAGTTGCGACGGGGCGCCTTCGGGCGCCCCGTCGTCGTTCAGGAGGCGATCGCGTTGAGGATGTGGGGTGAGACCCAGATCTCGATCGCGGCGCTGGCCAACAGAACCGGGACCGCCACGGCGACCGTGACGAACGTGGCCGCGAGCAGGTTCTGCCACTCGCCGCGGCGGCTGGCGATCATCCACGCCGCGAGCGGGAGGAACAGGGCCACCAGCTCGGGCAGGGCGTGAGGAGCGAGCGCCAGCAGTAGCACCCCGGGCGTGGTGCCGATCTGCTCGGCCACCGAGGCGGTTCCGCCGCCGATCACGTAGGCCTGGGTGCTGAGGGAGAACGCGGTCGCACCGACAACAAAGGCGATGGCCAGCGGTCCCGCCTTCTCGTGGACCCAGCGCGAGACGCCGCTGCGATTCGCCGCCGACAGCGGCAGCGAACTGCCCGCGATGAAGCCCGCCACGCAGGCCAGCGCGTGCAGCGCGAGGACGAGTGAGTTCCGGTAGAGCACCGCGAGGTACTGAGGCAGGCCGGCGTGCTCGTTGAAGCCGGGGATGAGGTACATGATGGTCGCGTCGGGCGTGGTCAGACGGGCGATGGAGTACACCGCGCCCAGCAGCGCCAGCGTGATCAGCACGCTCAGGGCAAGCCAGGGGCCGACCACCTTTGCGGGCTCGTCGTTCCAGCGACGGAGCGCCAGCTTGGTGTCGGCCATCCCCTGAACGAGGACGAGATCGTTGACGCTCACCCTTCAGGCATCGGCAGCCGAGCGTGCGTGGTTGAGCCGGTACCCTCGCGCCTGTGACCACCTGGGACTACACGACCACCGTAATCACGCACGGCCTGCTCGGGCGCAAGGCGGAGGAGCTCGACCGCAAGGAGTTCGAGCGGGCGATGAACGAGCTCGGCGCTGAGGGCTGGGAGCTGGCCACCGCCTTCCTCGAGGTCGGGCTACACCGCGAGAAGGACGGGCACCTGCTGGTATTCAAGCGCCGCCACGACTAGGCGGAGGCGCCGGACGTCTAGCCGATCGAACCGATCATCTCGAGCTGAATGAGGCGGTTCAGCTCGACGGCGTACTCCATCGGCAGCTCCTTGGTGACCGGCTCGATGAAGCCGTTCACGATCATCGCCGCCGCCTCCTCCTCGGAGAGGCCGCGGGACTGCAGGTAGAAGAGCTGCTCGTCGGAGATCTTGCCGACCACGGCCTCGTGGGCCACGGTGACGTGGGGGTTCTGGATCTGAATGTCGGGCCAGGTGTCCGACCGGGAGCGGTCGTCCATCATGAGGCCGTCGCACTGCACACGGGCCTTTGAGCCCTGCGAGTTGTGGCCCATGCGGACGAGGCCGCGGTAGCCCATGATCCCGCCGTCCTTGGAGATCGACTTGGCCAGGATGTTCGAGGTGGTGTTGGGCGCGAGGTGGACGACCTTGGCGCCGGTGTCCTTCCACACGTCGCCGCTGGCCACCCCGACGTTGAGGTGGTCGGCGCGCGCGCCCTCCCCGATCAGGAACGAGCCGGGGTAGAGCATGACCTTCTTGGCGCCCATCGACCCGCCGACCCACTCGACGGTGCCGTGCGCCTCGACGATCGCCCGCTTGGTGTTCAGGTTGAACACGTCCTTGGACCAGTTCTGCACCGTCGTGTAGCGCGCCTTGGCGCCCTCCTTGACGAAGATCTCGACCACGGCCGAGTGCATCGAGTTCATCGAGTAGGTCTGCGCCGTGCAGCCCTCGATGTAGTTCACCTCGGAGCCCTCGTCGGCGATGATCAGCGTGTGCTCGAAGGTGCCCTCGCCCGAGCCCTCCATGCGGAAGTAGGCCTGGAGCGGTAGGTCGACCTTCACGTCCTTGGGCACGTAGAGGAACGAGCCGCCGGACCACACCGCGCCGTGGAGCGCCGAGAACTTGTTGTCCTGCGGCGGCACGCACTTGTTCATGAAGTACTCGCGCACCAGGTCGGGGTGCTCCTGCACCGCCGAGTCCATGGCCATGAAGATGATTCCCTGGTCGGCGTACTCCTTCTTGAGCCCCTCGTAGAACGGCTCCGTGCGCCACACGCCCACCACGCCGGCGAGGTGCTCGCGCTCGGCCTGGGGGATGCCCAGCTTCTCGAAGGTGTCCTTCTGCTCGGCGGGCACGTCGTCCCAGGAGTCGTAGCGGCCGGCCTCGGGCGGGGACCACAGCACGAGCTGGGTCAGATCGAGGTCCGAGAGGTCAACGCCCCACGTCGGAATCGGCTTGCGCTCGAAGATCTCGTAGGACTTGATCCGCTTTTCGCGCATCCACTCGGGCTCGCCTTTGATGCGGGAAAGCTCGTCGATGACTTCGCGCGAGATCCCCTTCTTGGCAACGAGCTGTCCCTGCTCGTTCTCCTTGATCGCGCTGGGCTTCTGAAGACGGGTCTTGTCGGTGGCTGCCACGGCCCCAATGATAGCGGCCGGGGTGGTTACCCGACCCGCCAGGTCGGAGTTCGATAGGGGGATTACTAGTGCCCGACGCCGGCGGTGGTTGCCTGCTTAGAGGACGGGTCGGGGAAGATGATTTGCAGCTTGCCGCCGGTTGAGCGCTCGATCTCCTCGACCGTGTCGACCTCGACCGACGGACGAAGGACTCCGAGTTCCTCGAGCCTGCTCGTCACGCGCGCCCGGATGCGCGCCGGGGCGTCCTCCGCATCTTCGCGCAGGGCCAGCCGTAGCAGCAGCGTTTGGCCGCGCTGCACGACCTGGAACTCGCGGACGCCGGGATCCGAGGTGATCACCGCGAACTCAAGTGGGTGCACTGCTGTCCCGCCGATTTGGAGGATCTCCTCCGCTCGCCCCTCGAGCGATCGAAGGCGCATGAGAGAACGTCCGCACCGACACGGCTCGGGGTCGACTGACACCAGGTCGCTGACCTCAAAGCGGATCAGCGGTTGCGTGCGATTGAAGAGGTTGGTCACCAGCAGCCTCGCCCCGGTTTCGCCGGCCGGCACGGAACGTCCCTCCTCGTCGACGTTCTCGACGATGCACATGTCGTCGAAGAGGTGCATGGAGCCGGATGGGCAGTCGTGGCCGTAGAGGCCCTCAGTGGTTGCGTAGAAGTCATAGGGGCGCACGGCGAAGATCCGCTCCAGGCGCCCGCGGAGCTCGGGAGTCAGCGGCTCGCTGTTGGTGAACAGCGCCTCCGGGGCAATCGAGAGGCGGCCCGCCTCCTGCTCGTTGGCCAGCAACGCCGCCGCCGAGGGATAGGCATTGAGATGGTGGGGCTGAAAGTCATTCAGCCTCGCCACGAGCTCGGGCAGCGGTTGGGTGACCGCGAGGGTCAGCAACCGGTGCACCCCGATGTCGAGGGAGCACGCGCAGCGACGGCTCATGTGCGTTGGGGCCGCACCGCCGAGCGCAGCCAGCCGCAGCCGCGGCACCCGAGGCCTGGCACCGGTCCAGTCAGAGCGCCGGAAGAACATCGCCAGGATGCCGCTCCACGCCGCGCGGTCGTAGACGAAGAGGGCCTTGCTGCCTGACGATCCGCTCGAGGCCATCACGCGGTACTCGTCGAGATGCAGCGCGTCGTCTTCTGCTTGGGCGAGATGCTCGAGCAAGTCGTCGCGCCGCAGGCGGCGGTCGGTCACCAGGTCGTCGAAGCGGTCCATCAGCTCGGCCTTGCTAAGCGGCGGGACGCCCTCCAGCTTCAATCGCCCTCCCGGCAGGCGCTCACGCCAGAACGGCGAGCGGGCGGCAGCGTATTGCCCGAGCTCCTCGAGGCGCCTCAGCTGGAAGCGCTCCAAGCGTTCGCGCGGCCAGCGTTCTCGCTCGAGCAGCAGCTTGCTTTGACGCACGCCATTGGCAAAGTCTTGAATGCGCTTGATGCGATAGCCCATCTCAACCTCCGTCATCCATGAACAGCCGGCCCATCCGCCGGCCGAGGTCCGCGTCCACCAGCTCGGGCTGGGTCAGACGCTCGAGCTGAAGCCCGAGCTGCATTGCGTAACGCGCGGTGGCCAGCTTGTGGGGATCCTCCGACAGCTCGGCATTGCGCTCGCGGGCAAGTGCTACGGAGGCGCGGGCCAGCGGCTCGATGACGCGGCGGTGCTGAGCAGCAAAGCGCCGGCGCAACTCAGGGTGCCGCAGCGCGTGCGCCCAGAACTCGAAGAACACCGCCATCCAGCCGTCCTCGGTCTGGTGGCGGCCCGGCTGGCCCGGGATCACGCGCTCGAGCGCCTCGCTTGCGCTGGGGGCATCGTCGAGAGCTGCCTCCACCTCGGCCACGCGCCTGTCGATCCGGGGTTCGTAGACCGCGAAGAAGAGATCCTCCTTCGACGCGAAGTTCGAGTAGACCGCGCCCTTCGTGTAGCCGGCCGCAGCCGCGACGGCGTCTACCGATGTGGCGTGAAAGCCGCGTCGGATAAACAGCCGCTCGGCCGCACGGACGAGGTCGTGCCGGGTTTGCGCTTGACGCTCGGCGCGGGTGAGCACGGCGGGCATACCGCTCAGTATCCGGATACCGATAGTATTTGTCAAGCCTAAAGACTAAGGTCCACGCTTCTTGAGCGCCGGCGACTACGACTACGAGCGCCACGGCGAGGGCTACACCGCCCAGCGGCGCACCGACCCGAGCATCGCCGCGCTGGTCCACGCGGCGCTCGGCGATGCGCGGACCGTGCTCAACGTGGGGGCCGGTGCCGGCTCCTACGAGCCCGAGGACCGCCACGTGCTGGCCGTCGAGCCCTCACCGGCGATGCGGGCGCAGCGCCCCGCCCGTCTGGCCCCGGCGATCGACGCCGTGGCCGAGGCGCTGCCCTTCGACGACGACTCGGTCGACGCGGCCATGGCCACCATCACCGTCCACCAGTGGCCCGACGCGGCGACGGGGCTCCGCGAGATGCGCCGGGTGGCGCGCGGCCCGGTGGTGGTGCTGACCTTCGACGGCGAGGCGCTGCATCGCTTCTGGCTCGCCGAGTACGTACCCGAGCTGCTGGAACACGAGCGCCGCCGCATGCCCCCGATCGACGCGATCTGCGCCGCGCTCGGCCCGGAGACCGAGGTCCAGACCGTGCCCGTGCCCTTCGACTGCCTCGACGGGTTCAGCGAGGCCTTCTACGGCCGCCCGGAACGCTTCCTCGACGACGACGTGCGGGGCTCGCAGTCGTTCTGGGGCTTCGCGGAGCCCGGCGTGGAGTACGGCTTCGTGGAGAGCCTGCGCGCCGACCTGGCCTCCGGAGCGTGGGACGACCGCCACGGGGCCCTGCGCTCGGCGCCCTCCTACGAGGGCTCGCTGCGGCTCATACGGGCCATGACGGATCGCCCGTCGTAGCGCCGCGCATGACCTTCAGCGGCAGCAGGGCGCACTTGCGCCGAGTGGGGGAGATCTCGATGCCGAGCTGGTCGATCGCCCACTCCGCGTCGAGGCGCTCGACCTCGTCGACCGGCATCCCGATCAGCTCGTCCGAGCTGATCGACGCGGACGCCTGCGAGATCGCACAGCCCTGGCCGTGGAAGCGCAGGTCCTTGACCCTGCCGTCCTCGACCAGGATGTGGACGCCGAGCTCATCGCCGCAGAGGGGGTTGTGATCATGGAACTCGAGGTCGTGGGGCTCGAGCTCGCCGAAGTTCCGCGGGTTCTTGTAGTGGTCGAGGATGTAGTCGCGATAGAGAGCGTCCATACCTACAACCCGAAGACCTCGCGGCCCTTGACCAGCGCCTCAACCAGCCGGTCGACCTCGTCGCGCGAGTTGTAGACGCTGAACGACGCGCGCGCCGTGGCCGCGACCCCGAGCGTGCGCATGAGCGGCTGCGCGCAGTGGTGGCCGGCGCGGACGCACACCGCCTCGCGGTCGCACAACTCGGCGATGTCGTGCGGATGCATCCCCTCGATGGCGAACGAGACCACTCCGCCCCGGCGCTCGGCGTCAGGCGGCCCGTACACCGTGAGCCCGTCCACCTCAGGCAGGCGCTCGAGCGCGTAAGCCGTGAGCTCGCGCTCGTGGGCGCGGACGTTGTCCATGCCCAGCGCTTCGAGGTAGTCGACGGCCGCGCCCAGGCCCACGGCCTCGGTCACGTCGGAGGTGCCGGCCTCGAACTTCCAGGGGAGGTCGTTCCAGGTGGACGACTCGCGCTCCACCCGCTTGATCATGTGCCCGCCGCTCAGGAACGGGGGCATCTCCTGCAGGAGCTCGCGCCGGCCGTGCAGCAGGCCCAGCGTGGGGCCGAGCGCCTTGTGCCCGGTCCAGGCGTAGAAGTCGATGTCGAGCTCGGTGAGGTCTACCGGCAGCTGCGGCACTCCCTGCGCGCCGTCCACGACGGTGACCGCGCCCGCGGCGCGCGCGCGGCGCACGATCTCGGCGATCGGGTTGACCGTGCCCAGCACGTTGGATACGTGGGCCACGGCCACCAGCTTCACCTTCCCCTCGGCGAGCATCGAGTCGAGCTGGCCGAGTGCGAGCTCACCGCCTGCGGTGACCGGCACGTAGCGCAGCCGAGCGCCCCGCTCCTCGCACAGGATCTGCCAGGGGACGATGTTGGAGTGGTGCTCCATCTCGGTGATGAGCACCTCGTCGCCTTCGCCCACGTTGCGCCGGCCCCACGAGTAGGCGACCAGGTTGATCGCCTCGGTGGCGTTGAGGGTGAAGATCGAGCAGGCCGGCTCCCAGTTGACGAAAGCGGCGATGCGCTCGCGGGCACCCTCGAAGGCGTCGGTCGACTCGCGCGCGAGCTCGTAGACGCCCCGGTGGATCGGCGCGTAGGAGTGGCGCTGGAAGTGGTCCATCGCCTCGACTACCTGGCGCGGGCGCTGCGAGGTCGCGGCGGAGTCCAGGTAGGCCACCCGGCGGCCGTTGAACTCCCGCGAGAGCACGGGAAAGTCCGCGCGGACGTCGACCAGAGGCTCTGCCACCGTGGCCACTAGACGGCCTCCGCGCGCTCCCCGATGAACTCGCGCACCTGGTCCCTGGCGCTATCGAGCTTCTCGGCGATCCGCCGGCGCACCAGGTCCTCGAGGCCCGGATCGTCCAGGCGCTGCACGACCTCCTCGAAGTAGCCCTCGACCAGCACGCGCACGGCCTCGGCGCGGGTCACCCCGCGAGTCATCATGTAGAAGATCTGCTCGGGGTCGAGCTCGCCCACGGTGCCGCCGTGTGAGGCCCTGACGTTGTCGACCTCCACGATCAGCGAGGGGATCGCGTCGCCCTTGGCCCGGGGGGAGAGCAGCATCTGGTGGGTCTGCAGGTAGGTGTCCACCTCGGTGGCCTTGGGGATGATGTGGATCAGGCCCTCGTAGGAGGCGCGCGAGTCGCCCGTGAGCACGCCCTTCCAGACCGTGTCGCCGGTGGTGTGCCCGGCCTCGTGGCGGTCGGACGTGAACAGGTCCAGGTGCTCGTCGCGCTCGGTGAAATAGAGCCCGGTGTGCTTCATGTCCGAGCCCTCTTGGGCGGTGATGATGTCGAGCGTCTGCTTGGTCAGGCGCCCGCCGAGGTGGATGGGCACCCACTTCACGCGCGCGTCGCGCCCGATGTCCACCCGCCGGGTGGAGAGGTCATAGACCTCGCCACTGCCCCAGTCCTGGTAGTGGGCCACGTCGACCTGGGCGCCGGTCTTGGCGAACAGCTCGAACGATCCGGCGTGCAGCGCCTGGCCCTCGAAGTCGGGAGCGAGGAAGAACTCGCGGATACGGCACTCGGCGTGCTCGCCCACGACGGCGAGCGTGTGGGCCCACTGCGCGGTGCCGGGCTCGTCGATCAGCCAGACCACCTGGATCGGCTTGTCGACCTTGAGGTTCTTGGGCACGTGGATGAACACGCCGCCGGTCCAGAAGGCGGCGGAGCCGGCGGCGAACTTGTCGCCCTCGAACGGCATCCGCTGCCCCAGGTGCTCGCGAACGAGCTCGCCGTGTTCCTCCACGGCCTGCTCGAGCGGCATCACGGTGATGCGGTCGTCGCTCACGTCGGTGTGCACGACGTTCGCCCCGCGCTGGACGATCAGGGCCGAATGCTCGTCGTCGCCGAGGTCGAGCTCGGGCAGCCCCGGCTCATAGCGCCTCGGCTCGAGCGCGTCGAGGTCGAGCCCGCGCAGCGAGGTGGTCCAGAAGCCCGAGCGGCGCCAGGTGGGGGTGTCCTCGCGCTCGTAGACCTCGAGCGCGGTCTTGCGGCGCTCCTCTACGAATGCAGTTGCGTCAGCCGGCATTCGCCGCGACCTCCTCGCGCACCCACTCGTAGCCCTTGTCCTCCAGCTCGTTGGCCAGCTCGGGGCCGCCCTCGCGGACGATCCGGCCGTCGATGAGGATGTGGACGAACTCGGGCTCCACGTACTCGAGGATCCGCGTGTAGTGGGTGATGATCAGGAAGCCGCGCTCGGGGCCGCGCATGGCGTTCACGCCATCGGAGACGATCCGCAGGGCGTCGATGTCGAGGCCCGAGTCGGTCTCGTCGAGCACGGCGAAGTCGGGTTGGAGCATGGCCAGCTGCAGGATCTCGGCGCGCTTCTTCTCGCCGCCCGAGAAGCCCTCGTTGAGGTAGCGGCTGGTGAACTCGCGGCGGATCTTCAGGAGGTCCATGTTCTCCTTGAGCATGGCCCCGAACTCCTTGACCTTGATCGGCTCCTCGCGCTTCGCGTTGACCGCCATGCGCAGGAAGTTGGCCACCGATACGCCGGGAATCGTGGCGGGGTACTGGAAGGCCATGAACAGCCCGGCCTTGGCGCGCTCGTCGGGATCGGCCTCGGTCAGGTCCTCGCCGTTGAGCACGATGCGCCCTTCGGTCACCTCGTAGTTGGGGTTGCCCATCAGTGTGTTGGCAAGCGTCGACTTGCCCGAGCCGTTGGGGCCCATCAGCGCGTGGGTCTCGCCCTTGTTCACCACGAGGTCGACGCCGTGGAGGATCTCGCGCTCCTCGGTGCGCACGTGCAGGTTCTCGATCTGGAGTGTCATACGGGGGTTGGTGCCTTCCTTAGGGGCTGGACGAGGTCGTCCAGCGTCATCTCGTTCAAGGTTCGGACGATGGACCCCTGTACGCGGGTCCATAGAAGCTTCGTGGGACATGGCTCGCTGCCCTCGCGCGCGCAGGTGAGCACGCCGTTCGCGTCGGCGGTGATGCACTCGATCGGTGCTATGTCGCCCTCGAGGGCGGACACCACCTCGGCCATGCTGATGTCCGCCGGAGGGCGGGCGAGCGTGTAGCCGCCGTGCGCGCCGCGACGCGACTCGACCAATTCGGCCTTGCGCAGGCGCTGGACCAGGTGCTCCAGGTAGGCCAGCGGCAGGCCCTCGGCGTCGGCGATCGTGCTGAGCGAGATGGGGCCCTGCTCGTCGCTCTTGGCCAGGTGGGCCATCACGCGCACGCCGTACTCGGCTTTGGTCGAGAACATCATCTGGGCCTTAAATCCTACTTGGTCGGTCGGAGAAGCCGTCGTGCGTGAGGGCGCGGGCTGGCCCGCGCCGGAGCGACGCCCTCACCCCGCGGCTACTCCTCGCTGAGCAGCCTCAGGTCGTGGGCCAGGCGTTCCGGCGTGGCCTCGAAACCGGGGTACCCCACCCGCTGGAATCCGCGCTTGTCGATCAGCGTGAAGCGGGCTTGGTGCTCTTGCGTGACCGTCTGGGGAGCGATGTAGAAGCCATCCCACACCGGCCGCAGCTCGCGGCGGCTGCCGAGCACGAAGTCGATCCGGCCGGTCACCCGCTGCTCGGCCAGAAAGGCCTGGGCGCTCTCCGCGGTGTCGCGCGGCGGGTCGACGGCCACGGCCAGCGCGGGCAGGTCCTCGCCCAGCTCGTCGAGGGCGCCCCGGATCGTCTGGGCCTGGGCCGGGCAGGTGTCGTCGCAGTTGGTGTAGAGGAAGGTCACCACCACCGGCTGCCCCCTCAGCTCCCGCATGGAGACCGTCTCGCCGTCCTGGTTTCTCAGCTCGAAGTCGGGTGCGCGCAGCCCCTTGGGCATCACCGCGCCCTGGAAGCGGGTCCCGGCGCTGGCGATGTCGTCGGCGGCCTCGTCGCGCGATCGAGCGGCGAGCAGCACGGCGCCGAAGGCAAAGAGGGCAACGAGGAAGAGGGCCATGAGGACTCGCCCGTTCACTGCAGGCGAGCGTAGTGGGCCGCCTGCCTAGGGCTCCACCAAGCCACGCCGGATGGCGTAACGCACCAGCTCGACGCGGTCGCGCATCTCGAGCTTGGCGAGGACGTTGGCGCGGTGGGACTCGATCGTCTTCTCCGACAGGTTGAGGGTCTTCGCGATCTGGCGGTTGGTGAAGGCCTCGGCGATCAGCTTGACCACCTCGAGCTCGCGCGGGGTCAGGCGGTCGTCGGGCTCGGGGCTGCCGTTCTCGAGCCACTCGTCCATGAGTGTCCGCTGCGCGTCGTCGGAGAGGAAGGTGCGCCCGCCGGCCACGGTGCGCACCGCGCCGATCAGGTCGGTGTCGGCGGCTCGTTTGAGCACGTATCCGGCCGCGCCCGCCTCCAGGCCCTCGAGGAAATAGCGCTCGTCGTCGTGCATCGAGAGCAGCAGCACGCGCGTATCGGGCACGTGGGAGCGGATCTCGCGCGCGGCCTGGAGGCCGGTCATGCGCGGCATGGACACGTCCAGCACCGCCACGTCCGGCCGGTGGGCCTGGGTGCTCTCCAACGCGGCGACGCCGTCGCCGGCCTCGGCCACCACCTCCATGTCGGCCTGGCGGTCGATCAGCAGCTTCAGCCCCGACCGGACGATTCCGTGGTCGTCGGCGATCACCACCCGGATCACGCCGAGTTGACCCTCAGCGTGACCGACGTGCCGCCGCCCGGCGCGGAGCGCACGTCGAGGTCCCCGCCCACCAGGCGCGCGCGCTCGGCCATGCCGCTGAGCCCGAGCCCCGCGCCCGGCCCCTGCGTCCCGGCGCGTGGAATCGCTCCGGGGTCGAAGCCCGCGCCGTCGTCGCGGATGCGCAGCTCGGCCTCGCCACCGGCGGCCTCGAGGTCGACCTCCACGACCGTGGCTCCGGCGTGGCGCCCGACGTTGGTCAGGGCCTCCTGGGCCACCCGGTAGATGGCCGTCTGAAGGACCTCGGGCAGCTCGTTCGGGTCGCCCGTCGCCTGCAACCGCACCTCGATGCCCGTCCGCGCCGAGAAGCGCTTGAGCTGCGCCTCCACGGCGGGCAGCAGCCCGTGGTCGTCGAGGGCCGAGGGCCGCAGCTGGCGCGCCAGGTTGAGCAGCTCCTCCATTGCCTGGTTGACGAGGCGCTTCAGCTCCGCCACCTCGGGGCCGCGCTCCGGCGGCGATTCCTGAGCCAGCGCCTCGAGGCGCAGGAGGATGGCGGTGAGGGCCTGGTTGACCTCGTCGTGCAGGTCGCGCGCGAGGCGGCGCCGCTCCTCCTCCTGCGCGCGCATGGCGAGCTGGCCGGAGCGGCGGCGCTCGTCCTCGATGCGCTCGAGCAGGCGCTTGAAGGAGTGCGAGAGGCGGTCGATCTCCTCGACCGGGTCCCGGCGCCCCAGCTCGAGCGGCGACGGCTCGGAGGGGTCGATCGACTCGATGCTCTCGATCAGGCGCTCGAGCGGGCGAAAGCGGCGCTGGAGCATCCAGAGGTTCGTGCACAGGCACAGGACGATGGCCATGGCGAGGATCGCGAACTGCCAGCGCTGCTCCTCCACGTCGAGATCGAGGCCGGCCGCGAGGCTCGCGGCGAACAGCGTGAGCGCGACCAGCACGACGTTCGCCGCGACCACCTGTCCTATGAGGGAATCGTCGCGGCGCGTCATTCGCGGTCTATGAGGGGATCGGATTGCGCCCATGGGGATGAAATGGGGTCTTCACCCCATATCGGCACGGGCCGCCCTGGACGACACTTTGGGTAAGCCTTCGGTAGGCGGACGGAACTGCCACCGGAGCTTCCGCAAAGCAACACGCAATTGGTCTGGGTCTTCCACCGGGGCGCTCTCTATGAGGCGCCCCGGTCCCGTTTCGGGGCGCTACACTTTCTGAAGTATTGAAACCCGACCCGGTTTAGGTGGTTTGCGGCAGATGGCGAGCGGCGCGGATGTGATCCGCAAGATCAAGGAGCAGATCGAGGAGGTGGACCCCAAGGAGGTCCATGATCTCGGTCAGAACGGCAACGGCAACGGGGCCGTGATCGTCGACGTGCGCGAGCAGCACGAGTTCGAGCAGTCCCACGTGCCCGGCGCCGTCCACGTCCCGCGCGGGCACCTCGAGTCGCGCATCGAGGGCGCGGTGAGCGACCGCTCGCAGCGCGTGGTCCTCTATTGCGCCTCGGGCAACCGCTCGGCGCTCGCCGCCCACACGCTCCAGGACCTGCTCGGCTACGAGGACGTCGCCTCCATGCGCGGCGGCATCACGCTCTGGAAGGACCGCGGCTACGACGTCGAGGTGCCGCGCTCGCTCACGGCCGAGCAGCGCGAGCGCTATTCGCGTCACCTGCTCGTGCCCGAGGTCGGGCTGGCGGGCCAGATGAAGCTGCTCGACGCGAAGGTGCTGCTGCTCGGCGCGGGCGGCCTCGGCTCGCCCGCCGCGCTCTACCTGGCCGCGGCCGGCGTCGGAACGCTGGGCATCGTCGACAACGACGTGGTCGATCTCTCCAACCTGCAGCGCCAGGTCGCCCACTCCAACGACCGCATCGGAGTGCCCAAGGTCGACTCGGCGGAGATCGCGATCCACGAGATCAACCCCGACGTGAACGTCGAGAAGTACGAGGTCCGCCTCGGCCCCGACAACATCATGGAGATCATCGAGGGCTACGACGTGATCGTCGACGGCCTGGACAACTTCCCCACGCGCTACCTGCTCAACGACGCGAGCGTGCGCACGCGGACTCCGGTGGTATCGGCCTCGATCCTGGGCTTCGAGGGGCAGCTGTCGGTTTTCCACCCCTACGAGGGCCCGTGCTACCGCTGCCTCTACCCGACGCCGCCGCCCGCGGAGCTGGCCCCGTCCTGCGGCGCCGCCGGCGTGCTCGGCGTGCTGCCGGGCGTGATGGGCCTGCTGCAGTCGGTCGAGGTCATCAAGCTGATCACCGGTGCGGGCGACACCATGGCCGGCCGGCTGCTGCTCTATGACGCCCTCGGAACCACGTTCACCGAGCTCAAGGTGCGCCGCGATCCCGATTGCCCGATCTGCTCGCGCGAGCCGGAGGCGATCTCCGATGAGGAGATGGGCGTGTTCCCGGACTACGAAGCATTCTGCGCCGGCGCCGGGTAGTAGGCTGCCTCGCCGGTCTATGAGCAGCATCAAGATTCCACCCGTGCTCCGGCCCTCGGTCGGCGGTGAGAAGCAGGTCGAGGCGAGCGGCTCGAACGTCGGCGAGGTGCTGCGCTCGCTCGCCGAGCAGCACCCGGCCACCGAATCGCAGCTCTTCGCCGAGGACGGTGGCCTCAACCGCTACGTCAACGTCTACCTCAACGATGAGGACGTGCGGGTGCTCGAGGGGCTCGACACCGGCGTGTCCGAGGCGGACACGATCGTGATCCTGCCGGCCATGGCCGGCGGCTCCTGAAGGTCCGCCGCTCCGACCCGAGGGACGTCGACGCCTGGTCGCGCCTGTGGGAGGAGTCGGCCCGTGCGGCGTTCGCGCCGCTGCTACCGGGAGACCACGTGTTCCCCGAGCCTCAGCCGCAGCGGACGCTGGACCGCTTCGACGACCCTGCCGTGACCAATCTGGTGGCCGAGGAGGGCGGGCGGCTGGCCGGCTTCACCGTCTGCGGCCCCAGCCGGGACGAGGACGCGGGCGCGGACACCGGCGAGATCCACACGTTCTTCGTCTCGCCCGAGCACTGGCGCCGCGGCGCGGGCCGCGCACTGATGAGCTCGGCCCTCGACGACCTGCGCGGGCGCGGCTACCGGCGCTGCACGGTGTGGTCCTTCGCGGCCAACGACGGGGCCAACGCGTTCTACGAGACCTGCGGCTTCGCCCGCGACGGCACCCAGCGCACCGAGGAGGCCTGGGCGCACATTCCCGAGGTGCGCTACCAACGGGCCCTGACGTAGCCTCCCGGGCGTGAAGCTGACCAGCCTCCACGGCGTCGAGCCGTTCACCACCCTCGACGGGTCGGAGATCCGCGAGGTGGCCGGCATTCCCACCGGCAACGCCGTGAATCAGAGCCTGGCCGAGGCCACGGTGGCGGCGGGCGGTGAGACCCAGGAGCACTTTCACCGCAGCACGGAGGAGATCTACTTCTTCACGCACGGCCGGGGCCGCCTGCGGGTGGGGGACGAGATGCGCGACGTGGAGCCCGGCGACACGGTGGTGATCGCCCCCGGGCTGCGCCACAAGCTGTGGAACCGGGGCGCCGAGCCCCTGCGCCTGTTGTGCTGCTGCGCCCCGGCGTACTCGCACGAGGACACCGTGATCACGGAGTAGCCTCCCCGCCGCGATGGCCGCCGAGCCCTTCCCGTTGGAGTCCGAGCGCCAGGCGCTGCTCGTGGTCGACATGCAGAACGACTTCGTTCGTCCCGGGGCGCCGCAGGAGGTGCCGGACGCGCGAAAGACGATCCCGGTGATCGCCGGCCTGCTCGGTGCTTTCCGGGACGCGGGCAGGCCGGTGATCTTTACCCGCTTCAGCGCCGGGCCGGAGCGCACGCTGCTCTGGAGCTGGTCGCCCCAGTGCGGGCCCGAGCTCCGCTCCTGCTGGCCCGGGGTGTCGCGCGCATACGACGACGGTGAGGAACTCGTGGGCCACGATGTGGTTCCCGAGCTCGAGCCGCTCGACGGGGAGATCGTGGTCGATAAGTACGGCTACGGCTCCTTTCACAACACCATGCTCGAGGACGTACTGCGCGCCCGCTCGATCACACAGGTCGTGGCCGTAGGCACGGTCACTCAGATCTGTGTGGAGGAGACCGTGCGAGAGGGGTTCCACCGCGGCCTCGAGATGGTCATGGTCCGCGACGCGGTGTCGTCCTTCGAACCGGAGCTTCATCGCGCGACGCTACGCAACATCGAGATGAAGTTCGGGCGCGTGGAGGCGGCGGAGACGGTGGTGGCGGCGTTGAGCCTCAAGCCCGGCGCCCAGGTTCCGATGCAAGACAGGTGGAGCGCCGGCCCCGCGACCTGAGCGTGCCTCACCTGCGTGATCTGCTGGGTCGGAGGTCGGACCCCTACGAGGGCATGGACCTCGAGCCCTCGCGCCGGGTGGGCGGTGTGTGCTGGGCCTTCGGCGGCCTGGTGAGCGTGCTGCTCGTGCTGGTGGCCCCGCCCACCGAGGCGATCGGTCAGGCGGGGTGGTTCGCTGCCCTGGGGTTGAATGCGCTCTCCTTTGCCGGTGCCTTCCTCCTCCTGCGCCCCGGCTCGCGGGTGGGGTTCGGCGGCCTCCTGGTGTGCTCGTACCTCGCGATCGCTCAGATCGCGATCGCCGAATGGCTGGCCGGGGGCAACGACACGCCCTACCACCTGCTCTACCTCGTGGCCGCGATCCTCCCGCCCTCGGTGCATCCGCCACGGCGGGCGGGCGCGCTTCTCGTGGCCAGCGTCGTTGCCCTCGGGGCGCCGCTGGCCTACGAGAACTCGACCGCCCTGTTGGCGAGCGAGATCCTGCTGCAGGCGGCCTTCACCTGCCTGCTGGCCCTGATCGCCTGGGCGATAGTGCACGCCGCCCGCCAGATGCGCCTCGACCTCATGGCCAAGGCCCGGGCCGATGACCTCACCGGGCTGGGCAACCGGCGCGCCTTCGACGAGTCGCTCGCCGTCGAGATGGACCGGCGCGAGCGCTACGGGGGAAAGCTCAGCCTGCTGGTGCTCGACCTCGACGCCTTCAAGGCGGTCAACGACCGGCTGGGCCACCTGGCCGGCGACCGTGCCCTGGTGGGCTCGGGGAAGGCCCTCCAGGCCGCGGTGCGCAGCCCCGACGCCTGCTTTCGCTGGGGAGGCGACGAGTTCGCTGTCCTGCTCGTCGGGAGCGGTCTCGAGGCGGCGCAGGAGGTCGGGCGGCGCGTCCAGGCCACCGTCGCCGAGCACTGTGCGCTCGACGACGGCTCCACGATCTCCCTGCGCTTTGGCGCCGCGGAGCTCGAGCCGGGCCAGTCCGCGGACGACCTGATGGCGGCCGCGGACGGCGCACTGCTCGAAGCGAAGGCCGCGCCGTACTACACTTTCTGAAGTGCTTGAGCCGCGTCTCGAGAACCGGCCCTGCGGGGGTAAGTACGGCGACATCGTCCAGGCCATCGGCAACACGCCCCTGGTCGAGCTGAAGCGCCTCAGCCCCAAGCCGGGCGTGCGCATCTACGTCAAGCTCGAGAGCTACAACCCAACGGGCTCGGTCAAGGACCGCGTGGCCCGCTCGATGATCGAACGGGCCGAGGCCGACGGGCTCATCTCTCCGGGCCAGACGATCCTCGAGCCCACCTCCGGCAACACCGGCATCTCGCTGGCCATGATCTGCTCGCGCAAGGGCTACCCGCTCAAGGTGGTCATGCCCGACAACGTGACCCAGGAGCGCACGCAGCTCCTGCGCATGTACGGCGCGGACATCGTCTACTCGCCCGGCGACCAGGGCTCCAACGGGGCAGTGGCGCGAGCGCTCGACATGGCCGAGGCCGACTCGTCGTACTACATGCCCTACCAGTACGGCAACCCGGCCAACCCCGATGCCCACTACAACGGCACGGCGGTGGAGATCCTCGAGGAGCTCGACGAGGTGCACGCCTTCGTGGGCGGCCTCGGCACCGGCGGCACCCTCATGGGCAACGCCCGCCGGCTCAAGGAGGAGAACGACGAGACGATCGTGGTGGCGGCCGAGCCGCTCCAGGGCGAGCTGGTGCAGGGCCTGCGCTCGCTCGAGGACGGCTACATCCCGCCGATCATCGACCTCTCGCTGCTCGACCGCAAGATCTTCGTGTCCAACCGCGACTCGGTCGTGTGGACCAAGAAGCTGCTCGAGGAGGAAGGGCTGTTCGCCGGCGTCTCCAGCGGGGCGATCGCGGCGATCGCCGCTCGGGTGGCCGGCGAGCTCGACGAGGGCAACGTGGTGTTCGTGGCCCCCGACGATGGCTGGAAGTACCTGAGCTCCGGCGTCTACACCAAGACGATCGAAGAGCTCGAAGCCGAGGGCACGCTCGACTCCGCCTCCTTCTGGTAGTCGCTAGTTCGCGCTAGGGGACGGGCTTGGCCGCGGGCCGGTCTTCCGGCTCGTCGTCGTAGTCGTCGTCCGGCCCGGAGATCGAGTCCTTGAACTCCCTCATCCCGCGCCCGACCGAGCGGGCCGCCTCGGGCAGCTTCTTGGGGCCGAGGATGATCAGGGCCACCACGAGGATCACGATCAGCTCCATCGGACCGGGAGCGGATATGAACGCCATCATGCTCATCAGGCTACTCCACGTTCGAAGGCATGGGGAACAGCGGGCTCGCCGGCCAGCGGGCGCAGCATCGCGAGGTGCTGTCCCTCGTTGGCCATGATGCGCGCGGTGAGGGAGAGCAGCTCCGGATCGCCCAGCGTGCACTGGGCGTCGTGGTAGGCGGCGACCGCCTGGCGCTCCAGTCTCATGGCGAAGCGAGCGAAGCCGCGCTGGGTCTCCACGCGGGCCAGTCCGTCGATCTCTTCCGGCGCCGGCGTGGGTGGCGCCGTGCCGCCCAGGCCCTTCAGTGCGGCGGCGAGAGCGTCGGCGTGGGCCTGCTCCTGATCGCGGAAGAGCTTGGCGAGCTCGGTGGTGCGCCGGTCGAGCAGGCGGCCCTCGGAGGCCGTGTCGTAGGCCACTACAGCCGTCTGCTCGAGCCCGATGGCGGCCTCGAGCACGGCGCGGTCGCCGCCCGCCCGGGCGAGCGCCGCGCGGACCGGAAGCAGCGGCGACACCGCCGCGACCGCGACGAGGGCACCGCCGGCGACGAGCCCGCGCCGTGTCGCCTCGCGGCGGGTGAGCGTTTCGCGCATCGGGCTCTAGCGGCCCAGCACGAAGGCGTCGGGGACCGGCGCGTCACCGAGCGCGCCCCGCAGCACGGCGAGGTGCTCGGCCTGGACGGTGCCGATCGCCGCGGCCGTCTGGCGCATGGCGGGGTCAGACAGGCGCGGGCCGTTCTCCAGGTACAGCCTCAGGGCGTCCTCCTCGAGCCGGGTGGCGAAGCGCAGCACGTCCTCGCGCGACCTCATGGCCGGAAAGCCGCGCGAGTACTCCTCGGCGGTCTTGGGCCGATGCGGCGTGCCCCCGAGATCGCGCACCAGGCCGGTGAGCTTCGCGGCGTGCGCCTCCTCGTGGCCGAGGAAGGTCTGCGCCAGGGCCAGCACCGGCGCCTCGAGCACCGTTGCCGCCTGGGTGTACGCGGCGACCGCGGTGTACTCGGTGTCGAGAGCCGCGTTGAGGCGCTGCACGTCGCCTTCACCGGATATCTCTGCGGCGGCGGCGCCGGTCTCCGATTCGTCGCGCCCGCACGCGGACAGAAGCGCGGCCGATCCCCCGACCGTGGCGGTCAGGCGGAGGAACCCTCTTCTCGATGTGGCCACGCGCCCCTTTCCGATGATGCTCTCGAGGGCTCCTTCGCCCGCGGCGGCCGAGATGGATCAGTGCTAACGCGCCAGCAGCGGCTCGCCGAGCGAGTCCCGCAGCGCCACCTGATGCTGGGCGCCCGACGCCATGATCGAGCCCAGGGGCTGCAGCAGGTCGGGCGCGGCGAGCGTCGAGAGCACGCGCACGTAGGCGGTCACGGCCTGCTCCTCCAGCCTCAGGGCGAAGCGGGCAAACGACCGGCGGTCGCCGAGCACCGCCGCGGGCGGTGGCGCCGCCGCGGCGTCGCCGGGCCGGCGGCTGAGCGTTTCGAGCGCCAGCCCGAGCCCGCGCACGTGCTCGCGTTCGTGGGCCAGCAGCCCGCGCCCGAGCGCCGCATCGATGGCGTCACGGCCGAGAGCCGCCCGGTAGGCCGCCTCCAGCCGGCGCTCCAGTGTCAGCAGGCGCTCGAGCTGGCCGGCCTCGCTCGTCTGGGCGTGCGCGGGGACCGCGCCCAGCGCGCCGGCCGCCACCGCGCTGAGAAGAACCTGACGTCGCGTGGCGCTCACGATGTCCCGGTCACGAAGGCCCGCTGGGCAGCCGGCTCGCCGGCCATGAGCGCCGCCACGGCGAGGTCCTCGGCCTCCTCGGCGGCGATCTCGGCGGCCACGCGGCGCTGCCCGGAGTCGGGCAGGGAGCGCAGGGCGTCGAGATACGCGCGCACCAGGCGCTCCTCCAGATCCCGGGCGAATTGGAGCGCCGCCGCCTCGTCGCCGAGCCGGGGGAAGGTGGGGGCGTACTCGCTCTCCGGACGCCCCTGCGGCGGAGTGCCCCCGACGTCGCGCACGAGCTGCGACACCCGCTCCACGTGAGCCTCCTCGCGCGCGCGGATGGCCTCGGCGTGCTCGCGCGCCTCGCCGCGGAGCACCCGGCCGATCGCCGCCCAGGCGGCCACGCTCGCGTGCTCCAGCGCGACGATCGAGTTCAGGAGGCCGGCGCCGGAGCCCGCCTGGGGCCTGCCCGAGGGCGGCGGATCCTCGCCCCCGCAGGACGCGAGCGCCAGGGCGGCCGCGCCGCCGAGCGCGCCGCGGCGGGTGAGCCTAGCTTCCACCGCCCGCACACTAGCCGCGCCTGCGCTGCGCGAGGCGCCGCGCGGCGGGGCGGGTTGGTTAACGGCGGCAACCAGGGTGATGTCCGTCGGGTGCTGTCCTGCCTAGATGTTGCAGAGCAACACCAAAGCAGGACAGCGGCCTCGCGCAGCGCCGAAACCCCGCCCAACTAGCCTTCCTCCCGATGCGAATCTCGCGCTCCGACTGGGACCGAATGGTCGCGCACGCCCGCGAGGAGGCGCCCAACGAATGCTGCGGCTACCTGCGCGGGCGCGATGGGGCGGTCGAGGAGGTCTTCCGGGCGGTCAACCGGCGGAATTCGCCCTACGGCTACGAGCTCGACCCCAAGAGCCTCTTCGCCGTGAACGACCTCGACGACGAGGGCTTCGAGGTGGGCATCTACCACTCGCATCCGCGCAGTCCGGCCGAGCCGTCGCAGACCGACATCAACCTCGCCAACTACCCCGCCTGGACCTACTGGATCGTGTCCCTCGGCGGCGAGGAGCCCGACGTGCGCGCCTGGCGGATCGCCGACGGCCGGGTCGAAGAGGAACCGGTCGAAGTTGGCTGACGAGGCGCTCGCCTGCCCCTCCTGCGGGCTGGAGCACGCCGGCCCGGAGTCCTTTTGCCCGCGCTGCGGGATGCCGCTGGTGCGTCCCGGGTCTCAGCCGCTCGACCAGCCGGTGAACGAGGCGCACGGGCGCGCCCGCAAGATCGACCCCCGCTACACGGAGGGTGACCTGGTGCGCGTGGCCGGCGGCCGCAACCAGCCCGAGGCGGAGATGATCCAGGGCCTGCTGCTGGAGGAGGGGGTGCCCAGCGTGCTGCGCCGCAGCGCGGGGTTCGACGTGCCCGACTTCCTCGCCGCGGGCCCGCGCGACGTGATGGTGCCCCAGGCCGGGGTCGAGGCCGCCCGGGAGCTTCTGGGCCAGACCGGCCTGGCGGCTCAGGAGGGCACCTTGCCGCGGCCCAGCCCGCTCAAGCTGCTGGCCGTGATCGGCCTGGGCGGGGCGGGGGCAGCGCTGGTCGCCTGGCTGCTCCAGGGCGGGGGGTAGGATCCGGCGACATATGGACTTTTCGCCTTCTGACCGTGTAGCCGCCCTCTCAGAACGCGTGCGGGAGTTCATGGAGGAGCACGTCGATCCGGTGGAGTCCGAGGCGCTCGAGGCGCTCGACCGAGAGGTCCGCCCCGGGGTTCCCTACCCCCGGATTCTGGTCGACCTGCGCGCGCGGGCGCGCGACGAGGGCCTGTGGAACCTCTTCCTTCCCGACGAGCAGCACGGCCCGGGCCTCACCAACTGGGAGTACGGGATGTTGTGCGAGCAGATGGGGCGCAGCGGGGTGGCGCCCATGGTCTTCAACTGCGCCGCTCCCGACACCGGCAACACCGAGATCATGGCCGAGCACGGCACCGACGAGCAGAAGGAGCGCTGGCTTGGGCTCATGCTCGACGGCGAGATCCGCTCATGCTTCTCCATGACCGAGCCGGAGACGAGCGGCTCGGATCCCACCCAGCTGGCCACCCGGGCCGAGCTCGAGGGCGACGAGTGGGTGATCAACGGCCACAAGTGGTTCACCTCCGGCTACAACGGCGCCTCGCTCGCGATCGCGATGGTGGTGACCGACCCCGACGCCCCGCCGCACAAGCGCGCCAGCCAGATCCTGGTGCCGGTCGACACCCCCGGCTTCACCGGCGTGCGCCCGGTGCCCGTGATGGGCCACGACGAGGGCCCCGGCCACTGGGAGGTGACCTACGAGGACTGCCGCGTGCCCGCCGCCAACGTGCTGGGCGAGCGCGGCGCCGGCTTCGCCATCGCCCAGGACCGCCTCGGCCCCGGCCGCATCCACCACTGCATGCGCGCCATCGGCTCGGCCGAGCGGGCCTTCGAGATGATGTGCACCCGCGCGCACGAGCGCCGCTCCTTCGGCGGGA
Organism: uncultured Thermoleophilaceae bacterium; assembly: GCA_963746825.1. GTDB lineage: Bacteria > Actinomycetota > Thermoleophilia > Solirubrobacterales > Thermoleophilaceae > JACVRW01. The sequence continues at coordinate 50,702 of CAVVCU010000010.1, forward strand.
CGCTGGCCGAGAAGCAGTTCGTCCAGGACTTCATCGCCCAATCGCGCATGGAGATCGACTCCGCGCGGCTTATGGTGCTGCACGCGGCCTGGAAGATGGACACCGAGGGCAAGCGCGCTGCGCGCCAGCAGATATCGATGATCAAGGTCATCGCCGCGCAGATGCACCAGGCGGTGCTCGACCGGGCCATGCAGGTGCACGGCGCGCTGGGCATGTCCGACGACACGCCGCTGGCCACCATGTGGCGCCAGGGCCGCTGGCTGCGCATCGCGGACGGCCCGGACGAGGTGCACAAGATGGTCGTGGCGCTGCGCGAGCTGAACCGATTCAAGCCGCGAGAGCCTGTTGAGGCTTAGCAGCGAGCAGGAAGCCTTCGTCGAGGCCATCCGCGACTTCGCCGCGCGGGAGACCTTCGACCACGACGAGCCCCACTCCGACGAAGTCGCGGCCCGCATGGGCGAGCTCGGCTGGTACGGCCTGCAGATCCCCGAGGAGTACGGAGGCTCGGGCGGCTCGTTCCTCGACGCCACGCTGTTCCTCGAGGAGACCGCCCGCGGGCGCATCCCGGTGTCGGGCTACGGCGTGACGCTGATCGTGGTCGGGGCGCTCAACCGCTTCGGGACCGAGGAGCAGAAGCAGGACTTGTTCGGGCGGGTGACCGCGGGCGGGACCCTGGCGATCGCCATGTCCGAGCCCGAGGCCGGCTCCGACGTGGCCGCGCTGAAGACCCGGGCCCGGCGCGACGGCGACGAGTACGTGCTGGACGGAGCGAAGATGTGGTGCTCCTACGCCCACAAGTCCAGCCACATCCTGATCGTGTGCCGCACCGGCGCGGGCGAGCGCCACGAGGACATGTCGATGATCCTGGTGCCGCGCGACGCGCCGGGAATGACGATCACTCCCATTCCCACGCTCGGCGGCGAGGAGACCAACGAGATCCACCTCGACGGCGTGCGCGTGGCCGGGGAAGCCCTGGTCGGTGCCGAGGGAAGCGGCTGGACGCAGCTGATGGCCGGCCTGAACTACGAGCGGACGATCCTGGCCGCGAGCGCGCTCGGGCTGGCGCAGAGAACCTTCGACGACGCCCTCGCCTACGCCAAGGAACGCCACCAGTTCGGCCGGCCGGTGGGCTCCTTCCAGGCGCTCTCACACCGCTTCGCCGAGCTGGCCACCGACCTCGCCCAGGTGCGGCTACTGGTGCGCTGGGTGGCGTCGCTCACCGACGAGGATCCGGGGCGCATGCTGCCCCAGGAGGCCTCGATGGCCAAGCTCGCGGCCACCGAGCTGGCCAAGCGCTGCGCGCTCGACGGCATGCAGGCCATGGGCGGTTACGGGTACGCCACCGAGTATCCGATGGAGCGATACCTGCGATCTGCCGTCGTGGGCACTATTTACGGTGGGACCTCTGAAATCCAGAAGAACATCATCGCCAAGACGCTCGGGCTCTAGCGAACCCTCAAGTTGGCCGGGCTTCCGGCCGATTACCTCGTAATGGCTGAGCGCGTCCCCCGCTGGCCCGAGGAAGCCCCTGCGGAGGAGTCCGCGCGCTTCGGCGACGCCGGCGAGGCCATGCAGGCCGTCTCACGCCTGCTGGAAACGGCCATCGACGCGGGCGGCCCGAGCGCTGTGGCCGACACCCTGGTCGGCGAGGCGCGCCGCTTCTTTCGCGCGCGCAGCACCATCCTGCTGTCGATCGCAGAGCTCGAGGGGCGGGTCGCAGTGGCGGCGATCTCCCCGGCGGGAGCACCCCGCGACGGGTTCATCTCGCTCAGCGAGCTGGCGCCCCTGGCTCAGCTGTTGCACTCGCGCGAACCGGCCCGGCAGGTCTTCGGCCCGGAGGCGGCGACGCTGGCGCGGGCGCTGGGCGCAGACCCGAGCACGCGGACCGCTCTGCTGCTGCCCATGCGGGTGCGCGAGTCGATTCGCCACGTGCTCGTGCTCACCGACTCCGGCCAGCGAGAGTTCGGCCCCAACGAGGTGGAGGTCGCGCGCGCTTTCGCCGACGCCGCCGGCGCGGGGCTGGCGCGGCTCGAGCTCGCGGGCGAGCACGCCGCCCTGGCCGCTCGCCAGGCGGCGCTGACGCGCGCTGCCCGGACGCTGAACGAGAGCCTGGATCTCAACCGGGTGCTGGTGCGCATCTGCGAGGAGGCCAGCAGCATCCTCGGATCGGACTACGCCAACGTCTTCCTGGGCAACGCCACCGACGGTCTGCGCTTCGAGGCCACCTACGGGCTGTCGCCCGAGGTGATCGGGCAGCAGGTCGAGGCCGGCGAGGGGCTCGTGGGCAAGTGCGTGGAGCGCGACGAGCCCATGCTCACCAACGACTACCAGGCGCTCGCGCGCCAGCTGCGCATCCCCGTGTTCGCGAAGGTGCGCAGCTCGCTGGCCGTGCCGCTGCACTGGGACGGCGAGACGCGCGGAGCGATCGCCGTGGGCTACTTCGAGCCGGTGCTCGTCACGCGCGAGGACCTGGACCTGCTGAAGGCCTTCGGCGACCTCGCCGCGGTGGCCTGCCGCAACGCCAGCGCCCACGCCGGCCTGGTCCTGGCGGCCCGCACCGACGGGCTGACCGGCTGCCTCAATCACGCCGCCATGCACGACACGCTGCGCCGCGAGCTCGAGCGCTGCCGGCGCACCGGCCACAGCCTGTCGCTCGCCATCGTCGACCTCGACGACTTCAAGCGCGTGAACGAGAGCCAGGGCCATCTGGCCGGCGACGAGGTGCTGCGGCGAGTGGGCCACGCCCTGCGGCAGGCCGTTCGCTCCTACGATCTCGTGGCGCGCTACGGGGGCGACGAGTTCGCCATCGTGGCCATCGACGCCGGGGAGCTGGAGGCGGCCGAGGTGTCCGATCGCGCCATCGAGGGGATCACGCGAGCGGTGGCCGGAGTGGATCGCTCGGTCAAGGCGCCGGCGGCCACTGCGGGCGTGGCCGAGTGGCAGGCGGGGGAGAGCACCACCGCTCTCATCTCCCGTGCGGATCGTGCCCTGCTCTACGGCAAGCAGCAGGGCCGGCGCGGCGTGGCGGTGCGGTCGTCCGAGCTGCCCGCCGACTTCATGCCGGCGGCCACCGGCCGCGAGCCGGTGTTCTCGACGGAGGGCACCGACGGCACCTGGACCGATCGCGCTCGCGAGCAGACCGAGCGCCTGCGCAAGCGCACGCGCCAGCTGGCCCTCGCCAACTCCACCGGCACGCGCGTGGCCTCGCTGAGCGAGATGCACGCGATCATCGAGGCCGCGGTGGACGAGCTGCATCGCGGGTTCGAGTACTTCCTCTGCGCGATCCTGCGCACCCGCCAGGACGGCTACCTGGAGAGCGTGTCGGTGCGCGGCCCGGGTCTGCAGCGCCTGGCGGCCGGGCGCTGGTCCCAGCCCGTGGCTTCGGGGCTGATCGGCCGCTGTGTGCGCGAGCGGCGCCCGGTGCGAAGCGGCGAGGTGCGCAGCGAGCCCGACTACCGCCTGGTGCCCTTCATGGTCGACGTGCGCTCTGAGCTGTGCGTGCCGATCTGGGTGGGCGAGAAGGTGTGGGGCGCGATCGACATCGAGGAGGTCCAGCCGGACGCCTTCGACGAGGACGACGCGCGGCTGATTCAGACCATCGCCGATCAGGTCGGGTCATCGCTGCGGGCCGCGGCCCTGCTGGAGATGCTCGATCAGGCTCACGAGGCGGTCAGCGCGTCGAGCGACGATCGCCAGTCGCGCTCCACGCTCGCCAGCTGACGCCCGAAGGCCTCCACGAGCACCGAACGCGGGCCGCGCTGCAGGTCGCTCGTGGCCAGGGCGGCGGCCGCTCGCGGGCCGCGCTCGCGCTCCAGCAGGTCGTACACCGTGCCGCCGAGCAGCATGGCATCGGCGGCGTCGGGCGGAAACGACGGGCGCCCGCCCTCGCGCAGCCGGCGCACGATCGCCGCCCTCAGGTGCGGCGTCTGGCCCGAGAGCCAGGTGGCCGCTCCCTCGCACAGCCACGCCCAGCGGCCGTAGCGGCGAAACGCGCTCCACGAGAAGGGCGGAGGGAGCTCGGGGTTGTTCGCGCCGACGACCACGTGGGCGTACTCGTGCTCGGGGGAGAGCAGGAGCGCCTCGCGCGAGCCGGCTCCCTTCGACGCGCGCCGCTCGAGAGCGGGCGGGGCGAGGGCGTGGATCTCGTTCTCTCCGAACCAGCCGGCGTAGTAGCGCCGGCCGGCGGGTGCGGCGGCGCGGCGGGCCAGCGGAAGCCAGGGCTGGGCGAGCGTGAGCGCGGCGGGGCGGGGGTGGAGCACCACCGCCACGTCATCGGGCATGTGCTCGTACAGCCCGCCGAGCTCGTCGCGCAGCACCTCGAGCGCCGCCAGCACGGTGGCCGCCTCCTGCGATTGGGAGGAGTCGTGGCGCGCGGCGAAGGACGGTGAGTGGGACTCGACCCAGGGCACTGGGCCGCACTCTGGCAGCCTCGGAGGCCCGGCCGGGGCTCAGGCCAGAACGGGCACCGCTTCGGAGGCGATCGACTCGATCTGCTCCGAGGCGCGCTCGAACTCCTCGTCGGAGAGCACGGGCGTGCCCTCGAACGGGAGATCGCGGTACAGCTCGATCCAGGAGCGGCAGCCGTGGTACTCGGGCCGGACCTTGACCGTCACCGGGCGCGGGATGCGGTAGGTGCGCAGGACGATCACGTGCAGCGGGTGGCGGCGCTTCCAGGCGAGCCGTTTCTCCGCGTAGTCGGTCGTCCAGATGTAGTAGGGCGACAGCGCGTCGATGGCGCGCGGATCGGTGATCAGGTAGCTGGCCGCGACCTCGGCCCACGAGCGAATCCGCACGCGCTCGGGCTGCGGGATGCCGCCGTCCTGCACGAGCGCCTTGGCGGGCGGCTCGTTGGCCGGCCAGACGCCCTCCTCGAGCGCGCGGCCGAGCTCGGGCACGTGGGCGTCGCGTACGCAGTCGTTGCGCTGGTGGTCGAAGGTCGGATACAGGAAGAAGCGGTCGTGCTCGATCTCGAAGTGCTTGCTCTCCTCGCGGATTCCGCCCTTGCGGAGCGTGAGGAGCTGCTCGCCCTCGGCGAGTGCGCGCACGGTCACGGCCCATTCCTTGAAAGCAGCTGGCATAGAGGGAGGTTTCCTTCAGCAGAGGTGCGCCTGGGCCCAGCTTCCCTGTGGAGGCCCCGGCGCGGGGGATTCATTGTTACGCAAAGCCCCGCCCGGTTGCAAGCGAAATTACGTACCGATTGCGGTGTACACGGCGGCGAAGTCCTGCTCCCCGTGACCGTTCTCCGCGGCCTCTGCGTAAACCGTCTCGGCCAGCGCCCCGAACTGCAGGTCGACGCCGAGCGCGCTCGCCTCCGCGAGCGCGTGGCGAACGTCCTTGAGCATGTGGTCGAGCTTGAAGAGCGCCGGCTCGTAGCTCTCCTCGAACATCGGTGGGCCCTTCAGGTTGAGCATCCCGCTGGCCCCGGCGCTGCCCGCGGCCACCTCCAGGAACGCGTCGCGATCGATTCCGGCAGCCTTGGCGGTGCGCACCGCCTCGGCGAGGGCGGCCGCGTTCACCGCCCCCATGGTGTTGGTCAGCAGCTTGGCCATCTGACCGTGCCCGAGCGGGCCGACGCGGACGATCCGCTCGCCCATCGCCTCGAACAGCGGCAGCGCGCGCTCGAAGTTCTCCGGCGCGCCGCCGGCCATGATCGTGAGCGTCCCGTCCTCGGCCTTGGGCTTCGAGCCCGACACGGGAGCCTCCACGAAGGGCAGCCCCGGCTCGGCCAGCCGCTCGCCGATGCGCTTGGAAGCGGTGGGCGAGATCGTCGACATGTCGATCACCAGCGCGCCCTGGGAGAGCGCGTCGGCCGCGCCGTCGGGGCCGAACAGCACCTCCTCGACCTGGGCCTCGTCGGGCACCATGGTCACGAAGACCTCCGCCCCCTCAGCCGCTTCGGCGGGCGTCCTGGCCGCCTGGGCGCCGTGCTCTTGGCGCGAAGCGCTTCGCCTTCTCGGGAGTCCGGGTGTAGACGGCCAAGTCGAATCCCGCTTCGACGAGGTTCCTGGCCATCGGGGCACCCATGATGCCGAGGCCTACGAAGGCGATGCGCTGAGCGTTCTCCATCGGCCGCACGCTAGCTGCTCTCCCCGTACCCGCCGCCCCCCGGGGTCTCGATCCGCAGGCGGTCGCCGGGCTGGAGGGTTCCCGACTCCTTGCCCTCCAGCTCCTCGCCGTTCAGCAGGTTGCGCCCGGGCTCGCCGGGCTCGCCGCCGTCCCCGCCCTTCGGCCCGTGCCGGCGGCGCTCGGTGATCAGCGAGTAGCGCATCTCCTCGAGCGCCTCCACCTCGCGGACCACGCCGTCGCCGCCGCGCCGGCGGCCCGCGCCTCCCGACCCGCGGCGCAGCGAGTACTCGACGGCGCGCAGCGGAAACTCCAGCTCCAGCGCCTCGATGGGCGTGTTGAGCGTGTTCGACATCGCCACGTGCACCGCGCTCGGGCCGTCCGCGTCCTCGCAGGCTCCCTGGCCGCCGCCGATCGTCTCGTAGTAGTTGAAGTCGTCGTTGCCCAGCACGAAGTTGTTCATGGTGCCCTGGCCCAGCGCGCATCCGAAGGCCGCGAGCACCAGGTCGGCCACCCGCGACGAGGTCTCGGTGTTGCCGGCCACCACCGCGGCCGGGGAGCGGGCATTGAGCAGCGAGCCCTCCGGGGCGATGACCTCGATCGGCCGGTAGGCGCCCTCGCAGGGCGGAACGTCGGGGTCGGTGAGCACGCGGACGGCGAAGTAACAGGCCGAGATCGTGACCGCCATGGGGCAATTGAGGTTGCCCTCGTGCTGATCGGCGGAGCCGCTGAAGTCGAGCGTGATCGAGTCGCCCTCGACCGTGGCCTTCAGGCACAGCTCGAGGTCCTCGCCCTCGGAGTGCTCGTCGCTGGGCGCGGCCTCCAGCACGTCCCGCGCCTCTCGCTCGCCGTCCTCGAGCTCCTCGATGCGCGCTCGGGTGCGGCGCTCGGCGTAGTCGAGGGTCTCCTCGAGCGCGGCTCGATAGGTGTCGAGCCCGTAGCGCTCGATCAGCGCGGCCACCCGCTCCGAGCCCGCCCGGCCGGCCGCGAGCTGCGCGCGCAGGTCGGCCTCTCGCTGGCGCGGGCCTCGCATCTGCTCGGCCAAGTCGGTCAGCGTCTGCGGATCGAGTCGCGTGGGCGGTATCACCACGCCCTCCTCGTCGAGCGAGCGCGAGTAGGCCGGCGTGCTGCCCGGCTCGACCCCGCCCACGTCGGCGTGGTGGGCGCGGCTGGCGGCGAAACCCACCAGCTCCTCCTCGTGAAAGAGCGGCGTTATCACCGTGATGTCGGGGAGGTGGGTGCCGCCGCGGTAGGGGTCGTTGAGGATCCAGCTCACGTCGGGCTCGTGGTCCTCGTCGAGCACGGCCGCCACGGCGGAGGGCATCGCCCCCAGGTGCACCGGGATGTGCTCGGCCTGCATCACCATGCGCCCGCGCTCGTCGAACAGCGCGGTGGAGGCGTCCCGGCGCTCCTTGATGTTGGCCGAATGGGCCGATCGCACCAGCACCGCCCCCATCTCGTCGCAGGCGGCGCGCAGCGCGCCCAGCATCACCTGAAGGGTTACGGGGTCGAGACGGCTCACCGCTCCATCACCACCCCGTCGGCGTCCCCGACCGCGCGCCAGCCCGGCGGAACCACGAGGGTCGCGCCGGGCAGCTCGAAGATCGCCGGCCCGTCGACCTCCGCCTCGCCCGGGCCCAGGATCGTCGCGTCGGCCTCCTCCTCGCCGAAGCGCACCCGCCGCGTGCCCCGCTCCTCGGCCGGCTCGCCGCTTGCCTCCGGCGGCTCGGCGCCCGGCAGCGCCGCGGCCACGCGCACGGTCACGAGCTCGAGCTCGGCGTCGGAATCGGTGTGGCCGTAGCGCTCCTCGTGGGCGCGGTCGAAGGCCTCGCGCAGCTCCTGCGGCTCGGGCTCGAGCGAGCCGTCCACCGACAGCTCAAAGGCCTGGCCCGAGTAGCGCAGGTCATACGTGGCGCGCAGCTCGGCGTCCTCCATCTCGCTGCGCGCGCGCTCCCCCAGGCGGCTCACGGCCTCGCCGATGGCCTCCGAGGTGAGCTCATCGCCCGCCAGCAGCACGCTCTCCACCACGTCGCGCCGGCGTTCGGACACCACCAGGCCCAGGGCGGAGAGGACGCCGCTGGCCAGCGGCACCACCACCCGGGTCATGCCCAGCTCCTCGGCGATCTGGGCGGCGTGCAGGGGTCCCGGCGCCGCCGAAGGCCACGAGCCCGAGGTCGCGCGGGTCGGTGCCCCGCTCGACGGTCACCACCCGCACCGCCTGGGCCATCTCCACGCCCGCCACCCGGGCGATGCCCGCGGCGGTCTCCGCGATCTCGAGCCCGAGCTCCTCGGCCAGCGCGCCCACGGCCTTCTCCGCCGCCTCGCGGTCGAGCTTCACGTCGCCGGCCAGCGGGGAATCGGCGTCGAGCCAGCCCAGCAGGAGGTCGGCGTCGGTCACGGTCGGCTCCTCGCCGCCCCGCCCGTAACACGCGGGACCCGGATCGGCCCCGGCCGAGCGCGGGCCCACGCGCAGGGCTCCACCCTCGTCGCGCCAGGCGATGGAGCCGCCGCCCGCCCCCACGGTGTGCACGTCGACCATGGGCAGGGCGAGCGGCCGGCCGCCGATCTCGCGCCCGTGGCCCACCGCGGCCACTCCGCCCAGCGCCAGCGATACGTCGCAGGAGGTGCCGCCCATGTCGAGGCCTACGGCGTCCCCGCCCGCCACCCGCGCGGCGCCCACGGCGCCCCCGGCCGGACCCGAGAGCACGGTCCAGGACCCATGGCGAGCCGCCGTGGCGGCGCTCGCCGTGCCTCCGCTCGAGAGCATCACCTCGGGCTCGGGCAGGCCGGCCTCCTCGGCCCGCTCGGTCAGCCGCTCGAGGTATCCGCGCAGCAGGGGCGACAGCGCCGCGTCGACGATCGTGGTCACGCAGCGCTCGTACTCGCGGAACACGCCCGCGGTCTCGTGCGAGGTCGAGACGTGCACGTCGCCGAGCACGCCGGACACCAGCTCGGCGGCGCGGCGCTCGTGCTCGGGATGACGAAAGCCCCACAGCAGGCAGATGGCCACGGCCTCGCAATCGACGTCGGCGAGGGCGTCGCGCAGCCCCTCCTCGTCGAGCTCGCGCAGCACGCCGTCGGGGCCGGTGCGCTCGGGCACCGCAACCCGCAGCTCGGCCGGCACCAGCGGCGGGGGATGACCGGCGCAGAGGCGGTAGAGCTCGGCGCGCGCCTGGCGGCCCAGCTCCTCGAGGTCGGTGAAGCCCTCGGTGGCCAGCAGCGCGGTGCGCGCCACCCGGCCCTCCAGCAGCGCGTTGGTGCCCACGGTCATGCCGTGGATGAAGCGCTCCACGTCGCCGGCCGAGCTGTCCGCGGCCTCCAGGGCCTCGTTCACGGCGTTCATCACGCCCTCGGACTGGTCGTCCGGCGTGGTCGGGGACTTGCCCGTGACCACGCGCTCGCCGCCGAGCAGCACGGCGTCGGTGAAGGTGCCGCCAACGTCCACCCCGAGAATCATCTCGGGGTGGACGCTATTGGCCTCGTTCCGGGTGTGGCCCCCGGCTGGAGGGAAACCGCCGTCAGGCGGCCGCCACCTCGAGCTCCATCCTCGAGGTGCTTGTGCGACGGGCAGTACTTGCTTCCCGGCAGCGGCACGCGCTGGCACGCGGTACCCCGCCGCGTGCTGGCGTGACAGCAGACCGGGCTGCCGTCGAAGGTGACCCCGTCCCTGAGCTGGCTGTCGACGTACTCCTTGGCCAGCGTCATGGTCTTGACGCAGGTGCGGTACACCCGCAGCTGCTCGGAGATGGGGAAGAAATGGCGGACGTCGTTGAACAACGTCTTGACCGGCTTCGCGAAGTAGTGCCGGTCGAGCGCGAGTCGCTCCATCGACACTTCGCACGTCCTCAGAAACCGCTGGCGTGTGGCGGCGACGTGTTCCCCCCTGCCTGGGATCACGTCGGCAGCCAGCTCGCGATAGAGCGAGCGACTGTACTGGTACATGCTCGGGGCCTCCTTTGCCCTGTGCAGCGGCGCCTCCCGTGGCTCCCCTGCGTGCCTGGATTCGATCCTTCGGAGGGCTGGAACGATCCGAATGTTTAGTTGGCGTTAAGAAGCCAGTCCATGCGCCGGCGCGCGTACACGAGCGGCTCGCCGGGCTCCACCCGGCCCGCCTGGAGGTCGCCGATCAGCACCGTGTGGTCGTAGCGGGCGAAGTTCTCCACGCGCCGGCAGCGCAGGTAGACGAGCGTCTGCGCCAGCTCGGGCACGTCGTCGTCCCAGCTCCAGCGCAGGCCGGCGAACTTGTCCTCGGCCTCGCGGTTGGCGAAGCCGTGCGCCACCTCGAGCTGATCGGAGCGCAGCAGGTGGACGCCGAAGTGCTCGCAGGCCTCGAGGGCCAGATGACAGCGCGAGCCGTGCCAGATGGACACGAGCAGCGACGGCGGCTGGGCGCTGTAGGACGTGATCGAGGTGGCCGCGAGCCCGCACGGGAGCCCATCGGGGCGCCGCGCGGTGATCACCGCCACGCCGGACGCCAGGTGGCTCATCGCCTCCGGGAACAGCTGCTCGTTGCTCAGCTCCATGGCTCGAAGCGCGGTGGGTTGCCCTCGCTAACCAGGGCATGCATGCCGTCGAGGGCCGGATCGGCCTGCGGATGATCAGCACGTTGGTGGGCGCCCCGGCTCTCCTCGCGCGCCAGGCAGGCCGCCCCGATCAGCCGGGCCAGCGCGAAGGGGTCGTCGCCGAGCTCCGCCAGGCCGGCGGCATCTCGCCGCAGCCCCGCGTGAAGCCACAGCGCGGCGCGGGTCTGGGCGGTGGGAGGCTGCGTATGGATGCGCTCGTCGGGCTCCGCCGAGGCCGGCGGCTCGCGGTCGCCACAGGCGGCGAGCGCCGCCCGGTGGCCGAACACGAAGCACTCGGCCAGGGAGTTGGAGGCCAGGCGATTCGCGCCGTGGAGCCCGGTGCACGCCGCCTCGCCCACGGCATAGAGGCCGGCAACCGACGAGCGCCCATCGAGATCGCAGGCCACCCCGCCCATCGTGTAGTGGGCGGCGGGAGCCACGGGCACGAGGTCGCGGCGGGGATCGAGGCCCACGTCCGCCAGCGCGGCCTCGATGTTGGGAAAGCGGCCCGTGTCGACCGAGCGCATGTCGAGCATCACCCCGCCGTCCTCGCCGAGCCGAGCCTGGATGGCCAGCGCCACCTCGTCGCGCGGCGCCAGCTCGTCGACGAAGCGCTCGCCGCGCTCGTCGAGCAGCGTCGCGCCCTCGCCGCGGACGGCCTCGGTGATCAGGAAGCCGTCCCGCGGGCCCTCCACACGCAGTGCGGTGGGGTGGAACTGCATGAACTCCAGGTCGGCCAGCTCGGCGCCGGCCGCCAGGGCGAGCGACAGGCCCGCGCCCACCGCCCCCGCGGGGTTGGTGGTGCGCTCCCAGAGTGCGGCCATGCCGCCGGTGGCGAGAATGGTCGCGCGCGCGAGCACGGGCAGCGGCGTCGCCGGCGCGCGAGCGCGCCAGCAGGCCCACGCAGCGGCCCTCGGCCGTGGTGAGAGCCGTGGCCGCCCGCGGCTCGAGCACGTGGATGCGCTCGTGCTGGGCGGCCACCGCGGACAGCTCACGGGTGATGCGCCGGCCCGTGGCCGACCCGCCCGCGTGCACGATGCGCCGGCGGGAGTGGCCGCCCTCCAGGCCGAGGGCGAGGTTGCCGTGGCGGTCGGAATCGAAGGTCACGCCCAGCGCGCTCCAGATCGCGCACGCGCCCGGGGGACTCGGCGCACAGCACCTCCACCGCGCTCGCCCGTGCCGAGTTGCGCCCGGCAGCGATGGTGTCGGCGTCGTGGAGCTCCGGCGAGTCGTCCTCGGCCAGCGCGGCCGCGATTCCACCCTGAGCCCAGTACGAGGCGGTCTGCGCCAGCGGCGAGCGGCTCACGAGCGCCACCCGCGCTCCCTGCTCGGCCGCGATCAGGGCTGCGTACAGGCCCGCCGCGCCCGCGCCCACGACGGCCACGTCCGCGCGAAGCGATTCCACGCCGGTACCGTACCGGCGGCGCGTGCCCGTCTTCTTCAGCCATCCGTCGTCGCTCGAGCACGACACCGGGCCCGGGCACCCCGAGCGCGTGGCGCGCATGCAGGCCGTCGACGCCGAGCTGCAGCGACACGACTGGCTGGGATACGAGCGCCGCGAGGCGCCGCGCGCCACCCCCGAGCAGCTGCTCGCCGTCCATCCGCAGGAGTACCTGGACGCGGTGCGCGAGACCAGCGCTCGAGCCGGCGCCTTCGACCTCGACACCCCCACATCGGAGGGGTCCTGGGAGGCCGCGCTGCGGGCGGCGGGCGGAGCCTGCGCGCTGGCCGACGCTCTGCTGGAAGGCGAGGAGCGGGTCGGGTTCTCGGCTCTGCGCCCGCCCGGCCACCACGCCGAGCACGACCGCGCCATGGGTTTCTGCCTGCTGGCCACCGTGTCGATCGCCGCGCGACATGCGCTCGACTCGCTCGGCGCCGAGCGGGTGCTGGTGCTCGACTGGGACGTCCATCACGGCAACGGGACCAACGCGATATTCCATGAGTCGCCGGAGGTGCTCTTCGTGAGCCTCCACCAGTACCCGTTCTATCCGGGCACCGGGCCGCTGTCGGACGCCGGCTCCGGAGCGGGGGAGGGCTACTCGATCAACCTGCCGGTGCCCGCGGCCGCTGGCGAGGACCTCTTCTGCGGCCTCGTCGAGCACGTGGTGCTCCCCGCCGCGCGCGTCTACGACCCCGATCTGGTGCTCGTGTCGGCCGGCTTCGACGCCCACCGCGACGACCCGGTGGGCGGCTGTGCGCTCGAGACCTCATCCTTCGCGGAGCTCACGCGCCAGGTCCTGACGCTCGACAAGCCGGTGGGCTGCGTGCTCGAGGGCGGCTACGACCTCGACGCCCTCGCCACTTCCACCGCCGCCACCATGGAGGCTTTGGTGGCGGGCGGCGAGCCGGGCACCCACCCGCGGGGGCGGCTCGTCGAGGCGACGCGCGAGCAGGTGGGCCGCTACTGGGACCTGGGCTCGACCAGCTGAACGTAGGCGCCGGGGTAGCGCCCGCTCAGGTTGACCGCCTGGCGCTCCGCGCCGCGGCGGGTGTCGAAGCGGCCGGCGAACACGATCCACAGCCCGGTGCCGAGGTCGTAGTCCTCGGAGCGCAGGATCCCCGTCTCGGTCCCCGACCGGGCGGCCTCGATCGCCACCCGGCGCGCGGAGGCGCGGTCCTCGGCGTTCACGAGGATCACGGTGTGGGCGGTGAGCCCGGCGGGCCATTTGAGGAGCAGGCTGCGCCGTGCGGGCTGGGGGGTGCCTTCGGCTTCGGGGGCGGGTTCGGCCGCGGGCTCTGGCGTGGTCTGGCGGCGGCGTTTGCGGCTGCGTGGTTCGCTGCGCCTCCGCTTCGGGCTCGGAGCCGTTGGTCAGCTCATTTAGGCCGAAGCCCAGGGCTCCTGCGCCTACGGCAACGGCAGCAATGAGGGCGGCCAGGGCGCCGGCGTTGGTTTTCTGCCGCTGTTCGCGGCGTCAGCTCCAGCCGCTCGCCGCACTGCAGGCACACCAGCTGGCCTTGGTCCGCCGGCTCGCCGCAATTCGGGCAGGTTTGGCGCCACTCTCGCTACGTAAGGGGGAATTATTGTCCCTTTCGTAGGACGAGTCGAGCTCGGCGGCCTTCTCCTGCAGCAGCTCGGGCGCGCGCTCGCCGCGCCGGTGGAGCTCGTACACCAGGGCGCCGAGCTCGAGCAGCAGGGCGTCGCGCTCGGGCTCAGTCTCCTCGGCCAAGCGCCTCCTCCACCACTCTCAGGACCCCTTCTCTGCGGCTCTTCATGGGAAAGCTGGTGAGAATACGCTCGCGCGCCCGCCGGGCCGCATCCGGACCCAGCGCGAGGGCGCGCTGCACCCCCTCGGCCACGTCGTGCGGGTGCTGTGAATCGATCAGCACGCCGGCCTCGCCCACCACCTCGGGCATGGCGGTGGCGTTCACCACCACCGGCACGCAACCGGCCAGCATGGCCTCCGCCACCGCCAGGCCGAAGCCCTCGTGGCGCGAGGCCTGGACGTACACCGCGGCGCGCCGGTAGCGCTCCAGGAGCGCGTCCTGGGTGAGCCATCCGGTCAGCTCCACGTTCGGCGACGCGGCGGCGCGCAGCTCGTCGACCGCGTCGTCGAGCCACTTGCCCGCCACCACGAAGGGCACGTCGGGAAGCTCGCGGGCGGCCCGCACGAAGGGCAGCTGGCCCTTCTGCACGAGCGTGCCCTGATCGACGGCGCCCACCGTGAGCGCCTCGCGTTCCTTCGCGCCGGGCTCCTCGCCGAAGGGGTCGGGCACTCCGTGGTGGACCACCGTCACGCGCGAGGGCGGGATCGGGGTGTTGCGCTCGATCTCGGCCAGCGAGTAGCTCGAGTTGGTGATCAGCCGGCTCGCCCGGCGGAAGATCCAGCGGCTCGCGTGCATCCGAAGGCCGCCCTGCTGGTGGCCGTAGCCGATGTCGGGCATGTTGGCCGTGTCGAAGCCCCCCATCACCAGCACCGAGGGCTTTCTCAGCAGCCAGGCCAGTGTGATGGGGAAGAAGGTGTGCCAGGAGGCAAACCAGCCGAACACGAGGTCGCAGCCCAGCACGCCGCGCAGGACCTTCACCGGGTTGGGAGCCCGGCCCGGCTGGTAGAGGTCGTCCACCTCGAAGCGCTCGGCGAGGATCTCGCGGTCGAGGGCCACGAAGCTCGCCTTACGGGAATGCACGTAGAGGATTCGCGTCACGCCGGCTCGATGAACGCCGCGTGCCACTCGGACAGCTCGAGCAGGCAGTAGAGGACGCTCTTGTGGTCGGCGCGGCCGCGGCGATGCTCGCCGACCAGGGTCGCCACGCCCTGCGGCGCCACCAGCTCCGACATGGGCGAGCCCGGCGGCGTAGCGGCGCTCCACCTCGTGGCCCAGCGAGGCGCGCAGCCAGTCGTCGTACGGTGTCGAGAAGCCGTGCTTGGGACGCCCGCTGATGCCCGGCGGCAGCACTCGCTCCATGGCCAGGCGGTGGAGGCGCTTGCCGGCGCGGGGGCGAACCCGGGCGGCGGCCGGGAGGCGCTCGACGAAGCGCATCAGCTCGGCGTCGAGGAACGGCACCCGCAGCTCGAGGCTCGACGCCATCGACATCTTGTCGTTGCAGATCAGGATGCCGTCGGGCAGGAACATGCGCGTGTCCAGGTAGAGGGCCTGCTCGAGCAGGCTGCGGCCCGACACGTCGCCGAGCACCCCGCGCGCCAGCCCGAGCCGCTCCTCCTCGGCCGTGGCGCCCGCCCGCCCGAGCAGCGCCGAGCGGACAGGCAGATCGGTGATCTCGACCAGGCGCAGCAGGCGCTCGGCGTCGCCCCGGCCGCCGATCAGGTGCGCGGCCCGCTGGGCCCGGGCGGCCCGGGGCAGGGCGCGGGCGACCGCCGCCGCGGGCGAGGCGAGCGAAGCCGGCGCGGCGCGCAGCGGGCCGAGCAGCGCGGCCGCCTGGTGGCGGCCGTAGCCGCCGTGGGGCTCGTCGGCGCCCTGGCCGGCGAGCACCACCTTCACGCGCTCGGCGGCGAAGCGCGCCAGCTGGCCCAGCGGCGGGGCCGAGGGGATCCCGCAGGGCTCCTCGAGGTGAGGGATGGCCCGGGCGAGCTCGGACAGGAAGCCGGTCTCCTGCATGGTGGTCTCGTGGTGGTCGGAGCCGATCAGCCAGGCGCTCTCGGCCGCGGGCTGGCGCTCGTCGAGCAGTCCGGCGTGGCCGGGGAAGCCGATGGTGAAGGTGGTGGGAGCCTGGCCGGATCGCGTGGCCATCGCCGACACCACCGCGGCCGAATCGACGCCTCCGGAGAGGAAGGCGCCGTAGGGGACGTCGGACATCATCTGGCGCTCGACCGCGTCGGAGAAGCGCTCGGCGAGCGCCTCGGCCATCGCGTCGTCGGACATCTCGCGGTGGGGCTCGCCGGGGGCCTGGCGCCAGCTGCTCACCCGCGGCGCCCCGCCGGGCTCGGCCACCAGCATCGAGGCCGCGGGCAGCTTGTTGATGCCGGCGAACAGGGTCCGCGGCGCGGGCACGAAGCGGCAGGCGAGATAGTGGTCGAGCGCGATTCGGTCGACCTCGGGCTTGACCAGCCCTGTGGCCAGGAGGGCGCGGATCTCCGAAGCGATGGCCACCCGCCGGCCGTCGCTCCACCAGTAGAGCGGCTTGACGCCGAACTCGTCCCGGGCGGCGACAAGGCGCTTGCGGCGGTCGTCCCAGAGGGCGAAGGCGAAGATGCCGTTGAGGTCGCGCACGCAATGGGGCCCGCTCGCCTCGTAGGCGTGGACGATCGCCTCGCAGTCCGAGCCGGTGGCGAAGCGATGGCCGCGCGCCTCGAGCCGGCTGCGCAGCGCGCGGTGGTTGTAGATCTCCGCGTTGGCGATGAGGGTGACCGAGCCGTCCTCGGACTCGAGCGGCTGGTCGCCCCCGGCCACGTCGATGATCGCCAGCCGGGTATGGGCCAGCGCGACCGGCCCCACGCGCCAGGCGGCGTCTCCGTCGGGCCCGCGGTGACGAAGCGCCTCGACCATCCGCCGCGCCACGCCGGGATCCAGTGGGCCGGCCGGATCGAGAATTGCGCCGATCCCGCACATGCGCCGCCATCTTGGCAGGGACGGGCGCGTGGACCGGCGATTTGGCCCTTTTGTCACACCCAGGTCTGGAGCCGTGCCTCGCCCCGGCTCAGCATCGGCCTCCTCAATCACCGACGGGAGGTAGATCGATGTACGGCCTGATGGGACGCATGCACGGCGCACTGCTCAACCTGCGCCGCGAGGGAGGTCAGGGCACGGTGGAGTACGTGGCCCTGATCCTGCTCGTGGCGCTGGTGATGGCCGGGGTGGTGGCCGCGATGAAGGGCTTTCGCACCGACGAGGGCAAGGAGCTCGGCGACGTGATCATCGGAAAGATCAAGGAGGCGGTGCGCAAGGTGCAGTTCTGAGCCCTGTCAACGGGGTTGGGCGCCTTCTCCGGTGAGACGAAAGGAAGCGCCCACCCCGGCGCCGGGCGGCCTGCCACCATAGGCGCCCGTGGCGACCCGCGACCGAACGCTGCCCGTCGCCGTCTTCGATTCCGGGGTGGGCGGGCTCACCGTGCTGCACGAGTGCCTCGTGTCGCTTCCGCACGAGGACTTCCTCTACCTCGGCGACACCGCGCGCTTTCCGTACGGCGACCGTTCCTCCGGGGAGCTGCTCGGCTTCGCGCGCGAGCTCGCCGGCATCCTGCTCGACCGGGGCGCGAAGCTGCTCGTGGTGGCCTGCAACTCGGCCACCGCGGCCGCGCTGCCCGCCCTGCGCTCAGAGCTCGAGCACCGGGTCCCCGTCGTGGGCGTGGTGGCGCCGGAGTCGCGCCTGGCCGCGGCGGCCACGCGCAACGGTCGCGTCGGGCTGATAGCCACCCCGGCCACGGTGGCCAGCGGCGCCTACGCCCGCGCCCTCGCCGAGGCCGCCCCCGAGGCCGAGCTCCACACGGTCGCCTCCGCCGAGCTCGCTCCCCTGATCCAGGAGGGCGGCGAGGTCGACCACCGCGCCCTGGCCTGCATCGAGGGCGCCTGCCGGCCGCTCAAGCGGGCGGGCGTCGACACCGTGATCCTCGGTTGCACCCACTACCCACTGGTACGGCCGGTGCTTCAGCGCGAGCTCGGCCGCCGCGTGTCCATCGTCAGCTCCGGGCAGGCGATCGCCGACGAGGTCGAGGCGCGGCTGCACGCGGCGGGTATCGAGAACGACGAGGGCCGGCGGGGCGACTACCGCTTTCTGGCCAGCGGGGACCCGGTCGAGTTCCGGCGCCTGGGCACCCGATTCCTGCAGCTGCCGATCGGCGAGGTGGAGCACGTGAAGGTCAGCGCCGGCGACAACGTGCGACGGGCGGCGTGAACGACGCCGCCCGCAACGACGGCCGCTCGCCCGCCGATCTGCGCGAGGTTCGCTTCACGCCGGGCTTCGTGACCACGGCCACCGGCTCCTGCCTGATCGAGGCGGGCGGCACGCGTGTGATCTGCACCGCGACGGTCGACGAGGACGTGCCGCGCTGGATGTCCGGCAAGGGCCGGGGCTGGGCCACCGCCGAGTACGGGATGCTGCCCGCCTCCACCGGGGAGCGCAAGCGGCGCGACGTCTCCAAGGGCCGCCCGGACGGGCGCACCGTGGAGATCCAGCGGCTCATCGGCCGCTCGCTGCGTGGAGTGATCGACTTCAAGGCCCTCGGCGAGCGCACGGTCTGGGTCGATTGCGACGTGCTGGAGGCCGACGGCGGCACGCGCTGCGCCTCGATCACCGGCGGCTTCGTGGCCCTGGAGCTCGCGCTGCGACGGCTGGTGAGCGAGGACAAGCTGGCCGAGGTGCCCCTCAACGGCTCGGTGGCCGCGGTGTCGTGCGGAATCGTCGACGGCCGCGCCCTGCTCGATCTCGACTACTCCGAGGACTCCACCGCCGAGGTGGACGCCAACGTGGTGATGACCGGCGACGGCGGCCTGGTCGAGGTTCAGGCCACGGCCGAGCGCACCCCGCTCTCGCGGGCGTCCCTGGACGAGCTGCTCGCGCTGGGCGCCGCCGGCATCGACCAACTGCGGACGGCCCAGCAGGAAGCGGTGGCCGCCGCCGCGGTGTAGTGCTCCGGTGCGGCTCGTGCTCGCCACCCGAAACGGCCACAAGCTGCGCGAGCTCGCGCAGCTGATGGACCCGATCGAGCTCGAGCCGCTTCCCGAAGAGATCGAGCTGCCGCCCGAGACCGGTACCACCTTCGCCGACAACGCCCTGGTCAAGGCCCGGTCCGCGGCGCGCGCCACCGGCCGGCCGGCGATCGCCGACGACTCGGGCATCGAGGCGGCCGCGCTCGGTGGGGCGCCCGGCGTGTGGTCGGCGCGCTACGCGGGCGAGGGCGCAACCGACGCGGAGAACCTGGCCAAGCTGCTCGAGGAGGTCCCGCCCGGCGCCGACACCCGCGTCACCTACGTGTGCGCGCTCGCCTACGTCGATCCCGGCGGCGATGAGCTGACCGTGCACGGGCGCTGCACGGGCCGATTGACCCACGAGCCGCGCGGCGACGGGGGCTTTGGGTACGACCCCGCGGTGGTGCCGGACGACTATCCCGGGGACGGGCGCACGATGGCTGAGCTGAGCGCCGAGGAGAAGGACGCCATCAGCCATCGCGGGCGGGCGGCGCGAGAGCTCAAGCTGAAGCTGCTGCGAGCCGAGGACCGTGCGCGCGTGCGCAACCCGATGGCGGACCTGATCCGTCGCGCTCGCGGATGAACGCCGCCAAGGAGAGCGCCGACGCCCGGGCCATGCGGCGCACGGCCATGGTCAGCGTCGGCGCGGCGATCTTCCTCGTCGCGGTCAAGCTCGCGACCGGCCTGGCCACCGGCTCCCTGGCCTTCATCGCGGAGGCGCTGCACTCCGGCACCGACCTGGTGGCGGCGCTGCTCACCCTGTTCGCCGTTCGCGTGGCGGTGCGTCCTCCCGATCAGGAGCACCACTACGGCCACGGCAAGGCCGAGCATCTCGCGGCGCTGGCCGAGAGCGCCTTCCTGCTGCTGATCTCCCTCTTCATCGCCTACGAGTCGGCCCGGCGCCTGGCGGACGGAAGCGGCCATCAGGTGGAGGCCGCGTGGTGGGCCATCGCAGTGATCGTCGTGGTGATCGGGGTGGACGCCTCGCGCACCGTGGTCAGCCGCCGGGCAGCGCAGCGCTACGCCTCGCCGGCCCTGGGGGCCAACGCGCTGCACTTCGCCTCGGACCTGGCCGGGTCGGTGGCGGTGCTGATCGGCCTGATCTTCGTGGCGGCCGGCGAGCCTCGCGCCGATGCCGCCGCGGCGCTCTTCGTTGCCGTGCTGGTGATCGTGGCCGCCATGCGGCTCGCCACCCAGTCGGTCGACGTGCTGATGGACCGGGCAACGGTCGACGCGGACGACCGCATCCGCGCCGCGCTCGGGCGGGTCGAGGCCACTGTGGAGCTGCGTCGTGCCCGCGTGCGCAACGCGGCGGGGCGCCACTTCGTAGATCTCGTGGTGGGCGTGGCCTCGGACGCCGGCGTGACCCAGGCTCACGCCACGGCCGACGCCATCGAGGCCGCGGTGGGTGAGGAGTTCGGCGCAGCCGACGTGGTGGTGCACGTGGAGCCGATCGCCACGCCGGGCGACCTGCGCGAGCTGGCCACCGCCGCGGCATCGGCCGCGTCCGAGGTGCGTGAGGTCCACAACGTGCGCGTGATGCACCTCCCCGACGGCTTCGAGCTCTCTCTGCACGTGAAGCTCCCGCAAGAGCTGTCGCTCACCGAGGCGCACGACGTGGTGGAGCGCCTCGAGCAGCGGGTCCGCGCCGAGCTGCCGGAGCTACGCAACGTGCACACGCACATCGAGCCCCTCTCGGGCACCGACTGGGCCACGCGCCCCGCCGTCGATGCGACCGCCGGCGAGCGCGAGGCGATCGAGAACATCGTCCGGCACGTGACCGGCGCGTCGCCGGCGGCCATCGGCTTCCGCGACGGAGAGCAGGGCAGGGTCGCGCTGGTCACGATCACGCTTCCCGGTGAGCAGCCGCTGCCCTCGGCGCATCGCCACGCCGGAGAAATCGAGGAGTCCGTGCGCGAGCGCTGTCCCGCCCTGGCCGACGTGATCGTTCACACCGAGCCCGCCGACACCCCCGTCGCCACCGAGCCATGAGCCACAGCGATGGTCAAGATAGGGATGTGCCCCTCTCCCGGATCTCGTGGCTGGTCACGGTGGCCATCTGCCTGCTGGCCGCCCTGCTGCTGCTCCTGAACGGCTATTTCGGCTACTCGGGAGTCCTGCTCGCGGTGGCCGCGGCAGCCGCGGTCAACCTCTTCTAACCCCGATGCCCACCGTCCTCACTCCGGAGAAGACCCCCGAGCGCCTGTGCGAGCTGTCCACCGAGGTGCGCGCGGCCGTGCTGCTGGACGCCGCCGGGACCTCGGCGGGGGCCCACGGAGTGCCCAAACGCGAGTCGGGCGAGCTGGCCGAGCTGGCGCGCGAGCTCTTCGCGGCGGTGGACCGGGCGCACCGCGACCTGCCCGGCGGCCCGCCCGAGCAGGTCGAGGTGCAGGTCGACGGCGGAGCGGTCTTCGCGTCGCGAACCCCGCGCTGGACGCTCGCCGCGGTGGCGCGGCGCACGGCCCTGTCGTCGCTCACGCTGATGGACCTGCGGGCGGTGCTCAGCGAGCTCGAGGACGGCCATCCGATCCGGCGCTCGCGCTCCGCGGGCGAGCGGACCGCGAGCCGGCCGGCCAGCGAGGAGGCGGCGGCGGGCGAGTCACCGGTGCCCGACCTGGGGTCCGACCTGGCATGAGCGCGGCATGAAGGACAGGCGCAAGGGGCCGATCGGGCGCGCGGCCGATCTCGCCCAGGGATTCTCGGACACGATGCGGCGCATGCAGCGCGAGCGCGAGCCGCGGCTGCTGGTGTACGACGAGACCGGCTACGCCCGCCTGGTACAGCCCGACGGCCGCGGCTACGAGGGCCTGCTCGCCACGGCCGAGCGGATGGTGGCGATGGTCGACGAGGCCGAGGCGGGCGAGGCGTGACCCTGGTCGAGGCGTCTCTGGCCGAGCGAGTCCTCGCACTGGCGCTGGCCCGCGGTGGCGACTTCGCCGAGCTGTACGCGGAGGCTCGCCAGAGCTTCGGCATCTCGATCGACGACCAGCTCGTAGAACGCCCCCAGGGCGGCCGCGAGCGCGGCGCCTGCCTGCGCGTGGTCCAGGGCGACTCGAGCTACTACGGCCACGTCGACGGGCTGGCCGAGGAGGACCTGCTGCGTGTGGCGGAGTCGGTCTCGCAGGGGCTGCGCGCGCAGGCGCGCGAGCCCGCGGCCCTTTCGGCGGCCGAGCGGGGCGCCGGCCACCACGTCGAGATCCGCCCCGAGGACGTGGCCGCCGCCGAGAAGGCCGATCTGCTGCGCGCCTGCGACGCCCGCGCCCGGGCGAGCGCTCCCGAGGTGGCCCAATCGCGCATCGGCTACGCGGAGTCGCGCCGGCAGGTGGAGGTGTTCAACTCCGAGGGCCGCGCCGCGGCGGACGACCGCACGCGCGTGCGCCTGAGCGCCCAGGTGGTGGCCCGCCGCGACGGGCGCGTGGAGACCGGCACCGACACGCTCGGCGGGCACGCCGGCTGGGAGCTGATCCGGGCCGACCCCGAGGCGGTGGCCAACCGGGCGGCCCAGCGCGCCCTGACCCTGCTCGACGCCGTCGACGCTCCCACCGGGCGCCTGCCGGTGGTGGTGGGCAACGGCTTCGGCGGTGTGCTGCTGCACGAGGCGGTCGGCCACGGCCTCGAGGCCGACGCGGTGCAGAAAGGGGCGAGCGTGTACGCCGGGCGCCTGGGGGAGGACCTCGCCGACCCGCTCGTCACGGCCTACGACGACGGGCTGCGCGCCAACGACTGGGGCAGCGACGGAATCGACGACGAGGGCACGCCCACGCGGCGGACGACCATCATCGAGGACGGCCGGCTCGTCTCCTACCTGTACGACGTGCTGCGGGCCCGCAAGGACGGCGTGGACTCCACGGGCAACGGGCGCCGCGAGTCCTTTCGCCATCTGCCCGTCCCGCGCATGACCAACACCTACTTCGCTCCGGGCGAGGCCACGCCCGAGGAGCTGATCGGCGGGGTCGAGCGTGGTCTCTACGCGGTGTCCTTCGGGGGCGGCCAGGTCGAGCCCGCCACCGGCGACTTCGTGTTCGGCGTGTCCGAGGGCTACCTGATCGAGGCTGGGAAGGTGACCGCGCCGGTGCGGGGCGCGACGCTGGTGGGGAACGGCCTTGAGGCGCTGCGCGCCATCGACGGAATCGCCTCCGATCTCGAGATCGCCACCGGCTACTGCGGAAAGGGCGGCCAGTCGGTTCCGGCCGGCGTGGGCCAGCCGCACGTCCGCATTCGCGAGCTGACCGTCGGCGGCACCGCCTCATGAGGCTCGATGACGTGGCGGCTCAGGCCGTGGCGGCGGCGCTCGAGGCCGGAGCCTCGGACGCCGACGCGTGGGCCGAGCAGGGCACGAGCCGGCGCATCCGCGTCTACGGCGGCGAGGTCGAGAGCCTCAGCGACGCCGGCGGGCGCGGCGTCGGAGTGCGCGCCTTCGCCGGCGGGCGGTCGGGCTATGCCTACGGCACCGACCTCTCCGAGGCGGGAGTGCGCGAGACCGCCCGGGCAGCGCGAGAGGCGGCCGAGGTGGCGGATCCCGACGAGCACGGGGGCCTGCCCGACGAATTCGGCAGCTCGCCGGTCGACGGGCTGGCGTCGCCGGGCGTGGCGGAGTGGACGACCGAGCGCAAGGTCGACCTGGCGCTGGCCGTCGAGCGCGCTGCCCGCGCGCGGCCCGGGGTGACCCAGGTGGAGAACGCCGTGTACTCGGACGCCGAGGGCAGCGTCGCGCTCGCCAACTCGCGGGGCTTCTCCGCCGGCTACGAGGCCACCCAGGCCTGGGCGTACGCCTCGGCCTTCGCCGGCGAGGGCAGTGAGCTCATGACCGGCCTGGGCGTCGAGCTCGCGCGCGGCCCCGACACACTGGACCCCGAGGCGATCGGGGGCGAGGCGGCTGACCGTGCGCTGGCCCTCGTGGGCGCCCGCCAGCCCTCGAGCCGGCGCTGCCCGGTGGTGCTGGACGCGTTCGTGGCCGCCTCGTTCATCGGCTTCATCGGCTCGATGCTCTCGGCCGACGCGGTCCAGCGCGGCCGTTCCCTGTTCGCCGGCCGCGAGGGCGACGAGATAGCCGCGTCCGTTCTGGCCCTGGCCGACGACGCCACCGATCCCGGTGGGCCCTCCAGCAGCCCCTTCGACGGCGAGGGCTCGCCCACCCGCCGCACCCGCCTGATCGAGGATGGCCGGCTGCTCACCTTCCTCTTCGACACGCGCACTGCTCGCAAGGCCGATCGCGCCACCACCGCCAACGCCAGTCGCGGCTCCTACCGCTCGCCGCCGTCGGTCGGCACCACCAATCTGGTCCTCCAGCCGGGCGCGGGAAGCCTCGAGGAGCTGTTCCGCGAGGCGGGCGACGGTCTCTACGTGACCGACGTGGCCGGGCTGCACTCGGGCGTCAACCCGGTGTCGGGCACCTTCTCCGTGGGCGCCTCGGGACGGCTCATCGAGGGTGGCGAGGCGGGGGCGCCGGTGCGTGAGCTCACGATCGCCAGCGACCTCGTGTCGATGCTGCAGGCGGTGCGCGCGCTCGGGGCAGACGCCCGCTGGGTGCCGTTCGGGGGCAGCGTCAAGGCTCCCCCGATCCTCATCGGAGAGATGTCCGTTTCGGGTTCCTGACGCCCGGAATGCCACCTAAGGTGCGCGTTGTTTGGCCTTCCAAAGCGGAAAAAGCGGCTCTGCCGTCCGCGGGGGTTGTTACTTTGGCCATCGTCCATACCCCCGGTAAGGAGGAGATCCGATGACTAAGTCCGAGTTCGTGGACCGAGTGGCCGACCGCTCGGGCCTGGGCAAAGGTGAGGCGGACAACGCCGTCAGCGCCGTACTCGACACGATCGAAGAGGTTCTGACCCGCGGAGGCGAGGTGAGCTTCACCGGCTTCGGCAAATTCTCGGTGGCCGACCGCAGTGCCCGCGAGGGCGTCAACCCGCAAACCGGCGAGAAGATCCAGATCGCGGCGAGCAAGGTGCCGCGCTTCAGCGCCGGATCCGCCCTCAAGAAGTCCGTGAAGGGCGGCTAGGCCCGCACCTGGCCGACCCGGTCGCGTTCCTTTGTCCGGGGGTTCGCGACATTTCTGCGACCGGCTGGCGGCGCTCGTCGAAGAGCGCCGCAGCCGCGTCGTACTCGGGCTCGACCCCGACCCGGCGGCACTGTGGCCGGAGGCGCTGACAGCGGTCGGGGGTTCCGGCAGGGACACGCTCTCTGAGCGTGCGCGCACCGCGGCAGCGGTGGCCGCTCACTGCCGCGCCGCCATCGCCGCCGCTGGGCCGGCCTGCGTGGCCGTAAAGCCTCAGCTCGCGTGCTTCGAACGCCTGGGTCCCCCCGGCTGGGAGGCCCTCGAGGCGACCGTCGCGGCCGCCCACGAGCAGGGCCTCCTGGTGCTCGCGGACGGTAAGCGCGGTGACGTCCCGGTAACGGCCGCGGCCTACGCGCAGGCGCTGGTGGGCGAGACTCCCGGCCCCTTTGGCCCCGTGGCCGGCCTGGGTGCCGACGCCTTCACGGCCAATCCCCTGCTCGGGCGCGACTCGCTCGAGCCCCTGGTGGAGGCCGCGTCCGCCACCGGCGCGGCCTGCTTCGTGCTCGTGCGCACCTCCAACCCGGGCGCGGCCGACGTGCAGGACCAGGGCGAGCCGCCGCTCCACGAGCGGCTGGCTGCGCTGGTGGCCCAGATGGGCGCCGGCCACCGGGGTGAGTGCGGCCTGTCGCTGGTCGGGGCGGTCACCGGCGCCACGCAGCCGGGCCTGCTCGCTCGCCTGCGCGAGCTGATGCCGCACGCCGTCTTTCTCCTGCCGGGGGTAGGAGCGCAGGGCGGACGGGTCGAGGACCTGGGCCCTGCCTTCGCTCCGCATCCGGCCGCCGGGCTCGTGACCGCATCGCGCTCGATCGTCGGCGCGCATGCGCAGCGGGGCGGCGATCCGGCCCGCGCGGCCGCGGCGGCGGCGGAGGAGCTACGCACGGCCGCCTGGGAGCTTTGAGCCCGAGCAAGTTGCAGGCCGCTGCCCGTCCGCCCGCGCAGTCTGGCGCGCTGACTAAGGTTCCCGGCGCCCGTTCGGGGCGAGCCGATGGCCGACTTCCGCCGCATAAGACGCAACACCGCCCGAGTCATCGCCCCCCTGGCTCTGGTGGCGTGCGGCGTGGCGCTCGCCCTGGTCGTGATGAGCTTCTCCGACGATCAGCAGAACGACGACGAGCCAAACCAACGGACGACGACCCAGACGGACGAAGCAACCACCCCGAACGATGCCTCTCCGCGCACCCAGCGACGCTTCTACCGCGTGAAGCTGAACGACACGCTCGGCCTGATATCCGAGAAGACCGGCGTGGCCGTGGAGGCGTTGCAGGAGCTGAACCCCGAGCTCGACCCGCAGAACCTGATCGTCGGTCAAAGAGTCAAGCTGCGCGAGTGAAGCTCAGGCGTCCTCTCGGCGCAGCGCTGACCCTCATCGCGTTCGCAGTCCCGGCCTCGGCGGCCCCTGCCGCAGAGCGCCCGCCCGCCGTCCCCAACGCTCAGGCCGCCATCGTGATCGACGCCCGCGACGGCGAGGTCATGTTCGCCAAGCGGGCCGGGCAGCGCCGTCAGATCGCCAGCACCACCAAGCTGATGACGGCGCTGCTCACGCTCGAGAACGCCCGGCCCAGCACGGTCTTCACCGCGGCCGACTACGCCGCCGCGCCGGTGGAGTCGCAGATCGGCCTCCGGCCGGGCGAGCAGATGACCGTGAGGGATCTCTTCGAAGCCCTCCTGCTCGAGAGCGCCAACGACGCCGCCGAGACGCTGGCCGAGGGGATATCGGGAAGCCGTGAGGGTTTCGTGGCCGCAATGAACGCTCGCGCCGAGGAGCTGGGCCTCGAGAACACGAGCTACGCGAACCCCATCGGCTTCGACGATCCGCTGAACTACTCGACCGCGTCCGACCTCGCCAGCCTGGCCCGCGAGCTGATGCAGCGGCCGCGTTTCGCGCGTGTCGTCGACCTGCCTCTGGCCGAGCTCGAGTCCGGGGCGCGCCCGCGCGTGATCGACAACCGCAACACGCTGATCGCCGCCTATCCGTTCGTGAGCGGCGTGAAGACCGGCCATACGCTGCAGGCCGGCTACGTGCTGATAGGGGCCGCCGAGAGCAGGGCCGGCGGGAAGGTCATCTCGGTGGTGATGGGGGAGCCGAGCGAGCCGGCTCGCGACACCGACACGCTCGCGCTCCTGCGCTGGGGCCTCGGCCGCTTCCAGCGCGTTCGGGTTGTCGATCGGCGCCGGACGCTGGCCCGCGCCGCGATCGAGTACCGCGACGAGAAGGCGCGGCTGGTGGCGGCGCGCAGCGCGGTCCTGACGCTGCGCGACGGCGAGGAGGTGCGCCGCCGGGTGGACGCGCCCGCACAGGTCGAGGGGCCGCTGCCCGCCGGAGCGCGGGTGGGCAGCGTCAGCGTGGTGGTGGAGGGCGAGCGAGTGCGCCGCGTGCCGCTGATCACCGCGGCCGAGGTTCCGGAAGCCGGTACGCTGAGAGTGCTCCTCTCGGAGGTGGGCGTCCCGTTGATCCTGCTGTTCGCCCTCGTTCTCCTGCTCGGCGTCGTCCTCGTCGTCATGCGGCTGCGGGTTCGCCTAAGGCTCGTAAAGCAATGATCATCACCGTCACCCTCAATGCAGCGATAGACAAGACCCTGGCGGTCCCCAACTTCCGCCTGGGCCGGCGCCATCGCGCAGTCGAGCAGACCGCGATGGCCGGGGGAAAGGGCGTGAACGTGGCCCGCTCGCTGCGGGCGCTGGGCCAGCCCGTGATAGCCACCGGGATCGCCGGGGGACACACCGGCACGCGCATCGTGGAGCACCTGACCGAGGAGGGCATCCTCAACGACTTCGTGCGCATACGCGAGGAATCGCGCACCTCGACCGCCGTGGTGGACCCCACGAGCGGCGAGCAGACCGAGATCAACGAGCGCGGTCCCCACGTGTCCGACGGCGAGCTCGACCTGTTCATCGACAAGCTGCTCTACCTGGCCAAGGGCGCCGGGGTGTGCGTATTCGCGGGCAGCCTGCCCCGCGGGGTCGATCCCGGCCTCTACGGCCGCCTGATCGAGGAGATGCGCCGCCTGGGGGTGACCACGGTGATCGACTCCGAGGGCGAGCCGCTGCTGATAGCCACCCGCCGGGCTCCCGACGTCGTCAGCCCGAACGAGATCGAGGCGGAGGGCCTGGTGGGACACGAGTTCTCCGACGAGGACGACCGCCGGCGCGCGCTGGGTGAGATGGTGGAGATGGGCGCGCGCGAGGGCATCATGACCCTGGCCGACGGCTGCCTGGCCGTGTTGGGCGACGGTTCCGAGCGCCGCCTCTACCGCGCGACGCTCGAGCCGCTCGAGCCGGTGTCGTCGGTGGGCTCGGGCGACGCGTTCCTGGCCGGCTTCGTGGCCGCCCGCTACGGGGGCCGCGATCCCGAGGGCTGCCTGCGCTTCGCGGTGGCCTGCGGAGCCGCGTCGACCCAGCATTTCGGGGCCGGTCGGCTCGACGCGGGCGACGTGGAGAGGGTGGTCGCGGAGATCGAGGTCGAGACGCTGGATTCGCCCCCCATCGAGGTGGGCTGAGCTCGCCAGGCCACTGCTAGGCTCGGGCGGATCGCCACGCTGTCCGTCGCCGAACCTAGGATGCCTTCATGGAAGTAGAGATCGGGCGCGGCAAGAAGGGCCGCCGCGCATATGGCTTCGATGACATCGCGATCGTGCCGAGCAGGCGCACGCGCGACCCGGACGACGTCGACATCACGTGGACGCTCGGGCCCTACCGCTTCGAGCTCCCGCTCATGGCCTCGGCGATGGACGGGGTGGTCTCTCCCCGCACGGCGGGCGAGCTCGGGCGACTCGGCGGGCTGGCGGTGCTCAACCTCGAGGGCATCTGGACCCGCTACGAGGATCCCGACGCGGAGCTCGAGCGGATCGCGGGCTATCCCAAGGAACGCGCCACGACGGAGATGCAGCGCATCTACGCCGAGCCGGTCAAGGAAGAGCTGATCGCCGAGCGCATCCGCGAGATCAAGGACCAGGGCGTCGTGGCCGCCGCCTCGCTCACCCCGCAGCGGGTGCGCTCCTATCACGAGACTGCGCTCGAGGCCGGGCTCGACATCCTCGTCATCCAGGGCACGGTCATCTCAGCCGAACACGTGTCCACGCGCACCGAGCCGCTCAACCTCAAGGAGTTCATCCGCGAGCTGCAGGACACGGTGCCGATCGTGGTCGGCGGCTGCGCCTCCTACGCCACGGGGCTGCACCTGATGCGCACCGGCGCGGTGGGCGTGCTCGTGGGCGTCGGCCCGGGGGCGGCCTGCACCACGCGCGGCGTGCTCGGCATCGGCGTACCCCAGGCCACGGCCATCGCCGACGTGGCGGCGGCGCGCTCTCAGCACATGCTCGAGACCGGCGAGTACGTGAAGGTGATCGCCGACGGCGGCATGCGCAACGGTGGCGACGTCTCGAAGGCCATCGCCTGCGGCGCGGACGCCGTGATGATCGGCTCACCTCTGGCCCGGGCCCACGAGGCCCCGGGGCGCGGCCACCACTGGGGAATGGCGACCTTCCATCCCTCGCTGCCGCGCGGCGCGCGGGTGCGGACCACCCAGAACGGAACGATGAGCCAGATTCTGCTCGGCCCCGCCCATGAGAACGACGGCACGTTCAACCTGATGGGCAGCCTGCGGACCTCGATGGCCACCTGCGGCTACGAGGACATTCCGGCTTTCCACAAGGCCGAGCTGATGATCGCGCCCTCGTTGCAGTCCGAGGGCAAGCAGCTTCAGCGCGAGCAGGAGATCGGCATGGGCGCGACGTCGGCGGCGACATCGCATCCGGAGTCGAACGGCAGCCTGACCCCGGCCGCGGATCCCGCTCTCGTCGAGTGACGTCGCAGGCGGTCAGCGAGGCCGCTGCCGCGGGGGTCCCGGCCGCCGCCACCGATGAGGTGCTGGTCTTGGACTTCGGGGGTCAGTACTCGCAGCTGATCGCCCGGCGGGTGCGCGAGTGCGGCGTGTTCGCCGAGCTGCTGCCCCACCACGTGGCGCTCGACGAGGTCACGCGGCGCCGGCCACGCGGCCTGATCCTGTCCGGCGGCCCGGCCTCCGTGTACGCCGACGGGGCCCCGAAGCTGCGCACCGAGCTGCTCGAGCTGGGGGTGCCCGTGCTGGGCATCTGTTACGGCATGCAGGCCATGGTCCTCGAGCTGGGCGGCCGCGTGGAGGGCGCCCCGAAGGGGGAGTTCGGCCGTTCGCGGCTCACCGTCGAGCACACCGGGCGCCTGCTGGCCGACACGCCGGCCGACCAGTCGTGCTGGATGAGCCACCGCGACACCGTCTTCGAGCCACCCCGCGGGTTCACGGCCCTGGCGGCCTCGACCGAGTCGCCCGTGGCCGCCATCGAGCACGCCGAGCGGGGGCTGTACGGGATCCAGTTCCACCCCGAGGTGGTGCACACCCCCTACGGCACGCACATCCTGACCACCTTCCTGCGCGACATCTGCGGCTGCGAGATGAGCTGGTCGGCGGAGTCGGTGATCGAGGAGCAGGTGGCCCGGATCCGCGAGCAGGTGGGAGACGGCAAGGTCATCTGCGGCCTGTCCGGAGGAGTCGACTCCTCGGTGGCCGCGCTGCTCACCTACCGCGCGGTGGGCGACCAGCTCACCTGCGTGTTCGTCGACCACGGCCTGATGCGCAAGAACGAGGGCAACCAGGTGGTGGCCGCGTTTCGCGACGAGTTCAAGGTGCCGCTCATCGCCGTCGACGCCGAGGAGCGCTTCCTCGCCCGCCTCGCCGGTGTGAGCGATCCCGAGACCAAGCGCAAGATCATCGGCACGGAGTTCATCCGGGTGTTCGAGGAACAGGCCGCACGTCTCGACGACCCCGGCTACCTGGTGCAGGGCACGCTGTACTCGGACGTGATCGAGTCCGGCGGCGGCACGGGGGCGGCCACGATCAAGTCGCACCACAACGTCGGCGGCCTGCCCGAGGACCTCGAGTTCGAGCTGGTCGAGCCGCTGCGCGCCCTCTTCAAGGACGAGGTGCGGGCGGTGGGCTCGGAGCTCGGCCTGCCCGACAAGCTCGTGTGGCGCCAGCCCTTCCCCGGCCCCGGCCTGGCCATCCGCGTGGTGGGCGGCGAGGTCAACAAGGAGCGACTGGAGATCCTGCGCGACGCCGACGCCATCCTCCAGGAGGAGATCCGCGGCGCCGGGCTCTACCGCGAGCTGTGGCAGTCATTCTGCGTGCTGCCCGGCGACCTGCGCTCGGTCGGGGTGCAGGGCGACGAGCGGACCTACGGCTACGTCGTCGTGATCAGGGCGGTCACGAGCGACGACGCGATGACCGCCGACTGGGCGCGCCTGCCCTACGACCTGCTCGAGAAGGTGGCCTCGCGAATGATCAACGAGATCGCGGCGGTCAACCGGGTGACGCTGGACATCACGTCCAAGCCGCCCGGCACCATCGAGTGGGAGTAGCGGCCATGCCGGTCAGCCCGGGAAGGTGAGCCCGTGCTCGGCGCACAGGCGGCCGATGCTGTCCGGGTCGTCTTCCATTCCGTAGCGCGCGTCCATCGCCTTCATGCGTGCCGGGTCGAAGTCGGATTCGGCAAGCATCGTGCCGAACTCGTCGAAGAGGTGCTCGAAGCCGCCGGGCGAGATGATCTCGAGGATCCGGCAGGGGCCGTCGCCCGCGTTCCAGAACGTGTGCCACTGCTCGCGCGGCTTGAAGACGAAGTCCCCGGCCTCCGCGTAGACCACATCGTCGCCGAGCTGCGCGCCCATCCGCCCCTCGAGCACGAAGCTGTACTCGTCCTCGCGCGAATGCTTGTGCAGCGGCGCGACGAGCGTCCGCGGCGGGATCGGGTGCTCGACGATCGAGCAGCCGCCGCCGGTCTCCTCCGCCCAGGCGAGGAAGCGCACGCCGACCGACCCTAGATCGACGAACTTGCCGTCCTGCGGGCCGAGCTTCCGCGGCCCTCCGGAGCCGTCGAAGCGCTCGAGGGGTGCGGGGTGCGGATCAGATGGCATCTCTGGCCTCCGGAATTGATTGGACACGGATGTCATCGAAGCTAGCGCCATCTCGTGCGTCTTGCGTCGCTTCACGTCGGGGCGCTCGGCCTGTCTTTGGGCCGGTGCCATCCGTGACCGATGGGAGCATCGAATTCGCCATTCCTCCCGTCAGCGAACACGATGCCTCCGACCGAGCCGACCCGCGCCCCGCGGCGGTCACGTTCGTGACCACGGAGCACTTCGCGCTCCAGGGCGCCCGATCCGCGACGATCGCCGAGTCCAACGGCCGGGCGAACATGTTCTTGGCGGCGGTCTCCGGCGGCCTCGTCGCCCTGGGCTTGGTGGCGACCGCGAGCAGCTTGGGAGCGGCCTTCTACGGGTTCGCCTTTGTTCTCCTCCCGACCCTTGCCTTCGTCGGGTTTGTCACCTTCGAGCGGACGCTGCAGTCCTCGATCGAGGACACCGAGTACGCGCGCCGGATCGCCCTGCTGCGCGGCTACTACTTCGGGCACGCGCCGGAGATCGCCGCGTACCTGCTGACCGTCCCGCCCGCGGAGCAGCTCCTCCTGCAGCGAGTGCCCGGCGATCGCTGGCAGGGATACCGCACGGTCGCCGGCATGGTCGCGGTGGTCACGGCGGTGCTCGCCGGCTCGACCGCCGCGCTGACCGCGGTCCTGATCTTCGACGACTCGCTGGCCGCAGCCGTGATCTCAGGCATCCTGGTCGCGCTCCCCACGATGATCGCGATGATCCGATACCAGAACTCGGCCTGGGAACACGCTGCAACCGAGCCGCTCAGGCCCGGCGAGGATTGACACGGGGGACGAGCGAAGATGTTCGATGATCTTCCCGCCTACGCTGCCTGGCGATTCGTGGACGCGCTCGAGGGGTTCGAGGTGGTCTACGCGGATCCCGGGCGCCTGCGTGGGCACACATCCGCGGTCGAGGACGGGCGGGCGTATGCCGTCCGCTACGAGATCGCGCTTGATGAGCGCTGGCGCACCCGCGAGGCGCGCGTCGCGTCCGACACCGTTGCCGGGCCGCGCGAGACCGTGCTCATCTCGGACGGCGAGGGGCGCTGGACGGTCGACGGCGAAGCGGCCCCGCAGCTCGACGGGCTGATCGACGTCGACCTCGAGGCGTCGGCCTGCACGAACACCCTGCCCATCCACCGCCTGGCGCTGCCGCCCGGCGAGGAGACCGAGGCGCCCGCCGCCTACGTCCGGGCGCTCGACCTCTCCGTCTCACGGCTCGATCAGACCTATCGGCGCCTTGACGACCGGCACTACGCATATACGTCGAAGCCCGACTTCCGGGCCGTTCTCGAGTACGACGCGGCCGGGTTGATCGTCGATTACCCCGGCATCGCCGTGCGTTTCGCCTGAGCCGCGCCCTGCCCATGACCCATCGCGCCGCGTGATGGGACACTGGGCGCCTTGTTGAGCGACGTCATAGGCGACCTGCTCCCGTCCGCGTTCGCGGTCGCCCTGAGTCCGATCCCGATCGTCGCCATCGTGCTCGTACTCGGGTCGCCCAGGGCCCGAAGCGCCGGGCCGGCGTTCGCGCTCGGCTGGATCGCCGGTCTGCTCGCCGTGAGCGTCATCGTGCTACTCGTCGTCGGGGCCGGCGGCGATTCCGACAACGAGGACCCCGGCGTCTCCTGGCTCAAGGTCGCAATCGGGATCCTGTTCCTCGTGATGGCCGCCAAGCAATGGAAGGGGCGCCCGAGGGACGGTCAGGTATCCAAGGAGCCGAAGTGGATGGCAAACATCGGCACAGCGACACCGTTTCGGGCGGCGGTGCTCGGCGCGGCGCTCTCAGCGGTGAACCCGAAGAATCTGGCGCTCACCCTTGCCGCCGCCGCGTCCATCGCCGAAGCGGGACTCGACGCGGCCGACGAGGCGATCGCCGTCGCCGTCTTCGTCGCCCTTGGCTCGGTTACGGTCGCCGGCGCCGTGCTCTTCTATCTCGTCGCCGCTCAGCGAGCCGCGCGCCCCCTCGACTCGATCAAACGGTTCATGTTCGACAACAACGCGGTCATCATGATGGTCGTCCTGCTCCTGCTCGGTGCCAAGCTCCTGGGCGACGGCCTCGCCGTCCTCTGAGGTATGCGCCAAGCCGGCGACATCGTCGCGGAGCTCGAACGGCGCTCGGAGCTCCCGCCGGGCTCGGGGGAGCGGTTCTTCGGCTACGGGGTCATGGGCCTTCCCTTCCGATCGGGGCACATCCTCGGCCTGCGCCGCTTCCCCGCGTCCTCCATCGGTCCCGGCTACCGCTCGGTATGGCACCGCGAGCCGAATGGACGGTGGACCTTCTACCAGGACCAGCCTGCCGAGCTCGCGTGCACCCGCTACTTCGGGCCGGCCGTGGACGACGTGCGTGAGGGGCCGATCGACATCGACTGGACCGGGCCGCGCGCCTTCCGGGTCCGGGCCGGCGACGGCGAGCTGGACTGGACGGTGGAGGTTGGATCGACAGCCGTGACCCGCCTCTTCAACCGGGTGTGCTCCGTCGTGCCCCTACGTGCCTGGCGCTCGCGACCGGTGCTGGAGCTGATGTCGCGCGTCGCCGGCACCGCGCTGCGCGCCGGACGCGTGCGCCTGACCGGCCTGGCCCCGAACGGGCAGCGGTTCATCGCCAACCCGCTGTCCGTTTGGGTTGCGACCCGCAGCCGGGCGAACGTTCGCGGCGTCGACCTGGGGCCCATGGGCCCGGCCCCCGAGCAGGCGCACCTGGGCGACTTCGCCATCCCCCAGAGAGGCATGTTCGTTGTCGGCCGCGCGATGTTCAGCGACCCCGCCTAGCTCAGTCCATCCTCACCGCAGGTCGAGCACGTGGGCCGCCCGCGGGCGGACCCGGCCTTCGAGCACCTCTAGCCAGGCGCTCTGAACCGCCTCCATGCCCTGGCCGCGCAGCACCTCGAGCCAGCCGCCGGCCCATGCGCAGAACGGGTGCCAGGCGTCGGCGACCTTCTCGTTGAGCCCCGCGCCGCCCCAGTCGCCGGTGCGCTTGGTCACCCGATCGGGTGCGAAGAACAGGGCCGGTGACGGCCCGGGCAGCTCCTCCGCGCCGGCGCCGAAGCCTTCCCAGTGGGTCGCGCCCACGGCCATGCTGTGCAGCAGCTCGTCCCCGAAATGGGAGTGCACGGCGAACCGGACCTCACCGTTGCCCGCCACGTCGACGAAGGTGGCGGGTCCGCGCTCCAGCGAGTCGACGGAGTCGTAGGTGACCGTGCGGCCGTAGATCCCCAGGCCGTCCACGAACTCGGCGTTGCGAGCCGAGGTGAGTCCCACGCACTCGACCCCGTCGCGCCGAGCGAGTAGGAACGCCGCGGCGATCGCGGTCTTGCTCGACGCGCTGGAGATCAGGACCGGCCCGCGTTCGGTCAGGCCTTCGTCGGCGAGCTGGTCGTCGATCAGGAACGAGGTGAAGAACAGCGGGCGCAGCAGCATCTGCACCGCCTCGGTGTCCGCACGGTAGAAGGGGTCGGAGTCGGTGGCCAGATAGCGCTGGTAGACCGAGGGCAGCGCGGCGCGATGGGGCGACCCGTCGTCGAACCCGTGAGCGCCGGCGCCCGTGGGCGTGACGACGAGGTGAGAGGACGGGGGCAGGTAGCCGTACACCCGCGCGCCGGCCTCGAGATCCGCTGCCTCGCTCTGCTCGACCTCGGCGAAGCCCCACATCGGCACCCGGCCCCAGCCCTCCTCCGCGGGGAAGAAGTTCCAGTAGGACATCGCCTCGCCGAAGACCGCGTAGGTCACGTTGTTGGCGCTCAGCCCGAAGCTCTCCACCCGCAGGAGCGCCTGGCCCGGCGCGACCTCGGGCGGGTCGGATTCGTCGATACGGGACTCGCGCAGTTCGCTGCGCTTTACAAGGAGGTCGGCCATCGGCTAGACACTAGGCGTGGTCTCGCTTCGACCGCTCACCGACTCGAACCGCCGGGCGGTCGAAGCCCTGCGGGTATCGCCACAGCAGGAGAACTTCGTCAGCAGCGTCGCCGAGTCGTTGCAGGAAGCCGCCGACGAGCCCGACGGTCGTGCCCTGTACTGGGCGGTCTACGCCGCCGACACTCCGGTGGGCTTCGTGATGATCAGCGACGAGGTCGGCGGACCCGGCTACATACCGCACTACCTGTGGAAGCTGCTGATCGACGAGCGCCACCAGCGGCAGGGGTTCGGCACGGCGACGCTCGACCTGATCGTCGAGTACTTCCGCGCCCGGCCCGGGGTGGAGGTGCTGAGCACGAGCGCCGGCCAGGGCGAAGGCAGCCCGATCGCCTTCTACGAGCGTTACGGCTTCGAACGGACCGGCGACATCGTGTTCGACGACGAGGTGCTGCTGCGCCTGCGGCTCCGCTGACTCAGCCCCGCGCGCCCGCCGAATCATCGCCCATGAGGGTCAGCTCGACGCCCTCGAAGGCCCGCCCGCGCGTGCCGGTCACGATCGACGTCATGCCGCTGGCGGCCAGCGCGTCGGCGTGGCCGGGGTGGTCGGCGTTTCGCTGCCGCGCCTCGGCCGACTCCCACAGCTGAAAGAGCACGATGCCCTCCTCGGTGGGCGCGACGATCCGGAGCTGCAGGCCCTCGGGAGGGGGGAGGAGGTCCTCCAGCCTGTCGGCCGCCTCGAGCAGAGCGGCCGTGTCTCCGTCGAGCTCGAGCATGGCTAGTACACCCACTGGAGATGAGGGTATCGGCGTGATATTTTGCCCACGGCGCCGTCCCGCGCCCAACCTCCGATTCCGGCGCTCACGCCGCCGGCCCCGCGGAGGCAAAGGGGGCTCGAGCCTTCGGGACGCCGGTCGAGTTGCCCTTTCCGGCGGGGCGCCGTGAGCGTGAGTTGCGGGGTCGCCGCCATCGAGAGGAGCACCTGATGACCAGGCAGAGATCGTTCAAGCGCCTCGTTCGCACCCGGATGGAGAAGACGGGCGAGAGCTACACCGCGGCCCGCGCCACCCTGCTCTCGGCGGAGGAACCGAGGCCGGGGGAGCGGCCCGCCCTGACCATCTCCGAGGAGGCGATCGTCAACCGCACCGGCCACGGCTGGGAGCACTGGTTCGACCTGCTCGACGAGTGGGGCGGCACCGAGCACTCGCATCCCGAGATCGTGAAGTGGCTCACCGCCGAGCACGAGGTGGGCGGATGGAACGCCCAGTCGATCACGGTCAGCTACGAGCGGGCCCGCGGCATGCGCGCCGTGGGCGAGAACGCCGACGGCTTCGCCGTGACCGCTTCGAAGACCGTGGCCGTGCCCGTCGAGCGCCTCTACGACGCATTCACCGACCGGTCGCTGCGCCGCCGCTGGCTTCCCGACGGCGAGCTCAGCGAGCGCACGGCGACCAGGCCGAGGTCGGCCCGCTTCGACTGGGGCGACGGCCGCACCCGTGTGATCGTCGGCTTCGACGCCAAGGGCGAGGACAGGAGCGTCGCCTCCCTGTCGCATGAGCGGCTGCCCGACGCCGGGGAGGCCGAGCGGATGAAGGCCTACTGGCGCGAGCGGGTCGGGACGCTGAAGGAGGTGCTGGAGGGATGACGGCCATAACCAGGCTGGGGACCGTGATCGTCCCCGTGAGCGATCAGGACAGCGCGCTCGAGTTCTTCGGGGAGACGCTCGGCTTTGAGACGCGCATCGACGGGGAGTTCGCCGAGGGCCAGCGTTGGCTCGAGGTGGCACCGCCGGGCGCCGACACGACCATCGCGCTGGTGCCCGCTCAGGGCGCCGGCCCGGGGGAGATGGAGGTGAGCTTCGCCACCCGCGACGCGGACGCCGACCACGCCGCCCTGCTGGCGGCGGGAGTCGACGCCGACGCCGAGGTCATGCGCATGGGCGACTACGTGCCGCCGATGTTCACCTTCCGCGACCCGGACGGAAACCGCTTCCGGGTGGTCGAGCGCGACTGATACCGGACCGGGGGGCGCCGCCGCGGGCGGCGGCGCCCCATGCCGGTCAGTCCGAGGCCAGGCGCTCGAGGACGACGTCGAAGCGTGCGTAGGTGTCGTTGAGGCCACCCTCCATGCCCGACGCGATCATGCCGTCGCGCTCCTCGCCGGTGTGGAACAACGACGTGGACACGACCCGGGTGCGGTCGCCGAGATCGATGAACTCCGCGGTGTCCACCGAAACGTGGCCCGGCATGCCCTCCCACTCGAAGGTCTGCACCACGCGCTCCGGCGCCGTGACCTCGCGGTAGGTCCCGCGGAACCCGGTCTCGCTGCCGTCGTCGTTCTTGATCACGAAGCGCCAGCTGCCGCCGGTCTCCGGCTCCATGCGGTCGACCGTCGTCGTCGTCCCGTGGGGCCCCCACCACTCGGGGATGAGCTCCGGGTTCATGAAGGCCGCGAACACCTGATCTCGCGGCGCGTCGAACTCGCGCTCGATGTGGATTTCGCGGTCGCCGGGGGTGGTGACGGTGGCGGTCCGCGCCTGCTTCTGGTCACTGCTCATGGCTCTGCTCCTTCTGTCGTTGGATCAGCTCCTCGAACCTGTCGAGGCGCTCGTCCAGCATCCGCCGGTACATCTCCACCCACTCCTGCACATCCTCGAGGCGACGCGGCCCGAGGCTGCACTGGCGCGCCCGTCCCACCTTCTCGGTGGTCACGAGCCCGGCGGCCTCGAGCACGCGCACGTGCTTCTTCATTCCGGTGAGCGAGATCTCGAAGGGCTCCGCCAGCTCGCTGATGGTCGCGCTGCCGCGGCCGAGGCGTTCCAGCACGGCCCGGCGGGTCGGATCGGCGAGCGAGGCGAAGGTCCGGTCGATCTGTTGATACTGAACCACTTGGTTCAGTTTAGCACGGCCCTGCGAATCGCGGTCAGCCGGTGTCGGCTCGCCGCATCACCATCAGGCCCACGAGGCGGGACACGACCATCGCCACATAGGCCAGGCCGGCCAGTTGCTCCATCATCACCAGGCTGCGCGCGAAGGGCTTGACCGGCGTGACGTCGCTCAGGCCGGTGCTGGTGAGGGTGGTGAAGCTCAGGAAGAGCAGCTCCATCCAGGTGCGCTCGGCCTGGGGGTCGATGGCCGCGGTGAAGCTTTGCGGCGCGATGGCCTGGCAGACGATGTAGAGGTAGGCGAACGCCCAGGCCACGAGCGTGAAGGTGGCGCCCACGGCCCAGAGCTCGTCGCGGGTGATGTCGTGGTCGGCGACCATGTAGCCGATCAGCGCGCCGGCGGCGTAGAAGTAGAGCACCGCCTCGAGCGCGGAGGAGTAGGGAAGCAGCGCGTTGTCCCCGGTCACGGCCTGGATCAGCAGGAGGACGGTCGCGGGGGCGCCGAGCAGCACGCCGAACCAGGTGGAGGCGGTCGAACTGCGCACGGCCAGCACGACGAGGCCGAGGATGGCGATGCCGAAGACGCTGAACAGCGCGCGGCCCACGGCGTTGCCCTCCATGAACGGGTAGAGCAGCACCGCTCCCAGCTGGGCGACCAGGAGGACGGCCGAGGGCTGTCGCTGGATGGTGCGCAGCACGGCGCCAAGTTAGCCCCCGTGCCGGTCGCTGCCCGTTCGCGGAGGGGACCGAGCGGCGATACTTCCGCCGTGACCGAGCGCAATGTCCTGGGTGGCGAGCTCGAGGCCTGCGGCGTCGAGCCTCTCACCGGTTTCTTCCGCGACGGGTGCTGCCGCACCGGTCCTGAGGATCGCGGAAGCCACACGATCTGCGCGGTGGTGACCGCCGAGTTCCTCGAGCACCAGCGCCGCATCGGCAACGACCTCACCACCCCGATGCCCCAGTACCGCTTCCCCGGCCTGCGCCCCGGCGACCGCTGGTGCGTGACCGCGGTCAACTGGTTGCGCGCACACCACGACGGAGCGGCGGCGTGGGTGGTCCTGGCCTCGACCCACGAACGGGCCCTGGAGAGTGTGCCGCTGGCGGCGCTGCGCGAGCACGCCGTGGACGTACCGGCGGACCCGAGCGCGCTGGGAGAGTGAGCTCGGGCAGAATGCGCCCGTGCCCTCGTACGCAGTCAACGACAAGGCCGTGGCCCACGCCCGGCAGCTCATCGATGCCCGCCAGTACGTGCTCGACAGCGACTGGGGCGACGATCAGCCCGGCGCCAAGGCGGAGAACGCGTTCCTGGAGACGCACTCCTGGGACGAATACGCCGCGTGGCATCTCGGGCTCACCGAGGGCGCC
Source organism: uncultured Thermoleophilaceae bacterium (assembly GCA_963746825.1). Taxonomy (GTDB): domain Bacteria; phylum Actinomycetota; class Thermoleophilia; order Solirubrobacterales; family Thermoleophilaceae; genus JACVRW01. The sequence continues at coordinate 90,517 of CAVVCU010000010.1, forward strand.
ACGGACGAGACCAAGGCGCGCTATGGCTTCGTCTACGGCGACTTCCGGCGCATCCACCGGAGTGGCCTGATCGCCTGTCATTACCGGGCCGCCGAGTGGCGCCACAAGGCGGTGGAGCTGGCCGCCCACGAGCTGCTGCAGCTGCTGGACAAGAAGAGCGCCTGAAGGATGCGCGTCGGGATCCAGCTGCCCGAGGTCGAGCGCGAGGTGCGCTGGCCCGAGTTCGCGGCCATCGCTCGCGCGGCCGAGACGGGCGGGTTCGACTCGATCTGGGTGCCGGATCACCTCCTCTACCGAGGCGATGGGCGCCCCGAGCGCGGACCGTGGGAGGCATGGACGCTCCTGTCGGCGCTGGCCGCGGTGACCGAGCGCGTGGGGCTCGGCTCCCTGGTGGCCTGTGCGAGCTTCCACCCGCCCGGTCTCCTGGCCAAGATGGCGGCCACGGTCGCCGAGGTGAGCGCGGGGCGATTCGTGCTGGGCCTCGGCGCCGGCTGGAACGAGGACGAGTACCGCGCCTTCGGCCTGCCCTACGACCGGCGGGTGTCGCGCTTCGAGGAGTCCTTCACCATCGTTCGCACGCTGCTGGCGGGGGAGCGGGCGACGCTCGCGGGGCGCTTCTGGCAGGCCGACGATGCCGTGCTCCTGCCCATGCCCGTCGAGTCCCCGCCGCTCATGATCGGCAGCAACGGGCCGCGCATGCTCGCCATCGCGCTCCCCCACGTCGACGCGTGGAACAGCTGGTACGAGGACTTCGGAAACACCCCGGACGGCTTCGCCCGGCTCAACGAGCGGATCAGCTCGGCCGCCCGTGAGGCCGGGCGCGATCCGGCCGAGATCGAGCGCAGCGCCTGTGTGCTCGTGCGCCTCGACGCCGACTCCGCCGAGCGTCCGCAGTCCACCGACGCGCCGGCGCTCCACGGCTCGCCGGAACGGATCGCGGCCACGCTGCGGGAGTTCGGCGAGGCCGGCGCCGACGAGGTGATCGTCGTCGCGGACCCCATCACCGAGCGCTCGGTCCAAGAGCTCGCCGAGGTCGTGGGCGCGATTGCGGGATAGTGCTCGACACCACCAGGCGAAAAGGAGAGAGCATGGGCCAGCCGGTAGTGCATTTCGAGGTCATCGGGAAGGATCCGGCGGCGCTGCAGAGCTACTACTCGGAGCTCTTCGGCTGGGAGATCGACGCCGACAACCCGATGAAGTACGGGACCGTTCAGCGCGAGGGGAACACCAATCCGGACGGGGTAGGGATCGGCGGGGGCGTCGGAGCGGGCCCTGAGGGCTACGACGGCCACGTGACCTTCTACGTCGAGGTTCCCGACGTCGAGGCGGCGCTGGCGCAGGCCGAGAGTCTCGGTGGCACGCGGATGATGGGCCCGGACGAGCCCATGGAGGGGGTCGAGATCGGCATGTTCAGCGACCCCGAGGGACACGCCGTCGGAGTGGTGCGGACCGCTTCCTGAGCGAGGGCCGCGCTAGCCTCGGGGCATGTGCCGCAACATCCGCCAGCTACACAACTTCGAGCCACCCGCAACCACTGAGGAGATCCGCTCCGCCGCGCTGCAGTACGTGCGCAAGATCAGCGGCTCCAGCAAGCCCTCGCAGGCCAACACCGAGGCCTTCGAGCGCGCCGTCGACGCCGTCGCGGCGGTGTCCGAGCGCCTGCTGGACGAGCTGGTGACCGCGGCGCCGCCCAAGGACCGCGAGGTCGAGGCGGCCAAGGCGCGCGCCCGCAGCGCCCAGCGCTACGCGGGAGCCGCGGCCGGCGGATAGGAGGTGGCTACGCTGGGGTGGGCAGCCGCTTATGCCCTTCCTGGCCTACATCCACGCCCAGGAGCCGGAACCCGAGCCGGAGAGGCGGCCCTGGGAGCCCAACTGGAAGTTCTGGCGCTGGATCGTGGCCGCGGCGTTCGTCACCTACGGCGCCACCTACACCGACGGCGCCATCGGCGTCCTGCTGGTGATGGTGATCTTCGCGCTGGTCTGCCGGGCGCTGCTCGAGCTGATGCCCGACGGCGACGGCCTGCGCGACTACCACCAGTGATCAGTCCGGCCAGAAGCCGTCGACCGTCTCCACGTCGCCGCGCGGGTCCTCGGTGCGGACCGAGCACATGATCAGCACCGCGTCGTCGGGCCCCTCGTTCCACACCGAGCGAAGCACGTGCGGGGCGATCCGCACGAGGGTGCCCTCGCCGAGCTCCATCACCTCGTCCTCGATCTTGAACTCGAGCGTGCCGGAGGCCACGAAGTAGATCTCCTCCGCGGTGAGGTGGCGGTGGCCGTAGCCGCCCTTGCCCCCGGTGCCCGCCGGCATGCGGCGCCAGGTGAAGGCCACCTGCTCGTTGCCCAGATCCGAGGCGGCGCTCATGCGCATCTCGCCCGGATAGTCGCCCAGGACGTCGGGGATCTCCTCCAGCTTCTTGACGGTCCAGTCGGCCATGTCGAGACAAGAGGTTACGACCAGCTGTCCCAGGCCTCCAGCGACGGGAGCGGGTCGAACGGCTTGCCGCCGTCGTACCAGCCCGGCTTGTTCCACAGCTCGAAGTGCAGGTGGCAGCCGCGGGCGTTGCCGGTCTCTCCCACTGCGCCGATCACCTGGCCGGTGTAGACGCGGTCGCCGGTCCGGAACGGAGAGGGCTCGGCGAGGTGCATGTAGACGTAGTCGACCTGCGTGCCGGCGCCGTCGATCACCAGGTAGTTGCCCGCCGCGGCGTGAAACTGCTTGAACTGCACACGCCCGCCGCGGGCGGCGACCATCGGCGTTCCGCACTTGGCGAACACGTCGTGGCCCTGGTGGGAGTGTCCCGCGCGCCCCGAGCCGAAGTCGGCCTCCGCGCCCCCGAAGTCGTGCTTGCCGCGAACCGGGAAGATGTGGTCGTAGAGGTCGAAGGCGTCGCGCTCGAGGTCGTCGGTCTGGGCGCTGTGCGCCGCCGCGCCGGTGGCCGAGGCGGCGGTGAGGCGGAATGCGTACCGGCCCGGCTTGGCCGCCACCCCGTCCACGCGGCCGTCCCAGGACACGCTCTGGACCTCGCCCGCCGCCAGCGGGTCCGGCGTCCAGCTCATCACCGCCAGGCCGTCGGACGCGCGCACGAGCTGGACGGTCAGTGCCGACGCCGACGCGCCCGACACCCGATAGGAGAAGGTGACCGCCGGCCGCGCCCCCACGAAGGCGCGCGTGCGGCTGGTGCCGGTCTCCACGGCCGGGGCACCGGCGTCGTGGGGCCCGGGCACGGGGCTGAGCACGGGATTAGGGGTGGGCGGGGGTGGGGGCAGGATGGCCACGGGCATCGTGGGCGGGGATTCGCCGCCCTCGGCGGTGGCCACGGTCAGCGGTCCGGTGACCGCGCCCGCCGGCACGCGAGCCTTCGTGCGGCTGTCGGAGCCGGAGCTGACGGCCACGGCCTGGTCGTCGCCCTGTCCAAAGCTGCCGTGAAACACGACCTCCTCGGCCGAGCCGAGCTCGCTGCCGGTGATCTTCAGCAGGCTTCCGCTCTGTGCGCGCTTGTGGCTGGCGCAGTCGCGTACGCAGACCACCTTCTCGATCTTGGGTTCCGCGAGGTAGACGCCGCCGCCCCCGGAGTCGGGCGCCTGCGCCGCCGCGCTGGGCGCGAATGCGCAGCTCAGCAGGGCGAATGCGCCTAGGCGGCGCACAGCGACACGGCGATTGTCTCGCAACCTCTTCCGGCCTCTCTCTTCCTCGCGGCCTACGGGGTTAGCTGACGGGCTCGCGCCGAAAGAGCGGCGCTACCACCGGGACAATCCGGTCGATTCGCCCCTCGGAGACCTCTTTCGACAGTCTCCGAACGGTTCCCCCGCTCCCCTCGGGACCCGGCTCGTGACCGTCGGGGATTCGGCAGGCTCTGTAAGGGCGGGCACTATATACCCCCTCGCGGCGCAAACCGATCTCTACACTGGTCGTCCGGCCGCCGGGGGGCGGTCGAGCTATGTCATGAAGACCTACGTGGCCACACCACTCACGCGCGAGCGCAACTGGCTCGTCGTCGACGCGACCGGGCAGACGCTCGGCCGCCTCGCCACGCAGATCGCGGATGCATTGCGCGGCAAGCGCAAGCCCACCTACACCCCGCACGTGGACACCGGGGACTTCGTGATCGTGGTCAACGCCGAGAAGATCGCCGTGACGGGCAAGAAGCGCGAGGAGAAGCGCTACTACCGGCACTCGGGCTACCCCGGAGGCCTGCGCAGCCGCAGCCTGGGTGAGATGCTCGATCGCCGGCCCGAAGAGGTCATCCGCCACGCCGTGAAGGGCATGCTGCCCCGCACCCGCCTCGGTCGCGCCCAGATGCGCAAGCTGAAGGTCTACGCCGGGCCCGACCACCCCCACGCCGCCCAGAAGCCCGAGCCGATGGAGGTTGCAGCCTGATGTTCGCCGAAGAGCGCGACGAGTCTCGCCCGGACGAGGAGCCAAGCCCGCCCGAGGAGGACACGCCCGCAGCCGAGGAGGTCGGGCCGGAGATCGAGGGCGCCGAGGAGCTGGCCGCCGCCGGTACGGAGGCCGCGCCCGAGGCCGAGCCTGAGCCGGCCCCCGAGCCTGAGTCGGCACCCGAGTCTGAGTCGGCACCCGAGTCTGAGCAGGCACCCGAGCCCGAGCCCGAGCGCCGTCCCGCCCCCGCCGCGCGCGAAGGCGCCGCCGGCGAGGAGGAGGTCATTCCGGGCATGCACCTGGAGCCCGACCTGGTGCTCGAGGAGGCCGCGCCCCAGGAGAGCGAGTTCGGCGCCTACGGCGAGGAGGAGGGCGACGCCCCGGGCGAGGCCACGCCGGAGGGCTCCGACGAGGCTCCCACGGAGCCCGAGGAGGTGGCGCTGACCCCTCTCGATCTCGCGGCCGACGCTCGCTACCGCGCCACCGGCAAGCGCAAGCGGGCGGTCGCCCGCGTGATTCTCAAGCCGGGCGAGGGCACCTACAGCGTCAACGGACGCCATCTCGACGAGTACTTCCCGCGCGTACGCCTCCAGAGGACGGCCACCCAGCCGCTCGAGGCCACGGGCAACAGCTCGCGCATGGACGTGGTCGCCCGTATCCACGGCGGCGGCACCGCCGCCCAGGCCACCGCCCTTCGTCACGGCATCGCCCGTGCGCTGGTCGAAGCCGATCCCGCGCTGCGCAGCGAGCTCAAGCGCCGCGGGTACCTCACGCGCGACCCGCGTGTGAAGGAACGCAAGAAGGCAGGCCTCAAGAAGGCGCGTAAGCGGCCGCAGTTCTCCAAGCGCTAGCCCACGCCGTGGCCGGCGGCGTGCCCGAGGGGAGCGTGACTCACGCTTCCCGCAAGCTCTTCGGAACCGACGGCGTGCGCGGCGTGGCGGGCGAGTTCCTGACCGCCGAGCTGGCCACCGGACTGGGCCGCGCGGCGGCCCGGATGTCCGAGGCCGATACGCCGCAGGTGCTCATCGTGCGCGACACGCGCGAATCGGGCGAGATGCTCGAGGCGGCACTGGCCGCCGGAGTGGCGGCGGGCGGCGGCCACGCGCTGCTCGGCGGGGTCCTGCCCACCCCGGGCGCGTCGGTCCTGGTGCGCCGCTACGGCTTCGATCTGGCCGCGGTGGTGTCGGCCTCCCACAACCCCTACGAGGACAACGGGATCAAGTTCTTCGGCCCCGCGGGCACGAAGCTCGGCGACGACGAGGAGGCCGCGATCGAGGCGCTGCTCGATAGGGGGACAGGCTCCGAGGCCATCGGCCGCGTGCGCGATCTCCACGGCGCCCCGGGCGACTACCTGCGCGAGCTCGAGTCCCGCTTCAGTGGCCTGCGGCTCGAGGGCCTCCGGGTCCTGCTGGACTGCGCCAACGGCGCGACCTACCGGGTGGCGCCCGAGATCTTCCGGCGCCTGGGCGCGGAGGTCGAGGCCCACGCGGTCGAGCCCGACGGGCGCAACATCAACCGCGACTGCGGCTCCACCCACGTCGAGCGCCTGGCCGAGCGCATGGGCGGACAGGACATCGGCTTTGCCTTCGACGGGGATGGCGACCGGGTGCTCGCCGTCGACCGCAACGGGGTGGTGGTCGACGGTGACGAGCTCATGGCGCTCGGCGCCCTGCACCTGCGCGACCAGGGCCGCCTCGCCGGCGGCGGGGTGGCCGTGACGGTGATGACCAACTACGGCTTTCATCAGGCCATGGACCGGCACGGCGTCGAGGTGGCCACCACGCCGGTGGGCGACCGCCACGTGCTGTCGGAGCTGCTGCGGCGCGGCTGGACGTTCGGTGGCGAACAATCGGGGCACCTGATCGACACGGGCTTCGTTCCCGCGGGTGACGGAACGGCCGCCGCCCTGCTCACGCTCGAGGCGCTGGGCGGCCGCGACCTCGCTGCGCGCGACGCGATGGAGAAGCTCCCTCAGCAGCTGGTCAACGTGCCCGTGGCCGACCGCGACGCCCTGGACGGCGCTGAGGAGGTGTGGGAGGCGGTGGCCCAGGAATCCGCCCGCCTCGAGGGCCGCGGCCGCGTGCTCCTGCGCTCCTCGGGCACCGAGCCGCTCGTGCGCGTGATGGTCGAGGCGCCGCGCGAGGACGAGTGCCACCAGATCGTTGATCGACTGGCGAAACTCGTCAGATCGAGGTTAGGCTGAATCGACGCTCATGTGCGGAATCATCGGATATGTGGGGCCCCGTGAATGCCGCGAGCTGCTGCTCGCCGGTCTCGGGCGCCTGGAGTACCGCGGCTATGACTCGGCCGGCCTTTCGCTGATCACCAACGGCTCGGTGGGCAGCGTCCACGCGGTGGGCAACCTGCAGCACCTGCGCGACGCCGTGGCCACCTCCAACGGCCACCTGCACGGCCAGACGGGCATCGGCCACACGCGCTGGGCCACCCACGGCCGGGTGACCGAGGCGAACGCCCACCCGCACTGGGACACCACCGAGCGCGTGCACATCGTGCTGAACGGCATCGTCGAGAACTGGACCGAGCTCAAGGAGCGCCTGGCCGCGGAGGGCGCCGAGTTCACGTCCGAGACCGACGCCGAGGTCGTGGCCCATCTCGTGTCCTCTCACCTGAATGGCGACCTCACGGAGGCCGTGCGCAACGCCTACAACGAGCTGCGCGGCCACTACGCCTTCGTGGCCATGTCCGCCGACCACCCCGGCGTGCTGGTGGCGGCGCGCAAGGAGTGCCCGCTCGTGGTGGGCCTGGGGGAGGGCGAGAGCTTCATCGCTTCGGCCATCCCGGCGTTCATGGCTCAGACGCGCCGCGTGCAGCTGGTCGAGGACGGCGAGATCGTCGAGCTCTCGGCCGCGGGCGCCCGCTTCATCTCCCCGGGCGACGGCAGCGAGATCGAGCGCGAGATCGAGGAGGTCGACTGGGACGACGAGGCCGCCGAGAAGGGCGGCTACGAGTCCTTCATGCTCAAGGAAATTCACGAGCAGGCCGACGCCGTGGCCGAGACGCTGGCGGGCCGCCTGCACGACGACCACGTCGACCTGGGCGACATCGGCCTCTCCGATGAGTTCCTGACGAACGTCCGGCGCGTGATCATCGTGGCCTGCGGCACCTCCTACCACGCCGGTCTGGTCGGCCGCTACTCGATCGAGACCTGGGCCCGCGTGCCCGTCGAGATGGACGTGGCCTCCGAGTTTCGCTACCGCGACCCGGTGCTCGACGAGCGCGACCTCGTGATCGGCATCTCCCAGTCGGGGGAGACCGCGGACACGCTCGCGGCGATGCGCCTGGCCCGCGAGCGCGGGGCGACCGTGCTGGCGGTGACCAACATCATGGGCAGCCAGGCCACGCGCGACGCCGACGGCGTCATCTTCACCCGGGCGGGTCTCGAGATCGGCGTGGCGGCCACCAAGACCTTCGTGGCCCAGGTGGCGGCCATGCAGCTGTTCGCGCTGTACCTCGCCGGGCGCTACGGCACGCTCGAGCCCGGCGTCATGCGCACCCTCATCGCCGAGATGCGCGAGCTGCCCGGGCTGATCGCCAAGGTGATCGACGAGATCGACGAGCCCGTGCGCGCGATCGCCGAGCACTGGAAGGACGCGGGCTTCTTCCTCTACCTCGGCCGCCACGTGGGCCTGTCGATCTGCCTCGAAGGCGCGCTCAAGCTCAAGGAGATCTCCTACATCCCCACCGACGCCTACGCCGCCGGCGAGATGAAGCACGGCCCGATCGCTCTGCTCGACGAATGCACGCCGGTCGTGTGCGTGGCCACCGATTCGCCCGTGCTCGAGAAGGTGGCGTCGAACATGGCCGAGGTGCAGGCGCGCGGGGCTCACGTGATCGCGGTGACCACCGAGGGCTCCAAGGTCGACGCCGAGGAGATCATCACCGTGCCGCGTACCGACTGGCTGCTTCAGCCCGTGCTGGCGATCCTTCCGCTCCAGCTGTTGGCCTACTACATCGCGCGGGCCCGCGGGCTCAACGTGGACCAGCCGCGCAATCTCGCCAAGACCGTCACGGTCGAATAGCAGGGCCGAAGCACGCGGCTGGCCGCGTGCGCCCGGGGGCGCAGGGCCGAAGCACGCGGCTAGCCGCGTGCGCCCGGGGGCTATACCGTGCCGCCGGTGAGCGGCGTGGGCATCGACCTCCTCGACGTCGAGCGCTTCGAACGCGCGCTGAGCCGCCGCCCGCGCCTGGCGGAGCGGCTGTTCACCCCCGCCGAGCGCGACTACGCGGCCAAGCGCGCCCGCCCGGCCATGCACCTCGCGGCCCGCTTCTGCGCCAAGGAGGCGGTCGCCAAGGCGCTCGGCCTGACCGGCTGGAGCTTCCGCGACGTCGAGGTGGTGGCCACGGACGCCGCGCCGCGGGTGCGCCTCAGCGGCAGCGCCGCTCGCCGGGCCGAGGAGCTCGGTGTGAGCGCCAGCGTGTCGCTCACCCACACCGACACCCTCGCGGGCGCCGTGGCCCTGGTGCAGTGAAGCCCTGGCTCGACCCGCTGTTCGAGGCCGCCGAGATGCGCGCCGTCGACGCGTGGGCGATCGAGCAGGCGGGTGTGCCCTCGCTCGACCTGATGGAGCGGGCCGGCGCCGGACTGGCCCGGGTGACCGCTTCGGCGGCCCGCCCGGGGCCGGTACGGGTGGTGGTGGGCAAGGGCAACAACGGCGGCGACGGGCTGGTGGTGGCTCGGTTGCTGCGCGAGGACGGCCACGAGGTCGACGTGCTCGCCACGGCCGGCCTCGAGGAGCTGCGCGGCGACGCCCGGGCGAACCTCGAACGCCTGCCGGGCGAGGCACCGGAGCCCTTCGGCGCCGACCGGCTCGAGGGCTCGGGCGTGATCGTCGACGCGCTGCTCGGCACCGGCTTCGAGGGCTCGCCGCGCGAGCCGGTCGCCTCGGCCATCGCCGCCATCAACGCAACCGATGCGCCGGTCGTGGCCTGCGACGTCCCGAGCGGCGTGAACGCGAACTCGGGAGAGGTCGAGGGCGAGGCGGTGCGGGCCGCGGTCACCGCCACCTTCCACGCGCCCAAGCTGGGCCTCTACGTGGCGCCGGGCAAGGACTGCGCGGGCGAGGTCGAGACGGTGGAGATCGGCATCCCCCGGGGCGCGCCCGGCGCCGGGGCGGCGGGCCTGATCTCGGCGCGGGTGATCGAGCTCTACCCGCGCCGCGAGCGCAGCGGTTCGAAGTTCACCTCGGGAGTGGTGGTGGTCGTGGGCGGCTCGATGGGGCTCACCGGAGCGCCGTCGATGGCCGCGCTGTCGGCCGCGCGAGCGGGCGCGGGCTACGTGCAGGTGGCGGTGCCCGCGCCGGTGCAGCCGGCGATCGACCTGCGCCTGCTCGAGCAGATGAGCCGCGGACTGCCCGATGCCGACGGCTTCCACACGCCCGAGGGGGTGCCCGTGGTCGAGGAGATGGCCGCCCGCGCGGGAGCGGTGGTGCTGGGGCCGGGCCTGGGCCGCGACGAGGGCGCGGCCGAGTTCGGCCGGCAGGTCGCGCGGGTGGTGCAGGCTCCACTGCTGATCGACGCCGACGGGCTCAACGCCCACGCGGGCCGGCTCGAGCTGCTGGCCGCGCGCGAGGCGCCCACCGTGCTCACGCCCCACGAGGGCGAGCTGGGCCGCCTGCTCGAGATCTCCTCCGAGGAGGTGAGCGCTCACCGGCTGGACTGGGCGCGCGAGGCGGCCCGGCGCAGCCAGGCGGTGGTGCTGCTGAAGGGCGATGACACCATCGTGGCGCTCCCCGGCGGCGAGGTGGCCGTGAGCCCCGGCGGCACGCCGGCGCTGGCCACCGCGGGTACCGGCGACGTGCTCTCGGGGCTGATCGGCGCCCTGCTGTCGAAGGGCCTCGGGCCCCTCGAGGCCGCCTGCCTGGGGACGGTGGCCCACGTCGGCGCGGCCGAGGCGGCGGCCGAGCGCTGGGGCGCCGATCACGTGAAGGCCGGCGACGTGATCGACGGCCTGCCGAGCGGCTTAGGAGAACCTAGGCTCGCGCGCGCCGCGCGCTCGCCGCTCAGCTAACGTGGCCTCCCCTATGGCCGACACCGTGCGCGACATCATGGACTCCACCCCCGCCACCGTCGTGGTCGACACGCCCGTGGACGAGGTGGTGAAGACGCTGCGCACGCACGAGCTGCCCGGAGTGCCGGTGGTCGACGGCGAGGGCCGCTGCGTGGGCATCGTCACCGAAGCCGACCTCGTGCTGCCCGACGACGACGGCGACCTCCACATTCCGCACTACATCAACCTCTTCGGGGGCACCGTGTTCCTGGAGCCGCTGGGCCGCTTCGAGGAGCGCCTGCGCAAGGCCTTCGCCTCCAAGGCCGAGGACATGATGACCGCCGACCCGCAGACGGTGGCGCCGGACACGACGGTGCGCGAGGCGGCGCGGATCATCCACGAGTCGGGCCACAACCGGTTGCCGGTGGTGGACGGAGATCGCCTCGTGGGCGTGGTCACGCGCGTGGACGTTCTCGGCGCCCTGGCTGCGTGAATCCTGTCGAACGCGCCGTAGCCTCCATCGACCTGGGCGCGATCGAGCGCAACTGCGCGCGGCTCCCGCGAGAGCTCTGCGCCGTGGTCAAGGCGGACGCGTATGGCCACGGGGCCGCACCGGCCGCCGAGGCGGCGCTGGCGGGCGGTGCCTCGTGGCTGGCGGTAGCCACGGCGGCCGAGGCGAAAGAGCTGAGAGATCACGGCATCGGTGTGCGCGTGCTGGTGATGGGGGCGCTCACTCCGCAGGAGCTGCGGACCGCGGAGGACGCGGAGGCCGACGTGGTGGCCTGGACCGCGGAGGTGGCCGAGCAGGCACGGCGCGTGCACGTGAAGCTCGACACCGGGATGGGCCGTCTGGGGACCAAGGACCGCGACGAGGCGCTCCGCCTGGCCGCGGGGCCGAACGTCGCCGGCCTGATGACCCACTTCTCCACCGCCGACGAGCCCGGGGACGATCACTTCCCCGCTCAGCTCGAGGCCTTCCAGAGCTTCGTGGACGAGGTGGGTCGCGGCGACGTCGTGGTCCACGCCGCCAACAGCGCCGCCGCGCTGCGCGACCCGGCAGCGCGCTTCGACATGGTGCGCTGCGGCATCGCCGTGTACGGCATGGATCCCTTCCAGGAGGATCCGGCCGAGCGCGGGCTCGAGCCCGCGCTCACGCTGCGCTCCTGGGTGGCCGCGGTGCGGCGCTTCGAGGCCGGCGACCCGGCCGGCTACGGCCGGCGCTGGACTGCGGGCGAGCCCACCTGGGTGGCCACCGTGCCGATCGGCTACGGCGACGGCTGGCGGCGCGCGCTCACCAACGACTGCGACGTGCTGATCGGCGGCCGCCGCCACCCGCTGGTCGGGGCGGTCAGCATGGACAACGTGACGGTGGCGCTCGGCCCGGACACCGAGGCGCGGGTGGGCGATGAGGTGGTGCTGATCGGAGAGCAGGGGGAAGAGCGCATACTTGCCGAGGAGGTGGCCCGGCGACTCCACACGATCAACTACGAGATCACCTGCGGCCTCTCGGCGCGGGTGCGCCGCGAGCACGTGCGGTGAGCGGCGCCTGGGTCGTCGGCGGAGCCCTGCGCGACGAGCTCCTCGGACGGCCGGTGCGCGACCTGGACTTCGCCGTGGCGGGTGACCCCGAGCGCGCGGCCCGGGAGACCGCTGCTGAGGTCCGGGGGCCGGTCTTCCGGCTCTCGGAGGCCTTCGGGGCCTGGCGGGTGATCGACCGCCGCGGCGGCCGGGTGTTCGACTTCTCCGCTCTCCAGGGCGACACGATCGAGGAGGACCTGGCTCGCCGCGACTTCACGGTCAACGCCATGGCGAGGCCGCGCGAGGGCGGCGACCTGATCGACCCCTTCGGCGGCCGGGCCGACCTCGAGTCGCGGACGCTGCGAGTGCTGGGGGCCCAGGCCTACGAGAGCGATCCGCTGCGCGCGCTACGGCTCGTGCGCCTCGCCGCCGAGCTCGGCTTCACAAGCGACCGGGAGACCGAGCGCCTCACCCGCCTCGCGGCCGCACGGGTGCCGGAGGCCGCCGGCGAGCGCGTGTTCGCCGAGCTGAGGCGCCTGATGATCTCGGACGGGGTGATCGGCGGCCTGGACCTGGCCGACCGGCTGGGCGTGCTCGCGAGCGTGCTGCCGGAGCTCAGCGCGCTGCACTCGGTGGAGCAGAGCCACTACCACCACCTCGACGTCTACGACCACACGCTCGAGGTGCTGACCCAGCTGATCGAGCTCGAGCGCGACGTGTCACCCCGGCTGCGCGCCGTGCTGGACGAGCCCCTGGCCGACGAGCTCAACCGCGGCCAGGCGCTGCGCTTCGGAGCGCTGCTGCACGACATCGGCAAGCCGCCCACGCGGGAGGTGCGCGAGGACGGCCGCGTGACCTTCATGCGCCACGACCGCATCGGCGAGGAGATGGTGCGAACGGTGTGCCGGCGCCTGCGCACGAGCGAGCGCCTGTCGCGCTTCGTGGAGGCGCTGACCCGCCACCACCTCGTCCTGGGCTTCCTGGTCCACGAGCGCCCGCTCGACCGCCGCCAGGTCTATCGCTACCTGACCCGCACGAGCCCGGTGGAGGTGGAGGTGACCCTGCTCTCCTGCGCCGACCGCCTGGCCACCGGAGGCCGCAACGCCGAACGGGCCACGAGCGCCCATCTCGAGCTGGCGGGGGAGCTGATGGAGGCGGCGCTCGACTGGCGCGAGCACGGGCCGCCGCGGCTGCCGCTGCGCGGCGACGAGTTGGCCTCGGAGCTGGACATCACGCCGGGCCCCGAGCTGGGCCGCCTGCTCGGCCTGCTGGAGGAGGCGGCCTACGCCGGGGAGGTGGGCACGCGCGCCGAGGCCGTCGAGCTGGCCAGCGGGCTCAGGAGCGCCCCCTCAGGGTGATCCACCGTTGCGGTCGCGGTGCTTGCACCCCGCCCAGCAGCAGGGCCGGCGCTGGCCTTCCTCCAGCTCCTCCTGCGTGCGGCGAATGCGGCGGTCTCTGGTCTTGTCCTGCTTGGCATCCTCGACCCAGCAGATGAACTCGTTGCGCGCCAGGGGCGTGATGTCCTTCCAGGCATCGAGCGCCGTGGTGTTCGCAATGAGCGCCTTGCGCAGGTCTGCGGGGAGCTTGTGCACCACCCCACCGGGCACTCGCTGACTGCTCACGGGGCAACGGTACCGAGCCGCGGGCCAACCTGCTTCACGTACCGATGGCAGGGAACGAGGACGGTCCCCGTCGCGGTGGTGGCTGAATACTCGAAGGGCCCTTCGTCACACCAGCCGCTGCGGGTGTAGAAGCGGCGGGCGCGCGCGTTGCCCGCCACCACGGCCAGCCACGCTCGCCGGTGGCCGCTGTCCGCCACGCAGCGCTCGGCCTCGGCCAGCAGCGCACCGGCCACCCCGGTGCCACGGTGGGCGGCCGCGACGTAGATCTGCTCGACCTCGTCATCGGCCACCATGGCGAAGCCGGCCACGGCACCATCGTTCACCGCGACGACCGTGTCGTCGACTCGTCCGGCCGCGCGCGACTCGAAGGACTCTCGAAGCCGCGCGGCCAGCAGGTCGTCGGGGATGTGACCCAGGTGAACCTCCCGCCAGCCATCGCGCCAGATAGCCGCGATCGCATCCGCGTCGTCGGCTCGTGCGCGACGCAGCGCCGGTTGGGAGGTGGAACGTCGTTCATCGGACATAGGCTTCTCGGGCGATGATCGTCGATTGCGCCGTCTACCGGGAGGGTCGCCGCGACAACGCCGATCGCTCGGTGCACGATGCCGTCGACGCTTGCCGCCAGCCGGGTGCCTTCGTCTGGATCGGTCTCTACGAGCCCAGCGAGGACGAGTTCGACTCGATCCGGCGCGAGTTCGAGCTGCACGAGCTGGCCGTGGAGGATGCGCTCAACGCCCACCAACGGCCGAAGCTCGAGGTCTACGGCGACATGGTGTTCGTGGTGCTGAAGACCGCGAGGTACATCGACCCGCAGGAGGTCGTTCGACTGGGGGAGATCCTCATCTTCCTGGGGAAGGACTTCATCATCACCGTGCGGCACGGGGAGGCCAGCGAGCTGCAGGGCGTGCGCGAGTCGCTCGAGGGCCAGCCCGAGCTCCTGAGACACGGGCCGGGGGCCGTGCTGCACGCGATCGTCGACCGGGTGGTCGACGATTATCTCCCCGCGCTGGCCGGGCTCGGCGAGGACATCGACGAGATCGAGGACGAGGTGTTCTCGAGCAACCGCAGCAACCCCGCCGAGCGCATCTACAAGCTCAAGCGCGAGACGCTCGAGTTCAACAAGGCGACCGGCCCGCTGGTCGAGCCCGTCGACCGGCTGGCCAAGGGCCACTACGACCTGATCCACCCCGACGTGCGGGCCTATTTCCGCGACGTCAACGACCATCTGATCCGGATCCACGAGCAGCTCGAGAGCTACCGCGACCTCCTGACCAGCGTGCTCGAGGCCAACCTCGCGCAGGTGACCGTGCGCCAGAACCAGGACGTTCGGACGATCTCGGCGTTCGTCGCCATCCTTGCCGTGCCCACGATGGTGGCGGCGATCTACGGGATGAACTTCGAGCACATGCCCGAGCTCGAGTGGACCTTCGGGTACCCGCTGGTGCTCGGGGTGATGGTGGTCGTCTGCTTCGGGCTCTACCGCTATTTCAAGAAGGTCGGCTGGCTCGAATAATCTGTCGGCGCATGCCGGACGACTGCATCTTCTGCAAGATCGTGGCCGGGGACCTCCCGTCGGAAGTCGTCCAGGAGGACGAGCACACGATCGCCTTCATGGACATCAGCCCGTGGACGCGCGGCCACGCGCTCGTGATCCCGCGCCGCCACTCGCGCAACCTCTACGAGATCGACGACGATGGACATGGCCCACGCGGTCGCCGCGTCCCGGCGCCTGGCACTCCGGATGCGCGACGCGCTCGGCTGCGACGGGGTCAACCTCCTCAACTCCTGCGAGCCCGCCGCGTGGCAAACGGTCTTCCACACCCACATCCACGTGATCCCGCGCTACGAGGACGATCCGCTGCGCCTTCCCGGGCAGCCCGGCCGGCCCGGGGAGGGTGAGCTCGCAGGAGTCGCTCAGGAGCTGCGGGGCTGGTAGCGTCTGGCCTGTTGGGCCGGCCCGGAGTCGGCGAGTTTCACAGCACACGCAGGAAGGGGTAAGGCAAGTGCCTACCGGAACCGTCAAGTGGTTCAACGACGAGAAGGGGTTCGGCTTCATCACTCCCGACGAGGGGGACCGAGACCTGTTCGTCCATTACAGCGGCATCGACGGCGGC
This sequence comes from uncultured Thermoleophilaceae bacterium, assembly GCA_963746825.1. Lineage (GTDB taxonomy): Bacteria > Actinomycetota > Thermoleophilia > Solirubrobacterales > Thermoleophilaceae > JACVRW01. The sequence goes on from CAVVCU010000010.1 coordinate 106,159, forward strand.
GGCTTCAAGTCGTTGTCCGAGAACGCCAAGGTCGAGTACGAGGAAGAGGCGGGAGACAAGGGCCCCAAGGCGGTGAATGTCCGCCTCATCTGAGGCGTCCCGGCCTGTGTCCAAGGAAGAGAAGATCGAGATGGAGGGCGAGATCGCCGAGGCCCTCCCAAACACGATGTTCAGGGTGACCCTCGACAACGGGCACCAGGTCCTCGGGCACATCTCGGGCAAGATGCGGCGCCACTACATCCGCATCCTGCCCGGCGACCGAGTCAAGATCGAGTTGTCCCCCTACGACCTCGACCGAGGCCGGATCACCTACCGTTACAAGTGATGACACCGAAACTCGGTCGCAGACCGGGTGTTGGAAAACGGTCATGAAGCGAATTCTCCTGCTCATACCCGCCCTTGTCGCTGCGCTGGCGCTCGCGCCGGCCGCATCCGCCCGCGTTGTCGAGCTGGGCGCGGTGGCCGACGCCGTCAACCCGAGCTGCCCCGCCGATCCGTGCGAGGCGGCCGTGCGCGTGACCGGCCTTCAGGGCCGCTCGGCGGGTGGGCCGAAGAACCCGTACTACATACGCCGCAACGGCTACATCGTGGCCTTCACGGTCACCCTCGCCGCTCCCACCCAGGAGCAGATCGACTTCTTCAACGACAACTTCGGCTCTCCCGCCCAGGCGGGCCTGTCGGTTCTGCGCAAGGGCGACACGCGCAAGACCCGGCTGAACTACCGGCTCGTCAACCAGTCGGAGCTCTACGAGGTGGAGGACTACTTCGGCTCCGCTCCGACGTTCGTGCTCGACCAGCCGTTGCGGGTCAAGAAGACCAACTGGATTGCGATCACCGTCCCCACATGGGCGCCGATCTTCTCCAACAACCTCACTCGCGCCGACTGGTGGCGCTCCTCGCGAGCCAAGAACAGCTGCGAGACACCGCGCAGCCTGCGCCAGTTCGCGCTCACCGAGCTGCGCGAGGTCAACGTGTTCGGCTGCACCTACAGCGGCGCTCGGCTCCTGTTCACAGCGACCTATGTGCCTGACCCCAGGCCCACGGTCGAAGAAGAAGCCGACCCTCAGTAGCCGAAACTAGGCGTGCTGGACCTTTTCCAGGCTCCCGACCCGCGCTAGCATCGAGGCGTGACCACGGAGGGGTGGATCTTCATGGTCGGTTTCCGCGTTTTCGACGTGGGCCTGCTGATCGTGTGGCTGATCTGGTTCTTCCGCCTGCGCGACGACGATGACGATTCTCGCGGCGACGACGGCGGAGGGGGCGAAGGCCCCGATCCGCGCCCGGGCCAGGACGGCCCGGGGGGCGACGGCATCCGGCTGCCGCTCGGCCGCTACGGCCTCGGCCGCGGGCGCGACCGCTCTCACGGCGGCCCCGAGCGGCCGGGAAGAAGGCGCGGTCCCGAGCCTCCGCTGCGACGGCCGCTGCCCTCACGGGTGCGCCGGCCGCGCTCGCCGTTGCCCACGCACCGGACCTAGCGGGCGGCATTGACGCCCGGGCCTAGGGCGTGAGAGGCTCGCCCGCGGTCGAACAGGAGACGGGCATGGAGAAGCACGGTTCCGAGAGCTACTGGGTCGAGGGCGAAGGGTTCCTCACGGAGAGCGCCGAGGGGCGGGCGATTGTCGAGTCCGATATCCGCGGGCTGGAGGCGGCCCCGCCGTTTCGCTTCTCGCGCATGGGCCCCAGCGGGGCCAACCGCCAGCTGGGTGAGTCCAGCCGCAAGAAGGTGGCCAACGAGATGGCCGCCGGCGGCGGTGGCCCCGGTGAGATTCCGGCCGGATTCACCTACCTCGGCCAGTTCATCGACCACGACCTCACAATGGACAAGACCAAGTTGCTGCTGAAGGAGCAGCGCTCGCCAGCCCAGCTGCAGCAGGGCCGCTCGCCGGCCCTGGACCTCGATTCCCTGTACGGAGCGGGCCCTCAGGACCCCGGATCGGCCAAGTTCTACGAGGCGGACGGGATCCACTTCAAGATGGGCAAGACCAAGGCGGCCGGCGGCTTTCCGGCCATGGAGGGCTTCGATCTCCCGCGCGGCCTGGGCAACACGACCGCGAAGAAGCGCACGGCGGTGGTTCCCGATCTGCGCAACGACGAGAACCTGGCCGTGGCCCAGACGCACCTGGCTCTGATGCGCTTTCACAACCGCGTCGCCGACGGCCTGCCCGCCTCTGTGCCGGCGGCGCAGCGCTTCACCCAGGCGCGCGAGCTGGTGACCAAGCACTACCAGTGGATGATTCGCACCGACTATCTGCCCCGCATCTGTGCGCCGGGCGTGATCAACAACGTCTTCAACCAGGGGCGCAAGGCGTTCGAGGTGGGTGTGCCGGCGATTCAGATGCCGACGATGCCGATCGAGTTCTCGATAGCCGCCTTCCGGCTAGGGCACGCCATGATCCGCGCCGCCTACAACTGGAACAAGGCCTTCGACAACGGCTCGGGATCGCTCTTCTACCTGTTCGACTTCTCGGCGGGCGGCGGAGAGCTTGGTGGTGCGACGCGACTGGCCAGCGACTGGGTCGCCGACTTTCGCCGGCTCTACGACTTCGGCGACGCCAACCGCCCCGACCTCGAGGTCCCGGCGGCCAAGTTCAACCGGGCCATGCGCATCGACACCACGATCGTCAACCCGCTCAAGAACCTGCCCCCGCAGAGCTTCGGCGGGCCGAACGTGGACTTCGACGACCCGCGCGCGAATCTCGGCTTTCGCAACCTCACCCGGGCGCGGATGGTCAGACTCGCCACCGGCCAGCAGATGGCCGCCTTCCTCAAGGGCAAGGGGGTCAGCCTCACCGCGCTGACCAAGCCGCAGATTCGCAACGGCAGCGGCGGAGCCGACCTGAGCCTGCTCACGCAGACCCAGCTCGAGGCGTTCCTCAAGAACACGCCGCTCTGGTTCTACATCCTCCGCGAGGCGGAGCTGAACAACGGCAAGCTCAAGGGCGTGGGCGCGCGCATAGTGGCCGAGACCTTCCACCGTGCGATGGAGGGAAGCCAGTTCTCGATCGTCCGCGACACGACGTGGAAGCCCACCCTGGGGCCCAACAACTCGACCTTCCGCATGGTCGACCTGCTGCTGTTCGCGTTCGAGGGGAAGAAAAAGCTGCTGGCGCCGCTCGGCTAAGCCGCCACCACTCCGGCGATCGCCGCGTTGGCCAGGTTGACCATCGAGCCGGCCAGCAGCGCCTTCAGCCCCAGCTGGGCCACGTCGCCGCGGCGCTCGGGCGCCAGGCCGCCGATGGAGCCGATCTGGATGGCGATCGAGGCGAAGTTGGCGAAGCCGGCCAGCGCGAAGGTGGTGACGATCACGGTCTGGTCGGAGAGGTTGTCGATGTCGGGCCCGAAGTCCGCGTAGGCCACGAACTCGTTGAGCACCGTCTTCTCACCGATGTAGGTGCCGGCCTGGGCCGCCTCGTCCCACGGCACGCCGATCAGCCAGGCCACGGGTGCGAAGACCCATCCGAGCACCTTCTGGAAGGTGAGGCCGTCGTATCCGAACCACTCGCCCACGCCGCCCAGGATCCCGTTGGCCAACGCGATGAGGGCGATGAAGGCGATCAGCAGGCAACCCACGATCACCGCGATCCGCCCGCCCGCGAGCGCGCCCCGCGCCGTGGCGTCGATCACGTTGGCGGACTCGGTGTCGCGCACGTCGCGAACGCCCTCGTTGCTCTCCGACTTCTCGGTCTCGGGGAAGATCATCTTGGCCATGTAGAGGGACGCGGGCGCGTTCATCACGGTGGCGGCCAGCAGGTACTCGAGCGGCGCGCCGAGCAGCGCGTAGCCCACCAGGGTCGAGCCGGCCACGGAGGCGAAGCCGCCGGTCATTACGGCAAAGAGCTCCGAGCGCGTGAGGCGATTCAGGTAGGACTGGATCATCAGCGGCGCCTCGGATTGGCCGAGGAAGATCACCGTGGCCGCGTAGAGCGACTCGACCTTGCTGGTGCGCAGGAGCCAGGCGATGGCCCCGCCGCCGATCTCCACCACCCACTGGATCACGCGCAGGTAGTAGAGGAGCCCGACCAGCGCGCCCAGGAAGATGATCACCGGCAGCACCTGGAGCGCGAAGATCGTCTCCTGCTCGTCGGCCACGAGCTTGCCGAACAGGAACTCGATGCCGGCGTTGGTGTACTCGATCAGCACCGTCACCTGGTCGGCCACGAACTCGAGCGCGTCGCGGCCCACCGACCAGCGCAGCACGAGCGCGGCGAAGGCCACCTGAATGGCCAGCCCCACCGCCACGGTGCGCCAGGGGATGCGCCCCCGGTTGTTCGAGACCAAGAAGGCCACCGCGAGGATGGCGGCGAGGCCCAGAAGTCCGCGCAGATCGCTCACGTGGCCGGTGTCCTACCCAGGCGAGGACTGGAGTAGGCTCGCGCCGGCATGAGGCTTGCGAGGGCGCTCGCCCTGACCGCGCTGCTTGCTTTGGTAGCCGTTCCGTCGGCCGGTGCCCAGCTGCCGGTGGGGGAGGCCGACGGGGTTCGGATCTTCAAGAAGCGGGGCGCGATCGTGTTGAAGTTCACGCCACGTGCCGGACAGCTCTGGCGGCGGGTCGCGGGCCGGCGCGTCCTCGTCTCTTGCGTCGATCTCCCGGACGACCCTCGAGACCGGAACCCCTCCTTCAGCTCGGAGTGCCGGCTTTCGGGCTCCCAAGCGCGAGACGAACCCTTCGAGTGCGGATCGGTCGCCGAACCCGGGGATCGACTACTGCCAGGTGTCACTCGACCGGCGCGTCGCGCCCGCGCATAGCGACTCTCGCTCTGACCGAGCTGGGAGCGGTCTACCTCGACGAGGCGGAGAAGGCGGCAACTCGCTCGCGGCCGTCCTGTACAACGCCGGTCGCGCCGCCGAAGAGGAGGGACTGGAAGGCTATCCAACACACTCGCAGCTCCTGGCGTTCTGGGCGGATCAGCCAGGAGCGCCACCGCTCGAGCGTCTGGCGCGCGCAGATCGTCCCGCTGGTCGGTCCCGACGAGACTCCGCCGAACGGCGAGATCGGTTACTACAGCGACGCCGGGCGAGCAGGGCCGCGGTGGTTCTCTCGCGCCTCGGACGGCGGCTGTTCATCGAGTTCGAGCCGGACGAGGTCCAGCGCACGAACGTGGCGCGACTTCATCGGTCCTCTGGGGCGGGATCGCTGGAGCTCTGCGACCCGTCGAACTGATCGCCGCCAAGCGCGACGGGCGCGAGCTGCGGGCCGAGGACCTCCAGGAATTCGTGCTGGCCTACGCGCGCGAGGAGGTGCCCGACTACCAGATGTCGGCCTTCCTGATGGCCGGCTACCTGAGGGGCTTCTCGCGCGACGAGGCGGTGGCCCTGACCCACGCGATGGTGGAGTCGGGAGACCGGCTCGACCTCTCGCGGCTCTCGGGGCCGACCGTCGACAAGCACTCGACGGGCGGTGTGGGCGACGGCACCACGCTGGTGGTGGCCCCGCTGGCCGCCGAGCTCGGCATGCAGGTGGTCAAGCTCTCGGGCCACGGGCTCGGCCATACCGGCGGCACGCTGGACAAGCTCGACGCCATCCCGGGCATGCGCACCGAGCTCTCGAGCGACGAGCTGATCTCCCAGGTGGAGGAGATCGGGCTCGCGGTGTGCGCCCAGACCGCCGATCTCGTGCCGGCCGACAAGGCGATGTACGGGCTGCGCGACGTGACCGCCACGGTCGACAACATCGCCCTGATCGCCTCGAGCGTTATGAGCAAGAAGCTGGCCGGCGGCGCCGAGGCCATTCTGCTCGACGTGAAGACCGGGTCGGGCGCGTTCATGGAGGATCTCGACGGAGCGCGGGAGCTGGCCGAGCTGTGTGTGGCCCTGGGCGAGGAGAGCGGGCGGGCGACCGGGGCGCTGATCACCGACATGGGCCAGCCGCTCGCCGACGCGGTGGGCAACTCGATCGAGGTGAGCGAGGCCATCGAGGTGCTGCGCGGCGAGCGCAGCGGCCGCTTCGCCGACCTGTGCGTGACGCTGGCCGGGCACATGGCCGTGCTGGCCGGCCTGGCCGGTGATGCCGACGAGGGCACCGAGAAGGCGCGCGACGCTCTGGACAGCGGCGCAGCGCTGGAGCGCTTCCGGCGTTTCGTGGAGGCCCAGGGCGGCGATCCGCGGGTGGTCGAGGACGAGTCGCTGCTGCCCCAGGCCCCGGTGCAGCACGAGGTCAAGGCGGGGCGCGACGGGTGGCTCGCAGCGGTCGACGCGGAGGAGATCGGTCACGCGGCCGCCCGGGTGGGTGCCGGCCGCCTGCGCAAGGGCGACGAGATCGACCTGGCGGTGGGCCTGCACTTCCTCGCCGAGATCGGCGACGAGGCCGACCCCGAGACCGTGGTCGCGGTGGTGCTGGCCAACGATCAGGACGCGGCCCACGAGGCCGCGGCGGACGTCCAGGCCGCCCTGAGCTGGTCAGAGGAGCCGGTCGACCGTGCGCCGGTGGTTCACGAGGTGGTGGGCGACCGGCTGCAGCCGGCGGGCTGAGCGCAGCGCCCGGAGCCGCCTACCCGCAGGCCCCCGGGTTCTCGTTGCAGAACTCCTCGAAGCGCTCGGCCGGGCTGTCCTGGGGCGGCGGGGTGTCGTTCTCGGGGGTGTCCGTCGGCACCTCGGGCTCGGGCGCCGTGGTGCCGCCGTCGTCCTCGGGCGGCGGGGTGGTCTCGGTCGGCTCGGGCGTGGTCTCGGGCTCGGTCTCGGTGGGCGGCGGCTCGACCTCGTCGGTCTGGGGGACCGTCACCTCGGGCACCGTTTCCGGCCGTTGGGGCTCGGGCTCCTCGTCACCACCGCAACCCAGGAGAGCTCCGCAGGCGGCCAGCGCGGCCAGGAGCGCGAGAGCCCGGCGGAGGGTCAGCGCTCGACGGCCGGCAGGCGGCGGCCGCAGTGAGGGCAGTCGTTCAGGTCCTTCTGGACGAGCTGCTCGAGCGAACACCCGCACAGCCTGAGGTTCTCGACCGAGTAGGGGAGGTCGCTGGGCGACGGCGCCAGCGGGAGCATGGCCCCGACGACCTTCAGCTCCTCGCCGCTCTCGCGGTCGACGTAGCGCTTGCCGGCCTCGGCTTCGCGAACGATCTCACGGTCCGAGCGGGCCCGCAGGCGATACTTCTGACGCTCAGGCATCGGGGCGGACAATAGCGAGGGCGACGGAGGGCAATGCGGATACAGATATTCCACGGCTACCTGCTGCGCGGCACGGGCAGCAACATCTACAACGTCAACCTCGCCGAGGCGCTGGCCCGCCTCGGCCACGAGGTCGACATGGTGTGCCAGGACCGCGCCTGGAAGCCGCCCGAGGGCGTGACCGTGCACAACCCGGACATCGGGCGCATCCTCCCCGTCTACGTGGCCGACGAGTACGAGGGATTTCAGGCCAAGCCCTTCTCCGACCTCACCGACGCGGAGCTCGACCACTACATCGAGGCCAACGTGGCCGCGATCCTCGACCTGCCGGCGCCCGACGTGGCCCTGGCCAACCACCTGATCATGGGGCCGCTGATCCTGGCTCGGGCGCTGGCCGGCCGCGCGCCCTACGCGGTGAAGGTCCACGGCAGCGCCCTCGAGTACACCGTTCGCCCCAACCCGCGCTTCCTGCCCTACGCCCTCGAGGGCATACGCGGGGCGCGCGGAGTGCTGGTCGGGTCCCACCACACCGGCGCGAGCCTCTGGGAGGTGCTCAGCGACGAGCCCAGCTTGCCCGAGCGCACGCGCCTCGGGCCTCCCGGCGTGGACGTTCACTCCTTTCGCCCGGGCTCGGCCGACCTCGAGGCGCTGGCCTCGAAGCTCGAGTCCGGCGTCACGGCCTCCTGGGGCGGTGAGAGCGGCGCGGCCGAGGCCGTGCGCGCGCTCGATCCCGAGCGCGACCGCATCGTCAGCTTCGTCGGCAAGTTGATCGTGTCGAAGGGTGTCGACCTGCTGCTTGCCGCCTGGCCCAGCGTGGTGGCCGAGATTCCCGACGCTCGCCTCGTGATCGTCGGCTTCGGCAACTACCGCGACACGATGCGCCGGTTCGTGGACGCCATTCGCCGGCGCGACCTCGACGACCTGCGCGACATAGCCGCCCGCGGGCGCGAGCTCGAGGGGGGCCCGCCCGGCCGGCTTCGCTACCTGAGCGATTTCCTCGAGCGGGTGGACGACAAGTGGCTCGCCGCGGCACCCGCCGCCGCCGACCGGATTCACTTCACCGGGCGCCTGGAGTACGAGGACCTGCCCGATCTGCTCCCCGTGTGCGAGGCGCAGGTGATGCCGAGCACGTTCCCCGAGGCCTTTGGCATGGTGGCGGCCGAGGCGGCGGCGTGCGGCGTGCTGCCTCTGTCGGCCAACCACTCGGGAATGGCCGAGGTCACGGCCACCCTGGCCCCGGCCCTCCCCGAGCACCTGCGGGCCCTGCTCGCCTTCGAGGTCGGGACGGACGCGGTGGACCAGATCGCCACCAAGCTGGTGGCGTGGATGCGCCTGGATCCTCAGGAGCGCGAACGCGCCAGAGCGGCGCTGGCGGAGCAGGCCGCGGCGCACTACGCGTGGGAAAGCGTCGCCGAACGGGTGATCGAGGCCGCCGAAGGGCGCCTTGACGCTCTTCCCTATCCGGCTTCGCCAGCGGATAATGTTCCCGCCCCTTGAGCCTTGCCCGGAACACGACCGTGCCGCTTCTCGTGGCAGCCCTTGCGCTGCTCCTGTCCGCCTGCGGGCGTGAGGAGGACGACCTCGCCAACGGCAAGGCGCTGTTCACCGAGCGCTGCGGCTCCTGCCACGTGCTGGCCCGCGCCGGCACCCAGGGCAACACCGGGCCCAGCCTCGACGCCTCCTTCCGCACCGCGCTGGACGACGGCGAGGGCCGCGAGACCGTGAAGGGGATCGTCCACGACCAGATCCTCTATCCGCGCAAGAGCAGCCAGATGCCGGCGGGGCTGGTGGAGGGCCAGGACGCCAAGGACGTGGCCGCCTACGTCGCCTTCGCCGCCTCGCGCAGCGGGGAGGACGACGGCGCGCTGGCCCAGGCCGGGCTGGCCGGCGCCACCACCGGTGAGCAGATCTTCACCGCCGCGGGTTGTGGCGCGTGTCACACGTTCGGCAAGGCGGGCACCAACGCCAACATCGGCCCCAACCTCGACGAGCTCGCCGCGCAGGCCGGCAACCGCACGGACCTGTCGGCCGAGGAGTACACCGCCGAGTCGATTCTCAACCCCGACGCGTTCACCGTCGACGGCTTCCAGGCCGGCGTGATGCCGGCCTACGAGGGGCGCCTGAGCGAGAAGCAGACGCAGGCGCTGGTCGAGTATCTCCTGGGCAATTAGGCGCCCTCGGAAGGGCTTAGGAACGCCGTATTTGGGGAATAATTCCTTCTCAGGCGGTATCGATTTACGCATCCAGAACGAGCACGCGCGCCCGCGTGCCAAGGGAGAGAGAACACATGGCTGTAGCTGTAGCCCGCGAGCCCCAGGCCGAGAGCTTTGTAGCTGCCGATCACAAGCTGCTGATCGACGGTGAGTGGGTGCCCGCAGCGTCAGGGAAGACGTTCGAGACGATCAACCCGGCCACCGAGGAGAAGCTGGCCGACGTGGCTCATGGCGAGTCCGAGGACGTCGAGCGCGCCATCAAGGCCGCACGTAAGGCCTTTGCCGACGGCTCCGAGTGGCGGACCATGAACGCCTCGGACCGCGGCCGGATCCTCTGGAAGATCTCGGAGCTGATCGAGCAGAACGCCGACGAGCTGGCGATGCTCGACTCGCTCGACAACGGCAAGCCGTACGCGGTGGCCCAGGCGGCCGACGTGCCGCTCGCGGCTGACCTGTTCCGCTATATGGCGGGCTGGCCGACCAAGATCCACGGCACGACCGTGCCGATCTCGGCGATTCCGGCGCCCGGCGAATACCACGCGTACACCCTGAAGGATCCGGTCGGCGTCGTGGGCCAGATCATCCCCTGGAACTTCCCGCTGCTGATGGCGGCGTGGAAGCTGGGACCGGTGCTGGCCGCCGGCTGCACGGTGGTGCTCAAGCCCGCCGAGCAGACTCCGCTGTCCGCGCTTCGCCTGGGTGAGCTGATCCAGGAGGCCGGGCTGCCCGACGGCGTGCTGAACATCGTCACCGGCTTCGGTGACGCAGGTGCGCACCTGGCCGCCCACGACGACGTCGACAAGGTGGCCTTCACCGGGTCCACCGAGGTCGGCAAGCTGATCGTGAAGGCCGCGGCGGGCAACCTGAAGAAGGTGACGCTCGAGCTCGGCGGCAAGTCGCCGAACATCGTCTACTCCGACGCCGACATGGAGGGCGCCATCGCGGGCGCGGCTCACGCCGTGTTCTTCAACCACGGCCAGTGCTGCAACGCCGGCACGCGGCTGTTCGTGCAGAAGGACTCGTTCGACGAGGTCGTCTCCGGCGTGGCCGAGGCGGCCAAGCAGATCAAGGTCGGCCCGGGCACCGAGGAAGACAGCCAGATGGGCCCGCTGATCTCCGACGAGCAGTTCGGCAAGGTGCTCGGCTACCTCGACGCCGGCAAGCAGGATGGCGCCCAGGTGGCGGTAGGCGGCGATCGCTCCGGTGACCGCGGCTACTTCGTCCAGCCCACGATCCTGACCGACACCACGCCCGACATGTCCGTGGTGCGCGAGGAGATCTTCGGGCCGGTGGCGTGCGCCATCCCGTTCGACAAGCCCGAGGACATCGCCGACAGCGCGAACGCGTCGGACTACGGCCTGGCCGCGGGCGTGTTCACCCGCGACATCTCGAAGGCCCACCGCACCGCGAAGCTGCTGCGGGCGGGCACGGTGTGGATCAACACGTACCACGTGTTCGATGCCGCCATGCCGTTCGGTGGCTACAAGGAGTCCGGCTGGGGCCGCGAGATGGGCAGCCAGGTGCTCGAGAACTACATGGAGACCAAGTCGGTAGTGGTCGCCCTCTAAGTACCGCCAGTTGGTGAGCGGCCCCGCGGATCTTCCGCGGGGCCGCTTTCACCGACCAGCTCGGCGAGCTGCTGGAGCAGCTGCGGGTTCGCTGCCGCGATCACTCCCGGCGGCGTGCCCGCAAGCGCCAGCACCGCACCTCCAGCCTCCTCCACCAGCAGCTGCCCGGCCGCGAGGTCCCAGGCCTGCAGCCCGCGCTCGTAGAAAGCGTCCACGCGGCCCGCGGCCACCCACGCCAGGTCCAGGGCCGCCGCTCCGGCGCGGCGGATGTCGCGCACCCGGGGCAGCAGACGCCCCAGCACCTCTGCCTGCTGCGCGCGCCGCTCCGCCTCGTAGGAGAAGCCCGTGGCCACCATGGCCCGGCCCAGACCGCCGGTCTCGCGCACCCGCAGGGCGCGGTCGCCCAGCCGGGCTCCCTCGCCCCGCACGGCGGTGAAGGTCTCGTCGTGCACCGGCGAGTGGACCACTCCCACGGACAGTCCGTCACCGTCCTCCAGGGCGACGCTCACGCCCCACGCCGGAAAGCCGTAGAGGAAGTTGATCGTGCCGTCGAGCGGATCCACGATCCAGCGCCTGCCGCTGTCGCTCGCGCTGCTCGAGCCCTCCTCGGCCAGCAGACCGTCGCGCGGGCGCTCGGCCTCCAGCAGCTCTCGAATCGCCCGCTCGGCCTCCCGGTCGGCGTCCGAGACCATGTCGGTGTCCGAGGATTTCGAGCCGAGGCCCTCGGGCGCCCGGCCGTAGTAGCCGAGCAGCACCTCGCCGGCCGCGCGGGCCGCCCGCTCGGCCAGCTCGAGGTCGGGGTTCAAAGAAGGGCCCGCAGCAGGAAGTAGATCGCGAGCACGATGGCCACGAACACGATCACGTAGAGCAGGAAGCGAAACGCCTCCTGCTCGGAGCGCAGCGGGTTGAGCACGCTCTCTAGAGCAGGTAGAGGGTCGAGTACACGAAGACCCACATCACGTCGACGAAGTGCCAGTAGATGCCGGGCACCTCGACGCCGCGGTGCTCCTTCGCGCTGAAGTGGCCCCGGAAGGCCCGCACCGCGGCGAACGTGAGCAGCGTCAGGCCGACGAACACGTGGGCGCCGTGCAGGCCGGTGAGCCCGTAGAAGATCGAGCCCTGGGCGTTGTCGGAGGGCGAGAAGCCGAGGTGGATGTACTCGTTGACCTGGATGCACAGGAATGTGAGCCCCAGCATCGCCGTGGTCAGCAGGCCGATCTGCAGCCCGCGGCGGTTCTCGTTGCGCGCGGCCTCCAGGGCCCAGTGCATGGTGAAGCTCGAGGAGATCAGGATGGCCGTGTTGATGCCCGCGATGAACACCGGTAGCTCGACGCCGTCGATCGGAAACCACTCGGCCTGGTTCACGACCCGGATGAAGAAGTAGGCCGTGAAGAACGCTCCGAAGAGCATGATCTCGGAGATGATGAAGAGCAGCATCCCCAGGTACTGCGCCTCCACCCGCGACGACTGGTTGGCGGGGGGCGGACCGTGGTGGTCGTGGTGGTCCTGAGCCGCGCCGGCCGTGATCGAGGCGGACTCCATCAGGACACATCTCCCTCGGCGCTGACCACGTGCTCGACGGGCTTTCCGCTCGCTTCCTTCACGCGGCCGATCAGGTCGGAGCGCAGCCAGCCGGAGCGCGTCTCGGGGAAGGTCGATATCACGATGTCGTCCGGCGCGTAGAACTGCAGCGCGTTCTGAACGGCGGTGTAGGGGTCGGCGTGCGCCACCTGGCCGACCGCCTGGAGGCCCGCGTCCTGGAGCTCGCTGAGCGTCTGAGCCAGCCGCTCGTGGGCGTTGGTGCCGCTGCCGTCGCCGTCGCCGTTCTCGCCGTCCTCGTCGCCCGACTGCGGGCAGATGACGATGAAGCCGCGCGGGCCCCCCTCGGCCTTTTCCTTGAGATGGTCGATCAGCGCGGTGCCGCCGACGGTCTGGTTGGCCACCACGAGCGTGCGCTTCACGTCGTCGCGATCGGCGTCGATGTCGACCACCACATGCTCGACCGGCCGCCCGCTGGCCCGGTGCACGCGGTCCACGAGACCCTGGCGCAGCCACCCCGAGCGCGTCTCGGGGTGGGTCGAGATGATGATCTCGTCGTAGTTCTCTTCGCCGAGCGCGTCCATGATGGCCGAGTAGGGATCGGGGTCCATCACCTCGCCGTCGGCCTCGATGCCCTCCTCGCGCAGCTGGGCGAGCGTCAGCTCGAGGCGGTTCTCGGCGGCGTCGCGGACGTGGCCGTCGTCGATCACGTAGCCGTGCCGGGGCTGGTTCTGCGGGCAGATCACGTGAACGTGGGTGTCCTCGCCCTCGGCGCCGCGCTGGACGGCCTCGATGAGAGCCCGGCCCGCCACCGTCTCGTTGGCCACTACGAGGATGCGCTTCATAGATCGGTCGGGGGAGGCGCGCCGCCGCCCGCGGGTGCGGGCTGAGCGCTGACGGGCGCGCCGGCCGCCGCCTTCTCCTTGTCCTCGTCCTTGAACACGGCGTGCACCGCGCCGGGCACGCCGTACTCGTAGGGCCCGCCCACCACGGTCGGAATCGAATCGAAGTTGAACACCGGCGGGGGCGAGGAGACCTGCCACTCGATCGAGTGCGCTCGCCACGGGTTGGCCACGGCCAGCGGGCCGTTGCGCCATGAGGCGATCATGTTGTAGAGGAAGATCAGGAACGACAGGCCGAAGAGGAAGGCCGAGACCGAGATGATCGCGTTCCAGGTGGCGAACTGCTCTGAGTAGTCGGCCACGCGCCTGGGCATGCCGTCGATGCCCACGAAGTGCATCGGCCCGAAGGTGAGGTTGAAGAACACGAAGGACAGCCAGAAGTGGAGCTTGCCGAGGGTCTCGTCGTACATCCGCCCCGTCATCTTCGGGAACCAGTGGTACAGCCCGGCGAAGATCGTGAACACCGAGCCGCCGAACAGCACGTAGTGGATGTGGGCCACGATGAAGTAGGTGTCCGACACGTGGATGTCGAACGGCACCACCGCGAGCATGATCCCGCTGATGCCGCCGAGGGTGAACATCGTGATGAAGCCCAGCGCGAAGAGCAGCGGCGTTCGCAGGTGGATCACCCCTCGCCACAGGGTGGCCAGCCAGGAGAAGATCTTGATGCCGGTGGGCACCGCGATCAGCATCGTGGTGATCATCATCGGCACGCGGAACCAGCTCCACATGCCCGAGACGAACATGTGGTGGGCCCAGACCGAGAAGCCCAGGATCACGATGGCCACGAGCGAGAAGGCCATCATCCGGTAGCCGAAGATGGGCTTGCGCGCGTGGGTGGAGATCACCTCGCTGACGATCCCGAACCCGGGCAGCATCATGATGTAGACGGCCGGGTGCGAGTAGAACCAGAAGACGTGCTGGTACAGCAGAACGTCGCCGTTGTCGCCCGGATTGAAGAAGTTCATGCCCAGCGATCGGTCGAGCAGGATGAAGAACTGCGACCCGGCGATGAACGGCGTGGCGATCACCACGAGCAGCGAGGTGGTGAAGTTGGCCCACACCAGCAGCGGCATGCGCCAGAAGGTCATGCCCGGCGCGCGCATGGTGATGATCGTGACCAGGAAGTTGAGCGCGGTGGCGATCGACGACGCGCCCGCGAACTGCACGCCCATCGTGAAGAACTGCTGGCCGAGCGGGGTCTCGGTCGATAGCGGCGCGTACGCCGTCCAGCCGGTGGCGAAGGCCCCGCCCTCGGCGAAGTAGCTGCAGATCATCATCACGCCCGCGATCGGCAGCATCCAGAACGAGAGCGCGTTCAGCCGCGGGAACGCCATGTCCGGGGCGCCGATCATGAGCGGGATCACGTAGTTCGCGATCCCGGCGAAGACCGGGATGATGAACAGGAAGATCATCAGCGACGCGTGGACCGAGAACAGGCCGTTGTAGGTGTTCGGATCCACGAACTGCGTGCCGGGCGTGGCCAGCTCGGCGCGGATCAGCATGGCCATGATCCCGCCGGCGATGAAGAAGAAGAACGTGGTGACGATGTACTGGATCCCGATGACCTTGTGGTCGGTGTTCACCCGGAAGTAGTCGCGCCACGAGTACGCGCCGTGGCCCGAGTGGTCCTCCTCGACCGTGGGCGCGCCCGAGGCCCAGCGGAACCAGTAGTCGAAGCAGCCGATGCCCACCAGGTAGCCCAGCGGCGCGGCGATCAGAGCGCCCACGGTGATGATGGAGTCCCACTCGAAGAGGGGGTCCCAGCCGTAGCCCGCGCGCCCCGCGACCACGATCCCCATGCCCAGCAGGAATCCCAGGACGGCCCCGAGCGTGGCTCGGTACCAGCCCGGTGCGAGAAGGCGGTGGGTGAGCGTCATCGGAGAGTCTCCTGAAGGTACTTCATCACTGGGCCGCTGCCCCCTGGGACGCCTGCTTTTGGCGCTCGATCCAGGCGTCCCACCGATCCTGCGGGATCACCCTCACGTTCTGGCGCATGGCGGCGTGGCCGATCCCGCACAGCTCGGCGCAGACCACCTGGTAACGGCCGATCCGGTCGGGGGTGAGGCGGATGTCCGTGGTGAGGCCGGGGACGGCGTCGGACTTGAGCCGGAACTGCGGGACCCAGAAGGAGTGCAGGACGTCCTCGGAGTTGATGCGGAAGTGGACCGGCTGGTTCTCGGCCAGCACCAGGGCGTCCGAGGTCACCTTCTCCGCGGGGTACTCGAAGGTCCAGGTGAACTGCTGGCCCTTGACCTCGACGATCATCTCGTTGGGTTGCTTGGCCTCGATGTCGTCGAGCACGACCCATCCGTACACCGCGAGCGCGGTGACCATGATGAAGGGGATCGTGACCCAGATGACCTCGAGGCGGGTGTTGCCGTGGATGGGCGGGCCGTCGCGCATGTCGCCGGGCTTGGCGGCGAAGCGGGTGACGGAGTAGATGACGATCGTCATCACGAGGACGAAGATCGGGACCGAGGCGATCAGCAGGACGTCGTAGACGGTGTCGATCTGGCCGGCCGCGCCGGCCGCGTTGACCGGGAACCAGTCGATGTAGAGGGACACGGCGACGCCGATGATCGATGCGATCGTCCCGTAGGCCAGCATCTTGCCGATCGGGTGCTTTTCGCCCTCGATGCGCGGGTCGTCCTGCGGAGGCCCCTTGGTGCTCCCCGCCTCTGGGTCCTTCTCTGCCATCCGGCGCGCGAGTTTACGGGACGCGACGGCCGGGCGGGAGCCGGTTGGCGCGAGCGCCCAGGCTCAGGCGGCTATGCGCTCGGCTACGCCGCGCATCTCCGACGGCGGACAGCCGTGGTGGCGGCGGAAGGCCTTGGAGAACTGGGCAGGCTGGCGATAGCCCACCGACCGCGCGACCGCGGACACCGGCGTCTCGCCTTCCTGGAGCAGCTCGGCGGCCTTCGACATGCGCACTCGCTGCAGCTCAGCCCGGAAGCTCGTGTTGCGCTCCCCGAACACCCGCTGGAGCTGGCGCCGCGACGTGGCGATGGAGCGGGCAACCGCACCGAGCGAGAGGTTCTCGTCGGCAAAATCCTGCTCGATTACCGTGAGCGCCTCGGAGAACAGGGTCCTGCGCCGGAAGAGGGTGGTCTGTCTCACCAACCTCTATTACGGACGACACGGCGATGTGGATGTCTCGAGTTGTAGGCTGCTTTTCCGATGCAGGTCAGGGCCGGAATGAGCGAACGGGTTCTCACTGTGAATCCGGGTCGCTCGCTGCGAGAAGCGTCGGTGGCGATGGCGGAGCGACACGTGGGCGCGGCGGTGGTGATCGACCCCGAGCAGCCCGGTCCCGGCATCGTTACCGAGCGCGACGTCCTCGGCTCGATCGCGGCCGGCCAGGACCCCGATCGCGAGCTGGTGTCCGACCATCTGTCGTCCGACCTCGTCTTCGCCGCGCCCGACTGGTCGCTCGAGCGCGCGGCCGAGGCCATGGTCCGCGGTGGCTTTCGCCACCTGGTGGTGGTGGACGGCGGCAACATGGTGGGGATCCTCTCCATGCGCGACATAGTCCGCGTCTGGGTGTCCGACGGCGCCACCAGTGAATTGCCGTCGGACCTGACCGCCTGATAGAACAGGTCCTCTCGTGGACCGCCGCCTAGCCCTCAAGAACCTGCGCACGGGCCTGATCGCCGGGGCGATCGCGCTGATCGTCTTCGCCCTGGCCTGGCTCGTGGCCCTCGTCTACTGATGGCCGACGACGAGCACATTCACACCGGAGGACCCGAAGCGCCGCCGGCGGGCGAGGCAATCCACCTTCCCGGGCCGTCCTACCTTCCGGTGACCACGGCCTTCGGGATCGCGCTCGCCGTGTGCGGCATCGTGCTGTCGCTGGCGATGGTCGTGATCGGCCTCGCGATCACACTCGTCTCGGTCTGGCGCTGGGTCGGCGAGACCCGTCGCGAGATGGGCGAGCTCCCGCTAGAGCACCACTAGCGCCCCCGTTTGGCGCAAACGGCACATGGGTAATCCGCGCCCATGCTGCGCATCGACGCCTCGGTCCTCGACTACTCGATCATCGCGATCTACTTCGTCGTGGTGCTGGGAATCGGCTTCGGCGCCAAGCGCCTGCTGAAGACCGACCTCGACTTCTTCCTCTCCGGCCGGTCGCTGCCGGCGTGGATCACCGGCCTGGCCTTCATCGCGGCCAACCTGGGCGCCCTCGAGGTGCTGGGCATGGCCGCCAACGGAGCCCAGTACGGCGTGGCCACGGTGCACTTCTACTGGATCGGCGCCATCCCGGCGATGGTCTTCCTGGGGCTCGTGATGATGCCCTTCTACTACGGGGCCAAGGTGCGATCGGTGCCCGAGTGGCTGCGCCGGCGCTACAACAAGCCCACCCACCTGTTCAACTCGATCTCGTTCGCGCTGGCCACCGTGCTGATCAGCGGGGTGAACCTCTTCGCGCTCGGCCTGGTGCTGTCGCTGATGCTGGGCTGGTCGATCACCACGGCCATCGTGATCGCGGCGGGCATCGTGCTCGCCTACATCACGCTCGGCGGGCTCACGTCGGCGATCTACAACGAGGTGCTGCAGTTCTTCATCATCCTGGCGGCGCTGATTCCGCTGGTCACGGTCGCCCTGATCGACGTAGGCGGATTCAGCGGCCTCGCCGACCAGATCAAGCAGAGCGACCTCGGCGAGCCTGGGCTGCACGCCTGGGAGGGCCTTGGGATCGGCGGCGACAACCCGCTCGGGGCCAACTGGATCGCCACCGTGTTCGGGCTCGGGTTCGTGCTCTCCTTCGGCTACTGGACCACGAACTTCGCCGAGGTCCAGCGCGCGCTGTCGGCCAACAACATGTCCGCCGCGCGGCGCACCCCGCTGATCGCGGCCTACCCGAAGATCTTCATCCCCGCGCTGGTGGTGATCCCGGGGCTGGTGGCGCTCGTGACGATCCCCAACTTCGGCAGCGAGTCGAGCGCGGCCACCACCTACAACAACGCGATTCCGGCGCTGATCGCCGAGTACCTGCCCTCGGGGATGCTCGGCATCGCCGTGACGGGCCTGATCGCGGCCTTCATGGCCGGTGTGGCGGCCAACGTGTCGGCCTTCAACACGGTCGTCACCTACGACCTCTACCAGGACTACATCAAGCCCAATGCCGATCCGGCGCACTACATCCGCTTCGGCCGCATAGCCACCGTTGTCGGCGTGGCGATCTCGATCCTCACGGCCTTTATCGCCAAGGGCTACGACAACATCATGAACTACGTACAGCTGCTGTTCTCGTACTTCAACGCGCCGCTGTTCGCCACGTTCATCATCGGGATGTTCTGGAAGCGCGCCACGCCCTGGGGCGGGTTCGCGGGCCTCGTGAGCGGAACCTTCGGCGCCTTCATGACCCACCAGCTGTACTCGAGAGGGACCATCGAGATCGCCTCTCCGCTGGCCGCCGACTTCTGGGGCGCGATCGTGGCCTTCGTGCTCGACGCGATCGTGACCGTGGTGGTCAGCCTCGCCACCCAGCCCAAGCCCGTCGAGGAGCTGCGCGGGCTGGTGTACGGCATGGCCGAGGGAACCGACTTGAAGCTCTCGCGCCGCGACTCGCTGTGGTGGCGCAATCCGAAGGTGCTCGGCGCCGGGGCCATCGCGATCGTCATCGTCCTGAACATCATCTTCTTTAGATCTAGGAGAGCCGTGGCCGACGAGACTCCCCAATTCAGCGAGGATCAGGTCGAGAAGGCCACCAGCCTGCTCGACATCCGCAAGATCATCGGCGGGCTGCTGGGGGTCTACGGGCTGCTGCTGCTCGGCGCGGGCCTGTTCGCGAGCGAGGCCGACAAGGAGAAGGCCGCGGGCGTGAACATCAATCTGTGGGTGTCGTTCGCGCTGCTCTTGGCTGCGGCCCTGTTCATGGTCTGGGGCTTCACCCGACCGCTGGTGGACGAGCTCGAGGAGGAGGACGAGGGGTCTACAGAAGCCGAGCCGGGGGCCCCGGCTCGACGCTGATCGCCCCTTCGGGCAGCTGCGCGCCCGCCGCGAACAGCGCCAGCACCGACCCGCCGAAGCCGCCGCCCATTATTCGCGCTCCGAGCGCCCCCGCACGCTTGCACCGCGCCACCGTCTGCTCCACCTCGGGCACCGAGACCTCGTAGTCGTCGCGCAGGCTCGCGTGCGAGGCGTCGAGCAGCGAGCCGAGCCCGGGCAGGTCGTCTTGCTCGAGCGCTCGCACCGCCGCGTCGACGCGGTCGTTCTCGCTGAGCACGTGGCGGACCCGGCGGTCGAGCGGGGCAGGCAGGGTCGCCACGTCCTCGGGTCGAGCCCGCCTCAGCGAATCGATGTCGAGGCGCTCGCAGGCCGCCCGGCACTCGTCGCGCCGCTCGTTGTAGCCCGAGCCGGCCAGGCTGCGCGAGGCGCCCGAGTCGAGCGTGGCCAGCACATGGTCGCCGAGCTCGAGCGGCACCTGGCGCAGCGTCGGCCCGGCCATGTCGATGCGAACCGCGTGGCGCTCCTCGCCGCACAGGGACGCGAGCTGGTCGAGCAGGCCGGTCTCGGCGCCGCACCACTCGTTCTCGATTCGCGAGCACAGGCGCGCGAGGGCCACCGGCTCGGGGGCCTCGGCGCCCGCCACGGCGCAGAGGGCGAGGCAGAGGGAGACCGACAGGGCCGCGGAGGAGGACAGCCCGGCCTCGGAGGGCAGGTCGCCGGAGAACTCGAGCCGGCAGGGCGCGAGCTCGACTCCGGCGCCGCCAAGCTCGGACGTGGCCCCGCGCAGGAAGCGCCGCCAGCCCTCGGGGGCGCGGGAAGGCTCGCCCTCCTGGCCGAGCAGGAAGCTGTCGCGCTCGTCGGGATCGAGCGCGTGGGCCTCGACCGGGGCGCCGGGGGCGAGCGGCTCGGCACGGACGGTCACGCCGCGCTCCACGGCAAAGGGCAGGCACAGGCCGTCGTTGTAGTCGGTGTGCTCGCCGATCAGGTTGACCCGCCCGGGAGCGAACGCGTGGACGCCCCCGGCGCCGCTACCCCCGTGTTCTAGACGAATGATTGAGTGGCGCATTCGGGAGGGCGATCCTACGGTCAAGAGGTGATTGGGGACCAGCGCGCGGTGCGCGCGTTGTTGGGGGGGAAGGAGTTCGTGCGGGGTGATCTCGAGGTAGAGGTGCGCGTGTCGCACCCCACCTCGGATCCCCGCTCGGGCCGCCCCATCGCCGTTCCGCCCCTGGCCATCCTTTGGGCCGCCGAGCGGCCGCTGGCGGTGAGGTTGAGAAACGCCGTCGCGGTCAGCCGCTTCGCCACGGTGCCCCGGCTGGCCACGCTGGTGGAAGCCGAGGCCATGGCGGCGGGCTTCATCGTGGAGCGGGTGCCCGAGGCGGGGCTGTGGCGGCTCTTCGCCCAACCGCCGCGGCCGCGGCCGGTGGGGCGGTAGCGCGACGCTCAGCCGCCGATGCGCACGTGCAGGTGGTTGTCGTGGTTGATCAGCGGCACCACCACGCCGGGCGGCCCGGTGATGCCGGTGTTGGGCCCCACGAACACGGTCTGAGCCCCGGCGGCCACGAAGCGGTCCACCAGCTCCTGGGATAGGGCCGGATCTATCTGCGAGGCGTCACGGGGCGCCCGTTGGCGCCGGTCCGCGCGCGGGTAGTAGACGTCCACGTCGAGGCCGTTCTGGTGGCTGGCGTGTCCGATGTAGCCGAACTGCGGGCCGAAGTCGCCTCCCTGCGGGCGGCTCAGGTCGCCCACGGCCATGCGCAGCGCGCCGGGATGGGCGCGGTGGTATTCGCGCGCCACCCGGAGCACCATGCTGACCAGCCGGTGGGTCCCGTAGCGCCGCCACGGCCGGTTGGGCGATCGCCGCTCGACCGGGTCCCAGGTGAAGAAGTGCGCGCCCTCCCGGGGGAGACGCACGCCGCGCACGAGGCGGCCCGCCGCCGGGTCGCCGACCGCGGTCGAGCGCTTCCACTCCACGCGCGGGTAGGGGACCTCTCGCTCGGCGACGATGAGCTCACGCCAGCCGCAGGCGCTCAGCGCGAGCGAGGACGCCGCGACCGCGGCCGTGAGTGAAAGGAGGGGGCGAGACACTGGGGGGAGAACGGTGGCCGAACGGTGTAACGAGCCGCTAACAGGATCAGTACGAGGCCCGCCCGCGGCGAGGTCCCGCCATACCCTTGGCCCATGCCTGCCGCGGCGCCGGCCCAAATGGAGCTGTCCACGGTGCTCGCCACGCGCTACGTGACGGCGCTGCGCGAGGGCGGTTCGCTGCCCGGGCTCATGGAAGCCGACGACGACGGGCTCTACGTGGTCAAGTTCCGCGGCGCCGGCCAGGGCGTGAAGGCGCTCGTGGCGGAGCTGCTCGCCGGAGAGCTGGGCCGCCGGCTTGGCCTCCAGGTGCCGCGGCTCGTGTTCGTCGAGCTCGACCCGGTGCTCGGCCGCGCGGAGCCCGACCCGGAGATCCAGGACCTGCTCGACGCGAGCCCGGGGCTGAATCTCGGAGTCGACTTCCTGCCCGGCGCGCTCTCCTTCGATGCCTCCGAGGGGGCCGGCGTGGTCACGCCGGAGCAGGCAGCCGACATCGTCTGGTTCGACGCCCTCGTGGCCAACGTCGACCGCACGCCGCGCAATCCCAACCTGCTGCTCTGGCACGATCGCCTCTGGTTGATCGATCACGGCGCCGCCCTCTACCACCAGCACGCGCCGGGCGAGCTGCCCGCTCAGGCGCGCGCTTCCTTCCCGGCGATCGCCGAACACGTGCTGCTACCCCACGCGGGCTCGATCCTGGAGGCCGACCGGCGGCTCGCGCCGCGGATCTCCGAGCACACGCCGTGGGAGCTGGCCGCCCTGATTCCCCGCGACTGGCAGGAGCTCCCCGGCGAGGCCTACGCCGAGTGGCTCGAGCGCCGCCTGGCGCCGCCGCGCGCCTTCGCGCAGGAGGCCGAGGATGCCCGAGAGAGCCGGTAGCCCCTACCAGTACGCGCTGCTGCGCGTGGTCCCCGACGTCGAGCGCGCGGAGTTCCTGAACGCCGGCGTGGTCCTGTTCGCGCGCACGCTCGGCTACCTGGCCGCGCGGGTGGCGCTCGA
Organism: uncultured Thermoleophilaceae bacterium; assembly: GCA_963746825.1. GTDB lineage: Bacteria > Actinomycetota > Thermoleophilia > Solirubrobacterales > Thermoleophilaceae > JACVRW01. The sequence goes on from CAVVCU010000010.1 coordinate 128,515, forward strand.
TCGCGAACGCCTGGCAGCCCTATCGGCCGACGTCGACCCCGGACCGCTCATCGAGCGCCTGGAAGCCCTCGCTCGCGTGGCCGCGGGCGATCCCGGCGCGGGGCCTATCGCCGGGCTCGAGCCCTCCGAGCGCTTCAGCTGGCTGGTGGCGCCGTCCAGCACCACCATTCAGCCCTCGCCGGTGCACACCGGACTGTGCGGTGATCCGGAGCGCGAGCTCGAGCACCTCTTCGCCCGCCTCGTCGCCTGACGATGGAGGAGCCGGGGTTCGCCAACCTGCTGGTGGTGGTGGCGGTGGGCTTCCTCGCGCCCTTCCTGCTGGGGCTGGTTCCGAAGCTGCGCCTGCCCTCGGTGGTGTTCGAGATCGTGGCCGGAATAGTCATCGGCCCGTCGGTGTTTGGCCTGGTCGAGGTCGACGTGACGATCGAGGTGCTGGGCCTGATCGGGCTCGCGGTGCTCCTGTTCCTGGCCGGGCTCGAGATCGACTTCGGGCAGTTGCGCGGGCGCCTGCTGCGCCTCGCGGCGGCGGGCTGGGCGTTGTCGTTTGCGCTGGCCGTGGCGGTGGGCGTGGGCCTGGAGCTGGCTGGCCTCGTCGACACCCCGCTGCTCGTGGCGATCATCCTCTCCGCGACCTCGCTCGGGGTGATCATTCCCGTGCTGGCCGACGTCGGCGAGCTCGAGACCAAGTTCGGCCAGCTGGTGCTGGCCGGAGCCTCGATCGCGGATTTCGGCGCGGTGATCCTGCTCTCGCTGTTCTACTCGGGCGAGAGCGGGCCCGGCTCGACCGCCGTGCTGCTGGCCCTCTTCGCCGGACTCCTGCTCGTCACGTTCGTCGCGATCCGCGCCGCCGAGCGCTCGCGGCGGGTGGAGGAGGATCTGCTGCGCCTGCAGGACTCGAGCGCCCAGATCCGGGTGCGGGCGGCGATGGTGCTGATGATCGCCTTCGTCGCCCTGGCCGAGGGCCTCGGGCTCGAAGTGATCCTGGGCTCGTTCGCGGCCGGAGCGCTTCTCGGGCTACTCGACCCGGACAGGCGGATGACCCATCCCAATTTCCGCACCAAGCTCGAGGCGATTGGATTCGGGTTCTTCATCCCGATCTTCTTCGTGACGGTGGGCATCCGCTTCGACCTGCAGGCCCTCCTGGACGACGCGGCCAACCTGGCGATGGTGCCCATCTTCCTGGCCGCCCTGCTCGTGGTGCGCGGCCTTCCCGCCGTGCTCTACCGCCGCTTCGTGGGCGACCGGCGAGCGGTCGTGGCCGGGATCTTCCAGGCCACCTCGCTGCCCTTCATCGTGGCCGCGGTCGCGATCGGTTCCGAGCTCGGGGCGGTGGGCTCGGCGGAAGGCTCCGCGCTGATCGCCGCGGGCCTGCTCTCGGTGCTGATCTTCCCGCTGACCGGCCTGGCCTTGCTCAGGCGCGACATGGCGGCCGCTTGAGAGAGGATCGGCGCCGCTAACCCACGTGCCCCGCCGGCAGCCGCTCCTCGCGCGTCTCGCACACCTCGGGCTGCCACCCCGGCACCGTGTTGCCCTCGGCCGGGATGCCGCCCGCCGCCTTGATCATGCGCGCGAGGTGGACCACGTTGTGGGCCATCCACTTGGTGGTCTTCTGGGTGTAGGGGTGGTCCTCGCCGCCCGCCTCGATGTAGGAGGGTCCGGGGCCGGCCTCGCCCAGCCAGTAGGTGTCGGCGTTGGGCGGGATGGTGAGGCCGAGGTGGGAGAGGTTGAACAGCGTGTTCGCGGCAGCGTCGTGCGCGCCGTCCTCGTTGCCCGTGACCACCACGCCGCCGACCTTGCCGTAGAGCGGGTACTGGCCGTGGTCGTTGGTCGTGTTGTAGGTGCCGTCGAGACGCTCGATCACCATCTGGCACACGCTCGAGCGAACCCCGAACCAGATCGGGGTGCCGACGATGATGATGTCCGCGGCGAGGAGCTGCTCGAGGATCGGCGGCCACTCGTCGCCCGGGCCCTCGTCGGAGGCGACGCCGAACGGGATGTCGTGGTCGACCACGCGGACCTTCTCGCATTCGGCGCCCTGGGCCTCGAGGTGCTCGATCACCTTGTCCATCAGTGCCTCGGTGTTGGACACGGCGGGCGACTTCTTGATCGTGCAGTTGAGCAGAACGGCCTTCAGGTCTGAGTCCATGCGACTCAGTATCGCCGCGCCCGGCGAGCGTTACGTGCACTACCTTCGCGACCGTGAACCACGCGCCCCGGATGCCCCAGCCCGCATTCATCTTCGATCTGGACGGCACGCTCATCGACAGCGTCTACCAGCACGTGATCGCCTGGCGCGAAGCGCTCGAGGAGGTGGGCGTGAGCCTGGCCGTGTGGAAGATCCATCGCCGCATCGGCATGAGCGGCGGGCTCTTCGTCACCGCGCTTCGGCGCGAGCTGGGGGCCGAGCTCGACGAGGAGACGCTCGCGCGCCTGCCCGACCTGCATGCCGAAGCCTACGAGCGTCACTACCCGGGGGTGCGCCCCCTCCCGGGGGCCACCGACCTGCTCGCGCGGCTCGACGCCGAGAACATCCCGTGGGCGATCGCCACGAGCGGCGCCGAGCGAACCGCGGGGCGGGCGCGGGCGCTGCTGGGCCTCAGCGAGGACACGCCCATGGTCACCCGCGACCTCGTGCGCTACGCCAAACCCGACCCCGATCTGTTCGTGACCGCCGCGGCCCGCATCGAGGTCGACATCCGCGAGGCTCTGGTGGTGGGAGACAGCATCTGGGACCTGCTCGCCGCCCGCCGCGCCGGCGCGCTAGGCATCGGCCTGCTGTCGGGCGGCTACGGCCGGGAGGAGCTGGTCGACGCGGGCGCCTTTCGCGTGTACGAGGACCCGGCCGACATGCTGGCCCACCTCGACGAGATCGGCGTGCGTCAGCCGGCCTGAGACCGTGGGCTCCGGAGACCGCTACGAGCCGCTTCCCGGGGCGACCGAGCTCCCGGGCTGGATATGGCGCCGCACGAGCCGGCGGCTGCGGATTGTCCTCGCGCTGGCGCTCGCGGTGTGCGTGATCGTGGCCGTGGCCCTCGTGCCCGCAGCGCGCGAGTCCGCGCAGGAGAGCGCGGATCGCGAGCGTCGCGAGCGGGCGGAGCAGCGCGAACGCCGTATCCAGCAGCTCCAGGCCGAGCAGCGGCCGCGGTCGGGACGCTCGGAGTCGGTCGCGCCGCCCGGGGGCCCCGGCGCCGGAGCGGCTGACAGGCGCGTGCCGCACTGCTGGGTGACCTGGGCGCGGCGATCGTGGCGGACGCACGGCGGCGCGCTCGCGAGGGAACGCTCGAGGGACCCATCCTGCGCGCGGTGTGCGAGCCCTTCCCGCGCAACGTGGCGGGCGTGGGCGTGGAGGCCGATCTGGCGCGGCGCGAGGGGCGCTACGCGTGCGTGGCCGCCACGTCGGAGTTCGGGCGCAGCGAGGCCAGCGTGGGCGGTGTGCTCGGCTACCCCTACCGGGCCAAGATCGACTTCGAGAGGGGGCGCTTCGCCTACTGCAAGATCTCCGGGCGCCCCGATCCCACGCCCGATCCGCGCGTGACGACCCCCGAAGCCTGCGGCGGGTGACCGCGCCATCCAACGTTCGTCCAGCCGCTTGGACTAGCGCGCCCACCGCCCCCTTCGAACTGATCCGTTAGCGGCCCTTTTCGTAGAAGGGGACAGAGCTGCGGTTTGGACTCGCACCCCACCTCCGCAGCTGACGGACCCCGATCACTACAGGAGGCAGGAATGAGCACCGTCTCGGACGAGCGCGGCGACGCCGCGCGCCCCGCGATGCAGGAACTTGCGGAGGATCCGTCCTCGCGTAAGCGGTTCCTGAGCATGATGGGAGGAGCGGGCGCCGCAAGCGCGTTCGCGATCTTCCTGGCTGCATGCGGAGGCGACGACGAGGAGGAATCCTCGAGCACCAGCACCAAGAAGAAGAAGAAGAAGCCGGCAGCCGGGGGCGATCTCGCGATCGTCCAGTACGCGCTGACCCTCGAGCATCTCGAGACCGACTTCTACAACGCGGTCATCGACGCCGGGATCATCAAGGACAAGAACCTCGGCAAGATCGCCGTGATGATCCGCGACAACGAGCAGGAGCACGTGGACGCGCTCACGGCGACCGTCGAGAAGCTCGGCGGCAAGCCCAAGCGGCCCAAGACCAACTTCGACGCCGTCCTCGAGGGCGGGCCGAAGATGGTGCTCGAGACCGCGGCCACGGTGGAGAACCTCGGAGCGGCGGCCTACCTCGGCCAGGCCGGACGGATCCAGTCCAAGGAAATCCTCGCGGCCGCCCTGGCGATCCACTCGATCGAGGCTCGCCACGCCGCGGCGCTGAACACGGTCGTCGGCAAGACCATCGTCCCCGACGGCGCCTTCGCCAAGCCGGCCTCGATGGCAGAGGTCCTGCCGCAGGTCAAGCCCTTCCTCGCCTAAGGGCGCGGCGCGGCAGAAAGGAGAAACTCAATGTCCAACGAGAAGCTCGTGGCCCCCGAACTGGCGGCCATCGACATCCAGGGAATCAACAGGCAGACGTTCCTCGTAAAGGGCGCGGTGGCGGCGGGTGCCGTCTACGGCCTCAGCGCGGTGACCCCGTTCGTGAGCTCGGCGCTGGCTCAGGAGGGCGGCGGCGACGTCGAGATCCTGAACTTCGCACTCACCCTCGAGTACCTCGAGGCGGCGTTCTACACGCAGGGGCTCAAGCGGACGAAGGGCCTGTCGGGTGACGTGAAGTCGCTCGCCAAGGAGATCCGCGACAACGAGAACGAGCACGTGACCGCGCTGACGGCGACGATCGAGGATCTCGGCGGCACGCCCGTCAAGGCTCCCGGAGTCGACTTCGGCAAGGCGTTCGCCAACCAGAAGAGCTTTCTCAAGCTCGCCCAGACGTTCGAGGACACCGGGGTCAGCGCCTACAACGGCGCAGCGCCGGCGATCGAGTCCGTCGACGTGCTGGCGGCGGCCGGAAGCATCGTGCAGATCGAGGCCCGGCACGCGGCGGCCATTCGCCTGCTCAACGGGCAGCCGATCAGCGACGGCGGCTTCGACAAGTCGCTCGACATGCAGGCCGTGCTTGACGCTGTCAAGCCGTTCGTGAAGTCCTAAGGAAAGGGGATCCCATGCCCGGCATCGGACCCATGGAATTGATCATCGTTCTGGTGATCGCGCTCATCGTCTTCGGACCCAAGAAGCTGCCGGATCTCGGCCGCTCGCTGGGCGGCGGCATGCGCGAGTTCAAGAACTCGGTCACCGGCGGGCCGGACCGCGACGAGCTGTCGCGCGCCGACGAGCCGACCCCTCAGAAGTCCTAGTACACGCAGCATGAAGTCCGTTCGCCACGAGGATCAGCTGTCGGTGGTGGACCACCTGGACGAGCTCCGCTCGCGCCTGGTGGTCGCCATCGCAGCGTTCATCGTGGCGTTCGGGCTTACCACGTGGCAGAGCGATCTCGTGCTCGAGATCCTCAACGCGCCGCTCCCGGGGGGCCAGCAGCCGATCACCCTCGGCCCCGCCGAGCCCTTCATCGTCACGCTCAAGAACGCGGGCTACGCCGCTCTTCTCCTGACGCTGCCGGTGGTGCTCTACCAGGCCTACGCGTTCCTCGTGCCGGCCTTCAGCCCGCGCGACCGCAAGGTCGTTACCCCGCTTCTGCTGATGGTGCCGGTGCTCTTCATCGGCGGCGTCTTGTTCTGCTACTTCGTCGTGCTGCCTCCGGCGCTCGACTTCCTGCTCAGCTTCAACGAGTCGGAGTTCAACACGCAGCTGCGGGCCAAGGACTACTACGACTTCATGACGCTGACCATGCTCGCTCTGGGCCTCGGCTTCCAGGTTCCGGTCGGTGTGCTCGCGCTCACGCGCCTCGGCGTGGTGAGCGCCGAGAAGCTGCGCCGCAGCCGCCGTTACGCGATCGTGGCCATCGCGGTGCTCGCCGCGCTGCTGCCCACGCTCGACCCGGTCACGCTGGTGCTCGAGATGGTCCCGCTGCTGGCTCTCTACGAGCTCAGCATCCAGCTGGCGCGCTTCTTCGCGCCGGTCGAGGCGGGCGAGAGCCTGCCCTCTACGAACTGATCTGCGCGGCCAGCGAGGCGAGGTCAAACAGGATCCAGCTGGGCTTCATCGCTGGATCCTCCCCGGAGCCGCCGGAAACGCAGCGCGAAGATCAGGGCGGACCCCACGAAGAGGGCCGCGGTCAGCCACAGCCAGCGCCCGAAGTAGACCTCCTTGGAGAGGCCCGTGGTGCGCATGAACCCGCGCTCCGCCGGCCCGGCCACCAGCGGATACCAGACCAGCAGGAGCAGGCCGGACATCAGCACGGGAAAGCGCAGGTGGTTGAGCATCGCGATACGCAGCCGGCTGCCCCTGCCGCGGCGCAGCAGCAGGCCCGCCGCGAGCGCCCCGAGCAGCGCGTAGAGGGGGAACAGGATCAGGTCGTGGGCCACGATCGAGCCACCCAGCCACAGCAGGATGCGGTCGGGGTTGCCGGTATTGCTCAGCGCCCGCGACAGCGCGTAGGCGGCGATGACGAAGCTGAGCAGCACGGCGATCAGGTGGAGCGGCCCCGCGCCGTACACCGTGCGGAAGCGAGCCATCAAGCGAACACCATCTCCCCGACCCACTTGGTGCAGTGCACGCCGGGGATGGCGGGGACGATCGTACGGGCCGGGAAGCCGTGATCCAGCGAGAGATCGGCGCCGTTGACCTTCAGGGCCAGCATGCCCTCCGGGTGATTCAGCTGGTCGCGGTTGAGCGTCACGCTGCTCAGGGCGCCGCTCTCCTGCAGCGAGCGCACGTCCACCTCGGTGGCGTCCTCGACGCCCGCCAGGCGGGCCAGGTCAGCCAGCCTCACGCCGGTCCATTCCTGGGTGGTCGACCAGCCCTCCACGCAGGCGATCGGGAGCTTCGCGCTGACCAGGTCCATATCCAGCAGCTCCTCGCGCGTCAGCTCGGCGCGGCTCTCGTCGCCCACCTTGAGGGTCAGGCGCCAGTCGGCTCCCACCTTCTCCTCGGGAATGCCCACCGCGGCGAAGGTCTTGTTCACGGGGAAGTCGTTGGGGCCGCTGCCCCGCCCGCGCCCGCGGGGTGCCAGCACGGCCAGGTCGGCCAGCGGCCCGCCCACCACCTGACCCGCGGTCATCACGCCCAGGCCGACCGAGGCCGCGCCCACGCCGCCGATCAGCGCCCGGCGCGTGAGGGTGGGGGAGGCGGGCGAGTGCGGCGCGCTCGTGATCACGCCCGGCAGCTCGGGCTCGGGTGCGGTGTGCTCGAGATCCTCGCGCAGGGGCTTGGTCACCCCGCGCCGGCGGTAGGCCTCGCGCATCACGGGAACCTTCAGGCCGATGTGGAACAGCAGCGCGCCCAGCATCAGCAGGGCCCCGTAGTAGTGGGCGGGGACGAAGCTGAAGCCGAACGGGTACCAGAGCTGGATGTTGATGATCCCGGTGGCGAACACGAACAGCGAGCCGCCGACCAGGAACACCAGGCTCAGGCGCTCGAGCGCGTGGGCGACCGACAGCACGGGCGGGTTCTCGAACAGCTTGGGGATGACCGCCCAGAGCTTGGCCAGCAGGATCGGGATCGCCGCGACCCCGCTGATGATGTGAAGGCCCTGGGTGGCGGCGTACAGCCACGTGGGGCTCACGGGCCAGTCGAACCCGTAGATGTCGAAGCCGTTGCCGGGAGCGGCACCGCCGAAGATGGAGTTGCTGCCCAGGTCGGTGTCGTAGGCCCAGTGCGAGACGAAGCCGGTGATCGCGCAGATGGCGATCAGGGGCAGGAGCGCGGAGGACAGCACGGACGCCAGCCAGGGGCCGCGCAGCGGGCTGCGCCAGAAGCCCTCGCTGAAGGGGCCGATCGACGGGAGGCGCGGGGAGAGCTTCACTTGGGCTTGCACTCCTCGCCGCGGCACTCCGGCGGGTCGAAGAACTGCAGCGTGCCGTCCTTGCGGCTGGCCACGAACACCCGGCCGCTGTCCGGGTCGACGGCCACCGAGTTGGGCTGGCGCACGGTGGGGTAGCGGCGCAGGGCGCGCCGGTCGGTCAGCTCCACCACGACGTTGCGCTCGGTCAGGGTGACCCAGTAGCGGCGGCGCTCGCTGTCGCGCGCGATCCCGTAGGGCGCCCCGCCGAGGTAGGTGCGGCGGTGCTTTCGCAGCGGGTTCAGCCGCATCTCGAGCAGCGAGCCGCCGCGCGTGTCGACCACGAAGAAGCGCCCGCCGCCGCCGGCGATGTGCGTGGGCCCGATCCCCACGTCGACGGTGCCCTCCGACTTCAGCGTGCGGGCGTCGAAGACCTCGAGCTCGCGCGCCCGCACCGCCACCACGCCCACGTGGGCGCCGTCCGCGGTGGCCGCCACGCCCCCGGGCTGGCGCGGCGTGGGCAGGGTCTTGACCAAACGTCCGCGCTCCACCACCGAAAGCGTGCTGCCCAGCTCGTCGCCCACGAACAGCCGGCCGCGCGCCCATGTGGCGTCGTGGGGAAAGCGCCCGACGCGGGTGGTGCTCAGGCGCCCGTCGGGCAGCGACACCTCGACGATGGCGTCGGCTCGCTCGGCCGGCACCAGCACGGGGCCGCCCGGCCGGGCCAGGCTGAGGTGGCGCGGCGATTCGGGAAGGCGGACGCGCCGCACCGTCCGCCCGCTGCGCCCGTCCACCAGGGCCAGGCGGTCGGGGTTGGTCAGGCCCACCGCGAGCAGCCCGGTGACCGGGTCGTAGGCCAGGCCCTCCGGCTTGTGGCCCACCGCCACCACGGTGCCCGCCGGCTCGCGGTCGAGGTCCGGGGAGCGCGCCGGCTCCGCGGCCGGGGGTAGGCGGTCGCTCGAGCCGCCACAGGCGGCGAGCGCCGCCACGAGCAGGAACAGCACGGCGGCGAGGGCGGTCGTGGTTGGGCCCACGCTTATATTCGAGCGGATGGAGGTTGCCGCTTCCTTACGGAAGGCGAGGGTCCTGGTCTACACCACGCCCGCGCGCGGACATCTCTATCCAATTACGCCGACCCTCGACGAGCTTCACCGGCGCGGCCACCACGTGGCTCTCCGGACGCTCGGCTCCCAGGTGGGCGCCATGCGGGCGCGCGGCTTCGAGGCCCGGACAATCTCCCCGGCCGTCGAGGCGATCGAGCACGACGACCACCGCGCGCGCACGCCGCAGGGGGCCATCAAGCGCGCGATCCGCGTGTTCGGGCGACGGGCCGAGCACGAGGTCAACGACCTGCGTCGGGCGATCGAGGAGGAGCGACCCGATCTCGTGTTGGTCGACGGGCAGGCGTGGGGTGGGCTCGCGACGGCGGAGGCTTGGGGCGGGACCTGGGCGAGCTGGTTGCCCTACCCGATGCCGCTGCCCTCCCCGCAGGTGCCGCCCTTCGGCCCCGGACTGACCCCGGCGAGGGGACCCGCGGGGCGGCTGCGCGACCGGGTGCTCCGGCCAGTGCTCGTGAAGTCGTTCGAACGCGTCATGCTGCCGCCGCTGAACCGGGTGCGCTCGGGCCTCGGCCTGTCCGCGCTGGGCGCCGCGGCCGAGCTCTACACCCGGCCTCCGGCGCTTCTCTACCTGACCGCGGAGCCATTCGAATACCCGAGAACGGACTGGCCCGCCAACATCCGCATGATCGGCCCGTGCGCCTGGGATCCGCCCGCCGATCCGCCGGAATGGCTGGCGGACGTCGACCATCCGATCGTGCTCGTCACTACCTCGTCCGAGTTTCAGGACGACCGCCGGCTCGTGTCCACGGCGCTCGAGGCCCTGGCCGGCGAGCCGGTGCACGTGGTGGCCACCCTGCCCTCCGCCGACCCGGCGGGCCTAGTCGCACCGGCCAACGCACACGTCCTGCCCTTCGTCCCTCACGGTCCGTTGCTCGAGCGCGCCGCGTGTGCCATCACCCACGGGGGGATGGGAGCCACGCAGAAGGCGCTGGCCGCGGGCGTACCGGTTTGCGCCGTGCCGTTCGGGCGCGACCAGCTGGAGGTAGCGAGGCGAGTGGTCGTGGCCGGCGCGGGCACCCGCCTGAACGCCCGCAGGCTGAGTCCCGAACGCCTGCGGGCGGGCGTGCGAGCGGCGATGGAGATGCGACCGGGCGCGCGCCACGTCGCGGCGGCCTTCGCCGCCGCGGGTGGCGCGCGCCTCGGGGCGGACACGCTCGAGCAGCTGCTCGGCGCCCCCGCGCTTCCGGCTAGCCCTTCAGCCTGAACGCGTCGGTGGTCCGCCAGCCGTTGCCCTTCGAGTCGCGGGCATCGATGCGCAGCTTCACGCGCGCGCCCTTGGGGGGCGCGCCCGCCGCCAGCAGCTTGCCGCGGCGGTTGAGCTTGATGGCCACCGTCTTGGCCTTGCGGCCCTTGAGGCGGAACTTGCCGCTGCCGACCGCCTTTCCGCGGTGGATCAGCTTCACGCTGCCGCGGCACTTCCGGCTGGCGACGCAGCGCAGCTCCACCGGCGCCCGGCCGGCGATGGCGGTGGTCGATGCCCCAGAGGCCTTGACGCGCAGGAGCCCGCCGATCACCAGCTCGCAGCCCCTGACGCTGTCGCGCCGGTCGACGAGGGCGAAATCGATCCCGCCGCCGCATTCCACCTGGTCGGCCGAGCGGTCGACCGCGTTGATCAGGTCGATTCCCTTGCCGCCGTTGAGGATGTCCTCGGCGTTGGTGCCGGTGATGCGGTCGTTGTCCTCGTCACCGTTGAGGGTGCTCGCGATCAGGCCCTTGAGGCCCTTGCCTCCCCTGATCCGGTCGTCCCCGCCGCCGGCGTTCAGCTCGAGCTTCTCGGAGCTGCCGATGTCGAGGTTGAACGGCCCGGGGGGCGTGGGTCCGGTGCGGTCGAACTGAACGCGGCCGGGGGTGTCCGAGGCCTTGACCTCGAACTGCTCGCCACCGCTGCCGCCGTTGACCTCGATGATGTCGTTGCCGGCCTCGCCGTCCATGGTGTCGTCGCCGTCGCCCGGGTTCCAGACGAGCGTGTCGTCGCCCTCGCCGCCGCGAAGCACGTCGCGAGTGCCGGCCGGGCTGCGGAAGGAGACCAGCCGGTCGTTGCCGGCGCCGCCCGTCAGCAGATCGGCGGCGTCGCCGGTGTTGATCAGGTCGTTGTCGGCGCCGCCGTCGGCGTCGATCACGAACGGGTTGAGCCCGGCGGCCCCGCCGTTGGCATTGAGGGTGTCATCGCCTCCGTTGCCGTTGAAGTCGAGCTTCTCCGACGTGCCGATGTCGAGGTTGAACGGCCCGGGTATGGGGGAGGGGCCGAGCCGGTCGAACTGAACTCGCCCGGCGGTGGCCGAGGCCTTGACCTCGAACTGCTCGCCGCCGTTGCCGCCGTTGACCTCGATCACGTCATAGCCGGCCTCGCCGTCCATGGTGTCGTCGCCGTCACCCGGGTTCCAGACGAGCGTGTCGTCGCCCTCGCCGCCGGTCATCACGTCGCGGGTGCCCCCAGCGTTGCGAAAGCCGATCACACGATCGTGACCGGACCCGCCCGCGAGCGTGTCCTGGATCTCGCTGCCGGCGATCGTGTCGTTGCCGCCCGCGCCGTCCACCGCGACCGTGGTCAGGGCGGTGAACAGCTCGTCGGTCACGCCGTTGAGGTTGATGTTGTTGGCGCCGCCGTCGCCGGTCACCTCGATCTCGGTGATGGCCGTGCAGGCCGTGGCCGCTCCGGGATCGAGCGTGTTGACCTTGACGTTGGTGGCGTCGCACGTGATCGTGATCGCGTCGCCGGCGGTGCTCGAGACGGTCAGCTTGCCGGCGGCCACGCTCGCGTTCACGTCGGCGCTCGCGACGCCCGGCAGGGCCAAGAGACCGGCCGCGGCCATGGCGGACAGCCCGGCCAGGCGTGCAGTTCTCCTCTGAGACATCGGGGTTGCTCCTTCTGCGTCGGAAATTGGTGTCAGGCAAGGAAGGACGCCGGCCGGGCGCGCTTATTCCCTCGCGTCCACGGGCATGGCGCTGAAAAGAAGCGGCTCGATAGGGGGGGCAACATGAGGGCAAGGGTTCTCGCAGGCACCACGATCGCTTTCCTGCGCAGCGCGCTGTACGCCGTGAACGCACGCTTCGGCACGACCGATCCGGAGCCCGCTCCGTACTGGGTGACGCTGGTCCGGCGCTAGCGACAGGGCGCCTTTCGGCTTCCTTACGGAGTCCTGAAAAGGCTTCCGCCGCGCGGCCCCTGTGCCTACCGTGCGCCTGCATGCAGTCGACGGCAGGGGCCGCCGCCCCCTACGCCCAGCAGGGCCACGACGGGGTCAGAGCCGCTTTCGAGCTCGGCTGGTTCGAGCGCCTGACATCGCGGCTGCTGGACGAGGCACACGGCGGCGAGGTGCTCGACCTGGGCTGCGGTGACGGCGCTGTGGCGCGTCTCGCGGCGGGCCCGCCTGAGCCGCTACGTGGGGGTGGACCTCGCCCCGCCCGCGGGCGACGATCACGTGCAGCACGACCTGCGCGAGGGCATCGGCCCGGTCGGCGCGCGTCCATTCGACCTCTACATAGGGACCTTTGGGATCGCGTCGCACCTGTCCCCGGCACACCTGCGGCGGCTGCTGCGCGACGTGGCCGCCCACGCGAGCCCCGGCGCGGTGGTGGCGATCGAGGCGCTGGGGCGCGACTCCCTGGAGTGGCCGCAGCTGTGGGAGACGACTCCCGGACGCGCCCGCACCATCCGCTACAGCCTGGCCGCCGACGTGCTCGTGCACCCGTGGGCGCCGGGCGAGCTGTTCGCGCTCTTCTCCGAAGCGGGCATCGAACCGGTGCGCGCGCTCGACCGCACTCTTCAGGCCGGCCCGAAGACCGACCGCTACTGGCCCGGACTGCCCCCGCTGCGAAGCGCCCTCAACGCCATGCTCGACGGCGCGGACCGGCCCGCCGAGCTGGCGGCTCCGCTGCCGCCACTACCCGCGGGCCGGGCGGCGGTCGTGCACCACACGCTGGCCGCGCGGCGGCGCGGGCTGGCGGCGCGCGGCGAGGTCACCGCCTCAGCGGTATGGGACCTCGAGCCGCCCACCGGCGGCGGCTTCGGCCACGGCCTGCTCGTCGTGGGCCGCGTGGCTTGAGACCATCTCGAGCATGAGGGTCGTTTTTGTGCACGGAGCGTGCGTGAATGACGGATCGTGGTGGTGGCACCTCACCGGGGAGCTGCTGGCCGAACGAGGTGTCGCCAGCGAGGCGCCTGCCCTGCCGAGCTGCGGCGAGACGGGCGTGCCGGCAGGTGGGGGAGGGCCGGGCCTGGCCGAGGACGTGGCCGCGGTCCGGCAGCTGCTGACCGCAAGCGACGAGCCCACCGTAGTGGTCGCCCACAGCTATGGCGGGATCGTGATCGCGGAGGCAGCTGCGGGCGTCGACACCGTGCGCCACCTGCTGCTCGTGTCCAGCTACCTGCCCGAGGCCGGGCAGAGTCTCTCGTCGTTCGGCGACGGGGAACCCGCGCCGTTCCTGGACATCGACCCCGAGAACGGCACGTTCACCGTCCGACCGGATTCCCTCGCCGAGACGTTCCTGCAGGACTGCGCTCCGGATGTCCAGCGACAGGCCACGGACAGGACGGCCCGCCAGAGCCTGCACGTGATCGGGCAGCCGGTGCGCTCAGCGGCCTGGCAGGAGGTGCCTTCGACCTACCTCGTCTGCGCTCAGGACAGGGGCACACCCGCACCGCTCCAACGCGAGTACGCCGGCAGGGCGGGCAGCGTCGTGGAGCTCGACGCCGGCCACCACCCGTTCCTATCCCAGCCCGCCGCCGTGCGCGACCTGGTCCTGGGTCTGGAGTGACCTCAGCGCGGCGGCGAATCGAGTGCTCGGATCGAGCCGCGCCACCGCTCGCGCGGCGGCGAAGGTGTCGACGTCGCGCAGCGGCGCGAGCTCGGCCCAGCGCAGCCCGAGCTCGTCCAGGCGGCGCGCCTGGGCCCGGCGGGTGTCCGGATTCGACATGGGCACGCCGCTGAACACCGCGGGGTCGGGCTGGTTCAGGCCGATCGTCCAGTAGCCGCCGTCGAAGGCCGGGCCCAGCACGGCGTCCACGCCGTCGCCGGCGAGCGCGGCCGTGGCGTCCTCCAGCGTCTCCGCGGTGAGCTGCGGCGTGTCCATGCCCACCACCAGAGCGGGGCCTCCCGCCGCGCCCAGCGCGTGCCCGAGTCGATCCCCCAGCCCGCCGCCGCACTGCTCGAGCAGGTCGAAGCCGTCTGGCAGCCAGGCGCCCGGCTCGCCGTCGAGGGCCAGCACTCGGCGCCGGGCGGGACAGGCGGCTACCGCCGCGAGGGTGTCGCGCAGCGCGGCCTCGGCCAGCCCCGCCGCCTCGGCCGGGGTGCAGGGCGGGCAGAGCCGGGTCTTCGAGCGGCCCGGCACCGGCGCCTTGGCGATCACCACCAGCGCTACGGAGCTCAGAAGGTCGCCTTCGGCGCGAAGGGCCGGTCCGGATCGACCAGGAACCACGAGAGGAAGGCGGCGGGCTCCTTGAACGGGTTGCGCTTCTGCACCGCCGTATCCGGCGGGATGGCCTCGGCGCCGCCGGGGCCGAGGCGCCGCGTCCCGATGATCGCGTTCTGGTAATCGATACGGCCCGACACCTGATAGATGAACTCGGGGCCGGGGTGGGTGTGCACCGTCGTCCGCCCGCCGCGCGGGGGCACGGTGACCAGGAGGAAGCTCGCGTTGGCCTTGGCGGGGATGCCCTCGAGCGGCTCACTGGCGAAGACCCGCCGGGTGCCCGGCGCGGGCTTGGAGCCGGGTGGGGCGAGGCGAATCTCCCAAACCACCGAACCGTCGGCCTCGGCGGCGTGGGTGTGGCGCATCGAGGGCTCCACGGCCGCGCCGGCGCCCGGTTCCAGGGTCTCGTCGTCCAGGCGCTGCTGCCCCCGGCGGATGTAGGCGAAGGCCAGCTCGTGGGCGTGGGTGACCTTCTGGCCCGGCGCGAGGCGCAGCTCGTCCGCCACCCAGGCCAGCTCTCCCCGCGGTGCCTCGCTCAATGTGGTGCGCGCAAGCGTGTCAACGCCCGCGCCGCCGCCCAGAGCGCCGACGCCGGCACCGCGGTCGTCGCCTGTCGCCGGCGCCTCGCCGTCGCCGCCCCCGCCGCAGCCGGCCACCGCCAGGGCCAGGACCGCCAGCGCCACCGCTCTCATCGCAGCGCCACGGACATGTCGCGCACGGCTCGGGCCGTGCCGCGCACCGTGCCCGTGACCTTCGATCGCCCGGCTCGCCGCCGGTAGCGCACTGGCACCTCGGAGATCGTCCAGCCCGCGGCCGCGGCGCGCAGCACCATCTCCAGCGGCCATCCAAAGCGCCGGTCTTCGATGCCCAGCTCGAGCAGCGATTCCCGGCGCGCCGCGCGCATGGGTCCCAGATCGCGCAGCTCGGCGCCGGTGCGGCGGCGCAGCTCCCAGGCCAGGGCGCGGTTGGCCACGCGCACGTGAGGCGCCAGCGCTCCGCGATCGGGCTGGCGGGCGCCGAGCACGAGGTCGGCTCGGCCGTCCTGCACCGGTGCGCTCACCAACGGGAGCTCGGCCGGGTCGAGTGAGCCGTCGCAATCCATGAAGCAGACGCAGTCGCTCTCCGCCGTCTGCAGGCCGGCGAAGCACGCTGCGCCGAAGCCGCGCCGGGGCTCGCGCACGACCTGCGCCCCGAGGCTCTCGGCCAGCTCGGCCGAGCCGTCGCTCGAGCCGTTGTCGGCCACCAGCGCCCGGAAGCCCTCGGGCATCCGGCTCAGCACCCAGGGGAGAGCCTCCGCCTCGTCGAGCACCGGGAGCACCACATCGACCATCGGGCTCCGACGTTACGCGCGGGGCCTTACGGATCGCGAACGCATTCATCGCCACTGGCGCCAACTGCGTACGTTTGGCGTGATGGAGGCCGGCACCGGTGCGTTTCGCCTTGCTCGAACGAGAGGCCCCGAGCTGTGGCTGCCGCTCGGTGTGGCCGTCGTGGCCGCGGCCACCATCGCCTACGGCATCAGCGCCCGCGCGAGCGGGGTGCAGCTGGGCGCCGGGCTCGCGCCATTCCTGGCCGACTGGCGACCCGCGTTCCGTCCCACCGCCATCCCCGCCGTCGTGCTGATGATCGGCGCGCTGATAGCGGCGCCGCGACTGAGCTCGGCGCGCGTGTCCGCGTGGCAGTTCGGGATCGCCGCGCTGGCGCTGGGGCTGGGGCTCAGGCTGGCGCTGGGCTTCGCCGCGACTGGCTTCGACGGCCTGTACAGCGTCTATCAGCTCGGCAACTTCGAGGCGGCCAGCGAGTACCTACCCGCTCTGCCCGCCTTCGAATTCGGCACGCGGTTCTTCCTCGACACGTTCGCCGAGGTGGGCACCTCGCTCCCGGTGCACGCGATCGGCCACCCGCCGGGGCTGCTGGTGGGTATGCACGCGCTGGGCATCGACACCGCGCCGGCCATGGCGGCCCTGACCATCGGGGTGGGGGCGCTGTCGATACCGCTCACCTATCTGCTGGCCCGGGTCCTGCTGGACGAGCGGCGCGCGCGGCTGGCCACGCTGCTCTACGTATTCGCGCCCAGCGCGATTCTCTACGGCGCCACCTCGGCCGACGCTCTCTACGCCACGGTCGCCCTGCTCGCCGCCCTGCCCCTCGCCCGCGCCGCCCAAGCGGGCGGGCGCCGGGTCGCGACCGGGGCCGGGGCCCTGGCGTTCGCCAGCTTCTTCTCCTACGCCAACCTCGCGGTCGGGGCCTGGGCCACCCTGCTGGCCTGGCAGCGCAGCGGCCTGCGGCGGGCCGCGCTGATCGCCGCGGCCTGCGGCGCCGCCCTCGTGGCCTTCTACCTCGTTCTCCACCTGGCCACCGGCTACGACCCGATCGGCGTGGTGCAGGCCACGGAAAGCGTCTACCGCGAGGGCATTGCCAGCCGCCGTCCCTACGAGTTCTGGGTCTTCGGCTCGCCGACCGCGTTCCTGGTCGCCCTCGGGCTGCCGATCGCCTGGTTCGCGCTGCGCTCCGCGGCCGCCGGCGACCCGGTCGCACGAGCCCTGCTCGCCGTGCTCGTCACCGCGGCAGTGCTCGGCTTCACCAAGGCCGAGACCGAGCGCATCTACCAGTACCTGGTCCCGCTCGCCTGCTTGGCCGCCGCTACCAGCCTGCCCGAACGCCGCCTGCCGATCGTCCTGTGCGCCCTCGCGGCCCAGGCGCTGGCCACCGAGCTGCTGTTCTACACGGTCTGGTGAGCGTGGTCCTGGTCAGCGGCGGCGCCGGCTTCGTCGGCTCCCACCTGGTAGACGCGCTGCTGGCGCAGGGCGAGCGCGTGCGCGTGCTCGACAACCTCGATCCGCTCGCCCACCCGGGGGGCGTCCCCTCACATCTCGACCCCGCAGGCCGAGCTGCTCGGGGGCGACCTGCGCGACCGGGCCGCGGTCGACCGCGCGCTCGAGGGCGTCGACCGCGTCTTTCATCTCGGCGGGGTGGTGGGCAACGGCGAGTCGATGGTCAACGTGCGCCGCGCCGTCGACCACAACTCGGGCGGCACCGCGACCCTCCTCGAGGCGGTGATCGAGCGCCGCGACCAGATCCGCCGGCTGGTGGCCGCATCGTCGATGGTGGTGTACGGAGAGGGCTCCTACCGGTGTCCGCGGCACGGCGTGATTCATCCGCCGCTGCGCCCGCCGGAGCAGATGCGCAGGCGCGAGTGGGAGCTGCGCTGCCCGCATTGCGGCGAGCCCGCCGACCCGGTGCCGACCCACGAGGACGCGCCGCTGCGGCCCACCAGCGTCTACGGGATCACCAAGCGCGATCAGGAGGAGCTGGTGCTCGTGCTGGGCCGGGCCTACGGGATCGAGACCGTCGCCCTGCGCTATCTGAACGTCTACGGCACGCGCCAGGCGCTGGCCAACCCCTACACCGGCGTGGCCGCGATCTTCGCCGCGCGCGTGCTCAACGGAAAGTCGCCGCTGGTCTTCGAGGACGGCGGCCAGCTGCGCGACCTGGTGCACGTATCCGACGTGGTGAGGGCCACGCTGTCCGCCATGCAGGCGCCGGGGGCGCCGGGACACGCCATCAACGTCGCCACGGGCGCGCGGGTCGACGTGCTCGGCCTGGCCCGGCAGATCGCGCGGAGCGCTGGGCTCCGAGCTCGCCCCGGACGTGACCGGGGAGTACCGGGCGGGCGACATCCGGCACTGCTTCGCCGACGTGTCCCGGGCCCGCGAGCTGCTCGGCTTCGAGGCCGCCACCTCGCTGGAGGAGGGGCTGCCGGAGCTGGCCGAGTGGGTGGCGGCAAACCGCGTGCCCGACCGGGGCGACGAGGCGATGGCGGACCTGCGGGCGCGCGGCCTCGTCGGCTGACCGGGCCGATCGCCGCTACTCGCCCGGGCCGCGGCCCTGGTCGATTGCGTTCGCGGCCACGATCAGCCCGATGTGGCTGAAGGCCTGGGGGAAGTTGCCCAGCAGCTCGCCGTGGGTCGTGTCGATCTCCTCCGCGAGCAGGCCCAGGTCGTTGGCGTGGCCCACCAACGTGTCGAACAGCCGCTCGGCGCGATCGAGCTCGCCCGCCTTGGCCAGCGCCGTCACGAGCCAGAACGTGCAGATCACGAACGTCCCCTCCTCGCCGGTGAGGCCGTCAGCGTTGAGGCCCTCCTCGTTGCGATAGCGCAGCACCAGGCCGTCCTCGGTCAGGTCGGTGGCGATCGCCTCGATCGTCGCCCGCATGCGCTCGTCATCGGCGGGCAGGAAGCCGAGGATCGGCATCAGCAGCGCCGCCGCGTCGAGCTCGTCGGAGTCGAAGGACTGCGCGTAGGCCCCGCGAGCCTCCGACCAGCCGCGCTCCAGCACCGCCGCCTTGATCTCGTCGCGCGCGGCGGCCCAACCCTCGCGCCTTCGCCGAGCCGTGCTCGCCCAGGTAGGGGACGAGCCGCACGGCGCGGTCGAGCGCGGTCCAGCAGAGCACCTTCGACGAGAGGTGGTGACGTGGCTCGCCGCGCATCTCCCACATGCCCTGGTCGCGCTCGGACCAGCGGTCGGCCGCCGTGTCGGCCAGATCGGCGGCGAAGGCCTGGATCTCCGGATGCAGCACACCGAGCTTCTCGCGGAAGAGCCACAGCGAGTTGAGCAACTCGCCGTAGACGTCGAGCTGCACCTGGCCCCACGCACCGTTGCCCACGCGAACGGGAGCGGAGTCGCGCCAGCCGCGCAGATGTCCCAGCTCGCGCTCGGTCAGGTCATGCTCCCCGCCGATGCCGTACATGATCTGCAGCGAGCCCTCTCCCGCGCGCCCACCGGCCGAGCTGGTCATGAAGGAGACGAACTCCTCGGCCTCGTCGGGGCAGGCGCCGATGTAGAGGGCCTCGATGGTGAGAGAGGAGTCGCGGATCCAGGAGAAGCGGTAGTCCCAGTTGCGCTCGCCGCCCACCGTCTCGGGCAGCGAGGTGGTGGGCGCGGCCACGATCGCGCCGGTGGGGCGGTAGGTGAGACCCTTGAGCACCAGCGCGGAATGGCTCACGAGGTCGCGGCGCGCGCCCTCGTAGATGTCGTGCTCGGCGCCCCAGGAGCGCCAGGCCTCGGCGGTGTCCTCGATGCGTGCGGCCACGTCGCTCGGAGCCGTGGGCTCAGAGGCCTCGCGGGACTCCACCGGGAGCCAGCGCAGCGCGAAGCCCACACTGTCGCCCTCCTTGCCGGCGAAGCCTCCTCGGATCGTCGATTCCTCGTCCACCTCGACCGCCACCCCCGCGCGCAGCCGCATCGGCGACGCGCCCCCGAACGTGCGCGCGCCGTCGTCGAGCATGCGAACCAGGGGCCGGTACAGGCCGAACTCGGGCCGCGGGGCGAGCTCCATCACCAGCTCGACCGTTCCCTCCAGCGCTTCGACCCAGCGCAGCAGTTCGTGGGGCGCGTCGTAGCCGAGGTCGTGGCCGCGCTGGCCCTCGGCGAAGGCCATGGCGTCGGTCAGGCGGGCGCGGCCCGTGTCGGTGGTGAAGGTGGTCTCGATCACCAGGGTTCCCGGCAGGTAGCGGCGCTCGGTGGTGAAGGCGCCCTTCGGGCAGATCGACCAGTGGCCCGCCGCGGGATCGAGGATGCGTGAGAGCACCGCGGCGCTGTCGTAGCGCGGCAGGCACAGCCAGTCGATCGACCCGCCGCGGTCGACCAGCGCCGACGAGTTGCAGTCCGCCAGCAGGCCGTAGTCGGCCACCGGCCGGTAGTCGGGGTGCGCGTCGCTCATCACTGACCGGTCTGGTGCGGGCGAGCAGCGTTACAGTGCGCGCATCGTGAAGGGGCGGGCCGCCGACGTCGAGCTGGTGGCCGCCCTGCGCTCGGGCGACGAGACCGCGTTCGCCCGCCTGGTCGACGATCTGAGCCCGAGCCTGCTTCGGATGGCCCGCCTCTATGTATCGACGGACGCCGCCGCCCAGGAGGTGGTGCAGGAGACCTGGCTGGGGGTGATCCAGGGCCTGGGCGGGTTCGAGGGGAGGGCAGCGCTGAGGACATGGGTCTTCCGCATTCTCATCAATGTCGCCAAGACCCGCGGCGTGCGCGAGTCGCGCAGCGTCCCCTTCTCCTCGGCTTTCGGGCCGGGACGCTTCCTCCCCGACGACGACGAGCGCCGGCCCGGGTACTGGGCGATCGGCCCCACCGCCTGGCCGGAGCAGGCGGCGGAGACGGCGGAGTCCCTACGGCTGATCGGGGCCACCGTGCGGGCGCTGCCGGCGGCGCAGGCCGAGGTGATCACCCTGCGCGACGTCGTGGGCTGCTCGGCCGAGGAGACCTGTAATGCGCTCGGGCTCTCGGAGACCAACCAGAGGGTGCTGCTCCATCGGGCGCGGAAAGCCGTCAGGGCGGCGCTCGAAGAGGAGCTCGACGCCACCGAGCCGACCGTATGAGCGATCCCCACGAGATGACCTGCCGAGAGCTGGTGGACGTGATCACCGACTACCTCGAGGACACGCTCCCCGAGGCGGACCGCGTGCGCTTCGAGGCGCACCTGGAGGTCTGCCCGTACTGCCGCAACTACGTCGACCAGATGCGCGAGACCATCCTCAGCCTGGGCCGCCTGCGGGAGGAGTCGCTCTCGCCGCGAACGCGCGAGGAGCTGCTCGAGGCCTTTCGCGGCTGGCGCGACTAGTTCTTTCGAGGCTCTGAACACCGGGCGGGGCGGCGATACGCGGGCCCCGGTCCGGACCACTGGGCGACGTGGCTTTCCAAGCGCACGCCGACCGGGTCGTGGCCCGGGCTCTCGCCGCCGGTGACGAGCGCGCCTTCAACGAGCTGGTAGGGCGCCACCACCGCGCCCTGGTCCGCCTGGCCCGCAACTTCGTGCGCTCCGAGGCGATCGCGGAGGAGGTGGCGCAAGACACCTGGTGCGGAGTGCTGAGCGGGATCGGGAGCTTCGAGGGCCGGTCGTCGCTGAAGACGTGGATATTCGCCGTCTGCGTGAACAAGGCGCGAACGCGCGCGGTGCGCGAGGCCCGGACGATCACCGGCGGGCCCGCGGTCCCGCGCGCGTGGGAAGACCCCGAGCGCCGTATGGTCTCGCTCGAGCTGCGCGCCGACCTGCGCGCGGCGCTCGACCGGCTCCCCGAGCGTCAGCGCCTGGTGGTCACGCTGCGCGACGTGGAGGGCTTCGAGATCGACGAGATCGGGCGGCTCCTCGACATCACGCCCGGGAACGCACGCGTGCTCCTGCACCGCGGGCGCGCGCGATTGCGCACCGCGTTGCCCGACGCGCTCGCGGCGTCGTAGGGCGGACCGCACGTGCGGCGCGGTGCGAGACGCGCGTCGGCGGGCTCGGCGTTTAACGGCAGCAGCCACGGTCAGGTGGGCGGCCGCCCGGCAGCCTCCAGCGCCCCGATGGGCCGAAGTGGTCGATTTGCCCCCTAGGCGGGGGTAAATCGACCACTGTGGCCCTAAACCGCGTTACAGCAACGCGACAAAGCCAACAACCCGGCTACGTCCACCCGTCAATGCTGCCGTTCAGGACGCTCCGCCCCGGCGCTCGGCGGCTCGCACCGGGCAGGCCCCAGCTAGCGCCGCTTCGGCCCCGACGGCACCAGCAGCGCCGCGCCCATCGCTCCGCCCAGGTCGCCCAGCGCGGCCAGCGCCACCACGGGCGGGTTGTCGTCAACGAACAGGTGGGGCTTCATCGCCTCGCGTATGCGGGCCACGTAGGGCTCGCCCAGGCGGGTCCCTAGGCCGCCGCCGATCACCACCGACGACACGTCGAGCAGGTTGACCGCCGAGGCGATGCCCGCGCCGAGCGCCTCGATGGCGCGATCGATCAGCTCGATGGCCATCGGATCGTCGTGGTCGAGGGCGCGCGCCCAGATTCCGGACTGGAGCCTCGTGCGCTCGCGCTTCTCCATGATCTTGAACAGGTCGGTCTTGTGCCCGCGCTTGTGCAGGTGGCGGGCGCGCAGCTCCATCGCGCCGCGTCCGGCGTAGGCCTCCAGACAGCCGAACCGCCCGCAGGTGCACTTGGCGCCGCCCACCTTCACCACGATGTGCCCGAGCTCGCCCGCCGCCCCGCGGCCCTCCCATTTCTGGCCGTTGAGGACCAGCCCGCCGCCCACGCCCGTTCCCCACCAGACGCCCAACAGCGACTTCGCGCTCTGCGCGGCGCCGAGCACGTACTCGGCGTGCACGCCCACGGTCACGTCGTTGTCGATGTAGGCCGGTGTCCCGGCCAGGCGCTTGAGTCCCGCGGCCATGCGGATCGGCGCGCCCCCACCGGGCAGGTTGCGCGCGCCGGTCACCACGCCGCGCCGGGCGTCAATCGCGCCCGGGGAGCCGACGCCCACGCCGGCGAGATGGCGGGTCTCGACGCCCGCCTCGGAGCAGACCTCCGCCAGCGAGGCTGCCAGTGCCGCGATCACTCCCTTGCCGCCGCCGCGGGCGGGAGTGGGCCGCTTGGCCTCGGCCACCACCTGGCGCCGCCCGTCGAGAAGAACGGCCTGGATCTTGGTGCCGCCGAGGTCGAGGCCGCCCACGAGGCGGCGGCGGGAGGGGCTCATGAGCGGTGATTGTGCCCTAGCGGCTTGACGCTCGGCTTTGGTAAGCCTATACTTACGGTTAGTGACTACTTACCAGAACGGATTCCAGGCGCTCGCGGATCCCACCCGAAGGACGATCTTCGAGCGCCTGGGCCGCGGCCCCATGGCCGTGGGGGAGCTCGCACAGGAGCTGCCGGTAAGCCGCCCCGCGGTGTCCCAGCACCTGCGCGTGCTCAAGGACGCCGGTCTCGTGAGCGACCGTCGCGATGGGGCCCGCCGCCTCTACGCGGTCGAGCTCGGCGGCGTGGAGGCGATGCGGAGCTACCTCGATGCGTTCTGGGCCGATGCGCTCGCCGCGTTCAAGCTCGCGGCCGAGCGGAAGGGAGCAACACATGAGTGATCAGGAGACCCTCGATGCCGTGCGCCAGTCGGTGACCGTGCCCCTGTCCCATGAGCGAGCCTTCGAGCTCTTCGTCGAGCAGTTCGGCTCCTGGTGGCCGCTCGCGGACTACCACATCGGCGAGCGCCCGGCGCGCGAGGCGATCATCGAGCCCCGCGAGGGCGGGCGCTGGTACGAGCGCGACGAGTCGGGCGCCGAGTGCGAATGGGGGCGAGTGCTCAACGTCGAGAGGCCCAGGCGGATCCTGCTCGCCTGGCACCTGTCGCCTCGGTGGGAGTTCGATCCCGATCCGGCGCGGGCCACCGAGGTCGAGGTGACCTTCGAAGGCCAGGGCGAGCAGAGCACGATCGTCACGCTCGAGCACCGGGGCTTCGAGGTCCACGCCGAGGCGGGCCCCGAGATGCGCGAGTCGGTGGCGGGCGAAGGGGGCTGGCCGATGCTGCTCGGCCGCTACGCCGCCAAGGCGGTGTAACGGCGCGACAATCGCGGGGACAAGGGGGTCATGGACCTCCTGCCCGGCCGGCGCTTCCCCGACCTCGACCTCCCCGACCACACCGGCCGCCCGCGGACTCTGTTGGAGATCGCGGGCGGCGACCCGCTCGCCCTGATCACCTCGCGCGGCTGGTGGTGTCCCAAGGAGCAGCGCTACATGCGCGAGCTCGTCCGTCTACAGGACGAGTTCGAGGTGGCCTACACGCGCATCGCCGTGGTCTCGGTCGACCCGCCCGAGGTGCAGTCCGCGTTTCGTGCCGGGCTCGGCGCCCGATTCACCTTCCTCTCTGACGCCGAGCGCCTCTGGCTGCCCCGGCTCGGGCTGCTGGAGACCACGGACACCACCCACAACCCCTACCTGCCGGCCAACTTCACCCTCTTCCCCGACCTCACGATCCACAGGGCCTACGACGGCTACTGGTTCTGGGGCCGAGCCACCATGGAGGAGCTGCGCCAGGACATGAGGGCGATCAGCCGGGAGACCCGCGAGCAGTGGGACGCGCCGGCGCAGTGAACGTCGCGTTCGACGGCCGGCGGCTGAGCGTGGGTCCCCGGGCCGAGGGACGCCGCCTGGACATCGACCCGCGCTGCCTGCAGGGCGACCCGGTCGAGCGCGCCTACGCTCACGTGTGTGCCCTACCCCGGTGAGGACGCGGTTCTGCGCTTCGACGAGCCCGAGGTGCAGCAGGCCCGTCGCGACGCCCTCGCGTATTGGATCCCGCTGCTGGGCGACGACCTGGTGTGCCTCAGCACCTTCGCAATCGACGCGAGTCTCTGCGCCGGAGCGGTGACGGTGGCGCGCAGCGCCGAGCGCTTCGGAGAAGACCCGTTCGCGCGGCTCTTCCCGGGTACGGTTGCCGAGGCCGGCTTCTTCTGCGAGGTGCCTGCGCCGGCGGGTCCGGTGATCGAGCGCTACGCGGGCATGCCCTGGCCGGGTGGTTGCTTCTGAGGTTCTCCGGAGATAGGAATGCGCTGTGGTGCTAGGTGTCGACGTGGGTGGGACGAAGATCGCCGTCGCGGGCGTGACCGGCGTGCGCGCCGTTCACGGGGTCGAGCACCCGACGATGCTCGAGTCGACTGACGCCCTGCTCGACGGCCTGGAGGCCACGGTGCGGCGGGTGGTCGAGCAGACCGGCGAGCCCGAGGCGATCGGCGTGGGCGTGCCCTCGCAGATCGACTACGGCACGGGCACGGTCGAGACCAGCGTGAACATTCCGCTAACCGGGGTTCCGCTGCGCGAGGAGCTGGGCAACCGCTTCGGAGTGCCCGTGTTCGTCGACAACGACGCCAACTGCGCCGCGCTGGCCGAGGCCCACATCCTGGGTGAGAACGACCTCGTGATGCTCACGCTGGGCACAGGCGTGGGCGGCGGCGTGGTCACCCGCGGCCTGACCTTCCGCGGGGCCAACGGCCTGGGGGCCGAGCTCGGGCACTTCACGATCAACCCGGACGGGCCGCCCTGTCCCGGGACCTGTCCCAACCGCGGCTGCGTGGAGGCCTACTGCTCGGGCCAGGCGCTCGAGCGCGACGCCACCGAGCTGGCCCAGGACAAGCCGGGCAGCCGCCTCTCGGACTCGATCGGCGAGGACGGCAAGGTCAACGGCCGCGAGCTGGTCACGGCGGCCGAGGAGGGCGATCCCGACGCGACGCTGGTGTTCGACAACTTCGCTCGCATGCTCGGCGTGGCGATCGCCGGCTACGTGAACGTGTTCGAGCCCGATCGCATCACCATCGGCGGCGGGCTCTCACGCGCGAGCCACCTCTTCCTCGAGCGCGCCGAGCGCGAGGCCGGCTCGCGGGCGCTGCCCGCGCTCTACCGGCGCGTGACGATCGCGCTCGCCGAGAGCGGCGCGGACGCCGGCGTGATCGGCGCGGGCATCCTCGCCGCGCAGGAGATAAAGGGCGTTACGACCTCACTGCGCGATACTGCCATCGGGCATCCCATGACGACTGAAGGACGCGTATGACGACCAGTTCCGCTCAGCTCGACGAGCTCTGCATCAACACCATCCGCACGCTGTCGATGGACGCGGTGCAAAAGGCCAACTCGGGTCACCCGGGAACGGCCATGGCGCTCGCCCCGCTGGCCTACGTCCTCTACACGCGGGTCATGCGCCACAACCCGCAGAACCCCGATTGGGCCGACCGCGACCGCTTCGTGCTGTCGGCCGGCCACGCGTCGATGCTGCTCTACTCGATGCTCTACCTCACGGGCTACCCGCTGACGCTCGAGGACATCAAGAACTTCCGCCAGGTGGGCTCGCCCACCGCCGGCCACCCCGAGCGCAAGTACTCGCCGGGGATCGAGGCCACCACCGGCCCGCTGGGGCAGGGCATCTCCATGTCGGTCGGCCTGGCGCTGGGCGAGCGGATGCTGGGCGCGCGCTTCAACCGCGGCGAGCACCCGATCGTGAATCACCACACCTTCACGATCGCCAGCGACGGCGACATCCAGGAGGGCGTGGCCTCGGAGGCCTGCTCGCTGGCGGGGCACCTCGGCCTCGGCAGCCTGATCGCCTTCTACGACGCCAACAACATCCAGCTGGCCAGCGAGGTCCCCGTGGTGATGACCGAGGACGTGGGCAAGCGCTTCGAGGCCTATCAGTGGCACGTGACCGACGTGGGCGAGGACCTGTCGGTCGAGAACCTCGAGCGGGCCACGCGCGAGGCCATGGAGGTCCAGGACCGCCCCTCGCTGGTGATCGTGCGCTCGCACATCGGCATCGGCAGCCCGCTGCAGGACACCTCCAAGGCCCACGGCTCCCCGCTGGGCGAGGACAACGTGCGTGAGACCAAGGAGAACTACGGCTGGGACCCCGACGCCCAGTTCCTCGTGCCCGATGACGCGCTCGAGCACTTCCGGGGCTGCTGTGAGCGCGGTGCGGAGCTCGAGGAGGCGTGGAAGGGCACCTTCTCCGCCTATCGCGAGGCCGAGCCCGAGCTGGCCAAGGACTTCGAGGACATGCTCGAGGGCCGCATGCCCGAAGGCTTCGACGCCGATCCGCCCCGCTTCGAGGCGGGCGACAAGATGGCCACGCGCAAGGCCTCCGGCGCGGCCGTCCAGTGGGCGGCGGCACGGGTCCCGCACCTGGTGGGGGGCGCGGCCGACCTGGCGAGCTCGACCAACACCGACATCGACGACGCCGGCGACGTCCAGCGCGACCAGTTCGACGGACGCAACCTGCGCTTCGGCGTGCGCGAGCACGGCATGGGCGCCGTGGTCAACGGCCTCACGCTGCACGGCTTTCGCGGCTACGGCAGCACGTTCCTGATCTTCTCCGACTACATGAAGGGCGCGGTCCGCCTGTCGGCGCTCCAGAAGCTGCCTTCGATCTGGGTCTACACACACGACTCGATCGGCCTCGGCGAGGACGGCCCGACCCACCAGCCGATCGAGCAGCTGGCCGGTCTGCGCGCCACGCCGCGCCTGAACGTGATCCGCCCGGCCGACGCCAACGAGACCGTGCTGGGCTGGCGCTTCGCCCTGCGCCAGACCGAGGCGCCCACCGCGTTCGCGCTGTCGCGCCAGGACCTGCCGATCCTCGACCCCGACATGGTGCCCGACGACGCGATCGAGCGCGGCGCCTACGTGCTGCGCGACGCCGCGAACGGCGGCGACCCCGACCTGATCCTGATCGCCACCGGCTCGGAGGTCTCGCTGGCCATGGAGGCGGCGAACCTGCTGGACGACGACTTGGCCGTGCGCGTGGTGTCGATGCCCTGCATGGACACCTTCGAGCACGCCGACGAGAGCTACCGCGACGAGGTGCTGCCGCCGTCGTGCCGGGCCCGGGTGGCCGTGGAGGCCGCCAGCCCGATGGGCTGGTATCGCTGGGTGGGCTCCGACGGGGCCTTCATCGGCATGGAGACGTTCGGCGAGTCCGGGCCCTACCAGGACGTCTACGAGCACTTCGGCATCACGGCCGAGAAGATCGCCGAGGCCGGGCGCTCGGTAACCGAGCAAGCCGCCGCGGCGCGGCGCTAAGGAGACAGAGATGAGCATCGGAGCACAGGTCAACGAGCGCTTGGCGGCGCTGACCGAGGCGGGCGTGAGCGTCTGGCTCGACCAGATCCGGCGCACGCTCATCACCGAGGGCGAGCTGCAGCGGCTCGTGGACGAGTACTCGCTGCGCGGGGTCACCTCCAACCCGGCGATCTTCGAGAAGGCGATCCTGGGATCCGACGACTACGACGACGACCTGCGCGAGCTGTCGGCCGAGGACCTCACCGCGCCGGAGATCTTCGAGCGCCTCGCCATCAAGGACGTTCAGCTGGCGGCCGACGTGCTGCGTGGCGGTTTGGGATGAGGCCGACGGAGCCGACGGCTTCGTCTCCTTCGAGGTCGAGCCCTCGAAGGCCCGCGACACCGACGGCACACTCGCCCAGGCGCGCGACTACTGGAAGCCGCGTCGACCGCCCGAACCTGATGATCAAGATCCCGGGGACCGAGGAGGGCCTGCCGGCAATCGAGGAGGCCATCTACGACGGCATCAACGTCAACGTGACCCTGCTCTTCAAGGTCGAGTCCTACGACGCGGTGACCGAGCGCTACATCCGCGGGATGGAGCGCCGCCTGGACGAGGGAAAGTCGATGGACGTGCATTCGGTGGCGAGCTTCTTCGTCTCGCGCGTGGACACCGAGGTGGACAAGCGCCTGGAGAAGCTGGGCCGCACCGATCTCCAGGGCAAGGCCGGCCTGGCCAACGCCCGCGAGGCCTACATGCACTTCAAAGAGATCTTCGAGGGCGAGCGCTTCGCGCGGCTGCGTGAGGCGGGCTGTCCGGTCCAGCGCCCGCTCTGGGCCTCCACCGGCGTCAAGGATCCCAAGTACCCGGACACGATGTACGTGGACGGGCTGGTGGCGCCGCACACCGTCAACACGATGCCGATGGCCACGCTCAACGCGGCCGCCGAGCACTCCGAGCTCCAAGGCGCCACCGCGGACCAGGACCCGGCGGACGAGCTCAAGGAGCT
This sequence comes from uncultured Thermoleophilaceae bacterium, assembly GCA_963746825.1. GTDB lineage: Bacteria > Actinomycetota > Thermoleophilia > Solirubrobacterales > Thermoleophilaceae > JACVRW01. Next base: position 157,234 of record CAVVCU010000010.1, read on the forward strand.
GGCCGACGCAGGCATCGACATGAACGACGTGACCGACACCCTGCTCACCGAGGGCATCGACAAGTTCGTCGAGCCCTTCGATGAGCTGATCCGCGGCGTGGAGTCGGCCCGCGAGGCGGCCGTGACCAAGCGCCCGGAGACGATCGCCTCCTCCATTCCGGACGAGCTCGAGCCGGGCATCATCGAGCAGGTCGAGCGCGCTCAGAAGGAAGAGGTCGTCAAGCGCATCTGGCGCAAGGACGCCACGCTGTGGGCGCCCGAGGGCACTCCGGAGATCGCCAATCGCCTGGGCTGGCTGACCATCTCCGACGCCCTGCTCGACCAGGCCGACGGCCTGGAGGCCTTCGCGGCGGAGTGTCGCTCCGACGGGCTCGAGTACGCGGTGCTGCTCGGCATGGGGGGCTCGAGCCTCGGCCCGGAGGTGATCCGGCGCTCGTTCGGCGACTCGGCAGACGGCATGACCCTGCACGTGCTGGACTCGACCGACGCCGACGAGATCGCCGCGGTCGAGCAGGCCGTCGATCTCGACAAGACGCTGTTCATCGTGTCCTCGAAGTCGGGCGGCACCGTCGAGACGCTGTCGCACATGCGCCACTTCTACGAGCTCTGCGGCGGTGACGGCAGCCGCTTCGTGGCCGTAACCGATCCCGGCAGCCCGCTGGTCGAGGAGGCGCAGAGCCGCGGCTTTCGCAAGGTCTTCGAGAACGATCCCAACATCGGTGGCCGCTACTCGGTGCTGTCGCACTTCGGGATGGTGCCGGCCGTGCTCGCCGGGGTGGACATCAAGGCGCTCCTTCACGGCGCGCAGGTGGCCGAACAGCACTGCCAGAGCGCGCACGCCGTGGAGGCGAACTCCGGGCTGTGGCTGGGCCTCGCCATCGGGTCGCTGGCCCGCCAGGGACACGACAAGGCGACGTTCGTGGTCGACGGCGAGATCGACTCCTTCGGCCTGTGGGTCGAGCAGCTGATCGCCGAGTCCACGGGCAAGCAGGGCCGCGGGATCCTGCCCGTCGCCGACGAGCCTCTGGGCGCGCCCGAGGACTACGGCGACGACCGCCTGTTCATCCACCTCAGCGACGAGGAAAATCCGGACGAGGAGCACGCCGACAAGGTCGAGGCGCTCGCGCGCGCCGGACACCCGACCATCACGCTGGCGGCGAAGGGGCCGAATGACCTTGGCCGTGTGTTCTTCTTCGCCGAGTTCGCAGTGGCGGTGGCGGGCTGGGTGCTCGACATCAACCCCTTCGACCAGCCCAATGTGCAGGAGGCCAAGGACGCCACGAACCGGATCCTCTCCGAGGGGATGCCTGAGCTCGAGGCCGGCGATTTCCGCGAGGTGCTGGAGGCCTCGCCGCCGCAGTACGTCGCCCTCACGGGCTTCATGGCGCCGTCGGACGAGGTGGACGCGGCGGTGGCGGGCCTGCGCACCAGGATCCGCGAGAAGACCAGGTGCACCACCACATTCGGCTACGGCCCCCGCTACCTGCACTCCACGGGGCAGTACCACAAGGGCGGCCCGCCCAACGGCGTGTTCGTGCAGCTCTACCACCGCGCGGCGAAGGACGTGGAGATCCCGGACGCGGGTTACGGCTTCGAGCACCTCAAGCTGGCGCAGGCCTTGGGCGACGCCCAGACGCTGCGCGAGCACGGGTTGACGGTGGTGCGGGTCGAGCTCGAGGGCGAGCCTGCGCAAGCGATAGAGAGGATCCTCTGATGCAACTGGGCTTCATCGGTCTGGGCAAGATGGGCGCCAACATGGTGCACCGCATCCATCGCGACTCCGAGCACGAATGCGTTGTGTTCGACTTCAGCGAGGACGCGGTGACCGAGGTCGAGGGCTTCGGCGCCGCCGGTGCCTCGTCGCTCGAGGACCTCGTGTCGAAGCTGGAGGCGCCCCGCTCGGTCTGGATCATGGTGCCCGCCGGTGACCCTACGCAGAAGACCGTCGAGGCGCTGGGCGACCTCCTGTCGGAGGGCGACACCATCATCGACGGGGGCAACTCCAAGTGGACCGACGACAAGCTCCGCCAGGAGGCGCTCGGCCCCAAGGGGATCAACTACGTCGACGCGGGAGTGAGCGGCGGCGTGTGGGGTCTCGAGGTGGGCTACTGCATGATGGTCGGCGGGCCCGACGACGCCGTCGAGCGCCTCACGCCCATCCTCGACGTGCTCGCCCCGCCGCACACCGACGAGCACGGGCCGGGCTGGGGTCACTTCGGGCCCACCGGGGCCGGGCACTACGTGAAGATGGTCCACAACGGCGTGGAGTACGGGATGATGCAGGCCTACGCCGAGGGCTTCGCGCTGTTCAACGCCTGCGAGTACGAGCTCGACAACGCGAAGATCTCGCACCTGTGGATGCAGGGCTCGGTGGTGCGCTCCTGGCTCTGCGAGCTCGCGGCCCGCGCCTTCGAGCAGGAGGGCAACGAGCTGGCGGCCATCGCCCCGTTCGTGGAGGACTCGGGCGAGGGCCGCTGGACGGTGGAGGAGGGGATCGAGTCCAGGGTGCCCACCCCGGTGATCGCCCAGGCGCTCTACGAGCGTTACTCCTCGCGCGGGCGCGGCGAGTTCGCGGCCAAGGTCGACGCGGCGCTGCGCAACCAGTTCGGCGGGCACGCGGTCCAGGCCGCCGACCCGGCGGCGCAGGCCCAGCCGCACGCCGAGTAGCCGTGGCCACCGCCGAGCAGCAGGTAAACCCGCTCATCGAGGGCTTGGAGCGCCTCCCGGTCCATCCCACGACGCTGGTCATATTCGGCGGCACAGGCGACCTGGCCCACCGCAAGCTGCTGCCCGCGATCTACAACCTCGCTCACGAGGGAGCCCTGCCCGAGCGCTTCAACCTGATCGCCGTGTCGCGCTCGGACATCCCCCACGGCGACTACCAGGCCATGGCCCGCGAGTGCATCAAGGAGTACTCCCGCCGCGAGCCCAACGAGCAGGTGCTCGACAAGCTGCTCGAGAACGTCCGCTACGTACCGGGCACCTTCGACGACGACTCGGTCTACGACCGTCTCGAGGAGCAGCTGAAGGCCTTCGACGAGGACGCCGGCATCGAGTTCAACCGCGTGTTCTACCTCTCCACCGCGCCGGGCTTCTTCGGGACGATCGTGGGCAAGCTGGGCGAGCACGGCCTCAACCACCACGGCGACGCCGACGTGCGAGTGGTGATCGAGAAGCCGTTCGGCACGCGGTTGACCGAGGCGATCGACCTCAACCGCCAGGTGCTGTCGGTGCTCGACGAGACCCAGGTCTACCGAATCGATCACTACCTGGGCAAGGAAACCGTCCAGAACATGCTGGCCCTGCGCTTCGCCAACGGCATGTTCGAGCCGATCTGGAACCGCAACTTCATCGACTACGTGCAGATCACGGCGTCCGAGGACCTCGGCATCGGCACCCGGGCCGGGTACTACGACACGTCGGGCGCGCTGCGCGACCTGGTCGAGAACCACATGATGCAGCTGCTCACGCTGCTGTGCATGGAGCCGCCGGTCACGTTCTCGGCCGACGACGTGCGCGATGAGAAGGTCAAGGTGCTGCACGCGATCAAGCCACCGGCTCCCGACCACACCGTGCGCGCCCAGTACACGGCGGGGATGGCGGAGGGCAAGGAGGTGCCGGGCTACCTCGAGGAGGAGGGAGTGCCCGACGACTCGCACACCGAGACGTTCGCCGCGCTTCGCGTCGAGGTGGACAACTGGCGCTGGGCCGGGGTGCCGATCTACCTGCGCACCGGCAAGCGCCTGGCCCGCAAGGTCACTGAGATCGCCGTGACCCTGAAGCCGGTGCCCCACCTGGCCTTCGAGGCGGCGGGCTCGGTGGGCGTGCAGCCCAACCAGCTCGTGATGACCATGCAGCCCAACGAGGGGGTGTCGCTGTCGCTGGGGGCCAAGATCCCGGGGGCGCGCATGCGCATTCGCCCGGTGAACATGGAGTTCCTGTACGGCACGGCGTTCCTCTCGCAGTCCCCGGAGGCCTACGAGCGGCTGATCATGGACGCCATGCGTGGCGAGGCCACGCTCTTCACGCGCGACGACGAGGTCGAGGGCCAGTGGCGCGTCATCGATCCGGTGATCGAGGCCTGGGCCGACGACGAGGTGCCGCTGGCCACCTATCCAGCCGGCTCGGGTGGTCCAGAGGAGGCCGACTCGCTGCTCGCTCCCGGGCACAAGTGGAGGTCCATTTGACCCTCGACGCGGGCGGCGTCTGGAGCGAGCAGGACACGAGCCCGGGGGCCATCGAGGACGCGCTGCGCAAGCTGCTCCAGGAGCAGTACGCGCGCGACGAGGCCTACGCGCCGGCGCGGGTGATCAACCTGGTCGTGGTGGTCGATCGCGAGTGGCGCGGTGAGATCCTCAACCGGCTCGAGAGCATGGGCCAGTACCACCCGTCCCGGACCATCTTCTGCGGCGTGGAGGGCGGTCGCAAGACGATCGACGCCTCGGTGGCCCTGACCACCGAGGGGGAGGCGGGTCACAAGGCGGGGGAGATCTCGCTCACCCGGGAGCGCATCCTGCTCGACATCGGCCCGCGCCACCTGGAGAAGCTCGACACGATCGTCGATCCGCTGGTGGTGAGCGACATCGCGACCGTGGTGTGGGCGCCGCACGAGCACCCCGAGGCCGTCGACGCGCTGCTCCAGCTGACCCAGGTGGTGCTGGTGGACTCGGTCAACGAGCCCGATCCGTCCGCGGCCGTCCGGCGGGCCGGCGAACTCGCCGCCGAGGCCTACATCGTCGACCTGGCCTGGCTGCGCTCGACCCCGTGGCGCGAACGCGTGGCCTCCACCTTCGACCCGCCGCAGTGGCGTTCCGAGCTGAGCCGGATCAGCTCGGTGACAGTGCGACACCACGCCGAGTCGGTTGTCGCCGGGCTGCTCTTCTGCGGCTGGCTGGCCTCGCGCCTGGGCTGGGAGCCGAGCGCGCTGATGCCGGCCGGCGGATCGCTGAAGGGGCGCGCCAAGGCCCGCCGCCAGGACGTGGAGCTCGAGCTGGTGCCCGACCCCACGATGTCGGTGCCCGGCCTGGCCGGCATCGAGATCGGCACCTCCAGCGGCATGCGCATCTCACTCGACCGCGGCCCCGGCGGCCTCAGCGCACGCCGCGAGGACCACAAGGGGCGCGAGTCGAAGTGGACGGTGCTGGGCGCCTCGCGCGGCGAATCGGGCATCCTCGGCGAGGGGATCCGCCAGGCGCTGCTACGCGACGCGGCGTACGAGCGGGCCCTGGAGCGCATCGGGGCGATGGTGGGTTGAGGCCCGAAACCTGGGCCGCGCCCGCGGGAGAGAGGATTCCCAACCACCCGTCCTTCGCGGTGCTCGTCTACCGCGACGTGCCGGGCGTGTCTGAGGGCGCGGGCCCGTGCCGCCGGCTCTTCGCCGACAACGGCTGGGGCGGGTCGTGGGTCGACGGTGTGTTCGACTTCCACCACTTCCATTCGACCTCCCACGAGGTGCTGGGCCTGGTGGCCGGTGGGGCGACGCTCGAGCTCGGCGGCCCACAGGGCTCGAGCTTCGAGGTGTCGGCCGGCGACGTGCTCGTGCTGCCGGCGGGCACCGGCCATCGCCGGGCCTCCGCCCGGGCGGGGTTCAGCGTCGTGGGTGCCTACCCGGCCGGGCAGGAGGACTACGACCTGCTGCGCGGCGACGATCCGGAAGAGGTGGCGGAGGCGCGGGAGCGCATAGCCGCATTGGGGGCGCCGCCCAGCGACCCGGTGGGCGGCGAGGGCGTGGCGGGCTGGCACTGAGCGCAAGCGACAGCGACCAGGGGTCGCCGAGCGCTTTTCCGAGTTCGCCTCCTGATACGGGGGAAAGTCGGCGATGCAGGCCCGAAGCGCGTTACAGCAACGCGACCGAGGCAACAGGCGGCCGCTTGCTCTGTGTTGCCGCCGTGCAAGGCTCCGGAGCACGATGGAAGAGATCGAGCTCCGCGGCGACATGATTCGCCTGGGTCAGCTGCTCAAGCTGGCGGGCATCGCCGAGTCCGGATCGGAGGCCAAGGCGCTGCTGCTCGAGAACGCCGTCACGGTCAACGGCGAGCCCGAATCGCGCCGCGGGCGCCAGCTGCACCGAGGCGACTTGGTCGCGATCGGCGATCACGCCGTCCGCTTGACCTGACCGCGCACGGGCCCGACTAACCTCGAAGGTGTGACCTACGCCGCCGCCGAAGCCCAGCAGCAGCTGCTCGACACCCTCGCCGAGGCCACCGACGAGCTTGGGTACTCGCTCGCCTGTCTCGCCGAGGCCTACGACAGCCTCGACGAGCACAACGGGGATCTGCTCGAGGAGCACGTCTTTCGCCCGGTGCAGTCGGCCTACGGCCGTGCCAAGCGCACCCACTCCGAGTTCGCGGCCCGGCACTCCCTGCCGGCACGGACATTCGTTCAACCCTCGGCCGGGGTGTCTCCGCGCGGTGCGCCCGGCTTCATCGACAGCGCGGTCGACGCCGCCGCCCAGGCCGACGAGGCGCTCGCCGCGCTGCAGGACTCCATGCTGCCGGTCGAGGCCGGGGACGAGGGACTGCGCACCGGGCTGACCGGGATCCGCGATCAGCTTCGCGGCGTGCGCTCGCAGGCGCGCGAGCTGCTCCGCACTCGCGGCCGCTAGGCCTGCGACGCCTCCACCAGATCGTCGCCCGTGGAGGTGCGCAGATAGTGCACGCTGCGTCCGCGTCGGCCTCCGGTGACCAGCCCCGCGTCGCGAAGCGAGCTCAGCGCCTGTGACACTCCTCCGGGGCTGAGCTCCAATCGGTGGGCCAGGTCCGTCGTGGAGGCGGGAGCGTCGAGCGCCTCGAGCAGCGTCGCCCTGGTGTGCCCAAGCACCCCGGCGAGGGCCTCCGGAGTGTGGGCCGAGCCCGGCTCCCACAGCAGGGCCACGCCGCGGGCGGGGTAGAGCATGGTCGGCTGCCACGGCGGATCGATGATCAGGCGCGGGTTCTGCCACGAGAAGGCCGAGGGCACGAGCAGGAGGCCGCGGCCGCCGAGCGCCACATCGTCGAGGGTGCAGGACGCCTCGACCTCGAGCCGCGCATCGGCGAAGCGAACGTGCGGGTGCAGGTCGTCGAACAGTCGCGCCGGACCGCCCTCGGTGAGCCGGCGCGAGCGATACACCAGATCGGCCTCCAGCAGCGCCCGCAGCCGCGGCCAGTGGGGCTCGAGCGTCCTCTCCCACAGCTGCTGCAGCGTCTCCCCGAGATCGGCGAGCGCACGCCGGGGCTGCTCGAGAAACGGCCGCAGGACCTCCGGTGGCTTGCGCCCGCCGAGGAGGTACCCCATCTCCCGGCGCACCTGCTCATCCGGCGTGGTGCGCACCAGATCGAGCTCCTCCCCGAACGTGGCAAGCGGCGAGCTGGGCGGCGGCGTCAGGAAGTCGGGCATGTAGCTCCGCGGCGCGATGAGCGCGAGCGGCACCGCGGAGTCGACCTCGCGTGCAGCGGCACGCACCTCCTCTACCCAGGGGAGGTGCAGGCTGGCGAGGGAGGGGTCGCGCAGTAGGGCGAGGCCGCTGATGAGCTCCCACATGGGCGAGATGGCGAAGCGCGTGCGGGCCAGGTCGTCGACGCTGAAGGTGAAGGTGACCATTTAGCTGGAGCTAAATCTATCGCGTGACTAGCCGGGCCGCGGGAACCTGTCCGCATGACCCCGATTCACCTCAGCAAGATCCAGGCCGACGCCCGCAACGAGGATCTGTTCGCCGCGGCCGAGCGCCGCCGCCGCGCCCGCAGATGGCCCCGGCGACCCGCGGCCGGCGAGCGCCGTCACGGCGACGATCTATCGCCGTTCGTTGCCGCGCTTGAAGTTCCCTGTCGCCTTGGCCAGCAGTAGCTGCTCGCGCTCGGCGCTCGCGCCCTCGAGCCGGCTCGCCAGGCGCTCCGCGTCAGCGCCGGCGAGGGTGACCACCTGTCGCCCGCGGAAGGCCACGCGCACTCGCCCGTCCTTGGTCGTGGAGTAGCTGAACCGGTCCATCGACCGACCGTCAGATCTCGATCTCTTGCGCGGTCAGCTCGCCGCCCGCGTCCCCGGTGTTGACCGTTCCCCGCGGCTCGATGAGCAGGACATGCGCCTCCTCATCGGCCCGCGGGCAGTGCTCCACCCCGCGAGGCACCACGAACAGCTCGCCCTCCGAGAGCTCGACATCGCGATCGCGCATCTGGATCGTGAGGCGCCCGCGGAGCACGAGGAAGAAATCGTCGGTGTCGTCGTGCTTGTGCCACACGAACTCGCCCTTCACCTTGACCACGGCCAGCTTGTACTCGTTGAGGAAGCCGACGATCCCCGGGGTATAGGGCTCGTCGAGCAGCGCCAGCTTGTGCGCCAGGTTCACGGCGTCATCCACGCCTCAGGCCACCACCCGCAGGTGCCGGTACGGCCGTCCGCGCAGCTCGCGCACCACGGCGTCGACGAGACGTTCGCCGTCGTGGACCTGGCCGTCGGTCACCGCGTTGATCACACTGCGCTTGCGCTCCAAGAGCTCCGCCATGGTCTCGTCGATGGTGTCCGGAGCGAGCAGATACCAGGCGGTGACCGCGCTCTCCTGGCCGATCCGGTGCAGGCGGTCCTCAGCCTGGTCGTGCCGTGCCGGCGTCCAGTCGAGCTCCATGAAGGCGACGTTCGAGGCGCGCGTGAGGGTGATGCCCTGCGAGGCCGCCTTGAGCGAGCAGACGATCAGCTGGGGGCCGTCCTCGGCCTGGAAGGCGTCGACCGCGGCCTGGCGAGCGGTGCTCGAATCGGCGCCGAGGATGTGCACCGACTCCGGGAAGCGTTCGATCAGCGCCTTCTGGATGGCGACGTGCTCGGCGAACACCACCAGCGGCTCGCCGGAAGCGAGGAAGTCAGAAATCCACGCGAGCGCGGTGGGCAGCTTGCCATTGGCGGCCAGCTGACGCAGGTTGTTGAGCCTCACGAGCTGCTCGGCCCGCAGCGCGGCGGCCACCCGGGCGTCGATCGTGCCCAGGTCGAGGGGGAGCCCCTGCAGCCAGGCGATCACGTCCTGCTCGGCCAGGCGGTACTCGTGTTCGTTGGAGAGCAGGATCGGCACGGTGTCGTGACGCTTGGCCGGCAACTGGGGAAGCACCTGGCGCTTGGTCCGGCGCACGTAGCAACGCGCGCGCAGGTTCCAGTGCAGACGGTCGTCGCTGCCCGCTGAGCGAAAGCGCCGCGTGAGCCGCGCGCCGCTGCCGAACTCGCGCAGGCGCCCCAGAGCACGCAGCTGGGCCACCAGCTCCTCGGGGCGGTTGAGTATCGGTGTACCGGTGAGGGCCAGGCGCAGGGCGTCGGGAGGTAGCGCTCCGGCGAGCTCGAGCGCCGCCTTGGTGCGCTGGGCCTGCGGGTTCTTGACGTAGTGCGACTCGTCGAAGACCACCGCGAGCGGCTGCCGGCCGATCAGCTTGTCGAGGTGCGCCTCGAGGATGTCGTAGTTGAGCACGACGATCTCGGCGAGCTCGACGTCCTCGCTCCACGCGCGATCGTCGCGTCCCTCCAGCACGGCGACGCTGCGCTCGGGCAGCCACTTCCGGGTTTCCCGCTCCCAGTTGAGCTTGACGCTTGCCGGGCAGATCACCACGGCGGGAAACGCCTGGTCGGCCTCGAGCGCGGCCAGGGCCTGGACCGTCTTGCCGAGCCCCTGCTCGTCGGCGATGAAGGTGCGCCGGCGATCAAGCGCGTAGCGCACGCCGGCGCGCTGGAAGGGGTGGAGCTCGCCGCCCAGCACCAGGCCGTCGAGGTCGGCGTTCTCGGCGTAGGAGAGGGCCACCGTCTCTGAGGCCCGGTCGTGCTCGGCGGTCAGCTCGTCGAGCATGTCGCGAACCGCCTCGTCGAGGCGGACCGCCGGGTGGTCGGCCAGGAACCCGTTCAGGGCCGGCGCGAGCGCGGCATCGGCGGGCACGGCCACTCCCCAGGAGCCGTCGCGCTGGTAGAAGCGCCCGTCGCGGCCCACGGGGTGCGCCTCGGGGAGCAGCTTGAAGTCCCGCGCCGGCGCGGGGTCCCAGACGGTGAAGATGGTGACCGCGGGCTCGCCCTCCTCGCCGATCTCGAGGCCGAGCTCGGCGGGCGCAGGCTCGAGCCCCGCCCTCAGCTCCCGGGCGCAGAGGGCGGCAAGATCGTCCAGCTGAGCGCCCTCCGCCTCGACCAGGCTGCGCGCGCTGTCCGCGCTGAAGGGAAACACCGCCCGGCCCTCGCCCACCACGACCCCGCCCTCGAGCTCGTCCGGCAGGTCGCCGGAGATGGTGCGCATGACGAATGCGCCGCCGCCCTCGTAGGCCAGGACCGAGACCAGCCCCCGCCAGCGATCGGAGTCGCTGAGCCAGGCGAGCACGTCGGCCGACGGCGTGAGCTCGGGAAAGCGGGCGAGCACCGTCTCGATCTGCTTTGCCAGCCGGGGGTGAGCAGGCACCCGCCAGTGCTTGCGCCGCCAGTCGAACCAGCGGCGCGGGATCTGCTTGACCGCCTCGTTGAGCTCCTCGTGGAAGGGGAACTCGAAGACGAGCTCGGGCTCTCGCGGGTTGTCGTCGAGCAGCCAGACCCGGCCTGCAGGCGGCTCGGTTTCGTTCTCCCTCGGATCAGACACGAACCTACGAGGTTAGCCGCGCGGCGGGCGCGAGGTAGCATCGCGCCGGTGAGCCCCGATTTCCGGATAGGCGACGATCCCGCCGGGGCCGCAGCGGCGCTGCTCGCGGAGGTGAGCGGACACGTCTGTATCACCGGTGGTTCTACCCCCAAGGCGGCCTACGAGCGCGTCGCCACGCAGCGCGCGGATTGGTCGGGGGTCGACTTCTGGTTCACCGACGAGCGCTGCGTCGCCCCCGACCACGAGCACTCGAACTTCCGCATGGCCGACGAGGCCCTGCTCCATGCGGCGGATGGCGCCGTCGTGCACCGGATGAAGGGTGAGCTCGGCCCGGGCCAGGGAGCGGCCGATCACCAGCGCGAGTACGAGGCGGCGGGCCGGCCGGACTTCGACCTCATCCTGCTCGGCATGGGCCCCGATGCGCACATCTGCTCGCTCTTTCCGGGCGACGCGGCGCTGGGTGAGCTCGAGCGGCCGGTCAGGGGCATCGAGACGCCGGGCATGGCGCCCCTGTTGTCTCGGATCACGTTCACGCTGCCGGTGGTCAACGCCTCACGCCGCATCGTCTTCCTCGTGACGGGCGAGGACAAGGCCGACGCGGTGGCGCGCGCGTTCTCCGGGCGCCGCGACCCGGCGGCTCCGGCGTCGCTGGTGGAGGGCGAGGTCACCGTTCTGCTCGACGAGGGAGCCGCGGGCCGCCTGTGAACACGTGGGTCCGCGACGGCGGAATCGGCACGAGCCCGTTTCCGCCCATCGCCGAGTACGGCTTTCTGTCGGACTGCGAGACGTGTGCGCTCGTGGCTCCGAACTCCAACATCGAGTGGCTCTGTCTGCCCCGTTTCGACTCGCCCAGCGTGTTCGGGGCGATCCTCGACCGCGACGCCGGCGTGTTCCGTCTAGCGCCGGCCGACGTCGACGTGCCCGCCGCGCGCCGCTATCTGCCGGGCACCAACGTGCTCGAGACGAGCTGGGGCACGAGCAGCGGCTGGATCATCGTCCGCGATGTGCTGCTCATCGGCCCTTGGCACCACGAGCACGAGCGCTCTCACACCCACCGGCGCGCCCCGACCGACTACGACGCTGACCACGTCCTGCTGCGCCTGATTCGCTGCGTCAACGGTGAGGTTCAGGTAACGCTCGACTGCGAGCCGCGCTTCGATTACGGGCGGTCGACCGGTGACTGGGAGTACACCGCGTCCGGCTATCGCCAGTCGACGTGCAAGTGCCCTTCCAGCGATCTCGAGCTCAAGCTCACCTCTGACATGAACATCGGCTTCGAGGGCCCGCGCGCTACCGCTCGCACGATGATGAAGGAGGGCGACACGCTGTTCGTGGCCCTCTCCTGGTCCGACCATCCGGCGCCCGACACCTACGAGGACGCCTACGACCGCCTTGTCTGGACGGCGCACCACTGGCAGCACTGGCTCGACCACGGAACCTTCCCCGACCACCCCTGGCGCACCCACCTGCAGCGAAGCGCGCTCGTGCTCAAGGGGCTGTCCTACTCGCCCACCGGAGCGCTGGTCGCCGCCGCGACGACCTCGCTGCCCGAGAGCCCGGGCGGCGAGCGCAACTGGGACTACCGTTTCACCTGGATTCGCGACGCCACGCTCATGCTGTGGGGGCTGTACACGCTCGGCTTCGACTGGGAGGCCAACGACTTCTTCTACTTCATCGCCGACGTGGCCGAGGGTGAGGAGGGCGTGCTGCAGATCATGTACGGCATCGACGGCGCAGCCCGCCTGACCGAGGACACGCTCGACCACCTGTCCGGGTACGAGGGCGCGCGGCCGGTCCGCATCGGCAACGGCGCCTACGACCAGGAGCAGCACGACGTATGGGGCTCGCTGCTCGACTCCGTCTATCTGCACACCAAGTCGCGCGACCACTTGCCCGAGCGCCTCTGGCCCATGCTCAAGAAGCAGGTGGAGACCGCGATCGAGAAGTGGAGGGAGCCCGATCGGGGGATATGGGAGATCCGCGGCGATCCCAAGCACTTCACGTCATCCAAGCTGATGTGCTGGGTGGCCGCCGATCGCGGGGCCCGGCTGGCCGAGATGCGCGACGAGCTCGAGTTCGCTGCGCGCTGGCAATCGGCGGCCGAGGAGATCAAGAACGACATCCTCGAGAACGGGGTCGACGAGCGCGGCGTGTTCTGCCAGCACTACGAGACGGACGCCCTCGACGCGTCGGCGCTGCTCACGATCCTCACCCGCTTCCTGCCCCCCGACGACGAGCGCATCCGCGCCACCGTGCTGGCGATCGCCGACGAGCTGACCGAGGACGGCCTGGTGCTGCGCTACCGCGTGGGCGAGACCGACGACGGCCTCTCGGGAGAGGAGGGATCGTTCACGATCTGCTCCTTCTGGCTGGTGAGCGCCCTGGTGGAGATCGGCGAGATCCAGCGCGGGCGCGAGCTGTGCGAGAAGCTGCTCGCCTACGCGAGCCCGCTCGGCCTCTACGCCGAGGAGATCGACCCGCGCACGGGCCGCCACCTGGGCAACTACCCGCAGGCCTTCACCCACCTCGCCCTCATCAACGCGGTCATGCACGTGATCCGCGCCGACCAGGGCCTCGAGGGTGGGGTGCTGCCGCTGGGTCGCGAGCTCGTGCGCCAGCGCTCGCAGCGCTCGTAAGTCGTAGTCGGCGGCCGGGGGAGTCCGGGAGCACGGTTCGAAGGTGGGTGGGGCCGGGTCAAGGAAGTGCTCGCGGGGTCGATACAAACCACAGTGGCCTCTCCCGATGAACCACGCCGCGGCGAGGGTGCGCGGCCTGCTCGTGCCGGAGCCCGGGCCATGCCCCGGCTCACGATCGGACGTCGCTTCGGAGTGGTCGCGCTGCTCGTGATCCCGCTCGTGGCGTCGGTATGCGTGATCGGCGCAATCGGCGTGAGCCGGATGAACGGGCAGGTGACTGAGCTCTATGACCATGGATATCGCCATACCCTGGAGTCGGCCAGGCTGTCGCGCGCCCTTTCCGCGGTCGAGGTGGCGGCATTGCGGGCAGTGCTCACCGACAACCGGCAGGTCACGGAACGGGTCAGCGCCCAGCTCGACCGGCGTCTACTGCCGGCTCTCGACACCGCTCTGGTCCAGGTGCGTGTCGAGCTGCGGAGGGGCCAGGAGGGCCACCAAATCGCGCCGGTGCGTGAGGTGAGCCGCGGGCTGGAGGAGTTCGAGCGTCTTCGCGCGGATGGCGCTCTCGATTTCCAGGAAGAAACGGAGGCGGTGGGTGCGAGAAAGGACCGGCTCGCCGCGCTCATCTCGGCGCTCTTTGATCGCATGGTCGCCCGGGCGGACGCGCTCGTCGAACTCGAGGCTCGTGAGGCACGCTCCATCAGCGAGCGCGCCCGCGCCGACCATCGCAACACGCTGGTTCTCCTGGTAGGGGGGTCTTTGGTCGCGCTGCTCGGCACCCTGGGCGTGATCGCGTGGCTCACCAGGAGCATCGTGCCGCGCGCGCGCGGCTACTCGCGGTTTGCCGCCGAGGTGGCGAAGGGCGGCACCGAGCAGCGCCTCGAGCCGGCGGGCCATGACGAGCTGACCGAGCTCGGGCATCTCCTGAACAGGATGGTCGACCATCGCGAGCGCGAAGAGCATCAGCTCGATCAGCAGACCGAATTCAGCGAAGCGATGCAGATGACCGAAAGCGAACAAGAGGCCTACGGGCTTCTCAAGCGTCATCTCGAACGCTCGCTGAGCGGGGCTGACGTAACGGTGTTGGGCCGCAACAACAGCGCCGACCGCCTCGAGCCCAGAACACCCGTTCAGGTCGATGGTCCGCTGGCTAGGGAGCTGGAGGACGCAAGACCACGCAGTTGCTTGGCGGTGCGGACCGGCGAGCAGCAGAACCGCACGAATGGCGAAGCGCCACTCATGCAGTGCGACGTGTGCGGCAAGCTCGGACCCAGCGCCTGCCAGCCGCTGCTCGTCGGCGGCGAGGTCTTGGGATCGGTCCTCGCCCTACCCGACGGCTCCATGGCCACGGAGCAGCGAGAGACGATGCGATTGTCGGTGGCGCAGGCCGCGCCGATCCTCGCCAATCTGCGCAACCTGGCGATCGCCGAGCAGCGCGCCGGGACCGACGAGCTCACGGGACTGGCCAACCAACGCTCCGCCAACGACGCGGTGAAGCGCATGGTCGCGGATGCGAACGAGAGCGCACCTCTGGCAGCGATCGTGTTGGACCTCGATCATTTCAAGCAGATCAACGACCTCTACGGCCACGGAGCCGGCGACGAGGTGCTGGCAGCCGTGGGGGCAGCCCTGCGAACGACCCTTCGCCCCAACGACTTTTGCTCCCGGTGGGGCGGCGAGGAGTTCCTCCTGCTGCTTCCGGACACCGACACCGAAGGGGCGCGCGCGGCGGCCGAGAACCTTCGAGCTGCGGTCGCGCGCATCCGCGTGGCGGCCGTCCAGCGAGAGATCAACGCGAGTCTCGGTGTCGCCGTCCTGCCGGTCCACGCCTTGGATGCGATAGGCCTGGTCCGAAGCGCCGACCGGGCCCTATATGCCGCGAAGGCGGCGGGCCGCAACCGCGTGGAGGTCTTCAC
Source organism: uncultured Thermoleophilaceae bacterium (assembly GCA_963746825.1). Classification (GTDB taxonomy): domain Bacteria; phylum Actinomycetota; class Thermoleophilia; order Solirubrobacterales; family Thermoleophilaceae; genus JACVRW01. The sequence goes on from CAVVCU010000010.1 coordinate 172,347, forward strand.
GGACGGACACGCCAACGGCTCAGACAATGGCGCCGCAATCGTTCCTGTCGGTGACGTCAGATGAGCCGCGTGTCTACCACCATCGCCCCGAACAGGAGCGCCAGGTAGGCCAGCGAGAAGAGGTAGAGCCGCAGCGCGGTGCGCCGCTCGGGCCGGCGCAGCAGGCGCCAGGACCCGAAGATGAACGCCCCGCCGAGCACCACCGAGCACACCAGGTAGGTCAGGCCGAACGCGCCGGCGCAGAAGGGCAGCTGGCTGACCGCGTAGAGCAGGACGGTGTAGAGCATGATCTGGCGGCGCGTCTCGGCCTCGCCGCGCACCACCGGCAGCATGGGCACGCCGGCGCGCGCGTACTCGTCCTTCATCAGCAGCGACAGCGCCCAGAAGTGCGGCGGGGTCCAGAAGAAGATGATGGCGAACAGGTAGAGCGGCGTGCCCGACAGCTCGCCCGTGACGGCGGCCCAGGCCACGAGCGGCGGGACCGCGCCGGCCGCTCCGCCGATCACGATGTTCTGCGGCGTCGTGCGCTTGAGCCACATCGTGTACACGAGCACGTAGCCGAGGAGGCCGGCCATGGACAGCACCGCGGCCAGCGGGTTGACCGCCAGGGCCAGCAGTGCGAAGGAGGCGCAGCCGAGCAGGACTCCGAACACGATCGCCGCGGCCGGCGACACGCGCCCGCTGGCCACCGGGCGGTCGGCGGTTCGCTTCATGAGCCGGTCGAGGTCGCGGTCGAGGGCGTGGTTGATCGCGCCGGCGCCGCCCGCGGAGAGCGCTCCGCCGAGGCAGGTGAGCGCCACCAGGCCGAGCGAGGGGTCGCCGGCCACGTACATGGTGGTGATCGTGGTGAAGAGCAGCAGCGACTGCACCTTCGGCTTGCACATGTCGAAGTAGTCCGCCGCGACGGTGCGCCAGCCGGCGCGAACAGCTACGACCTGGCTCACGCCGCCACCGCCTCGGTCCGGCGCGGTGCGCGCTCGCGCGCGGGTGAGAGCTGGAGGGTCATGCCGAGCGAGGTGGCCCAGAGCAGAGTGCCCAGCGCCAGGTGGGCCAGGATCAGCAGTTCGTACTCGTCGAGCCAGACGTTCAGCGCGCCCACCAGGATCTGCACCGCGAGCAGAGCCGCGAGCGTCCACGCATAGCGCAACGCCACGCGGCGGCGCAGCGCCACCACCACCAGGGCGATCACGAGGATCGAGGCCAGGTACATGAAGAAGCGGTGGGTGAGGTGAATATCAACCAGCCTCGACTGACCGAAGGGCATGAACTCGCCGTTGCATGAGGGGAACTGCTTGCCGCAGGCGTGGTGAGCGCCGTCACCGAGCTGATAGTCGGCGCGGCCGTAGTTCTGGGTCCCCGCCATGTAGCCCCCGGCGACGATCGTGCAGAAGACCGCGGCGGTCGCGACGATCGAGAGCACGCGCGGGCCGCCTTCCACCGGCCGCATGCCGCGCGTGGCGCGCACGAGGTAGATCAGCAGTCCGAGCAGCAACATGGCCAGGCCCAGGTGGGCGGCCACGTAGGCCTCCTCGAGGTTCTCCTCGACGGTCAGGCCGCCTAGCGCGCCCTGGGCGATCACAAGCACCAGCAGCGCGCCCGTGGCCGGCACCAGCTCGCGCCGGCGGCGCCAGGCCAGCACGAACAGGCTGAGGATCATGAAGCCCACCACGATGGCCAGCGCACGGTGGGTGTACTCGATGATCGAGTTCAGGTTGACGCCGGGCACGAGGTCCCCGTTGCAGAAGGGCCAGCCGCTGAAGCCCGACCCGGCGGGGCCGCAGCCCAGCCCCGAGTCCGACACGCGCACCACGCCGCCGACGAGGATCAGAGCGAAGGTGGCGAGCGTGGTGAGAAGCGCGAGGCGTCTCACACTTAGACGCTGCGCGGCGCCACCGGCTGCGCCACGGTCTCCGCCGGCTTGGCCCCGGCCAGCACCTCGCGCCGGATGTCCTTCATCGGCTCGACGCTGCGCACGCGCGGGACCACGTCGAAGTTGTTGGGCGGGGGCGGCGAGCTCGTGAACCACTCGAGCGTGTTGCCCTTCCACGGGTCGTTGCCCGCCTTCTTGCCGTTCTTGAGCGACCACACGATGTTCACCGCCGTGACCAGCACGCCGATGCCCAGGATGAACGAGCCGAAGGTGGAGATCAGGTTGTAGCCGCCCACCCCGAGCTCCTCGGTGTAGTCGTACACCCGGCGCGGCATGCCCGACAGGCCGACCGAGTGCTGGATCAGGAAGGTCACGTTGAAGCCCACGAACATCAGCCAGAACGACAGCTTGCCCAGGCCCTCCGAGAGCATCCGGCCGGTCATCTTCGGCCACCAGTAGTAGAGCCCGGCGAAGTAGCCGAACACCCCGCCGCCGAAGATCGTGTAGTGGAAGTGGGCCACCACGAAGTAGGAGTCGTGCAGCTGCCAGTCGACGGGGAAGATGGCCAGCTGGATGCCCGAGATGCCGCCGATCACGAACAGCGCGGGCAGGGCGGCGGCGAAGTACAGCGGCGTCTTGTAGACGATCGAGCCCCGCCACAGGGTGGCGATCCAGTTGAAGATCTTGATCCCCGTGGGCACCGCGATGGTGAACGAGGAGAGCATGAAGAAGGCCAGCACGACCGTGGCCGTCGGCGTGGCGAACATGTGGTGCGCCCACACGAGCAGGCCGAGGAAGGCGATGGCCACCGTGGCGGCGGCGATCGCCTTGTAGCCGAAGATCGGCTTGCGCGCGAACACCGGCAGGATCTCGGAGATCATCCCGAAGGCGGGCAGCACGAGGATGTAGACCTCGGGGTGCCCGAAGAACCAGAACAGGTGCTGCCACAGCAGCGGATCACCGCCCCCGGTGGGGTCGAAGAAGGCGGTGCCGAAGTGGCGGTCGGTCAGCAGCATCGTGACCGCGGCGGCGATGGCCGGGTAGGCCGCGATGAGCAGGTAGCTGAACACGAGGATCGTCCACACGAACAGCGGCATGCGCCCCCAGCTCATGCCGCGTCGCGCGCATGTTGTGGATGGTCGCGACGAAGTTGATCGCCCCCACGAGCGAGGACAGGCCGGTGAGGTGGATGAGGAAGATCCACGCGTCCACGCCGCCGCTCGGCGAGTAGAGATCGTCGGAGAGCGGCGCGTACATCGTCCAGCCCGCTTCCGGCGGCTCGAAGAAGATGCTGCAGTAGAAGGCCACGCCGCCGAACAGGGTCAGCCAGTAGGACAGGGCGTTGAGCTTGGGGAACGCCATGTCGCGCGCGCCGATCATCAGCGGGACCAGGTAGTTGCCGAAGCCGGCGATCAGCGGGACGACGAAGAGGAAGACCATCGTCGTGCCGTGCATCGTCACGAGCCCGTTGTAGGTCTCGGGCTGCACCAGCGTGCCGTCGGGCTGCGCGAGCTGCAGCCGCATGATCAGCGCCTCGACGCCCCCGATCAGGAGGAACACGAACGCGGTCGCGATGTAGAGGATCCCGATCTTCTTGTGATCGGTGGTCGTGAGCCACGCCAGCCAGCCGCGCGGCGGCGTCTGGACGCCGTGCACGATCACCTCGGGCCGGGCGACGGTGTTGGGGGCGGAGGTTCCGGCTTCCATTACTGGTCGTCCTGTTCACGCTGGCGGCGCTGCTCGGCCAGGTCGTCGCGCGCGGCCTGGATGTCGTCACGCTGCTGTTGGGTCCAATCCTCGAACTGGTCGGGCGTGACCGCACGCACCCTGGCGCGCATGTCGGCGTGGTTGGCGCCGCAGAGCTCCGCACACTGGCCGCGGAAGGTGGTGCCGGCGAGCTTGCCGGGGATCTTGAACCAGGTCTCGTTCACGTGGCCGGGAATGCCGTCCGCCTTGCCGCCGAGCTTGGGGATCCACCACGAGTGGATCACGTCGGTGCCGGTGATCTCGAGCACGACCGTCGTGTCCACCGGCACGACCATCTCCTCGTAGGCGAAGAGGGTGTTGCCCTCGCCGTAGTCGTAGCGCCACAGGTACTGCTGGCCCACCACCTTCACGCGCAGAATCGGTCCTCCGCTCCTGGGGGGGTCGGGCTGGTCGATCGAGGCGAACTGGGCTTGGGAGGCGCGCAGCCCGTTGGGCCCCGAGGCCGGTGGGTTCTCGATGTCGTCGAGATAGAGGAAGGTGACGACGGTGAGCACCACGAGGATGAGCGCAGCGCCGAGCGTCCAGCCCAGCTCGAGCGGGGTGTTGCCGCGAATCTGCGCCGCCTCGGGGCCGCCGCGGCGAGCGCGGAAGCGAAGCAGCGACCAGAGCAGTGTCCCCTCGACGATGAGGAAGATCACCAAACCGATGTAGGTGGTGATCTTGTAGAGCGTGTCGATGTCGTCGGCGTTGGGCGATCCGCCCGACTCCGGCGTGAAGGCGTCGGCGAGAGCGGAGGGCGCCGCCACCAGCATCGCCAGCAGGCCCGTGGCTAGGACGGCGATGAGCAGGCGTCGTGGCAAGCCGGTAGGCAAGGCGCGCGAGATCATATCTGCGGTACGGCCGCCTCCTCCACTTCGTGCCGGATGCCCCGAATTCAGGCGCCTTCGAACGCCGCCTGGCGCTTCTCCACGAAGGCCAGTACGCCCTCCTGGAAGTCCTTGGTCCTTGCGAGGGCGTGCTGTAGCTCGGCCTCGAGGTCCAGCTGGCCCTCCAGGTCGGGGTAGAGCATCTTGTTGAGCGCGCGCTTGGAGGCCGCGTAGGAGCGGGTCGGGCCGGCGGCGAGCTTGCCGATGAGGGCGTTCGCCTCGTCCATGAGCGCGTCGTCCGGGTAGACGTGGTTGACCAGGCCCCACTCGGCCGCCTGGCCTGCGGGCACCCGCTCGCCGAGTAGCGCCATCTCGAAGGCCCGGGCCTTCCCCACGGCGGCGGGCACGAAGAGGGTCGAGCCGCCGTCGGGCATCAGGCCGATGTTCACGAAGCCCAGGCCGAAGTAGGCGGACTCGGCGGCGAGGATCAGGTCGCAGGCGAGCGCCAGCGAGGCGCCGATGCCCACGGCCGGGCCGTTGACCGCGGCCACCACGGGCTTCTCGAGGCGGCGCACCGCGGTCATGATCGGGTGAAAGCCCTCGAGCTCCCGGCGGATGTCGGGCATGCCGTCGTCGGCCGGTTCGAAGCCGGCCTTGAGATCGGCTCCCGAGGAGAACGCGCGCCCCGCTCCGGTGATCAGCAGCGCGCGCACGGACTCCTGCCCGGCGTCCTCTTCGATGGCCTGCCGCAGCTCGCGGCCGAAGGCGGTGTGCCAGGCGTTGAGCGTTTCGGGCCGGTCGAGGGTGATGCGCCCGACCCCGCCCTCCTGCTCCCAGATCACGTGCTCGTAGCTCACGGCGGGGAGGCTACTGCGACCCCTACGCTGGGGTGGTGCCCGAGACCTCGACCCTGCTGCTGTTCGCGGCCAGCGCCGTCGCGCTCGTGCTCATCCCCGGGCCGAACCTGGTCTACATCGTCACCCGCAGCATCGAGGCGGGCCCGCGCGCGGGAGTGGTCTCGGTGCTGGGCGTCGAGACCGGCGCTCTGGTGCACGTGACCGCGGCCGCCGTCGGGCTGAGTGCGCTGCTGGCCTCCTCGGACGTGGCCTTCGAGGCGGTGCGATGGGCGGGCGTGGCCTACCTCGTGTACCTCGGTGTGCGCGCGCTGCGCTCGAGTCCCGACCCGGAGGCGCCTCGCGCGACCGGCTTGCGGCGCACCTTTCTCGAGGGCATGTTCGTGAACCTCCTCAACCCCAAGGTCGGGGTCTTCTTCCTGGCTTTTTTGCCCCAGTTCGTGGACCCCGCCCAGGGCGCGGCCGCCACCCAGGTGCTGATCCTGGGGGCCGTCTTCATGGTCATCGCCACGCTGCTCGACCTGGTCTACGCGTTCGCGGCGGGGGTGATCGGCAAGCGCCTGCGCGGAAGCCGCCGGTTCGCCGGAGGCGTCTACCTGGCCCTGGCCGCTGTGGCCGCCCTGACCGGGGGACGGCGCTCGTGACCATCCTCGACAGCCTCGAATGGCTGGGCCACTCGGGCTTTCGCCTGCGCGTGGGCCGCGCGTGGGTGTACATCGACCCCTACCGGGTGCCCGAGGGTTCTCCACCGGCCGATCTCATCCTGATCACCCACGGCCACTACGACCACTTCTCGCCCCAGGACGTCGAACGCCTGTCGACCGGCCGCACCTGGCTGATCGGCCCGGCCGCGGTCGCCGAGCGGGTGAGCGGCCAGGTGCACTCGATCGCCCCCGGCGAGCTGCTCGAAGACGAGGTGGTGCGCGGAGTGCACGTGGCGGCGGTGGCGGCCTACAACACGTCCAAGCGCAATCCCGAGGGCGCCGTGTTCCATCCGCGCGACGCGGGCTGGGTGGGCTACGACCTCAACGTCCGCGGAGAGCGGCTCTACCACTCCGGCGACACCGACGTGATACCCGAGATGGACAACGTGAGCGGGGTGGACGTGGCCCTGCTGCCCGTGAGCGGCGTCTACGTGATGACCGCCCAGGAGGCCGCCGAGGCAGCCCGCCGCATAGGGCCCCGCGTGGCGGTGCCCATGCACTGGGGCGAGCACATCGGCACCCGCGACGACGCCACGGAGTTCGCGGACAAGGCGCCGGTGGACGTGCGGATCCTGGAGAAGGCGGCGGCGTAGGACCGGTGCGGGTCGGCCTGCGCGGTGTGAGCCGCCGCGCGCCGGGGCCGGCGCTTTAACGGCAGCAATGAGGGTCAGGTGAGCGGCTGCCTGGCGGGCTGTCGCGTTTGTGCGGTTCGGTAACACTTGGCCCGGGGCGAGCCGGTGGGGCCGCGGGTTGGGCGCTGTCCTGGATTGACCGTCGTATAGGGGGTGAAGTCAGGACAGCGGCCTCCAAACCGCGTTACAGCAACGCGACAAAGGCAACACCCCGGCCGACCCACCCTTATTGCTGCCGTTCAAGAACGCCGGTCCCGCCGCGTGGCGACTCGCACGGCGCCGGTCCGCTACGTATCCCAGCGCTCGGCGATCTCCGCCCAGCTCGGCGGGGGACCCGGCAACGCGCTCTCGGAGCCGGGGCGCATCGCCTCCAGCAGCAGAGCCAGGTATCGGCGCCTAAGTTCCCGCGTCCGCTGCGCATCGCGCACCCGCACCGCGGCCACCTGCTCGAAGATGAAGGAGAGGTCGTCGACCACCAGGTCCCAGCGGATCGCGCCGGCATCCTGGGTGCGCCGGAACAGGCGCTCGTTGAGCGCCTGGGCGCGCGTGCCCTCCCGGTAGAGGTCCTCGGTGGGTGTGAAGGTGCCCGCGAGCCGCAGGGTGAGCGAGTGGGAGTCGGCGTCGACGCGCCGCCGCATGAAGTCGGCGAAGGCCTCCCAGGGGTCGCGCTCGTCGGCCAGCGCGGCCTCGACGTCGGCGATGTAGTCGGCCAGGCTGTCGCGATTGAGCTGGCGGAGCAACTCCTCCTTGCTGGGGTAGCGCCGGTACAACGCGCTGATTCCCACCCCGGCGTGCGCGGCGACCTCGGCGATCGGGGCCCCCGGATCGGCCACGAAGACCGCGCGCGCGGACTCGAGGATACGCTCGTCGTTGCGGGCCGCCTGCGCGCGCCGTCCGTCCAGCCGCTCTGGCTTGAGCTTCGCCATCGGACCGAAACTTTAGCGGAAGGAATGATTCCGTTCTGGTAGTATGCTCGGAACAGAGTAATTCGTTCCGCCGCCGCAGGCGGGAAGGGAGCATCATGGATTTCAAGCTCGAGCTCATCGCCGTCCCCGTGTCCGACGTGGATCGCGCCAAGGCCTTCTACACCGAGACCGCCGGCTTCGCGGAAGACCACGACCACACGGTGAGCGACGACCTGCGCTTCGTGCAGCTCACGCCTCCCGGCTCGTCCTGCTCCATCGCCATCGGCACCGGCGTGGTCGAGAGCGAGCCCGGGTCGGTCAAGGGGCTGCAGCTGGTGGTGGAGGACATCGAGGCGGCCCGCGCCGAGCTCGTCGAGCGCGGCGCCGAGGTGAGCGAGATCCAGGACTTCGCCTGGGGCTCGTTCGTGTTCTTCAGCGACCCCGACGGCAACGCGTGGGCGGTGCAGCAGGTGCAGCCCCGCGCCTGAGCGGACCCGGCCGCCCCGCCGCGCCGCGGCGGGGCGGCGGCGGGGTATCCTGCCTGCGCTTGCGAAGCACACGCACCCTACGAAGGCTCGCGTGGGGAGCGGTCGCGGTGGGGGCAGTCACGCCGCTCCTGAGGCACCGGCTCAAATTGCCGGTGCCCGTCGTGTCCGCGCTCTCCTGGCCGGCCCCCATCGCGCTCGCGCTCGCCGAGCCGCGCTCGCCGCTGCGCGACGCCGGCATCTACGGCCTGCAGATGTGGGTCTACTTCGCCCACTTCGACATGCCCGACGACGACCCGGCTCGCCTGGAGCGACGCCTCAAGGTCGACTACACGATTCGCTGCGACCGGGTCATCGGCCTGGGAACCGTCCCCACCGTCCGTCTTCAGCGCGCGCTGGGCCGGGAGGACCGCATCGGCCCCCTGGAGTACGGCCTGTCCTTCGTCCACTGGAGCTGGTTCCTGGTGCCCCACGGAACCCTCGCCTACATCCTGCTGCGCCACCGCGAGCACCTCCCGCGCTCGGCCGTGCTCATGGCCGCCTGCTTTGACCTGGGCTGCATCGTCTACTGGAGCGTGCCCACCGCGCCGCCCTGGTGGGCCGGGGCCAACGGCAACATGCCGCCCGTGCGGCGGATCATGGCCGAGGCGGGCGAGCGCTTCTGGAAGCGCCTCTGGCACCCGCTTTACCATTCGCTGCAGGGAAACCCGTTCGCCGCCATGCCCTCGCTCCACTTCGGCACCTCCGTGATGGCCGCGCGCATCCTCTCTCAGGTTGGGCCCCGTCACGCAGCCCTGGGCTGGGTGTACGCGCTCACGCTCGGCTTCGGCCTGATCTACCTGGGTGAGCACTACGTGGTCGACCTGCTGGCCGGATTCGCGCTGGCCGAGGGGCTGTGGCGAGTGGCTCCCACGGCCGAGCCGTTCGTGCTGAGGGCGGCAAGCGTGATTCAGCGGCTGGAGCCGAAGGCGCGCTGATGGCGAGCCGAGAGCGCGACCGCGACCTCGAGCGCGACCTCGACTCCGACTACCCCGACGGCGGCGAGGACCTCGAGGGCGACGGCGCGTTCGCGGCCCTGCTGGCCGACCGCCGCAAGCTCTTCACCGGCGTGCTGGTGGTGGTGGTGCTGGTGTTCGCCATCTACGTCGTCTTCCCCAAGCTGGTGGGCCTCGACGAGGCGGTCAAGAAGCTCGACGACGCCAGCCCGGTCTGGGTGCTGATCGCGGTGGCCTTCAACGTGGCGGCGTTCGCGGCCTACGTGGCGCTGTTCCGCGGTGTGCTGGCCGGCACGCGCGACGATGAGCTGCACCGGCGCCTGGACCTGCGCGCCTCCTACCAGATCACCATGGCGGGCCTGGCCGCCACGCGCATCTTCTCGGCCGCGGGGGCGGGAGGCATCGTCCTGACCTACTGGGCGTTGCGCAAGGCGGGCATGGAGCGCCGGCGCTCGGCCTGCCGGATGGTGGCCTTCCTGGTGCTCACCTACGCGGTCTACGCGGGCGCCCTGCTGGTCTTCGGGATCCTGCTGCGCACCGGGGTGCTGCCGGGCGACAACCCGGTGGGCGGCACGATCGTCCCCGCGGCCGTGTCGGGTTGCCTGATCGCCGTTTTCGCGCTCATCGCCCTGATCCCCGAGGACATCGAGCGGCGGATCTACAGGTTCGCGGGCGGCTACCGGCGCACGCGCTACCTCACCCGGGTGGCCAAGGGGCCGGCGACGCTGGCCAGCGGCGTGCGCACGGCCATCGCCTACGTTCGCCACCCCAGCCGCGGGGCGCTGGCCGTGGTCGGCGCGGTGGGCTTCTGGGCGGCCAACATCGGGGTGCTGTGGGCGAGCTTCGAGGCCTTCGGCGGCAGCGTTCCCTTCGGCGTCCTCGTCCAGGGTTTCTTCGTGGGCATGGCCGCGAACCTGATCCCGTCGCCGGCGGGCGGCGTGGGCTCGGTCGACGCCGGCATGATCGGGGCCTTCGTCCTGTTCGGAATCGACGAGTCGACGGTCTTCCCAGCCGTCCTGACCTACCGGGTGATCGCCTTCTGGCTGCCGATCCCGCCCGGCATCGTGGCCTTTTTCCAGCTGCGCAAGACGGTCACCCGCTGGGAGGCCGAACGCGAGCAGGAGCCCGCCACCTCCACTACACTTCAAAAAGTAAAGTAATAGCCCGGGGAGTCGATCGTATTGAGCATTGACATCAAGGAAACCGAGAACGTCGTCATCGTGGGAAGCGGGCCCGCGGGTTACACCGCTGCCCTCTATACCTCGCGTGCGGATCTCGAGCCACTGGTGATCGAGGGCTTCGCGTGGGGCGGCCTGCTGCAGCAGACCACCGACGTCGAGAACTACCCCGGCTACCCGGAGGGGGTGCTCGGGCCTCAGATGATGGAGGACCTGCGCAAGCAGGCCGAGCGCTTCGGCACCCGCTTCATCACCGACGACGCCACCAAGCTCGACCTGTCCGAGGAGCCCGGCGGCGTTCATACCGTGCACGTGGCCGGACGCGAGATCAAGGCGCGGGCCGTGATCCTCGCCATGGGGGCCGAGCCCAAGAAGCTCGGGGTCCCGGGTGAGGACGAGCTGGCCGCGCGCGGCGTGTCCTACTGCGCCACCTGCGACGCCGCCTTCTTCCGCGGCGCGGACACGATCGTGGTCGGCGGCGGTGACACGGCGATGGAGGACGCCACCTTCCTCGCCAAGTTCGCCGGCAAGGTGTCGGTGGTCCACCGGCGTGCGGACTTCCGCGCCTCGGCGATCATGCTCCAGCGCGCCCGCGACGCCGACAACATCGACCTCCTGACCCCCTACGTCGTGAAGAGCTTCGAGGCCGGAGAGGAGGGCGGGGCGCTCACGCACGCCGTTCTCGAGAACACCGAGGACGGCACGGAGCGCGAGCTCCCGATCACCGGCGCGTTCATCGCCATCGGCCATCGCCCCAACTCCGAGCTCGTGGAGGAAGCCCTCGACCTCGACGACGAGGGCTACGTGCTCGTGGACGGGCGCAGCACGCGCACCCAGCTCCCCGGCGTGTTCGCCGCCGGCGACCTGACCGACCGCGTCTACCGCCAAGCGGTCACCGCCGCGGGCACCGGCTGCATGGCCGCGCTCGACGCCGAGGCCTACCTGCGCGACACGCCGGTCGACGCCGAGGCTCACTGGGCGGGCGAGCCGGCCAGGGTCGAGGAAGCGGCGGAGGCCGCCGCCTCCTAGCGCTTGCCCCAACCCTGGAAGAACTGGGCCGGGGATCAGCGTTGCGCGCCCGAGCGCGTGATGCGACCCCGCACCGAGGCGGAGCTCATGCGGATCGTCGCCGGCTCACCCAGGGTCAAGGTCACCGGCTCGGGACATTCCTTCTCGGACATCGCCTGCACCGACGGGGTGATGGTCGACCTGTCGGGCCTCAACCGGGTGCTGGCCGTCGACGGGGAGCACGTGACCGTCGAGGCGGGCATCACGATCCGCGAGCTCGGCCCGGCGCTGGCCCGCCACGGGCTGGCTCTCGAGAACCAGGGCGACGTCGATCCGCAGACCATCGCCGGGGCCCTGTCCACCGCCACCCACGGCACGGGCGCCCGCTTCGGGAACCTCTCGTCGCGGGTGACCGGGCTGCGCCTGGTGACGGCGGCGGGCGAGGCGGTGGACATCAGCGAAGGCGACGAGCTGCTCGCCGCCCGGGTCGGGCTCGGAGCGCTCGGTGTGATCTCCGCGGTGACCCTGCACTGCGTGCCCGCCTTCACCATTCACCGCATCGACGAGCCGCGCCCGCTCGACGAGGTGCTGGGCCGCCTCGACGAGCACGTGGACGCCCACGACCACTTCGAGCTGTTCGTGTTCCCCTACACGCGCACCGCGCTCACCCTCACCTCGGAGCGGACCGAGCGCGCACCGCGCCCCTCAGGCGCGGTCGAGGCCTTCCTGCGCGACGTGGTGCTGGAGAACGCCGCCCTCGAGGTCTCGTGCCGGCTGGGGCGGCTCGCCCCGCGCGCCATCCCGCGTATCAACCGGGCTCTCGTGAGCGTCATGAGCCGCACCGAGCAGCTGGACCGCAGCCACTGCGTATACGCAAACCGCCGGTCGGTGCGCTTCACCGAGATGGAGTACGCGCTCCCGCGCGAGCGGACCGCCGAGGCGCTCGAGCGCGTGCTGTCGCTGGTCGAGCGCCGGCGCCTGCCGACCGGCTTTCCCATCGAGGTCCGGGTGACCGCGGGCGACGACGCCCTGCTGTCGACCGCCCACGCCCGGGCAACCGGCTACATAGCCGTGCACCAGTACCGCGGGATGGAGTTCGAGAGCTACTTCCGCCCGGTCGAGGCCATCATGGACGACTACGACGGCCGGCCGCACTGGGGCAAGCGCCACTACCAGTCGGCCGCCACGCTGGCACCCCGCTATCCCACCTGGGAGCGCTTTTTGGCCCAACGCGAGCGCTTCGATCCCACACGCAAGTTCGAAAACCCGTACCTGCGCCGCGTGCTCGGTCCTTAGTTACACGCGCGGGGAAGATCGCGGTCCAGCGTGACCAGCCGCCCGTCCGCGGTCGCCACGCGCCCGCGCAGCGACAATCCGCGCCGGCGCACGCGAACCCGCGATCCCTCCGGCGCCCTCACCTCGCCCCGGCAACCGCGCAGCACCAGCCGGGCCGCGGGCCGCGTCCGGCACGAGGAACCGGAGCACACCTGCAGTGCGGCCAGGCGCGCCGCGAGCCGGGCTCGCAGCCCGGCCAGCGCCGGCTCGCGATGGAGGCTCTGCAGCTGGTGGCGGTCACGAGCCATGTCGTAGAGCTCGCTCTGGCCGCTCTCGTACTCGACGTAGAGATAGCGCTGATTACGCAAGGCGGAGTAGGCCACGGCGTCGAACCCGCTCGGCCCCTCGAACAGCAGCTCGCGCCCCCACTCGAGGCCCCGGTCGGCGAGTAGGCCGAAGAGCGAGCGACCATCCTGCACCCGGCCGGGGGTGGCCCCGGCGGCCTCGAGGATGGTGGGCGCGAGGTCGGCGTTCACCACGAGCTGGCGGCGCCGAGCGGCCCGCGGCACACCCGGGCCGCGCATGACCAGCGGCACCGCGACCGACGGCTCGTAGACCACGACCTTGCCGTAGGGCACCCGGTGCTCGCCGTGGAGGAATCCGTTGTCGGAGGTGAAGACGATCAGGGTGTTATCGAGCTCCCCGGCCGCCCGCAGGGCGCCGACGATGCGCACCACGCCCTCGTCCACCGCGCGCAGCGACTCCAGGCGCTGGCGGTAGCTCTCCTCGACCGCCGCCCGCCGTGCGGGAGAGAGCCGCGGGAGGCGCCGGATGAAGCCGGGCTTGTCCGACACGTCGGCCTCGTCGAACGCCGCCGAGCGCGGCAGCGCGGCGGCGGCGTCGAGGTCGCGGTGGCGCTCCGCCGGCCGGGGGGTGAGGATCCCCGGAGGATCGTCGGCGTCGCGCGGTCCACCGCTATGGGGAGCCAGGTATCCCACTGAGAGGAAGAACGGGGCCGTTTCGCGCGCCCGGCGTCCCACTGCGTCCACGGCGCGAGCGCTGTATTCGTCGGTCTGATAGCGCGCGTAGGTGCCGAGCACTCCGTTCTCGTTGAGCTGGTAGCCGGAGTACTGATAGGTCGAGAGGTCGACCGAGGCGTACCACTCGTTCCATCCGGGTGGCACCTCGGTCGGCGGGTTGTCCTGGCCGTAGCGGTTGAGGAACTTGCCGATGTGGATGGTGTGGTAGCCCGCGCTCTGCAGCCAGCCGGGGAGGTAGTTGCTCGTGTCGAGGCGCCCGTATCCCCCTTCGGGCGGGCGGTTGCCGAGCACGCCGTGGTTGTGCATGTACTGGCCGGTGAACAGCGTGGCGCGCGAGGGACAGCAGAGCGCGGTGGAGGCGTACGCACGATCGAAGGTGGTGCCGGCGGCGGCCAGCGACGACCGCACGCCGGGCATCGCGCGCAGGGACTCGGCGGTCTGGTCGTCGGTCATGATCACCACGATGTTGGGCCGGGCCGGCTCCGCCCGCGGCGTAGCCCCACCGCAGCCCGCCGCGGCCAGGGCGAACATCAGCGCCGCCGCGGCCGCCCTCACCTGCCGCCGCAGGCCCGCAGCCGGCGATCGAGGGTGAAGAGGCGACCGTCACGCAACTCGGTGCGAACGCGAAGCAGGTAGCGCCGTCCCGCGCCCAGGCGCGGCGGGCGCACTCGCTCCGAGATCGGCACGTCCACGATGGTGAGCGAGCGCCGGCGGCCGAAGCGGAGGTCGGCGGCCACCACCCGTTTGGCGTCGCGTCCCACCACCCGGACCCGCAGGTCTCCGCCCGGGCACGCCCCGTCCGTGACGCGCCGGCCGTTGGAGCGCAGGGCGAGCTTGAGTGCGGGCCCCTGCCGGCAGCCCCGCCCGGCGCAGCGCTTGAGCGAGCGCAGGCGGGCAGCCAGGTCGCGCTGGACCGCTTCGTATCGCCGCGCGCCGTCCACGCTGCGCAGCTGGTAGGGGTCGCGCTGCAGATCGTAGAGCTCGAACTCTCCGGTGCTGAGGTGCTCGGCGTAGACGAAGCGGTTGGTCCTGATCGCTCGGTAGGCCGGCACGTTGTTGGCCCCGTTGCCGTTCTCGATCAGCAGGTCGCGGCCCAGCCAGACGTCCAGATCGCCGACCAGCTCGAGCAACGAGCGCCCGTCGAGGGTGCGCAGCGGGGTGGCGCCGGCGGCCTCCGCGATCGTGGGGACCAGATCGATGTTGGCCACGGGCCGCGGGTCGCGCAGGCGCCGGGGCACGCCCGGACCGCGCATCACGAGCGGCACGCGCAGAGACTCCTCGTAGAGCAGCACCTTCTCGCCCCGGGCCCGGTGCTCGCCGTGCATGAACCCGTTGTCCGAGGTGAACAGGATCAGCGTGTTCTCGAGCTCGCCCGTGCGCTGCAGCGTGTCCACCACACGGGCCACCGCGTCGTCGACCGCCTGCAGGCTCTCGAGCTCCTGGCGCCAGTTCTCCTCGATCCCGGCGGCGATCTCGGGCGTCAGGCGCGGGCGGTCGGCCACCACCTGGGGCTTGTCCAGCATGTTGGCCTCGTCGAAGCTCGGCGGGCGAGGCATGACCGCCGATGCGAAGCTGTCGCGGTCGCGCGCCGGGGGGGAGGGGGTGCCGACGCCGGCCGGATCGTCGGGATCGCGCGGGGAGCCCCGGTGGGGGGCCACGAACCAAAGCTGCAGGTAGAACGGGCGCTCCCCGGGCGCCGCCTGTTCGATCAGCTCACCGGCCCGCCGGCCCTGGTAGTCCGTGAGGTACTCGTCGGGTCGCTCGGGCTGCGGATATGACTCGAGCGAGCCGTTCTCGTTGACCTTCCAGCGCGAGTAGTTGAAGGCGGTCGAGTGGGGCGCGCCGTGCCAGTCGCTCCAGCCGGCGGGGACTCCGTCGGCGTATTCGTAGCCGTTGAGATAACGACCCACGTGCATAGTCCGGTATCCCGCGTCCTGCAGCCACACGGGAAGGGTGTTGGTGTGGTCGAGACGCCCGAATCCGCCGAACGGGCCGCTGTTGTGGAGGACCCCGTGGTTGTGGGCGTACTGGCCGGTCAGGTGGGTCGCGCGCGAGGGACAGCACAGCGGGAAGGAGGCGATCGAGTTCTCGAAGGTCGTGCCCTCGGCGGCCAGCAGCGCGCCCGTCTGCGGCATGTACTTCAGCGAGGCCGCCGTCTGGTCGTCGGTCATCATCACCACGACGTTGGGCCGGGCGGCCGCGGATCCGGCGAACACGAGCAGCGCCGCCAGCGCCGCCCCGAGGCTCAGAGCTCGCAGCGGCCCTCGCCGCGGTACGTAGGCACCACGTCGACGATCTCCTCGCCGCTCACGAGGTGGAGGCTGTCGAAACGCTCGCAGAGCTCACCCGCCTTGGCGTGCCGGAGATAGACCCGGTCGCCTATTTGCAGGCTAGCTGCCGCGGCTCCGATCACCGGCGTCTGCACCTCACCTGCACCCTCCCGTGCAACGAGCCGCAGGCCGGCCGGTAGGTGGGGCGAAGGAAGGCGGTCGGGGCCGGCGGCGCCCGAGGCGTGGTAGCCGCCGCCGAGCAGGGTCGCGGCGGCGGCGCTTGGCCGGCGCACCACGGGCAGGGCGAACATCGCCGCCGGGGTCAGCGTGAAGTCGGAGTAGCGGTCGAAGAGGGTGGGGGCGAAGAATCCGGAGCCCGCCGTGACCTCGGTGATAACCGGCTCGCGCCGTGTGAGGTGCACGCTGCCGGTGCCCCCTCCGTTGACCATGGGCACCGGCGCCACCTCCCGCACGGCGGCCACCACGGCCGCCCGGCGCTCGGCGATCTCGGCCGCGGAGCGGCGCTTCATCAGGCGGATCATCGATCCGTGAAGCGCCTGCCGGCGCCCGGGCAGCCGGTCGCCGACCCCGGCGATGTGCGCCTCGTAGGCCATCAGCCCCGCCAGCTCGAAGCGCGGGCGGGCGTCGATCGCCCGTGCGAGCGCCTGGGCCTGCGCCGGCGTGCGCACCGGCGAGCGCATCACGCCCACCTTCACGCGCCCGCCCAGCGGCCACCAGCTCACGTCGACGTCGATGCACACCCGCACGCGGCCCCCTCCCGGGCCCGCGGCGGACTCGATGAACTCGAGATGCTCCACCGAGTCGACCATCACGATCGGCGCCCCGTCGCCGTCGAGGCTCGCCAGGCGGCTCAGGGCTCGGCGATCAGCGGTGGGATAGGCCAGCACCAGATCGTCGAACCCCTGGCCGTGCAGCCACAGCGACTCGGGCAGGGTGAAGGTCATCAGGCCCCGGAAGCCCTCGCGCTCGCGCAGCACCGTGGTCAGCAGCGAGCGGCAGCGCACGGACTTGCTGGCCACCCTGATCGGCGTGCCCTGCGCGCGGCCCAGCATCTCCTGGCCGTTTGACCACATGGCGTCCAGGTCGACCAACGCGAAGGGCCCGTCCACGTCCGCGAAGATCGACTCGAGCTCCTCGTAGGTGCGGCCTCGCGCCATGCGGTGAGTATCTCGCGCGTGAGTAGCGTGGCCCCGCGTGGAACGCGTGCCGCCCACCGTGCTCGTGCTGGTAGCCGTGTCCTCGGTGCAGGTCGGGGCGGCCCTGGCCAAGAGCCTCTTCGACGAGATCGGCTCCGGGGGCACGGTCTTCCTGCGCATCCTGGCCGCCGCCGTGGTGCTGGCCGCGATCTGGCGCCCGCGCGTGCGCGGGCACGGTTCACGCGATCTGGGCCTCGCGCTCGTGTTCGGCCTCGTGCTCGGCGCGATGAACCTGGCCTTCTACGCCTCGATCGATCGCATCCCGCTCGGCGTGGCGGTCACGTTCGAGTTCGTGGGGCCGCTGGGCGTGGCCGTGTTCGGGTCCCGGCGCGCGCTCGACCTCGTCTGGGTGGCGCTGGCCGCGAGCGGGATCCTGCTGCTGTCCGACTTCGGCACCGGCGATCTCGACGGGGTGGGTGTGGCGCTGGCTCTCCTGGCCGGCGCCTTCTGGGCCGCGTACATCCTCCTCGCCGTACGCGTGGGTGAGGCCTTCCCCGGCGGCTCGGGCCTCGCGCTGGCCATGCTGGTGGCCGTGGTGCTGCTCGCGCCGGTGGGAATCGCGGAAGCGGGCTCCGAGCTGCTCGTGCCCTCGGTGCTGGTGGTGGGCGCGGTGGTGGGCATCATGTCCTCGGCCATTCCCTACGCGCTGGAGCTGGAGGCGCTGCGGCGCATGCCCGCCGGCGTTTTCGGTGTGCTGATGAGCCTGGAGCCCGGGGTGGCGGCGCTGGCCGGCTACCTCGCACTCGGAGAGACACTGGTCGCGCGCGAGATAGTGGCCATCGGGCTCGTGGTCGCTGCCAGCGCCGGAGCGGCGCGCAACGCGGCGGTGGCGCCCCGCGACGCTTAAATGTCCCTCTAGGAGCTTCACGCCGACGATGAGCCGCACCCAGCCCGCCATACCGACGATCCTGGACTGCGATCCCGGGCACGACGACATGGTTGCGATCCTGCTCGCGGCGGCGCACCCGCGGATCGACCTGCTGGCCATCACCACCGTCGCCGGCAACGGCACCCTCGAGCGGACGAGCTACAACGCACGGGCGATCTGCTCGATGGCCGGGATCCGCGACGTCCCCATCGCGGCGGGCGCGCCCGGCCCGCTTTCCGGGGACCTGCGCACCGCCCCGAGCGTGCACGGCGAATCGGGTCTCGACGGCGCACCGCTTCCCACCCCCGACATAGAGCTCGTCGAGGAGCACGCGGTGGAGCTGACCGCGCGCCTCCTGCGCGAGAGCCCCGAGCCGGTGACCCTGGTGCCCACCGGACCGCTGACCAACATCGCGCTGCTGCTGACGAGATTCCCCGATCTCGCCCCGCGCATCCGCGAGATCGTGCTGATGGGAGGCTCGACCGACGTGGGGAACGTCGAGCCCCTGGCCGAGTTCAACATCCTGGTGGATCCCGAGGCCGCCGACGTGGTCTTCTCGAGCGGCCTGGACGTGACCATGTGCGGGCTCAACGTCACCCACCAGGCGCTGGCCACCGGCGATGTGCTCAACCGGATTCGCGCCCTCGGCACCCCGCTGGCCGAGATGGTCGTACTGCTGCTGAGCTTCTTCGGGGACCGCTATCGCGACATCTGGGGTCTGCACGCGCCACCCGTTCACGACCCCGTGGCCGTCGCCCGCGTGATCGATCCGGCCCTGGTGCGCTGTGAAGAGGCGCATGTGGCCGTCGAGTTGCACGGAACCCACACGCGCGGAGCGACCGTCTGCGACCGCTTCGGCGTGCGCGGCCGGCCCTCGAACGCGCAGGTCGCCACGGACCTCGACGCGCCGGGCTTCTGGGAGTTGGTGGTCGCGGCCGTGGACCGGCTCGGAACACCGGGGTAGGGTGCGCGAGATGGCCCTGAGCTTCGGCGTAACGGTTCTGCCCGATCCACCCTACGGGCGGATGATCGAGCTGCTCCAGCTGGCCGAGGGATCGGGCTTCGAGTACGGCTGGACCTACGACTCGCACGTGCTGTGGCAGGAGTCGACGCCGACGCTCGCGCTTGCGGCGGCGGCCACCGAGCGGATCAAGCTGGGGCACATGGTCACCAATCCGGGCACGCGCGAGCCGACGGTGCTGGGCAGCGCCTACGCCACGTTGCAGGACATCTCGGAGGGCCGCATGGTCATGGGCATCGGGCGTGGCGACTCGGCCCGGCGCTACATCGGCCAGAAGCCGGTGCCGGTGGCCAAGTTCGAGCAGGCCATCGCGATGATCAAGCCCTTCATGAACGGCGAGAAGGTGCGCTGGAACGACACGGAGCTCGAGCTGGCCTGGGTGCGGCCCGACCTCCCGCCGATCGAGATGCACGTGGCCGGGTACGGCCCGCGCGTGCTCGGGGTGGCCGGGCGCCTGGGCGACGGCGTGATCATCCAGCTCGCCGACCCCGACATCATCCAGTGGACCATGGGCACCGCGCGCGCGGCGGCCGAACAGGCGGGCCGGGACCCCGCGAAGCTCAAGTGCATCGTCTGCGCGCCCAGCCATATCTCGGATGACGTCGCCGCCGCCCGTGAACAGGTGCGCTGGTTCCCGGCGATGGTCTCCAACCACGTACGCGACCTGATCGCGCGCTACGGCAGTGACGGCTCGGTGGTGCCGAAGGCGCTCACCGACTACGTGCCCGAGCGCACGGGCTACGACTACGACGAGCACTCTCGGGTCGGAGCCAAGCACGGCGCCTTCGTCAGCGACGAGATCTGCGACCGCTTCTGCGTGCTCGGCACCCCCGACCAGGCGGCCGCGAAGCTGGAGCAGCTGGAATCGATCGGCGTCGACCAGTTCAACATCTACCTCATGACCGAGGGCCAGGAGCAAACGCTCGAGACCTACGGACGCGAGATCATCCCGCGCTTCGCCGGCGTGGGCGGAGGCCGAACATGAGAAAGCTCATCCAGGGCGGGACGGTGGTCACCGCCAGCCACTCGTCGGTAGCCGATGTGCTGATCGACGGCGACGAGATCGCGGCGGTCGGCGCGCTGGGTGACGTGGACGCGGAGGTGATCGACGCGAGCGGGTGCTTCGTCCTGCCCGGGCTGATCGACAATCACACCCACATGGCGATGCCCTTCGGCGGCACGCGCTCGATCGACGACTACGACACCGGCACACGCGCCGCGGCGGCGGGGGGCACCACCTGCATCGTCGACTTCGTGATCCAGCAACACCCCGAGGGGCTGCGCTCGTCGCTGGAGGAGTGGCGCGAGCGCGCCGAGGGCGCGGCACACGTGGACTACGGCTTTCACATGGCCATCACCCAGGCCGACGAGGGCACGTTCGCCGATATGGAGCCCATGGTGGGCGAGGGCATCTGCACGTTCAAGGTCTTCCTGGCCTACCGCGGCGTGCTGATGGTTACCGACGACCTGTTCTTCCGCGTGCTCGAGCGCACCCGCGACCTGGGTGCGCTGACCATGGTCCACGCCGAGAACGGCTGGGCCATCGACGTGCTCGTGGAGCGTGCGCTGGCCGCCGGCCGCACCGATCCCATCCACCACGCCCACACCCGCCCCGAGGCGCTGGAGGCCGAGGCCACCCACCGCTCGGTGCGCCTGGCCGAGCTGGCCGGCGCTCCGGTCTACATCGTCCACGTCACGTGCGGCCTGGCCGCCGACGAGATCGCCGCCGGGCAGGCCCGCGGCGTGGGGGTGTCGGGGGAGACCTGCCTGCAGTACCTGACCAACACGATCGAGGACCTCGAGAGACCCAACTTCGAGGGCGCGCGCTACGTCTGCTCGCCGCCGCTGCGCGAGGCCTTCAACCAGGAGCTGCTGTGGGCCGCGCTTGACCGGGGGGTGCTCGAGAGCGTGTCCACCGACCACTGCCCGTTCAACAGCGAGCAGAAGGCGCTGGGGCGCGACGACTTCTCGAAGATCCCCAACGGCCTGGCCATGATCCAGCACCGGCTGGTGAAGCTCTGGGAGCTGGGCGTGGAGGGTGGCCGGATCACCCCCGAGGAGCTGGTGGACATGACCTCCACGGCGATCGCCCGCCGCTTCGGGCTCGCCCGCAAGGGTGCGGTTGCCGCGGGCAAGGACGCCGACCTCGTCGTGTTCGACCCCGCCACGCCGTTCGAGTTCTCCACGCGCACGTCGCACATGAACGTCGACTACGACCTCTTCGACGGCGAGCGCTCCACCGGCAGCGTGCGCCACACGCTCTGCCGGGGCGCGATGGTCTACGACCGCGGCGAGATCCTCACTCAGCCCGGGCACGGGCGCTTCGTGCCGCGCTCGCTCGGCGTGCCGGCCGCCGTGGCCACGTGAACGCCGACCGCGTGCTCGAGGACCTGCGCGAGCTGGCCCGCCTGACCGGCGGACCCGACGGCGCGCGGCGAGTCTGCTGGACCGACGAGTGGTCTCGCGCGCGCGAGTTCCTGCGCTCGCGCCTGGACGAGCTCCCGGTTGAGGTGTCGATCGACGCCGCGGGGAACCTCTGGGCCGATCTCCCCGGGGAGGGCGAGGGCTTCGTGATCGTCGGCTCGCACGTGGACTCGGTGCCCGCGGGCGGCTGGCTCGACGGCGCGCTCGGCGTGTTCGCCGCCGTGGAGGCGCTGCGCGCCCGCGCCGCCGCCGGCGAGGGCCCCGGCCTTCGCTTCGTCGACTGGGCCGACGAGGAGGGGGCCCGCTTCGGGCGCAGCCTGTTCGGCTCCTCGGCCTGCGCCGGCACCCTCGAGATCGACGAGGTGCGCGACCTGCGCGACCGCGAGGGCGAGCGCCTCGAGGACGTGGTCGGGCGCTTCGAGGTTGACCTCGCGCGCGCGCACGAGTCGAGCTCCCAGCTCACCGGGGCCTGCGCATACCTCGAGCTGCACATCGAGCAGGGGCCCGTGCTCGAGAGCCGCGGCGAGCCCGCCGCCACTGTGCTCGGCACCTGCGGGGTGGAGCGTCACGTGGGCGTGTTCACCGGCGAGACCGCCCACGCCGGCGCCACGCCGATGGGGCTGCGGCGCGACAGCTTCGCGGCCACCGCCCAGGCGGCGCTGGCCATCCGCGAGGTCGGCTTTCGCCACGACGGGGTCTGCACGGTGGGCGGAGCCACCAGCGAGCCCGGAGTGGTAACGGCGATCGCCGGTCGCACGGAGATGCTGCTCGACCAGCGCCATCTCGATCCCGGCGAGCTGGCCGCCATGCTCGACGAGGCCCGGGAGGCGTGCGACCAGGCCGCCGCCGACCAGGGCTGCGAGGTAGAGCTGCGCCACGTCTGGTCGATTCCGCCGATCCCCTTCGACGACCGGCTGATCGAGTTGGCGCGCGAGGCGGTGACCGAAGCGGGCGGCAAGGACACCGCGATCCCGAGCGGACCGTTGCACGACGCCGCGGAGATGGCGCGGCTGCTGCCCACCGTGATGATCTTCTCCTCCTCCTCGCCGCCGGTGTCACACACCAAGGAGGAGGACACCCCCGAGGACGACCTGCGCGTGGCCATCGAGGCCTACGGGCTCACCGTGCAGCGCACGCTGGGGCTGGTCGCCTCGGGCGATCTTCCGCCGCGCGCCTGAGCGCGGCGGCCTCAGCGCAGGTAGATCGGGTTGGACAGGATCCACGTGCGCTCGCGGCCCTTGGCCCGGCGCCGGGCCTCCACTCTGTATACGCCACGCTCCTCCACCGGGTGATCGAGCGAGGTGCCCTCGGCCGAGGCCACCGGGCGCCCGTCCCGCAGCAGCCGCAGCCGGGCGGGCAGGGGCGTGCGGGCGCGCAGGGTCCGCCGCCCCGCGGGGCCCTCCTGGCCCATGGTCAGGTCGTCGGCCTCGAAGCGAAAGCCGCGGGCCGGGGCGACGGCGTCGACCGCGATGTAGCAGCGGCCTGACCGCAGGGCGGCGTACACCTCCCCGCGATCGTGCTCGAGCTCGCCGGTCGGCGGCTCGGAGCAGAGCACGTGGGTGCGGATGTGGCGAAACGAGCGCCGGTAGCTCATCGCGCGAATCGGCACGAAGCGCCCCACTCGCTTGCCGAATTGATGTGCGTCGAGGCCTCCGAGCCCCACCAGGCGCCGAGTTTGGCCCAGCGCGTCCCACTCCTGCATGTTGCGAAGAGGCGGATGATCGAGCGCGCGGCCCGGCGCGAGCACGAAGCGCAGCACGTCCGAGACCCCGCGAAAGGCCTCGCCCGTGTCGTTGACGAAGCTCCAGAGCTCGATGCCGTCGAGGTCCTCGGAGCGCAGCGCGCCGGCGTCGAAGGGCATGCCCGAGCCCGTCCGCTTGAAGCGCTCGGATCCCTTCGAGAAGGGGTGGGCGGCAAAGCCGAACCCGCCCGCCTCGCGGACGGCGGCGCAGATGCCCGCCGCGTCGAGCCCGGCGTGGTCGATCTCCTCCTCGATGCCGAAAGCCAGGTAGTGATTGCTCCGCGCGGGCGAGACCTCGGTGCCCACCAGCACGAGCACGTCGTCGCCGTACCAGCCCTCCTCGCCCTGGCGCTTGGCCTCCAGCGAGTCGTGATCGGTGAGGAGGACCACGTCCGCGCGGGCCCGCCGCGCGGCCCGGGCGATCTCGGGCACCGTGCCGGTTCCGTCGGAGTGGACGGAATGCAGGTGGACGACGCAAGAGAGGTCGTGCATCTGGGTAGTGTCTAGGACGTGACCACGTCAGACACTTTTGGCGCCCGCGACACCCTCCAGGCCGGTGGGCAGGAGCACGAGATCTTCCGACTCGACGCGCTCCAGTCGAAGTACGACGTGGCCCGCCTGCCCTACTCCCTCAAGGTGCTCTTGGAGAACCTCCTGCGCCACGGCGAGGACGACGGCGTCGAGGCGCTGGCCCAGTGGGTCGCCGATGACGAGCCGGCCACGGAGATTGCGTATACGCCCGCGCGCGTGCTGATGCAGGACTTCACCGGAGTGCCGGCGATCGTCGACCTGGCGGCCATGCGCGACGCCATCGCCGACCTGGGCGGCGACCCCACGCGCATCAACCCGCTGGTGCCGGTCGAGTTGGTCATCGACCACTCGATCCAGGTCGACGTGTTCGCCGAGCGCCTGGCCTTCCAGCGCAACGCCGAGCTCGAGTTCGAGCGCAACCGCGAGCGCTACGCCTTCCTGCGCTGGGGCCAGACCGCCTTCGACAACTTCAGCGTGGTGCCCCCCAACACCGGCATCTGCCACCAGGTCAACCTCGAGTACCTCGCGCGCGTGGTCGAGACGCGGGACGGCCAGGCCTTCCCCGACACCCTTGTGGGCACCGACTCCCACACCACCATGGTCAACGGGCTGGGCGTGCTCGGCTGGGGCGTGGGAGGCATCGAGGCCGAGGCGGCGATGCTGGGCCAGCCGGTGTCGATGCTGATCCCCCAGGTGGTCGGCTTCCGGCTCACCGGCGAGCTGCCCGAGGGCGCCACGGCCACCGACCTGGTGCTCACCGTCACCCAGCAGCTGCGCGAGCGCGGCGTGGTGAGCAAGTTCGTGGAGTTCTTCGGCCCCGGGCTGCCCAACCTGCCGCTGGCCGACCGGGCGACGATCGGGAACATGTCCCCCGAGATGGGGGCCACCTGCGCCATCTTCCCCGTCGACGCGGAGACGCTGCGCTACCTCGAGTTCTCGGGACGGCCGCCCGAGCGGGTCGAGCTGGTCGAGGCCTACTGCCGCGAGCAGGGGCTCTTCCACGACGAGAGCTCCGAGGAGACGGTCTACTCGGACACCCTGGAGCTCGACCTGGGCGACGTGGTGCCCAGCCTGGCCGGGCCCAAGCGCCCGCAGGACCGGGTGGCGCTGAGCGACGCGGCGAGCGATTTCAGCGAGGAGCTGGCCCAGCTCAACGAGGAGGGCGAAGGGCTGCCCGGCTACGACGAGTCGGCGGCCGAGTCCTTCCCGGCCAGCGACCCTCCCACCAGCGACGGGGGCGGCGAGGAGCCCAAGCCCTCGCGCTCGTCCTCCGGCACCGCGGTCATCGAGCGCAACGAGGAGGGCCTCGGGCACGGGGCGGTGGTGATCGCGGCGATCACCAGCTGCACCAACACCTCCAACCCCAGCGTGATGATCGGTGCCGGCCTGCTGGCCAAGAAGGCGGTCGAGGCCGGGCTCGAGCGCCGGCCCTGGGTGAAGACCTCGCTGGCGCCGGGCTCCAAGGTGGTGACCGAGTACCTCGAGCGCGCCGGGCTGCTGGAGCCGCTGTCGGCGCTGGGCTTCGATCTGGTGGGCTACGGGTGCACCACCTGCATCGGCAACTCCGGGCCGCTGCCCGAGGAGATCTCCCGGGAGATCGAGGAGCGCGAGCTGGTGGTGGCCAGCGTGCTCTCGGGCAACCGCAACTTCGAGGGGCGGATCCACCCCGAGGTGAAGATGAACTACCTGGCCTCCCCGCCCCTGTGCGTGGCCTACGCCCTC
Organism: uncultured Thermoleophilaceae bacterium; assembly: GCA_963746825.1. GTDB lineage: Bacteria > Actinomycetota > Thermoleophilia > Solirubrobacterales > Thermoleophilaceae > JACVRW01. The sequence goes on from CAVVCU010000010.1 coordinate 197,660, forward strand.
GCCGGCCGCATGGATCTCGACGTGCTCGAGGAGCCGCTGCAGGGCGACGTGTACCTGCGCGACCTCTGGCCCTCTCAGCAGGAGGTCAACGAGATGATCGAATCGGCCATCGAGTCGGACATGTTCCGCAAGAGCTACGGCGAGGTGTTCGAGGGCGACGAGGACTGGAACGACCTCGAGGTGCCCGAGGGCGACCGCTACGAGTGGGACCCCGACTCCACCTATGTGCGCCGGCCTCCCTACTTCGAGGACATGCCCGCCGATGCGCCCGAGGGCTTCGACGAGATCCGGGGCGCCAGGGTGATCGCCGTGCTCGGCGACAGCGTCACCACCGACCACATCTCGCCCGCGGGCTCGATCAAGAAGAGCTCACCCGCCGGCGAGTACCTGATCGAGAACGGTGTCGAGCAGCGCGACTTCAACTCCTACGGCTCGCGGCGCGGCAACCACGAGGTGATGATGCGCGGCACCTTCGCCAACATCCGCCTGCGCAACCAGCTGGCTCCCGGCACCGAGGGTGGCGTGACCAAGAAGGACGGCGAGGAGATGTCGATCTACGACGCCGCCATGGCCTACGCCGAGGAAGACACGCCGCTGTGCGTGCTGGCGGGGAAGGAGTACGGCTCGGGCTCGTCGCAGAGACTGGGCGGCGAAGGGACCGCGCCTGCTGGGCATCCGCTTCGTGCTCGCCGAGTCCTACGAGCGCATCCACCGCTCGAACCTGGTGGGGATGGGCGTGCTGCCGCTGCAGTACCCGGACGGGGAGTCGGCCGAGTCGCTCGGGCTCACGGGCGAGGAGACTTTCGACCTCGAGCCCCTCGAGGAGGGCGCCCGCACGCTGAAGGTGAGCACCGACGGCGAAGTCGAGTTCGAGGCGCGGGTGCGCATCGACACCCCCAACGAGTGGCAGTACTACCGCGGCGGCGGGATCCTGCACTACGTGCTGCGCGGCCTGCGAGCCTGAGTTAAGCGCGTATACGCACGCGCGCGTCCGCCTGCCTGCCCCGGCACCCGGCGGGCACCTTCTCCGGCTCGCGCTCCGGGCGGGGCGCGGGCTCGCGCCTTGGCGTTGGCGCCGGCTCGCGGGGCTCCCGGGGTTCCTGGGGCGGCGCGGTGACCGGCTCGCGGCGCGGCTCGACGATGATCGTCCGTGAGGGCCCGTCGAGGCCCGCGCGCAGGAGGCCGTTCATGAGGAAATGATAATCAACGCCGATCGCCTGCCTGGCTTCGGTTTCCTCGTCGCCTTGACAATTGATAGGTCGATCAATAAGCTGCCCGCATGGCAGTCAGCAAGGCTCCCGTCGGCGGTACCCGGTCTTCTTCGGAGGAACGCCGCGAGCAGGTGATCGGCGCGGCGGTCAAGGAGTTCGCGGATCACGGCTTCCACGCAACCAGCACCAGCGCCATCGCCAAGCGCGCCGGGATCTCGCAGCCGTACATATACGCACTTTTCCCCAACAAGCACGCGCTGTTCCTGGCCGCCCACGAACACGTCGTCGACCACATCCGGCGTGTCTTCACCGAGGCGGCGCACGGCCAGGACACCCCCGAGGAACGGCTGCGGGCCATGGGCGCGGCCTACATGGAGCTCCTCGGCGACCGCGACGAGATCCTTTTCCAGATGCAGTCCCACGCGGCGGCCGGCGACCCCTCGCTGCGCGAACCCGTGCGCTCGGAGTTCATGCGCCTGATGGATGACGTGCGGCGCCTGAGCGGCGCCTCGAGCGAGGAGGTGGCGTCGTTCATGGCTCTGGGCATGCTGCTCAACGTGGCGGCGGCGTTGGAGCTGCCGCAGGAGTACGTGCCCCCGCCTCCGTGCTAGATCGGGCCGTCTCTTTTTTCTCTTCTAAGTGATAGATCAACCAATAAGCAAGGAGATCCCAGTGTCAAGCCGACAGAGCCTTTTCACCCTGACCATCGTCTCGGTAGCCCTCTTCATGGTCACGCTGGACAACCTCGTGGTCACCAACGCCCTGGTGAGCATCCGCGAGGACCTCGGTGCTTCGCTCGAGGAGCTGGAGTGGACGGTCAACGCCTACACGCTCAGCTTCGCCGTCTTCCTCCTCACCGGCGCCGCACTGGGGGACCGCCTGGGCCGCCGGCGCGTCTTCGCCGCCGGCATCGGCATCTTCACCGTCGCCTCGGCCGCGGCGGCCCTCGCGCCCAGCACCGAGGCCCTGATCGCGGCCCGCGCGCTCCAGGGGATGGGGGCCGCGGCCATAACCCCGCTCTCGCTCACCCTGCTGAGCGACGCCTTCGCAGCCGAGAAGCGCGGGCTGGCGCTGGGTGTCTGGTCCGGTGTCTCGGGCCTCGGGGTGGCCCTGGGGCCGGTGGTCGGCGGGGCCGTGGTCGAGGGATTCTCCTGGCAGTGGATCTTCTGGCTGAACGTTCCCATCGGGTTGGCGCTGGCGCCGATGGCGATCTCGCTGCTGCGCGAGAGCCGCGGGCCCAACGCGACCCTCGACCTTCCCGGCGTGACGCTGGCCAGCGTCGGGCTGCTGGGCGTGGTGTTCGGGATCGTGCGCGCACAGGCACTCGGTTGGACGAGCACCACGGTGGTGGCCTCGCTCGCGGGCGGCGCCCTGCTGCTGGCCGCGTTCGCCGTGTGGGAGTCGCGGACGAGCACGCCGATGCTGCCGCTTCGCTTCTTTCGCGACCGGGGCTTCTCGGCCACCAACGGCGTATCGCTGGCCATGTTCTTCGGCGCCTTTGGCGCGATCTTCCTCCTGGCGCAGTTCTTCCAGGTGGCCCAGGGCTACTCGCCGCTCGAGGCGGGCATCCGCACGCTCCCCTGGACGGCGATGCCGATCTTCGTCGCGCCGGTGGCGGGCATCCTGTCCGACCGCATCGGCAGCCGGCCGCTCATGGCCGCCGGACTGGCGCTGCAGGCCGGGGCCCTCGGCTGGCTCGCGCTCATCACCACGCCCGACATGGCCTACGGCCTGCTGGTGCCCGCCTTCGTGATGGCCGGCACGGGCATGGCGCTCGTGTTCGCGCCGGCGGCCAACGCGGTGCTGTCCTCGGTGCGTCCCGAGGAGGCGGGCCAGGCCTCCGGGGCCAACAACACGATTCGCGAGATCGGCGGCGTGCTGGGCGTGGCGGTGCTCTCAACCGTGTTCACCAGTGCGGGCGACTTCGGATCGCCGCAGGCCTACGTCGACGGCCTCGTGCCGGCGGTATGGGTCGGCGCGGCCGTGCTGGCGGTGGGGGCGCTGGTGGCGCTGCTGGTGCCCGGCCGCGCTCAGGCGCCGCCGTTGGCCGCGCCTTCGCCCGCGCCCGCGTAGGGCTCGAGCACCACCACGGGGATCACGCGCCCGCCGGTCCGCTCGGCGTAGGTCGAATAGCCGGCGTAGTAGTCCACCGCCTCGTCCCACAGGCGGGCGCGCTCCTCCCCCTCCGCCACCCTGGCCCGGTACCGGCCGGTCACCCCGCCGGGCCCGAGAAAGGTCACCACCGGGTTCCTGCGCAGATTCCAATACCAGGCGGGACTCTTCGGGTCACCTCCCTTGGAAGCGATCAGCACCACTCGCTCGCCGTCGCGCAGGAAGAGCAGCGGTGTCCTGCGGGGTTCGCCGCTCCGCGCGCCTATCGTGCCCAGCAGGCCCACCGGGTGCCCGAGCGTGATCGATAGCCGCCCGCGGGAGAGCGGGAGCAGCACCCGGTCGACCCGGGTGGCCACGTTGCCGAAGTACCAGGTTCCGGCCGGCGAACGGGCCACGTCCTCGAGCCGGCGTTGGAGCGGACTCAGCCGGCGGCGGCGCGGGGTGGTGCTCACGGGGTGAGGATCCCACATGAGAAGCTGTCGGCGATGGCCTCCTCCACCCGCCCTTCCGAACCGGCGCTCGCGGACGTCCGGGAGCGCTTCCCCGCCCTGGCGAGCGACGCCGCCTTTCTCGACGGGCCGGGCGGGTCGCAGGCCCCGCAGGAGGTTCTGGACGCTATCGCCGGCTGCCTCCGCGACGCGAACGCCAACCTGGGCGGGGCCTTCGCCACCTCGGCCCGGGCGGTCGAGATCATGGAGCGCGGACGCGAGGCGGCGGCCGATTTCACCGGCGGCGATGTCGAGGGCATCGCCTTCGGCGCGAACATGACCACCCTCAACTTCCTGCTCGCTCACGCGGTGGCGCGCACGCTCGAAGCGGGCGACGAGATCGTGGTGACCGCCCTCGATCACGACGCCAACATCTCGCCCTGGCTGTTGCTGGCCGCCGACCACGACCTCGTGGTGCGCCAGGCGCCGATTCACACCGGCGACGTGACCCTCGACCACGACGCCCTCGAAGGGCTCATCGGGGAACGCACGAAGGTCGTCGCCTTCACGCTCGCCTCCAACGCGGTCGGCTCACTCACCGACCCCGCGCGAATCGCGTCCGCGGCCCACCGGGTCGGGGCACTGGCCTGGGCCGACGGAGTGCACTTCGCTCCCCACCGGCGCCTCAAAATGGCCGATTGGGGCCTTGATGTGCTGCTCTGCTCTCCGTATAAGTTCTTCGGGCCCCACCTGGGGGTGGCCTCGATTCGCCCCGATCTGGCCAAATCGCTGCCTGCGGACCGTGTTCGCCCGGCCGAGGAGGACCCTCCCGGGCATCGCTTCGAGACCGGTACGCAGTCCCACGAGGCGGTGGCCGGCGCCACCGCGGCGATCGAGTACCTGCGCTGGCTGGGAAGCGGGTCGCTGGACCGCTGCTTCGAGCGCATCGTCGAGCACGAGGACGCCCTCTGCGCGCGCTTTCTCGACGGCCTCCCCGCCGGATTGGAGCTCTACGGCGTGCGGGGCGTGGAGGGCCGCACGCCGACCTTCTGCTTCAACCTGCCCGGCCACACGCCGCGCGACCTGGCCGAGCGCCTGGGGGAGCGCGGCCTCTACGTGTGGGACGGGGACTACTACGCCCTCGAACCGATGCGGGCACTGGGCCTGGACGCCACCGGCGGCGCGGTCCGAGCCGGCTTCCTTCATTACACGACGGAGACAGAGGTGGATCGCCTGCTGGAGGCACTGGCCAGTCTGGCCAACCGACCTTAGGATGGGTGGGGCGGATGGAGGAGCCCCCTGCCCATGCTTGATATCTCAGCGGTGAACCTCGCTGATCTCGCCCTCGCCCTCGAGGATCACTCCGAGGAGCAGAGCTGGCGCTTCGATCCGGTGGACGGAACGGTCGCGCCGTTCTTCGCGTCGAGCATCGAGCAGCCCGGCGACCAGAGCGCCGTGGAGGCCCTGATCGCCATCGAGCCGCTGCCCAGCGCCGTGGTGTATCGCGACATGCAGGACTTCGTGGCTCGGGTGCGCGATCCCAACGCCCGCGATCTGCTGCAGGGCGCCCTGAACGGGCGGGGCGCGTTCCGGCGCTTCAAGGACCTGCTCGAGCTGGACTTCCCCGAGCTCCGCGGCGCGTGGTTTGCCTTCCACGACGTCCGCGCCGAGCGGCGGGCGATCGACTGGCTGGCCGAGCGCGGCCTGGTGAGCGACGATGCCGCCGCCGACGGGCGGGCACGCCGCCCCGATCCCGAGCTGGGCGGGCTTCCCGGCCTTCTCGACGCCGACGCGGTGGCTCGCCGCGTGGCCAACGACCTGCGCCGGGTCTACAAGGACCGCCTCAGGAGCCTTCACCTGGTGGGCGCCTGGGCCCGCGGCGATGCTCATCCCGAGTCGGAGCTCGAGCTGGTGGTGGTGCTCGACGAGATCGCCGACCACTGGGAGGAGCGCCGGCACCTCGACCGCGTGATGTGGCGTCATTCGATACGGAACAACACCGTGATCAGGCAGCGGTCGGTCAGCGAGACGGAGCTGCAGGCGCGGCCCACCCCGCGGATGACCCATGCCCTGCTCGAGGGGGTGCGCGTAGCGTGAACACCGAGATCGACCAGCTCCTGGACCGCGGGCGCGAGGAGCTGCGGGCTGCGCAGGTCCTGCTGGACGCCGGCTTCCCCTCACAGGCCCTCTCGCGGGCCTACATCGCCGCCTTCGACGCCGCCGCGGCGGCTCTGGAGTCGATCGGCGAGATGCCGCACACCCGCACCGGCGTGATCTCCGCGTTCGGCCGGCGCATTGTCAGCGAGGGCGGCCTCGATCACGAGGTGGGGAGAAGCCTGCGTCGCCTGTTCGACGATCGGGACTACGTCGACTACGCCCTCGGCGAGGCCCCGGCCGACCAGGCGCGCGCGGCGATCAGCGACGCCGGGCGCCTGTTCGACGCCACGATCCAATGGATCGAACGCCGCGCCGCCGCCGCCTGAGGATCGTCAGGCCGTGGTCAGCGTGAGCAGCGAGCGCTCGAAGCGGCGCTCATGCTCGACCGCCGCACGGGACGCCGAGCGCCAGGCGCGATCGTTGCCGGTTCGCGCCGCCGCTGCCAGCCGCCGGTAGGCGCGTTCCGCCGAGCGCAGCTGAGCGCGCAGCCGGGCGCCCTCGGGAGTGGTCGAGGCCGCACCCGACATCCCCTGGCCCGCATCGGCGTAGGCGGAGGCGAGCGCCCGCGCCGCGGCAGCCTGGCTGCCGGGCAGCCGCGCCTTGCGCAGACGGCGACGGGCTCCGGCGCGGCGGGCGGAGAGACGATCGATCACCGGGCTCACGCTGCGCACATACTCGGCCTGGGCCAGTTCCGCCGAGTCGGCCGGCTGCGGCGACGGCGTGGCCGAGGCGGGCGCGGGCTCGCTGGCGGGGCCTGACGTGCCCAGGCTGAAGCCGGCCACCGCGCTCACGGCCAGCGCCACGAGCATCGCCACGAGCGCCGGGCGCGACCGCTTGGACCCGCGCCGGGACCGCGTCCTGGGCGGCTTTTCGTTGCGTATACGCTTGGTCGCGTGGGCCCGACGGGCAGTGCGCGGCGGCTTGGCAGCAGGTTTGGGCTTTCGCGTGCGGACCGGCTCGGGGGCCGGAACTCGCTTCTCGGCCTGGGCCGGTGTGGCGGCGGGGATGGGCTTCTCCACGCGAGCCTGCGCCTTGGCGCGAGCGCGCCTTTCGGCCCGGGTCGGCTTCTTGGGGCGCGCCGGCTTGGCCGGCCGTGCGGGCTTGCTCGCTTGCACGGCGGGGCGCTGCCGCGGCGCCGGAGCGGCTGGAGTGCCCGCCGCAATCTCCACATCCACGCCCAGGACCTTGGCCGCGGAAGTAACCAGCGCGGCGGAGCCGAGGCGCCGCCCGGGCTCCTTGGCCATGGCGTGGACGAAGACCTCGTCGAGTTCGACCGGTAGGTCGCTGCAGCGCTCAGAGGGGCGCGGAGGCGGCTCGACCAGATGAGCGTGAAGAGTGAGCAGGGGGCGCTCGTAGGGGAAGGGCGGCGAGCCCGTGAGGCACTCGAAGAGCACGCAGGCGAGCGAGTAGGCGTTGCTCTCGGGCTTGGGCGGCCTCCCCTTGAGCTCTTCCGGCGAGCGGTAGTCGACCCCTTCGAGGTTCATCCGAAGCGCTTCGGGGCGGGACGGCTCGCGGCCGATCCCGAAGTCGCTCAGCAGGGCGTGGGTCGGATCCTCCTCCGCAAGGAGGATCGACTGGGGGCTGAGATCGGCGTGGACCAGCCTCGCCACGGCGGCGGCGCCGAGGGCGCCGGCCACCCCGGCGGCCACGGAGAGGGCCTGATCCGCCGGCAAGCGGCCTTCGCTGAGCCGATCGGCCAGCGAGCTGGTTCCGCGCAGCTCGCTCACCAGGTACAGCCGGCCGTCGTGCTCGCCGGCCTTCAGAAGCTTCAGCAGGTGCGGGTGGTGAATCGACGCGCGCCGGCGCGCCACGCGCAGGGCCAGCTCCAGCTCGTCGGCCTCGGGGCGTTCGCCGAGAACCTTGAGGGCGACCTTCGCTCCATCGGGGGCCACCGCCTGGACGAGCTCGCAGTGGTTCGTGCCGACCGATAGCACCCGCTCGACGCGGTAGCCGTCGACCACCGACCCGGGCTCGAGCTGAGCCGGCGTCTCGCGACTGGACTTGGAGCGCCCGCGGGCCATCAGCCGCCGTCGTAGAAGGTCGTGGTGTCGCTGCTCGGCGTGGGCGCCGGGGCCGGAGCGGGCGCAGGAGCCGGGGCAGGGGCGGGGGCCGGAGCGGGCGCCGGGGCCGGAGCGGGCTCGGGGATACTCGCGGCGCTCGGCGCAGCGCTGACGCACAGGCTCCGGAGCCGCAGCGGGCGCCGGGGCCGGCTCGGGCTTCGGCTCGGGGCGCGGGCGTTCACGCAGGCCGGGCAGTCCCGGGGCCGCGTCCAGGGCCAGCGCCTGAACCGTCGGCCGGCTGGCCGGCTTGGGTGCGGGCGCCGCCGCGGGACGCGCGCGGGACGACTCGGCGTCCTGGCTGGTCAGCCGCGCCACCCCGAAGGAGCCTCCGAAGACCCCCAGGCAGGCGGCCGCGACGACGATGAGCGAGCGAGCTTTCACGAGTCAGGACAGGCGATCGGCTTGCCGCCCCCCGCCGGTAGGCAGCGGTCGCGGCGGATGTACCGGCGCAGGTTGCCGCGAATCTTGATCGTGGTGTACTGGCCGATGAATCCCGGGCGGGTGACGCTCACCGTAATCAGCGAGCCCGCCGGGAACACGCGCTCGAACTTCTTGAAGCGCAGCCTCCGGGTCTTGACGGGCCGCGTTGAGACCTTCTTGGTGCCCTTGGGGCATTTGCGGCCCTTGCAGGTGACCTTCGCGGTCGCCTTCGCGGGCGTGCGAACCAGCAGGCGCTTGAGCCGCGCGCCGTTGTCCGTCAGGTTGCCGAAGAGCGAGATCTTCACGCCCCCCAGAAGCCTCGGCGGGCGCCTGAGCACGTCGAAGCGCCGCTCCGCCGTGGCGGTCGCGCCCCTCGAGTCGGTGACCAGGAGGCGCACGATGCGCGCCCCGGCTGCGTATGCGCGCGAGACCACCGGACCCGAAGCGTCGTCGTACTGCCCGTCGGCGTCCAAATCCCACTGGATGCCCGTAAGGGGCCCATCTGGGTCGCCCGAGGTCGAAGAAAACGTCACAGAGTCGCCGTCAAATGGGCTGGCGGGTGCGACGTTGAAGGAGGCGGTGGGCGGCGCATTGACGTTCACGGTCGAGAGAAGTCACCGCGAAACCGCCCCCGGACTCGGTCACCCTTAACGCCACTGTCTTCCGACCCGGCGTCGAGAAACTCCGACTCACAATGGATCCCGAGGCGTCAACGTTGAACGCTGCCAGGTCGTAATCAAAGTCCCATTCGCGCCTTAGGATCTCTTTCCCCGCGGGCGGGGCCGGACTTGGAGCCGCTGTGGCGCTGAATGCGACAGCTTGGCCGGGTAGGGGTGCGATGGGCTCGAATCCGAAATCGCCCGACGGCACCGACGCCTGGATGCGAACCTGCCGGACTCCGTGACCGAGATGCCGCCCGTGTCCGTGACTCGAAGTCCGACGGTATACGTCCGCGCACCGGCAAAAGTACAGGAGGGATTGGGGTCGACGACGTCCTGGCATGCGATACCCGGGGCTTGAGCTTGCTCCCCGAACTGGCCATCGTTGTCGAGTCCCACGCATAGTTGAGTGAGTCGAGCGAGCCATCCGGATCGCTGAACCGCTGCGCGAACCGAACTTCTTGATTGATGATCGGGGTCTGCGGATCGAAGATGAAGCCTGGGCCACCCGGAACTATGACCGGAGGTGTATTGACGCGGAGAGTTGCAGGCTTTCGGAGCTGCTCGCTCTGTTTCCGGTGTTCGAATCGGTGACGGTGAGAGTCACGGGGTCCGGGGCCGGCGGTGGTGTAGCTGTGGCTCGGGTTTTCCAGGGCGCTGGTTGTTCCGTCCCCGAAGTTCCAAAGGTAGGTGAGTGGCGCAGGGCCGTCGTCGCTAGCACCCCCGTCGAAACTGACGCTCGACCGACAAGCGGAACAGTCGTCAGCTGATTCGGATTGGGATTTGGGAGGGCAGGACGACCTCGTAGTCGACGTCCAGTGATGGGGCCTCGTTCAGCTCGACGTCGGTGAGGACGGGCGAACTGCGCAGGCCCTCGGCGTCAAACACGCGCATCGCGACCGTCTTCGTGCCGCCTGTCGCGTAGCCTCCGGCGAGAGTGGGGTTCTCGCCCGTGGCGTCGACCGTGAAGTTGCCACTTATGTAGTTGAAATCCCACTCGTATCCACCTAGCGGCTGTCCGTCCGGGTCCTCCCCAGAACCTGTGAAGTTGATTGCCTGCCCAACATTGGGCACCGCCGGCGTGAACGATGGCGTGTTCGCCGTCGGGGGCCGATTTGTCACGGGAACCAGCCTGGTTTCGGTGTCGGAATTGCCTTGCGGGTCGGTCACGCGAAGCTGGACAGTCTTGTTGCCACCTCTCGTGAAGAGGGTCTCTACTTGAGATCCCGATGCGTCGGTGAACTGGCCATCGCCATTGCAGATCCCAGGCGTAGCGTCAGCGGCTCGTCCTCAGGATCAGTAGACCCACTGGCATTGAAGCTTACGAGCTCGCCCACGTTGGGGTTGGCGGGCTCGAAGCCGAATCGAGCCGTCGGCGGGCGGTTAGTAGGCGCGGTGATCGTGACGCTCTGCTGTGAGGTGCTGCTCGCGGTGTTCGGGGGCGCGTCGGTTACCTGCAGCCTGATGACCTTGGCGCCGGGTGAGATGGATGAGAACGCTCCATTCGGTCGCTTCTCCCCTCATCGAAAGCGCCGTCGCCGTCGCTGTCCCAGGCGTACGAGACGGGGCGCCCCTCCGGGTCGGGCGAGGCGACGCCCGTGCAAGTGATTGCCTGACCGGTTGTCGCCGTGGAGGGAACGCAGCTGAAGGCGGCCGAAGGCGGAGTGTTCACATGCATGGTCTTCGCGCCCGGCGAGTTGTAGGTGTGAGTGGCGCTGTCGTCCGTAGGCACGTCCGTGAGATCCGCCTCGAAAGTCCCGTCGTAGTCGAAGTCCCACTCGGTTGTGAGGATGTCGCCGTCCTCGTCGGTCGCCGTCGAGGTGACCGTGATCTCTTGGCCTACGAGCGGGCTGGTTGTGGGACTGAATTGTGAAGTCCACATTGGCCGGCGGCGCAGCCAGCACGACCTGCAACGAGTCCCAGCGTGCAAACCAGCGCAGCTAGGACGACCCCTACACGACGAAATGAAAGTTTCATGTCCCCTCCGAGAAGGGAGTTCTCGGACCGTTCCGAGTGACCCCGCTCCAACCTATGCCGACTCTTGCACTACCGCAAGCACTTTCTCTGTGCAAATCCTCAAACTGCGGGGCGACCGACATTCGCCTTGCGCAGCGTTGCCAGACCGAAGGCCATCAGGAGCGCGATGAAGATCCAGCCGATCGCGCCGTAGCCCCAGCTTGGAGTCGCCGAGACCCTTCAGCGGCTCCAGCCTGACCGAAGACAGATCCGCCGAGCTCGAGCTCGAGGAGCCCGTCTCGGTGATCACGCTCGTGCTCGCCTTCGACGAAGACGAAGACGAGGACGAAGAGCTCGTGTTCAGGTGGGACGAGGACTCCACCGTGGTGTGGGTCGTGGCGCTATGGCCCGAGCCCGTGGTGGTCGTCGCGCTCGCGTGCTGGCGGATTCGCGTTGCGCTCGTCCCGTCGCCGGCGACCCGGCGCCAGGTGGCGCTCACGCGCTCGAAGAAGCTCTTCCCCGATGAGGAGGCTCCGGCGGTGCCGGCCACGGTGGGCTCGGGCTCGGGCGGCGCGGCCGGCGGCGCCTCGACCGTGGGCGGCGCCGGCTCCTGCGGCGGCACGCCGGCGACCGCGCTGGCCTCCTGTGAAGTAAGGGCGTTCTGAGCGGCGTCCTGCGACTGGCTGTCGCCGACGCAGTTCTCGAGGCAGCTCGCCTCCTGGTACTGCCAGATGGTCTGAATCGTCACCCCGAGGTTCTCCGCGAGTGCCACGAGCCAAGCCGGCAGCAGCGACTGCGCGTCCGTGGGGTACGAGGGGGCCCAGGTCTCGCTGGTGGCGGTGGCCGACTGGTTGGTCGACTGTGCCTGGGTCGAAGTCTGAGTCTGGGAGTTGCCGTAGCACTCCACCTGGCAACCGAACTGCAGCTGCCAGACCTGCTGCATGGTCGAGCCGACGTTGTGAGCCTGGGCGTTGCCGTCGGAGAGGGCCGTGGCGTTCTGCGTCGTCGACGCCCACTGAGTGGCCGCCTGGCTCTGGCTCGTTCCGTAACAGAAGGCCACGCACCCGAGCTGCACCTGCCAGATGAACTGACCGGTGGTGCTCTGGTTCAGCGCAGTGGCGTTCGAGGGCGACCCGGTGCCTCCGCCGATGGCGGTGGCGTTCTGGATCGTCTCGGCCACCTGCGCGGCCGACTGACTCTGGCTCGTGCCCTGGCAGTGGCTCTGGCAACCCTGCTGGACCTGGAAGATCGCCTGCCAGGTCTGGCTCTGGTTCTGAGCCGTGGCGCTCGCGGAGGGCGGGGGCGCGACAGGAGCGGGCTCGGTCGGCTCGACCTCCGCCGGCTCGGCCGGCTGAGTCGTGGTGACCGGAGGCTGCTCGGCCGGGACCTCGGCCTCGGGCACCTCGGGCGAGTCGTCGGTCGCGGGGACCTCGGTCTCGGCCGGAGGCGCCGGCGGCTCGATCGGCTGCGCGGGCTCCTCGGCGACCGGCTCGGCCGGCGTGGCCGGCTCGACCGGGGCCGCGGTGGCCTCGGTGGTCGCCGGGCTCGCCGTGGCCTCGGCCGACTGCGTGGTCTCCGCGGACTGCTCGGCGACCTGCGCGTCGTCGGCCGCCCGGGCGGTGGCGACGCTGATCGCCAAAGAGGCGATCAGCGCCACCATCAACCCAAAGACGGCAGCGGTCGACCGGCCGATCAATGACCGGTCGACGCTGTCCGTTGAACGTGCGAACACGTTCAGGCCTCCCTACCGACGAGCCTTCTTGCCATGGCTCTTGCCGTGGCCCTTCTTGCCATGGCACTTCTTGCCGTGCTTATGGCCCTTCTTGCCGTGACCAATCGACACGGGCGAGTTGGCGTTGGCCCCCGACTGCTTGGCCTTCGCCTCCGAGCTCGCTGACTGGCTGGTCTCGCTGTACTGACCCAGGTACTGGGCCTGACCGGAACCGCCACAGCCGTACTTGCAGCTGGACGAGCTGTTCTGCGACTGGTTGGCGTTCTGGTTGGTCGTGGCGTCGTTCGACGCGGACGAGTCGGCCGAGTTGCTCAGATCCTGAGAAGCCGAGCTGTCGCCGCTGTCCGAGTGACCTCCACCGATCGACACGGGCGAGTTCGCGTTCACGCCGTTCTGGTAGGCGTGAGCGGACGAGTCCGCGCTCTGGTCGGTGGACGACCCCTGCTCGAGACCCTGAGCCTGACCGGAACCGCCACAGCCGTATTTGCAGCTGGACGAGCTGCTCTGCGACTGGTTGGCGTTCTGGTTGGTCTCAGCGGTGTTCGACGCGTCGGACGAAGCCGAGTTGTCGTTCGACTGGTCGGCGGAGCTTGAGCCGCCTTCCACGTCGTAACCACCGACGGACGAGGGAGCGTTGGTGTTCACGCCGTTCTGATCGGCGTGAGCCTCCGAGCTCGCGTCCTGGTTGGTCTCGCTGTACTGGCCGAGCCACTGAGCCTGACCGGAACCACCGCAGCCCGCGCCACAGCTCGAGGAGCTGTTCTGCGACTGGTTGGCGTTCTGGTTGGTCTCGGCGTCGTTCGACGCGGACGAGTCGGCGCTGTTGCTCAGATCCTGAGAAGCCGAGCTGTCACCGCTCTCCACGTCGTAGCCACCAACCGCGACGGGGGTGTTCGCGTTCACGCCGTTCTGGTAGGCGTGAGCGGACGAGTCCGCGCTCTGGTCGGTGGACGACCCCTGCTCGAGACCCTGAGCCTGACCGGAACCACCGCAGCCGAAGTGGCAGCTCGAGGAGCTGTTCTGCGACTGGTTGGCGTTCTGGTTGGTCTCAGCGGTGTTCGACGCGTCGGACGAAGCCGAGTTGTCGTTCGACTGGGAGGCGGAGCTGTTGCCGCCTTCCACGTCACCGCCACCGATGGACACGGGCACGTTCGCGTTTACGCCGTTCTGATCTGCGTAAGCGGACGAGCTTGCGTCCTGGTTGGTCTCTGAGCCCTGGCCGAGCCACTGAGCCTGACCGGAACCACCGCAGCCCGCGCCACAGCTCGAGGAGCTGTTCTGCGACTGGTTGGCGTTCTGGTTGGTCGTGGCGTCGTTCGACGCGGACGAGTCGGCATCGTTGCTCAGCGCCTGATCGGCCGAGCTGTTGCCGCCGTACACATCGCCGCCACCGATGGTCACGGGCACGTTGGCGTTCACGCCGTTCTGATAGGCGTGAGCCTCCGAGTCCGCATCCTGATCGGTGGATGACCCCTGCTCCAGGCCCTGGGCCTGACCGGAACCACCGCAGCCGAAGTGGCAGCTCGAGGAGCTGTTCTGCGACTGGTTGGCGTTCTGGTTGGTGTCAGCCGAGTTCGACGCGTCGGACGAAGCCGAGTTGTCGTTCGACTGGGAGGCGGAGGAGTTTCCGCCGTTCACATCGCCGCCACCGATGGTCACGGGCACGTTGGCGTTCACGCCGTTCTGGTAGGCGTGAGCCTCGGAGTCCGCATCCTGATCGGTGGACGAGTCCTGGCTCGCATACTGGGCCTGACCGGAACCACCGCAGCCCGCGCCACAGCTCGAGGAGCTGTTCTGCGACTGGTTGGCGTTCTGGTTCGTCGTGGCGTCGTTCGACGCGGACGAGTCGGCCGAGTTGCTGTTGTTCTGCGTGGCGGAGCTGTTGCCACCGTTCACGTGACCGCCACCGATGGTGACCGGCACGTTCGCGTTCACGCCGTTCTGGTTCGCGTGAGCGGACGAGTTGGCGTTCTGGTTGGTGGACGAACCCTGCTCAAGCCCCTGAGCCTGACCCGAGCCGCCACAGCCGGCCTGACAGCTGGACGAGCTGTTCTGCGACTGGTTGGCGTTCTGGTTGGTCGTGGCGTTGTTCGACGCCGCGGAGCTTGCGGAGTTGTTCAAGCTCTGAGAAGCCGAGCTGGAACCGCCGCCGTTGGTGTTGCCGATATGGGTGTTGCCAACCGACACGCCGTCGCCGCTGACGGTGACGGGCACGTTGGCGTTCACGCCGTTCTGGTTAGCACTCGCCGAAGAGCTTGCGCTCTGGTTAGTGCTCGAGCTTTGCCCCAGCCCTTGCGCCTGACCGGAACCACCGCAGCCGTACTGGCAGCTGGACGAGCTGCTCTGCGACTGGTTGGCGTTCTGGTTGGTGGCGCTCGAGTTGGAGGCCTGGGAGCCGGCGGTGTTGCTTGCCGACTGATCAGCGCTGCTCTGCGCGAACGCAGGAGCCGCGGGAATCGCCAGCGCAAAGATGCTGGCGCCCAGGACGATGAGTCTTGACCTCATCAGCCTGTTCCTTTCGAGTTGACCTTGCACGTGTAGTAGGCACGATGCGCACCCGCCGGAGGCCAGACAGCACCCGACATATCGAAAGACGTGGTCCCCGGCGCGAGGCCGGGAACAGCGGGCGCCCAGCACGGACCGGCAATCTCCGCCGGTGTCGTGGAAGGCGCTCGCGAGGTCATGGCTCCAATATGCGAGCGCCCCCCCGGAGGGCGCAAGGAACTACGGGTTTACGTGGCCGACCCTCCTCGTATGTGGACGCGGCGTAAAGCCTGCGTAAACCGCGATTTTGCGGGGGTTTTGCCGTTAGGGCCCGGAAGAGGGCCGCTGCACCGGCGGCAGCTGATCGGCCTTCTTGGCCCGGCTGCGGCGCTTGTATCCGGCCGCGGTTTGCACGCTGGAGGGCCGCCACTGGGCTCCTCCGCGCGGTGTGGGGACGCCCTCGGCGTTGAGCACGTCGGCGATCGCCTGAAGGGTCATTCCGTCCTGGCGCATGGCGGCGATTCGCTTGCTGACCTCGGGCCAGCCGGACCCGGTCGCGCCCGAGGCCGCCTCCGCCGCGGCGGCCCGCTTGGCCTGTGCTTCCGCCAGGCCCTTACGCGTGCGTTGAGATAGCCGGTCACGCTGCAGGCCGGCCACCGATGCGAGTGCCCGAACGGTGAGCCGGCCGCCCGAGCTGGCGGTGTCCAGCTCGAGGTCCACGGTCACGAGCCGGATCCTGTTTCGCTCCAGCCAGTTGACCATCGCCCCCAGCTCCGCGACGGAGTGACTCAGCTGCCCGAGGGAGCCGACGACGAGGCAGCCGGCCTGCCCGGCCGCGATGCGCTCGATGAGCCCCGACAGCCCGGGCCGGTCGAGCGCCTTACCCTCGACCTGTACTTCACGGATGATTTCGACCACTTCGAGACCCAGGTCGGCGCAGCGGCGCCGGATGGCCTCGACGGCTTCCTCGGACTCCGCGGTGGAGTAGGCGAGGGCCTGGTTGGCGAGCACCGCGGGAGCCGCCACGGGCGTCGCTTCGGCGGGCTCCGGCTCGGCCGGCTCCGGTGCAGTAAACGGCCGTCTCGGGGGCGCCCCCGGGACGGCGCTCCAGGGCGAGCCGGCCACTCGAGCTGGCGGTGTCGAGACCGACGTCCAGAGCCACCAGGCGCGCCCCTGCGCGCTCGAGTCGATCGATCACCGAGGCCAGCTCGTCGACGCTCTGGCTGAGCTGCTCGAGGTCGTGCACGACGAGGCAGGAGACCTCGCCGGCCTCCACCTGACCGAGCGCGCGCTCGAGGCTGGGCCGGTTCTGGGAGCCGCCGTCTTCGGAGTCGGCTTCGCGGATCAGGTCGACCACCCGCAGCCCCAGCGACGCGCACACCTCGTCGATCGCCGCCGCCTGGGTGTCGAGCTCGAGCGCGGCGGCCTCGGCCCGGGGGCTCAGGAAGGCCACGGCCGAGCTGGGGGTGTGTGATCTCGCGTTCACGATCTCGCTTCGAGCTTAACCCCACCCCGCCGCCTCGGCGAATCGCGCTAGCCTCACGCGGCGTGAGGCGGACTCGGGCTGTTGTGCTGGTGGGGCTCGCTGCGCTCGCCTTGGTCGCCTGCGGGGAGAGCGCCGAGGACGAGTACAAGAAGGACTTCCCGCCCCTGAGTCAGAAGCTCGTGAGCCTCGGCGGCGAGGTGGGCAACACGCTCCAGGGCGCCGGGGAGAGCAGCGATGAGCAGCTGGCCGACTCCTTCTCCCGCTACGCCCAGGAGCTCGGCGACGTGCAGCAGGACATCGACGAGCTCGAGCCGCCGGAGGACCTGGCCGGCGAACAGGACGAGCTCGTGTCCGCGATCGGTGACGTCCAGGGCTCCCTCGAAGGCATCGCCGAGGCGGCCAGTGAGGGCGACGCCGAGTCGGCGCGTCAGGCCACTCTCGAGCTCGTACAGAGCTCAAAGGAGCTTCGCCGAACGCGCGGCACGCTCACTCGCTCGGTCAACGAGCTCTAGGTCGCCAGCCGGCGACCATGGCCCTGCGCCACAGCAGCGGAGCGATGCGGTAGCGCTCTTCGCGGCGCTCGCGCCAGAGGCCGTCGAGCACCGCGCAGACGTGCTCGACCCCCACCGCCTCCAGCCACGCGAAGGGCCCCCGGGGGTGGTTGAGGCCGAGCGTCAGGCCGGTGTCCACGTCCTCTTCGGCGCCCACCCCCTCACCGACAGCGAAGCAGGCCTCGTTGATGAGCTGACAGGCGATCCGGCCCAGTGCGAGGCCCGGCGCGTCGTCGACCCACTCGGCGGCAAAGCCCAGCCGGGCGAAGAACTGCTCGGCTGTTTCGGCAGCGAACGAATGGGCGCTGGGGAGGCGGGTGAGCTCGACCAGGCTGCACTCCTCCAGCGGCGGCAGCAGGTGGAACCCGATCGCGCCCGGCTCGCCCCGCGCTGCGAGGCTCGTGCCCGCGCACAGGGCGAGCACCGGCGCGCCGCCCCGCAGGCCGCTCGCCGGCGTCGACCCCGCGTCCACGATGAGCTCCGCGGGCGCTCCCTCGCGCAGCTCGTACCCGGCCTCGCGCGAGCGCTCGCGGAGGGCATCGGCCAGCGGGCCGGTGCCCACGATGGCGGCCGGCGTGCCGTCGCCCCCGCCCGGCGCGGCGGGTTGCGGATCGGGCGGGCGATGGGGTCCCTCCGCCGGGTAGTCGTAGTAGCCGCGCCCGGATTTCCGGCCCAGGCGGCCCGCCGCCACCATGCGCGCCTGTATCGGGCTGGGCTTCCAGCGCGGCTCGCCGAAGGACAGCTCGGTGAACGACTGGGCGACCGCGAAGCCCACGTCCACACCCACCAGGTCCATGAGCTCGAAGGGGCCCATGCGAAAGCCCCCGCCCATGCGGCAGATGCGGTCGATCTCCTCGTGGCCGGCGATCCCTTCCTGCAGCAGCCGCAGCGCCTCGGCCATGAAGGGGCGCCCGCAGCGGTTGACCAGGAAGCCGGGACCGTCGGAGGCCAGGATCACCTCCTTGCCCATGGCGTGTCCGACGTCGCAGGCCAGCTCCAGCGCCGCGTCGCCGGTCTGCTCGGCCCTGATCACCTCGAGCAGGCGCATGAGCGGCGGGGGGTTGAAGAAGTGCATGCCCACCACGTTCTCGGGGCGCTGGGCGGCGCCGGCGAGCGAGGTCACCGGGATCGACGAGGTGTTGGTGGCCAGCACCGTCTCCTCGCCGCAGACCTCCGAGAGCCGGCCGAAGAGCTCGCGCTTGAGCTGGGGCTGCTCGGGCGCGGCCTCGATCACGAGGTCACAGCCGGCGAGCCCCGAGAGTGCCGGGGCGGGCTCGAGAAACTCGGAGGCCTCCGGCGCGGCGCGGCCCTTTTCCGCCCATTTCTCGAGGCCCGCGCCGACCGCGCGAGCGCCGCGTGCGAGCGCCTCGTCGAGTGGGTCGTGCAGGACCGTGCGCAGGCCGGCGGCGCAGCCCAGCTGGGCTATTCCCGAGCCCATCGTCCCCGCGCCGACCACGCCGAGGACCACCTGCTTCACCGGCCGCGGAACTCCGGCTTGCGCTTCTCCAGGAAGGCGTTCATGCCCTCGGTGCGGTCCTCGCTGGCCATGGCCAGCTCGTACAGGCGCCGTTCGTGGTCGAGGCCGGCGCTGAGCGGCATCTCGTCGGCGGCCAGCACCGCCCGCTTGCCAAGGCGCACGGCCAGCGGCGGTCGCTCCGACACCACCTCCGCGATCTCCAGCGCCGTCTCCAGCCAGGCGTCGAGCGGCGCCACCCGGTTGACGAGTCCCAGTTCCTGGGCCTCCAGCGCCGGGATGCGGCGCCCGGTGAGCACCAGCTCCATCGCGCGCTGCTTGCCCATGACCCGGGCCAGCCGCTGGGTCGCGCCGCCCCCGGGGATGATCCCCAGCAGGATCTCCGGTTGGCCGAACTCGGCCGACTCGGAGGCGACGATCATGTCGCAGGCCAGCGCCAGCTCGCAGCCGCCGCCCAGCGCATAGCCCGACACCGCGGCTATCACCGGGGTGCCCAGCGCCGCGAGCCGGGGCCAGAAGCGCGCCGCGGGCGACAGCAGCACCTGCTCGAAGGTGCGCGTGGCCATGGCCTTGATGTCCGCCCCGGCGGCGAACCATTCGTCGTTTCCGGAGACCACCATGCAGCGAATAGAGGGGTCCGCGTCCCAGCGCTCGAGCAGCGCGGCCAGCTCCTCCATCAGCTCGGGCGAGAGCGCGTTGCGGGCCTCGGGGCGGTCGAGGCGCGCGTGGCCCACGGCCCCGTGGATCTCCTGGACGATCACGGCACGAGCGCGTTCAGGCCGGTGTAGGCGCGCCCGATGATCAGCTTCTGAATCTGAGAGGTGCCCTCGTAGAGCGTGGTCACCCGGGCGTCGCGCAGATAGCGCTCCACCGGATAGTCGTCGACGTAGCCCGAGCCGCCGTGCACCTGGATCCCCAGGTCGGCGCACTTGACCGCCGCCTCGGTCGCGTACAGCTTGGCGATCGATGTCTCGGTGGTGCTGGGCTTACCCTGGTCCTTGAGCCAGCCGGCCCGCCAAACCAGGCCGCGCGCGGCCTCGGTCTGCACCACCATGTCGGCGATCATCTCCTGTACGAGCTGAAACGAGCCGATCGGGCGCTCGAACTGGGTGCGTTCCTTGGAGTAGGCGATGGAGGCGTCGAGCGAGCCCTGGCAGATGCCCACGCAGCCGGCGGCCACGCTGTAGCGCCCGGAGTCGAGCGCGCTCATGGCGATCTTGAAGCCGTCGCCCACCTCGCCCATCAGGTCGCCCTCCACGTCGTCCAGCGCCAGCTCTGCGGTATCGGAGCCCTTGAGGCCGAGCTTGTGGTGGATCTCCTGGCTGGTGAAGCCAGGCTGGTCGGTGGGGACCAGGAAGCAGGCCAGGCCCTTGTGCTTCTTCTCGGGGTCGGTCTGAGCGAAGATCAGGGCCAGCTTGGAGTGGTTGCCGAGCGAGATCCACATCTTGCCCCCGCTGATGCGCCATTTGCCGTCCACCTGCTTGGCGCGCGTCTTCAGGTTGGCCGCGTCGGAGCCCGTATCGGGCTCGGTCAGCCCGAAGCAGGCGAGGGCCTCGCCCGAGCACAGCTGTGGCAGCCACTCCTGCTTCTGCTCCTCCGAGCCCCAGCGCACGAGCGAGGAACACACCAGAGAGGTCACCACGCTCACGACCGTTCGCATGGCCGAACAGCCGCGCCCGACCTCCTCCACGATCAGGGCGTAGGTGCGGTAGTCCACGCCGCGGCCGCCGTACTCCTCCGGCACGATCGCCCCGAGAAAGCCCATATCGGCGATCTTCTGAACGAGCTCGGTGTCGAAATGCTCGTTGCGGTCGTTCTCTCGCGCGCGCGGGAGTATCTCTCCGTCGGCGAAATCGCGGGCCGTTTCGCGGATGAGCCGCTGTTCGTCGGTGAGTTCGAAATCGATCATGTGGGGTGGAGCCTACGCAGCCGGATTCTCGATCACCGCGGCCAGGCCCTGGCCCACGCCGATGCACATCGTGGCCACCCCGTAGCGCGCGCCACGGCGGCGCAGCTCCCAGGCGAGCGTGCCCAGCAGCCTCGCGCCCGAGCAGCCCAGCGGGTGGCCCAGCGCGATCGCCCCTCCGTTTACGTTGAGGCGCTCGTGCTCGAAGCCGAGCTCTCGCATCGAGGCCAGCACCTGGGCGGCGAAGGCCTCGTTGAGCTCGACCAGGTCGATGTCGCCCACCGACAGGCCGGCGCCGGCTAGCGCCTTTCGCACTGCGGGCACGGGGCCTACGCCCATGAGCCCGGGGTCGACCCCGGCCGCCCCCGACGACACGATGCGGGCCAGGGGCTCTCGATCCAGCTCGCGGGCCCGCTCCTCGCTTGTGAGGACCACGCAGGCCGCGCCGTCGTTGATCTGCGAGGAGTTGCCGGCGGTCACGCTGCCGCCGTCGCGGAATATCGGCCGTAGGCCGCGCGAGCTTCTCGAGCGACGTGTCGGGCCGGGGGCCCTCGTCGGCATGCACGGTCACCGGCTCGCCCTTGGGCTGGGCCACGTCGATGCTCACGATCTCGTCGTCGAAGCGGCCCGCGTCGGCCGCCGCGATCGCGCGCCGGTGCGACTCGAGGGCGAAGGCGTCCTGGTCGGCGCGCGAGACCGAGTAGCGCTCGGCCACGTTCTCGGCGGTCTCGCCCATCGACTCGGTCGAATGGGCCTCGGCCATGCTCGGGTTGACAAAGCGCCACCCGATCGTGGTGTCGACGAGCTCGATGTTGCCGCGCGCCAGGCCGCGGTCGGGCTTGAGGGTCACAAGCGGGGCCCGCGACATCGACTCCACGCCCCCGGCCAGCACCAGACCGGCCTCGCCCAGGCGGATCTGCCGTCCGCCCTGCACCGCGGCCTCGAGACCCGACGCGCACAGGCGGTTGACCGTCACCCCCGGCACCTCGACGGGCAGGCCGGCCAGCAGGGCCGCCATCCGGGCCACGTTGCGGTTCTCCTCGCCCGCTCCGTTGGCGTTGCCCAGGTAGACCTCATCGATGTCCGCGGGATCGAGGCCGTTGCGCTCGACCGCCGCCCGCACCACATGGGCGGCGAGGTCGTCGGGCCGCACGCTCGAGAGCACGCCGGCGTAGCGGCCGATCGGCGTGCGCAGGGCGTCGAGAATGACGGCTCGGGACATCTGGCGGAGCGTACACTCGGACCGTGGACGAGTTCGGCGTCTTCGTGCTGGGCGGGTTCGTGGTGGGGATCGCCATCCTGCTGGCGCTCGGGAAGTGGTATCCCGGCTCGGGGGCCGAACAGGTCCATTGGCGGCCCACTCGCTCTCCGGAGGTCGAGGCCGAGCTGGAGCTCGACGACGTCGATCAGATGCTCGAGGCCCAGAACGCCCGCCGCCGGGCCAGCGGCCGGCCCGAGCGCAGTGAGGACGACGTTCGGGCGCAGGTGGCCGAGGACGAGCGCTGGCGCGAAGAGCTGCGGCGGCGCGCGCGCCCCGAGACCTGAGCGTTGGCCCGCGTGCTGATCGTGGGCTGCGGCTGCCGCGGCCGCGCCCTGGCGGAGGAGCTCGTCGCCGCGGGCCACGCGGTGCGCGGCACCACGCGTGACCCGGGCCTGGTCGGGGACATCGAGGCGACCGGCGCACAGGGCGTGGTGGCCGATCCCGACCGGCTCGGCACTGTGATGGCGCAGCTGGCCGGGGTGAGCGTGGTCTGCTGGCTGATGGCCAGCGTGGATGGCGCCGCCGCTCCCGACCTCCACGGCGCGCGCCTTCGGACCCTCCTCGAGCGCTTGGTCGACACGCCGGTGCGCGGTTTGGTGTACGAGGGAGCGGGCTCGGTCGCACCAGAATTCTTGGCGGAGGGCGCCGACGCGGTCCGGGCCGCGAGCGCGACCTGGCGGATGCCGGTGGCCGTGACCGCCGCCGACCCGGCCGAGCACGCCGCATGGCTCGCGGAGATGCGGGCGGCCGTCGACGGCGTGCTGCTCGGCCCCTGCTAGAAATTAGCCATGGCCGACTACGCGAAGGACGTTCTCGTCGACACCCAATGGGTCGAGAACCATCTGTCCGACGACTCGATTCGCATCGTCGAGGTCGACGAGAACCCGTCTCTGTACGCGGAGGCCCACATCCCCGGCGCGATCGGCCTCGACTGGAAGAAGGACCTCCAGGACCAGGTCAAGCGCGATTTCCTCGCCCCGGAGGAGTTCGGGGAGCTCTTCGGCGGCCGCGGCGTGTCCAACGATCACACGATCGTGCTCTACGGCGATCGCAACAACTGGTTCGCGGCCTACACCTACTGGTACCTCCTCTACTACGGCCACCAGAACGTCAAGCTGATGAACGGCCCGCGCGAGAAGTGGATCTCGGAGGGCCGTCCCACCTCGACCGACGTGCCCAGCTACGAGCCCCAGGAGTTCCACGCGCGCGCGGGCGACGAGTCGATCCGCGCCCACCGCGACGAGGTCCAGGCCTCGCTGGGCGAAAAGATCCGGCTGGTGGACGTGCGCTCGCCCCAGGAGTACTCCGGTGAGTTGATCGCGATGGCCGGCTACGAGCAGGAGGGAGCCCAGCGCGGCGGGCACATCCCGAGCGCGGCGTCGGTCCCCTGGGCTCAGGCGGTTCAGGAGGACGGCACCTTCAAGCCGGCCGACGAGCTGCGCGAGCTCTACGAGGGCAAGGGAGTGATCGACGGCAACCCGATCATCGCCTACTGCCGCATCGGCGAGCGCTCGGCGCACACCTGGTTCGTGCTGCACGAGCTGCTGGGGGAGAGCGACGTCAAGAACTACGATGGATCGTGGACCGAGTGGGGCAACATGGTCAACGTTCCCATCGACAAGGGCGCCTGATGGGAACCGGGGTCGTCTAGAGCAGCGGAGCGAGCCGCTCCAGGAGCGACTGGACCATACGCGCGGTCGCTCCCCAGATCAGGTGCCCGTCCACCGTGTACGTGGGCGTCTTGACCGGCACGCCCTTGCGTACGAGCCGCTTCATGTCGTGCCCGGCCACGAGATCGGCCAGCGCGAACTCGAGTACCTGAGCCACCTCCGCCTCGGCGGGAGCCCAGACGTGGCCCCGCTCGATGGTCCCCACGAAGGGAAACACGCGGTAGCCGGTGACGAAAGTCCCCACCGGGGGAAGGGCGCCCACCACCTCGACCGCCTCGGACGGCAGGCCGATCTCCTCATGGGCCTCGCGTAGGGCGGTCACACGCAGGTCCTCGCCGGGCTCGTCCTGGCGCCCGCCCGGGAAGGAGATCTCACCGGCGTGGCGGCGCAGGTCGGCCCGGCGCTCGGTGAACACGGCGGTGAGAGGGTCGGGCAACAGGGGCACGAGCACCGCGGCGTCCGTGCTGCCCGGCGCGTCCATGGCCGCCGCCTCTTCGGGGGTCAGGAGGTACTCCCGCACCGGAATATCATCGCGGACATGCCCCGTGCCCTTCTCATCATCGACTTTCAGAACGACTTCACCGCGGGCGGCGCCCTGGCCGTCCCCGACGGCGACGCCATCGCGGACCGGGTGAACGAGCTGATCGATTCGGGGGACTTCGACCTGGTGGTGGCCACCCGCGACTGGCATCCACCCGATCACGCCTCCTTCGCTGAGCAGGGCGGGCCGTGGCCGCCGCACTGCGTCCAGGGCAGCGAGGGCGCCGAGCTCCACCCCACGCTTCCGCGCGACAAGATCGACGTCGTGATCGACGCGGGCTACGAGCGCGACTTCGAGGGCTACTCGGGCTTCGAGGAGACCGATCTGGCCGCCGTGCTGCGCCAGCACGGCGCCGACGAGGTGACGGTGGTCGGCCTGGCCACCGACTACTGCGTGCGGGCCAGCGCTCTCGACGCGCTGCGAGAGGGCTTTCGCGTGACGCTCGACCGCGCCGGAGTGCGCGGTATCGACGTCGAGCCGGGCGATTCCGAGCGCGCCCTGGACGAGCTGCGCGACGCCGGCGCCACCGTGAGCTGATCCCTTGTCGGGGCTCGTGTACTCGTCGCTCGAGCACGGCTACCGGCTCATCGCGCGCGCCTCCGAGGGCGCGTCGCTCTTCGAGCGCCCCGGCGTGCAGGGCGCGATCGTGCCCGCTGCTTCGGAACGCTCGGTGTTCAACGCCGTCACCTACCAGAGCGCCGGCGCGCTGGAGGAGGCCTACGAGGACCTTGCGGGCGCCTACCGGGAGGCCGGAGCCAACTGGACCGTCTGGGTCCACCCCGGCGATGTCGCCGCCGCGGCCTTTCTGCGCGAGCGCGGCCACGTTCTCGACGCCGAGCCGCCGGGCATGGTTCGGTCGCTGAAGCATCCGCCGTCGCGACCGCCGCTCGAGGACTGGACGGCCGAAGGGTCGATGGAGGAGGTCGCGGCTCTCAACGACCTGGCCTACGGCTACGACGACTCATTTCACCGTGCGCTTTCGAACCTCGCGGGCGACGGCGTATACGTATACGTAGCCCGCCGGGACGGCCGCCCGGCCGGCGGCCTGATCGCCGCAGACGACGGTCTCAACACCGACATCGGCTGGGTCGCCGTGCGGCCGGAGGCGAGGGGCCGGGGCCTCTCGGGCAAGCTGATGGCCCACGCGCTGGCCGACGCCGCCGAGCGCGGGCGCCAGGCCAGCACCCTGGTGGCCACGGCGCTCGGTCGCCCGGTCTACGAGCGGCTGGGCTACGAGGAGGTCGGCGCCTTCCAGATGTGGGAACGCACCAACCTCACCTGAGCTCCACGTTCTCCTCGAACATGACCTCGCCCTCGAGCGTCCGGTGTACCGGGCATTTCGCCGCGATCTGCAAGAGCTTCTCGCGCTGCGCGTCCGGTAGCTCTTTCGAAAGCTCGACGTCCATGGTGAAGCGCGTCGGGGAGCCGCGCTGGGCGGGCTCGTAGTCGACGTCGACCACGATGTCGCCGACGTCCCAGCCCTTGCGATGCGCGTACATCTCCATGGTGATTGCGGTGCAGGACGCGAGGCTGGCCGCGAGCAGCTCCTGCGGGCTGGGCCCGGCGTCCTCGCCTCCCGAGTCCTTGGGCTCGTCGGCGATCACCCGGTGCCCGCGGATCTCGATGTGTTGCTTCAGCTTTCCGCCGTCGCGGCGGGCGATCGCTCTCATTTTCTCCCCTCGAACAGCTCGGGCTCCGGCTCGTCGGCGAAGCGCGCCATGGCAAACAACGCATCGGAGAGCCGGTTCAGATAGGTCAGCACGGTTTCGTCGGTCAGATCGCCGCCGTCCTTGAGGGCGGCGACGCGGCGCTCGGCTCGCCGAACGGCCGCCCGCGCCACGTCGAGGCGGGCCGACAGCTCGGTTCCCCCCGGGATGGTGAACTTGGGCGCCAGATCGACCCGCTCCATGTAGCGGTCGATGTCGGCCTCGAGCTGCTCGATCATGTCGCCGGTGACCTTGGACACGCCGGGCTCGAGCCGGCCGGCGGCCTCGGGCGCGGTGGCCAGCTCCGCGCCGGCCACGAACAGCTCGTTCTGCACGCGCAGGACGTCGAGGTAAAGCTCGCTGCCGCGCTCGGCGGCGGCGCGGGCCAGCCCCAACGCGGAGGCCGCCTCGTCGACCGAGCCGTAGGCCTCGGGGCGCCCGTGGTACTTGGCCACGCGGCCGCCGTACCACAGGCCGGTGGTGCCGTCGTCTCCCTTGCGCGTGTAGATCTTCACGACGGCTTAGGCGAGCGGGTTGAACACGAGGCCCGTGGGCACCTTGGGGAAGAAGTAGGTCGACTTGGGAGGCATCGACTCGCCGGTGGCCGCCACCTCGCGTACCTGCTCGACCGGCGTGGCGCGCATGAAGAAGCCGGCATCGGCCCGGCCGGTCTGCACGGCGTCGATGGCGTCGTCGAGGCTCTTCGAGTAGTCGAGCCCGCGGAGGTGGGAGATGTCGTCCTCGCTCATGCCAAGGGCCTCGCGCAGCACCAGCGCCTCGAGCACGGCCGTGTCGAGGCGGCGGTAGGGCTCGGGCATACCCTCAAGTACCCGGTCGGCGATGGTCTGATCCTTGAGGACGACGCGATAGGGCTGCTTGTGGAAGGAGTCCATGTACCCGAAAGCCACTCGCTCGGCGCCGGAGTTGGGCTCCAGCTCCCTGACCTCGGCGAGCTCCTCGACATCGAAGTCCCGCGTGAGCACCTCCCGGATGGCCTGTTGTTTGGCCTGATCCCCGGAAAGCCCGCTCAAGAGCCGGTGAGTGGGAAACACGAGCAATCCCGTGTCGGCGAGCGAGCAGAGGAACATGAGCACGTAGCGGTGCTCGCCCTCCCCGCCCACCTCCTCCGCGTAAACGCGGGCGGTCTCGTAGCGATGGTGCCCGTCGGCGATCAGCAGCTCGGCGTCGGCCAGCGCCATCTGCAGCTCGGCCACCAGATCCGGATCGCTCGATCGCCACAGCCAGTCCTCGCCCGATCTCGCGAAGGGCTCGCTGCCGCTGATCTCTGTCATTGCGCGCTCGGCCATTCCCTCGACGTCCTCGAAGAGGGAGAAGATGGGGGAGAGGTTGGCCCTCGTGGCGCGGGTGAGCTTGAGCCGGTCCTCCCGCGGCCCCGGATGGGTGCGCTCGTGCGGTCGGATGCGACCGGGCCCGTACTCATCCACGCGCACGCGCGCGAGGAAACCGGTCCGCGTGCGGTCGGCGCCGTCGGGCGCCCGGTAGTCCTGGCGGAGAACCCAGACCGCGGGCTCGTCCTCCTGGATCAGCACGCCGCGCCCACGCCAGTCGGCCATGGTGGCCGCGGCCTGCTCGTAGCTCGGAGGCAGATCGAGGTGGACGACGTTGTAGGGGCTCCGGCCCGCCAGCTCGGCCCGCATGCCCTCGTCGATCACGTCGTATGGCGGTGCGATCAGGTCCTCGAGCGGACCCGCGGCCGAGGTGTCGTAGCGAAGCGTGCGCAGCGGCTGCAGGTCGGCCATCGAACGGCGCAGGCTACAGCGTCGGTGGCGACGTGCCGCTCGGCCAAGCGGAGGGGGTCCTCGTCCGGTCCACGTGGGAACATACGTTCGCTATCGCTCATCCACCTTATTTGCGGGAGAAGGCTCGAAGGCTCCGTTCGGAGCGGCACCTGAGCGTCGACGAGATCGCCGAGCGGCTGGCCCTGCCGAAGACCACGATCTTCTACTGGGTGCGCGACCTGCCGCTCGGGCGCCCGATCAGGGCCGGCCAGGGACAGCGTTTGGGCAACCGCCGGATGGTCGAGAACCACAAGCGGCGTCGCGAGGGCGCGTACGCGGCCGGGCGCGAGGAGTTCACGACGCTCAGCCGCGATCCCACGTTTCGTGATTTCGTCTGCCTGTACATCGCGGAGGGCTACAAGCGCAGACGTGGCACGGTGTCTCTCTGTAATTCAGATCCGCGGGTGGTGGAACTCGCGACCCGCTGGATGCGACGGCTCACCCGAAGGCCCCTCGCGTTCGCCGTTCAGTATCACGCGGATCAGGATCCGGACGAGTTGCGGCGGTTCTGGGGCGCGACTCTGGGAATCGACCCGGCGATCATTCGGATGTACGCGAAGTCGAACAGCGGTCGGCTGGCGCGGAGGACCTGGCGGTGCCAATACGGCGTCCTGGCCGTGAGCACGCATGACACGCTGTTTCGCGCGCGTCTCCAGGGTTGGATGGATCGCCTGCAGGAGGCTTGGTTAGACTCGGGCGGCGCGGGGCGTGGCGCAACCTGGTAGCGCGCGGCCTTTGGGTGGCCGAGGTTCCCGGTTCAAATCCGGGCGCCCCGACTCGACGAAGCGGCAGGTCTAGAGTTGCCGCGTGGCCGACGAGTTCAACGCGTTCGAGGCCGCGGGCTGGCGGGCGCACGCCGCCGGCTACGACGACTTCTTCGGGCAGATCACGCCGCGTTTGGTGGAGCCCTTGCTCGACGCGGCGGGGGTCGGCCCGTCAGCGCGGGTGCTCGACGTGGCCAGTGGTCCGGGCTACGTGACCGCCGGTGCCGCCGAGCGCGGCGCGTCGGTGGTGGGGGTGGACGTCGCGGAGACCATGCTGGCGATGGCTCGCGAGCGCTATCCCCGGCTCGACTTTCGCCTGGGCGACGCCGAGGCGCTTCCCTTCCCGGACGGCTCGTTCGACGCCGTGACCGGCAACTTCCTGCTGCACCATCTGGGCCGCCCCGAGCGGGCGGCGGGCGAGTTCGCGCGGGTGCTGGCACCGGGCGGGCGGCTGGCGCTCACGGTCTGGGACCTGCCGGAGCGGGCGCGGTTCATCGGCGTGCTGCTCGACGCGGTGACCGAGTCGGGCGCGAAGCCTCCGGCGGATGTGCCCGTTGGCCCGCCCTTCTTTCGCTTCTCCGAGGATGGCGAGATGCACCGGCTGCTCGGCGATCAGGGGTTCGAGAGCTTTGCGATGGACGACGTGTCGTTCGAGCTCGAGGTCGCGTCGCCCGACGCGCTGTGGCAGGGCCTGCTGGCGGGCACGGTCAGAAGCTCCGCGCTGGTCCTCGGCCAGCCCGAGCACCTTCAGCGCCGCATCCGCTCGGAGTTCGAGCGGCTGGTGGCGCCCTACCGAGCCGGCTCCGGCCTCCGGATTCCGGTTTCGGTGAGGCTCGCCTCGGCTCGCAAGCCGTGACGGCGGGTCGTGCGGCAAGATTGAGGGGTGCAGCAGCGACCTTCATCCGCCACCGGAGCCCTCGCGGCCGTGGCCTCCGTGGCGCTGGTCACCGCGGTCATCTTCGGCCTGCGGGAGCTCGTGCCCGTGGTCTCGACCGGCGTGGTCTACATGCTCGCGGTGCTCTTCGTCTCCAGCTTCTGGGGCCTGTGGCTGGGGCTGTTCACCGCCTTTCTGAGCGCGGCCGCCTTCAACTTCTTCCACATTCCGCCCACCGGCGGCTTCACCATCTCGGACGGGCAGAACTGGGTCGCGCTGGCCGTGTTCCTCGTCGCGGCCACGGTTATCAGCGGCCTGGCCGAAGCCGCGCGGGCCCGGGCCGAGGAGGCCGAGCGGCGGCGGTCGGAGGCCGACCTCGCCGCCGAGATGGCCCGCACCCTGCTGGGTGGCGCCGAGCTGGAGGAGTCGCTACGCACGGCCGGACGGCGGATCGCCTCGGCCTTCGGGTTGTCCTCGGTGTCGATCGAGCTGTCGTGGGCCGACTCCGACGAGCGCCGGCGCGCGCTGCCGCTGATCGTGGGAGGCGCGCGGGTGGGGACCGTGATGGTGCCGCGCGACACCGACCCCGATGTGCTCGAGGCCCTTCAGGACCGGGTGGTGCCCGCTCTCGAGACCCTGGTGGCCGCGGCGCGCAAGCGCGACGAGCTGGAGACGCAGGTGATCGAGACCAAGGCCCTGCGGCGCTCGAACGTGGTCAAGACCGCGGTGCTGCGCTCGGTCTCGCACGACCTGCGCTCGCCGCTCACGGCCATCACCACCGCCGCGGAGGGGCTCGGCTCCGAGACTCTCTCCCCGGAGTCGCGCGACGAGCTGACCTCGGTGATCGCCCTGGAGAGCGCGCGTCTGGCGCGGCTGGTGGACAACCTGCTCGACCTCTCGCGCCTCCAGGCGGGTGGCGTCCAGTCGCGCGCCGACTGGGTTTCCCTCGAGGAGATCGTGGGCGCGGCCCTCGAGGCCGTGCCGGCTCCCCCCGGAGGCTTCGACGTCCAGATCGGGGCCGACCTCCCGTTCGTCCAGGCCGACGGGGGCCAGCTCGAGCGCGCCCTGGCCAACGTGCTCGACAACGCGGGCCGCCACGCGGCCGGTGAGCCGGTGACCGTGAGGGCGCGCCGCACCGGTCAACAGGTGCTGCTGCGGGTCGGCGACCGCGGCCCGGGCGTGGCACGCGAGGAGCTGGAGCGGATCTTCGAGCCCTTCCACTCCGCCGGCGACCACTCCGGCACGGGCCTCGGGCTGGCCATCGCCCGCGGTTTCGTCGAGGCCAACGGAGGGCGCATACGGGCGGAATCGCTGCCGGGACAGGGCACGACCATCGTGGTGGCGCTGCCGGTGCCCGCGGAGCAGCCCGCCCAGGTCCGTTGAGCGCGGGACGGCGAGTGCTCGTCTGCGACGACGAGCCTCAGATCCTGCGCGCCCTGCGCGTGATCCTGCGTGACGCGGGTTTCGAGGTGGTCACCGCCCAGGGCGCCGAGGAGGCCCTCGACGCCGCCGCGCTCAGGGCGCCCGACGCGGCCATCCTCGACCTGATCCTGCCCGACGGCGACGGCATCGAGGTCTGCCGCTCCATCCGCGAGTGGTCCGAGATGCCCATCCTCGTGCTGTCCGCGGTGGGCGAGGAGAACGAGAAGATCCGCGCGCTCGAGTCCGGGGCCGACGACTACGTGACCAAGCCCTTCAGCCCGGGCGAGCTGGTGGCGCGTCTCAACGCGGCGCTGCGGCGGGCGGGCAACCGCGAGGAGCCGGTGCTCCGGGTGGACGGCCTCGAGATCGACGTGGCCGGGCATCGCGTGCTGCGCGACGGGCAGGAGGTCCGCCTGACCCCGATCGAGTTCGATCTCCTGCGCGTGCTCGCACGCAACCGCGGCCGGCTGATGACCCACCGGGCACTGCTCGGCGAGGTCTGGGGACAGGCCTACCAGGACGACACCCACACCCTGCGCGTGCACATAGCCAACCTGCGGCGAAAGATCGAGCCCGAACCGGGCGCACCCGCCTTCATCCGGACCGACCCGGGCGTGGGCTACCGCTTCGTAGCGTCTTGACGCAAACTTGATACGCGGGCGGCGCTTCTTGACGCCGCCTTGCCGGGGGGTCGCCGACAGTGGATGCGTGGACCTCGTCTCCATTCTGATCGCCCTGGTCGCCTTCGGCCTCGTGCTTCTCCTGATCGAGGGCCTCGACCGGGTATGAGCGCCGCGGAGGTCTTCGGCCTGGTCGTGACGCTGCTGGTGGCGGCCTACCTGCTCTACGCGCTACTGCGCGGGGAGCGGCTGTGACCGCGCAGGGGCTGCTCCAGATCGCCATCTACCTGGCGGCGCTAACGGCGCTGACCCCGCTGGTCGGCGGCTACATGGCGCGCGTCTACCGCGGCGAATTCACCCTGCTAGCCCCGGTCGAGCGGCTCGTGTTCGGTGCGCTGCGGGTGAACCCGGCGGCTTCGCAGGACTGGAAGGGCTACGCGCGCTCGGTGCTGGTGTTCTCCGGCCTCTTCTGGATCTTCCTCTACGCGGTGCTGCGCACCCAGGGCATCCACCCGTTCAACCCCGAGGACCTCGGCTCGGGCACCTGGGACGTGAGCTTCAACACCGCGTCGTCCTTTGTGTCGAACACGAATTGGCAGTACTACGCCGGCGAGACGACGCTCTCCTACTTCTCCCAGATGGCCGGTCTCGCCGTGCAGAACTTCATCTCCGCGGCGGTCGGCATCTCGGTGGCGATCGCCGTGATCCGCGGCTTTGCCACGCGCTCGGGCACCTCGCTGGGGAACTTCTGGCAGGACCTGACGCGAACGCTGCTCTACGTGCTGCTGCCCATCTCGTTCGTGGGCGCGCTGTTCCTGGTCTCCCAGGGCGTGATCCAGAGCCTCGGCCCGTACACCGAGGTGGGTGAGCAGACGCTCGCGCTCGGCCCGGTGGCCTCCCAGGAGGCCATCAAGATGCTGGGCACCAACGGCGGCGGCTTCTTCAACGTCAACAGCGCCATGCCCTTCGAGAACCCGAGCGGGCTCACCAACTTCGTGGAGATGCTGCTGATCCTGATCATCCCCGCCGGGCTGACCGCGACCTTCGGCCGCTTCGTCGGCAACCGGCGCCAGGGGTGGGCCCTCTACGGGGCGATGCTGATCATGTTCGTGGCCTCGGTGCTCGTGGTCTACGCGGCCGAGGGCGACGCCTCGCCCGCCCAGCAGCTGGCCGGCCTGACCGGCGACCCGGGCAACCTGGAGGGCAAGGAGCAGCGCTTCGGGATCGCCTCGAGCGCGCTGTTCACGGCCATCACCACCGTCGCCTCGTGCGGCGCGGTGAACGCCGCCTTCGACTCCCTCACCGGCATCGGCGGCCTCGTGCCCATGTTCAATATCTCCACCGGCGAGGTCGTGTTCGGCGGAGTGGGCTCCGGGCTCTACGGGATGTTGCTCTTCGTGGTGCTCGGGGTGTTCATCGCCGGGCTGATGGTGGGGCGAACGCCCGAGTACCTGGGCAAGAAGATCGAGGCCCGCGAGGTCAAGCTGGTGATGGTGGGCACCCTGTTCGCGCCCCTGGCGGTGCTGGTGGCCACCGGCCTCGCCGTGGCCACCAAGTACGGCGCTCCGTCCGTGTACAACCCCGGGCCGCAGGGGTTCTCGGAAACGCTCTACGCCTACCTCTCCCAGGCCAACAACAACGGCTCCGCCTTCGCCGGCTACACCGGTTACGTTCAGCCCAACGGCACCAACGTGGGCGCCTTCGGCATCACGTTCGCCGACCTGCTGGGCGGCGTGTCGATGCTGTTCGGGCGCTTCGTGCCGCTGGTGGCGGCCCTGGCGGTGGCCGGCTCGCTGGCGCCCAAGCGCGTGTCGCCGATCGGGCCCGGCACCTTCCGCACCGACACCGGCACCTTCGTGGTCCTCCTGATCGCCACGATCGTGATCGTCGCGGCCCTCACCTTCTTCCCCGCCTTCCTGCTCGGCCCCGTGGTGCAGGGGCTCACCGACCAACTGTTCTAGGACCTCGCATGCGACGCGACCTCGTCAACTCAGCCCTGGCCATCCTGGTGTTCACCGTCCTGCTGGGACTGGCCTATCCGCTGCTCACCACGGGCGTGGCTCAGGTTGCGTGGCCCGGCAAGGCCGACGGCAGCCAGATCGAGCGTGACGGCGAGGCCGTCGGCTCGCGCTTGATCGGCCAGGACTTCGGCGGCCGCGGCGCAGCGCGCTACTTCCAGTCGCGGCCCTCGGTGACCGACTACAGCCCCAACGCCACCTTCTTCAACAACCTCGGGCCCAACAACGCGGACCTGAGGGCGCTCTTCGAGGAGAACCTCGCCGCCTACCTCGAGCGCGAGAGGCCCTTCAATCCACAGCTCGAGGCCGGTGACGTTCCCCCCGACGCGGTTCAGACGTCCGCGTCGGGCGTCGACCCTCACATATCGCCCGAGAACGCCGAGATCCAGGCCGCGCGAGTGGCCGAGGAGCGCGGCCTGGATCCCGGACGGGTGCTCGAGCTCGTCGAGCAGAACACCGACGACCGCTCGCTCGGCGTGTTCGGCGAGCCCGGTGTGAACGTGCTCGAGCTCAACCTGGCGCTCGACGACGAGGAGGGGTCGCGATGAAGAGCGACGAGAGCCTCTTCGGAGGCGCCGCGCTGCGCCAGGCAGTCCTCTCGAGCTTCGCGAAGCTCGACCCGCGCGTGCAGTTTCGCAACCCGGTCATGCTCGTGGTGGAGATCGGCGCTGTCGTCACCACCTTCGGCTGGCTCATCCAGGCCTTCGGAGGGGAGCCGCTCGGCGGGGGCGACGAACCGGCCTGGTTCACCTTCGTCGTGGCCGTCTGGCTGTGGCTCACGGTGGTGTTCGCCAACCTGGCCGAGGCGCTCGCCGAGGGCCGCGGCAAGGCCCAGGCCGACGCCCTGCGCGCGATGCGCACCGAGACCGTGGCTCGCCTTCGCGACGGCGCCGACAAGCCGGCCTCCGAGCTCACCCGCGGCGACGTGGTGGTGGTCGAAGCCGGCGAGTTCATCCCCGGCGACGGCACCGTCATCGACGGCATCGCCTCCGTCGACGAGTCGGCGGTGACCGGCGAGTCGGCTCCGGTGATCCGCGAGTCCGGCGGCGACCGCAGCGCGGTCACCGGCGGCACCAAGGTGCTGTCCGACCGGATCGTGGTGGAGATCACCCAGCTGCCGGGCGAGAGCTTCCTCGACCGCATGATCGCGCTCGTGGAGGGTGCCGCGCGACGCAAGACGCCCAACGAGATCGCCCTGGGCATCCTGCTCTCCGGGCTCACCCTGATCTTCCTCGTGGTGGTGGCGACTCTTCGCCCGATCGCCACCTTCGCCGACACGAACATCTCGATCGCCACGCTCATCGCGCTGCTGGTGGCCCTCATTCCCACCACGATCGGCGCCCTGCTCTCGGCCATCGGCATCGCCGGCATGGACCGCCTGGTCCGGCGCAACGTGCTGGCGCTCTCGGGGCGGTCGG
Organism: uncultured Thermoleophilaceae bacterium; assembly: GCA_963746825.1. Taxonomy (GTDB): domain Bacteria; phylum Actinomycetota; class Thermoleophilia; order Solirubrobacterales; family Thermoleophilaceae; genus JACVRW01. The sequence goes on from CAVVCU010000010.1 coordinate 232,389, forward strand.
TCGAGGCCTCGGGGGACGTGGACGTGCTGTTGCTCGACAAGACGGGGACGATCACCCTCGGCAACCGCGAGGCCACCGAGTTCCTGCCCATGCCCGGCGTCGAGGAGGCCGAGCTGGCCGAGGCGGCGCAGGTGGCCTCGCTGGCCGACGAGACCCCGGAGGGGCGGTCGATAGTCGTGCTGGCCAAGCAGTACGGAATCCGCGAGCACTCCTTCGATGCCAGCGCCAACTTCGTTCCCTTCTCGGCCGAGACGCGCATGAGCGGCGTGGACCGCGACGGGTATCGCCTGCGCAAGGGAGCGGGCGACGCGATCATCGACTTCGTGGCCGCCGAGGGCGGCCAGGCTCCGCCCGAGCTGAAGTTCGTGGTCGACCGGGTGGCCTCGGAGGGCGGGACCCCGCTGGCCGTGGCGCGCGACTCCCAGGTGCTCGGCGTGGTCTACCTCAAGGACGTGGTCAAGGAGGGAATGCGCCACCGCTTCGACCAACTGCGCGCCATGGGCATACGCACCGTCATGGTCACCGGCGACAACCCGCTCACCGCGGCGAAAATCGCCGACGAGTCGGGCGTCGACGACTTCCTGGCCGAAGCCACCCCCGAGCGCAAGCTCGAGCTGATTCGCGACGAGCAGCGCGAGGGCCGGCTCGTGGCCATGACCGGCGACGGCACCAACGACGCGCCGGCGCTGGCCCAGGCCGACGTGGGCGTGGCCATGAACACCGGCACCCAGGCCGCTCGCGAGGCGGGCAACATGGTGGATCTCGATTCCAATCCCACGAAGCTGATCGAGATCGTCGAGATCGGCAAGCAGCTGCTGATCACCCGCGGCGCGCTGACCACCTTCTCCGTGGCCAACGACATCGCCAAGTACTTCGCCATCCTGCCCGCGATCTTCGCGGCCGCCTACGTGGCCGCCGGCGCCGAGTCGGGGCCGCTCGAGCGCCTCAACATCATGGACCTCGGTACCCCGGCGTCGGCGATCATCTCGGCGATCGTCTTCAACGCGCTGATCATCCCCCTGCTGGTTCCGCTGGCGCTGCGCGGGGTGCGCTACCGGCCGGTGGGCGCCACGGCCCTCCTGCGGCGCAACCTGCTGATCTACGGGCTGGGCGGGCTGGTGGCGCCGTTCATCGGAATCAAGCTGATCGACCTGGTGGTCCACAATGTGCTCGGGGCCTAGTGCGCGGCCATTACAAGATCTTCCTGGGCATGGCGGCCGGCGTCGGCAAGACCTACCGGATGCTCCAGGAGGGACGAGCCGAGCGTGCCGCGGGTCGTGATGTCCTGATCGGCTACCTCGAGCCGCACGCGCGGCCCGAGACCGAGGCGCAGGCCGAGGGGCTCGAGCGACTGCCCCGCCGCCAGGTCGAGTACCGCGGAGCGAACGTCGACGAGATGGACCTGCCGGCCATATTCCAGCGCTCGCCCGAGCTCTGCCTGATCGACGAGCTCGCCCACACCAACGCGCCCGGGCTCGAGCACGGCAAGCGCTTCGAGGACATCGAGGACGTGCTCGACGCCGGCATCGACGTGTTCTCCACCGTCAACGTGCAGCACCTCGAATCGCTCAACGACCGCGTGGCCGAGCTCACCGGCGTGCGCGTGAGGGAGACCTTTCCCGACAGCGTGCTGGCCTCGGCCGACGAGGTGGTGCTCGTCGACCTCACGCCGCAGGCGCTGATCGGCCGGTTGCGGGAGGGCAAGGTGTACCCCAAGGAGAGGGTGCCGGCCGCGCTCGACAACTTCTTCCGGGTCGAGAACCTGGCCGCGCTGCGCGAGGTTGCCCTGCGCCAGACCGCCGAGGAGGTCGAGCTGAAGCGCGGGCGAGCCGCGGCGGAGGTGCTCGGTACCCGGGAGGACCTGCTGGCCGACGAGGCGCCCGCCGCGCTGGCCGAGCGCGTTCTCGCGCTGGTCACGCCGCGTCCGCGCTCTCAGCGGCTGGTGCGGCGCGCCTGGCGCTCCGCCCAGCGCCTGAACGCCGAGCTCGACCTGCTCTACGTGCACCCGCCCGGCCCCCCGCCGCGCGGGGAGGACCGCGAGCAGCTGGAGGCGCTCCGCCGGCTCGCCTCGGTGCTCGGCGCCCAGTTCCTCGTGGAGGAGGGCGACGACCTCGTCGACACCGCGGCCCGGGTGGCCGCCGAGCGCGGCACCACCTACGTGCTGATCGGCCGGCCCGAGCCCCAGACCGGGCTGAGGCGCTTCTCCGAGTCGCTGCCCGACCGCATCACGCGCAAGATGCCGGGCGTGGACGTGCGCATCGTGGCCGACCGCTCGCGCCGCCTGGAGGGGGCGGGATGAGTCGCCTGCGCCGCGCCCGGACCGGCACCGGAGGATCGGGACGGCGGATCCTGTTCCCATTCAACGGCTCGACGGTCTCCCACGGCGCCCTCGACCTGACCCTGGCGCTCGCGCGCGCGCAGGACGCCACGCTGATCCCCGCCTATCTGGCGGTCGTCCCCCACCACCTGTCGCTGGAATCCCCGGTGCCGGAGCGCGAATCGGAGGCGGCGATGCCCCTGCTCGAGCTGATCGAGCAACGGGCCACCGGCGAGGGCGTGCCCGTGGACTCGCGCATCGAACGCGGCCGGACGGCCCGCCACGCGCTCAGCGCCCTGCTCGAGACCGAGCGCTTCGACACCCTGGTGGTGGCCGCGAAGGCGGGAGCGGGGCCGGGCTTCGAGCCGGCCGACGTGAGCTGGCTCCTGCAGGGGGCACCGGGCGACGTGGTGGTGCTGCGCCCGGGCTAAAGTGCCGCGCTCTCCGCCATCCTGGCTCGGTGGGTGCCCGCGCCGGGCGAGCCCGTATCGTCCGAGGCCTGAAGCGCTACGCACTCGCCGCTCTCACCGCGTTCATAGCTCTCAACGTCTGGACGGGCAGCCCGCTGCTCGCGCTCTGGATCGGATCGCAGGTCCAGGGCGAGCAGAGTCAGCCCTCCATGGGCGCCTTCGCGGCCGTGATCGGCTGCCTGGTGCTGTTCAGCTTCCTGCTCTACCAGGCCCTCAAGCGCGTCAGCTACGCCTACCGCGAGGTCACCGGCACCATGCCCACGGTGCGCACGCACGCTCCGTGGCTGCGCAGCATGCGCGGCGAGCGCCCCGAGACGGCCGCCGCCAGGGCGAGGGTCAGCGGGCCGGAGCAGATCGTGGTGGTGTGCGTGATCCTGGCCGCGGTCGCCTTCGAGCTCTGGTTCTTCCTGTTCTCAGGGTCCTCGATCGGTGGCGGGTCGGGACGCTGATCTCGGCGCTATTCTCGGCCGCAAGCAATGAGCGCTCGCGTAGCAGAACTCCTGGGCTCGTCGCTCGGCCGGCTTCGTCACGAGCCGACCGACAAGCGCATACGCGCGACGGTCGGTGGCAACGAGGTGGCGGACAGCAAGCGAGCCTTGCTCGTCTGGGAGCCGCGGCGGGTCGTGCCCTCCTACGCCGTCCCGATCGAGGACGTGACCGCGGAGCTCTCCCCGGCGGCCGGAGCGGGCGAGGAGTCCGACGCCCCGATCCTCCACCCGGGCATCCCCTTCAGCGCGCACTCGACCGACGGAGAGCCGCTCGACCTGCGGGCCGGCGGCGAGACCCGCGCCAACGTGGCGTTCCGCCCCGCCGACCCGGACCTGAACGGTCACGTCCTGCTCGACTTCGACGGCTTCGACGCGTGGTACGAGGAGGACCAGGAGATCTTCGCTCACCCACGTGACCCCTTTCACAGCGTGGAGGCGCTGCGGAGCTCGCGTCACGTGCGGATCGAGGTCGCGGGCGAGCTGATCGCCGAGAGCCGCCGCCCGACGCTCGTGTTCGAGACCCACCTGCCCACGCGCTTCTACTTCCGGCGCGAGGACGTGAAGGTCGAGCTCAAGCCGAGCCCGCAGCGCACCCGCTGCCCTTACAAGGGCGAGGCGACCTACTGGTCCTTCGAGGCCGGAGGGCGCACCATCGACAACCTGCTGTGGAGCTATGAGGATCCCGTCGAAGACGCGAGGGCCCTCACCGGCCTGGTGGCCCTGTTCGATGAGGTGGTCGACGTGACGCTCGACGGCGAGCCGCGCGAACGCCCCGACACCCCCTTCGCCAGAGTGATGATCGAGGAGTTCGGTCTGGAGAGCTCCTCGGCTGACTCGTAACGCAGGTTCGCTTGGCGGCCTATCCTCGCCGGTGGGCCCCCGTAGCTCAGCTGGAAAGAGCGGCTGCCTTCTAAGCAGCGGGTCGCAGGTTCGAGTCCTGCCGGGGGCATGGTCACGGGCGGCGGACATTGGTCGCGCGAATCGCAGGGCGAGTGGCCTTGCTTTCTGGTCCGCGGTGGACGAGGATCGCTCCGTCCCTAACACTTCCAGTCAGGCGGTACTTCGATGGCGCTTTACCTGACCCGTTTCAGCTACTCGACGGACGCTATGAAGGGGCTGCTCAGTGACCCGCAGGACAGGAGCGTCGCGGCGCGGGAACTGGCGGATTCACTTGGCGGCAAGCTCTTGGGCTTCTGGTACGCCTTTGGAGAGTTCGACGGAGTCTTTTTGATGGACGGGCCCGACAACGCGTCGGCGGCGGCGGTGGCTATGGCCGTCGGCGCCAGCGGAGCGTTATCGGAGGTCGAGACGACAGTGCTGCTCGACATGGACGAGGCCCAGGATGCGATGCGGAAGGCCGCCGCAGCAACGTACCGGCCGCCAGGTTCATAGGTCACCGCTGCGTCAGGTTGGTCGACGAATCGCGTCGCGCTGGGTGCGTAGCCGCTCGGCAGCCCGCTCAGGCGCTTGGCGTCGGGGGCGACGCGGAGGGCGACTCCGCTTGCTCGATCGGCTGCTGTGCCGATGCCGACTTGAGCGACCCGGCTGGCTGGCCTCCGGCCTCCCAGACCTGGTTCAGGTTGCTCTGCATGAGTGGCGCCACGACGAGATTCACCAGCGGGATCAGTCCGAGGATGAACACCAAGACCACGGCGAGGTTGTTCGATCCGAGCACCAAGTTCTGAGAGGTCTCGATGCGCTTGAGCGTTCGCCAGAAGCTGACAAACAGCGGCACGATGACGAGGGCACCGATGGTCACGGCGACCACCGACATGATCGGGTTGTCGCCGAGCTCGGGCCTGCGGTTCGCTCGGCCGAGGTCGGCCATCTCGCGGTTGATGAAGTACCACCAGAAGATGTGGTAGATGCCCAGCGTGATGAGGCCGAGCGCCAGCACAGCGAGCGGGTTGCGGATCTTGGCGGTTGTCCCCGCCCCCGGGATTGCGAGTTCCTGGGCCACGGCGTCCCAGTCTCCTTGCCTGAGCACCGACATGCAACCGCTGGGCGTCGGCCACCGCCTCGGAGGCGTCGTCGAGTGCGCTCGGTCTCGGCGACAGGCGGCGGTAGACTGCAGCATCTGCTCGCCCCTTCTTAAGCAGCGGGTCGCAGGTTCGAGTCCTGCCGGGGGCATCTATGGAGAAACGCCACAAGCCCGATATCGACACCGTTCGCGAGGTTCTCCGTGAGGAGGAGGATCGCGTGCGCGAAGAGCCGCCGCGCGAGGAGCCCCCGGCCGAGGACTCGAGCGCTGACGAGCAGGAGGACGACGCCGGCTCCTGACCGGCTTCCGTCCGGCCTTCTCATCACCGTCGTGGTGAGAATGCTGGACCAGTTCTACCTTCCGACGAGCGTGCACTACCTCGCCGATCGTCACGTGTGGGCCCGGCCCGAGGAGGACGGTTGCGTGACCGTGGGGGCCGCGGCGCCCCTGCGCGAGGTGTTGTGGCACGCGCCGGAGGTGGAGTTCTGGGCGGTTGACCGGGTCGAGGTGGGAAGCACGATCGCCACCGCCAGTGCCCGCCACGGCCGGCGCATCGCGATCGCCTCGCCGCTCGCCGGCACGCTCGTCGAAGTCAACGCGCTGCTCGACGTGGCGCCGCACGCGCTCGTGGTGCAGCCCTACCTGCGCGGCTGGGTCGCCCGGATATATCCCGACAACTGGGAGCGCGACTCCTACACCCTGCTCAGCGGGTCGACGGGCGCCGCCCTGTATCGCGAGCGCCTCGAGAGCACGCTCGGCCGCGGTCGTCCCGAGGCCTTCGCCGGCGTGCTGCTCTAGCCCACTAGTAGTTGCCGGACAGGTAGTCCCAGGCCCGGCGCAGCTTTCGCTCCAGCTCGCCCTCGGTGGTGTCGTCGGGGGTCGCGTCCATGGCCGCGGGGTTCTCCGAGGGCTCGGGCAGCCCTTCGGCGGCGGCCCGGTCGATCGAGAGGGTCACGCCGCGCTCGTGGATCTCGCCGACTTGTGGGGCGTCCACGAAGCGGTGGCCTCCGGGCAGCACGCTCGTGTCGAGAACGATCCCGTCGAAGATGTCCTTGTCGGGCTCGGCCAGCACGTGCTCGACCACCCCGAGCTGCTCGCCGTCGCTGGTGTAGACGGCGACCCCGGGCTGGAGGGTCATGTACGAGCCGGGTGCCCCGAGGTCCATGCCGCGGGAGGGTACTCGGCGCGCCGCCGGGGTAAGGCTCGGCTATGCAGGCCATCACCGTCGTGCCCGGCGATCCGGACAGCGCAACCCTCAGCCAGGTGGAAGAGCCCAGCGCAGGGGAGGGACAGCTCCTGGTGGAGACCCTGCGTCTCGGGGTGTGCGGGACCGACCGCGAGATCGTCGACGGCAACCACGGCGAGCCGCCGCCCGGGCGCGAGCAGCTCGTGCTCGGCCACGAGCTGCTGGGCCGGGTGCGCCAGGCCCCGGGCGGCTCGGCGTTCGCGCCCGGTGACCTGGTGGCCGGCATCGTGCGCCGGCCCGATCCCGTGCCGTGCGCGTGCTGCGCTCGCGGCGAGTGGGACATGTGCCGCAACGGCCTCTACACCGAGCGCGGCATCAAGGCGCGCGACGGCTACGGCGCCGAGCTGGTGGCCCTCGAGCAGGACTTCGCGATCCCCGTGGACGCCGGGTTGGGCGAGCTCGGGGTGCTGACCGAGCCGGCCAGCGTGCTGGCCAAGGCCTGGGAGCAGATCGAGCGCATCCGCGCGCGCGCCTGCGCCGTGCACGATCGGGCCCTGGTCACCGGCGCGGGCCCGATCGGCCTGCTTGCGGCCCTGATGTCGGTGCAGCGCGGCATGGAGACCCACGTGCTCGACCGCGCCGAAAGCGGCATCAAGCCCGACCTGGTGACCGCACTGGGAGCGACCTACCACACCGGCTCGATCGAAGAGCTGTGCGAGGACGCCGAGCCGGACATCATCGTCGAGTGCACCGGAGTGGCCCAGCTGGTGGTGGACGCCATGCGCTTCACCGCGCCGGGAGCGATCGTCTGCCTGACCGGCGTGGCGCCGAAGCGGACCCTGCAGGTGGACGTCGGCGAGATCAACAACGAGATCGTGCTCGAGAACGACGTCATCTTCGGCTCGGTCAACGCCAATCGGCGCCACTTCGAGCAGGCCTCGGGCGCGCTCGCGCAGGCCGACCGCGACTGGCTGGGCCGGCTTATCACCCGCGAAGTGCCGCTCGAGCGCTGGAGCGAGGCCCTCGACAAGAACGACGACGACATCAAGGTGGTCGTCGAGTTCGCTAGCTAGGGTCTCGGGCGTGGCCACGTCGCTAGTCACCGGGGGAGCCGGCTTTCTCGGCTCGCATCTGTGCGACTACCTGATCGCCCGCGGCCAGCGCGTGGTGTGCGTGGACAACCTCGAGACCGGCTCCCTCGAGAACATCCGCCACCTCGAGACCGGCGCGGACTTCCGCTTCGAGATGCTCGACATCACCAGCCACTACGAGATCGACGAGCCGGTGGACTACGTGTTCCACATGGCCTCCCCGGCGAGCCCGATCGACTACGCGCGCCTGCCGCTGCACACCCTCAAGGTGGGTGCGTACGGCACTCACAACACACTGGGCCTGGCCAAGAAGCACCGCGCCCGCTTCCTGCTGGCCTCGACGAGCGAGGTCTACGGCGACCCGCTGGTGCACCCGCAGCCCGAGTCCTACTGGGGCAACGTCAACCCGATCGGCCCCCGCGGCGTGTACGACGAAGCCAAGCGCTACGCCGAGGCGCTGACGATGGCCTACCTGCGCCAGCAGGGCGTGAACACCTGCATCGCTCGGATCTTCAACACCTCGGGGCCGAAGATGAGGCCCCACGACGGCCGGGCCATCCCCACCTTCCTGCGCCAGGCCATGACCGACCGGCCGCTGACCGTGTTCGGCGACGGCTCCCAGACGCGCAGCTTCTGTTACGTCGACGACCTGATCCGCGGGCTCGTGCTGTTGGCCGAGTCGGAGGTCCACGAGCCGGTCAACCTCGGCAACCCCGGGGAGATGAGCCTGCTCGACCTGGCCAAGGTGATCATCGAGCTGACCGAGTCGCGCTCCGAGATCGTGTTCGAGGCGCTGCCGATCGACGATCCTCAGGTGCGCCAGCCCGACATCACGCGCGCCCGCCAGCTGCTTGGGTGGGAGCCCGAGGTCGAGTTCCGCGACGGGCTGCGCCGCACCATCGATCACTACGCGAAGAACCTCGGAAGCCCGGCGGAGCGATGAGCTCGGAGGGCAAGAACCTCGAGGCCATCAGCAAGGCCATCGACACCCACAACCAGGGATGCGAGTGGCCGGCGGTTGCGATCGAGTTGAATCCATTCGAGCTGGAGCGGCTCGGCTGGGACACCATCCGAGGCCTTCCCGTCCGGCCCAACGCCGAGCTCGGCAGCGGCCGCTTCCGGGTGGTCTGCGCGCGCGAGGAGGGCGAGCCGGGCGAGATCGTGGAAGCGGTGGCGGAGCAGACAGTGCCCGCCGAGCCGGTCAAGGTCGGCTAGCTAGAGCGCGTTCAGCACCGCGTCGATGACCAGGTCGGGGTCCGCGTTGGGATTCGCGGCCACGGAGCGCAGCCAGGTCTCGTCGTGCACGGTGGTGAGGGAAACGAAGGCTCCTCGCGTGCGCGCGTGTACCTCTGCGGCTTCGGCATCGGCCGGGCGCCACAACACCACGCCCGTCGCGGGCGGCGCGAACAGCTCCAGCCGCGGCTCTTCGTCCACCCGCTCCGCGAGCTGCTTCGCCTTGGCCATGCAGGTCTCGATCCGCCGGGCCGTGCCCTCGCGCCCCCAGGCCAGCAGGGTCAGGGCCAGGGGTAACGCACTCCCTCCGTGGGAGCCCAGCAGACCGACGTTGGGATCGGCCAGGTAGCCGCCGCCAAAGGAGATGACGTCGTGGGCGGCGGCGCTGTCGCGGAACATCAGCGCGGCGCACTCCTTGGGCTGGAACAGCCACTTGTGGGCCGAGAAGCCCACCGAGTCGGCGCGGTCGACGCCCTCGAGGATGTGCGCATGACTCTCGCTCAGGCGGAGCGGGCCGGCCCACGCGGCGTCGATGTGGCGCCAGGCGGCGTCGGGAAAGGCATCGAGGGGGTCCACCGCTCCCGAGGCCACGGTGCCCGCCGTGAGCACGACCGCTGTGCGCCTTGGGTCCTCGAGCCGGGCCGGTGTCACCCGGTGGTCGTGGTGGCCTGCCGGCAGCTCGACGAGCTCGAGTTGCAGCAGCCGGGCCGCCTTGCGGACGCTGAGGTGGGCGAGCTCCGACGCGACGACAGTGTCGACGCCGTGCAGCTCGCGGGCCGCCCACAGCGCGGTGAGCGTGGCCAGGCTCGCCCCCGGCAGCAGGTGGCCGCCGTCCATGCCGAAGAAGGGAGTGAGCCAGCCGATCACCGAGCGCTCGAGGGCTCGCGCGACGGGGGCGGAGTCGTGGTGCAGCAGGTTCTGGTTGAGCGACGCGGCCCAGAGCGCGCCCGCCCAGGCTGGCCAGGGAGTGGGCGGGTCCATGTGCCCGAAGTAGCCCGGGTGGCCGAGCCGGGCGGCGCCGCCGAGGATGGCCGGGGCGAGCGCCTCCAGCGCCGCCATCGCGCCGGCGCCGGTCTCGGGGAGGCGGTCGGGCCAGGCGGCGACGGCTTCGCGCGGCAGCGGATCGGAGGCTCGCTCGGCGTACTCGGCCAGCAGCTCGACCGCCCGCTTCAGGCCTTCGACATCGGCCGCGAAGTCGGGATCGGCCATTGCTCTCAAGCTACCGCGGCAATCAGCCGAAGAAACCTGGACGGATGTACTACCCCGTTCCATGGATGCGCCGTTTGACCCCCAGGACAGCTCTAACCTTGACCAAGCGCCTCGCGTGAAAGGGCCTCGCATCGTCGCTTCGCGACTCGCTTCGCTGATTCCAGTTGCCGTGATCCTGGCCGCCATCGCGGGCGGCACGCTGGCCGATGCCCAGTCCCCGGCCGGGCCGCCGGCCAGCGCGTCCCACCTATTGGTGGTGCCCGAGACGCCGGAGGGCGAGGCTGCGCTGGCTTCGAGTGACGCGCGCGTGGTCGCTCGCTACGGCACGTTCTCGCTGGTGGAGGCGGCCGGCCCCGACGACGCGCTTCTGCGGCGGGCCGGCGCCGACCGGCGCGACGACATGCGGACGGTGACCACAGCGGCCGGTCGCTTCGATCCCGCGAAGGCGCGCAGCTCGCTGGCCGGCAAGGAGGCGCCCGACCGCGGCGAGGCCCTGGCCCTGGTGCAGTTCGTCGGCCCGCCCAAGGACGCGTGGCTGGCCCGCCTGCGCTCGACCGGCGCGCGCCTCGTGACCTACCAGGCCGAGAACTCCTACGTGGTGCACGCCGAGGGCAGGCAGGTCGACCGGCTGGCCGCGCTGGTCGGAAGCTACGCGCCGGTGCGCGCGGTCGCGGCGCTCACCGCGGCGGACAAGCTCGAGCGCGCCCCGCGCGCCACCGGCCGCTACGCCGTGCAGACGCTCTCCGGGGGCGACGGCGAGGAGGCCCGTGACAACGCCGCGGCCGCCGGCCGGTCGGTGGGCCGGACCGCGACGGTGGGCGCGCTGCGCACGCAGTACCTCGCTCTTTCGCCCGCGGAGGCCGCCGAGCTGGCGCGCGACCCGGCGGTGGTGACCGTCGAGCCCTACGGCCGGCCCGAGCTGGCCGACGAGCGCGGCGCGCAGATCGTGGCCGGCAACCTGAGCGGCTTCGCGCCGAGCGGGCCCGGCTACCTCGACTGGCTGGTCGACGACCTTCGTATCCCCAACGACGACACGTTCGCCTTCGCGGTCGATGTGACCGATGAGGGGCTCGACAACGGCCAGGACCCTCTCGCGCATCCCGACTTCGGCAACCGCCTGGCCTATCTCAACAACTACACGGGCGACGCTGAGGCTGACGACTGTGGGGGCCACGGGACCAACGTGGCCTCGATCGCCACCGGCTACAACGACGGTGTCGGCCCGCTCGTGGAGGACGGGGCGGGATTCAACTACGGGCTCGGGCGTCGCGCCGTTCGCCCAGCTGGGGCGTCCAAGATCTTCACAGTGCGACGGCGACGACCACCTGTTCGTACCGGCGACACTGGCGTCGACGCTTACGTTGGCGGTGCGCGCATCTCCAACAACTCGTGGGGCACGGGCGACGCTGGCGGGCTGGGGCACGTACTCGACGCGCGCCCAGCAGTACGACGCGGTGGTGCGTGACGCGCGCAGCTCGGTGGCCGGAAACCAGGAGCTGGTCGAGGTGTTCGCCGCCGGCAACGACGGCGAGGGCAACCTCGGGGCGCCCAACGAGGGCTACGGGACGATCCTGGCCGAGGGGACGGCCAAGAACGTGATCACGGTCGGGGCCGCGGAGGGCGTGCGGCCGTCCGGGCTCGACGGCTGCGGTGTGCCCGACAGCGGCGCCGACAGCGCGCGCGACATCATCGACTTCTCGAGCCGCGGGCCCACCGACGACGGCCGCCTCAAGCCCGATCTCGTGGCGCCGGGCACGCACATGGTGGGGGCCCGGCCGCGCCATGGCGGCTATCCACGGGCGCAGCCGCCCGGGACCTGCGGGCCGTTCTTCGGCGGGTCGAGCGCGTTCTACTCGCTGATCTCCGGCTCGTCGCAGGCCACACCCCAGGTGTCGGGCGCGGCCGCGCTGGTGCGCCACTGGTACTACCGCACAGTGGAACCCGACCAACCCCCGGATTACCCCTCGCCCGCGATGACCAAGGCGCTGCTGATCAACACCGCCACCGACCTGGCCGGGGGCAGCACGGGCAAGGGCGCGACGATCGACGGTGGGCCCAATACCGACCAGGGCTGGGGGCGGGTGAACGTCGGCGCGGCGCTCGACGCGACTCCGCGCGAGTACCGCGACCAGCGCATTACCGACACCATCGGCGCCAGCGGCGTCACGCGCACGCGGACCTACGCGGTCCAGGACCCGGATCAGCCTGTGAAGGTCACGCTGGCGTGGACCGACGCCCCCGGGCCCGCCACCGGGAACGCCTGGGTGAACAACCTCGACCTCGAGGTCGACGCGCGCGGGGACCGCTACCTCGGCAACGTGTTCGCGGGAGCCTTCTCGCGCACCGGCGGGGAGCCGGACACGCGCAACAACGTGGAGAGCGTCTACCTGCCCGCAGGCCCCACGGGCCGGTTCACCGTCACGGTCAGGGGCCTGAACGTGGCCGATGACGGGGTGCCCGGAAACGCCGACGCCACCGACCAGGACTACGCGCTGGTGGTCTCGAACGCCGATGAGCAGACCGCTCCGGTGCTCGCGCATTCGACCACCACTGTCGACGATGCCGCACCGGGCGGCGACGGCGACGGCGCGCTGGAGCCGGACGAGGCGATCTCGGTGACCGAGGAGGTGCGAAACGCGGGCCTCCAGACCGCCGCGAACCTGACCGCCGAGCTGAGCGCCGGCGCGGGGCTCACTGTGACCCAGTCGTCCTCGGCCTTCGATCACCTGAGCCCCGGGGATGAGGGTGCCAACACCCCGGCCTTCGAGGCCGAGCTGGCCAACGCGTCCACGTGCGGTGTCGATGTGCCCGCCACCCTGGACATCGCCACGAGCAGCCCGGTACCCGAGACGCACACGATCCCGCTGTCGTTGGCCACCGGCGAGCCGGGCCCCGCTCAGGAAAGCGACGCCGCCGGTGCCCAGGTGCCGCTCTCGATTCCCGACGACAGCGGAGCCGGGGTCAGCTCGACGCTGTTCGTCGCGCAGCGCGGGCGCATCAAGGACCTGGAGGTGCGTCTGGAAGGCACCGTCGCCAACCCGGCGATCGAGCACGACTGGGTCGGCGACGTGGTGATCGACCTGATCGGGCCCGATGGCACCACGGTGCGCCTCGCCGAGCACCCGGGCGGGCCGGACAACTCGATGAAGGACTTCATCGACGTGACCTTCGACGACGAGGCCGCGCGGCCCATCGGCGACCCTGCCGCGCCGCCGCAGAGTTCGTACAGCGGGACCTTCAGGCCGCAGCGAGACCAGCTCTCGCGCTTCGACGGCAAGGACCGCCGCGGCACCTGGACGCTGAGGGTGCGCGACCTTTTCGAGACCGACTCGGGCACCCTGCGTGCCTGGGGCGTAACGAGCCAGAAGGCGGTCTGCAACTTCGATGCGGATGCCCCCGCCACACAGCTGACCAGCCAGCCGGCCGAGATCACCGACGACAGCACGCCGACCTTCGCCTTCGAATCCCCCGATGACCCGGGGGCCGTCTTCGAGTGCCAGCTCGACGCGGCCGACTACGAGCCGTGCTCGTCGGCCAAGACCTTTGCCGCCTTGCCCTACGGCCAGCACACGTTCCGCGTGCGGGCGGTGGACGGCTCGGGCAACGAGGACCTGACGCCCGTGGTCTACACGTGGACGATCGCGGACACGGTGGCGCCGTCGCTGACGCTGCGCGAGCCGGCCGACGGGTCGGTGACCGGCGACACGACGCCCGCTATCTCCGGGGTCGCGGGCACGGCGCCGGGCGACGACGAGACGGTGACGGTGAAGCTGTGGAACGGCGCCTCGGCCGCGGGGGCCCCCGCGCAGACGCTGGCGGTGCCACGCGATGGGGCGACGGGCGCCTTCTCTGCCGTGCCCGCCGCGCTGGCCGAAGGGGTCTACACGGTGCGCGCGGAGCAGGGCGACTCGGCCGTGCCGAGCGAGAACGTGGGCTTCAGCGGCACCGCGACGTTCACGGTCGATGTGGCCTCGCCCGCGGGACCGGCGCCGGCGCCCGCGGGCTTCGCGGTGGCGCCGACCGAGGAGCGCCTGGCCGACGCGCTGGCGGGTCGCTACACGGTGCTCGCGGCGTGCGCCGCAGCGTGCCGGGTGAACGCGGAGCTGAGCGTGTCGGCCCGCGCGGCCCGCCGGCTGGGCATGAGGGCGCGCGCGGTGGCCATAGGCAACGGGGTAAAACGGCTCTCCACTGCGGGCGCCGCGAGCGTGAGGGTGGGGCTGACCGGAGCGGCCCGCCGCGCGCTGAAGGGCGAGACGAGCTCGAGCGCGATTCTCGAAGTGGTGGTGCGCGACGCGGGCGGCGCGGCCCTGTCGTTCCGGCGTACGGTCAAGCTGCGCCGGTCGGCCGGGCTGGCCCGGGTGCTGAACGGCGGCATGAGCCTGTGGACGGTGTGCTCGAAGAGCTGCGCGCTGCGCGGGGTGCTCCGCCGAAGCAGCGGCTCGCCCGCCACCATCGCCTCGGGCCGGGTCAACGGCGGCCGTTCGCCACGGAAGCTGCGGCTGGCGGCGCCGGCGTCGGCGCGGAATGCTTTGCGGGGGGCGCGGCGCGTGAGCGCGCTGCTCGAAGTGTCCGCTCTGTCCGGCGGCGGGTCCGCGCGAACGGCAAGCCGAGGGTTGATACTGCGCTGAGGCGCAGGGACCGCTGCTAGATTCCGAGCGCTGGCCCGGCCCACTCGGCGGCCGGCCGGCAAGCGTGGTGGGCGTAGCTCAGTCGGTAGAGCTCCTGGTTGTGGTCCAGGCGGTCGCGGGTTCGAGTCCCGTCGCTCACCTTCACGAAATCCCTGCGAACGCGAGGGTTCTGCCGTCTCGGCTTGGTCGCGCCGCCGGCGCCGCCGCCGAATATCTGGCGCAGAATGTCGGCATCGCGGACCTGTGACGCGGACGCGGATGGTGAGCCCCGACTCCCGAAGGTGATAGCGCCCGACGCCCGTGGACACCACCTGACGCGTGGCGTATCGCACCGACTCTCGTACTGACTGGGCCTCTGGCTGGTCATGATGATCCGCTGGGCCGGATGGGACTTGACGGCCGCGCAACGCCGGATATCTATCTATCCCCGCGCGTAACAAGCGACCGAGACAGGATGTACGCATGGCGGGCACACGAGTCTAGTCCCTGCGGCGCCCCGCGCCGGTCCGGTGTAAGGCTAACGCTCAGGCTCGTGGTCCCGATGCTCAACGAGGCGAGCGAAGGGGCGCCGCGTCGGGAGCCTCCACTCCATACGGCGTCAAGGTTCAAGGCCAGCAGGAGTTCCGCTTTCCTGGTGGGTTACCGCTCCGGTCGCTACGAAGCTGACGCCCGTCGAAGTCCCCAAAGCTCACAGGAGTTAGCATGGTCAAGTCGCCAGGTCCGCAGCCCGCTGCCACGCCTCGCTCCGCGAACACAGCGTTTGAGGAGCGGGAACATCGCGCCGAAAGCGCCGCCTAAACTGTGCTCTTGATCGTTCGCATTCAAGACTTGGCTCGCGGTGCGTCGGTTCATCTCGGCAAGTCGCGACGGCTGAATGGGACGGGCCAACGAGCAGCATTTCTTGTCGCAGCGGTACCGGCGGTCCCAATCTTGATTGCGACATTGGACGCGATTGCGCGGGGCTGGACGCCATTGTTCGACCAGGCCATCATCGCGACCAACGCACTCGATTCGCTGGCGTCGAGCCACGCCTCGTCGGCGTGTACTCGGATGCCTCGATCGAGGGCGCCCCTCCTGTTTATGGAGCTGGACCGCTCTTTGTCTGGCTGCTCGCCCCTGCAGCACGGTTGACCGAGGGGTGGGGTCTGCCCCTGACCATCGGGGTAATGAACGCGGCCGCAGCGTTTGCCGCGGTGCTTCTGGCGAAGCGGCTCGGCGGCTGGATCCTCTGCGTTGCCACGGCCCTGGCTATCACGACGATGCTCGCCTCGCTACCCGCGGGGACGGTCTATGACCCAATCAATTCCGCGGGTGCGTTGCTGCCGCTCACCTGCCTGCTGTTCATCGCCTGGGCGGTGGGTTGTGGCGTATTTCGCCTACTCCCAGTCCTAGTCCTCGTGAGCAGTTTCGTGGTCCAGACACATTTTTCAGTTGGGCTGGCAGCCCTCGGATGCGTCGCTGTCGCGCTGATAGGTCTCGGTATTCGTGCTGGGCGGGGCGGGCTTGGCGATGGAAGAGCCGCGCGGCGTTCCGCTGGTCGGTGGGCACTCGGCGCCGCGGTGGTCGGGGTTGTGTGTTGGGCGCCGGCGGTGCTCGATCAATCGCTGCACGAGCCTGGCAATCTCACAAAGCTGAAGGACACGGCCTCGAGCTCCGAAGAGAAGCTTGGTAGCGAGGCCGGCTGGGACACTTGGGTGCGCGCCGTGGGAGTGCCGCCATGGTGGCTGAGAGGCGACGCGGGCCAGCCGGAGCGAGCGGCCGAGATTTTGAGTGACCCAAGTGCAATATCTCAGGCAACCGCCGTGCTGGTACTGGTCGCATTAGCGGTTGCGTTCGCCTTAGGGGTGTACCTGCGAGAACCGAACCTGGCCATTCCGGCGGCACTCGCGCTTGTGCTGGCTCTGGCGCTCCTCATCACCATTCCTGCGACGCCCACACGGCTGTTTCTCGCGATCGAGAAGGTCACCCGCTGGACGCTCCCTACGGGGATGTTCGTCTGGCTTACTCTGCTTCACGTCGTAGTGACGGGGGTCAAGGCTGCGCGGCCCATCCCCGTAAGGGCGCTGCGTGTGCCGAGAACGGTTGTCGTCGGCGTGGCTGTTGCGATCCTTGCCGGAGCAGTGGTTGTTTCCACCAGCGAGACCACGCGCCAGACCGGGCAGCTCCGCCAAGCGAATGAGGCGAAGACCATAGTCCGGCGAGTCCTCGAAAACGTCGATCGCGGAGCAAGAGTGCTGGTGGAGCAGAACAACACGCCGCAAGCGGTGGGGCTGGGCTTCGAGATGCAGACCGCGATCGTGTACGGCCTGCGAAAACACGCATACAACGTGCTCGTACCGCAAGGAGTGTTCGCCCTTGCAGACAAGCTCGGCGACCGCTACCGACTCCGTAATAAGCGTCCAAGTACGCTCGTGACGGTAACCGACGCGGAACCGGAAGCCAGCATGGGCAGGGTGGTTTCACGCGTGCGGCTGCTGTTGGACCCAACGGTGCCCGGGAGCCAGGCCGTAGTCCTCACCACCACCGTCAGAGACCTCTGAGTGACGTTGCGGTCGGACTGATGCAGGGTGTGGGGTGGGCCACTGCTTCGGGACCGCGATGGCCGCCGAGAGTGTTCCGATTCGCACCCTTTAAGAGTTGATGGGGCACCGGGACTTTGCAACCACGCTCATCTACGCCGACTACTCCCCGAGTGCGCACGAGTCGGAGTGGGCGGAGAAGGCGTTTGCAGCGGCGGGGACAGTTCCGGGGACAGAACTGAGCGAAACTGAGGAGTACATAGCGCAACCAATCCGCGCGCCTAAGCGGGTTCGGCACTAGTCGCTACCCCAGCCATGGGGTTGTGGTCCAGGCGGTCGCGGGTTCGAGTCCCGTCGCTCACCTTCATCCGGCCGGTTCCGCCAGCCCCTCGTGCGCGGTCCGGAGCTCGCGCTTGAGGATCTTTCCGCTGGGGTTCTTCGGCAGCTCGTCGACGATCACCACGTATTTCGGCACCTTGAACGGCGCCAGACGCTCCCGGCAGTGCTGCACGATCGTCTCCGGGTCGATCTCTTCGGACGAGCGGGGACGATCGCGGCCGTGGTGGCCTCGATCCACTTCGGGTGCGCTACGCCGAACACCGCCACCTCGGCGACCGCGGCGTGCTCGTAGATCGCCTCCTCGACCTCGCGGCTCGCGATGTTCTCGCCGCCGCTGTTGATCATGTCCTTCTTGCGGTCGACGATCGTCAGGTAGCCGTCCTCGTCGAGCGTCCCGAGGTCGCCGCTGTGAAACCAGCCGTCCCGGAAGGCCTCGGCGGTCCTCTCGGGGTCGTTCCAGTAGCCGAGCATCGTGTGGGGGCCTCGATGGACGATCTCGCCGACTGCGCCGGGCGGGACGGGATCGCCGTCGTCGTCGACCAGCCGCGTCTCGACGTTGAGTGCCGGCCGGCCCGCGGACCCGGCCTTGCGCAGCTGGTCCTCGGGGGCCAGTCTCGTGGCCAGCGGTGACATCTCGGTCTGCCCGTAGAAGTTGAACAGCCTCACCTCCGGCAGCCGGCGCGCGAGCTCCTGAAGCACCTCGACCGGCATGCTGGCGCGCGCCGTAGTAGCCCTTGCGCAGCGAGCTGAGGTCGCGCTGATCGAACTCCGGTGAGCGCAGCAGCGAGATCCAGACGGTCGGCGGGCAGAACAGCTTCGTCGCCCCCTCGCGTTCGACCGCCTCGAGCATGCGCGCCGGATCCGGCGCGTCGAGGATGATGCTCGTGGCGCCGAGGTAGACGTCGGTGGTCAGGAACACGTGCAGCTGAGCCGTGTGGTAGAGCGGCAGGGCGTGCACCTCGACATCGTCGGCGGTCATCTCGCCGTCGATGGCGCAGGAGACGTACTGCGCGATCAGGCTGCGGCTCGCGAGCATGGCGCCCTTGGGCCGCGACTCGGTGCCGCTGGTGTAGAGCAGCTGCAGCGCATCGTCGTCGCGAATGTCGACGTCCGGCTCCGACGAGTTGGGATGCGTCGCCCACTCGCCGAAGTCCTCCCAGCCCGCTTCGGCCGGCCCGAAGCCGGCCCGCAGCGTCACCGTGTCGCCCGCCGCGGAGCCGGCGAGCGCCTCGTCGGCCACGCCGGTCAGGGCCGGCTCGACCAGCATGCCGGTCGAGCCGGAGTGCTCGACGATGTAGGCCACCTCGTGCGGCTTGAGCATGAAGTTGATCGGAACCGACAACGCCCCCAGCTTGGCCAGCGCGAAGTAGGCCACGACGAAGGCGTGGGAGTTGTGCGAGAGGATCGCGATCCGGTCGCCCTTGCTCACACCACGTTCGGCCATCGCGTTCGCCGTGCGGTTGACCGTCTCGTCCAGCTCGGCGAACGTCTGCCGCACCTCGCCGTGGACGATCGCGAGCTTGTCGGGCAGGCGCAGGGCGCTGCGCCGCAGCAGGTCGCCGAGCGCGTGGCCGCGGGCGGCCTCGACGTCGCGCGGGAGGCTCTCGTCGGGGGTGTTCATCGACTTGAGGATCATCGGGCCAGAGCGACTGTCGCTTCCGCTAGGACTGGAGTCTGCGACATTCCAACTATCGGGGGCCCTCCTAAATCCAGCACCAGAATCGCGCCTGGCTCGGAATGCACCTAGGCGCCACGGCCGCATTGATCGGTCTCTTCGCGGTTGGGGGGGCGATCCTCGTGCTGACCCGCGAAGGCGACGAGGCACGACCGCCCGCCAGTAACGCCGCTCTCGACAACGCCTGTGCAACCGCTGCAAGCCGCCTCATCACTCCGGTCCCCGAAGGCCGGCTCTCTCCGGACGACGTCTCACGCGCGTGGCTTCGAGGGCCGCCGCCGACGTCCGCGCGCTTCGCCGGCCGAGCGGGAGCGGCGCGCCTGAGTTGACCGCGGCACTCACCGACTACGCAGACACCCAGGCGGCCGTCGGCAGCGGTGACGCGCTGATCGACCCGGTCGCGATCGCGGCCGGCTCGACAAGGCACGGCGGCGGCTCGACCGCGTGCGGCCGGCGCGCAGGCACCGTCGTGTGCGTCGGCGGTGCTGGCGGCGGACTCGGGGGAGGCCATCTCCGTGAGCCTCCCGCTGGATCCGCACCCGCGCCCCGACACCCCGCCGGTTGCCTGGATGCGGCACGAGAACCCCGCCTGGCTCGGAATGCACCTCTGGGCCGAGAGCGGGGAGGCCCGGGGAGAGGTGCTCCTGGATGACCGTCACCAGGGCGCTCCGGGCTACTGCCATGGCGGAGCGATCGCCACCTTCCTCGACGAGGTCATGGGGTGGGTTCCGCAGCACCGGGGGACGCTCGTCGTCACGGGTCGCCTCGAGGTGCGCTACCGCAGTCCGGCTCGGCTCGGCGAGCGCTTCACGTTGCGGGCGCGGCTCGTGGATGCCGAGGGCCGGCGTATGCACATCACCGGCGAGATGATGGGCGACGAGGGGTTGATCGCCGAGGGCGACGGCGTCTGGATCACGGTCGACGAGTCGCACTTCGACCTCGGACCCGGCTAGGTGAGCGTCGCGACCCACTCGCGAATGCCCGCCTCGAGGGTGTAGCGCGGCCGCACGCCGGCCTCGCGCTCCAGGGCGGAGGTGTCGAACCTCCACGACATCCGTCCCGGGAACCGCCCGCCGCCGCGCGTGAACGACGCGCCGGGGACGACGCGGGCGACGGTCTGCGCGTACTCCCAGACCGTGCACGTCTCGCCCGAGATGTTGTAGGCCACGGTGTCAGTGGGACCCATCTCGGCGAGGGTCACCAGGCAGTCCGCGGCGTCGGTGATGTAGAGGAAGTTCTGCACCTCGTCGGGGAACGGCACCTCGTATCGCTCTCGCACGCAGGGCGGCGAAGACGGGGTGGACCACGTGCATCGCGCCTCCGCGCACCCTCCCGGGCCCGTACAGGATCGTGAGCCGCACGCCGTTGCAGACGACGCCGCGGTGTTCGGAGTAGTGAAGAGCGAGGCGCTCCACGAACGATTTCGAGGCCCCGTAGATCGTGTTGGGGTAGTGGGGCGCGTCGTTGGGGAGCAGCTCGACGGGGTAGCGATGCGGCTCGCCGTAGACCGCGTTGCTTCCCGACCACACCACCTTCTCGAGCCCGAGCAGCGCGGCGGCCTCGAAGACGTTGGCGGCACCCTGGCAGTTCGTGGCGATCCCGCGGCTGACGTTCTCGCCGACGATCCCCATCTGAAAGGCGAGATGGACGATCGTGTCCAGCTGATGCTCCTGGCAGGTGCGAAGCAGCAGGGGCAGGTCGGTCACGTCGCCGGCGACGCGAGTGACCTCAGCGCGCTCGCCCTCGTTCAGCACCTCGTCGAGCGCGTTGCCGTCCACGTGGGGGTCGTATGCGACGCAGTGGTGGTTTCGCGCAAGCAGCTCGCGCGTCACGTTGGCGCCGAGGAAACCGCAGCCGCCCGTGATGAGCACACGCACGCGGCGCACGATTGCAGGATCGCCGCGGTGGCGGCCTGGCGAAAGTGCCAGTTCTCGCGCTTCCGGGTGTCTGGTTGTGTGTCTCGGCATGGTGCCCGGGAGAGGCGGCTCTAGCTGGCCGGAAACGGTGCCTGCCGTGCTCGACGCCGCGGCGCAACGGGACGCCTCCCGCACCGTTCTGCGCTGCGACGGTCGCGACGTCTCGCCCGGGGAGCTGGACGAGGCGAGCCGTGCGGTGGCGGGAGCCCTCGGGGAGTGGGGGATGGCCCGGGGCGACCGGGTGGCGGTGATGATGGCGAACGTCCCGGAATTCGTGTCGGTCTGGTTCGGCATCGTGCGTGCCGGAGCGGTCGAGGTGCCGGTGCACTCGGCCTATCGCGGTCCGCTGCTCGAGCACATCCTCGCTGAGTCCGGCGCCCGGATCCTGTTCATCGACTCGGAGTTCGCGCCGCGGCTGCAGGGCCTGAACCTGCCGGCGCTCGAGCGAGTCGTGGTGCGAGGGCCCCTGGATGCACACGTTCCGGGGATGGCTTCGCACCCGCTCGACGAGGCCCTCGCGGCCGCTCCCGCCGCGGACGCGGCGATGGGGCCGAGCGACGTCACCTCGATCCTCTACACGTCCGGGACCACCGGCCCCGCGAAGGGCGTGGTCCTGACCCACAGCGCGAACATGGCCCTGGCCATCGCGTGCGTGGAGCTCATGGAGTACACGGCCGAGGACGTTCTCTTCACGGCGTTCCCGCTGTTCCACGTGAACGCGAAGTTCACCTCCGTCGTCGCCGCGATGATGACCGACGCGCGGCTGGTGCTCGACGATCGTTTCAGCGCGCTCGCGGTTCTGGGACATCGCTCGCGAGCACGGCGTCACGTCGTTCAACTACATGGGCTCGATGCTGACGATCCTGGCCAAGCAGGAACCGCGCGCCGACGACCGCGACCACTCGGTCAACAAGGCCTATGGCGCGGCCTGCCCGGCGGCGCTGTGGCCCGTGTTCGAGGGCCGTTTCGGCGTTCATCTTCGCGAGCACTACGGCATGACCGAGATCGGAATCGCGACGCACAACACCCGAGAGGCCCGGCGAGCCGGGCTCGTGCGGCCGCGCGAACCGGTTCTTCGAGGTGCGGGTGGCGGATGAGCACGACTCCGAGGTTCCCGTCGGCGAGGTCGGGGAGATCCAGGTGCGCCCGCGCCTGCCCGGCGTGATGCTGCGCGAGTACTGGAAGCGCCCGGACGCCACGATCGAGGCCTTCGCCAACCTCTGGTTTCACACCGGCGACCGCGCGCGGATGGACGCCGACGGCTTCTTCTACTACGTCGATCGCCTCAAGGACTCGATTCGCCGCCGCGGAGAGAACGTCTCGTCGTTCGACGTCGAGGGCGTCGTCAACGCGTTTCCCGCGGTGGTGGAGTCGGCCGGCCTACGGAGTGCCGTCCGAACTCGGCGAGGACGATGTGATGATCGCCGTGGTGCCGCAGGCCGACGGCGAGCTGCGAGATCGAGGATCTTGTGGCGCACTGCGAGGAGCAGCTGGCCCACTTCGCGGTGCCGCGCTACATCAGGATCTGCGACGCCCTGCCGAAGACGCCGAGCCAGCGGGTGAAGAAGTTCGTCCTGCGCGAGCAGGGCGTTACCGAGGGGACACTTCGACCGCGGGCCGCGCGCCGGAGCCGCACCCCGCCGGAGGAGGGGTAGTCACCGCTCGCGCGGCACCGCTTGGCGGGGGACCACGACGAGTGCCTGGAGGACCTCGGCGCCGTCCTGATTGACGCACCGAGCGTGGACCGTCACGTCCCCGGCGTGGTCGTCGACGCGGTCGCCACGGCAGGTCACAGCGTCGCCGATGCGCACGGGCCCGCGATACGCCACGTCGATCCGCACGCCGGACGGCAGCCGGTTGCCTCCGAGCCACGTGGCCGACCGCTTCGAAGAGTGTCTGCAGCGCGATCGGGCCGTGGGCGATGACCGTGCCGAACTGCGTGGTGGCGGCGTACTGCGGGGTCCATGTGCAGCGGATTGAAGTCGCCGGACAGGTCGGCGTAGCCGTCGATCTCGTCCCGCCCGACCGCGTGGGTGATCTCCGGGAACGGGCGCCACGAGGGCGTCACGGCGAACCCTGAGCCTCGGTGGCGGGCGGCGGCGCGAGGATCGTCCATTCGACGAGGGCGGGCGTGCGGCCGTCGTGCGTACAGCGCGAACGCGAACGTCGTGTACAGGCCACTCGGCCGCTGCTCCTGTGCGCTGACCCAGACGGCCACCTCGATCTCGCCCTCGGCGGGAAGCGCGTCGACCGAGGAGAAGTGCTGGCGGAAGAGGACCCCGCCGGGGATGATCCCGCGCAGGGCGCGGCGAAGCACTCGCAGCGTCAGGAGCGGAAGCACGCCGAGCGGAGCGGTTTCGCCCGGCGTCTGCACGCCGAGAGCGCCGCGCAGGCGGTCGCTCGTCTCGCGGTCCAGCACCTCGACGAACGGGCCCCAGCGGTCGCCGAGCGCCAGGTCCTCGTAACTCAGGTCCGAATAGAGCGGGGTGCCGGGGTCGCTCACCGGGCCCGGAAGCTACGCCGCCGCGCTGCCCGCTTGCACTGTCAGATGCAACAGTTATCGCCGCGATCGCGCGCGAAGACACTCAGGCCATGCCGACACCGGTCGCGCCGTCCCCGTCGTACGTAGGAGCGCTCGGGGAGCAGACCACGCTCCCGGCGATCATCGACCTGCGCGCCGACGCGACGCCGGACGACCGCTTCGTGACGATCGCCGGCCGGTCGCTGACGTTCGCCCAGGCGCTCCAGCGGGCCGAGAGCGCCACCGGCTCGCTCGCATCCGTCGGCGTGGGCAAGGGCGACAAGGTCGCCATCATGCTCCCCAACTCGCTCGAGTTCCTCGACCTCTGGTTCGCGAGCGCCCTGCTGGGCGCGGTGATCGTTCCGGTCAACAACCAGCTCCGCGGCGAGGGGCTGCGCTACATCGTCGAGCACTGCGACGCGGACGTCTGCGTGGTCGACGCGCCCTTCGTCGAGGCCTACGAGGCGGCGGTGCCGGCCGGCGCCGGCCCATCCCGGCCCTTCGTGCGCGGCGGCGAGGCGTCGGGTCGCTGGACGCCGCTCGAGGACCTCCTGACCGGCGAACACCCGCCCGCGCCGCGGGCCGAACGTCGCGCCGGGCGATCTCGCCTCGGTGCTCTACACCTCGGGGACCACGGGGCTGCCGAAGGGCGCCATGTGGTGCCACAACGCCTACGCCGTCACCGGGCTCGAGTATGCGCAGCGCTATGTGCGCATGCGTGCCGACGACGTGCTCTACACCTGCCTGCCGCTCTTCCACAGCAACGCGCAGGCCATCACCACCATGCCCTCGCTGCTGTCCGGGCGCCCGATGGTGATGACCTCTCGGTTCTCGGCCTCCGGCTTCCTCGACGAGATCCGCTCCCACGGCGCGACGGTCTTCAACTACATCGGGGCGATGCTGACGATCTCTGCTCAAGCAGCCCGAGCGTGCGGACGACGCCGACAACCCGCTTCGGCTGACCGTCGGCAGCTCGGCGCCGCGCGAGCAGTGGACCGTTTTCGAGCGCCGCTTCGGCATCGAGATCGTGGAGATCTACGGGCTGACGGAGACGGCGGGCGTGTGCCTGGCCAGCCCGCCCGGCGACGTGCGCATCGGGAAGTGCGGGGTTCCGGTGAGCTGGTCGGAGGTCCAGATCCAGCGCGACGACGGCACCGAGGCCGCGCCGGACGAGCCGGGCGAGTTCGTCGTACGCACCGAGCGGCCCAACGTCATGTTCGGCGGCTACTACAAGAACCCGGACGCGACGGCGCAAGGCGATGGCCGGCGGCTGGTTCATTCCGGCGACCGCGGCCGGCGCTCGGCGGACGGGTACTTCGAGTTCATCGACCGGCTGAAGGACTCGATTCGCCGCCGCGGCGAGAACATCTCCTCCTACGAGGTCGAGCGGGTGGTGAACGCGCATCCGGCAGTGGCCGAGAGCGCGGCGGTGGGGGTGCCGTCGGAGCTCGGCGAGGAGGACGTGATGGTGGTCGTGGTACCGCGCGAGGGCGCCGAGCTCGACCCGGCCGAGCTCGTCGACTTCTGCACCGAGCGCGTGGCGGCGTTCATGGTGCCGCGCTACGTGAGGATCCTGACACGCTGCCGAAGACCCCGACTCAGAAGGTCCAGAAGTTCGCCCTGCGCGAGGCGGGCGTCGGCTCGGCCTGGGACCGGCTTACGCCAGGCGAAGCGCGCTGATGTTCCGCTCGGTCCTCGTCGCGAATCGAGGCGAGATCGCGGTTCGCGTGATCGCGACGCTCCGGCGCCTGGGGATTCACTCGATCGCGGTGTACTCCGACGCCGACGCGGGCGCCCCGCATGTTCTGCAGGCCGACGAGGCCCTTCGCCTGGGCCCCGCGCCGGCGACCGAGTCCTATCTGTCGATCGACCGGGTGCTCGACGCCGCGCGGGCCGCCCGCGCCGAGGCCGTCCATCCGGGCTACGGCTTCCTCTCGGAGAACCCGGCTTTCGCCCGCGCCTGCGAGTCGGCCGGGATCGCGTTCGTCGGCCCCCCGGCCGAGGCCATGGAGGCGCTCGGCGACAAGGTGCGAGCGAAGGCCGCCGCCGAAGAGGCCGGGGTGCCGGTGTTGCCGGGGCCTCTACCGGCCGGGCCTCACCGACGAGGAGATAGTGGCCTTCGCCGGCGAGGACGGGCTGTTCCCCCTGATGGTGAAGGCCGCTGCCGGCGGGGGCGGTCGCGGCATGCGGATCGTGG
>CAVVCU010000011.1:0-119493 GCA_963746825.1 uncultured Thermoleophilaceae bacterium
CACCCGGATCCGCTGAATCGCTGCAACATCGCCCTTTCGTTAGGACGAAGTGATTGTCAGTGTCAGCGGGCTGAGATCTCATGCTGATGTGTCGTACCGCGGGACGAGCTAGGCGTCGAGGTCGGCTACGAGTTGTTGAATACGGCTGTCGATGTCGTCGCGGATGACTCGCACTTGCTCGAGCGAGCGGCCCTGGGGGTCGGCCAGGTCCCAGTCGAGGTAGCGCTTGCCGGGTAGGTATGGGCACTCGTCGCCGCAGCCCATGGTGATGACGACGTCGGCAGGTTCCGCGAGGTCGGCGGTGAGGGGTTGGGGGCGGCGGTCGGCGAGGTCGATGTCGAGCTCGCGCATGACAGTGACGACTTCGGGATGGACGCGGGCGGCGGGGCTGGTGCCGGCGGACGCGGCGGTGTGGCGGCCGTGGGCGGCGCGCTCGAACAGCGCTTGGCTCATCTGCGAGCGGCCGGCGTTGTGCAGGCAGATGAAGAGAGCGTGAGCCATACGCCCAGGGTAAGCATTGACATCCACCACTTCAATCGATAGATATAGATTGATGAGTCTCGATCTGGAGCTCGCGCCGAAGACAAAGCGCGCCGCCGGCGAGCGCTGCTGCGAGCCGGTCGTATACCCCGATGTTGAGCGCGAGCAGGCGTCGCGGATGGCCGCAGTGGCAAAGGCGCTCGGAGACCCGATTCGCCTGCAGCTGGTCGACGTGCTCAGAAAGCACGCCGGCAAGGTCTGCGTTTGCGAGCTCGTCCCGCTGTTCGACATCGGCCAGCCCACTCTCTCGCACCACCTCAAGAAGCTCCGGGACGCCGGGATAGTCGACTCCGAGCGCCGCGGCCTGTGGGCCTACTACTACGTCCGTCCTGATGCTCTGAAGGAGCTGTCGACATGGCTGATCTGAACGACGCCACCTCGCCCTCCAGCTGCTGTTCGGCCGAGGCGCAGCAGACGTGCTGCGAGCCGTCCGCCAAGGCGACGTGCTGCGAGACCGCCGCGGCCGGCGAGAGCTGCGGCTGCGCGGCTGGCCAGACCACGGACCCTGGCGTGCTGCGAGAGACGGTACGGCAACGCTACGCCGCAGCCGCGACACACGCCGCGACGGCGGCGGCCGAGCCGCGCGGCGGCGCCGTGGTGGCCGACGCGGATGCCGCGCGGTTCGGCGGCGGCCTGTACGGCCATGAGGGCGCTGAGGTGCCTGAGAGTGCGCTGCTCGCGTCCCTGGGGTGCGGCAACCCGTTCGCTGTAGCCGAGCTGCGGGAGGGCGAGACGGTGCTCGACCTCGGCTCTGGTGGCGGCATCGACGTGCTGCTCTCCGCCCGCCGGGTCGGGCCCACCGGCAGCGCCTACGGCCTCGACATGACCGACGAGATGCTCGACCTCGCCCGCGCCAATCAGGCCAAGGCCGGCGTCGAGAACATCCACTGGCTCAAGGGCCACATCGAAGCCGTCCCCTTGCCCGCCGACAGCGTCGACGTGGTGATCTCCAACTGCGTGATCAACCTCTCCACCGACAAACCGCAGGTCCTGCGCGAAGCCGCACGAGTGCTCAAGCCCGGCGGGCGCCTCGCCGTATCCGACGTGATCGCCGACCCCGACATGGACGCCGCCACCCGCGCCGATCTGGCCCAGTACATTGGCTGCGTCGCGGGCGCCCTCACCCGCGACGAATACGTGCAACAGCTCGCCGATGCCGGCTTGATCGACGTCGAGGTTGCCGTCACACACCGGATGCACGAGCACGCCGCCTCGGCCATCGTGCGCGCCCGCAAACCCGCCCGCACGGAAGCGGATAGACGGGTTACGCGGAGTCCGACTGGATGGACCGAGAACCCGGTCGTGCTGCGGAATCCGCGTTATTAGTGAGCGCGCCCGACAGGATTCGAACCTGTGACCTTCGGTTCCGTAGACCGACGCTCTATCCAGCTGAGCTACGGGCGCTCGGCTCAGAGAGGGTAGCGGCCGTCGGTGCTCAGCGGCGCTTGAAGTTCCACTGGAACAGCACGTCGATTCCGGTTACCGAGTAGCCGTCCACGCGCGGGTCGCCGGTTGCCGTTCGGGGCCAGAAGCCGATGGCCAGCGGCGTTCCCGTCGCGAAGCCGCCGAGCTCCGGGCCGATGCTCAGGGGCAGGGTGCCGGGGCCCACCGCGCTGAGCGCGAGCCCGTCCGAGGAGTGGATCCGGTACTGGATGCCCTTGTTGCGCACGTCGAACACGCGCACGTTCACCTTCTTCTCGGTGGTGGCGTTGGCGCGCGGGCGGAAGGCCCGGCCCACGAAGCGCGCGGTGCAGCAGGTGTAGGTGCCGGGCAGGTCGCGCCCGGTGAAGGTGTCGACGCGGCTCGAGCCGGTGAGGACCGTGAGGCGCAGCTTCGCCGGGTTGGGTCCCGACTTGACGCGAATCCGGGTCACGCGGCCGGTGCCCGGCGCGATGAACGTCGGGCGGTTGGTGAACAGGTAGCCGCCGTGCCGGTAGGTGCAGGACGTCTGGCCGGTGGGCTGCAGGGCGAAGCCGCCGAGCGGCGCCGACACGAGTGCCGATTCGCAGCCGTAGTTGGCGTTGGGCGTGGCTCGCAGCGTGCTGCCGAACCAGCGCGCGGAGGCGGTAGGCGCGAGCGCGAGCAGCACGAGACTCAGCGCCGTCGCCGCGAGAAGCGGGGGCCATCGACGGTTCACCCGATCACCTTAGGTGCGATCCCGCGTTTCAGCCAGCGGGCGCCACCGAGGCGGAGAGGGAGGGATTCGAACCCTCGATGGAGCGTGAACCCCATACTCGCTTAGCAGGCGAGTGCCTTCAGCCACTCGGCCACCTCTCCGCGAGACGACCGATGGTAGCCGCGAATGCGCGTTGGGCAGAATCCAGCCTCATGGCCGACGTCCACATAACCGAGTTCACCGACCCCGGCTGTCCGTGGGCTTACAGCGCCGAGCCGTCCAAGCGCCGGCTCAACTGGCTCTACGGCGACCGGATCGAGTGGGACGTGCGACTGGTCGTGCTGGCCGAGTCGCCCAGCGAGTACGAGGACGAGGGCTTCGACACCGGCAAGCAGTCCGAGGCCTTCAAGAAGATCTCGCGCGAGCACGGGATGCCGATCGACACGCGCGAGCGCCCGCGCATGGGCGCCACGCTCCCGTCCTGCCTGGCCGTGGTGGCCGCACGCCGGGAGGCGCCCGAGCTGACGCCGAGGTTGCTGCGGCGCCTGCGCATCCGCTTTTTCTCGGGCGAGCTGCTCGACGAGCAGGCGACGATCGACGGCGCTGCCGTGGACGCCGGGCTCGACCCGAGCGAGCTGCAGGAGTGGATGGCGCAACCCGAGACCGAGCGGGAGCTGCGCGAGGACATGACGCTCGCGCGCGGGCCCATGCCCGCCGCCCGGGTGCTCGACCACAAGCTGGCCAACTGGTCGGGTGGGCGGCGCTACACCTGCCCGAGCTACGAGATCGTGCGCCGCGAGGACGGGGTGCGGATCGCGGTCCCGGGGTTCCAGCCCTTCGGCGTGTACGACGTGATCACCGCCAACCTCGTGCCGGGCCTCGACCGCCGAGACGACCCGGATTCGGTCGAGCAGGTGCTCGAGTGGTGCGCGACGCCGGTCGCCACCCAGGAGGTCGCCGTGCTCTGCGGCATCTCTCACGACGAAGCCCGCGAGCAGCTCGGGCGGGTCGCCGACGAGGAGCACCTGGGCTACGACGGCTTCTGGACCCTGCGCTAGACCTGCACGCCCTCCAGGCGCAGCAGGAACTCCTTGCGCTCGAGCCCGCCGGTGTAGCCGCCGAGGTCGCCTCCGCGGCGCAGCACGCGGTGGCAGGGGACCACGATCGGCATCGGGTTGGAGCCGAGCGAGTTGCCCGCGGCCCGTACCGCCCGCGGGCTGCCCGCGGCGGCGGCCACCTCGGTGTAAGTGGTGGTGTGCCCGAACCCGACCGCGGCGGTGGCGCGCAGCACCTCGGTGGTGAAGCCGCGGGTGAGCGCCCAGTCGATCGGCACGTCGAACCGGGTGCGGCGACCGCCGAAGTACTCGTCGAGCTCGCGGCGCACTCCGTCCAGGCGCGCGGGGGCCTCGAGCACGCGCGGGGAGATCCGCCGAGCCAGGTCCTCCAGCACGGCGTCGTCGTCACGGAACTCGGAGTAGGAGATCCGCACCAGGCCGCCCGGCGTGCCGGCCACCATCAGCGGGCCCAGCGGGCTGTCGACCGTGGAATAGGACACGTCGAGGAGGCCCTCCTCGGCGGCGCGCTCGGCCAGGGCTCCCGGGGCGCCGGGGCCGGGCAGGCGGCCGGCGGCCTCGCGCAGGGCGGTTTCGGTCTTGGTGGTCATGGTGTCCATTCCTCTCTGAGCTTCTCCAGCCCTTCGAATACGTTGCGCCGCGCCGCGTCCTCTGAGGACTCCAGCAGCCGGGCCAGCTCGGCGTAGGGCATGCCGAGCACCGTTCGGCAGAACACCGCGGTGCGCTGCTTGGGCGGCAGCGCGCGGACGGCAGCCCACAGCTCGGGCTCGGGGTCGGCGCCCCGATCCTCCGCCGCGGCCCCTTCGGCCACCGCCCCGACCGCCACCGGGCGGCGAGCCCGGGAGCGGTGCAGGTCGATCGCCTTGTTCTGGGCGATCCGGAACAGCCACGCCCGCAGGTTGTCGGCCCGGCGCAGCTTGGGGTAGGCCCGCAGGGCGGCGATCCAGGTCTCCTGGAAGCAGTCATCCGCCTCGCCGGGGCCCGCGCTGGCCACGCAGAAGCGGTACACGTCCACGCGGTGCTCGTCCAAGAGCTTCTGGAAGGGCGGCAGGCTCACAACAGGAGAACGGCGGCCAGGCAGCGCCTGTGAGGTCAGGCCCGAACGAAGATGGGCGCGCCGATCGGGATCGTGTTGATGAGCCAGCGTGCCTGCCCGGCGTCGATCCGCATGCAGCCGGAGCTGGCGGCCTGGCCGATGCTGGCCGTGTCGGCCGTGGCGTGAACGGCCAGGCGGTCGCCGCCGGGCCAGCCGTAGGGCAGGTTCGCCTGGTGGCCGGAGAGCGCGAGTACGCAGCAGCCGTACGGGGAGTTGGGATCGGTCACGCGCAGCTTGTCGGTGACCGAGAAGCGGCCCTGCGGCGTGGGGTTCGCGGCCCGCCCGATGGCCGTCCTCAGCCTGCGCACCACCTTGCCGTCCCTGCGCACCGAGATCACGCGCTCGGACAGATCGACATGCAGCGACCAGCGCGAGCACAACAGCTGCGCGCTCGACCTGGGCAGCCAGCCGATCTCGCCGTTCTTCAGCTCGGCGGTCTGCACGCCGAGCCAGCCGGGGCGCCGCTTGACCACGCCGAGAATGCGGGGAGAGCCCCATTCGGTGCGCGGGGTCAACGTCAACCTGCGGCGCCCGTCGGGTGCACGCAGAAGCGCGGTCTTGCGGCGCACGTGCGCGCTGGGATAGCAGGGGGTCTGCCTGCGCTTGGCGACCGATGGCGAGGACGGCCGGTCGCTCTGCTCCGGCAGCGAAACGAACGTGTTGTCGTTATCCGCGTCACGCTCGGCGCGCTCGTCGTCGCCGTCGCCGCCGAACTGCGTGGCGCCGGCCAGGGCCGCGGCGGCCAGGAGGGCGACGATGCCAAAGGCGATCAGCGCATACGGGAAGACCCGCCGGCGATCGGGTTGGCTCGGAGGGTTCGCCATCTCTTCCAGAGTAGGGGCAGTCCGGAGAACGGAGGGGGTGGGATTCGAACCCACGAGGGACCGGGTTGGCCCCTAGCGATTTTCAAGACCGCCGCATTCGACCACTCTGCCACCCCTCCGGGAAGGCTCCATCGTAGGCTGCGAGCGTGGACGCGCAGGCCATCCGCCGCTCCTACGCCGAGGCCGAGCCGCGGTCCTTCTGGCTCGACCAGGCCGATGCGCCCGAGCCGCGCGCGCGCGCTCGAGGGCGAGCAGCGGGCCGACCTGGTGATCGTTGGCGGCGGGTTGACCGGCCTGTGGGCCGCGTTGTTGGCGCGTGAGCAGGAGCCGGAGCGGGAGGTGGTGCTGCTCGAGGGCGAGCGGATCGCCTTCGGCGCCTCGGGGCGCAACGGGGGATTCATGTCCGCCTCGCTCACCCACGGCCTCGAGAACGGCGTGGCGCGCTGGCCCGATGAGATGCCGCAGCTCGAGCGCCTGGCCCGCGAGAACTTCGCGGCGATCGGGGACACGATCGAGCGCCACGGCATCCGCGCGGAGCTCGAGGAGACGGGCGAGCTGTCCTTCGCCACCGCCCCCTACCAGGCGGAGTACATCCCCGAGATGGTGGAGACCGCGCGGGCCCACGGCTGGGCGGCCGAGGCGCTCGACGCCGAGGCGGCCCGGGCCGAGGTCAACTCGCCCACCTACCACGGCGGCGTGTTCCTGCCCGACTCCTGCGCCGTGCTCGACCCGGCCCGCCTGGCATGGGGCCTCGCCGCCGCGGCCGAGGCCGGCGGCGTGCGGGTATACGAACGCTCACCGGTCACCGGCCTCGAGCGCGAGGGCGGCGGGGTGGTGGCAACGACGGCCCGGGGCCGCGTGCGAGCCGAGCGGGCGATCCTCGCCACCAGCGCCTTCCCCCCGCTGGTGCGGGCCATCCGCCGCTACGTGGTTCCCGTGTGGGATTACGTGCTGGTGACCGAGCCACTGAGCGCGGCCCAGCGCGAGGCGATCGGCTGGCAGCGGCGCCAGGGCCTGGCCGATCTCGCCAACCAGTTCCACTACTACCGGCTGACCCGCGACGACCGGATCCTGTGGGGCGGCTATGACGCGATCTACAACTTCCGCAACGCGATGGGCCCGCACCTCGACGAGCGCCCCGCCACCTTCGAGCTGCTCGCGGGCCAGTTCTTCGAGACCTTCCCCCAGCTCGAGGGCCTGCGCTTCAGCCACCGCTGGGGCGGCGCCATCGACACATGCTCGCGCTTCTCGGTGATGTTCGGGCGCGCGCTCGGAGGACGGGCGGTGTACTGCGTCGGCTACACCGGCCTCGGCGTGGGCGCCAGCCGCTTCGGCGCCCAGGTGGCCCTCGACCTCAGCGCCGGCCGCGACACCGAGCGCACGCGTCTGAAGATGGTGAGGTCGAAGCCGCTGCCCTTTCCGCCCGAGCCGCTCCGCTGGGGGGCGATCACCCTCACCCGGCGCGCGCTGGCCAAGGCCGACCGCCAGGAGGGGCGACGCGGCCTGTGGCTGCGCACGCTGGACCGCTTCGGACTGGGCTTCGACAGCTGACAACCGCTCAGGCTTGGGCCGCGCCTGCCGAGTACGGGCGCAGGGTGACCGCGACCAACGAAAGCGCGTCCGAGCGTATGGCCGACCTGACCATCGGGCCCCCCGCGCTGCCCAGATTCAGCCCTCTCGGGTGGGCGGTAAGCGTTGCCGGGCTGGTGCTGGCCCTAATTCTCGTGGCCCTGAACGGAGCGTTCCTCTCGGCCGGCTGCGAGGCCGGCGCGAGCGTGCTGGGCCAAGTGGGCACCTCGCCGGATGCGCTCGGCCTCTGTGAGGCCCGCTCGGGCTGGCGGCGGACTCTGCTGGGCGCGCTGGCGCTCGGCGCCGCGGTCGCGCTGGCGCTGTCGATCGCCATCGTCACGGCGGGGATCGTGACCGGGGAGACTCGGCGCACCAGCCCGCTCTACGAGGTTCGCGGCGGGTTCTGGTCCGTGGTGGCCCGGACGAGCGTGACCGCGGGCCTGATCCTGCTCGCCGCGTGGGGCGTGGCCCAGGCCGCGATCTCGCTCCTCGGCGCCTAGAACGTCGCGGGCGCGCCGAAGTCGCGCAGCACGGCGGGCACCTCGACGGTCCCGTCCTCGGTCTGGTGATTCTCGGCGATGGCGATGATCGTGCGCCCCACCGCCACGGCGGTGCCGTTGAGGGTGTGAACGGGCCGGGGCGGAGCGCCGCCCTCGCGGCGGTGGCGGATGTCGAGGCGGCGCGCCTGGTAGTCCGTGGTGTTCGAGCACGAGGTGAGCTCGCGGAAGCGCTCCTGCCCCGGCAGCCAGGCCTCCAGGTCGTACTTCTTGGCCGCTGAGTTGCCCAGGTCGTCGACGGCGATGTTCACCACCCGGTAGGGGATCCCGAGGGCCTGCAGGATCTCCTCCTCGATGGCCAGCAGCCGCTCGTGCTCGGCCTGGGACTCCTCGGGCTCCACGAAGGTGAACATCTCGACCTTGTCGAACTGGTGCACGCGGAAGAGGCCCTGGGTGTCCTTCCCCGCGGCGCCCGCCTCGCGGCGAAAGCACGGCGAGAAGCCCGCGTAGCGCAGGGGAAGCGAACCCGGCTCGAGGATCTCGCCGGCGTGCAGCGAGGCGAGCGGCACCTCGCTCGTGCCCGCGAGGAACAGCTCGTCGCCGGGCACGCTGTAGATCTGCTGCTCGGTGTCGGGCAGCATGCCGGTGCCGAACAGCGCCTCCTCGCGCACCAGCACCGGCGGGACCACGGGCGTGAAGCCCTTCTCCTCGAGAAGGGTCAGGGCCCACTGCACGAGCGCCAGCTCCAGGCGTACGAGCGGCCCCTTGAGGTAGGCGAAGCGCGATCCGGCCACGCGCGCGCCCGCCTCCATGTCGAGATGCTCACCGAGCAGCTCCACGTGATTGCGCCCGCTGCGCCCGGCGTCGCCCTCCTCGCGCAGTACCTCGTCCTCAGGCGGTGCCGATGCGTCGGGCAGGTTGGGCAGCAGGCCCAGCGCGGCGGCGCGGCGCTCCTCCACCGCGCGCAGCTCCTCGGCGAGCTCCTTCTCGCGCGCGGAGGCGCCCCTGACCTCGGCGATCGCGCTGGTCGCGTCCTCACCCGAGCGCTGCAGCTCGCCGATGCGCTTCGAGGCCTCGTTCTTGGCTCGCCTCAGCTCCTCGAGCTCGGGCAGCAGCGCGCGCCGGCGCTCGTCGAGCTCGAGCGCCTGATCGAGCACCGAGGCGTCGAAGCCGCGCCGGCGCAGCGCCTCGCGCGCGGGCGCGGGATCTTCACGGATCTGCCTGAGGTCGAGCATCGACCCTCAGAGGGTAGTTCTAGTCCTGGCCCTGCCCTGAGGAGCCTTCGGAGCCGGTGCCGCCCTCGGCCGAGTACTTGGCGACGAAGTCGGCCAGCGCCTCCGCGTCCTCTCCCACCACGATGTTCGCGGGCATGATGGCGCCGGAGAAGCCGCCGTTGCGAATGGCGTAGAGCACGTCGTCGCGGCTCTCCTTGCGGATGTTGAAGTTCGGCCCGTTGGTGCGCTCGCCGCCCTGGAGGGCGTCGGGGGCCTTCGAGCCGTACGCGTTGGCGGCGTCGAGCGAATGGCAGCCCGAGCAGCGCTCGTAGAACAGCTCGGCGCCGCGGCGGTCGGCCGACTGTTCGGGCGGCTCGATCTCGCCTCCGCAGCCCGCTGCCACGGCGGCGAGAGCGCAGAGAAAGGCGATCGGGCGGCGCACGGCGGCGCATAGTATCCGCTCCCGTGCGTCGCCTCGCCGCCCCCTGCGCCAGCTTGCTCGCCTTCGTCGCCTGTGGCGGGGACGACCAAGACAGCGGCGCGCGAAGCGTGACGGTCAAACCGAACTCGACCCTGCGGGTGACCGCCAAGGAGTACTCCTTCAACCCCGGCAAGGTCGTGGTGTCGGGCGCCGGCCCGCTCACCATCAGGCTGAACAACGCCGGCAGCCTGGCCCACAACCTCAAGCTCACCAGGAACGGGGAGACCATCGGCGGCACCCCCACCTTCGCGGCCGGGGAGACGCGCTCCGGCCGGGTGAACCTCGAGCACGGCAACTACGAGATGGTGTGCACCGTCGGCGATCACGCCGATCTCGGCATGCGCGGCCCGGTCGAGGTCAGATAAGGCGCTTGGCGAGGCGCAGGCGCGTGCCGTCGGCCGAGCTGCGCACGTCGACCTCGTCCATCATCAGGCGCATGAACTCGAGCCCGCGCCCGCTCTCGGGCATCGATCCGCGGCGCTCGACGCGGGGCACGAAGCGCCCGCTGTCGGCGACCTCGAACACGAGCGCGCCCGCCTCCTCGGCCACGACTATCCGAACGATCTCGGTCGTGGAGCTCGAACCGTGCTTGATGGCGTTGGTGATCGCCTCGCTCACGGCCAGCTTCACCTGATAGCGCCCATCGGAGTCGAAGCCGAATTCCGCGGCCGCCCGCTCGGCGAAGTCGCGCGCTTCCTTGAGGTGCGTCAGGTCGGCGTTGATCGAGTACTCACGAGCCTCGAATCCAGCCAGGGGTGGGGGACTTGTAGCGGTGATAAGGGTTCCTTACGCGCCAACCTCAGAATCGGATGCATCATCCCGTAGGACGAATTTCGGACCGCATCATCCCCTAGGACGAGTCTCGAGGGAAGAGATCTTCCAGCCCTCGTCCGTCTTCTGCAGCCCGATCGCCTCCCGGCGCTCGACCAGCGGATTGCGAAGCCGGGCGCTGGCACGGTCGCCCTCCTCCTCGACCTCCATCGCGAGATCCTCGACGTCGGCCTTGGACAGGCCGGGGTTCAGGCCCGCGGCCAGCTCCATGACCTCGGTGCACGTGGCGCCCGAGCCGCGTGCGGCCGGCGAGCGGTCGATGTCGCGGCGCAGCTGCGGCGTGAAGGTCTCGCAGGCTCGCTCACCGTCGCCGTCCACGACGGCGGTGAAGTAGTCGCGCACGGTGTCGTCGGGTTGAGACCCGCCACAGCCGGCCAGAAATACCAGCAGAAGAAGTGCGATCAAGTTGCACTTGCACGGCCTCGGCAAGAAGTGCCCAATTGCAGGGAGTCTTTTCTTCGGTAACGACGTTGATCCAATCGGTGCGCCGCGTGCGACTACGTGCAGGGTATTGGTCGCCGGCTGGTCCCGGCGTAGGCCTCATAACCTCCTAGGAGGGGACGAAGCATGAAAAAGCTCGCCCTTGTGGCTGTGCTGGCAGCGTCGGCTATCGCCGTGGCTCTCAGCTCGGGCTCGAGTCACCGAGAGGCGCCCGGCTCGTCGCTGGATCCGACCGGTGACTGGACGGACGTCTATTTCTTCACCCCGCAGGACGATCCCGGCAGCGTCGCGGTCGTCGCCAACGTGATCCCGTTCGAGGACCCGGCCGGCGGACCGCTCTTCTACTCGCTGGATCCCAACGCTCGTTACTACATCAACTTCGACAACACGGGTGATGGGCGTCCGGATGTCCGCTACCGCTTTGCGGTGAAGGACAGGATCAACAAGCAGACGCGTCTCGCTCTGGGAGCCAGCGGCCCGGTCACGTCCGTCGCGGACAAGGACCTGTTGCTGCGCCAGACGTACAACATCGTGCGCGAGAAGTACACCCGCAAGGGCAAGCGCACCGTGGTCCGAGAGAAGACCATCGCCAGGAACCTGCCGGTGGCGCCGAGCAACGTCGGGCCGAAGACGATGCCCAACTACCAGAGCCTCGTCGACCAGGTCGATCAGGAACCTGCCGGAGGCGGTCAGGTGTTCGTCGGTCAGCGTGACGACGCCTTCTTCATCGACCTCGGCATGACGTTCGACCTGATCAACTTCAGGGACAACACCACCGGAAACGCGGGTGGATTCAAGGACGACCTGGCCGGCTACGCCGTCCACTCGTTCGCCCTGAAGCTGCCGGAGCGGGCGATCACCCGCGACGGCAAGGCCGTCAGCGCGCCGGACGGCTCCAACGCCGCAGTCGGCGTATGGGCGTCCACCGAGCGCCAGAGGCTCGTGGTCAGCAACGGCCGTGGCCGTGGCGGCAAGGGCCGCTACGTCCAGGTCAACCGGCTGGGCAACCCGTTGATCAACGAGTTGTTCATCCCGATCTCGCGCAAGGACGAGTTCAATCGCAGCCGGCCGGCGACGGACGGCAAGAAGTTCGGTGAGTACGCGGTCGAGCCCGAGCTGGTCAAGGCGATCAACGCGCTGTTCATGCTGGGCTGCAAGGAGACCGACCGCACGGACATCGTGCAGGCGCTCTTCACGGGCATCCCGGGTGTCACGCAGATCGGCTCCAAGCCGGCCGCCGCGGACACGCTGAAGCTCAATCTCGGCGTGCCCCCGACCGATCCCTCCCAGGCCAGTCGCTTCGGCGTGATCGGCGGAGACAACGGCGGGCTGCCGAACGGCCGCCGGCTGTTCGACGACACGGTCGACATCTACCTGCGGGTGGCCTGCGGCTTCCTGATCCCCGAGGACCAGGGCGGCAAGAAGCTGCCGCTGGGTGACGGGGTCGACGTGAACGACAAGCCGTTCCTCGGCTCGTTCCCGTACGCCGCCGGACCGACCTCCGGTTTCGACTCGCAGCTCAAGCAGCAGCAGCCCACGCACGCCCCCACGCCGGGCGCGCCGCCGCTGGTGCCATAGGCAATTGGTCGAGCCCCGGCGCGTCTGCCGGGGCTCGACCTTGCCCTTTCGCTCTTACCAATAACTTGCACTTACGGTAACTCAGCAAGAAGTGTGGATTAGCAAGAAGTGTTGGCGTAAATCGACTACCGGAAAACAGGGATGATCGCGACCCCAACCCCACTACCCCAGGAGAGGTGAGCATGAAAAGGCTCGCACTTATGGCTGTGCTGGTGGCGTCGGCGATCGCCGTTGCCATCAGTTCCGGCTCCAGTCACCGGGAGGCGCCCGGCTCGTCGCTGGATCCCACCGGCGACTGGACTGACGTCTACTTCTTCACACCCAACGACGACCCCGGCAGCGCCGTGGTGGTCGCCAACGTGATCCCGTTCGAGGATCCAGCCGGCGGGCCGCTGTTCTACTCGCTGGACCCCAACGCCCGCTACTA
This sequence comes from uncultured Thermoleophilaceae bacterium, assembly GCA_963746825.1. Lineage (GTDB taxonomy): Bacteria > Actinomycetota > Thermoleophilia > Solirubrobacterales > Thermoleophilaceae > JACVRW01. The sequence continues at coordinate 12,688 of CAVVCU010000011.1, forward strand.
CATCAACTTCGACAACACCGGAGACGGGCGTCCCGACGTCCGTTACCGCTTCGACGTCGAGGACATCATCGACAAGCAGACCCGGCTGGCGCTGGGCGCAAGCGGGCCGGTCACCTCGGTGGACGATCCCAACCTGCTGCTGCGCCAGACCTACGACATCGTGCGCGAGGAGTACCGCGGCGGCAAGCTCAAGCGCGAGAAGAAGATCGCCCGCGACCTGCCGGTCGCGCCGAGCAACATCGGGCCGAAGACGATGCCCGACTACCAGTCCCTCGTGGACCAGTCGGTGCAGTCGCTGGGCCGCAAGGGCCAGGTGTTCGTCGGCCAGCGTGACGACGCCTTCTTCATCGACCTCGGCATGACGTTCGACCTGATCAACTTCAGGGACAGCACCACCGGGAACGCCGGTGGCTTCAAGGACGACCTCGCCGGCTACTCGGTGCACTCCTTCGTGCTCAAGGTGCCGGAGAAGGAGCTCACCCGCAACGGCAAGTCCGTGAAGAAGCCCTCGTCCTCCAATGCGGCGGTCGGGGTCTGGGCGTCGACCGAGCGGCGCAAGCTCGAGGTGACCGACGGGCGCGGCCGCGGAGGCGTTGGACCGTGGGTCCAGGTCAACCGGCTGGGCAACCCGCTGATCAACGAGCTGTTCATCCCGATCTCGCGCAAGGACGAGTTCAACCGCTCGCAGCCCGCCAACGACGGGGCGGCGTTCGGCGAGTACGCGCTCGAGCCCGAGATCGTGAAGGCGATCAACGCCCTGTTCTCCCTGGGCTGCAAGGAGACCGACCGCACGGACATCGTGCAGGCGCTCTTCACCGGCATTCCGGGAGTCACGCAGATCGGCGACAGCCCGGCCGCGGCCGACACGCTGAAGCTCAACCTCGGCGTGCCTCCGACCGATCCGGCCGACGCCAGCCGCTTCGGCGTGATCGGCGGCGACAACGCCGGGCTGCCAAACGGCCGCCGGCTGTTCGACGACACCGTCGACATCTACCTGCGGGTGGCCTGCGGCTTCCTGGTTCCGCCGGAGCGATGGCGGCCTACAGCTGCCGCTCGGCGATGGGGTGGACGTGAACGACAAGCCGTTCCTCGGCTCGTTCCCGTACGCCGCCGGACCGACGTCCGGTTTCGACTCGCAGTTGAAGGCTCAGCAGCCGACGCACGCCCCGACCCCGGGCGCGCCGCCGTTGGTTCCGTAACCCAGGACGGGCGACAGGGGGCCCGGCCACGGCCGGGCCCCCGCCCCGCCCCCGATACGCCGATGACGCTCACACTCAGAAAACTTCCCTCCCTCGCCGCCGCAGTCGCGGTGTTCCTGGTGGCCCTCGTGGTCCTCACGCTGGTCAACCGTCCCGCGGAGTCGCTCACCGGCGGCGGGTCCAGCTCGGCGCCCGAGCGCGCGCCCGCGCTCTCCACGCAGGCGCGCATCAGCGGCCTCGAGGCCACGCTCTCGACTCCGGCGGCGGGCGCCCGCAGACCTACGCCGCCCTTGGGAGCGCGCTCATGCAGCGCCTGCGCGAGACCGGCGACCCCGGCCTCTACTCGCGCGCGGACAAGGCCTTCGCCGAGGCGCTAGAGCGCGACCCGAGCAATCTCGACGCTCGCGTCGGAGTGGGCACCCTTGCGCTCGCTCGCCACGACTTCCGCGCTGCCCTGGCCGACGGCGAGGCCGCCCGACGTGTGGCGCCCGGCTCGTTCGCGCCCTTCGCCGTGCTCGTCGACGCCCAGGTCGAGCTGGGGCGCTACGACGCCGCCGAGCGAACGCTCCAGCAGATGGTCGACTTCAAGCCCGGCCTCGCCTCCTACGCGCGCGTGTCCTACTTCCGCGAGCTGCACGGCGACCTCGACGGAGCGAGTGAGGCGATGGGCCTCGCGGCCTCGGCCTCGCCGGCCGCGGGCGAGAACCGCTCGTACATCCAGACCCTTCAGGGCAACCTTCTGTTCGAGCGCGGGCGCCTCGACGCCGCCGCCTCGTCGTATCGCGCCGCGCTGTCCGGCTTCCCGGGCTATGCGCCCGGCCGACGCCGGCCTGGCCCGGGTGCAGGCTGCCCAGGGCCGCCTCGAGCCGGCGATCGAGCGCCTCCGCACGGTCACCCAGCGCCTCCCGCTGCCCGAGTACGTGATCGCGCTCGGCGAGGCCGAGCTGGCGGCCGGGCTTCGTGCCGACGCGCGCCGGGACTTCGACCTCGTGCGCGCCCAGCAGAGCCTGCTCGGCGCCAACGGCGTGAACACCGACGCCGAGATCGCCGTTTTCGAGGCCGACCACGGCAGCGCGGCGCGTGCGCTGCGCCTCGGCCGTCGCGGCTATGCCGCCGCGCCCAGCGTGCGCTCGGCCGACGCGCTCGGCTGGGCGCTCACCCGCGCCGGGCGGCCCGCGGAGGGCCTGGAGTACGCGCGCCGCGCGTTGCGCCTCGGCTCTCGCGATCCCCTGTTCCTCTACCACGCGGGCATGGCCGCTCGAGCCGCGGGCGAGCGTGCCGCCGCGCGCGACTATCTGGCCCGCGCGCTGGCGGCCAACCCCGGCTTCTCGCCCCTGCACGCGCCCGCCGCCCGCCGGGCGCTTCGGGGCCTGCGATGAAGCGGGCGGTCCTCCTCGCCTTGCTCACCCTCGCCGTGCTCGGCGTGACGGCGCCGGGCGCCATGGCTCACCCGCTCGGGAACTTCAGCGTCAACCACCTGGCGAAGGTGAAGGTGTCGAGCGACCGCGTGGACGTGCGCTACATCCTCGACCAGGCGGAGATTCCCACCTTCCAGGAGCGCGACAAGTCGCGTTCCGAGGTGCTCGCCGACAAGCGCGCCGAGGTGGCGGCGGGTCTGACCCTCAGGGTCGACGGGCGCGAGGTGGCGCTCGAGCTGAAGCCCGTCGAGCAGCCTGAGCAACCCGAAGGGCCAGGGCGGGCTGCGCACCACCCGGCTCGAGCTCTCGCTCTCGGCGCCCGTGGACGACCCGAGCCGCGTGGAGCTACTCGACCGGACCTTCGCCGACCGGGTGGGCTGGAAGGCCATCATCGCCGAGCCCGGCGAGGGTACGGCGGTGCGCACGAACGCGCCCTCGGGCGATCCGACGGGTGGCCTGAAGCGGTATCCGGAGGACCTGCTCAACAGCCCGCTCGACCGGCGCTCGGCCAGCTTCAGAGTGCAGCCCGGCGACGGCAGCCTGGTCGCGCCGCGAGCCGAGGGCGAGCGAACGGTGACCACGCGGGACGCCAGCGGTCAGGGCTTCGCCGGCCTGTTCGACGACGCCGCGGCCGGGAAGGGCGTTCTGCTGCTGCTCCTCCTTGCCGCGCTCGGCTGGGGTGCCCTGCACGCCCTCTCGCCCGGGCACGGAAAGGCCATGGTGGCCGCCTACCTGATCGGCACGCGGGGCACGGCGCGGCACGCCGTGGGCCTGGGCGTGACAGTCACGGTCACCCACACGCTCGGCGTTTTCGCGCTCGGGCTGGTGACCCTGCTGCTCTCCCAGTACATCCTCCCCGAGGATCTCTACCCCTGGCTCACTCTGGTCTCCGGGCTGCTCGTGGTGGGCATCGGAGCGGGGGTGCTGCGCTCGCGCATTCGCTGGGCCCGGGCCCGGCGCGCGGGCACCGCTTCCGGCCCCGGACCGAGCGCGGAGGCCGCCCTGCACAGCCACGGTCCCGGTGGCCACAGCCACGGTCCGGGTGGGCACCACCACTCACCACTCACGCCACCACGACCACGACCACACGGTCACCCGCCGCAGCCTGATCGGCATGGGCGCGGCCGCGGGACTGATCCCCTGCCCCTCGGCGCTCGTGGTGCTGCTGGGGGCGATCGCTCAGCACGAGGTGGCGCTCGGCCTGCTGCTGATCGTCGCCTTCAGCGTCGGCCTCGCCGGCACTCTGACCGGCCTGGGGCTACTCGTGGTCTACGCGCGCAAGCTTCTGCCGCGCGCTCCGAATGGACGGCCGGCTCGCCGGCGCCCTGCCCGCCGCGTCGGCGCTTGTGATCGTGGCGGTGGGCTGCGTGCTCACTGCGCAGGCCGTTCCCAACGTGGTCTGAAACCGGTACCACGCCGCAGTGATCCAGTTGGCGGCCCGGCGCGAAAGAGCCTTATGAAACCGCCGCGCAGTTGTGAACCGTTTGCAGTTGCGTGCCGGTCGTGCTTGGACGTAGGATCGCGCAACCGTGACCGCTCCCCACACCGGCCCCTCTCTACCCGCCCCGGACATGCAGGCGGCCGTGGACGCACTGCGCACGCACGGCCTCCGCGTTTCGGCCGCCCGGCGCCTCGTGCTCGAGTCGCTCTTCGCCGCTGACGGGCCGATCCCGGCCGAGCGGATCGCCGATGGCCTGGCGGGCCGGCTCCCTCAGTCCGACCTGGCGTCGGTGTACCGCAACCTCGAGACGCTCGAGACCGTCGGCCTGGTGCGCCACTTCCACCTCGGCCACGGGCCGGGCCTCTACGGCCTCGCCGGCGCGGGCGAGCGCGAGTACCTCGTGTGCAGCTCCTGCCACGCCGTCCGGGCCGTCGCGCCGGGCGACATGGACAAGGTCCGCTCGATGATCGAGCGCGAGTTCGGCTACGACGCCAGCTTCTCCCACTTCCCGATCGTCGGCCTCTGCCCGGAATGCGCCCGCAAGGAGCCAGGCCACCCTTCCAACCCCTCGAAGGAGAGGAGCCACGCGCATGATTGACATTCCCATCGCCCTTCACATCCCCGACGGCTTCCTCAGCGGCGGCGTGGCTGCGGCCTGCGCCGTTCTCGCCATCGCGGCAGTGGCCTACGGGCTGCGCGTGGCCAACGTGGAGCTCGACGAGGCGCGCGTGCCCCTGCTCGGCGTGCTCGCCGCGTTCATCTTCGCCGTACAGATGCTCAACTTCCCGATCGCCGGCGGCACCAGCGGGCACCTGCTCGGCGCCACGCTCGCCGCGGTGCTGCTGGGCCCGTGGCTGGCGTGCCTGGTCCTGGCCGTGGTGCTGGTGGTGCAGGCCTTCGCCTTCGCCGATGGCGGCATCACCGCACTCGGAGCCAACGTGCTCAACATGGGCGTGCTCGGTGCCCTGCTGGCCGGTTACCTGGTGGTGGCCGCCGAGAAGGTGCTTCCGCACACGCGGGTGGCCTTCCTCGGAATCGTCGGCGTGGTCTCCTGGCTCGCCGTGATGGTCGGCGCCGCCGCCACCAGCCTCGAGCTGGCCGTGTCGGACACCGTGCCGCTGGGCACCTCGCTCCCGGCGATGCTCGGCGTGCACTCGCTCATCGGAATCGGCGAGGCGGTGATCACGGTGGCGGCGGTGAGCGCGGTGCTCGCCGCGCGGCCCGATCTGGTCGCGCTCGCGCCGAAGGAGCTCACCACCACCGGCGCCGCGGTGACGCGCCCGGCGGAGGGGACGGCCTGATGAAGACTCGCATTTTCGTGATCCTTGCGCTCGCCCTGGCGGTGGGCCTGGCCACGGCGGTGTCGCCGTTCGCCTCCGCCAACCCGGACGGGCTGGAGAAGGTGGCCGACGACAAGCAGTTCCTCGACCAGGGCAAGCTGGCCGGCATTCAGGAGGACTCACCCATTCCCGACTACGCCTTCCCGGGAGTCGACAACGAGCGTGTGGCCACCGGCCTCGCCGGCTTCGTCGGCACTCTCGCCGTGTTCGCCCTCGGCTACGGGCTGGCCTTCGTGCTGAGGCGCCGCGAGCGCGGGGAAGCTCCTCCGGGGGCTCCGGCGTGACGCGTGGGCGGGCTCTGTAACCACTCGCTGGAGTTGACCGGGCTGGCGGGCGACCCTGCCAGCCCGGTGCACCGCCTGGATCCCCGGGCGAAGATCCTCGGCCTCTTCGCGGTGACGCTGGTGGCGGTGTCGGCGCCCCTCTCCGCGTGGCCCGTGTTCGTGGGCTGCGCGCTGGTGCTGGCGGCCGTGGCCTGCCGCGGCCCGCGTGGCGCCGCGGGACATCTGGCGGCGCGCGCGCTTCATCCTGCCGTGGTGCTGTTCGTGGCGGTGTTCCTTCCCTTCGTGCGCAAGGGCGGGCAGGCGTACGAGATCGGCCCACTCACCGCCTATCAGGGCGGCCTGGAGGTATTCGGCGCGGTGGCGATGAAGGCCACGATCGGCACGATCAGCGCCGTGCTGCTGGGCGCGACCACCACCTTCCCCGCCGTGCTCCGCGGCCTCGAGGCCATGCGTGTCCCGAAGCTGCTGGTGCTGATCGCGGCCTTCATGTACCGCTACCTGTTCGTGATCGTCGAGGAGGCCGGGCGCATGCGCGCCGCTCTGGCCGCGCGCGCCTACCGGCCGCGCACCGCGCTCCACGCCGGAGCGCTCGGGCGCGTGGCCACGGCGATGTTCCTGCGCACCTACGCTCGCGGCGAGCGCGTGTACCACGCGATGCTCGCGCGCGGCTACTCCGGCGCGATGCCGCAGCTGAGCCCCGCTCGTGATGCGCCGCGCCGACGTGCTGTTCGTGGTGGTGGTGCTGGTGGCGCTCGTGCCCCTGCGGGTGGTGGCCGGGGTGACCGCATGAGCTGCGCGGTGCACGCCGTGGGCCTGGTCTACCGCTACCCCAACGGCCACCACGGCCTCGACGGGATCGATCTCCACGTGAGCCACGGCGAGCGGGTCGCGGTCCTGGGCCCCAACGGCGCGGGCAAGACCACGCTCATGCTCCACCTCAACGGGCTGATGACCGGCTCCGGCGCGCTCGAGGTGGCCGGCGTCGACGTGGGCCCGAAGACCCTGCCCGAGCTACGCCGGCGGGTGGGGCTCGTGTTCCAGGATCCCGACGATCAGCTGTTCATGCCCACCGTCGACGAGGACGTGGCCTTTGGGCCGCTCAACATGGGCCTCGACCGCGACGAGGCGCGCGAGCGGGTGGCCGAGGCGCTGGGCGCGGTCCGCATGCAGGCCGCCGCCGAGCGCGCGCCCTACCAACTCTCGATGGGTGAGCGCCGCCGCGTGGCCATCGCGACCGTGCTGGCCATGCGTCCTCAGCTGCTCGTGCTCGACGAGCCGTCGGCCAATCTCGACCCGCGGGCCCGCCGCGAGCTGCTCGAGGTGCTGGCCCGGATCGAGCGCACGATGCTGGTGACCACCCACGACCTGCCGCTGGCCGCCGAGCTGTGCGAGCGCGCGGTGATCCTCGCGCGCGGGCGCGTGGTGGCCGACGGCGCCTGCCGCGAGATCCTGGGCGATCCGGCCCTGCTCGCGGCCAACGACCTGGAGCTACCGTCGGGTTTCGACCTGGAGCGCGTCGAGCTGCGGCCTCGGCCGACGGCGCTCGGCTAGTCGATGAATGTCGTCCAGCGCGGCCGGCCCGGCGGCCCAGCGTCACCAGCGAAAGCATCTCGAATATGACGTTGGCCGCGAACAGCGCGGTCACCTGGCCCGGCCCGTCGTAGGGCGGCGAGACCTCGACCACGTCGAATCCGACGAAGGGCAGGTCCACAAGGGCGCGCAGGTAGCTGAGCGCCTGGAAGCTGGTGGGCCCGCCGACCTCGGGCGTGCCCGTGCCGGGACAGAAGGCAGCGTCGACGAAGTCGACGTCCAGCGAGAGAAAGGCCGGCCGGTCTCCCACCCGGGTCCGGACGCGATCGGCGAAATCAGCCACCGACATAGCCTCGAGATCGATCCAGGAGATCGTCTCCACGCCCAGCTCGGCCGGGATGGCCTCGTCGTCCTCGCCGTAGAGCGGGCCGCGGATGCCGGCCTGCAGCATGCGCGAGGGGTCCACCACTTCCTCCTCCAGGGCGCGCCGGAACATCGTGCCGTGCGCGTAGGGGTGGCCGTTGTAGCTGTCCCACAGATCCGTGTGAGAGTCGAGGTGCACAAGGCCGAGCGGCCCGTGCACCGCCGCCAGGGCCCTCAGCTCGGCCAGGGTGACCGAATGATCGCCCCCCATGCCGATCGGCACCGCCGCCGACTGAGCGAGGGGACGGACGAACTCCTCGATCCGGCTCAGGGTGTCCTCGATGTAGCCCGGCGCCGTCGGGCTGTCGCCGTAGTCGATCGAGGACAGCTCTCCGAATACCTGCACCCGCTGCACCGCGTTGTAGGTGCGAATCATTCCCGAGGCCGACCGAATGCCCTCGGGCCCGAATCGGGTTCCCGAGCGAAACGATGCGCCGCCGTCCCAGGGCATGCCGAAGACGGCTGCATCGACGCCCTCGAGGTCCTTCACGTAGGGCAGCCGGGCGTAGGTGCGTGGGCCCGTGAAACGCGGCGCCTGCAGGGCATCCCAAGGCTCGTACATCACAGCTCCTCTCGCACCGCCTGCGCGGCATTGGCGTACAGCTCGGCTCGCAGCCGCTCGCGGTAGCGAGTGCGCGGATCGCGGCGCAGGGGCGGGCCGACGTCGGCGTGCAGGACTCGCTCGGCGTCCGGGCCCGCCTCCGCCAGGACGCTCGCGTCGGGATCGAGCGCGAGCGAGCCACCGCAGAAGCCCAGGCCGTCCTCCTCGCCCACTCGGTTGACGTACACGTGCGGCAGGCCGTTCTCGAGCGCGCGGGTACGCGCGAAGAGATCGTGGTCGAGCTCGAAGGGAGGCGAGTTGGCCGACACGGTGACGAGCATGTCGGCGCCGCCGGCCGCCAGGGTGCGCGCCACCTCGGGAAACTCGAGGTCGAAGCAGATCATCACCCCCACGCTGCGTCCTCCGAGCGTGAAGACGTTCAGCCGGTCGCCGGGCGACGAACGCGCCGCTCTCCGCGCCGAAGAGATGGGTCTTGCGATACACCCCGACGAGCTCGCCCGAGCCGTCGATGCAAACGGCGCTGTTGGCCACCCCGCCGGCCGTGCGCTCGGCCAGGCCGACGATCAGCGCGAGCTTCGCCTCCCCGGCCGATCGCCTGAGACTCTCCACCTCCGGGCCGTCCAGCTCCACGGCCAGGGGCTCCACGTCCGACAACTCGTAGCCGCTGAGGAACAGCTCCGGCAGCACCAGCAGATCGGCGCCCGAGTGCTCGCCGATCAGCCCAACGAGCCGCTCCAGGTTGGCCTCGACCGCCCGCGGGCGCGGGCTGACCTGGGCCATTGTCACTCGCACGGCTCGTCCTGCTCACGGGTCAGCTGAAGGGCCTCCAGCGCCATCCACAGCTGGACCACGTCGCTCGGTGTCGCGAAGGCTGCGGCCGGTCAGCTCCTCGACGCGGCCCATCCGGTAGACGAGTGTCTGCTTGTGAACGTGCAGGCGGGCGGCGGAGCGTTGCCACGAGCGATTCTCCTCGAGGAACACCCGTAGCGAGCGCAGCGAGCTCGGTGGCGTGCTCGCGGTCGTAGACCAGCAGCGGGCCCAGCACCCGGTCGACCGCGCCCTCGGCCTCGCCCAGGGTGCGCGGCACGAACAGCGACGTGCTGTCTGGCCGTAGCGCACGAGCGGTCGCTCGAGGGTCTCGGCCGCGGCCAGCGCCCAGCCGGCCTCTCGCGCGGCATCGGGGGCGCGATCCGGCCGCCGCAGAACGTCGCTCAGCCCCACCGGCACTGCGTCCAACACGCTGCCGAGCACCGTGAGCGCCCCTTCGTCGCCCCCCATGAGGACCAAGATCCGGTCCGCGTCGCGGTGCATCACGTGCGGCAGCTGGCGCTGAATCAGCTCGTGGCTCAGGTCCTCGTTGCCGCCAGCTCCCGTTGGCCCTGAATGCCGCCACATGAGCGCTGTCCGGCGCGATCGCGTGCTCGTGGAGCTCGCGCACGGCAAAGCCCGGCTCGAGTCGGCGCTCGAGCAGCTTCGCCAGCGTCTCGGAGCCGAGCACGCCGGCGTCGCTCGCGATCGGCGCTGATGCGCTCCACCTCGAGCGCGGCGATGTTGGCGGCGTGCTGGAGCAGGGCGAGATCCGGCGCGCGTCCGGACTCGTGCAGCGCCACGAGCGCGGTGGGGCGTCCTGCGGGCACCCGGATCACGAAGGCCGGCGTATCGTCGTGGCTCATCCGGAGCACCCCGGGAAAGACGCCGTTTCTTGTTGCGAGCTCGGTCACGATTCGCTCGTAGAGGTCGCCGGGAAACTCCTGCGCGGCGATCACCGGCAGCGAGGTCGTGGTGTCGAGCAACAGCAGTCGGCAATTCAGCTGCTCGCCGAGCTCGGTCAGCAGCGCCGGGCAGCGCCTCGGGACACGCCGTTCTGGAAGATCTCGTAGAGCTGCGCGGTACGTACCAGCCTTCGGTGCTCCTCGTCGAAGTTGGCGCTGGCAACGGCCCGCGAGATGGCCACGAAGGGAACCTCGTGGGGAATGGCCAGGATGGGAAAGGCCAACCGCTCGGCCCGCGCCAGGAAGCTCGACGTGAGCCTCGGCGCATGCATCTCGTCGCCGATGGCCAGTCCGCTCAGGCCGGCCGCCACCAGCTCTTGGAGGAACACGACCTGGGGCTGAGCCTCGGCGGGCACGTTCTGCCCGTTCGACATGAGCAGGTCGCCGGGCGCAAGCCATTCGACGGCGTTGGGGAGATCCGACGAGTGCGCCCAGGTCACGAGCCGCCCCCCGCCGGCCGCTCCGGCGTGGAAGCGCATCTTTACGAAGGGCACCTCGACCAGCTCGGCGACCGTGATGGCCACCGGCGCAGCCTAGCCGGCCTCCGCAGCTCATGCGACGGCCTCCTCTGGCCACCAGCGCCCCAGTCCGAGATCCTCGGCCACCAGTCGCCGCCGCGTTGTAGCCGCCGCCCAGACAGCCGGGAATGCCGGGGTGCACGCCGCCCCCGCCGAGATACAGCCCCTCCACCGGCGTCCGCCCGGAAGAGCAGGACCGATCCGGCCGGCGGTCCAACATCTGTCCCGGGGCGAGCACGCCCTGGCGGGGTGATCCGCCGCGCGTGGTGCGCGAAGCGGCGCCCGATGTCCTCGGGCGTGTCGCAGAACGAGAACAGCAGCCGTGCCTCGCTCAGGCCCTCGAAGTGCTCGACCGCCGCTTCCCAGCACGTCTGCGCCGGTACGCCGTCCGGGCGCGGTGCCAGCCGCCGTCGGGCAGGCTGAACGGGACCATCGTCTGAAGGCGAAGGGTGTGCAACGGCCCGTAGGGACCGGGCGAGGCCTGCAGCGGGTCATGGGCGCTGACCGCGCTCAGGTGGCCGGCCACCGACGCGGGCAGCTCACCCGAGAGCGCGTTTCGCAGATGGGCGTCGACGTCGAGGGGATCGGCGAAGCCAAAGCAACGGATGAGCGCATCGGCCGGGCCGCCCGCGGCGGGGACGGGGGGCGGGCCCTTGATCCCGAAATGGCCGGTGAACGGGCCGGCTCGCTCGAAGGTCCAGTCGCGGGCCCGGCGGCGGGGCTCGTCCAGTCCGGACTGGCCGGCCAGGAGCTCTAGGAACGTCGAGGCCGGATCGAGGGTGCAGACCACACTGCGGGAGCGCAGCCGGCGGCCATCCGAGATCGCGACCTCGAACCCGTCGCCGTTGGAGTCGATCCGTTCAACCGTGGAGCTGACCATGCTTCTTGCTCCCGCGCCGGCGCCGACCCGAAAGAGAGCGTTGGCCAGACCCTTGGTCCCGCCGACCACGATCGACGGGCTGAACAGCCGGGCGACCGCGAAGGCGCCCATCAGCCCCAGCTCGGCGTCGCCCTCGAGGAAGCCGGCGAGCACGCACGCGTAGCGCAGGATCACGCCCGCGCGCGGATCTTCCACCCTCTGCGCCAGAGCGCCCGGGGTGAGCTCGGCCAGGGTCAGGGCCGCCTCGTGGTCCGGCGGCGCTCAGCTCGACGCGCAGCGCCTCCTCGTCCGCGGCGGACGGTACAGCAGCGGCGACACGGCCGCCGAGGCCGCGGCGAGCATCGCCTCCACCTCGTCGCCGAGTCCCCGCCCGCCCCGCCCGATCGCCAGCTCCGGACCACCGGGCTCGATGCGCGCGGAGAAGGGAATCTCGGGCTCGAGGAAGCGAACGCCGTGCGTCTCGAGGTCGAGGTCCCGGTAGGGCGGCAGCGCTCGTCCCAGCGGCAGCTCGAACTGGGCGAGGTTGTACTGGAAGGGCGTGGAGTAGTCGTCGGTGGCGAAGGTACCGCCCCGCTCGAAGCGCTTCTCCAGCACCACCACGCGAGCGCCCGCACGGGCGAGGTAGGCGGCGGCGGTGAGCCCGTTGGGTCCTCCACCCACCACCGCCACGTCGCAGGAACCGACGCTCGTCACCGAATCGCCACGTCGCCCGGCGAGGCCAACAGCCGGGGAAGGTTGTCGAGGTACCACTCACAGGGTCTCGCCTTCCACCAGTCGGGGCGCGCGACGCCGGCGTCCTCGGCCACCACCTGGGCGGCGTTGTAGCCCGCCGCCATCCAGCTGAGCCCCACGGGCCAGACGCCGTTGGACATGTAGAGGCCGTCCACCGGCATGCGATAGGGCATTCGGTCGAGCAGCCATTGGTCCTCGCTGAAGTCTCCGCCCACCACCTGCCCGAACTTCGCCGCCCGGTTGAGCCGCCAGTTGTCGAGTGGCGTCCACTCGTACTGGTCGAGCACCATCTCCTCCCAGTCGGGAACGAGGCCCGCCATCGTCTCGTTGCGCCGGCTGCAGCAGCTGGTGGCGGATCTCTCCGTCCCAGGCCTCAGGCCCCCCGAGACCGTGAAGCGGATAGGGAAAGCACTCTTCGGCGCGCAGGATCGTGTGCCCCTCAGGGGACACGCTCGTGGGGTCGGCGGGCGCGTAGTAGGTGAACTCCATGAGCTGCCCCGCCACCTTCCACGTGTCGTTGCCGAGCATGTCGACCATGTAGCGCTTCGTCCCCTCCCAGGAGTCGAACGCGCGGTAGACCAGGATCGCCTCGTTGATGAGGGGGTCGAAGCTCGACGAGCCCCAGTCGAGCCGGCGGTCGAGCAGCCACGAAGTCACATGCGAGCCGCGCAGGCCCATCTTCCAGTGGCGCATCTTCGCTCCGAGCCGTGCGTCGGCGGCGTCCATGGCCGGCTCGCCGACCAGCCTGAGCGTCTCCGGCACCCCGGCATTGGACAGCACGCCGACGCGGGCGTCCAGGCGGGCGCCGGGCTGCACTGACCGCTCTCCCAGGACCACGCCGGTAGCCCGACCGTCTTCGATCAGGATCTTCTCGACGGTGCTGCTGGTCAGGATGCTCCCGCCGTGGTCGAGCAGGCACTGCATGAGTGCATCGACCTGAACCTCGTTCCCCCCGACGCCGATGCCGGTCGTGTAATAGAGAGCGAAGGTGACCCCATAGGCACCCTGCCCGCGCGCGAACGGCGCCCCGTGCTCCCAGAAGGCCACCGGGGTCATCAGGGTCTGGCGGCAGGCGTCGGACTCGAAGGTCCGCTCACACAGCTCCGGGCCGGTCATCTGCGACATCTGGTCGACGCTGAAGCCCATCGCGTAGGCGCAGATCTCGAAGATCCTGTCGAGCTTCGATGGGTCGGGGTGCGGGGAGAACGAGCACAGCTCGTTGAACTCCACCATCGTTTCGTGCACCCGCTCCTGTATGCCGAGCATCCGACGGCCGTCGCTTTCGGAGTGCCTCCCGAAGTTCTCGGCGGTGCGGGCGGGCTCCTGACAGATCAGGCAATTGGTTCCGTCGGGAAACGTGACAGCGAGGATCACCGGGCTCGCCCGGAAGCGAAAGCCATAGTCCTCCAGCGCCAGGTCCTCGATCACCGGAGAGTTGCCGGCGAAGCTCACGCCCACGTGGGGACTGTCGAGCGTCCCGGCCCAGGTCTCGTGCGAGCAGCAGAAGCAACCGACCTCGGAGTTGGCTTCGACCACGAGCACGTCGAGCCCCGACTTCTGTAGGTAAGCCGCTGCGGGCAGACCGCCCGAGAGACCGCCGCCGACGACGATGACGTCGTGACTGCTCACCGCGGGCCCAGCGCGCCCGCGTGCGCGGCGAGGGCGTCCATCACCACCCTCCCGGCGATGGCCGCCGTGGCCGAGCTCGAGTCCAGGCTTGGCGCGGTCTCGACCACATCGAGTCCCACCAGCCCGTGCCGAGCCACACCCCTAACCAGCTCGAGCAGCTCCCGGCTGGTCAGCCCGCCCGGGGTGGGCACACACGTGCCGGGGGCATACGCCGCGTCGAGCGCATCCACGTCGACGCTGAGGTAGATCCCGTCACCGCCGGCGCCCGCCACCTCGAGCGCGCGCTCCACGGTCGCCGCCACTCCGTCGGCCCAGATCTCCTCGAGCCAGATGACGCTGATGCCGTGCTTGCGGCAGTAGGCCAGCTCGGTGCGTGGGTTCATCCATCCGCTGATGGCCAGCAGCGCGGTCTTCTCGGGGTCGAACCCGGCGTCGATGGCGCGGGTGATCGGGCAGCAGTGGTTGAGCTCCTCGCCGCCCACGTGCTCGGCCGTGTCGAGATGCGTGTCGATGAGGACCAGGCCCGGGGCCGAGGCGTGCTTGGCCACCGCGCGAACGGCGGGGATGGTCACCGAGTGATCGCCTCCGAGCGTGGCCGGTATCGCCCCCGCGCTCAGGATCTGCCCGATGTCGGCCTCGGCGTGGGCGAAGGTCTTCTCGGCGTTCGCCAACACCACGTCGCAGTCGCCGCAGTCGACCGGGTTCAGCGCCTCGACCAGGTCGAAGTCCCAGGTGGCGTTGTAGGTGAGGAACTGGCCCGATATCTCCCTGATCCCGCGCGGGCCGTAGTTGGCCCCTGTGCGGCTGATCGACGTCGAATCCCAGGGGATCCCGTAGATGGCTGCCCGAGCACCGTGGCCGCTCAGCGCCTCGGCGTCCGGGGCCACGTGGGGCAGCTTGAGGAACGAGCCGGCGAGGCCCGCGTGGAGCAGCGACGTCCACATCGTGGTGTCTGGCTTTGGGTTCTGCGCTTCGCTCAAGACGGTCGCTTAGCTTCTGCATCGGGCGTGGTCCAGACCACCGAGCTCGGATCCTCCTCCAGGCGATCCTCGGCCGCTTGCACTCTTGGGCGCACCATCAGATAGACCAGGACGCCGAGCGCGCCGATGATGCCCGTCATCACGAATACCGCCCAGTCCTGGTACCAGGGCACCCCCTCGGCTCGCGGCCAGGCGATGTTGAAGTACTCGAATACCACCCAGACCGAGGCGACCACTGCCACGGGCATGCCCCAGCGACCGAGGTTCCAGGCGCCGGGCACCCAGCGGCCCTTGAGGCGCGTGATGAGAGCGCCCACCACGGGCAGGGCGAACGAGATGTAGAAACCGCCGGTGGCCATCGAAACCAGCGTCAGGTAGACGTCCTCAGACTGAGTGGAGACCAAGAGGACGGCGGCGATCACAGCGGTGGTGATGATCGTGTTCACGGGGAGGCGCTGGCTCACCGACAGCTTCTTGAGGAAGCCCGAGGCAGGCAGCACGTCGGCCCGGGCGAAGGCCCACATCACCCGCGAGCAGTTGGTCTGAATGGCCATCATGCTCGCCGTGAAGCCGATGATGAAGAGGACGAAGAGCGGCTTCGTGATTCCCGACCCGAGCTGGAAGCTGATGGTCTCGGCGACGGGATCGACCACATCGCCGCTGATGACCGCGCCGAAATCGGGGATGGCCAGGATCAGCGCGAGCGAGGCATAGGTCACGACCGCGGCGACCGTTACGAGCGACAGGATGATGGCCTTGGGCACGTCGCGCCTCGGCTCGGGTGTCTCCTCGGCCACCGATGCGGCCGTCTCGAAGCCCACGTAGGTCCAGCCTATGAACCCGACGGCGGCGAACAGCCCCGCCCACACGTAGCCGCCGGGCCCGGTTCCCGCCCCGGCGCTCTCGAAGACCGAGGAGACCGGCTGCTCGTTGTGGAAGAACAGCAGCACCGTGCCGATCCCGATCGAGCCGATCACCTCGGCGACGATGCTGCCGATCATGAACGCGTTGAGGATCTTGCGTGAAACGAGGTTCATCAACGTTCCGAAGAGGAGGAACCCGAGCGCCACCAGCAGCTGCGTGCCCGGCTCGAAGGGGTCGATGCCGAAGACCACCGGAATGAATCCCGCCGCGCCGTAGGAGACCGCGACCATTGTGATCATCAGCGTCCACATGTAGGCCCATCCGGCGAACCAGCCGTAGCCCTCGTGAATCAGCCGGCGCGACCACTGGTAGAGGCTGCCCTCGTACGGCCAGCGGGAGGCGAGCTCGGCAAACACCAGCGCCACCAGCAGCTGCCCCGCCAGCACGATGAAGAATCCCCACCACATCGCCGGCCCGGCCGAGGCGAACGAGAAGGCAAAGATGGCGTACAGCGCCACGATCGGCGAGATGAAGGCGAAGGCGAGCGCGAAGATCGAGAACAGGGAGAACCCGTGCTGGAGGCCCTCCTCCTCGCCTCGCGTGACCGACGCGTCGCCCGCCAAGTCAGGTCCCCCCTCAGTCGCGCTCATGACCGGGCATTCTGTGCGACGCCGCCTGATCGGGCCAGACGACGATCGTACGAACGGAAGCCCCCGATTTGATGTTTCGTCCGGATCATTCTTCAGATCTCCATCTGTTCTGTTCGACCGCGCGCCAGCAAGTCGGCCAGGGCGGTCACCACCAGCTCCAGCAGCTCCTCCCCCGAGCTCTCCTTCGCACGGGAAGGAGAGCCGACCACCCCGCTGCGAGTGACCGCGGGCATCGCGTACTGCCACACACGGCCGACCGTCAGATCCTCCTCGTCGACCGCACGCTCGGTTCGGACTTGGTCCGCAGCGACGTGGAGCATGAGAGAGGTCTCCGCCTCGTTGGCGTGAAAGTCGTCGGCATCGGAGCGATAGCGCGCGGCGATCTCAGGGTCGAGGTCGAACACGCTGACGAAGCGCACCAGCATGTCGGGAAGCTCGTATCGCAGCTGCAGCAGCGCGCTCTGGCACGGTGGACCATTGGTGGCGTGAGCGTTGACCAGGAAGAAACGCCGAAAGCCCGATGCGTATACCCATCGCCCCAGCTCCAGGACCATCTGCGTCTGGGTGGACGGGCTCAGCGAAAGCGTCCCGGGCCACTGGTCGGTGTGGCCCAGGGAGCAGCCCAGGGCCAGCACCGGCATGAGCACGTCCCCCGTTCGTGTGCAGGCCATCCGGGCGGCGCGGTCCGCCAGCAACGTATCGGTGCCGGTGGGCAGGTGCGGCCCATGTTGCTCAATGGCGCCGACCGGAAGCACCGCGATGAGCCCCGCGGCCGCCGCGGCTCCGACCTCCTCGCTCGTCGACTCCGACCAGACCATCAGCCCGGGTCAAACCCGGCCCGTCCCCTGGGGATTGGCCCGCACGCCGAGCGCGTCGAGCGCGAGCCGCGTAGCCACGCGAGCGGACTTGTTGGCCGGGTCGTAGACGGACGAGCACTCGGTGATCACGTACGCCTCCACGCCCTGACGCACGAAGGCGCGGATCATCTTGATCACCTCGCGCGGAGTGAGACCGCCGCACTCGGGCGTGGTCACGCCGGTGGTGAATCCCTGGTCCATGACGTCGAGATCCGTATGGAGCACCACCCCGTCGGTTCCGTCCCAGGCGATCTCGAGTACGCGCTCGATGGTCTTGTCGATGCCCCACTCGTCGATGTCCCAGATGGTGATCATCTGGATACCGGTGCGGTCCACGTACTCGCGCTCTACGCGCGGGTTGAGCGGCCCGTTGATCCCCACCAGCGCCAGGTTGCGCGGATCCATGTTGGGTAGCTCCGCGGTGCGGCTCACGGGGCAGGCGTGGTTGAGCTGCTCACCGGCCACGTCCTCGGCCGTGTCCATGTGGGAATCCATCTGGATGTAGCCCATCTTGCCGTCGATGACCTTGCTCATCGCGCTGGTCACCGGGATGGGGCAGGAGTCATCACCGCCCAGCACGATCGGGAAGGCCCCCGCCTCGTAGATCTCGGTGATGCAGCGCTCGGCGCGCTCGAAGGTGCGCTTCGCGTTGCCGGGCACGATCGAGACATCACCGCAGTCGGTGAGGTTGAGGGCGTCGAAGAGGTCGACCTGGAACTCCCCGTGGTAGCTCAGATAGTGCTCGGTGGCGCGGCGGATCGAGCGCGGGCCGTAGCTCGCGCCGGGGCGGCAGGTGTTCGTGTGCTCCCAGGGCAGGCCCAGCACCGCCGCCTTGACACCGGCCTGCTCGAGCTCCTCGCGCACCGGGGGAAGTACCTGCGCCCCCAAGAAGGTCGATATCCCGGAGATCAGGCTGTTGGGAAAATCCTCATCGCCCTCGCGCCTCCCGAACGTCACATAGTGATCTCGGCTGGAGACCGTCATACACCACTCCTTTCGAGCTCCTCCTCGGGAGTGCCCGCCAGGAACGCATCCCCGGACGCCGGTGTGGCCTCGGGCGGAAACAGCTCCTGCGGCTCCGGGAAGATCTTGAGAACGATGGGATAGAGGACAGCGACGATCACCCCGGCCACGAAGAAGCCGATGTCCGTGCCGTCGGTGAGATCCGTGCCTGGGCCCACATACCAGGCGGTGTTCGTGAAGAGCAGGCCCACGGCGGCACCCAGCAGCCAGGGTCCTGTGGCCCGCCAGTTGAGACCTCCGGTGAACCAGTAGCGTCCGCCGCGCTCGCCGCGGTTGAACACCTGCAGATCGTCCTGCCAGAAGAACCCGCGGCGGTGCACGAAGCCGATGATCATCGTGACGATCCACGGCACCGAGAACACGGCGAGCAGGCTCAGGAAGGTGGATACGCTCGTGATCAGCGAGGTCCAGAAGTAGCCCGCGTACACGAGCGCCGTGGCCCCGACGCACGCCACGCCGGTCGCCTGAAGGCGGTTCAACCGCGGGATTATCGACGACGTGTCCAACCCGGTTCCGTAGGTGTTGATCACCGCCTGTGCCGTGCCGGAGGCCAGCCCGAGGTAGATCAGAAAGGGCACGAACCACAGCGGCGCCAACTCCACCAGACCGAATACGTAGGGCGTTGTCGCGTCCGCGATACCCGACGAGAAGGTGGCCGTGGCCGTGTAGGCCCCCCAGAGGTAAGGAAGGCCCATGCCGAACAGCCCTCCGAGGAATACAGCGAGGACGATATTGCGGTCCTCGAAGCGCTTGTGGGAGATATGGCGCGACCAGTCCCCGACGTACGGGCCGTAGGAGGTCGTCGTCGCCAGCACAATCAGCGCCGAGAGCAGCCAGGTTGGCCAGAAGTCGCCCAGAGCGTAGGCATCGGGCGTGCCGGCGTAGCCGGCATCGAAGTCACCGGCGTAGACGATGATGCCGATCAGCGCGGCGAGCCCGGCGGTTGGGATCATGAAGCGCTGCACGCCGACCATCAGGTTGTGTCCGTAGAGCGAGATCACAGTCACGATCCCGGCGAGCAGCCCGTAGCAGAGGACCCGTGCGACGTCGCTGTCCTCGACACCGAAGAAAGCGTCGAGGCCCGCCACGAGCGCATCGCCGCCGGTCCAGATGCTCAGTGCCGCAAAGGCCACCGACGCGGACGCCTCCAGAAAGGTTCCGATCAGACGCCCGACCACTCCGAAAAGCGCCCCGCTGGAGACCGGGTTGTTGGTGCCGGTTCGGGGACCGAACAGCCCCATCGGCGCCAGCAAGCACGCGCCGACGAAGCCGCCGACGACGATCGAGGTGAACGACGCCCACCAGGACAGGCCGAACGCCACCGGGAACCATCCGATGATGAAGAGGCTGAATGTGAGGCTCCCGCCCAGCAGGATGAAGAAGAGGTTGGTCGGCCGCGAGGCCCGCTCCTCGTCAGGGATGTAGGCGATGCCGTAGCGCTCGACGCGAAGGAGCCGGTCCTGAACGTCGGCCGGATCCGCGGGGTCGAGATCCGTCGGGTCGCTTCGTGCCTCTGCCATCAGTGTTCCTCCGCTCGTGGCTCAGTAGAACTCGAGATAGCGGTCGTACTCCCACTCGGAGACGGTGTTGTGGTAGTCCCACCACTCGCCTTCCTTGATGTCGGCGTAGGACGCCGCGAGCTCGCTGCCGAAGACCTCCGCGGTGAGCGGATCGGCACGAAAGGCCTCGACCGCCTCAAGCAGCGTTCGCGGCAGCACTTTGACGCCGAGCTCCTCGAGCTTCTCGTCGCTCTGGAGGTACATGTCGAGATGGATCGGGTCGCCCGGGTCCAGATCCCGTTCGATTCCCTCGAGTCCTGCGCCGAGCAAGAGGGCCGCCGCGAGGTACGGGTTGCAGGCCGTGTCGACGGCCCGCGATTCGACGCGCCCGCCGCCCATCGGGATCCGCAGCATGTGCGTGCGGTTATTGGCGCCGAACGAGATATAGACGGGCGCCCACGTGAACCCGGTCATCGAGCCCGTCTTGATCAGGCGCTTATAGGAGTTGACGGTGGGAGCGGTAACCGCGCTGATGGCCTGCGCGTGGCCAAGCACCCCGGCGATGAACTGGTAGGCCAGCTTCGAGACACCGGCGCCGCGGGAGTCGCCTTTGTCTTCGAAGGCATTCGCGCCGGTTTCGAGGTCCGCCATCGACATGTTGAAATGACCGCCGTTGCCGGTCCGGTCCGAGTAGGGCTTGGCCATGAAGGTCGCCTCGAAGCCGTACTCGCGCGCGAGCAGCTTGGTCATCATCCGCCAGAGCACGAAGCGGTCGGCCATCGACATCACATCGGTGTAGGAGAAGTCGAGCTCGAACTGGCTGTTGGCGTCTTCGTGATCGAATGAGTGCACGTCCCAGCCCAGCTGGTTCATGTAGCGGATCAGCTGATCCATGAAGGGCAGGTTCTCGAGCAGGCTTGCGATGTCGTAGGCGGCGCGCGGAAGCACGTCCTTGGAGTTGGCCGGGACGATCCCGCCGCCCTCGCGGTTCACCAGGAAGAACTCGGTCTCTATGCCGAGGTTGAACTGCAGGCCGAGCTCGGCCAGGCGGTCGGTCTGCCGGCGCAGGACGGTACGGCTGTCCATCGGGTAGGGCTGGCCGTGGAAGTGCAGCTGCCCGGGCGCCCAGGCCACGGTCGGCTCCCACGGGAGCTGGGTGATCGCGTCGAGGTCCGGCCATACCGCCAGCTCGTCGTCGGCCGGGCCCTGGCCGAGACCGTCGATGGCGGCACCGGTGAACAGCTCCGAGCCGCCCATCATCTTCGTGAAGTGGTCGATGGGCACGGCCTTGGCCTTGGGCACGCCATGGACGTCCACGTAGGCGGATAGGCAGTAGGCAACGCCGCTGTCTCGCAGCTCCTCGCGCTTGCGCTCCCACCCTTCATCGGGCTCGCGCACGAACGTGCCGTCGTGGCGAGCGTCCTGGTCGATGCTCGTCATCGCCCTCCTCTCAGGTCGACCGAGGCCCCAACCTAGGCGCGCTGCCGCGCTCGAGGAATCCTCGGAAACTAGGAACCTTGGGCCCATTGCTCCTATGAGTCGGAGGAGGGGACCGTCAGCTGCGGTGAACGGCGAGGACGCGCGCTGCCCTCAACGCGACCTGCATGTCGAGCGAAGCCGCGCCGTCCTTGAGGTCCACCTCGAGCAGTTCGGCGGCCCTCTTGAGCCTGTAGCGCAGGGTCGACACGTGCACGTGCAGGCGCCGCGCCGCCTCCTCAAGCGTGCTGCCGGACTCGTAGTAGACCTCGAGGGTGTGCCTCAGCTGCGAGGTGTGGGTGCTGTCGTAGCGCTCGAGGGGCTCGACATAGCGCTCGATGAACTTGACGAGGACCTCGGGGCGTGTCGATTGGAGCAGCATGCTGTCGAGCGTCGATACGCGAAACGAGAACACCTCACCGGGCCGCTCCAGCAAACGCAGAAGGTCGAGGCCCCGACGCGCCGCCAGATAGGAATCGCGGTAGTCGCCCATCGCCTCGCAGGCGGTGCCGACGGCCATGTTGAGAGGGATGTCGGGCAGCTTCGCGCGGGCCGCGGCCTGCAACTCGTCCTCGAGCCGGCGCCCGCTGCCGGAGCGATCGGCCTGGGGCGTCTCCGGGGCGACCACCACCACCGCTCCGCCTCGCAGAGCCACCAGGCTGTGCGGGCTCCACACGCGCGCGCACTCGGCCACCGGCCCGTAGAACACGTCGGGGTTCGCCGGCGCGCGGCCATCGCCGTCTCCGGCCTTCCCCCCCGCTTCCACGATGAACACCCGCGATGGCCACGTGAGGTCGTAGCCAAATGCGACCGCTCGCTTGGCCACGCGGTCGTCGACCGCCGCCTCGCCGAACAGTTCCTCGAGCAGTCCGCCTCGCAAGCGCGTCTCCACCTCGATGGCCGTGCGCTCGCGCAGCAGCTCCAGCGCCACCAGCAACGCCCCGTACTCGACCGCGGCGCGCTCGACGTCACCCGGTGGCGCCGACCTGCCGGCGATGATCCAGGCCACCGTGTCGCCTCCTACCACGGCGGGTGCGGCAAGCAGGTCCACGCCGTCCGCGTGCCGGGCGAGGGTGCGCGGGGTCTCGCCGGCCGCCGACTCGGGGCGCCACTCGATTGCGGCGCCGACCGGCCAGCTTTCGAGCAGCCGACCGTTCGGTCCGAGTACCACCACTTCGGCGTCTATGAGCCTTCCGAGGGATCGCACGACCGACTCGAGGCCGCGTCCCTCTATTGCGGCGTGCGCGAGCGTCTCGTGAGCGGTGAGTACGCGCTCCAGCTCCGTGTATTGAGTGGCGGTCTCGGCGGTCTGACGTTCAAGGCGCGAGATCGCCTCGCGCTGGCGCTGGTGGAGGTGGGCGTTGTCGAGCGCCACCGAGCCGTAACGGGCCAGGGTGCCCATCACCCGATCGCGCTGGTCGTCGCGACCCCGAGGCCCCACACCGGCCAGGAACATGTCGCGCCCGGCGGCCCCGGACATCGGGATGCAGATGACCTCCGAGCCGTTGCCGAAGTCCAGCCGGGTGCTTTCCGGCGGCGGCGTGAGCGCGGCCAGGAAGCTGCCTAGCCGCACCCGCTCCTCATCGTCCAAGCTCGAAGCAAGCTCCACGCTGAGCTCCTTGTCGGAGACCGAGCCGTACACGGCGCCATCGAGGCCGCCGACCTGCCTGAGTGCCGAGAGAAGCTCGCCGGCGATCTCGCTCTCGGTCGCGAGGCCGCTGATGCGCTGAGCGAGACCTGTGAGCGCCTCGAGCTCGAGCAGGCGGGCGCGCAGCGTGGCGTCCGTGGCGCTTGATGCGGCAAATCGGCCGAGGGCGCTGCCCGCGCCGCCCGCGAGGACCCTCAAGACCCGTGCCTGCTCAGGCGAAGCCTCGAAGCCAGATCCGCGCCAGCCGACGAACAGCCCGCCGAGGGCGCCGCCCGCCACCGGCAGTGGCTCCGCCAACCAGCTGCCGGTATCCGTGGCCGGCCCGAGTGCTTCGAGCACGCCCTCGCTCCAGCGATCAAACACGCTTCGGTCGGGCGCGTGCTCGTCGCGCAGGCGCAGCGCTGCCAGCCGCGCCCCGCCTTCCAGCTGGAGGGTCTGGTCTTCGGAGTGGGAGCGCTCGCGTAACTCGACTGTGATCGCGTCGGGGCCGCGGTCGAGCAGCGCGATAAAGCAGGCGTCGGCATCGAGGATGCCGGGTGTGCGAGCCAGCAGGCGGCCACGGATTTCGGCGGCGTCGTGCGCCGTCACCAGCTCAGTACCGAGCTCCGAAAGGCGCTGGTAGCGGAGCAGCAGGCTGCGCTCGCGCTCCTGCATGCGCGCCTTCTCCACACCGAGCGCAGCCTGCGCGCCCAACGATTCCACGAGGCGCGGATCCCACTCGTGGCCCTGCCGGCGCAGAAAGATCGCGAAGGCTCGGTCCTCGTCTGGCCCGGAGAGAGGCAGAACGAGCGCGCTACCCCGCCCACGCGCGACGATCGGCGCATCGCCGCTGGCGCAGGCGGATTCGACCACCGGCGCCAGCTCGGTCAGTAGCGAAGCTGCCGCCTCGGCCTCGATGCCGACCGGTTCCGTTACCGCACCGGCCGATCCGCTTACTGCATTCAGCACGGCCGCATCCGCTGCAAGCACCTCCATCCCGGCCTGAGCGGCCTCCGCGAGCACCGATTCGACCTTCGTTCGCGGCGCAATCGCGAGCCTCAACCGAGCGAAGGCGCGTTCCTCGCGCAGCCGCTGAGCATTCTCGCTCGCCAGCTTGGACACCTGCACCGAGACCGACGCCTGTGACGAGAACACGTCCAGAACGCGCAGCTCATGGTCGGTGAAGGTGCGTCGTTCGAAGCGGCTCAGGATGATCACGCCCGAGACGGTGCCCTTGTAGACCATGGGCATCACCAGCGCGCTCTCGGGCTCGAGCGGCACGCCCGGGATAGGCTCGAAGTCGGGATCTTCGGTCACATCGAGAATGCGCCGCCCGGGGCCGCCGAGAGCCGCCACACCGAGGATTCCGTGGCCCTGGCGCGGCCGGTAGGCAAGGACCTTGTCGGCGGCGGGATCGCGGACCACCACCGGCACGAGCTCCTGGCGCTGGTCGTCAGTGAGATAGATGACACACGAATCCCAGGGGATCAGCCGGGCCAGGTTGTCGGCGATCGACTGAAGCGTCGCCTGGTAGTCCGGCTGAGAGCCGATGTCGCGCAGCGCCTCGAGAATCGTGTCGAGCTCCTCCACAAGCTGCGCGGCGCCCTCCTTGGCGCGACGGGCCTCCTCGAGCATCTGCAGGCTGTCGATCGATGCGGCAGCCTGCTCGGCGATCATCTCTGCCAGCACGTGCATGCTCTGCACCGCGCCCTCGTACTGCTCGTACGGGACGATCGTCACGTCCTCGAGCGCGCGTAGGTACTCGTCCGGGTCGACGCCGATCTCGGCCGCGGTGTCCGCATAGCGCTCGCTTTCCGGAGTCTCGGTGAAGATCTGGCCGCACAGGAAGTAGCCAAGTACCTGACCCTTCGGCGCGATCGGAATCGCGCAGTCGTAAAGGCCGTTCCAGCACTTGAAAATCGACGGCCCCGAGGTCTCGGCGGCCTCGCGCATGGCGCAGCGGTCGCAGTGCGTGCAGCGCGGGCCGGCCACCGGAGAGGTGCGCGTGAGGTCCTCGCAGAGGGTTACGCGATGCGTTATCGCAGTGGCGTTCCTGCCCTCGGTGTCGGTGATCACCGTCGGCAGCCCGAAGGCGCGCGCGAAGGTGTCCTGGATCGACTGCAGCGTTTCCACGCCGATCAGATCCGTGAGCTGCCAGCGCGGCGAAGACCGCGGGCCGCGGGTGCTTTGAGCGGCGTCAGCCGCCGGGTTCATCTGCTTAACCTATCTCGGTTCGTGCCCGAGAGTGACCTCACGTACCAGGCCTTCAGGACCCGCCAGCGCACCCTGGAGCTGGACGGACTCGGGCCGCTCGCTCTGCGGATGGCCTACACCGACGTCGGCTCGGGCGATCCCGTCGTGCTCCTGCATGGCATTCCCACCTGGTCCTTCCTCTACGGCGATGTGATCCCGCTGCTCGAGCCCCACTGCCGCGTCATCGCCCCCGACTTCCTCGGTCACGGATGGTCAGATCGCCGCGACCGCTTCGATCGCTCGCTCACGGCGCAGACCGCAGCCGTACTGGCACTCCTGGACGCCCTGGGGATCCAGCGAGCCACGTTCGTCGGCCACGACACCGGTGGCGGGGTGGCGCTGATCCTCGGCATCGAGCATCCCGAGCGCGTGCGAGCGCCTGGTTCTCTCGAACGCGGTTGCCTACGACTCGTGGCCGATCGGCGACATGATCGCCCTCTCCGACCCGTCCTGGCGAGACAAGCCGGCTCGTGAGGTCGCGCAGTTCGTCGCGGAAGGGCTGCCGGACGGAATCCACAACCGCGAGCGGCTGACCCCGGCCTTTCGCGAGGGAATCGTTGCTCCCTACTCCGACGAAGAGGGCAAGATCAGCCTGATCCGAAACGCCAGCGCGCTCAACACCAACCACACCACGGCACTGATCGACCGCCATGCCGAGATCCGGGCGCCCACGCTGGTCCTCTGGGGCCGCCACGACCCATGGCAGACGATCGCGGACGGCGAGCGGCTGGCTGGAGAGATCCCCGATGCCGAGCTCGTTGCCATCGAGGCTTCGCACTGGATACCGCAGGACGCCCCGGCTGAGTTCGCCGAGGGAATACTGCGCTTCTTAAGGACGCTAGCTGTCCACGCCAAGCGTGGCCCAGGTCGAGCCGGGCCGCTCGGTGTCGATGCGGTAATCGGTTGCCACACGCTCGAACAGCGTTCGGCCGAGGTCCCGCGCGGCGCCCACGGGGTCCTGGGGATCCTGCCGGACGTCCCCACGCTTGTTTCCGATCCCGCAGACGTAGCCGATCAGGTCGGAGTGCGTATAACGCGCAAACTCCTGAATTTCGTGCACGAGCGCAAGCATCGCACCGGGATAGCTCTCCTCGCCCGACATCAGCAAAGCCAGGCGCTTGCCGACCACTCCGTCGACATAGCGTTCGGACTCGGGCTCCGAGGCGGCGATGAAGCAGAACATGCGGTCGAAGAACGTCTTGAGCTGACCGGAGACGCCGTACCAGTAGATCGGCGTGGCGAAGAAGATGCCATCTGCCGGCAGCACCCGGTCGCGCAGCAGCTCCTGATAACGGTCGGCAATGGTGCAGCGGCCTTCGTCGTCGCGACATCGCCGGCAGTCGCGGAGGAACTCGGTGACGTAGTCGTCCAGGTAGACCAGGTCGGCCGAATGGCCGGCCTCGCGGGCGCCCTCTGCCGCGGCGGCGCCCAGCAGATAGGAGTTGCCGTCGCGACGCGGGCTGGAGCTGATGACGAGAACTTCCATCCGCCTCGACATTAAAGGGCCGCCTCTATCCGCGGATCGCGGAAATTGGCGAGCTTCTTTCGTAGGTTTCCGCGAGAGCGAGGTGCTCCCGGCCGCTGTAGCGTGCCGCGGTCTAGAGCCAGGCTAAGCGCCGATCGAGGGGAGTCTTCATGGGCATGTTTCACGACCATGGCAAGGGCGGCGGTAAGCCGTTCGATCGCGAGAGCTTGCGCGGGATGCGGGCGCTCAAGCGGTTGAAGGACGTGACCGACCGGCGGACTCGCGAGCAGCTCGAGCGGGGGCTGGATCTGGGCCTGGAGGCGGCGCCGTCGGTGCAGGACCGCACGATCTCGTTGTTTTCGCGCGGCGCCCAGCCGGCGTTTGCGGGCATCAACACGTTCACCAAGGCGCCCTATTGCGAGAACATCCGCGACGTCGGCAAGTACGACGTGGCGGTGGTGGGGGCTCCGTTTGACATGGGCACGACCTATCGGGCGGGCTGTCGCTTCGGGCCGCAGGCGGTGCGGCGCATCTCGGCGCTGTATGACTCCTACAACGCCGACATGGGCGTCGATCTCTACGAGGAGCTCAACCTGTGCGACGCCGGGGACATCTTCGTCATCCCGTCGAACATCGAGAAGAGCTTCGACCAGATCGACATGGCGGTCTCGTTCATCCACGCGCAGGGCGTCTTCCCGGTGGTGATCGGCGGCGACCACTCGATCGGCTACCCCGACGTGCGCGCCATCGCCCCGCACATCGAGGGCAAGGTCGGGATCATCCATCTCGACCGCCACATCGACATGCAAGAAACCGACATGGACGAGCGCATGCACACCACCCCGTGGTTTCACGCCTCGAACATCCCCAACGCCCCGCCGGCCAACCTGGTGCAGATGGGAATCGGCGGCTGGTACGGCAGCCGCCCCGGGATGAAAGTCGCCAGGGAGCGCGGATCGACGGTGATCACCATCTCCGACGTCGAGGAGCTCGGCGTCGAGAAGGCAGTCGAGGTCGCGCTCGAATGCGCGTGGAAGGACGCCGAGGCGGTGTTCCTGTCCTTCGACATCGACTCGATCGACGCCGGCTTCGTGCCCGGGACGGGCTCGCCCGAGCCCGGAGGCCTGCTGCCCCGGGAGGCGCTGAAGGCGCTGCGCATGGTGGCCCGCGAAGGGCATCTGCGGCATGGAGGTGGTGGAGATCGCCCCGCCCTACGACGTTTCCGACATGACCGCCCAGCTCGGCGCCCGCGCAATCATGGACGTGCTCGGCACCCTCGTCGAGGAAGGCCACCTCGGCAGCCGCCCCACCCGCCAAGAGCGCGAACAACGCGAACACGACCAGCGCGCCGAAGCCGAGGCCGGCGAGGAGAGCTGAAGCCGGCGTGAGCTGGCACAACGACAAGGCCGCGGTGGCCGTGCTTTCGTTCGACGTCGACGCCGAGTCGGCCATCCTGGCCGCCGGCCGCGCGTATGCCGAGCACGCGATGGTCATGACCCACCAGGCCTTCGGCCCTCTCGTGGGTGTGCCGCGGTTGCTCGAGCTGTTGGCCGAGTACTCGCTGCCGGCGACGTTCTTCGTTCCCGGCCTGACCGCGGAGCGATACCCGGCGACCGTGGAGCGGATCGCCGAGGCGGGACACGAGATCGGCCACCACTCCTACAGCCACCGCAGCGCGGTCGATTTGTCCGAGGCCGAGGAGCGCGCTGACTTCGAGAGGGCGCTTGCGGCGCTCGATCGGCTTGGTGTCCGTCCCTCAGGGCACCGCGCCGCGCTCTGGGAGGCGAGCTGGCGCACCCCGGGGCTGGTGGCCGAACACGGGTTGCTCTACGACTCGAGCTTGATGGATGCCGACCGGCCCTATCGGTTGGTGACCGACCACGGCACGATCGTCGAGCTACCGCCGCATTGGGCGCTCGACGACTGGGAGCAGTACGCCTACCTGCCGCGGCCCGACATCGGCTCCGTGATCGAGTCGCCGCTCAAGGCCGGCGAGATGTGGCGGGCCGAGCTCGACGCCATGCGCCGGCACCGCTGCCTGTTCATGCTCACCTGCCATCCGTTTCTCAGCGGCCGCGCGTCTCGGGTGGAAGCCCTGCGCGGACTCATCGAACACGCGCTTGAGGCCGGTGACGTCGAGTTCGCCAGCGCGCGTACCGTCGCGGAGCGTTCGCTCGAGGACTCTGACCTTGTCGCTCGCGAGCTACAGCCCGTGACGGTGGACCCCGACGTCTATCCCGATCAGTGACCCGGTCAGGCCGGCGCGCGAGTGGTCCCGCCGTTGGGCTGGAGTATCTGGCCGGTCAGCGCCGTTGCTCCTTCGCCCGCGAGGAAGGCCACCGTCGCCGCGATCTCCTCGGGGCGGCCAATCCGCGCGATCGGGCTCTCGCTCGCGTAGCGCCGGCGGATCTCCTCCGGCGACACCCCGGCGTCGGCGGCGTCGACGTCCAGCTGAGGGGTGTCCATGATTCCCGGCGCGATGGCATTTACGAGAATCCCGTCCGGGCCGAGCTCTCTACCGAGCGTCTTGGTCAGCGCGATGAGGCCCGCCTTGGAGGCCGCGTAGGCGGTGGCGTTGGCCCAGCCGACAACACCGAACTCGGAAGCGATGATCACGATGCGCCCGCTCGCGCGACGGCGCATCCCCGGCACCACGGAGCGGATCAGGAAGTGCGTCCCCGAGAGATTGACGTCGAGATTTCTCCACCAGTCGTCCGGATCGTGCTCCACGAAAGGCGCCATGCTCATGTACGCGTGGTTGGCCACCAGGACGTCGATCGAGCCCAGCGCCTGCTCGGCCTGCTCGACCATCGCCGCCACGGCATCGGGATCCGACACGTCGGCGATTGCCATCACGCCTCCCGTGCCCTCGATCAAGTCAGCCATCTCGCGCGAAGCCTCGAGGTCGTTCAGTGCCAGGCGAGCACCATCGCTCGCCAAGCGCCTCGCGATCGCGAGGCCAAGCCCCTGAGCGGCTCCGGTCACGAGGGCGTTCAAATCACCGCACCGGCGTTCGGCGACACCGTCTGGCCGCTGAAGTAGGTGCCCTCCTCCACCATGAACAGAACCGTGTCGGCCACCTCGTCGGGCCGAACGAGCCGGCCGATGGGAAGGCTGTCGAGATACGCCTGATCGCGCCAGGGAGAGTCTGCCGCCAGCAGCGGGGTGTCCGTCGGTCCCGGCGCCACGCTGTTGACCCTGATCCCCTGTGGCGCCAGCTCGGCACCCAGCGAGCGGGTGAAACCGAGAATGGCTCCCTTCGCGGCGGCGTAGTGCGCGTCGCCGTCGCCGCCCGCGAGCGCGAGCTCGGAGGAGATCGTGACGATGATGCCCCTGCGGTGCTCGATCATCGAGGGCACAACCGCCCAGCAGGCGTTGGCCACACCGCCGACGTGTACGGCGAGCATGCGTCTCCAGCGCTGGGCGTCGATCTCGGCCACCGGCACCATCTCGTAGACCCCGGCAGCGGTGATGAGCAGCGAAATCGCACCGAGCCGGCTGCCGGCGTGGTCGGCGGCGTCTCGAACCGCATCTCTGTCCGTCACGTCGACCTGCAGCGACAACTCGGTATCGGATGGCTCGAGGTCCAGGCCGGCCACCCGCCAGCCGCGCTCAGCGAGGCGGCGGCACACCACGGCCCCGATACCGCTTGCGGCGCCGGTGACGAGCGCTACTCGGGTGCTCTTCGAGGCCATCGTGGCGGATGCTGCCATAACTTTCGGCGCCGACTAAGGGAGGAGCGGACATGACAGCCGAAGCGGAGACGAACTTCGCGGCGATCACCAGCGGGGTCATCTCGATGCTGGGGGCGCCTCACGTGCCGGTCTCGGAGCTCCCCGGCAGCGACGCGGGCCTGGCCTTCCTCGGCTTTCCGTTCGACGGCGCGAACGCGGCGATCGAGCGTCCGGGCTCGGCCAACGGCCCGCGCGGCCTGCGGGTGGCGTCGAACATGTGCTTTCCGTGGTCCTTCGAGTGGGACATAGATCTCTTCGAGGCGTACCGGATGGTCGACTGCGGGGATGCACCGCTGGCGATCGGCAATGTCGAGCGAACCCACGAGCTCGTGCAGGCGGAGCTCGAGGCGATCCTCGCCACCGGCGCGATCCCGGCCGCCATCGGGGGAGATCACTCCCTGTGCATTCCCGGTGCGCGCGCCCTGAGCGCTCACCTCGGCCCGGGCAAGCGCATGGGGTACGTCCAGATCGACGCTCATCTCGATGCGGGCGTCGAGATCGGCGGAGAGAAACAGACGAACTGCAACGGCCTGATCCGCGCCGCCGAGCTCCCCAACCTGCGTCCGGAGAACATGGCGGTGATCGGGGTCCGGGGGACGATCAACGTTCCCGACTGGTGGGACGCGGTGCGCGAGCGGGAGATCCCGGTGTACCCGATGCCCATGCTCCGCAGAGAGGGCGTGGAGGCGACGGTCGCGCACGCACTCGACCGCGTATGGGACGGGGTGGATGGCGTGTACGTAACCTTCGACACCGACTCGATCGACTCGTCCGCCGCTCCCGGCACCACCGGCCCCGAGCCGAACGGGTTCACCGGCAACGAGATCGTTCGGGTGGCGCAGATGATCGGCGAGCGGGGACTGACCGCGATCGACAACGTCGAGCTCTGCCCCGTGTACGACCCGAGCGGCATCACCGCGCGACTGGTCTGGGAGGTCATCTCCCAGATGCTCTACGCGAACGCGAAGTTCCATGGCTGAGGCCGGCAACCACGCGCTGGCGCGCCGCTTCTACGATGAGTTCTGGACGCGCGGCAACGCCGACGCGGCGGATGAACTAATCGCCGAGGACCTCGTGCATGAGCAGTTCCCCGAAGGGTGGCCGCCGGGTCGCGAGGGGTTCAAACGCCTCGTCCACACCTGGCGCGCCGCGTTTCCGGACATGCGGGAGACCATCTCTCAGGTGCTCACCGACGGCGACTGGGTGGTCGTCCGCTTTACGCTCGAGGGCACCCACCAGGGCGACTTCTACGGGGTGCCGGCCACCAACAGGAAGGTCAAGGCCGAGGGCGTCGACCTGCTGCGCTTTCGCGACGGAATGGTCGCTGAGTGGATCTATCACGAGGACGCGCTGAGCGTCTTCACGCAGCTGGGGGCCCTGCCGCCCGATCTCTCCGAAGTGGCCGGGCCCCGGCATGCCTGACGACCGGGGCGAGGCCGCGGAGCCCGTCGGGCAGGTCGACGCCCTGTCGGTGCCGCGGTTCGCCGGACTGCGCACTTTCGCCCGCCTGCCGACGCTCGGCGAAGTGCCGCGGGCCGACGTGGCGGTGCTGGGAGCACCATTCGACGGCGCCGCGACGTTTCGGGCCGGGGCACGCTTCGGGCCTGCGGCCATCCGCGAGGCCTCGTTGCTGCTGCGCCCCTACAACGACGCGCTTGACCTAGCCCCTTTCGCCCGCGCGCAGGTGGTGGACGCGGGTGACGCTCCGGCCAGCCCGATCGGTGTCGAGAGCGGGCATCGCGCCATCGAGGCCTCCGCGCGCGAGCTGACCGCGAACGGTGTGGCCCTGGTCGGCCTCGGCGGCGACCACTCGGTGAGCCTGCCGCTGCTGCGCGCCGCTGCCGCGCAGGCACGGTCCGCTCTCCCTACTGCAGCTGGATGCGCACACCGACACGTGGGATTCGTACTTCGGCGCTCGCTACACGCACGGAACGATCTTCCGGCGTGCGATCGAGGAAGGCATCATCAATCCCCACCGCTCGGTTCAGATCGGCCTGCGGGGCTCGCTGTACGGCGCCGAGGACATGGCGGAGAACCGGAGTCTCGGGTTCGCCACCCTGCCCGCCCGCGAGCTCGACGCGGTGGGGGTGGGGGGTGCGCTGGAGCTCGCCGCCGAGCGCCTGCTGTCGCCGGTCTACGTGACGGTCGACATCGACGTACTCGACCCGGCCTTCGCCCCCGGAACGGGCACGCCGGAGGCGGGCGGCCTCACCAGCCGCGAACTCCTCGCGCTCCTGCGCGGGCTGGCGGAGCTCGACCTGCGTCTCGCGGGAGCCGACGTGGTGGAGGTCGCTCCGCCATATGACCCCTCTGGCGTCACCGCTGTGGCCGGCGCCAATGTCGCGTTCGAGCTCGTGAGCCTGTTGGCCCTAGAGCGCCGGGCTACCATTCGCGGGGGCGACCAGGAGGTAGAACCAATGGAGAAGCAGGAGCACACGCACGACGGCGAGACCCACGCCCACCCGCACAGCGCCGAGGACCACGAGCACGTCGAGCACCAGCACGAGCACACCCA
Source organism: uncultured Thermoleophilaceae bacterium (assembly GCA_963746825.1). Taxonomy (GTDB): domain Bacteria; phylum Actinomycetota; class Thermoleophilia; order Solirubrobacterales; family Thermoleophilaceae; genus JACVRW01. The sequence goes on from CAVVCU010000011.1 coordinate 45,359, forward strand.
CGACGGCGAGACCCACTCGCACGAGCACGTGCACGCGGAGGGCGAAGAGCAGGACCACGAGCATTCGCACTGAGCCCGGCGGCCGCGGAACTCACCCGCCCGTCTGATACGCGCGCAGCGCCAGCGTCAGTATCAGCAGCGCCCCCACCGTCATCACGCCCATCTCCCCGATGACGCACCCGGCGGGCCAGGGCCATCTGCTCGCCGCGCTCGAGCGAATCCACGTCCTCCACCTGGTCGAGCTCGCGCTGGGCCACGCCGGCGCGCATGCCCTCGCTGACCAGCGAGATCAGCAGGGGCGCCACGCCGTAGGCCACGTGCAGGCCGTCGGGCGCGGTCTCGCCGCGGGCCAGCAGGATGAACCCGATCACGGCCTGGACCACGACCGTGGCCTGGGCCACCCGCAGCAGCGGCCAGAAGGTGATCGAGGCGCGCGCGTCCTTGCGCAGCCAGCCCACCACCCCCCAGCCGGCGGCCACCGCGTTGGACGCCAGCACGGCGATTCCCACGATCATGTGAAACTGGCTCACGGGGTGTCCTTCCGCACTATGTAGCACCGCCGCACAAGAAAGCGTTATACCTCCCTGTCCTGTGCTGAAGAGCTACCTGCCAGCCCTCGTGTTCCTGGTGCTGGGTCTCGGCGTCGGCACCGCCTTCACGCTGGCCAACGGCCTGCTCGGTCCCAAACGCCCCGGCAAGGTCAAGAGCGAGCCCTACGAGAGCGGCCTGCCCTCGGAGGTCAGGAAGTCGTTTCGCTTCGGGATCAGCTTCTACCTGATCGCGATGCTCTTCATCCTGTTCGACATCGAAGTCGTATTTCTCTATCCAGTGGCGCTTCAGCTGGATGCATTCGGGGTATTCGCGCTCGTCGAGACGGGCATCTTCGTCTTTCTCCTGCTGATAGCGCTGGTGTTCGTCTGGCGCAGAGGGGCCCTCGAATGGAAGTGACTCGCACCAAAACCGACGGATCTCCGCGTCCGCCAACTGAAGGCGCAGCAGATGCTGCGCGGCGAGCTCGCCGGGCGCGATCTCGAGGAGCACGTCGAGGAGCGGCTGCTCTTCACGCAGTTCGAGCAGGCGCAGAACTGGGCGCGAAAGAACGCGATCTTCCCGCTCGGGTTCGGCCTGGCCTGCTGCGCGATCGAGATGATCACCGTGATCGGGTCGCCTCGCAACGACCTCGCCCGCTTCGGCGCCGAGGCCATTCGCTTCACCCCGCGCCAGGCCGATCTGCTGATCATCTCCGGTCGCGTGTCGGTGAAGATGGCGCCGATCATCCGCCGCCTCTACGACCAGATGCTCGAGCCCAAGTGGGTCATCTCCATGGGCGCCTGCGCCTCGAGCGCCGGCATGTTCAACAACTACGCGGTGGTCGCCGGTTGCGACAAGTTCCTCCCCGTGGACGTCTACGTGCCCGGCTGCCCGCCCCGGCCCGAGGCCCTGATCTACGGGATCATGAAGCTGCAGGACAAGATCATGGGCACTCCCGGAATGGGCTGGCGCGAGCGCTACCAGGCCTACGGAACCGAGGAGGTCGAACAGGGCGAGGTGCCGGTTGCCTGACGCCGACCGGTCTCGAGCTGATCGCCCAGCGGGTCCGCGACGAGCTTGCCGAGGGCGCGGTCACCGGGACCGCCTACTTTCGCGATCAGCCCACGCTCGAGGTGGCTCCCGCCGCGGTGTACGACGTGCTGGCCTACCTGCGCTCCGAGGACAAGGAGCCCTGGCCGCGGCTGATGAGCCTGCACGCCTGCGACTACCTGCCCGAGGAGCCGCGCCTCGGCATCCACTACCAGCTGCTGTCCATGGAGCGCGTCGACCGCCTCAACGTGAAGACGCGTCTGGGAGCCGACGACCCCCACGTGCCCTCGGTGATCGATCTCTACCCCACGGTCGACTACCAGGAGCGCGAGGTGTACGACATGTTCGGGATCGTCTTCGACGGCCACCCGGACATGCGCCGGATCCTCATGCCCGAGGACTACACCGGACACCCCCAGCGGCGCGACTACCCGATGGGCGGCGAGCCCGTCCTCTACACGTTCAACGAGAAGAAGTACCCGCGCTGGTATGACTGAGACGAGCGACCCGCTCGCCGTCCCCTATCGCGAGCGCGAGCGCTCGGTGACCATGGAACGCATGGGCGAGGAGCCCGTGTCGGGCACGGAGGCCGTGGTCGAGGGCGACGTCACGCGCTCCGAGGAGCTGTTCACGCTCAACCTCGGCCCGCACCACCCGGCCACCCACGGGGTGCTGCGCCTGCTCACCACGCTCGAGGGCGAGGTGGTGCGCGACATCAAGCCGATCATCGGCTACGTCCACACCGGCATCGAGAAGAGCTGCGAGGACCAGGAGTACTGGAAGGTCATCACGTTCATCGAGCGGATGGACTACCTGGCCTACTACTTCAACGCGATGGCCTTCTGCATGGCCGTGGAGCGGCTGCTCGGCGAGGAGGTCCCGCTGCGCGCCCAGTACCTGCGCGTGATCCACCTCGAGCTCAACCGGATCGCGTCGCACCTGTTCGCGCTGGCCACGGGCGCGCTCGACCTCGGCGCGATGTCGATGCTCTGGTGGGGCTGTCGCGACCGCGACCTGGTGCTCGACCTGTTCGAGATGTCCGGCGGCCAGCGCCTTCACACGCGCTACTTCCAGGTGGGCGGCGTGATGGAGGACATCCCGCCCGGCTTCGTGGAGAAGACGCGCGAGTTCCTGGCGATCATGCCCGGCCGCCTCGACCAGTACGAGGCGCTGCTCGACCGCAACGAGATCTGGATGTCGCGGCTCAAGAACACCGGCGTGATCTCTCAGGAGCGCGCGCTCGAGCTGGGCGTGACCGGGCCGCTGCTGCGCGCCACCGGCCACCCGTGGGACCTGCGCAAGGCCATGCCGTACTCCTCGTATGAGCACTTCGACTTCGACGTGCCGGTGGGCACCGTGGGCGACAACTACGACCGCTTCAAGGTGCGCATGAACGAGATGCGCGAGTCGATCAAGATCGTCGAGCAGGCGCTCGACGGGCTGCCCGAGGGCCCGTACATCACCCAGAACCGCAAGGTCGCCCTGCCGCCGCGCCACGAGCTGGCCACCTCGATGGAGGCGCTCATCCACCACTTCAAGCTGGTCACCGAGGGCTTTCGGGTGCCGCCCGGAGAGGCCTACGCGGCGGTGGAGTCGCCGCGCGGCGAGCTCGGCTGCTTCGTGGTGGCCGACGGCTCGGCCAAGCCCGCGCGCGTGCACATGCGCGATCCGAGCTTCGTGAACCTCCAGTCGCTGCCCGACATGGCGAGGGATTCGCTGATCGCGGACTTCATCGCCTCGCATCGCCATGCTCGACCCGATCCTGGGCGGCATCGACCGGTGAAAGGTCCTCCTCGCCGGCATGCAGGGACGGCCGGCAGACGAAGGCGGCATTCACGCAGCGCCGCGTCCCCCCCGGCTGGGACGAGGGGGTGCGCCTCGACGAGGATCCGGCCACCATCCCCGATCCCGCTTCGGTCGACGTGCCCGCCGGCCTGCGCGCGGAGATCGAGCGGCACATGGCCAACTACCCCGACCGCCACTCGGCGGTGCTGCCCGCGCTGGACGCCGCGCAGAAGGTGCACGGCTGGTGCTCGCCCGAGGCCATCGACCAGGTCGCGGCGGTGATGCAGGTGACGCCCGCCTACCTGTCGAGCGTGGCGACCTTCTACGACATGCTGCGCACCCAACCCGTCGGCCCGCACTACGTCTACGTCTGCACGAGCGTGGCCTGCCACCTGGTCAACGCCAAGTCGGTGTACGAGGCGATCGCCGCGGAGGCCCGCGATCAGGGGCTCGAGGACGTCGAGCTGCGGGAGTTCGAGTGTCTCGGCGCCTGCGACATGGCGCCGATGGCCTCGATCGACGGGCGCTACGTCGGCCCGCTCTCCGAGAGCGACGCGCCGGAGCTGGTGAGCGCCCTGCGCGAGGACCGCGAGGCGCTGCCCGGGCGCGGGCTCTCCGACCGCGGCTACGCGCTGCCCTGGGCGCAGGGCGGAGCGGCGGCCGACCGCCCGGGCCCACCCGAGGAGCCCGACGTCCACCCGGCGGGCGGGACCTGGAAGGAAGCCGAGCTGCTCGACGTGCCGCCGGCGACCAGCGAGGCCGAGGGTGGCGCGCGCCCGCCGGAGCCGCTTCGGCCCGGCACGAGCGAGCCCGGGGAGGAAGAGAGATGAGCGAGACCCGCATCCTGCTGGCCAACATCGACGAGCCCGACCTGCACACGATCGACGTGTACGAGCGCCTCGGCGGCTATGGCTCCATGCGCAAGGCGCTGCTCGAGATGAGCCCCGAGGCGGTGCTCCACGAGCTCGAGGAATCGGGCCTGCGGGGCCGTGGGGGCGCCGGCTTCTCGATGGGCAAGAAGGCCTCGTTCATCCCCAAGGGGTCGATGGACAAGTTCCTGTGCTGCAACGCCGACGAGTCCGAGCCGGGCACCTTCAAGGACCGCCTGCTGATGCAGAAGAACCCGCACATGCTGATCGAGGGCTGCATCATCGGCTCGATCGCCGCGGGCGCCAACAAGGGCTTCATCTTCATCCGGGGCGAGTACGCGCTGCAGGCCGACATCCTCGACGCGGCGCTCGCCGAGGCCCGCGAGAAGGGCTACGTGGGCGAGCGCATCCTGGGCACCGACCACACCTTCAGCCTCGTGGTCCACCGCGGCGAGGGCGCCTACATCTGCGGCGAGGAGACCGCCCTGCTCGACGGCCTCGAGGGCAAGCGCGGCAACCCGCGGCTCAAGCCCCCGTTCCCGGCCAACCAGGGCCTCTACCAGGGGCCCACGCTGATCAACAACGTCGAGACGCTGTGCAACACGCCGATCATCATCGAGCACGGAGCCGAGTGGTACCGCAAGTTCGGCGAGGGCAACTCGACCGGCACCAAGGTGGTGTCGGTGTCGGGCAACGTCCAGCGCCCGGGCAACTACGAGGTCGAGCTGGGCATTCCCGGCCGCGAGCTCGTGTACGGGCTGGCCGGCGGGCCGCCCGACGGGCGCGCGGTGAAGTGCTGGTTCCCGGGAGGATCGTCGGCGCCGGTGCTGCTCGACGAGCACCTCGACCTGCCCTACACCTTCGAGGCCATGGCCGAGGCGGGCTCGATGCTCGGCTCGGGCGCCGTGATCGTGGTCGACGAGTCACAGCCGCTCGTGCCGCTCGCGCTGCGCCTGGCCGAGTTCTACCGCCACGAGTCGTGCGGCAAGTGCGTGCCCTGCCGCGAGGGCACCAACTGGACCGTGAAGATGCTCGAGCGCATCGACGAGGGCGAGGGCACGCCGATGGACCTCGACATCCTCGAGCAGGTCCAGGGCAACATCATCGGCAACTGCCTGTGCGTGCTGGGTGACTCGATGGCCATGCCCGTGGCCTCGATGCTCAAGCACTTCCGGCCCGAGTTCGAGGCCCACATGGAGGCCGCGCGCGAGCGCCGCGACATGGCCGACATCGAGCCCATGGGCGCAGGCGAGCTCGGCGCCGTCCCCGAAGCCGGGATGGTCTGAGCTTGGCCCGCCCCGAGATCAACTGGATCTCGTTCGAGATCGACGGCAAGGAGGTGCGCGCCCCCGAGGGCGCCATGCTGGTCGACGCGGCCAAGCACGGCGACGTCGAGATCCCCTACTTCTGTTACGAGCCCAAGCTGGGCCAGCCGGTGGGCGCCTGCCGGATGTGCCTGGTCGAGATCGAGGGCATTCCCAAGCTCCAGACATCGTGCTCGACGCCGGTGCGCGACGGCATGGTGGTGAACACCACGTCCGATCGCGTGCGCCACGCCCAGAACGCGGTGGTCGAGTTCCTGCTCGTGAACCATCCGCTCGACTGCCCGGTGTGCGACAAGGGCGGCGAGTGCCCGCTGCAGGACATCTCCTACGGCTGGGGCGCCGGGCGCTCGCGCTTCATCGAGCCCAAGCGCCACTTCAAGAAGCCGCTCGAGCTGTCGCCGCTCGTGGCCATCGACCGCGAGCGCTGCATCCTCTGCTACCGCTGCGTGCGCTTCTCCCAGGAGGTGGCCGAGGACTACCAGCTGGTGTTCCTCGATCGCGGCGACCACACCTTCGTGGGCACCCACGACGGCCGCCCCTACGTGGCCCCGTTCAGCGGCAACATCATCGAGCTGTGCCCCGTGGGGGCGCTCACCTCGCGGGCCTACCGCTTCCGCGCCCGCCCCTGGGACATCGAGAACGCGGGCTCGATCTGCACCATGTGCCCGTCGCAGTGCAACGTCGAGCTGACGCTGCGCGACGACGCCAAGGTCGTGCGCGTGCTCGCGCGCGACAACATCGAGGTCGACGACGGCTGGCTGTGCGACAAGGGCCGCTTCGGCTACCAGTCGTTTCGCTCTGAGGACCGCATCACGGCGCCGATGGTGCGCGACGGAGGCTTCATGCGCGAGGTCTCCTGGGAGCGGGCGCTGTCCGAGGCGGCCGCGGCGCTCGAGAAGTCCGGCGAGCGGACGGTGGCCATCGTGGGCGGCGGTGCGACCAACGAGGAGGGCTTCCTGGTTCAGCACCTCGTTCGCGAGGGGCTGGGCTCGGCGCTGGTGCACTCCCGCGACGCCGGCCGCATCTCCGGGGCCCACGCCCGCGCGCTGGCTCGCCCCGACCTGTCGGCCAAGGTCTCGGACATCGACCACGCCGGAGCGATCCTCGTGCTCGACACCGAGCTGGTGGACGAGGCCCCGATCCTCGACCTGCGCGTGCGCAAGGCCGTGCGCCGCAACGGCGCGCGCCTGGTGGTGGCGAGCGCCCGCCCATCGACCCTCGATCCCAACGCCAGCGCGGCGCTGCGCTTCGCGCCCGGTGCCGCCGAGGCGGTTCTGGGAGCCCTCGGCGCGGCGCTCGGGAGCTCGCGCGCGTCATCGGCCTCGCCGGACGAGCTGGCCCGCAGCGCCCGCGCCTCCGAGGGCTTTCGCCCGGGCGCGCAGCCCACCTCCCACTCGGGCAACGGAGCCGACCCTTCCGCGAGCGCGGTGCGCGCGGCGGCCGACGTGCTGCGCGACGCCGGCGACGTGGTCGTGATCTGGGGCGAGCGGGTGGCCTCCGGTGAGCGCGGCGGCGAGGCGATCGATGCCCTGCTCGCGCTGGCCGGCGCGCTCGGCATCGACGGGCGCGAGGAGTCGGGGATGATCGAGATCCCCGCCGCCGCGAACGGCCGCGGCCTGCGCGAGGTGGGCTGCCTGCCCGACCTCGGTCCGGGCTTCGCCAAGCCCGCCGTCGAGGCCAGCGAGCCCGAGGGTGTGGGCGCACTGCTGCTGGTGGATCAGAGCGTGCCCGCCCACGGCCCTCGACGACGCCGACACCGTGATCGCCTTCGCCGGCTTCCTCGACGAGGCGCTCTCCGAGCACGCCAACGTCGTGTTCCCGGCCGAGACCTACGCCGAGAAGGAGGGAACGGTCACCCACCCCGACGGCCGGCTGCAGCGGGTGCGCCAGGCGCTGGGCCATGCGGGTGAGGTGCGGCCCGGGTGGCGCGTGCTCGAGGATCTGTGCGAGCGCGTGGGTGCGGGCACCGGTGTGCTCACCGCGCCCATGGTCACCGCCCGCCTGATCGAAGCCGTGCCCTTCTACGCCGGCATCACGCTCGACGAGATCGGTGGGCTCGGGGTGCGCTGGGCTGACCGCGAGGGCGCCGCGGAGGCGCTCGGCGCCGAGGATCTCCCCACCCAGGCTCTCCCGGATCCGCCGGCCGCGGGCGACGGGCTTCGGGTGGTCGTCGCACCGACCCTGTGGTCCGGTCCGGAGACCGAGCACTCACCGTCGCTGCGCTTCCTGGCCTCGCGCGCGCGGGCGGAGATATCGGTGGAGGACGCCGGCCGGGCCGGAGTGGACAACGGTGACGAGGTGCGGCTCCACGCCGCCGGCGAGGCCGTCGTCGCGATCGCCGCGGTGCGCACCGGCGTGCCGCAGGGAAGCGTCTTCCTGATCGGCGCCCAGCCTCCCCGAGGGGCCCGTCGAGCTCAGCACCGCCGATGCGCGCTCCGAGGTTCCGGCCTGATGGTCGAGGGCACGGTCATCCTGATCGTCAAGGCGATCGTGATCTTCGCCGTGATGCTGCAGATCGTGCCCCTGGTGCTGCTCGGCGAGCGCAAGCTGCTGGGGCGCTTCCAGTCGCGCATCGGGCCCAACCGGGTGGGCCCCTACGGCCTGATGCAACCGATCGCCGACGTGTTGAAGCTGCTCTCCAAGGAGGCCTTCACCCCCGCGGCCGCGGTGCCGTGGATGATGGCCATCGCCCCGATGATCTCGGTCACCACGGCGGTGGCCACGATGGCGATCATCCCCTTCGGGCCCTACGACGTGTGGGGCGGCGGCTTCGGCCTCTACGGCATCGACGTCTCGATCGGGCTGCTCTACTTCTTCGCCTTCGGCTCGCTGGCTTTCTACGGGCTGGTGCTGGGCGGCTGGGCGTCGGGCTCCAAGTACTCCTTCCTGGGCGCCATGCGCGCCGCGGCCCAGCTGATCTCCTACGAGGTGGCCCTCGGCCTGTCGCTGCTCGGCGTGGCCATGACGGCGGGCTCGATGTCGCTGGTGGACATCGTCGAGTCGCAGGACGGCATGTGGTTCATCGTGCCGCAGTTCGTCGGCTTCCTCATCTTCATGGTGGCCGGCTTCGCCGAGACCAACCGGGCCCCGTTCGACCTCCCCGAGGGGGACGCGGAGATCGTCGGCGGCTACAACACGGAGTTCGGCGGCATGCGCTTCGGCTCGTTCTTCATGGCCGAGTACATGGAGATCCTCATCATCTCCGCCATCGCCGCGGCCTGTTTCCTCGGCGGCTGGCACGGGCCCGGTCCCGCCGAGCTGGCTCCCCTGTGGATGCTGCTCAAGATCATCGCCGGCGCGGTCTTCTTCATCTGGATCCGCGCCTCGCTCCCACGCCTGCGCTACGACCAGCTGATGTCCTTCGGCTGGAAGATCCTGCTGCCGCTGGCGACGCTCAATGTCCTCGTAACCGCAATCGTGCTGGTGGTGACCTAGTGACTCCCTCCCCTGACTGGCAAGCAGCAGCCAAACCGATCGAGCGCGGACCCGAGCCGGGCGGCGTGGGCGCGGTCTATCGCGTGTTCGGCGAGACCCTGCGCGGCCTGAAGACGACGCTCGGGCGGGTGGCCGAGGGCCACCACGTGATCCAGTACCCCGAGGAGAAGACGCCCGTGTATCCGCGCTTTCGCGGGCGCCACAAGCTGCACCGCTTCGAGGACAGCGAGCTCGAGAAGTGCGTGGGCTGCTCGCTCTGCGCGGCGGCCTGCCCGGCCAAGTGCATCCGCGTGGTGGCCGCCGAGAACACGCCGGAGAAGCAGGTGTCCGCCGGCGAGCGCTACGCCGCGGTCTACGAGATCAACATGACGCGCTGCATCTTCTGCGGCTATTGCGAGGTCGCCTGCCCGTTCGACGCCATCACCATGGGCAACGACTACGAGCTGGCCGACTACCACCGCTCCGATCTGATCTTCACCAAGGAGATGCTGCTGGCCGATCCGCCGGAGCACACGCCGTTGCGGCGCGAAGGCGAGTAGAAACCCGCCCCATGTGGTTCGAGCAGGTCCTGTTCTTCGTCGCCGGCATCGGAGCGCTTGCCGGTGCGCTCGGCGTGGTGATCCTGCGCAACCCGTTCTATTCGGTGCTGGCGCTGGTGGGCCACCTGATCGCCCTGGCGCTGCTCTTCCTGCTGCTCCACGCCGAGTTCCTGGCCGCCGGGCAGGTGGTGGTCTACGCCGGAGCGGTGATGGTGCTCTACATCTTCGTGGTGGCCTACATCGGCGGCTCCGACGAGCCGCTTCGTCCCGAGGGCGGGCTGATCAGCGCGTTCGGGCCGCTGTTCGCGCTCGCGATCGGCATCGAGCTGTGCATCGCCTTCGTGGCCAGCGGGCTCAAGGCGCTCGACACCCGCGGAGCCGAGCTGCCGGGCGGCTTCGGCGAGCCGGCCTCGATCGGCGAGCTGCTGCTGACCGACTACCTGGTCGCCTTCGAGGCCGCCTCGTACCTGCTGCTGGTGGCGGCGGTCGGAGCCGTGGTGCTGGCGCGCCGCCGGCGCGGCCTCGAGGACATGGCCGCGGTGGCGCCTCGCAACGAGCCGCCTCCGTCGCTCGAGGAGACCCTGGAGGTCCGGGTCTAGCGATGGACATCTCCTGGTTCCTCGTCCTCTCGGCCTTCATCTTCGCCATCGGCGCCGCCGGGGTGCTGACCCGCCGCAATCCGCTCGTGATCCTGCTGTGCCTCGAGCTGATGCTCAACGCCGGCAACCTCGCCCTGATCGCCTTCTCGCGCATGCACGGCGGCGAGGCGGGCCAGGTGTTCGCGCTGATCGTGATGGTGATCGCGGCCTGTGAGGTGGTGATCGGGCTGGGGATCATCGTCGCGATGTACCGCAACCAGCTCCCGATCGACGTTGACGAGATGTCCGAGCTCCGAGGATGAGCGCCACCTCGTACGGCTGGCTGATCCTCGCCTTCCCGCTCGCGGGCACCCTGATCATCTCCCTGGGCTGGCGCGTGCTGCCCGGGCGCACGGCGGGGCTGATCGCGAGCGCCGCGATCCTGGGCGCGTTCCTTTCGGCGATCGGCGCGCTGATCGACCTCCAGGACCATCCGGCGGACGACCGCGTGCTGGTCGACTCGGCCTGGACCTACGCCTCCACGGGCGACTTCAACGTCGACCTCGCCATCCTGATCGACCCGCTGTCGGTGTTCATGTGCCTCGTGGTCAGCGGGGTGTCGTTCCTGATCCACGTCTATTCCGTGGCCTACATGGGCGGCGACCGCGGCTACGCGCGCTACTTCGCCTACCTGAACTTCTTCGTCTTCTCGATGCTGGTGCTGGTGCTGGCCGCGAACTTCGTGCTGCTGATCGTGGGCTGGGCCTTCGTCGGGGCCGCGTCGTACCTGCTGATCTCCTTCTGGTACCGGCGCAGCACCGCCACGCACGCGGGCATCAAGGCCTTCGTGATCAACGTGATCGGCGACGTGGGCCTGGTAATCGCCGCCTTCCTGCTGCTCAACGGGACCGGCGCGCTGGATTTCGCCGGCGTGTTCGCGGACGCTGAGGAGGCCTTCGGGCGCAACGACCCCACGCTGGTGGCGGCCTGCCTGCTGATCCTGGTGGGGGCCTTCGCCAAGTCGGCCCAGCTGCCGCTGCACACCTGGCTGCCCGACGCCATGGAGGGCCCGACGCCGGTCTCGGCGCTGATCCACGCGGCCACCATGGTCACCGCCGGCGTCTACCTGATCGCGCGCTGCTTCCCGCTGTTCGAGCTGGCGCCCACCGCCGCCGACGTGGGGGCGTTGATCGGCACGGCCACGCTGGTGTTCGCCGCCACGGTCGCGCTCGTGGTGACCGACCTCAAGCGCGTGATCGCCTACTCGACGATCTCCCAGATCGGCTACATGGTGCTGGGCGTGTGCTCGGCGGCCTACGGCGCCGGGCTCTTTCACCTCATGACCCACGCCTTCTTCAAGGCGCTGCTGTTCATGGGCGCCGGGTCGGTGATCGGGGCGATGGCCGGCGTGCAGAGCCTCGACCGCATGGGCGGCTTTCGCAAGGCGATGCCCTTCACCTTCGTCACCTTCACCATCGGCGCACTTGCGCTCTCGGGCTTCCCGCTGCTCTCGGGCTTCTTCTCCAAGGACGAGATCCTCGCCTTCACCCTCAACCGCGGCGGCGGCTTCGTGATACTCGGCCTGGCCGGCTACGTGGCCGCCGGCCTCACCGCCTTCTACGCCTTCCGGATGGTGTTCCGCGTCTTCTTCGGCGAGGCGGTGCCCGAGGCGCGCGAGCTCGAGGAGGGGCACGTGGCCCACGCCGAGCCGGCCAACCCGCTGACCGGGGAGGCCGAGGACACCGACGTCGGCTTCCCGGGGCCGGAGCACCACTTCGCCGAGGAGTCCTTCCCCATGAAGTTCGCGATGGCCCCGCTCGCGCTGCTCGCCATCATCGGCGGGTACGTCGGCGTGCCGGGCCTGAGCGACACGCTTGAGAAGTTCCTCGAGCCCACCTTCGAGGACTCGCGTTTCGCCAACACTCACCCCACCGATTCGGCCGAATGGGTCGGGCTCGGCGGAGGCGCCATCGTGGGCATCGCCGGCATTGCCGTGGCGTACGTGATGTTCATCCGGCGCCGGGGCATGACCCTGCAACTCGCGGAGCGCTTCGCCGCGGTGCACAACTTCCTCATGCACAAGTGGTACTTCGACGAGCTCTTCGACGCCGTGTTCGTCCGGCCGCTGTCGACGGCGGGGTCCTTCGGGCGCCGGGTGATCGAGACCGAGTTCGTGCAGGGCTTCATCGTCGGCGGCGCCACCGGCGTGGTGCGCGCCGGCACCTCGCTCGCGCGCTCGGTCCAGACCGGCTTCCTGCGCGCCTATGCCCTGCTGCTGCTCTTCGGCGCGGCCGCGCTCCTCCTCTACTTCCTGATCGCCTCGGCATGACGATCCACCTTTCGATCGTCCTCTTCCTGCCGCTCGCCGCGGGCGTGCTCGGCGCCCTGCTGCCCCGCGGCCTGGCGCGCTGGACCGTGCTCGCCGGCACCGTCGCCGTGCTGGCCTACACCGTGGCGATGCTGCTCGACTTCGAGTCCGGCGGCGGCCTGCAGTGGGTGACCGACGACGAGTGGATCTCCGAGCTCGGCATCCGCTACCAGCTGGGAGTGGACGGGCTCAACCTGTTCATGGTCGCCCTGACCGCGGTGTCCTGGGTGCCCTGCACGCTCATCGCGGCCTTCCGCGAGCACGACCGGCCGAAGCTGTTCTTCTTCTGGCTGGCCCTCGGCGAGACCGCGGTGCTCGGGGCCTTCATGGCGCAGGACCTGGCGCTGTTCATCGTCTTCTTCGACCTGATGCTCGTGCCCTTCTACTTCATGATCGGCGGCTGGGGCACGGGCGACCGCGTGCGCGCCACCACCAAGTTCGTGATCTACACGCTGGCCGGCTCGCTGCTGATGCTGGGCGCGGCGATCGCGCTCGGGGTGCTGGCCACGCCCGACGGCGGCGAGATCTCCTTCTCGCTCGCCACGCTGGAGCAGCGAGCGGTGGCCGAGGGCACCCAGCAGTGGATCGTGCTCCTGTTCGCGCTCGCCTTCTTCGTCAAGGCGCCGCTGTTCCCACTGCACGGCTGGGTGCCGGAGACCTACCGCTCGTCCCCCATCGTCACCATCGCGCTGCTCTCCGCGGTGCTCTCCAAGGTCGGCGTCTACGGCTTCCTGCGCATCGTGCTGCCGATCATGCCCGAGGGCTCACAGCACTGGCAGGAGCTCTTCCTGGTCATCGCCGTCTTCTCGATCCTCTACGGGTCGATCCTGGCCTTCTCCCAGGACAACGTGCGGCTGGTGGTGGCCTACTCCTCGATCGCCCAGCTGGGCTTCATCGTGCTGGGCATCTTCGCCCTCGACGACAAGGGGGCTCAGGGCGCGGTGCTGCAGATGGTCAACCACGGCATCGTGGTGGTGGCCCTGTTCCTGATCATCAGCGTGGTGGCCGCGCGGGCCGACGGCAGCGAGTCGCTGGCCGAGCTGGGAGGCATGGCCTTCCGGGCACCGGTGCTGGCCGCGCTGTTCCTGATCGTGACGCTGGCCACCCTGGCCATGCCCGGCTCGGCCAACTTCGTGGGCGAGATCCTGATCCTGTTCGGCACCTACGAGGACAAGCTGGTGTACGGCCTCGTGGCGAGCGTTGGCGTGGTGCTGGCCGCGGTCTACATGATCCGCGTGTTCCAGCGCGTGATGCACAACCGCACCGGCCCCGCGGTCGAGTCACGCGAGATCGACGGCCTCCACTTCGCGGCCATCGCGCCCCTGGTTGCGATCATCGTCGCCCTCGGGCTCTACCCCCACTTCATCGTCGACCGCACGCGAGGGCGCCACCACGGCCTCCATAGCCGAGGCGCGCAGCGTGGGCGAGGAGGTGGCCTCGCGATGATCGACCTGATCGCTCAGGTGCAGGCGCCCGAGATCGACTACAAGGCGCTGTCGCCGCTGATGGCCACCCTCGCCGGCTCGATCGTGGTGTTGATGGTGGGCCTCCTGCGCGGGCGTTTCGTGCAGGCGGTGCTGGTCCCCTTCCTGACCGCGGTCACGCTGCTCACGGCAATCGGGCTCGTCATCTGGATCTGGCAGCCCGGCGACACCACGCCGATCATCGAGGGTGCCCTGGAGGTCGACACGCTGGCCCTCGGCCTCTCGATCCTGTTCTACACGGCGGGCCTCGTGTGCATCGTCCTCTCCCTGCGCGCCGACGCCCCGCGCACCGCCGGCCACGGCGAGTACCACGCGCTGCTGCTGGCGGCGATCACGGGAATGGTCGTGCTGGCGCAGTCGTCCAACCTGATCACCCTCTTCGTCGGGCTCGAGCTCCTGTCGATCCCGCTCTACGTGCTGTGCGCGAGCGAGCTGCGCCGGCGGACGTCGCTCGAGTCGGGCCTCAAGTACCTGGTGATCGGCTCGGTCGGCTCGGCCACGCTGCTCTACGGCCTGGCGCTGATCTACGGCGCCACGGGAGCAATGTCGTTCAGCGGCATCGGCGCCGCAGTGGGAGGCGACGAGCTGAGCTCGAGCGACCCCCTGCTGCTCACGGGCATCGCGCTCACCCTGACCGGCCTGGCCTTCAAGGCCTCGGTCGCGCCCTTCCACCAGTGGACCCCGGACGTCTACCAGGGAGCGCCCACCCCGATCACCACGTTCATGGCCGTGGCCACCAAGGCGGCCGCCTTCGCGATCTTCCTGCGGCTGCTCGATCAGGCCCTTGGCCTCTCGCAGCTCGAGTGGGGGCCCGCGCTCGCCGCGCTGGCCGCCGCCTCGATCATCATCGGCAACGTGGGGGCCATCCCGCAGCGCTCCCTCAAGCGCCTGCTGGCCTGGTCGAGCGTGGCCCAGGCGGGTTACCTGCTCGCCGGTGTGGTGGTGGGCTCGACGCTCGGGCTCCAGGCCACCGTGTTCTACCTCGCGGTCTACCTGATCATGAACGTGGCCGCGTTCGCGGTGGTGGTGGCGCGCGAGCGCGTGTCCGAGCACGGCGACGACATCTCCTCGATCGCCAACCTGGGCCAGGAGTCGCCCTGGCTGGCGGGCGCGATGACGATCTCGATGCTGTCGCTGGCCGGCTTTCCCGCCACCGCGGGCTTCATCGGGAAGTTCTATTTGATCGACGCCTCGGTGTCGGGCGACTACACCTGGCTCGGCATCATGATCGTGGTGGGCTCGGTGATCTCGATGGCCTACTACCTGCGCGTGGTGGCGACCATGTGGATGGGCCGGGTCGACCTCGAGCTGCCCACCGTGCCCACGCGCCGCGTCAGGCCGGTGTCCGGCTGGTCGCCCGAGGGCGACCTGCGCGCTCAGCCCGAGGTGGCGCTCATCGCCATCGCCTTCGCGGTGCTGACCATCGTCTTCGGGCTCTGGCCCGACCCGCTGTTCGACGCCGCCCGCGACATGGGCACATCGATCAGCGGCCTGCGCTGAGCTGGAAGGCCGCGGAGCGGGGCGCGCCCGCCTGCGTCCAGTAGATGGTCGAGCCGGCGCGGGCCAGCGAGCCGGGGGCGATGTCCGCTCCCTGCGCCACCAGCGTGCCGGCCGTTCCGCTCACCGACGTCCGGACCTCGTATCGCGGTGGTGCCGATGGCGTGTCCCGGATCTCGAGTATCCACGCCAGCGCCCCGTCGCCGCGCAGCACCAGATCGGTCGCGTTCTGGATGGCGTCGGCGACGAACGGCGTGCGCACGCGGCGGATGCGCCGACCGTCGCGCGTGCGGCGCACGTCGAACGTCGACACAGCCCCGCCCGGGCCACAGCTGAACAGCTCCACGGCGAGCAGGCGCCGCGTGAAGCGGGTCTCTTCCACCTCGATCGAGTTCAGGCAGTCGTCGGTGCCGATCTGCGTCCGGCGTAGCGTGCGGTACGAGCACAGGAAGACACCGTCGATCTCCTCCGTCCGAAGAGCGAACACACGCCCTCCGGGTCCGCCGTCGAGAGTCGTCCCGGCGGTCCGGCAGTCGCGAGGGGCGGCCGCCGCGGCATGAGGGGCAGCGGCGCTCGAAGCCCCGAGAAACAGAGCGGCGACGGCAAGCAGCATCGGCCTCCGGCTCACCTGGCCAGCTTATATAGCCTCCAGGCATGAGCGACAACCTGGCGGAGACCCTCAGCGGTACGGCGGCACGGCACGGTGAGCGAACGGCGTTCAAGCTGGACGACATCGAGCTGAGCTACGCGATGCTCGACGGCGCGGCCTCCCGCATAGCCAATCTGCTCGTGGACAAAGGGCTCGAGCCGGGCGATCGCGTTGGGCTGATGCTGCCCAACGTGCCCTACTTCCCGGGGATCTACTACGCGATCCTGCGCGCCGGCGGCGTGGTGGTGCCGATGAACGTGCTGCTCGTGGCCCGCGAGGTGAGCTACTACCTCGGCGACTCGGGCGCCAAGCTGCTGTTCGCCTGGGGCGACTTCGCCGAAGCCGCCGAGGCGGGTGCGGCCGAGGCCGGGACCGAGGCCATCCTGGTCAAGCCGGGCGAGTTCGAGCAGCTCGCCGGTTCCTACGACGACGAGTTCGAGACGGTCGGGCGCGCGGGCGACGACACCGCCGTGATCCTCTACACCAGCGGCACCACGGGTCAGCCCAAGGGAGCCGAGCTCACCCACGACAACCTCGCCCGCAACTCGGCGGTCACCGAGAGCACGCTCGGCGAGTTCAGCGAGAAGGACGTGCTGCTCGGCGCCCTGCCGCTGTTTCACTCCTTCGGCCAGACCTGCACCATGAACAGCGCCGTGACCACCGGAGCGTGCGTGACCATGCTGCCGCGCTTCGATCCCGAGAAGGCCCTGGAGATCATCGAGCGCGACCGGGTGACCGTGTTCCAGGGCGTGCCGACGATGTACAACGCGATGCTCCACGCCGACGCGGCGGATACCGCCGACGCGTCGACGCTGCGCCTGTGCATGTCCGGGGGAGCGGCCATCCCTGTGGAGCTGATCCGGGGGTTCGAGGAGAAGTTCGGCTGCGCCATCCTCGAGGGCTACGGGCTCTCGGAGACCTCGCCCGTCGCCTCCTTCAACCACCCCGACAAGGAGCGCAAGGCCGGGCTCGATCGGCACCCCGATCGACGGCGTCGAGATGCAGGTGTGGGACGACGACGGCAACGAGGTCCCTCAGGGCGAGGTGGGCGAGATCGTGATTCGCGGCCACAACGTGATGAAGGGCTACTGGGAGCGGCCCGACGCCACCGGCGAGTCGATCACCGGCGAGGGCTGGTTTCGCTCCGGCGACATGGCCAAGGTGGATGAGGACGGCTACTTCTTCATCGTCGACCGCAAGAAGGACCTGATCATCCGCGGTGGCTACAACGTCTACCCGCGTGAGGTCGAGGAGGTGCTGTACGAGCATCCCTCGATACAGGAGGCGGCGGTGGTGGGCGTGCCCGACGAGAAGCTGGGCGAGGAGGTCGGCGCGGCCGTGGTGCTCAAGAAGGGCGAGTCGCTCGAGGCCGCCGACCTGAAGTCCTACGTGAAGGAGCAGGTGGCCGCCTACAAGTACCCGCGCAAGGTGTGGTTCGTGGACGAGCTGCCCAAGGGCCCGACGGGCAAGATCCTCAAGCGGGAGATCGAGGTGCCCGAACAGGTGAGCGCCGCGACAAGCTAGCGCCCCTCAAGCCCGCCCAGCGGCGGGCGAGTACCCGGAGCAGTGCCGGACGTCACTGCGCAAACACGCGGTCGGGTGATCCCGCTCGTAGCGCTGCTGCTGGCCATCGCGCTGCTCTCGGTGGCCGTGGCCGCCGCGGCCAGCGATCACGGGCGCAAGCGCGCCTCGCTGAACCGCGCGCTCGCCGCCGAGGCCCGAGAGCAGGCGGCCGAGCTCGAGGACTACTTCCAGAGGGCCCGCGCCCTCACGCTCGTCACGGCCAACAATCCGGCCTACCGGAGGTTCTACGAGATGCCCGGCTCGCGGCTCGCCAAGATCCGCGCCGGCGGGCCCACCATGGAGGACGCTCACGAGGGCCTGAGCTACCTCCAGGACCTGTTCCCGGAGAGCATCGGCGTGGCCCGATTCATCGACCGAGGCGGCGCCGAGATCGCACGCGCGGTGCGCGGCGACGTCGCCCCGGCGAGCGAGCTGTCGCCCGACGAGAGCGGGGCGTCCTACTTCAAGCCCACGCTCGCCCTGGGCGACGGGGACGTCTACCAGGCCCGGCCCTATCTGTCGCCCGACACGGGCGAGTGGGTGATCTCGAATTCCGCGCCGGTGCCCGTCCGCTTCGGGGACTCGCCGGCCATCATCCACTTCGAGATCACCGTCGAGAGCTTCCGCCGCCAGGCCGCCGACACGAGCGACAGCTTCCACGTGGCCGTGGTGGAGGCCCGCAGCGGGCGCGTGGTCGCCGACACCCGCTATCCGCAGCGAGCCGGGAGCGACGTGCCCCTGGGCCGGCCCGGGGGCATAACCCCGGGCGGCGTGACCAGCGGCTTCGAGCCGCTGGACCGCGCTCGGGGCAACGCAAACCGCTGGGGGATCGTGGCCTTCGCCGGCACGCCGGCCCGCTCGTGGCTCAGCGAGCTCGGGGTGGCCGAGATCTCCATGATGCTGCTGGCGCTCGTGCTGCTCGGTTTCGCGGTGCTGAGCTTTCGCTCCTCCCAGGCACAGCTACGACGCGTGGCCATGTGCGATCCGCTCACCGGCATCCCCAACCGCCGCCGGCTCGGCGAGGACCTCGAGCGGCTCCTGCCGCGGGGGACGCTCGAGCACCCGATCCTGCTCGCGATCTTCGACCTCGACGGATTCAAGGCCTACAACGACACCTACGGGCACCCGGCGGGCGACGCTCTGCTGGTGCGCCTGTCGGCTCGCCTCGACGAGGCCGTGAAGGGATGGGATGAGGCCACGGCGTACCGCATGGGGGGCGACGAGTTCTGCGTGTTGGCTCAGCTCGAACCGGATGGAGCGGCGGAGCTGCTCGGGGGCGCGAGCACCGCCCTCTCCGAGCACGGCGAGGGCTTTGACATCGGCGCGTCGCGAGGGAGCGTCTTCCTGCCCCTGGAGGCCGAGGGCGCGAAGGACGCCCTGCGCATCGCCGATCAGCGCCTGTACGCGAACAAGAGCACCAGCCGGGCCTCGGCCGGCCGCCAGACGACCGACGCGCTCGTGAGGGTGCTGGCCGAGCGCTACCCGGACATCGGCGAGCACCTCGATGACGTGACCGAGCTGTGCGCGACTGTGGCCGAGGCGATGAACGTGCCCGAGGAAGAGCGCTCTTCTCTGCTCCAGGCCGCTGCGCTGCACGACATCGGCAAGGCCGCCGTGCCCGACGCCATCCTGGCCAAGCCCGGCCCGTTGGACGAGGAGGAGTGGGCCTTCATGCGCCAGCACACCGTGATCGGCGAGCGCATCCTCGCCGCGGCGCCGTCGCTGACCGGGGCGGCGCAGCTCGTGCGCTGGAGCCACGAGCGCTACGACGGCAGCGGCTACCCGGACGGCCTGTCCGGGGAGGACATCCCTCTCGGCGCTCGTATCATTGCCGTCTGTGACGCCTTCGACGCGATGTCATCGAGCCGGCCCTACCGGCCCACTCCCATGAGCCTGGAGGGGGCCCTGGCCGAGCTGCGACGCTGCTCGGGAACGCACTTCGACCCCGAGGTGGTGGATGCGTTCTGCCGCACGCTGGACGCTAAACCGCTGGCCGCTTCCGACCGATCTCTCTAAGGATGCCCCTTTTTCTCTGCGCCCTCGTGGCGCTGCTCTGCTGTGCGCCCGTGGCCGCCGCGGCCGACCGGCCCCACGTGGTCGTGCTGATGACCGACGACCAGACCGTGGCGGACCTG
This sequence comes from uncultured Thermoleophilaceae bacterium, assembly GCA_963746825.1. GTDB lineage: Bacteria > Actinomycetota > Thermoleophilia > Solirubrobacterales > Thermoleophilaceae > JACVRW01. Next base: position 65,167 of record CAVVCU010000011.1, read on the forward strand.
GAGGCCATGCCGCGCACCCACGCGCTGCTCGGCGCCGGCGGGGTGACCTTCGACCGCTCGTACGTGTCCTATCCGCTGTGCTGCCCCTCGCGGGCCACCTTCCTGAGCGGCCAGTACGCCCACAACCACAACGTGCTCGGCCTGCACCCGCCCACCGGCGGCTACGGGCGCTTCGACGCGTTCGAGTCGCTCCCCGTGTGGCTCGAGCGGGCGGGCTACCACACGGCGCACGTGGGCAAGTACCTCAACGGCTACGGCACGGACATCCCGTCCGCCCCGCCACCCGGTTGGAGCGACTGGTACGGCGCCGTGGACGACTCGACCTACCGGATGTGGGGCTTCACGCTCAACGAGAACGGCGAGGAGCGCACGTACGGCTCGCCCTTCGACGACGACCCGGGCAACTACCAGACCGACGTGCTCGCCCGCAAGGCGGTCGACGTGATCGAGGACCACGCGACCGGAGTGGAGCCGCTGTTCCTGTCGCTCGCCTTCCTCGCGCCTCATCACGAGGGAAGCTCAATCCGCAGCTTCACCGGGCGCATCGTGCGTGCGGCGCCGCGCCACTCCGGGAGCCTCGCCACCAAGTTCTTTCGCCGTCCTCCCGGCTTCAACGAGGCCGATATCTCCGACAAGCCGTTCTTCCTGCGCCGCAAGCCGCGGCTGGACGCGGCCCAGGTGGCCCGCATAGCGGCCAACTACCGGGCGCGCCAGGAATCGCTGCTGGCGGTGGACGAGGCGGTGGAGGAGATCGTCGAGGCCCTGCGCGCGGCCGGGCAGCTCGACAACACATACGTGATGCTCACCTCCGACAACGGCTTCATGCAGGGCGAGCACCGCGTGCCCACCGGCAAGATGCTGCCCTACGACCCGTCGACGCAGGTGCCGCTGCTGCTGCGCGGGCCGGGGCTGCCCCAGGACGAGGTGTCCCAGGCCCTGGTGGGCAACGTCGACCTGGCCCCGACCATCCTCGAGATCGCGGGCGCCGTCTCCCCCAAGCCGCTCGACGGCCGCTCCCTGCTGCCACCCGCGCGTGACCCGGGGCTGAAGCCCCGGCGCTCGCTGCTGCACGAGACCGGCGGCCAGAGCTTCGTGCGCCGCATCGATCAGGACGTGACCGGCCTGCCGCCGATCCGAAACCTGCGCAGCTACCGGGCGATCCGCACCGACCGCTGGCTCTACGTCCAGTACCGCGGGGGCCAGCGCGAGCTCTACGACCTCGAGCAGGACCCGTATCAGCTGGAATCGCTGCACCGCTCGAAGCCACACGCCCGGCTCGAGGCGCGCCTGGCGCGCCGCCTGGCGCGGCTGGCCCGCTGCGCGGGTCCCGCCTGCCTTAGCTACTAGCGCGCAGCCGGCGCGGCGCGAGCTGCCTGGCGGCGGATGCCAGCGTCTTAACGGCAGCAACGAGGGTCAGAGGAGCGGCCGCATTCGCCGACTTTGCCACCGCTATACGGGGGTAAACCCGGCAACGTGCCCCCACAGCCGTATCAGCAGCGCGACAGAGGTAACGACTCGGCCCGTTCACCCCTCGTTGCTGCCGTTCAGACGGCCGACAGCGCCAGGCGGCCGATCGCGCAGCGCAGCCGTGGACCCCGCCCAGCCCTCCACTAGTCTCCCCGCGTGCCCATCACGCGGAGAGGATTCGTTGGCGCCGGGGCGGCGGGGGCTGCCGCACTCGGCATGAGCGCCTGCGGCGACGATTACTTCGAGCCCGCCACCGATCACTCCGACGACGCGCCGAACGCGCTGCTGATCTTCAGCGACTCCACGCGCGCGGACTTCATCGGCGCCTACAACCCGGACTCGCTCGCCAAGACGCCCAACCTCGACGCCCTGGCCGCGGACTCGCTGCGCTTCTCGCGCGCGGTGCCCGAGGCCATGCCCACCGGCCCCGCGCGGCGCGCGCTGCTCACCGGCGTGCGCTCGTTTCCCTTCCGCAACTACGTGCCCACCAAGGGCCTGCCCGTGGGCCCGGGCTGGACTCCGATCCCCGATCACCACCCGATCTTCACCAAGGTGATGGCCGAGGCCGGGGTGGAGACGGCCTACTGCACCGACAACCCCTTCCTGATCGGCCCGCGCTTCGGCAACTTCCGCCGCACGCTCGACGAGGTCAAGCCCAGCTTCTCCCAGGGGGCCTACCGCTTTCTCAACAAGCCCTTCAAGCGCCCGGCCACGCGGAGCACCATCGAGCGCTACCTGCTGCCGGAGCTGTCCGACTCGGTCGAGGTGGGGCGCCTGCGCGCGATGGCCGGATGGAACTCGATCTACCGCGAGCGGGAGGCCCAGTACCCGACCGCGCGCGTGGTGCGCAGCGGAATCAACCTGGTCGACGATCTGGCCAAGCAACGCCCGTTCTTCCTGGGCGTCGACGCGTTCGACCCACACGAGCCCCTCGACGCGCCCCAGGCCTTCCAGCTGGCCGCCGGGTCACCCAAGGGCATCGAGGCCTCGGACGGCATCATTCCCATCCAGCCCTTCGAGACCCCGTACTCGTGGGCGGTCGACGTGGACACCGACGACGAGACGGTGCAGCGCGTGCGCGAGCTCTACGCCGCCGAGATCACCTACCTCGACGAGTGGATCGGGCGGCTGATGAACAAGATGGCCGACGAGAAGCTGCTCGACGAGACGATGGTGGTGTACATGTCCGACCACGGGCTGACCATGGGCGAGCACGGGATCCTGGGCAAGCACGCCGCCCGCGCCCAGTGGCACATCTACCACGTGCCGGCCATGATCCGGCATCCCGAGGGCAAGCTCGCCGGCCAGACGAGCGACTTCTTCGCCTCAACCCACGACGTGCCGCGCACGATCCTCTCGATGATGGGGATCCGCGCGCCCGGGCAGATGAACGGCGAGGACCTCTCGGTGATCTTCGACGGGAAGGAGCCGCCCGAGCGGCGCTGGTTCACCTCCTGCTACGACGACCACGTGCTCGCGGGCGACGCCGACTGGTTCCTGCTGGCCGACAGCGAGGGGCAGCGCAAGCGCCTCTACGACCGCCGCAGCGACCCCGAGGAGCTGAACGACGTGGCGGCCGAGAATCCCCAGATGGTCGACCTGCTCTGGCGCACGCTCGAGGACGAGGCCGGGGGCACCCTGCCCCAGTTCGGCCCGTCGGCGCCGAAGGCGGTCATCGGGGGATGAAGCCCCGGCAAGGCCTCACGCGTCGCAGCCTCCTGCGCCGCGGCGGCGCCACCGCCGCGGGAGCCGCCGCACTGGGCGGCCTCGCGCTGCCCGCCCGAGCCGCGGCCCAGGCCGACGAGGCGCGCGGGCCGAGCGCGGTGCTGGTGGTGCTGCCGCTCGTGCGCGCCGACTACGTGGACGCGTTCGAGGGCGGCTCCGGGACCGAGACTCCCAACCTCGACGAGTTGACGGGCGAGTCGCTGCGCTTCGACCGCGCGATACCCGAGTGCATGCCCTCGCTGCCGGTGCGGCGCACGCTGGTGACCGGCATGCGGTCGTATCCCTTCCGGGACTGGAAGAACACCGAGGGCATGCCCGCCGTGCCCGGCTACAACCCGGTGTGGGACTGGCAGCCGGTGATGACCGAGACCATGCGCGAGGCCGGCGTGACGACCGCCTACGTGACCGACAACCCGGTGCTCGAGGGGCCGCGCTTCCCCGACGTCGAGCGCCCGGGCGGGGGACCGGAGTCCAGCAGCGACACGGGCATCCCCGGCGAGATCGCGGCGTTCAAGCGCGCCTCGGCCGCCACCGAGCGCACCTTCCGCGCGGGGATCGAGGCCCTCGGCCGGCTCTCCGGCCCCGAGAGCTTCTTCCTGGCCATCGATCCCTTCGACCCGGTCGACGCCACCGAGGCGCCGCCGATCTACGTCAAGCCCGGCGAGGTCGAGGACGAGGGGATCGGCCCGATGGACGACCGCTTGCAGGAGCTGCGGTGGGGCGACGCCGACGTCGACGCGCTGCGCGAGGCATACCGCGGCCACGTCGAGCTGGTGGACGAGTGGGTGGGGCGCCTGATGGACGAGGTGCCCGAGAACGCGCTCGTGTTCCTGCTGGGAGACATCGGCGTGGCGCTGGGCGAGCACGATTACATCGGCCGTGGCGCGCCCACCTCGCACCGCGAGTCCTACGAGATCCCCTACCTGATCCGCCACCCCGACGGCACCATGGCAGGCGACGACATCGACTGGTTGGCCTCCACTCACGACGTGGCGCCCACGCTGCTGTCGTACATGGGCCTCAACATTCCCGGCAAGATGTGGGGCGAGGACCTGACCGCGCTGTTCGACGACGTGGACGAGGAGGACCTCTATCCCCGGCCCTACTCGATCACCGGGAGCGGATCGCTGATCATGGTGCGCGACGACCGATGGCTGATGGTGGCCGACCGCGAGGCGATCGAGCGGCGCATGTACGACGACGACGAAGAGGTCGAGGACGACATCAAGCGCTACGACAACATCGCCAACGAGGACACGGGCCAGCTCACCGAGATGTCGATCGCCGCGGTGACGGTGGCAGGTGGGACGCTGCCCGAGTTCGGTCCCGACGGCGCCACGCGGCCGCCACCCGACCGCGGCGACGACGATGGCGATGACGACGGCATCCCCAACGACTTCGACGCCGTCGACAACGACGAGGAGCTCGACGGCGTGGAGCCGGAGGACCTTGATTTCGACGGCCGCGACCCTGAGGACCGCGGCAAGAAGTGAGCGACGAGCGCACAGGGACCGACGAGCGGACCAACCCGTCGGCCGAGTTCCTCTACGCCAACAAGTGGCGCATCTTCGGCGTGATGATGATCGGCTGGGCGATGTCCCTGATCGACGTGTCGATCGTGAACATCGCGGTCCCCGAGCTCCAGGACGAGCTGTCGACCGACATCTCCACGGTCACCTGGGTCATCAACGCCTACAACATCATGTTCGCCATCCTGCTCGTGTCGATGGGCCGCCTCGCCGACCAGTTCGGCCGCAAGCGCTTCTTCATGATCGGGATGGCGGTGTTCACGATCGGCTCCGCCCTCTGCGCGATCTCCTGGTCGGTGGAGTGGCTGATCGGCTTTCGCGTGATCCAGGGCATCGGGGCCGGAATCCTGGCCCCGCTCGGCTTCGCCCTGACCGTGCTGGTGTTCCCGCCGGAGCAGCGCGGCCGCGGGCTGGCGCTGATCGCGGTGATCGCGCTGGTGTCCTCGGCGTTCGGCCCGGTGCTGGGCGGCGTGCTGATCGAGGTGGCGAGCTGGGAGTGGATCTTCCTGATCAACATCCCCTTCGGGATCGTGGGCATCTTCCTCGCCTGGCGCTGGTGGCCCGAGACCTGGGACCTGAGCGCCGGCCGCCAGGTCGACGTGCGGGGCATGGTGCTGCTCGGGCTCGCCGTGTTCTGCCTGACCGTGGCGCTGGTGGAGGCCAACCCCTTCGACGGCAGCCTGGCGCTGTGGCTCAGCCTCATGCAGGCGGCGATCCTGCTGGGCGCCACGTTCATCTGGTGGGAGCGCCGCGCCCCCAACCCGATGATCAAGCCGGGGCTGTTCGCCAACAAGCAGTTCCGCAACGCGAACATCGGGATGCTGCTCTTCGGCGCGGGCGCGATCGGCACGCTGCTGCTGCTGTCGCTCGTGTTCACCAACCTGTGGGGCTACGACCCGATCGAGGCCGCGCTGGCATTGGCCGTGGTGCCGGTCTGCGGCCTCCTCGCGTGGCCGTTCGTGGGCCGCCTGGCCGACACCCGCGCCCCGGGCGAGCTGGCCAAGCCCGCGCTCGCGCTGATGGCCATCGGCCTGGTGATCGTGTCGTTCCTGCCCTCCACCGCGGGGGACGCCTTCGCCTACCTGCGGATCCTGCCCGGGCTGATCCTGATCGGGGTGGGCATGGGCATCGGCTTCCCCGCGCTCAACGTTGGCGCCATGGGGGCCGTGGCCGGACCCGAGGTGGGCCTGGCCTCGGGAGTGCTGAACACCGCGCGCCAGCTGGGTGCCGCGATCGGCGTGGCCGTGCTCATCGCCACCTTCGGGGGCGCGCTGCACGCGCACATGTCCTGGTTCGCCGACGAGGAGATCGAGGACATCGTCGGCGAGTGGGAGATTCCGGCGCCGGAGGCGGGGCTCGTGATCCAGTCGACGCTGCACGACTACACGGGCGGCACGAGCGACCGCTTCGTGGCCTCACCGGGCTTCGACGAGGAGATCATCCGCCAGACCGCCGGCTCGGCGCGCGAGGGCTTCGCCTGGGCCTTCCGCCACGCGGCGCTGCTGATCCTGTCCGTGCTGCCGCTGCTCGGCGCGCTGCGAAGAACGCCGGCGCAGGCCCAGGCCGAGTTCATGGCGCAGATGAAGGCCAAGCAGGCCCAGGGAGCGCCCGCTCCGGGCGACGGCAACGGCTCGGACGGCGACGGCGCGGCCGGCGACGGTCAGGCGCCGGCGGGCGAGAAGCCCGCGCCCGCGACCTCGTAGCCCTGCAGGCGCTGCTCGACCAGCGCCACCAGGCGCTCGGCCGACTCCTGCGGGCTCTCCTGCTCGGTGTCGATCAGCAGCTCGGGCGACCGTGGCTCCTCGTAGGGGTCGGAGACCCCGGTGAAGCCAGAGATCTTGCCCGCGCGCGCCTGCTCGTAGAGGCCCTTCACGTCGCGGCGCTCGCACTCGTCGACCGAGGCGCGCACGTACACCTCCACGAAGCGCTCGCCCATCATCGCCCGCGCCTGGTCGCGCGCGGCCCGGAAGGGTGAGACGGCGGCCACGAAGGTGACCACCCCGTTTCGCGACAGCAGGTTCGACACCCAGGCGATGCGGCGCACGTTGATGTCGCGGTCCTGGCGCGAGAAGCCGAGGCCGGCGCACAGGTTCTGACGCACGTCGTCGCCGTCGAGCACCTCCACTCGGCGCCCGCGGTCGCGCAGCTCGCCCGCGGCGACGCGCCCGATGGTCGACTTGCCCGAGCCCGACAGGCCGGTGAGCCAGACGCACAGGCCGTCCCCGCCGCGCGCGGGCGCGGCGAGCGTGCCGTGGGCGATCGGCCCGAGGTTCGCCTCGCGCCCGTGCTCCTCGAAGGCGCGGAACTCGCTGAAGAGCCGGTGGCCGGGCCCGTGGTAATCGGCCGACCCCGTGGTGAGCAGGCCGAGCTCGGTGCAGCGATCGGCGAGCAGCAGCGTCTGCTCGCGCGTGTGGGAGGTGTAGAAGACCTCGACGCCGTCGAGGCCCGCCGCGCGATAGCGCTCGATCGCGGCCAGCACCTCCTCGTCGCTCTTGATGTCCCAGAACGGGTGCGCCCAGATCGCCACCCCGGCGGCATCGTGGATCCACCCGATCGCCTCCTCGACGGTGGGGTGGGTGCGTGCGACATAGCCCGGAGTCCCCTGGATCAGGTAGGCGGGAATGAAGCTCGAGACATCCTCGTGCCCCTCGTCGGCCAGGCGCTCCGCGTTGGCCGGGTGGGCGAGCACGGCGGCGGCCAGGTGCGGGCGGCCCACCGGCTTCCCCTCCTGCTTGCGCGCCTCGATCGGGGCGGGGTCGACCTCGAAGCCCAGCTCGCGCAGCCGCGCGGCCATCGCGTCGGCGCGCCGCCCGCGGTCCGCGCGCGCGTCGAGCAGGCGCTCGGCCAGCAGCGAGCTGCGGTGGTCGATCCCGTAGCCGAGCACGTGAAGGTCCTCGTAGGCGCCGTCGACCGCCGAGATCTCCGTGGCGGGCACCACCCGGACGCCGTGCAGCGCGCCGGCGGCCAGCGCCTCGTCGACACCGTCGACGGTGTCGTGGTCGGAAAGGGCAAGCAGCTCCACCCCGGCGAGAGCGGCATTCTCGACCACCTGCGCCGGGCGACAGCTCACCGTCGGAGAGCAGCGAGTGCGACTGCAGGTCGAAGAGCGGGCCGGGCACGCGCGCAAGCGTACTTGAGCTAGGTGACCGATATTCCGTGTCGCATGGTGTTCTCGGTGACCACGTGGGGCTCCACGAACTGCAGCAGGTAGTCCGGGCCGCCGGCCTTGGAGCCGACCCCAGAACGCCGGTTGCCCCCGAAGGGCTGGCGGCCGACCATGGCCCCGGTGATGCCGCGGTTGACGTAGAGGTTGCCCACCGGCGAGCGGGCCGAGACCCGCTCAACCGTCGCCGGGCTGCGCGAGAACAGCCCGCCGGTCAGACGCGAAGGGCAGCGAGCCGATCACGTCCATGGCCTCGTCGACGTCGCGCACGGAGGTGAGCGAGAGCAGCGGGCCGAAGATCTCCTCGCGGTTGACCTCCGAGTCCTCGGGCAGCCCGACGGCGAGCGAGGGGGCGGCGAACCAGCCCCGGTCGGGCACCTCACCGGCGCTGGCGGCCACGGCGTCGCCGGCCAGCTCGCGGTAGCGCAGCACCCGTTCTTGGGCCTCCCGGTCGATCACCGGCGGCACCTCGCTGGCGAAATCGCCGGCCTGGCCCACCGCGAGCACCTCGATCGCGCCCGACAGGCGCTCCACGAGCCGCTCGGCGATCGCCTCGTGTGCCAGCACGCGCGCCGCCGCCGAGCACTTCTGGCCGGCGAAGCCGAAGGCGGAGTGGACGATCTCGGGAACGGCGTCGTCGAGATCGGCATCGGCGTCGACGATCACGCAGTTCTTGCCGCCCATCTCCGACACGACGCGCTTCACGTGGCCCTGATCGTCGGGGGTCTCGGCCGCGACCCTGAGGATCTCGAGGCCCACCGCCGCCGAGCCGGTGAAGGCGATCACGTGGACCCGCGGATCGCGCACCAGCGCCGCCCCCGCCTCGCCGTGGCCGGGCAGCAGCGACAGCGCATCGTGCGGCACCCCGGCCGCGTGCAGGGCCTCCACCAGCGCGAGCGCGTTGCCGGGCGACTGCTCGGCCGGCTTGAGCACGGCGGCGTTGCCCACCGCCAGCGCGGCGGCGGTCATGCCGCAGGCGATGGCCAGCGGGAAGTTCCACGGTGCGATCACCGCGGCGACGCCGCGCGGGCCGTAGCGCATGGTGTTGCGCTCGCCGGGCGCCTGGATCAGCTCGCGCCCGCGGCCGAGCTCGACCGCCTCGAGCGCGTAGTACTCGAGGAAGTCGATCGCCTCGCACACGTCGGCGTCCGCCTCGGGCCAGGGCTTCGCGCACTCGCGCACCTGAAGCGCCGCCAGCTCGAGGCGCCGCTCGCGCAGGCGCGACGCCGCCCCGTGCAGCGCCTCGGCGCGCTCGGCCGCGGAGCGCGCGCTCCACTCGCGAAAGCCCCGCTCGGCCGCGTCGATGGCGGCGCGCGCCTCGGCCTCGCCCGCGTCGCCGGCCCGGGCGACGAGGCGATCTGGAGCGCCCGGGTCGGTGGATTCGATGCCCTCGGCCGATCCCCGTTCGCCTCCGATCAGGATCGGGACCTCGACGGGAAGCGCCGAGTCGAGCTCGCCCAGGGCCTCGAGCAGCGACTCGCGCACCGGGGCGCGGCGCAGCTCGAGGATGGGCTCGTTGCTGAACGAGCTCACGGTGCCGCCAACAGCTCGTCGACATGCACGCCACGCTGCTGATCGCCGAGGAACGACTCGTTCGCCGTGTTCTCGAGCAGACGGCGCACCAGGTACGCCATCCCGGCGACCATGTCGCCCACCGGGCAGTAGATGCGCACGCGCATGCCCTTGTCGGCCAGCGCGGCGGCCAGCTCGTCGCCCAGGCCGCGCAGCACCTGGAGCTCCAGGTCGCGGTCCTCCCGGCCCGCCGCGCGGTTGGCCGCCACGGCGTGGGCCACCGAGCGCAGGTTGTGGGACGCGATCGCGGGTCGCACGTGCGGCCATGCGTCGAGCAGCTGCAGCGTGAGCGCCTCGAAGTTGCGGTCGGACTCGGCCTTCTCCTCGAACACGGGCGGCGTCCAGCCGTGCTGGCGCGCGGACACCACCTCGTGGTCCCAATAGGCGCCCTTCACCAGCCGGACCACGATCGGCGGCCGCCGGCGGGTGGTGGTCGCCCACTCGATCACCCGCCCGAGCTGGTCGGGCGACTCGCGCAGGTAGGCCTGCATCACCACGCCGCTCGAGGGGCCGTCGGCGAACTCGGGCTCGTCGAGCAGGTCGAACACGAGCTCCATGGTGGCCTCGAGGGTGTCGACCGACTCCATGTCGATGTGGAGGTGGGCGCCGAGCTCCTTGGCCCGCGCCAGCAGCGGGCGCATCCGCCGCGCGGCGTCCTCGCGGCCCACGTCCGGCGCCTCGGGACGAAGCAGCGGGCTGAGCGCGGACACCTTCACCGAGAGATTCACGCGCGGGAGGGGGCCGAGCGAGTCGGCCTCCAACGTGGGGCGCTCAGGCCAGCCCGGCGCCGCCGCCCCCAGCGTCTCGAGCGCGTCCATGCAGCGCTCCGCGTAGCGGTCGGCCTCGGCCTGGGTGACCGTCGCCTCGCCCAGCAGATCGAGCGACACGGCGGCCCCGTGTTCCCACATCTGGCGAATCGGCTTGATGGCGTCGCGCGGCGTCTCGCCGACGATGAAGCGATGGGCCATGCGCCGCACGCCGGTGGCCGCCGCCGCGCCCAGCGCGGCGCGCCCCGCCCTGCTCCCCGACATCTTCATCGCCGCCTCGAGCGGCGGCGGGCGCTCGTCCACCTCGCTGAGGTAGTCGGTCAGGTGACGGGCCAGATCGTCGAGGTTGCGGCACGCGGGGGTCACGTCGACGAAGCGAAACAGCGCCGCCCGCAGCTCGGCGTCCTGCGCGGCGAGGTCCATCGCCATCTGGTCGAGCGCCTTGAGCGGGTGCCGGCTCTTGCCCGGAAAGGCCGCGTGGATCGAGCGACCCACCTCCTGCAGCTCGTTCTCCACACCGAGAACGTACCCCTTGGGTAATCTGGGCATTCATGGGGGAGCTGGTTCTCGGTCCCCTCCTTCGCTATGTCGGCGAGCGGGAGGCGGTCATATGGGTGGAGACGCGCGAAGCGTGCGAGGTGGAGATCCTCGGCGCGCGTGAGCGGACCTTCTGCGTCTGCGATCACCACTACGCGCTCGTGTGCTGCGGCGACCTCGAGCCCGGCACCTGGCACGAGTACGAGGTCAGGCTCGACGGCGAGAAGGTATGGCCCCTCAACGACGGCTTTCCCGCAAGTGCTTTCCACACCTACCCCAAGGAAACGCCGCTCGACGTGGTCTTCGGCTCGTGCCGGGTCGCGGCCCCACACGAGCCGCCCTACTCGCTGCGCAAGGACCAGGACGAGCGCGGGCGGGAGATCGACGCGCTCCACACGCTCGCTCACCGGATGCGCAACCAGCCGCGCGAGGAGTGGCCGGACGTGCTGCTGATGATCGGCGACCAGGTGTATGCCGACGAGGTCTCGCCGGCCACGCGTGCGTACATCGAGACCCAGCGCGATCCCGGCGAGGAGCCCGGCGACCGGGTGGTCGACTTCGAGGAGTACACGCACCTGTACAAGGAGAGCTGGGGCGACCCCACCATCCGCTGGCTGCTCTCGACGGTGTCGACGGCGATGATCTTCGACGACCACGACGTCCACGACGACTGGAACATCTCCCAGGCCTGGCTCGACGAGATGCGCCAGAAGGATTGGTGGAACCGGCACATCATGGGGGCCCTGAGCTCCTACTGGGTCTACCAGCACCTGGGCAACCTGCCGCCCGGCGACCATCAGGAGGACGAGCTGCTCAAACGGGTCAAGGCCGCGGATGACGCGGAGCCGATCCTCGAGGAGTTCGCCCGCAAGGCGGACCGCGACAGCTCGGGCACGCGCTGGAGCTTCTGTCGCGACCTGGGCAACACCCGCGCCGTGGTGATCGACTCCCGCGCGGGGCGCCAGCTCGTGGAAGGCGAGCGCTCCATGCTCGACGAGGCCGAGTGGGACTGGCTCGAGGAGCAGGTGACCGGCGAGTTCGACCACCTGCTGATCGCCACCTCGCTGCCGTGGCTGCTCGGCCGCGGCATGCACTTCGCCGAGGCCTGGAGCGAGGCCGTGGCCGCGGGCGGGTGGGGCGAGGCCATGGCGCCCGTCGCCGAGCGTGCGCGCCAGGCCGTCGACCTCGAACACTGGGCGGCCTTCGGCGAGTCGTTCAACCGGCTGGCCGAGATCATCCGCTCGGTCGCCGCCGGCGAGCGGGGGCCCGCCCCGGCGACGGTCGTGGTGCTGTCGGGCGACGTGCACCACGCCTACCTGTTCGAGGTCGCGTTCCGGCGCGGGTCGGGAGTGGAGTCGAGCGTCTGGCAGGCGGTTTGCTCGCCCTACCGCAACCCGCTGGAGAAGAACGAACGGCGGGTGATCCGCTTCGGCATGTCGCGGCCCTTCGAGGTCGTCTGGCGCGCGCTCGCGCGCTCGGCCGGCGTGGACGACCCGCCGGTGCGCTGGCGCATGATCGGCGACGGCCCGTGGTTCGACAACCAGGTGGCCGGACTCACGATCGACGGCCGCGAGATCGAGATGCGCCTGGACAAGGCGGTGCCGGTGGACACGAAGTCGGCGCGCCTGGACCGCGTGCTCGAGCACAAACTGGCTTAGCCGAAGCGCAACTTCGGCGGCCCTTGGCTGTTCGACCAGTGGTACCCACCCACCACTGGAGGCAAGATGCAACGCAGGCGTTCGCGGCCCCGCACGGCCGTAGCAGCACTGGTAGGCGCTCTGGCGCTGATGTCCCTCGGCGCGACGAGCGCTCAGGCGGACATCGTCAAGCTCACGGGCAGCTCTTCGATCACACCGTCCGAGCAGGCCAAGCAGTTCCTGGCCAACAACGGCGTCAGCGTCGCCCCGACCGGTCAGGCCACCGTGGCCGGCGGCGTGTTCACCTTCCCGGTCGTCGCCGGCTTCGGCGACACCGAGACCTACGATGGCGTGCTCGCGCACGCGGGCGGCCTGCGCTTCTCGAAGGGCGAGCGGTCCGCCGTCGTCCGGCGCCCCGTCGCCGTGCGCGCCGGCGACACCGCAGTGCTGCTCGCGCAGCTCCCGGGGCTGCCCGGCAACTGCGGCCAGGTCAAGCAGGCGCTGCGCCGCTACGCCGCCAACCACCCCGGCGTCAAGCACAAGGTGTGGAGCCTCGCGCGTAAGTACCCGAAGGCCGCGCGCCACGTCGTGCGCTCGCTCAAGCGCTACTGCAGCGAGGGGCGGGTCATCGTGCTCGCTCGGCTGACCAACCTCGGCAAGTCGCTGGAGTACGGAACGGCCACCCTCACGGCCGATCTGGAGCTCAGCGGCCAGGCCGCCCGCATCATCAACCGCGTCGCCGGCAGCGACGTGGTGGCCGCGGGCGCTCCCCTGGGCTCGGCCGTGTCGACGGTTTCGCCTGCGCTCTAGGCGCTATCTCGGCAATCGCTCAGCGGGCGGCCTCGGCCGCCCGCTTTGCGTTTCGGCTCAGGCCAGCGTGGGGTCCTTCGAGGCCTCGGCCAGCCGCCGCGCGAGCGCGCGCAGCACCTTGCGCTCCACGTCCGGGTTCTCGTCGAGCAGGTGCCGGAAGTCCTTGCGGGTCAGCACGAGGATGCGCAGCGACGTTTCGGCCGTCACCGTGGCCGTGCGGGGCAGCTCCTCGACCAGCGCGATCTCGCCGACGAAGTCCGGGCCGCTTCGCGTCGCGACACGCCTGCCCCTGCGCGCGACCTTCACCTTCCCGTCGACGATCACGAAGAACTCTTGACCGATTTCGCCTTCCCTGCAGAGCACCGTTCCGGGCTCGACCTCGAGATCCTCGGACACCCGCGCCAGCTGGGTGAGGTCCTTGCGGGAGAGGGTCTCGAAGAGGGGGGCGCCCTTCAGCGCCTGCACCTTGGCGTCCTGGCTGAACAGCTTCATGGGCGCCGTTAGCCTATTCGCACGCGGTCACCGAGTCGAGCCGCATAGAGGTGCCACTCGCCGGGAACGCCCTTCAGGTCCTTGGTGCCACGATCCTCGAAGTCGATGCCGGAGCCGGCCGCCAGGTCTCTGACGATGCTGGACACGAGTACCTCGCACGCTCGCGCCTCGTCCGCGATCCGGGCGCCGATGTGCACCGCGATGCCTTCGACCTTGCGGGCGACGATCTCCACCTCGCCGGTGTGGACACCGGCCCGGATGTCTAGACCGAGCTCGCCGACGGCGTTGATCGCTCCGTCCGCGCACGCGATCGCCCGCGCCGGGCCGTCGAAGGTGGCGAGGAAACCGTCACCGGTGCCCCGCACCTCGTGGCCGCCGTAGCGGGCCAGCTGGGCCCGGACTGTGGCGTGGTGGGCGTCGAGCAACGTGCGCCAGCGACGGTCACCGAGCTCGGCCGCGCGCGAGGTGGACTCGACGATGTCCGTGAAGAGGACGGTGGTGAGCACACGTTCGGGCGCGGTGTCGATACGACCTTCGGAGAGGAAGCGCTGGACCGCGTCGGGCACTTCGGGCTCCCCGTAGATGCTGGTGTCGGGAGAGGTCACCTCGAGCACCTCGGCGTGCGGGATGCGCTCGGTGAGGTAGAGGCAGCCGTCGCGGTAGCGGGACTGGTACATCATGAGCGTGGGGACGGAAATCGTGGGGAGCATCTCGCGAATGTCGGTCTCCATCAGCACCCGCAGGAACCACGCCGCCGCGCCGGGGCTGGCGGCCAGGCGCTCGTGGTTCACGTGCCAGTGCTCGAACTCCGGGTCTCCGACGCGGCTCGGGAAGTACTTCTTGAGCTCTCCGAGCTGGTAGTCGCGATCGCCCCACTTCAACCGCGTCTCGCGCACCCGCCGGTGCCACTCCTCCACCGAGTTACCCATCGGGTAGTCGGGCGCCGAGACGACCCGCGGCCACGTGTTGTGGAGCATCAGCGCCACAACACGCTCCGGGTAGGTGGCCGCGAACACGGCGCAGAGCTGGCCCCCGGGCGAGCCCGCGCCCAGCAGGGCGGCACGCTCGGAGCCGGCGTCGTCCATGACCGCGCGGATGTCGTCCATGCGGCTCTCGAAGCTGGGCAGGTCCCGAGGCCGGTCGGAGAGACCGGTGCCGCGCTTGTCGAGCAGGATGAGGCGGGAGAAGCCGGCCAGCCGCCGGCAGAAATCGACGAAGATGGGCTGCTCCCAGGCCCAGACCAGGTTGATCATGAACGGCACGAAGATCAGATCCACCGGCCCCTCGCCCACGACCTGATAGGCAATGCTCACGTCGCCGCTGCGCGCGTAGCGGACCTCGGGGGTTTCGAGGTTCACGGCGCCGAAGACTAGGCCCTCGGGCCGCCCGATCCTCGTTACCGGGACAGGATCAGGTGGACGTCGCCGAACTCGTGCCACAGGTAGCCGTGCTCGGCGGCCGCGCGGTACGAGCTCGCGATCAGCTTCCGCCCGCCGACGGCCTCGAGCATGTCCATGTGGGACGCGTCGGGCTCGTGCCAGCCGGTGATCAGGCCGTCCACCGTGCGCACGCCGGTCCGGGCGTCGACCACCAGCCGGGTCCAGCCTTCGCTCGCCACCGCGTTCGCGCTCCCCTGCGCGGCGCTCTCGAGGGCTCTGACCACGGTGGTCCCGACGGCGATCACCCGCCCGGACTCTCGGAGGGTGGCGTTGACCAGTCGCGCGGTCGACGCCGGCACCCGGTACCACTCGGGATAGGGTCGCTCGCCCGCATCGAGTGATGACACGCCGGTGTGGAGAACGATCGGTGCGATCAGGACGCCGTTGGCCACGAGGGTGGTGATCAGCTCGGGCGTGAACGGTCGGCCCGCGCTCGGCATCTCCGCGCTGCCGGGATGCGTGGCGTAGGCGGTCTGGTAGTCGGAGAGCGGCCGCTCGCCGCGCAGGTAGGGGTACGAGATCGGCCGGCCGTGCCGCGAGAGGTATTCGATCAGCGGGCCGGGAAGCTCGAACTCGGCCACCCACAGGCGCTCGCGCCCCAGGTAGCGAGAGAGCAGGGTCGCGTGTCCGCCCGAGGGGAGCGACAGCCGCTCGCCCGCCCGCGCTTCGCCGAACGGGGTGCGGTCGCGCCGCAGCTCGACGACCCAGCGCAGCGGCTCCTGCTCGTACGTCGTGCCCGGAAGCGCGGTGGAGATGTGCACGTCCACCGCTTCACCGTTCGCCCGCGTGGCCGACAGAGCCGCGGGCAGCGTCGCCGAGGTGTTGATCACGAGCAGGTCGCCCTCGTCGACGTAGCGGGGCAGTTCGCGGAAACGCGCGTGCTCGAGGCGCCCCGACGGCCCTTTGGCCACGAGCATCCTCACCTCGTCGCGGGCAAGGCCCCGGGCTTCGGGCGGCTCGTGCGCCTCGACCCGCGCGCCGAGGTCGAGCGCCTCCAGAGTGCTCACGTGGCGGCCTCGACCTCCGCCAGCTCGCCCGCCCGGTAACGGCCGCTAGGCCGGTCGCCGTCGATCAGCTCCAGCAGACCCGGCACGCTGTGCTCGGGCGGAGGCCGGTCGGAGATGTCCTCGCCGGGGAAGGCCTCCTGGTGCATCTGCGTGCGCATGTCGCCGGGGTCGACGCTGTAGACGCGCAGGCCGGGGTGCTCGACGGCGAGTATCGCGGTGAGCTGCTCGAGCGCGGCCTTCGACGATCCGTATCCGCCCCAGCCCTCGTACGCCTCCACCGCGGCGTCGGAGGTGACGTTGATCAACACCCCGCGCCCGCGCGCGAGATGAGGGAGCGCGAGCTGGGCCAGCCGCAGCGGAGCGAGGACGTTGACCGCGTAGACGCGCTCGATCTCGGCCGGCGGGTAGTCGGCCAGCCGGGGCTGAGGGCTCGGGCCCAGCGCGCTCGCGTTGTTCACGAGCAGGTCGATCCGCTCGCCCGCGGCCGCGACGAGCGCTTGTGCGTGCCACGGGTCGGTCACGTCACCTGGGACGGCGGTGACGCCTTCGAGCCCGCCCGTCGCCTTCTCGAGCGCGTCCGCCCCGCGGGCGTCGACCACGACCCGCCAGCCGCGCCGGCTGAGCTCTCGGGTCAGCGCGAGGCCGAGGCCTCGAGACGCTCCGGTGACGATGCCGACTGACACGATGCGAGCATCATGCAGCCTCAAGCGCACTTGAAGTCAAGTGCTCGCCACCGCGCACAGGGCAACACCCGGGACCTCATAGCCGGCTTCAGCCGCGAAGCGCCCGAGCCCGCCCTCGACGTCGGCCCTGACCGCGTCGAGCTCGGCCGGGGAGAGCGCCTGCAACGCCAAGCCGAGGGGGCCGGCCGTGTCGGTGGTGACGCTGAGGTACTCCTCCGCGTTTCGGTACTCGAAGCGCACAGGCACCCGCTCGGTTCGCACCTCGGTGAACCCGGCCGCCTCCAGCAGCGCCTTAGTGCGCTCGGGACTCGCCATGCTGAAGACGGGCGGCCCGGGGGCCTCGGGGGGCGGGAGGTGGCCCCTCTGGACCATGCTGATTGCCGCGATGGTGAAGAACGGGTTCTGCTCCATGGCGCCCCATACGGCGAGCGACAGTCGCCCGCCGGGGCGCAGGACTCGGCGCGTCTCCGCGAGCGCGGCGGCCGGGTCGGGCATGAGCATGTACCCGAACCGGCACAGGATCCCGTCGACCGTATCGTCGTCGAGCTCGATCCGCTGGGCGTCGATCAGCCGGTACTCGGCGTTCGTGATACCCAGCTCGGCACCGCGGCGGCCGGCGGCGCCGAGCATGGCCGGTGAGAAGTCGGTCGAGAGCAGGCGGCCGTGCTCGCCGATGATGGCGGCCGCCTCGAAGCCGGTGTCCCCGGCGCCGGCGGCGAGCTCGAGCACGGTGTCGCCGCCGCGAGGAGCGAGCTCGTGCACCATCCACTCCCGGACCGGCGTCATGACCCGCTCGATCAGAGGACGCTGCCGCTCCCAGCCCGGCGCGATCGCCTCCGCGATCTCGTAGATCTCCTGCCGCTGCGCGTCGATCGTCTCGGTGTCCATGCGTCCTCCTTCGGGTTGGGAGCACGCTAGGTCCGGAGCGCGGGCGGGGGAATGGGGAGTTCTCCCCATGCCACCAACCCGTGCTCCATCGCGAACAGGGTGGCCGCCGCGCGGGTGGACACGCCGATCTTGCGGTAGGCGTTCTGGATGTGGTGGTCCGCGGTCTTGACCGAGATCCCGAGCGCGCGAGCCACCTGCTTGGTCTGCAGGCCGCGAGCGAGCATGCCGATCACCTGCGCCTCGCGCTCGGTCAACCCCGACGGGCGCTGGATCGGCGGCACCCGCTGGCCCGCCGCCTCGACCACGGCGCTGACGGCGCCGGCGTCCAGCCGCCCCGCGCCGGCCTGCTCGCCCAGCACCTCCGCCGCTCGTTGGGGCGTTAGCGGCGCACGGTGGGGGCGCGGCTCGGTCATGGCCTGATACGCATCGGCAGCTGCAAGCACCCGAGCCGGCAGTGGCAGCCCGGCGCCCGTGGCACCGCGGTGGTAACCGGAGCCGTCGAGGCGCTCGTGATGCGCACCGGCCACCGGCGCGAGCCCCGCCAGGAACTCAGACCGGGCCAGAACCCTCTCTGACTGGTAGGGATGGAGCCTGACCTGCTCCCACTCGTCCACGTTCAGCGGTCCCGGCTTCTGCCAGATCCGGGCGTTCACCGCGACCCGCCCCAGGTCGTGGACGAGCGCCGCGTGGCGAAGCCGCGCGACTCCGGCCTCGTCCATCCCACACCGTGCCGCCGCCGCCGACGCCAGCTGAGCGACGGCCGAGGAATGGCCGGCCAGGTAGGGCGAGATGAGGTCGGCGAAGTTACCCATCGCCCCCAGCCCTCGCTCGACGTCCTGCCCATCGAGCAGCAGCTGCGGCCCCGGCTCGCAGGAGAGCGTCTCTCCCCACGCCGAGGCGTGCTCGTCCATTCCCAGGATCTCTCCAGCGTGGTCGATCAGGCAGGCGGCGACGTCCGGGTCGAAGGCGTGACCCGCGCGCTCGCGGGTGAGGCGCACGACGCGCTCCTCGCCTCCGAGCATGCGCTGGAAGGCGGCGTCCACCGCCACGGGCACGATCCGCATCGGCAACGGAATCTCGTCGCCCTTGGCGCGGCGGAGTGGCCCGTGTCCGTCCCAGCGCTCGTAGAGGTAGGTGGCCAGGCTGTCCCGCACCGAGTCCGGAAGCCCCATCGCCTCGGCGAGCATCCCCGCCACCTCGCATGTGGCGGTGAGGTGCGGGCGCTGCTCGAGCACCATCCGCGGCAGCCGGCGGGCGGCCTGAGCAATGCGAGCGGGCCCCGCGCTGTCGGCGTCCGGCAGCGCGCGGACGAGCCCACCCAGAACCTGTCGTCGCCGACCCGTAGACCACGGGGTGCAGGTGAGTGGTGAGCGAGT
The DNA here is from genome assembly GCA_963746825.1 of uncultured Thermoleophilaceae bacterium. GTDB lineage: Bacteria > Actinomycetota > Thermoleophilia > Solirubrobacterales > Thermoleophilaceae > JACVRW01. The sequence continues at coordinate 84,259 of CAVVCU010000011.1, forward strand.
CGCCGAAAACCTGCGGGGTCACATGTGCGTCGGTGGTGCAGCCCGAATGGGCCAGAAGGGAGCCGTAGTAGGTCTGCGACAGATCGCCGTGGTCGACGCCGAGACGGTCGGCCAGCCGCATCGCGATCAGCGTCGACTGAAGGCCGTGCTCGAACGGGAAGCCCATCCCGAGGTCGGTCGCCAGGCAGAGCGCGGCCACCAGCTCCGCGCCACGGACCCGCACGTCGCTGTGCGACGCAACGCCTGACACGGGGCGAGACTACTCCGCCAAGCGGCTTCCGGGGGCACCTGTACGCTGGACCGCCGCGATGGACTACCCGGTCGAGAGCTTCACCCCCGCCGAGCGGCAGGCGCTCGCGCCGCACTTCACGAACCTCGACCGCCCGGTGTTCGGGTTGGTCAACCTCCCGGAGACCGTGAAGGGCGCGCTGTTCGCGCGCTACTCGCGCTACCAGGGCACGCTGAGGCGGCTCTTCCTCGACGAGTTCTCCGAGGAGGCCGACGCGGCAGCGGCGTTCGACGGCGAGGAGGGCGAGCGGGCCCGGCAGCTCTACGAGCGCATCTTCCTGGGCTACGGCGACGATTCGGTGGCCCAGCTCGGTGGCGCCCACATCGCCATGGAATGGGTGTCGAACGTGATGACCAAGCTGCTGCAGCGCGGGCGCCTCGCCGCGTACCTGGAGCAGTCCACCCGCTACATCGCCTACGACGCTCCCATGGGGGAGGGATTGGGCTACCGCTACTGGCGCCACCCGGAGCTGGGTCCCCGGTACGGGGCCGCGATGGACTCTCTCTTCGACGCCTACGCCGAGGCGCTTCCGACGGTCCTGGCCTGGGCCGAGGATCGCTTCCCGCGCGCCGAGGGACAGGCCGAGGGGGCCTACCGCGGCTCGATCAAGGCCAAGGCGCTCGACCTGCTGCGCGGCTTGCTGCCGGCGGCCTCGCTGTCACACATGGGCATGTTCGCCTCCGGTCAGGCGTACGAGCAGCTGCTGCTGCGCCTCTACGCCTCGCCCCTGCCCGAGGCGCGCGACTACGCAGACATGATCCTGGCCGAGCTCAAAGCGGTGATGCCGAGCTTCGTCGCCCGGGTGGAGAAGCCCGACCGCGGGGGAGAGTGGATCTCCTACCTCGAGCAGCGCGCCGGGGCGGCCGAGCGCCGGGCACGGCAGCTGGGCCTCGACCGCGCGAACCGTGCGGAGCACGCCGGCCCTGAGGTGCGCCTGCTGTCGGCCGAGGGCGACGAGCGCGAGCTGCTGGCCGCCCTGCTGTTCGAGGCCGCCGGCTGCTCGGAGGAGGAGACGCGGCGGGCCGTGGGCGCCCTGCCGCCCGACGAGTGCGCCGCGATGCTGGCCGACCTGGTGGGCGAGCGGGACAACCGCCGCCACCGCCCAGGTCGCGGCTTCGAGGCGCTTCGCTACCGCTTCGAGGTGGTGTCCGACTACGGCGCCTTCCGCGACCTCCAGCGCCACCGGATGCTCACCGTCCAGTGGCAGGCTCTCGGCCCCGACCTGGGGGCGGGCGTGCCGGAGGAGCTGGAGCCCGCCGGGGTCGCCGATCTCTACCGCGCGGGCCTCGAGCGCTCGCGCGCCGAGTACGCCCGGATCGCCGAGCTCGGCCGGCCCGAGCTGGCCCCCTACGCGCTGTGCCTCGGGTACCGAATCCGCTACGTGCTCGACATGAACGCGCGCGAGGCGATGCACCTGATCGAGCTTCGGTCGGGCCGCGAGGGCCACCCGGCCTATCGCGCGGTGGCCCACGCACTGCACGCGGAGATCGCTCGCGTGCACCCGGCCGTGGCCGCCGCGATGACCTTCGTGGACCGCGACACCGAGCCTCGCTTGGAGCGGATCCTGTCGGAGATCAGGGCCCACGCCAAGCAGGCCACGCGAACCGCAACTTAATCTCGCCACAACGGTTAGAGGGGCACCCACCCACCAAGGAGGATGCCCCTGTGAGGCAGCGTAGCAACACATTTCTTCTGCTCATCGCACTCGTCAGCGCCGTGTCGCTCATGACGGCCGCCGTTGCGATGGCAGCAACCATCATCGGGACCAACGGTCCCAACAACCTGACCGGCACCGATCAGCGCGACCGGATCTTCGCCAAGGGCGGCGACGACACGGTCAACGCCCTTGCTCGGGCCGACCGGGTGATCGCCGGCGACGGCAACGACACCGTCAACGCCGGATCCGGCTTCGACGGCGTGTCCGGCGGCGAGGGCAACGACATCCTGAACGGCGAAGGCGGCCACGATCTCATCGGAGCCGGACCCGGCGACGACCAGATCGACGGCGGCTTCAAGGGCGACCGCGTACACGCCGGCGAGGGCAACGACACCGCCAACGGCGGCCACGGGGCCGACCGGGTGTTCGGCTCGGACGGCAACGACGCGCTCGACGGCGGCATCGGTCACGACCGGGTCCGCGGCGGCGAGGGCGACGACGCCATCAAGGGCGGCGGCGGCTTCGCGGGCCGGCGCGGCGACCATGCTGCACGGCAACGCCGGCAACGACAACGTCGCGGGCGGCGCCGGCTACGACCTCATCACCGGCAACGCCGGACTCGACACGCTGAACGGCGGCGGCGGGTGCGATCGCATCTTCGCCGGCGCGGACAACGACATCATCGACGGCGGAGCGGGCAACAACTTCCGCCGCCTGCGGTGTGAGCGTCTGCACGGCGGGGCCGGAAACGACACCTCCACCGGCGGTGTCGGCCGTGACTTCATGTCCGGCGGCTTCGACAACGACACGCAGAACGGTGGCGACGGATCCGACAAGATCTTCGCCAACCAGGGTCGCGACGTGTCCGACGGCGGCAACGGCCACGACGTGCTGTGGGCTCTGTCGCGCAAGGACGTGACGGCCATCGGCGACCAGGAGGGCGACGACCTCTCCGGCGGCGAGGGCAACGACCGCTTCCACGTGCGTGACGGCGAGAAGGACCTGATCCACTGCGGAGGCGGCAATCGCGACCGCGTGATCGCCGACCAGTACGACCAGTTCGACGCCGACTGCGAGCGCATCGAGGTTCGCGACATCACCTCGCTCGACCAGGTCGAGGACGGCGAGGAGAACCGCACAGAGGAGCCCTCGGAGGACCTGGACGAGGGCACCACCCCGTAGCTCCCCGTGGTGGTGAAAGGCACGCCGTCGCGCTAGTTTGCGGCGGCGTGCCTCATCCGCTTCTGCAGGACATCCGCGTCGCGCCGTCCATCCTCGCCTCCGACTTCGCCCGCCTCGGCGAGCAGGTGGAGCTGGTGATGGACGCCGGCGCACGCGTGATTCACGTGGACGTGATGGACGGCCACTTCGTGCCGCCCATCTCCGTCGGGGCCATGATCGTCGACGCCCTGCGCGATCTCGTCCACGAGCGCGGTGGGGTGCTCGACGTGCACCTCATGATCGAGCGCCCCGAGGAGCGGATCGAGGAGTTCGCCGCGGCCGGCGCGGACAGCGTGGCCGTGCACCTGGAGGCCACGCCGCATGCGCACTACGCGCTCAAGGCGGTACGCGAAGCGGGCATGAACGCGGGGCTGGCCATCAACCCGGGCACCGCGCCCGAGGCCGTGCTGCCGCTGGCCGAGATGTTCGACCACGTGCTGTGCATGACGGTCAACCCGGGCTGGGGCGGCCAGCCCTACATCGACACCTCCACGTCCAAGGTCGCGCGGCTGCGCGAGCTGCTCGGGGCCGAGGTGCCGATCGAGGTGGACGGGGGAATCGGCGCGGCGAACGCCGCGGAGGCCGCGGGCGCCGGCGCGACCCTGTTCGTGGCCGGGTCGTCGATCTTCGGGGCCGACGACCCCGCTGCCGCCTACGCCGAGATCGCGGCGGCGGCCAACGCCATTTAGGATCGCGCCCGTGACCGAGCCGACGAGTACACAGGGGGCAAAGTCGGCAAAGCGCCCATCGAGTGCCCAGGCAGCGGCGCGGTTGTTGCCTCTGGCACGTTGCTGTAACCCGTCGGGTACGAGATCCTGACTTGATGTCGTACTGCGACATCTAGGCAGGACAGCGCCCGGTCAGGCGGCGACGGCTTGTTTGCCCCTGGTTGCTGCCGTTAAGGCGCCGGCCGCGCCGCGCGGCAGCTCGCAACGCGCCGGGCGCGGGGCTACAGCAACCGCGGCCGCGTGCCCTCGATCACGGCGGGCACGAGCCGCGCGCCCTCCACGCCGTTACCCGAGAGCTTCAGGCGCAGGATGCCGGTGCGCGAGGTGACGCTCGACGAGGCGCCGAACACGAAGTTTCCCAGGCTGTAGGCGACCACCCGGCTGCCGCTGCGCCGGATCGGCTGGAGCACGTGGGGGTGGGCTCCGATCACCGCGTCGGCGCCGGCCTCGAGGGCGGTGGCGGCGAACGCGCGCTGGCGCCCGTCCTCGGTGGTCGCTCGCTCGACGCCCCAGTGGAACGTCGCGATCACCACGTCGGCCTTGCGTCGCGCCTTTTTCACGCCCGCCGCGATCAGCTGCGGCGTGGCCGGCTGCGTGCCCGCCCGCCCCGGACCGGCGAAGAACGAGCTGGGCAGGATGTTGGAGAAGCCCACGAAGGCGATCTTCAGGCCCAGGCGCTCGACCACGCGCGGCTCGGCCGCCGAGTCGAGGCTGCCTCCCGCCCCCACCGCGGTCATGCCGAAGCGGCGTACGTACCTGACCGTGTCGAGCAGCGCGCCGGTGCCGTAGTCGCCGGTGTGATTGTTGGCCAGGTTGAGCACGTCGAAGCCGGCGAAGCGGGCCATCGTGCGCAGGGCGGCGGGCGGCCCGCGGAAGTTGAACTCCTTGGGCACCGGGAATCCTCGCTTGGACACGGCGCACTCGAGATTGCCGAAGGCCACGTCGGCAGCGCGCAGCGCCGGCGCCACGCTGGTCCACGGATAGCGAAAGCCCCTCAGCGCCATCACGGCGCCCGGGCCGTTGCCCAGGTTGACGTCGCCCACCGAGGCGAGCACCACCGGGCGGGTCCTCACCCGGATCGGGGGCGATACCCCGGCCGCGGTCGCGGCTCGCAGCCTTATGCGGCGACGCGGCTTCTTGGGCCGCACGCTGCGCGCGAAGCGGCCGTTGGGTCTGGCCCTCGCGGCCGCCAGGGAGGCCCAGCGCCCGTCCTTCAGCCGGATCTCGATGGACACCCGCTCGCCCGGGAGCGCACCCCTGCCGTTCACCTCGATCGCGGTCCCGGTCGCGGCCACCCGGGGGGCACTCAGCTGGAGCGTGGGCGGCGGTTGCGCCGCCGCCGGAGCGGCGGCGAGGAGTGCCATTGTGGCCGCTGCGATCAGTCGGGCGGCGCGCAGGTCTAGCCGCGCTTTCGCTTTCGTGAGCTGGGGCGCTGTGGGGGCGGCTCGGGCTCGGTCCCGTTGTCGGTCCCGCTCGGCGGGTCGGGCTCCGGCTCGTCGCCCTGCGCCATGCCGCGCCGCCGCGCGGGGCTCGGCCAGGGATCCGGCTCTCCGGTCTCCCACGCCGGCCCGCGCCCGCCAGGCCAGTTGCCCAGGTAGAGGGCGCCGATGGCGCCCAGCCAGAAGGCCTGCAGGATCACCGGCGGAAGCAGCGGCAGCACGAGCAGCACTCCGGAGAGGACGCCGAGGATGCTCATGAACGGGCTCAGCAGGCCGGCGCGGCGGGCGCGCAGCGGCAGCATCACGAACAGGAACGCCAGCAGGACCGGCCCGATCAGGCCGACGAAGAGCGCCACGCTGTTCGGGTTCTCCTGGGCCAGCTCGTCGGAGCAGGCCTCGCCGAGCTCGCCCCGTGTGGCCGGGCACTCGCTCAGGTCCGGGCCGTCACCGGAATCCGGGTTCTCGAATGAATACGAGCCGTCGGCGAAGGTCTCGGCGAGGTCGATCTGGTCGAACGCTCCGACCAGCTGAGCGATGGCGTACAGGACCGGCCCGGCGACGACCAGGTAGACGAACCAGTTCGGAATCGTCGGGGTGCGGAGCCGGGTCGCGCGGAACAGGTAGAGGAACACCAGCACCAGCAGCAGGCCGGCCACCGACTGAAGTGCCGCACCGGCCACGAGCGTGCCTGGCGACTCGTTGACCGAGAGGAGCGCGTCCGGCCCGGCCAGGATGCCCTCCCGGTCCTCGAAGATCGACTGCCGGACCACCAGGCTGGCCAGCAGGAGCACACCGGCCGCGAACGCGGCGAAGGCCGCCGGACGGCGGAAGCGGGCCTCCCAGTCGAGCTGCTCTTTCTTGGTCACCGAGGCGGCAGGTTACTTTCGCCCGCCCGCGTGACACGCGGCGGGTCGTACTCCACGTCGTCGCGCGACACGATCCGCGACATCCGGTCGCCCGCCGCCAGCATCAGGTCGAGGACGGGAGCGGCCAGCCGGATCCCCCGCTCGATCCGGCGGCGGGTCTTGACCTGTCCCAGGGTCGGCGGCGCCACGGGTCACCCGCCCCGCTGGTGAAAGTAGAACTCGGGCAGCGCAGCCTTGGCCACCTCGGCGGTGATCCGCTGCGCCAACTGGAGGTCGCCGGCTCGCACGGCGAGATCGTCGATGGTCACGATCCCCACCAGCAGCTCCGACTCGGTCACCGGCAGCCGCCGGATGCGGTGCTGGATCATGATCGCCACCGCCTCCTCGATGTCCATCTCGACCTCGCCGGTCACGATCGGCTGCGAAGCGTGAGCGCGCGCGGCGTCGCCCGGATCCACCTGGTCGGCCACCACGGCCAGGGCCAGATCGCGGTCGGTGATCACTCCCACGGGCCGGTCGCCCTCGCATACGACGACCGAGCCGACGTTGCGATCGCGCATCAGCTCGCCCACCGCGCGCAGGCTGTCCCGGGTCTCCACGGTCACGACGCCCTGGGTCATGACATCTGAGATGCGCACGGGGGCGACCTTACCCCACCGGGTAGGGCGCGGGCGTTCCCTAGAATCGCCCTATGTCTTCGGAAGACCCCTTTGGCGGCCTATTCGGCGATCCGGACGAACTACGCCGGCGCATGGGCGAGTTCGCCGAGCAGATGCAGGGCGCCCAGAAGGTGGCGTGGGCCGACAACGCGATCAAGCTCGCGGTCGACATGACGGTCGCCGGCATCGCTCGCCTCAATCTCCAGGGCAACGCCGAGCAGCAGGCTCAGGACCTGCTGCAGGCGATGCGCGTGGTGTTCCCCGAGGCGGTCATTCTCGTGCGCGAGGCGCGCGAGGGCTTCGGGACCTAGACCCGGCCTCGTCACCCCAGGGCTCGTCCGCGCGATCGTCGCGCAGATGCCCCTCGCGCCGAGCGGCCTCGTCCTCGCGGTCGCGCTTCCCGCGGTCGATCACCTCCCTGAAGCTGCGCACGCGGAAGATGAACACGAGCGCGGTGAAGCCGATCCCGAACGTGAGCGCGCCGATCGCGATCTGCTGGCCCACGGAGTAGGCGGCCACCGTCGAGCCGGCCGCGGTGCCCGAGAAGACCTTGGCCAGCAGCGCCTGCTGGACGCCCGCCCCCTGCGGGGTGAAGGGCACCGCGGCCGACACCGCGTTCACACCCAGCACGAGCAGCACGTTCTTCACCGACCCGCCGACGTTGAAGGCCTCGAGCAGCGCCCAGAAGGCGGCGAAGCGAAACCCCCAGGCCACGAACTGGACGGCGAACACCTCGCGCATGTAGCGCTGCCGGTTGCCGAGGATCGCGAAGCCCTGCTTCACGCGCTCCCAGAAGGCCTTCACGCGCACGCTCAACAGCGCGAACCCCACCAGCACTCCGATGGCAAGCGCGGTGATCAGGAACAGCGCGAAGCGCGGATGCTGCGCGAGGTACGACAGGTCGAAGGCGTTGAGATCGGCGAAGTCCGGGGGCTTGGGGAACACGCCCTGGGTGAAGGCGAAGATCAGGATCAGGCTTCCCATCGCAATGTCGAAGCCCAGCTCGACGACGAAGCTCGCCGCGACCGCCGGGTAGCTGGCATTCGGGACAGAGGTCTTGGTGAGGAACAGGCGCACCACGTCGCCGCCGCGCGCAGGGATCACGGCGTTGAAGCCGTAGCCGGCGAAGTAGGCGCCCCAGATCTCGCGGAAGCGGATGCGCTCGGTCGGGTAGGCGGCGCGCAGGATGTTGAAGCTCGCCAGGGCCCGCAGGCTGAGGTAGCTCGTGAAGCAGGCGATGGCGATCAGCAGCGGCACCAGCCCGACGGAGGCGAGGTTGGAGACAAAGGAGTCGACTGCGTCGAAGAACGACCGAAAGGACTCGCCGATGTCCGCCGCGGGCGTCACGGGACCAAAGGTACGGTGCGCGGGATGGAACGCGCCGCCGAATCGCGCATCGCCCACGGCGATCTCGCTCTGCACAACCCGCTCTCCGAGGGCGATCTCGACGCGGCGATCGATCTTCTGGGCCTGGCGCCCGGCGCTCGGGTGCTCGAGGTGGGCTGCGGCAGCGGCGAGGCGCTGCGCCGCATCGCCGCGCGCTGGCCGGTGAAGGGTGTCGGCTACGACCTGGACCTGGAGCAGATCGAGCGCGGCCGCGGCGAAGCCGGCGCGGAGGTGGAGCTGATCGTCGCCGGCGCGCCGCCCGCCGGCGTCAACGAGCTCGTGGTGTGCATCGCCTCCAGCCACGCGCTCGGGGGGTTTCCCGAGGCCCTCGGGCGGCTGCGCGAGCTGACCGTGCCCGGCGGCCAGGTTCTGCTCGGCGAGGGCTACTGGCGACGGCCGCCCAGCGACGAGTACCTGAGGGGGCTCGGCGATGCGACCGAGGACGAGCTGGCCGGCTACGGAGGGCTGCTGGATGCCGCGCAGGCCGCCGGTCTCGTCCCACTGTGGTCGTGCGTGGCCGGCGACGCCGATTGGGACCGCTACGAGTGGACGCAGGTGCTCAACTGCGAGCGCTGGGCCGAGCGCCACCCCCACGACCCCGCCGCCGGGCAGCTGCGCGAGCGAGCCGCCCGCACACGCACGCGCCTGGCCCTGCCCGGGGGCCGGGACACCCTGGGCTTCGCCCTGGTGCTGCTGCGCCGCGACTGACGCCGGGCCGAACCGGACGGGCCGCGCGTGCGTATAGCGTGAGCGCATGGCCCCGAGCGACGCCACGCTCGTGGAGCGCCTCCCGCTCGATGCCAGCGGTGACGAGCTGCGCGAGCTCTACCGACGCTACTCCGGCGAGCTCTACGGCTTCGCTCTGAACTCGCTCACCGACCGCGAGCTGGCCGAGGAGGTGGTGCAGGACGTGTTCGCGCGCGCCTGGCGCCACGCTGCCGACTACGACTCGCGGCGTGGAAGCGTTCGCACCTGGCTCTACGCCATCACCCGCAACCGAATCGTGGATGCCCGGCGGCGGGCCGCCGCGCGGCCCGGGCTTGCCCAAGACCAGCACGAGAGCGCCCAGGAGGAGGAGCTCGACTCAGAGCTGGAGCAGGCCGTGCTGCGCTGGCAGATGGCCGCCGCCCTCACGCGGCTCTCGCCCGAGCACCGCGAGGTGATTCGCCTGGCCCACTTCGGCGGCCTCAGCCTGCGCGAGATCGCCGAGCGCAAGGGGATTCCGCTGGGCACGGTCAAGAGCCGAACCTCCTACGCGCTGCGGACGCTGCGCCTGATCCTCGACGAGATGGAGGTGGGCCGGTGAGCCGCTGCGCGACCCACGCTGAGCTGGTCGGCGGGTACGTGCTCGGCGCGCTCGAACCCGACGAGATGGAGGAGATGCGGCGCCACGTGGCGGGCTGCCCCGCCTGCGGCCCGGAGGTGCGGCGCATGGCGGCGCTGCCCGCCCTGCTCGACACCGTGCAGCCCGGGGACGTGCCCCCTCCCACCGCGTCGCCCGAGGTGGAGGAGGCGATCCTGGATCGGTTCGCCCGCGAGCATCGCCCCCGGCCGGCGGCGCCGCGGCGGAGGATGCTCGCCGTGGCCGGGGCGGCGGTGGCGGTGGCCGCGGCGGTGGTCGCCCTCCTGCTGCTGCCGCTCGGCGACGACGAGCAATCGAGCGCCTACGCCAGCGCGCGGCTCGCTCCGCTCGATGCCCGCTCCACGGCGCGGGCCACCGCCTACGTCGACGCCGTATCGGCCGGCACGCGGGTGACCCTCGGCGCGCGCGGGCTCGCCGAGGGAGGCGCGGCCTACGAGCTCTGGTGCGTGCGGGCCAACGGGGAGTGGGTGAGCGGCGGGACGTTTCGCTCGGGCCCCGACGGCCGTGCGCGAGCGCAGCTGACCGCGGCGGTGAAGCCGGGTGACTATCACGTGATCGTGATCACCCGCGCCCGGTCCTCCCGTGACTCCGGGCGTGGCGCGGCGCTGCTGCGCGGCAAGCTGCGCTACTGAACGGCCGAACCGCGGGGCGCCCGCCTGCGTACACCGGCACATGCGCCCTCCATGCCCCGCCATGTTGATCACCCTCACCGCCTGCCTGCTGATCGCGCCCGGCTGCGGCGACGACTCCAATGAGGAGGGAGGGGGCGGCGGCTCGAGCGGCGGGGGCGGCTCGGCCTACGGCGGCCAGACGAAGGAGAAGGAGGAGAGCGGCGGCGCGGCGTCCGCGAAGCAGCTCAAGTTGACCGCCGACCCCGGCGGGGCCCTCAAGTTCGACAAGACGAGCCTCGCCACCAAGCCGGGCAAGGTCACCGTGGTGCTCGACAACCCCTCCTCGGTGCCCCACGCCATCGAGGTCGAAGGCGAGGGAGTCGAGGAGGAGGGCAAGACGGTCGGCAAGGGCGGGGTCTCGAAGGTGACGGTCGATCTCGAGGCCGGCGAATACGAGTACTACTGCCCGGTCGGCAACCACGCCGACGCCGGCATGGAGGGCACGCTCACCGTCCGCTGAGCGTCACGTCGCCACTGCTGCGCCGATCTGACGCGACTGACTCACTTCAGCAGCTTCGACAGCCGGCGGTCCTTGAGCACCCGGCCTCCGGTCTGCTCCTCAGGGCAGTAACACATCACGTAGTCCTTGAAGTGGATCGCCTCGATCTTCGTCCCGCAGCGCGGACACGGCTCGCCAGCGCGGCGATGAACCCGCAGGGGCATCGGCAGCTTGTCGGGAATCCTGTCTCCGAGCACCTCCTCGTAGTGCTCGATCGCTCCGCCGAGCACCTCGTCGCAGGCTGAGCGCAGGCGCTCGCGGGCTTCGTCGTCGAGGTCCGAGCCCTTCTGGAAGGGCGACAGGTACGAGGTCCACAGCAGCTCGTCGACCCACGAGCGCCCGATGCCGGCGATCACCCGCTGGTCGCGCAGGAGCGGATGCAGGTGACGCGGCTGGTGGAGCAGGCGCTCGAACTCGTCGGGCGCCGGCGCGGGCAGGGCGTCCGGCCCCAGCGTGGCCACCGCCTCGTCGGCGGCCACCTCGCCCGCGGGCAGCAGCTTGCCCCACGCCCGCTGCTGGGTGCCGAACTCGCGCAGGCGCAGCTCGCGCTCGCCGTCGAGGCGCAGGAGCAGTCGCGACGCTCGGTCGCGCAGCGACGCCCGCTTGTCCCACAACTGCAGCCGGCCCGCCGACATGAGGTGAATGAGCAGGGTCAGGTCGCCGGCGTCGATCGCCAGCATCTTGCCGATGCGGCGCACCCCGTCGATGTTGCGCCCGGTCAGGGCGTCGAGGGGCGGGTCGAAGCTCTTCATCGTGACCATCCCCGGCGCCAGCGCGGACTCGATCTGCGCGCCGGCGGCGCCTCGCGAGAGGCGGCGCGCGGTGATCTCGACCTCGGGCAGCTCGGGCATCGCCTCAAGGTTAGGCTGCAACCGATGAGGATCTCCGTCGCCGCAGATGAGCGCACCGGCGTGGCCGACGCCGTGGTCGAGGAGCTGAGCCGGCGCGGCCACGAGCTGGTGGCGCACGGGGCGCTCAACCCCGGCGAGCGCGACGACTGGGCCTGGTGCTCAGAGGCGGCCGCGCGTGACGTGACCGCGGGCCGCGCGGATCAGGCCGTGGTGTGCTGCTGGACGGGCACGGGCGCGTCGATCGCGGCGAACAAGGTGCCCGGGGCGAGGGCCGCCCTCTGCGCCGACGCGGAGACCGCCCGCGGCGCTCGCCGCTGGAACGACGCCAACGTGCTCGCCCTCTCGCTGCGCACGACCAGCCCGGCGCTGCTCGGGGAGATCCTCGACGCCTGGTTCGAGGCCGGGCCCAGCGAGGACGAGGACGACCGGGCCAACGTTCGTCACGTCGACGAGATCGCCTGAGCGTGCGGCCCCGGAAGGGGGTTGCGCTCGGGGTCGCGCACGCCCGGCACGAAGAGGATGAAGAACGTGAGCAGGCCCACCCCGCCGGCCAGCGCCAGGGTGGTGCGCGCGCCCAGCCATTCGGCCACCGGCCCGGTTAGTGCGAACGACAACGGGACGAGTCCGATGGAGACGAACCAGTCGAGGCTCGACACGCGGCCCAGCATCTCGGCGGGGACGAGCGTGTTCACCAGCGTGGCCCACACCACCATCCCCGCCGTGGCGAAGCCGAAGGAGAAGAAGGCGATCGCGCACATCTGCCAGGCCGCGCTGGAGATGGCCAGGCCGATATCGAGCGTGGTGCCGATCCCCCAGGCCCCCCACATGAAGGTGACGTGGCGGCGCGGTGCGCCGGTGCGGCTGAGCAGCAGCGCCGCGGCGATCGACCCCAGGCCGCCGGCGGCCATGACGGTGCCGAAGGTGGCCGCGCTGCCACCCAGCTCGTTGCGGATGATGTAGGGCAGCAGCACCTCGAAGGGCCCGTAGGTCACGAGCAGGAAGAGCGCCGCCCCGGCCAGCGTGGCCCACAGCCACGCGTGCGCGCGGACGTAGGCGAAGCCCTCCATGAGGTCCTTGCGAAAGGAATGGCTCTCCTCGCGCGGCGCCGGCTGGCGCGACATCAGAGAGACGATGATGGCCGACCCGAGGAAGGTGAGCGCGTCGACGAGGAAGGCCGTGCCCACGTCGAACACGGTGATCAGCAGTCCGCCCAGCGCCGGGCCGGCGAAGCGCAGGCCGAGCGGCTCCATCAGCTCGCGCAGCGTGTTGGCCTGCATCAGCTGCTCGCGCGGGACCACGTCGGGCACGATCGCGCTGAACGCGGGCAGGAACAGCGCCTCGCCGGCGCCGTACACCACCACCAGCGCGATCACGTGCCACAGCTCCACGACACCGGCGAGCGAGAGGGTCGCGATGGCGCCGATGGCAGCGCAGCGGATCAGGTCGGACAGCACCAGCAGGCGGCGGCGCTCGAAGCGGTCGCTCAGCACCCCGGCCAGCAGCAGGCCGAGCACCATCGGCAGCGTCCAGGCCAGGCCGACGATGGCCAGTGCGCCCGGCTCGTTGGAGAGGTCGTACACGAGCCACGCGATCGCGACGAGATAGATCCCGTCGCCGACAAGCGACACGGACTGCCCCATCCAGAGCAGCCGAAAGTCCCGGTGACGAAGCGTGCGCAGCATCCGCTCAGGACACTACGCGGGGTCTACCCGTCGCTCAGTCGAGCCCGAAGGAGTTCTTCGCGGTGGCCCTCTTGTCGAAATCGTCGACCAGGGTCAACGTGCCGCGGTACTGGCCCGCCTTGAGGTTCCTCAGCCGGAAGGAGTGCTTGCCCTTCTTGACGCGCCCCTTCTTTACCGTCCGTGAGCTCGGCCCCCTGAGCTTGTAGGTGACCGTGGCCGCCTCGTTGAGCTCGTAGGTGATCTTCACGTAGTCGCCGACCTCCCTGTCCCTGAGGCGGTCGACCGTGTCCCTCACCGCGTCCTCGCCGACCACGATCGTCCCCTTCATGAACGACGCGTGCGGGATGCAGATGTAGCCGAAGCGGCCCGGCGTGTTGAAGGTCTTCTGGTAGGTGGTGCCGGCGGCGTTGGTGGCCGGGCCCGAGTTCCAGTTCTCGGCCTGGCCGCGGGTGGCGGTGGTGGTGTGCCCCTCATTGATGAAGTTCCAGATCACGGTGTCGCCCACCGCAACCCTCTGGTCGGCCGGCCGGAACTCGAAGTCGACCGCTTCGATCGGCACATCGGCGGCCATGGCGGGCGAGGCGAGGCCGACGGCCAGCGTGGCGGCCAGGGGAATCAGCAGGCGAGGGAGGCGCATGATCGGAACCCTAGACACCACGAACCGCCCAACGATGCGGTCTACGTAGGATCTTCGGGCCATGGGCTCGCCCGACGTGGTCGACACCGCAGCGCAGGCCGCCGGCCTCGAGCCCGCGCCGCTGGTGGTGCGCGAGCCCCTCGAGGCGTTCCTCGACTCCCACGGCATCGGCGAGGGGCGCCTCGAGGCCGAGCGGATCGGGGAGGGCCACTCCAACCTCAACTTCCTGATCAAGCGCGGCGACACGCGCGTGGTGCTGCGCCGCCCACCCCGGCCGCCGCTGCCGCCCTCGGCCCACGATGTGCTGCGCGAGGCACGCCTGCTGCAGGCGCTTCAGGGCACCCCGGTGCGCGTGCCCCCGGTGCTCGCCACCTGCGACGACGAAGCCGTCCTCGGCGTCCCCTTCTACGTGATGGAGGAGATGCACGGCGCGGTGGTGACCACTGACATCCCGCCGGCGCTCGACCAGCCGGGCGAGCGCCGGGCCATCTGCGCCGAGCTCGTGGACCGGCTGGTCGAGGTGCACGAGGTCGACTGGCGGGCCTGCGGCCTCGAGGGCTACGGCAAGCCCACCGGTTACCTGGAGCGCCAGGTGAGGCGCTTCGGCGGCCTGTGGGAGCACAACAAGACGCGCGAGATCGAGGCGGTGGAGGAGGTCGGCCAGTGGCTCGCCGACAACATGCCCGAGTCGCCCGAGTCGACGATCGTCCACGGCGACTACCGCCTGGGCAACGTGATGCTGGGCGAGGAGCCCCCGGCCCGGGTGGCGGCCATCTTCGACTGGGAGCTCTCCACGATCGGCGACCCGCTCGCCGACCTGGGCTACTTCACGGTCACGTGGGCGCAGGCCGGCGATCCCGAGGACCTCGGGTTCGGCAGCCTCAACGCCGCCACCCGGCGCGAGGGCTTCATGACGCGCGAGGAGCTGATCGAGCGCTACGAGGAGCGCAGCGGGCGCTCCATGTCGGCGCTGAACTGGTACCAGGCGCTGGCGCTCTGGAAGGCCGCGGTGTTCATGGAGGGCAACTACAAGCGCTTCACGATGGGCGCGTCCGACGACGAGTACCTGGCGGCGTTCGACGAGGGCGTGCCGGCGCTGGCCGAGCAGGCGCGCCGGGTCGCGCTCGCCGGATGAAGGGGCTGCTCGTGGATTACGGCGGTGTGCTCACCACCAACGTCTTCGCCTCCTTTCGGGCCTTCTGCACCGATGAGGGGATCGACCCGGATCGCATGAAGGGCCTTTTCCGCTCCAGCCCCGAAGCGCTGGCCGCGGTGCGATCGCTCGAGAAGGGCGAGCTCTCCGAGGACGAGTTCGCCGAGCGCCTGGGCGGGCTGCTGGGAATCGATCCGGCTCGGCGCGCGGGCATGGTCGAGCGCATGTTCGGCCACATCAGGCCCGACGAGCTGATGGTGGACGCGCTGCGCCGCGCCCGGGCGGGCGGCATCAGGACGGGCCTGATCTCCAACTCGATGTAATTACAACGGTGTGATCATGACCCAGGAGAACAAGCTGCCGCGCAAGGAAAGTTCGGAAATTCCCTTGATCCAACACGGGTCTCGCTGATCGTGCCGTCAGCGTGACATCGGTCAAGCCGAACGCGCGCTGACACCCGGGTGGTTCATTCGTCAGCTACCGGTGATGTCCGCGACCAGTTCCTTCGCCGACTCCTCGGTGAAGGACCCACTGATCTGGACCTGGTCACGGCGAAACCGGACTGGGAGATGATCGGCACGTTCACGACGACGCCGTCCACCACGAACAGGAGCTGACCGGTCGGGCAGACCACGCTGATCGGCACCCACATCGCCACGGCCACCACGTTGAACGCATCGATGCCCTCGGGCTCCTCGCGGAAGATCGGCTCGATGACCCAAGCGTCGCTCTGGCCGACGGTCGCCGATGCCGATGCCAGCGGGTGACCGCTCACCAACGCCGGACCGAGCCCATAGGTGATCGGCTCAGCCGTCGCCGAAGCACTACGACGAACGCCGCATCGGGATCACCGGGTCGCTGCTCGGCACAGCCTGGAGCCCGGGGAAATTGCAGGGCTCCATCCCTTCGATCGAGAGCACCTGGTCGGAACTCCACGACGGCCCCGGCCGTCGTGACGGCGGCCGGGCCGATCGGCACGCCGGTGCCGTTCAGTACATCGGTTCGCCGGCGGCGGGCGTCGTCACCGACGCCGGTCCCCGGCGTCGACCGCAGAGTCGTCACCCTTGCATCCACCGAGGACCAGGGAACCTGCCCCGATCATCAGGAACAAGAAGGTCGATCCGCGCGCCATCCGCCGAACCTAACGCCTCGCCCGCTCTGAGAGAGAAAAGGCGCGGCTGGAACTAGCTGGCAGCGGCGACCCTTGAGCAGGGCGCAGCGAGTACTCGATGAAGTCGCCGAGGACGTAGTCGCCGAGCGTGTCGGGCGTGGTGAAGAAGGCAGCGGCCGCGGTTCATCTCGGTGAGGCGTTCGACGAAGGTGCGCAGATGCGGGGGGGTGGGGTCGAGCATGAAGGTGTTGATGGGTGATGCCGTCGCGGGTGCAGCGGGGCCACCTCCTTCAGGGTGGCCTCGACGGTCTCGTGCACCGGCGGGTAGCTGAAGAAGGGGTTCGCCAGCACGGCAAGATGTGGGCGATGCGGCTCACCGTCGGTGATCATGATGATCTGCTTCGTGCCGCTCTGGCGGGCCAGCAGACGGGCGGGCGATCGTGGAAGCCGTGCTGCATGGTGCCGTAGACGAAGTCCCACGAGACCTCGGTCTTGGCGATGACCTCGACCTCGTAGGCGAGGCGCCTCTCGTCGTCGGCCGGCGTGAAGCCGGGCGCGAGAGGCTCGGTGGCGAGCCGTTCCTTCAGCACCGCCTGGGCTTGGGCAGGCCGCTCGTCGCCACCGAGCTTCAGGCGTTCAGCGCTCGCTCGCGCAGGCGCGGCGACGAAGCGCGGCAGGATCGGCTTGCGGCCCGTCGGGCGAAAGGTGCAGTGCTTGGCGATCTCGATGGTGTTGGCGAGCGCCTCGGGCAGGTCGGCGAACAGCTCCACCATCTGGTCGGGGGACTTGAAGTAGTGCTCGCGCGTGTAGCGGCGCCGCTTCTCCTCGGTGACGTAGGTGCCGTCGGCGATGCAGATCAGCGCGTCGTGAGCCTCGTAGTCGTCGGGGGAGGCGAAATAGCATTCGTGGTGGCAGTCGATCGGAATGCCGAGCGCGTAGGCCAGCTCGAGCAGCTGCGGCTCGGTCGCGACCTCGTGCTCGAGGCCGTGCCGCTCGATCTCGACGAACAGCGAGCCGTTGAAAAGGCCATGCAGCTTCTCGAGCCGCTTGCTCATCACCACCTGGATCCCCTGTCCGCTGACCTCGTAGCGCAAGCGCCTCGGTCAGCGCCTCCAGGGCGTATTTCGAGGCGTGGTAGGCAGCGGCGCCCGGGATCACCACCACCCCCGAGATGGAGCTGAGGTTCACGATGCGCCCCTGCCCGCGGGCGCGCATCGCCGGCAGCACCGCCCGGGTCACCCGCAGCACACCGACCACGTTGGTCTCCAGCTGGGCGCGCAGCTCGTCGGGCGACGTCTCCTCCAGCGGCCCGAAGGCGTAGTAGCCGGCGTTGTTCACCAGCACGTCGATGCGGCCCCCGGTCGCCGCCAGCACCCCGCGGACGCCCAGCTCGACCGAGGTGTCGCTGGTCACGTCCAGCGCCGGCGTGTCCAGCGCCCAGTGCTCGGCCGCCGCCCGTTCGCGCAGCGCCGCCGCCCGCTTCGGGCCGCCGCATGCTGGCGAACACCTGGTAACCAGCGCGGGCGAAGCGTTCGGCCGCGACCAGACCGATGCCGCTGGAGCAGCCGGTGATCAGCACCACCGGGCGCTGCGGGCGGCCGGGGATGGCGACCAGGGGCGGCGAACGGGCGGCGAGCTGGATTTCCGACATCTGGTCATGTCACCCCCGGCTGCTGACCAGGATCCGCAACATCACCGCCGCGGCCAGGCCCCAGGCCAGCGGTCAGAGGCACCCACAGCCGCTTGCCCCGCTGGCGGGCCAGCGCGAAGGCCCGCAGCCCCAGCCCCACGTACACCGTGGACAGGATGATCAGGGTGACCGTCCACAGCTGGGTCATGGGCCGAACGCGGCTGCGGGGCCGAAGGCGTGGGCCATGGCCCCGAGCAGGAAGATCATCCCGAGCACGGTCTTGCCGATCGCCCAGCGGACCGTGCGTGGCCCGTGCCTGGGCCGCCTTCACCTCGGTCAGGAGCGGGGCCTGCCGCTGCTTGTCCATGCTCAGAAGGGCAAAGTGTAGCCCGTCTGGATGAGGTGCGCTCCCCCGTAGCTGCGGCTGAACGGCAACTCGCCGAGCAACGGCGGCGCGTTGCGGTCGGTGAACTCCTGCCCGTAAGGCGTTCCTTCGAAGTAGTAGCCGTACGAGACGTCGAACGTGCCCACCGCGAAGAAGTCGAGCGCGGTCCCGTTCAGCAGGCGCATGTCCCAGATGAGCTTGAACTCGGCCACCTGCGTGCGCAGGTCGCCGAACTTGATGTCGACGCTGTGGTATTCGGGGGACATGCCGTAGCAGGCGACGTCGCCGCCCATCGGCGTGTTGGTGTTGCACCAGAAGTTCGCGGCCGACTGGGTGTGGAAGCGATAGGTGCCGCGCACCTCGATGTTCGGGCCCAGCGCCTTGCTGACCCGGCCCTCGAGCGTGTTGCCGAGAATGCCCCAGGGTCCGGTCTCGAACAGCGACAGCTGGTCGTAATACAGGCGGTAGTGCAGCTGCACGCCCAGATCGGCCGCGCGGCAGGTACTGGGCCAGTCGCGAGCGGCGAACGCGTGCCGCAAGCGCCGAGTCGGGCACGTCCTCGCGCCCCAGGCTGCCGTGGGCCAGGTAGGGATTGGCCAGGAAGCCCGCTCTGGTAATAGGTCTCGTAGACCAGCTGGCCCACGGTGGTCGGGCGTCAGCGCCTGCGTGTAGCCGAGGCCGGCGAACCAGACGTCCAGGTCCTTGTCGCTCTGGGGCGGCGGCGGCTGGATGTCGTCGTGGGTGAACGCCAGGTTCAGCCCGACCGTGCCCGTGCGTTCCCAGACCTCCCGGTTCAGCGACAGCCCGCCGGTGTACGACTTGTAGTCCGGCTCGTGGCTGTAGCGCACGAAGCCGGCGACGCGCTGGAGGTCGCGGGTCAACCCGACGGCCGACCGCGCCCTCGTAGCGGGTCTCGGTGAACACGCTGTCGGCCAGGCGCGCCCTGGGCGATGGAGGCCGAGCTGATGGCGTCGACCAGCAGGTGACCGCCCACGTCATACCCGTCGGGCAGGTCCTTCGTGATCTCCATCATGGGCTGGATGACCCGGTTGGAGGCCTCGCGGAAGTAGGCGCCGCGCACGGTCACGCGATCCTCGGCGGCCAGCGGGCGCGCCTGGACCAGCAGCGCGACCGCGACGGCGGCGGCCACGGCCGTCGTGGCCAGGCGACGTGCCAGGAGCTGTCGATCGCGCATCAGTTGCAGCCGCAGCCGCCGCCGACGTAGCCGTAACCGCCCTCCGCTCCCTCCCGCGCCGAATACATGTGCTGCCTGAAGCGGCCCTCGAGGCCGTCGTTGAACTGCATCGGCCCGCTTGCTGAGGTGGACACGCTGCCACGGTCGGACCGGGGCGGGGTGCCCGCAGCCGCTGGCCAGCGCGCCCGCGCCGAGCGTCCCGAGCAACAGGACCAGGAAGCCAAGCCTTCGCATGACCGAAAGTCCTACACATCCGGTCCCCAAAAGCAAAGGTGTTGGGGTCGGCGGTGGCTTAGGATTGGGTTTCTGGACACGCCCATGCCCGAAAAGCCCGTCACCTACCTGGTCCTGGACATCGAGACGATTCCCGACCGGGAGCTGTTCGCCCCGCCCGAGCCCAGCCCGGGCAACGAGCGCGACCGGGCCTTCCCGCCGCTGTACGCCTGCCGGCCGGTGGTCATCGGCGTCATGTGGCTGGACGAGAACCTGAACCTGCAAGCGGTTCGGCACCATCGGCGAGGGCAAGGACGAGGCCGGCATGCTGAGCGACTTCGCCGACTTCATGGGCGCGCGCCAGCCCCACCTGGTCACCTGGAACGGGCGCGGCTTCGACCTGCCGGTGCTGCTGCTGCGGTCGCTGCGCCACGGCCTCAGCTGGCCCTGGTACTACCAGGGCCGGGACTACCGCTACCGCTACAGCGAGGAGGGCCACCTGGACCTGTGCGACTTCCTGTCGGACCACGGCGCCGCCCGCATGACCTCGCTGGACGGCGCCGCCCGCCTGATCGGGCTGCCGGGCAAGGACGGCGTCGACGGCAGCCAGGTGGAGGGCCTGTTCAACGCCGGCCAGATCGAGGCCCTGCGGCGCTACTGCCTGCACGACGTCACCCAGACCGCGTTCCTGTTCCTGCGCTACCGCCTGCTGGTGGGCCAGATCGATCGCCCCACCTACCAGCGGGCCGCCGAGGCGGTGCTGGCCGCGGCCGCCGCCGACCCTCGCCTGATCCGCCTGGCCGACCACGTCGACCGCGAGCGCCTGCTGCTTGTCCCGAACGGTGCCCCGCCCCGCCCGTGATCCGTCGGCGACGCGCGCGCCGCGGGCGGCTGCAGCCGCTCGCCCGCCGGTTCTTCGCCCGCCCCACCGAGGTGGTGGCGCCCGATCTGCTGGGCAAGATCCTGGTGCGCCGGCCGCGGGTGTCGGCGGTCCACGCTGCCCGCATCGTCGAGGTCGAGGCCTACCTCGGCCCGCGCGACCTGGCCTCGCACGCCCGCCGCGGCCCCACCCCGCGGGCGGCGATCATGTTCGGCCCGCCCGGGCACCTGTACGTCTATCTGATCTACGGCATGCACCACTGCATGAACTTCGTCTGCGAACCCGACGGCAAGGCCGGCGCCGTCCTGATCCGCGCCGCCGCGCCGATCGACGGGCGTCCGACGCCGCGCGATCCGCGCGTCGGCGCCGGCCCCGGCAAGCTGTGCCGCGCGCTCGGCGTCACCCTCGCCGACAAGGGCCTGGACCTCACGTCCGCCGCCAGCGGCCTGTTCGTCGCCGACGACGGCACCCCCGCACCGTCGATCGCCCGCTCGGCCCGCATCGGCGTCGACTACGCGGGCGACTGGGCCAGCGCGCCGCTGCGCTTCTACGTCCCGGGCCACCCCTCGGTGTCGGGGCCGCGATCGTCACGATAGCGGGGAAACGCGGCTGGCTCGGGCGCCTGGCGGCGCCCATCGCAGTGGGCGGTTGGCCGGAGAGGCTCGGCGCCTGCCGGCGCCATCGGGAAGTGCTGGTCTTCAGCGGAGGCCGCACTTCGCCGTGCGCGCAGGTCGCTCAACTTTCTGGCGCAGGGAGCAGGCGCGCACTTGCGGTTCGCGGCGTGGGGGCAGTCGCCCAACCCCACCCCCTGCCCCCCTGCCCCCCTGCCCCCACGCCGCGAACCGCTCCTGGGCAGACCAGACGCCCCCCACACACCTGATGAACATCCCGTGCAAGCGCTGCGCACCGACTCGCGACCGCCGGTATCTCCGAGGCTCCCGCGTGCCAATCTGCTCTGCCGTGGAGCGCTCGGTTGACGCTGGGATGGGTGGGGTGGGTGGGGTGGGTGGGGCTTGGGTGGGTGGGGTGGGCGAAATCCCTGCGGCAACCGAGTGCAAGTGCGGACCTGGAACGATCCACTCGGGAGTGGACGAGATCTGCCCGCACGGCGAAGTGTGGTCGTCGACAAAGACCAGCACTTGCGCCGGGCGCCGGCAGGCGCCCCAGCCCTAGCTCAATTCGTCCACTGCGATGGGCGCCGCAGGCGCCCGAGCCAACCGCGCCAGCTCAGCGCTTGCGGGCGCGCGCCTCGTTTTCGATCGACGTGAACATCGCCGGCAACGACGCCGAAACCAGCGCGTTGGTCACCTTCTTGACCACGAAGCCGGGCAGCGGGGCGTTGATGGTGATGGCCGCCTGGTAGTCGACCTTGGCGCCGTCGCCCTCGGCGGACAAACCGCCAGGCGCCGCGCGAGTCGGTGATGACCTCCCCCTCGACGTAGGTCCAGTCCACGGTCCCCGCCGTGGCGTCGCAGACCAGGTCCAGCACGTAGCGGATGCCGATCACCATCTCCAGCTTGAACTCCACCCGCCGCCGGTTGCCCGTCCGCTCGACAGCACGCGTGACCGTCTTCACCTCCTTGAACAGCCGCGGGTAGGCTTCGAAGTCGGTGACCACGGCGAACACGTCGGCGGGCGTAAGCCCGCGCATGACCTGCGTGCGACGAACGGGTTCGGCGCAGCGTCTGGCTCACCCTCGGAACTTTACACCCCGGCGTATAATATTGTGCCCAGATGGCCCGACCCTTCGCCGCGCCCGGCACGCCCACCCAGTACTTGCCCGATCGCCCGGTGGTGGTGCAGCACGTGCGGCTGGAACTGGACCTGGATCTCACCGGCCGGCGGCTGAGCGGCCGATCCATCCTGACCCTGAACGTGCGCCGGGACGCCGTGGCCGCGGTGGAGTTGCACGCGGTGGACATGTTGATCGACGAGATCACCGTCGACGACAAGGCCACCAGCGACTTTCACTACGACGGACAGCGGCTGCGCATCAACCTGGGCAAGCGGCACGCCCGGGGCGATCAGCTGGTGATGGCGGTTGCCTACCGGGCCACGCCCCGGCGGGGGCTGTATTTCATCGGCCCCGACGAGGATCACCCGGAGCGGCCGCTGCAGTGCTGGACGCAGGGACAGGACGAGGACAGCCGGCACTACTGGCCGGGCGTGGACCTGCCGGTGGAGAAGGCCACCAGCGAGATGATCTGCACCGCGCCCCGCGGGCTGTTCGTGCTGTCCAACGGAGAGCTGCGCGAGCGCGAGGACCTGGACGAACACCGCACCCGCTGGCACTACGTCCTGGATTTCCCCCACGCCGCCTACCTGGTCACCCTGGTCTGCGGGACGTTCGCCGAGGTGAAAGAGCGCGCGCCCGAGACCGGTGTCGACGTGTATTACTTCGTGCCGCCCGGGCGGGAGGAGGATGCCCGCCGCAGCTGGGGCCGCACGCCCGAGATGATCGATTTCTTCAGCAAGCGGATCGGCGTGCCCTACCCGCACCGGCGTTACAGCCAGATCGCCGTCAGCGACTTCATCTTCGGGGGCATGGAGAACACCACCGCCACCACCCTGACCGACCTGGCGCTGCTGGACGCCCGGGCCGCCCTGGACCACGACGTCGAGGCGCTGGTGGCCCACGAGCTGGCCCACCAGTGGTGGGGCGATCTGCTCACCTGCCGGGAATGGCCCGAGGCCTGGCTGAACGAGGGCTTCGCCACCTACTTCGAATACGTCTGGCGCGAGCACGCCCACGGGCGCGACGAGGCCGACATGCGAGCTGCGGGTGGACGGCGACAACTACCTGGGCGAGGTGGCCGGACGTTACCAGCGACCGGTCGTCTGCCGGCAATACGAGGAGCCGATCGAGCTGTTCGACGCCCACCTGTACGAGAAGGGCGGCCGGGTGCTGCACATGTTGCGGCACCAGCTGGGCGAGGAACCGTTCTGGCTGGCGCTGCGGACCTACGCCGAGAAACACGCCCGGCAGTCGGTCGAGACCCGCGACCTGCGCCGGGCCATCGAAGACGCGACCGGGCGCAACCTGGACGGCTTCTTCGACCAGTGGATCGGCAGCGCCGGCCACCCGGTGCTGGAAGGTTCGTGGCAGTGGGACGCCGACCGGGGCGTCGGGCGATTGCGGCTGGAACAGAAGCAGGAGGGCGATCGTGGTGTTCAGCTTCGACGTGAAGCTGGCGCTGGAGGTGGAAGCATCGGTGCTGGTGCAGACGCTGGAGGTGCGCGAGCGCGCGCACACCTTCGAGATCCCGCTGGCGGTGCGACCCGCCCAGGTCGATCTTCGATCCCGGCGACGTCATCCTGAAGACGCTGAAGCTGAACAAGCCCCGCCCGCTCTGGATCCGCCAGCTGGAACGGGCCGAGCTGGCCGTCGATCGGGTGATGGCGGCGCGGGCGCTGGCCGAGCAACCCGGGCCCGACACCCAGCGGGCGCTGGCGCAGGCGCTGGACGAGGACAAGTTCTGGGGCGTGCGCGCGGCCGCGGCCCGGGCGCTGGGACAGACCCGCGGACCCGCGGCCCGGGCGGCGCTGACCGCCGCCCGGGACGACAAGCACCCCAAGGTCCGCCGGGCGGTGGCCGCCGCCCTGGGCGAGTTCCGGGGCGACCCGGTCGCGGGCGACGTGCTGGCCCGCTGGCTCCAGGCGGGCGACCCCAGCTACTTCGTCGAGGCGGCCGTGGCCCTGGGCCTGGGCGCCAGCCGGTCGCTCGAGGCGCTGGCGCTGCTGCCCACCTTGCTGGACCGTCCGTCGTTCCAGGACGTGATCCGAGCGCGGGCGCTGGAGGGACTGGGCGCCACCGGGGACGAGCGGGCGCTGCCGGTGCTGGAGACCGCCTACGCGCGCCGGGCCACCTTCCAGGCGCGCCGGGCGGCCCTGCAGGGGGTGGCCCGCATCGCCGAGGGAACGGCGCTGGGCCGGCGGGCGCGCGAGCTGCTGGAGCGCGGCCTGGACGACGACGACTTCCGCGTGCGGGTCGAGGCCACCGCCGGCCTGGTCACCGTGCGGCGACGCCAAGGCCGTCCCGGCGATGGAGCGGGCGATGCGGGCCGAGCTGGACGGGCGGGTGAAGCGCCGCCTGCGCGACGCGATCCGGGACATCGCCGAGAAGGGCCGCCCGGTGGAGCAGGCCCGCAAGCTGGCGGAGGAGGTGGAGCGCCTGCGCAACGAGCTGGGCGAACTGCGCGGCCGTCTGGAACGGGTGGAGGTCGCGCGCGACGGCGGGCGCAAGCGTTCGGACGAGAAACCGGTTCGACGCCCCCGCCCCCCATCGCGCCGGGGCAGCAAGCCCCGCCGGCGCACACGTTGAGGCAACGGGCTACGGGGCCGCGACAGCCCTGTCGCGGACGGATCACCGGAGCCCGGCGCCCGAACCAGCCCCTTGTCTAATCGGGCCCGGGGGCGCCGCGCAGTTCAGCGCGTTCGACCTTGGCCATCTCGAGGTAGCGGATCCCGAAAGCATCGTCGCCATAACGCTTCAGGCCCCAGTCCATCGCATCCTCGAGCTCTTCGAAGACGGCGGCCGGAGACCCAGCACCGTCGGGGAAAACCGCGAAGCAGCCCATCATGGTTTTATTGCCCTCCAAGTTGCATACCCCTCGACCCAGAAACTGTCTTCGGCATTTCCGGCCGCCAAGTTTCGCCGCCCTCTGCACTTTCCCCGGTCCGCCCCTGACGAGACCCTGGCGGGTCACCGCGGGAAGGACAGCAAGAGGCGCGCCACGCAGGCGGTCAACGGGCCGGGGCGCGGCCCGCCGACCCCGGCTTGAACCCCAATAACCCGCGAGCCTGGGTGGGCGTGACCAGCCGGACCGTGAGCGTGTCGTCGCGATCCCCCAGCAACCGCGTGTGAAACGGCAGGTAACCGGGGGCCCTGACCACCACGTCGACGGGGCCACTGCCCCGGGGCCGTTCCAGCTCCAGCGGTTTACGGCCGGCGATGCCCAGCTTCTTGCGCCCCCAGAGCACCTCCGCCTCGACCGGCTGCACGAACAGTTTCAGCCGCACCCGGGCTGAACCGGGGTCCCGTTCGGGGGGCTCAGCCTCCAGCGGCTGCAGCAGCGGCGACAGATCCGGGGCGCCGCTGTCGCGTTCTGGCTCCGGGCGCGCTGGTCGAGAATCCCCGACCGCGGCGGGCAGCGGCGCGCGCGGGCGCTGGTCGCCGCAACCCGCCCACGCCACGCACCAGAGCAGCATGACCCACGTCCGGCGACCCGCCCCGGCGGCCGAGCACCTGGTGGTCATGGCTCCTCGGCGGCGGCCGCCGCCCCTCCCGCCTTGGCCTCGGGCCCACCGGGGGCCGCGGGCGGGGCGCCGGCGCTGTACACCTCCCCGGGTTTGCGCACGTACCCGGCCACCGCCGATCGTCGTGCTGGGCGCCGGCTCCTGGGGCAACGGCGCTCGCGATCCAGTTCGCGCGCGGCGGCGGCCCGACCGTGCTCTGGGGCCGCGAAGAGGACGAACCGGCTGAACTCGCGCGCGCGCGCACCAACACGCGCTATCTGCCCGGCGCGGAATTTCCCGCCCTCGCTCGCGGTCGAGCCCGATCCGCCGAAGGCGCTCGCCCGGGGTGAGGACGTGGTGCTGGTCGTGCCATTGAGCGCGCTGCGCGCGGTCGTGCGAAGCAGATCCAGCCGATGCTGCACCCGCGCGCACGCATCGCCTGGGCCAGCAAGGGCTTCGAGCTCGCGACCGGCAAGCTCCCGCACCAGGTGGCGCGCGAAGTGCTCGGCGAGAGCGTGCCGATCGCCGTGCTGTCCGGCCCGACCTTCGCGAAGGAAGTCGGGATGGGCCTGCCGACGCGCGATCGCGGTCGCCTCGTCCGACGAAGAGTTCGCACAGGCGCTCGCCGAACGCATTTCCTCCGGCGGCTTCGCGCCTACACGCAGTCCGACATCATCGGCGTGGAGATCGGCGGCGCCGTCAAGAATGTCATCGCGATCGCGACGCGGCGTTTCCGACGGTCTCGGCTACGGCTCGAACAGCCGCGTGTTCCTGATCACGCGCGGGCTCGCCGAGATCGTGCGGCGCGGCGTCGCGCTCGGCGCAAAGAAGGAAACGCTGATGGGACTCGCCGGCCTCGGCGACCTGGTGCTGACCTGCACCGATCGACCAGTCGCGCAACCGCCGCTTCGGCCGCGCGCTCGCCGCGGCCGGCCGGTGGACCAGGCGATCGCGGAGATCGGTCAGGTGGTCGAGGGCTATCACGCGGCGAAGGCGGTGCACATGGTGGCGCAGCGAAGCACTCTGTCGATATGCCGATCTGCCGGGCACGTTTACGCAGTGCTGCACGCAGGGCGTGCCGTTGAGCAGGTCGTCGAGACGATGCTGCAGCGGGAAGTGACCCGGAGAACTGAGCTCGGACGTCCAGTTGCGCGGACCATGCGGCCGAACTCGCTCGTTCGCTCAGAAGAGAGATTCGGAAAATTCGCTCGCTCGCATGTGCCGGCCGGCCGCTAGGCGGACGGTCGACACGCATTCAAGTCCGCGACGTGACTGCGCGCGTTAAGCGCTGCCGGGGTAGCCGAGCTGGCGCCAGGCCTCGAAGACGACGACGGCGACGGCGTTGCGACAGATTGAGGCTGCGGTTGCCGGGGTACGCATCGGCAGGCGGATGCGGCGGTCGGTGGGCCAGCCGGCGACCAGCTCGCGCGGCAGGCCGCTCGTTTCCGCGCCCGAACAGGAAGGCGTCGCCCTCGCGATAGCGCGGTCCGTCGTGGCGCTGCCCGTCTCCCGTCTCGACCGCGAACACGCGGGCGTCGCCGAGCTGTCGCCAGGCAGGCTCGGCAGGTCGGCGTGCTGCTGCACCCGCGCCAGCTCGTGGTAGTCGAGGCCGGCGCGCTTCACGCGCGCGTCGTCGAGCGTGAAGCCGAGCGGCTGCACCAGGTGCAGCGTCGCGCCGGTGTTGGCGCACAAGCCGGATGACGTTGCCCGTGTTCGGCGGGATCTCCGGCTCGAACAGCACGACGTGGAACATGGGATGCCTCTCTTTGGAAGGGGGCAGACGCCCTCGCAATACCCGCCGTGGACACCACCACGCCCGCCTCCTCGCTCGCCGTCGATTTCTGCGGCCTGCGAGTTCGACTCGCCGATCGTGCTGCTGTCCGGCTGCGTCGGCTTCGGCGAGGAGTACACGCGCGTCGCGGGCTTCTCGCAACCGCGACGCCGGCGCCATCGTCCTGAAGGGCACGACGCTCGCCCCGCGCCTCGGCAATCCGCCGCACCGCGTGTACCGAGACGCC
Organism: uncultured Thermoleophilaceae bacterium; assembly: GCA_963746825.1. GTDB lineage: Bacteria > Actinomycetota > Thermoleophilia > Solirubrobacterales > Thermoleophilaceae > JACVRW01. The sequence goes on from CAVVCU010000011.1 coordinate 112,027, forward strand.
GATGGGCATGCTGAACGCGATCGGCCTGCAGAACCCGGGCGTGGACCACGTCGTGCGCAAGATCCTGCCGGCGCTCGACTTCACCGAGACGCGTTTCATCGCCAACGTCTCCGGCTCGACGATCGAGGAATACGTCGAGGTCACGCGCCGCTTCGACGATTCGCCGATCGACGCCATCGAGATCAACATCTCCTGCCCGAACGTCAAGGAAGGCGGCGTCGCGTTCGGCAACTATCCGGAGATGTCGCGCGCGCGTGGTCGCGGCCTGCCGCGCGGTGACGAACAAGCCGCTGATCACGAAGCTCTCGCCGAACCAGACCGACATCCGCGAGAACGCGCGCCGCTGCATCGAGGCCGGCAGCGACGGGCTCGCCGTGATCAACACGATCATGGGCATGGCGATCGACGTGAGACGCGCCGGCCGGTGATCGGCAACGTGCAGGGCGGGCTGTCGGGACCCGCGATCAAGCCGATCGCGCTGCTGAAGGTGCACCAGGTGTACGAGGTCGCGAGGCCGCACGGCGTGCCGATCATCGGCCAGGGCGGCATCACGAACGCGACCGATGCGCTCGAGTTCCTGATCGCGGGCGCCACCGCCGTCGGCGTCGGCACCGCGCTGTTCTACGATCCGCTGGTGCTGCCGAAGATCAATGCCGGCATCGCCGGTTACCTGCGCGCGCGGGACTCGAATCGGTCGGTGCGCTCACCGGCACGTTGTCCGCGGGTCTGTCCCGGGACTGCGGCGGCTCCTAGGCCGCTTTCGGCGGCGGCGCGGGCACGGCCCGGCTGGTCGGGTAGACGATGCCGATGTCGCGACGCGCGAGCTCGTCGAGCAAGCGCAGCAGGATCGCCTGCTGCGCATCCATGAACACGTTCAGTTCCCGGTCCTGCACGTGGTACACCGCCTCGTAATGCAGCGCGTAGTCGCCGAGGCGCGCGAGATGCGCACGCTCGAAGCGGACTTTCGATTGCGCCCGGATCACGGCCTCGATCGACGGCGGGAATCGCCGCGACCTGCTCGCGCGGCGTTTCGTACGCGATCCGGAGCACGACTTCCGCGCGCCGTTCCGGCAGCAGGCCGTAGTTCCGCAGCCGGCTCTTCAGCAGTTCGCCATTCGCCATCACGATCTGTTCGCCGGTCGTCGAACGCAGGCGCGTGCTCTTGATGCCGATCTGCTCGACCGTGCCGCGCTCGTCGCCGAGCGCGAGGAAATCCCCGACTCGGAACGGCTTGTCGAGCGCGATCGACAGCGAGGCCAGCAGGTCGCCGAGCACGTTCTGCACCGCGAGCGCGAGCGCGATGCCGCCGATGCCGAGGCCGGCAACCAGCGGCATGATCTCGACGCCGAGGTTCGCGAGCAGCATCAGGAGCGCGACGCTCCAGACCGCGGTGACGGCGATGAAGCGCAGGATGTTCAGGCTGGCGTCGCCTTCCGCCACGACGGCGGCGTTCCGGCGCGGGTGCACGAGGTGGCTGACGATGGTCGTGCCCCAGCGGGCGACCTGGAACCAGACGATCGCGAGCAGCGCGACGTCGAGGGCGCGATCGAGCCTGTCGGGTATCGACAGGGAGCGCGTGGACAACCAGATCGCGACCGCGATCAGGAACAGCCGTGTCGTGCGGTCGATGACCGCGAGGGTGATCTCGAGCGCCGCCCGCGACTGGTGCGGGTACTTGCGCAGCCGCCCCTGGATCGCCGCCCGCGCGAGCGGCAGGACCGTGAACAGGAGTGCGAAGACGGCCAGGGCAAGCGCCCAGGCTCGCAATTCGTTGCCGAGGTAAACCTGATCCGCCAGGTCGCGCAGCTCGTTCATGTCACTCCTGAAAAACCGGATGACGAGGACGCTGCGCCCCTGGCGTCCGATGCCGAAAATTGTACCGGCCGCAGCCGGTGCGGACAAAAACCGAAGCCGTTTCGACGCGGAAATCCGGCTCAGGATTCCGCCGATTCATGCTTGCGCGGGCACTCGTCGTTGCCGGAATTGCCGGCTCACCGCGCGCCCGCGGCGAGAACTGCCGCGAATCGTAAAAAATCCTGCGCAATCATCGCGATGCATGCGCCTTGGCGCGTTCTGGAAAATGACAGTTCGATGACCGATTGTGGACCAAAAAACACGGACGCGCGTTATGTCATTCCCGCACTGCCAAAAATGTGACGGCACCCACAGATAGTGGTATAGAACTGCGCAACTGAACGAGCGGCAGCTCAACCGCCGCGGCTCAGGGGAGAGGTTTCAGGCACACGGACTTCCGGGGTTTCCGGCCTACGGGCGGATTCCAGTCTCGTGCGTCGGAAAAGGGAACGAAGCAGCGACGCGACGACGGGAAGTGTTGCGTTGACCAACAACATGGAGCGATACGCGATGAAAAAGTCGTTATCCGCGGCCGCGGTGTGCAGCGCCCTGGTGCTGTCACTCGGTTTCGCGACGGCTCATGCTCAGGAATCCGTTTCTGCGAGCGCGGCCGAACTGTCGAATCTGTACTTCGTCGAGCTGAGCGGCAAGCCCGTTGCCGATGGCAACAGCCTGGCCAACGTGCGCGCTGAAAAGGCCCGCTTCCAGGCCGCGGCCGCGAGAGCCGGCGTCGAGTTCACCCAGCGTCGCTCCTACGACACGCTGTTCAACGGCTATGCCGTCGAGATCAGCGCCGCGGGACGCGCCAGGCTCGCAGGCGTCGCCGGCGTGAAGGCCATCTGGCCCATCGAGAAGATCGATGCGCCGGAGTTCGACCCGAGCACCGGGTCGTCCCCGAACCTCGACAAGGCGATCGCGATGACGCGCGCCAACATCGTGCACAGCGATCTCGGCTTCACCGGTACCGGCATCAAGGTCGCCGTGATGGACACCGGCATCGACTATGACCACGCCGACCTCGGGGGCGACGGCGTCGCCCGCGAGAACAGCGACGTGTTCCCGACTGCCCGCGTGGTCATGGGTTGGGACTTCGTCGGTGACGACTTCGATTTCGACCAGACCCCGGTTCCGGATCCGTATCCGGATGACTGCGGCGGCCATGGTTCGCACGTAGCGGGCATCGTGGGTGCCAGCGGCGCGATCACGGGCGTTGCCCCTGACGTGACCTTCGGTTCCTACCGCGTGTTCGGCTGCCTGGGCTCCACGACCTCGGACATCATGCTGGCGGCGATGGAGCGTGCATTTGCGGACGGCGCGCACGTCCTCAACATGAGCATCGGCTCGCGCGCGCAGTGGCCGCAGTACCCGACGGCGGAGGCTTCGAGCCGCCTCGTGAAGCGCGGCATGGTCGTCGTTGCCTCGATCGGCAACAACGGCCCCGGTGGCTCGGCTCCGGACGGTCCGTGGGCAGCTGGCGCCCCGGGCGTCGGCGGCAACGTCATTGGCGTCGCCTCCTACGACAACGGTCAGCTCGCGATCGAAGTCAACGGCAACCTCTACGGCTACAACCAGGCGACGGCATCGCCGACTGCCCCGACGAGCGGCAGCCTGCCGATGTCGAAGACCGGAACGCCGACGACGGTTGACGACGGTTGCGTCGCGCCGCCCGCCGGTTCACATGCCGGCAACGCGGTGTTGATCCGTCGTGGAACCTGCGGCTTCTACGTGAAGGCCATCAATGCGCAGAACGCGGGCGCGGCGGCCGTTGTGTTGTACAACAACGTGGCGGGCGGCATAAACCCGACCGTTGCTCCAGTCCCCCCGGCGACTGCCCCCATCACCATTCCGGTGGTGGCCATCCTGGCGACGCACGGTGCGGAAATCGACGCGGCCATCACGGCCGGCCCGACGACGTTGAACTGGACGTCCACGGCAGTCACGTTCCCGCAGGGCACCGGTGGCCTGATTTCAGGCTTCAGTTCCTTCGGCATGGCCGCGGACCTGACCCTGAAGCCGGACATCGGCGCGCCGGGCGGCGGCATCGTCTCGACGATCCCGCTGGCCCAGGGCGGTTACGGCGTCAACAGCGGCACGTCGATGTCCTCACCGCATGTGGCGGGCGCGGCTGCGCTGCTGTTGGAAGGCCAAGCGGACCCGGAATGCCTATCCGGCACACAAGGTCCGTGACCGCCTGCAGAACAGCGCGAATCCGACGCCGTGGTCGGGCAACCCGGACTCGGGTTCCTCGAACAGACGATGCGCCAGGGCGCCGGCCTGCTCGACATCGAGGCCGCGATCCTTGCGACCGTCGACGTCACGCCGGGCAAGCTGTCGCTCGGCGAAAGCACCGCGGGCCCACAGGTCCGAGCGCTGTCGATCGTCAACACCGCCAATTCGGCCGTGACCCTCGACCTCTCCCATCAGACGGCTCTGACGGTGGGTCCGAAGAACCCGGCGAACTTCGCGACCGTGTCGGCATGGCTGTCGGATGCGACGGCGACGTTCAGCGCGGACAGCGTCACGATTCCGGCTCGCGGAAGAACGACGGTGAACGTGACGATCACGCCGGCAACGGAAGCCAGTGCACCTGCGCAGAGCCAGTACGGTGGCTACATCGTGCTGACCCCGCAGGGAGGCGGCGAGGCGCTCAGCGTTCCGTACGCCGGCTTCATCGGGGATTACCAGTCGCTGGCGGTGCTGACGCCGACGGTGAATGGCTTCCCGTGGCTGGCGAAGCTGGCGGGTGGAATATTCACCAACCAGCCGGCTGGCGCGACGTACACGCTGGTGGGCGATGACGTTCCGCAGATCCTGTTCCACCTGGACCACCACTCGCAGCAGCTCGAGTTCCTGGTCACGGCGACGAACGGCCAGTGCCTACCACTACATCGCGAATGATTCCTTCGTCGGGCGCAACACGTCCGCCGGCGGCTTCTTCGCGCAGCCGTGGGATGGCACGACGTTCCGTGGTACGGGCCCGAGCCTGCAGACGTTCGTTGTTCCGGACGGCAGCTATCGCGTGACGATCCGCGTCATCAAGGCGCTCGGTACCCGGACCAACCCGGCGCACGTCGAAACCTGGGTCTCGCCGATCATCACGATCGACCGGCCCTGATTCGAGTCTGAGTTTGTGCGATGCGGCCCCCGCTGGCTCTGCCAGCGGGGGCTTTTTTTGCGTGAAAAAGTTGCGACTGAGAGGGTCGCATCGCCTTGCCGATCTGCGGCCGGGTGGTGAGCGAGCGAATTTTCCGCTTCTTCTCTTCTGAGCGAGCCAGCCCGGCCGCAGATCGGCAAGGCGATGCGACCGCTATTAGTCGGGAAATGCCTTACTCGATGCCGAGTTCGCGTAGCTTGCGAGTCAACGTGTTGCGGCCCCAGCCGATCAGGCGGGCCGCTTCCTGGCGGCGGCCCTGGACGCGCGCGAGCGCGGCGCGGGCGAGCGTGCGTTCGAACTCGAGTCCCGCGACTTCGAGCAGCGGCGCGCCGCCACCCGCGAGGTGCCGCGACGCCCAGGCCTCGAGCTCGCGGCACCAGCCGTCCGACGCCGGAAGCTCCGCGCTGTCGCCGCCGAGATCGGCGGGAATGTCCTCTTCGCGGATCTCGCGGCCGGGCGCCGTCACCGTCAGGCGCCGCGCGGCATTGACGAGCTGACGCACGTTGCCGGGCCAGTCGAAGGCGCACGAGCCGGCTCTGCGCGCGCACGGCGAGCGTCTTCGTGCTCGACGCCGAGCTCGCGCGCGGCCGCGCCGAGGTAGTGCGGACGAGCAGTTCCGGAATGTCGTCGCGCCGTTCGCGCAGCGGCGGCAGGCGCAGGCGCACCACGTCGAGCCGGTGCAGCAGGTCGGCGCGGAAGCGGCCGTGCGGCGACGCGCGCGTCGAGGTCCTGGTGGGTCGCCGCGATCACGCGCACGTCGACGCGGATCAGCTCGCGCCCGCCGACGCGGAAGAACTCGCCCTCGGCCAGCACGCGCAGCAGCCGCGTCTGCAGCGCCGCGCGGCATGTCGCCGATCTCGTCGAGGAACAGCGTGCCGCCGTCGGCCTGCTCGAAGCGGCCGACGTGCGCGGCTGTCGGCGCCGGTGAATGCGCCGGCCTCGTGGCCGAACAGCTCGGACTCGAGCAGCTCGGCCGGGATCGCGGCGGTGTTGAGCGCGACGAACGGACCCGCCGCGCGCGGCGATGCGCGGTGCAGCGCGCGCGCGACCAGTTCCTTGCCGGTGCCGGTCTCGCCGGTGATCAGCACCGACAGGCGCCTGCGCGACAGGCGGCCGATCGCGCGGAACACGTCGCGCATCGCCGGCGCTGCGCCGATGCAGCTCGGCGATCGCCGCCTCGGCCATCGCCGCGCGGCCGCCGGCGCCGCGTGCGTCGCGCGCGCGCGCGCGGCGAGCGCCACCGCGTCGTCGAGGTCGAAGGGCTTGGACAGGAATTCGTGCGCGCCGCCGCGGAACGCGCCGGCGGTGCTGGCGACGTCGGTGTAGGCGCTCATCACGATCACCGGCAGCTCCGGCCGCTCGCGCCTTGAACGCGCTCGAGCAGCACCAGGCCGTCGGCCCCGGGCATGCGCACGTCGGTGAACAGCAGGTCCGGGCGCGCGCCGTGGCGAGCGCCGTCGAGCGCGCGTCGCGCGCCTTCGAACGTCGCGCCGTAGCCGGCCTCGCGCAGCGCCGGCCAGCACGAAGCGGACCGAGCGGTCGTCGTCGACCACCCAGACGCCAAGCGGCTGTTTATGCCCGTTCTCCATCGGCAGCAGCAACGTGAACACGGTGCGTCCCGGCCGGCTGTCGAATTCGATGATGCCCCCGTGGCGCGTCGCGATGTCCTGCGCGACCGCGAGCCCGAGTCCCGTGCCGCCGGCGCGCGCGCTCACGAGCGGATAGAAAATGGTTTCGCCGAGTTCGGCCTGGCATGCCGGCTGTTGTCCTCGAACTGCAGCGAAGCGACCACGCGATGGCGCTCGGCGCCGATGGTCGCGTGCGTCAGCGCGCGGCTCCTGAGCGTCAGCGCGCCGCGCTCGCCGAGCGCCTGCACCGCGTTGCGCGCCAGGTTCAGCATCGCCTGCACCATCAGGTCGCGATCGAGCGCGAGCGCCGGCAGGCTGGGATCGTAGTCGCGCTCGATCGCGACGCCGGCCGGCGCCTCCGCGCGCGCGAGGCGATACACGTGATCGATGAGTTCGTGCACGTTCAGCGGCTCGCGGCGGATCGGGCGCACTGGGCCGAGCAGGCTGTCGACCAGCGCGCACAGCCGGTCGGCCTCGCCGATGATGACGCGCGTGTATTCCTTCAGCTCCTCGTTCGGCAGTTCGCGTTCGAGGAGCTGCGCGGCGCCGCGCAGGCCGCCGAGCGGGTTCTTGATTCGTGCGCGAGCTGGCGCGCCATGACGCGACTGCCGCCCTGCTGCGCGAGGAGCGCGGTATCGCGCGTAATGCGGCTCGGCTGCGTCGTGTCCACGATCTCGACTAGCACGCCGCCGTCCGCCGACGGCGTCAGCGAGAGATCCACCTGGTAGCGCGAGTCGGCGCGGGCGACCGGAACAAGCTCGAAGCCGCGGAGCGCAATCGGCTCGCCGCTGGCGCGGCTGCGGACGATGAGTGCCGGAAGTCGGCGGCCGG
>CAVVCU010000012.1:0-65870 GCA_963746825.1 uncultured Thermoleophilaceae bacterium
GAGTAGCTCGGGGTGCTCGGCCTCGAGGTCGCGCAGCTCGTTGAGCAGCGCGTCGTACTCGGAGTCCGAGACCTCGGGGTCGTCGAGCACGTAGTAGCGGTGGTTGTGGCGCTCGAGCGCCCTGCGCAGCTCGCGCGACCGCTCTGCGGCGCTCTCCCGGGTCGCGCTCACACTTCCCGCGCGGCGGGGCGCAGCAGGCCGTCGAGATCGAAGCCCGAGAGCTCGTCGACGCCGGCCTGGTCGTTGAGGTCGAAGTGCAGAGGGGTGACGGCGATGAGATCCGCGCCCACGGCCGCGAAGTCCGTGCCCTCCTCCTCGTGGAAGCCGGGCTTGTCGCCGTAGATGTGAAAGCGCCGCCGGCCGTCGGCCTCCTCGGTCAGCTTCAGCTCGTCGTTGTAGATGCGCTTGCCCAGGCGGCATGCGCGAGCGCCCTTGACCTCTCCCGCGGGGCAGTTGACGTTGAGCAGGGTGGCCTCGGGCATGGGCACGCGCTCGAGCTCCTCGACCATGCGCGCGGTGAACGCGGCGGCCTGCTCGAAGTTCTCGGCGCGCCATTCGCAGTCGACCCAGGAGTCCATGCGCCCGGCGAAGGCCTGCTGGGAGACCGCGATGGCCGGGATGCCGAGCACGATGCCCTCCAGCGCGGCGGCGACGGTGCCCGAGTAGGTGATGTCGTCGCCGAGGTTGAAGCCGTGGTTGATGCCCGACACGATCAGTTCGGGCACGAACTCGAGCAGGCCCAGGGTGGCGAAGCGAACACAGTCGACGGGGCTGCCCTCGGTGGCGAATCCGCTCGTGCCGTCGTCGAAGTCGACCTCCTCGACCCACATCGGGCGGCCCGTGGTGATCATGCGCCCGGTGGCGCTGCGATTGGAGTCGGGCGCGATCACCGCCAGCTCGATGTCGGGCACGTCCAGCAGGGCCCTGCGCAGGGCGTTGAGGCCGATGGCGTCGATGCCGTCGTCGTTGGTGAGGAGAACTTTCATCGAAGGGCCAGGATATTCAGTAGCGGACGGACTCCAGGTAAAGGCCGTGAGGCGGGGCGGTCGTGCCCGCCTCCTTGCGTGGGGCTCCCGTGAGCAGTCGCTCGAAGTCCTCCAACCTGACACCGCCGAGCATGGTTCCCACCAGCACGCGCACCATGTGGCGCATGAAGCTGTCGGCCTCGATCCAGAAGGCCAGCAACCCCTCGCCCTCCTCGATCCATTCGGCGCGCAGCACCTTGCGCTCGAAGCGCACGTGGGCGCTTTCGCTGGGCGTGAACGCGGTGAAGTCGTGAGTTCCCCGGAGCGCGCCCGCACAGGCCTCGAGATGGCCGAGGTCGAGCTGCCGCGGCCACCACAGCGCGCGCTCGCGCTCGAAGGGCGAGCGCGCTCGGCGATTGAGCAGGCGGTAGCGGTAGGTGCGGCTGCGCGCGTCGCGGCGCGCGTCGAAGCCCTCGGGAGCCGCCTCGCTCGCGAGCACGCTCACGTCGTAGGGCAGCAGCCCGTTCAGCTCGCGCCGCGGCGCCGGCGGCCCCTCGTGGCTCGCCACCTGCCCGCGCGCGTGGACGCCGCGGTCGGTGCGCCCCGCCACGCTGAGGACCACCTCGCGCCGGAGGCTGGTGGCCAGGGCCTCCTCGAGCGCCCCCTGGACGGTCCGCTCGCCCGGCTGGCGCGCCCAGCCCATGAAGGCCGAGCCGTCGTACTCGAGCAGGAGCCGCGCGGCCAGGGCGCTAACCGCGCTTGCGCGCGACCGTGACCAGGTACTCGGCGTCGAGTCGCAGGGTGCCGTCGGTGGCCGCGTTGTGGCCCTCGAGCAGCTCCAGGGTCGCGCGGCGCAGCTCCTCGTAGTCCTCGGGGGCGAGGTTCTGCCGCGCCGCCACGTTGGCGGGCGCGCTCTCGGTCAACTCGGCCTCCAGGGCCTCCGCCGAGTCCGCGATCCAGGTGAGCGCGCGCCGCTCGCAGTCGACCGTGGCGGCCAGCCCGGCCAGCCGCTCGCGCACGATCTGCTCGTCGCCCCACTGCTCCGAGCGCGCCGCTCCGGGCGCCGGCGGGGCGAAGCGCCGCCCGATCGCGAACATCTGCGCGAAGACCCCGTCGGGCACCCACGCGGTGAGCCCCACTGTGTTACCCGGGCGCACCACGCGAAAGAGCTCGCTCGCTACGCGCTCAGGATCGGGCGCGATCATCGCGCCGAACACCGAGCCCACGCAGTCGAAGCGCGCGTCCTCGAAGGGCAGGTCCTCGGCGTCGGCCTCGAGCCACTCGATCTCGTAGCCCTCCCGCTCGCTGCGGGCGCGCCCGTTCTCCACCATGGCGGACGCGAAGTCGGAGGCGATCACGCTCGCGCCCTCGCGCGCGCAGGCGAGCGCGAAGTTGCCGTCGCCGGCGGCCACGTCGAGCACCTCCTGGCCGGCGGAGACCGCACAGGCGTCGGCCAGCTCGCGCGCCGCGGGCTCGAGGCGCTTCGACAGCTGCGAGTAGTCGCCCATGGCCCAGATCCGGCGCATGCGCTCCTTCGCCGCCGCGAGGTCGGCCTCGGCTACCGCCCCCACCCCTCCGGCGGCTCCACCACGCTGTCCTCCCCGTGCCAGTACTCGCGCAGCTCCTCGCAGCGGCCGCCGGAGCTGAAGCGGAGGATCAGCGCACCGGGAAGCGTGAACGGCTCGCCGGAGTCGCGCATGGTGGCCCACCACTCGACGGCCACCCGGTTGCCGTGGATGAGCGGGGTGCCGAAGCGCAGCTGCAGGTCCTCCTGGGTGGCGCAGGCCTCGCGCCAGTACGCCCGGATGGCCTCGCGGCCCACGGTGGGCGGGCGGAAGGGCGACGAGCGGTAGACGGCGTCCTCGGTGAACAGCTCGCCCACGACGTCCGCGTCGCCGTCGCGCCACGCCGTCGCGTAGTCCTCGATCCATTCGCGGGCCCAGCTGTCATCCATGGGGTGAGCCTATCGGCGGCACTTGCAGCACAATGGAGGGGGTGAAGGTCACGGCCAAAGCCGAGTACGCCGTGCGCGCCATGCTCGAGCTCGCGACCACGGACGAGAGCCTGCTCAAGGGCGAGCGCATCGCGCGCGGCCAGAGCATCCCCCTGAAGTTCCTCGAGAACATCCTGGTCGATTTACGCCACGCCGGACTGGTCCACGCCCAGCGCGGCGCCGAGGGGGGCTACCGCCTGGCCCGCGAGCCGGAGGAGATCACGGTCGGGGAGGTGATCCGGGCCGTCGAGGGGCCGCTCGCGAGCGTGCGGGGCGAGCCGCCCGAGCGCATGGCCTACGAGGGGTCCTCGGAGAACCTGCAGCGGGTGTGGATCGCGGTACGGGCCAGCCTGCGCTCGGTTCTCGACGACATCACCCTGGCCGACGTCGTCGCCGGCCACCTGCCTGACCACGTGCAGCGCCTGACCGAGTCGCCCGACGCCTGGCTCAGACGCTGACCGGCTCCGCCTCGGGGCGCAGCCAGACCGTCTGACCCTCGTCCAGCTCGAGCTCCTCGGCCCTACCGCGGGTGGTCTGCACCCAGGTTGACTCGCCGTCGCCCAGCGAGAGCTCGATCCGGACCTCGAAGCCGAGATGGACGATGCGGTCGACGCGAGCCTCGGGAGCACCGTTGCTGGGCGCGAGCAGGATCTCGACGTCGTGGGGGCGGATGAAACGACCGGAGAGCTCGCTCACCGGGCCAACGAAGCGCATGACGAACTCGTTGGCGGGCTTCTCGTAGAGATCGCGCGGAGCCCCCACCTGCTCGATGTCCCCGTGGTTGAGCACCACGATCTGCTCGGCCACCTCCATGGCCTCCTCCTGATCGTGCGTGACGAACACGGTGGTCACGTGGACCTCGTCGTGCAGGCGGCGCAGCCACAGCCGCAGCTCCTTGCGCACGGTGGCGTCGAGGGCGCCAAAGGGCTCGTCGAGCAGCAGCACGCGAGGCTGCACCGCGAGCGCGCGGGCGAGAGCCATGCGCTGACGCTGCCCGCCCGACAGCTGCGACGGATAGCGATCCGCGAAACCGTCGAGGTGCACGAGCTCGAGCAGCTCGTTGACCCGGGCGTCGATCTCCTCCTGCGGGCGCTTGCGAATCGTCAGCCCGAACGCCACGTTCTTGCGCACCGTCATGTGCTTGAAGGCGGCGTAGTGCTGGAACACGAACCCCACGTTGCGCCGCTGCGGCGGCGTCGAGGTGGCGTCCTCGCCCGCGATCACCACCTTGCCGCTGTCCGGCGTCTCGAGCCCCGCGATCACGCGCAGCAGGGTCGACTTGCCGCCGCCGCTCGGGCCCAGCAGGGCGGTCAGGGAGCCGTCGCGCACCTCGAGCGACACGTTCTTGAGCGCCTCGAACTCGCCGAAGCGCTTGGAGACGGAGTCGACGACGATGCTCATCCCTGGGCCTCCTTGGGCTTGATCACGTTCATGGCGAGGAGCGTGACCAGGGCGAGCAGCGCAAGGACCACCGACACAGCATATGCGCCCGTCTCGTTGAAGCTGCTGATACAGGCGCTCCACGTGCAGCGTGGCGGTCTCGGTGCGGCCCGAGATCTTGCCGGACACGACGCTCACGGCGCCGAACTCGCCCAGCGCCCGCGCCGTGGTCAGGACCACGCCGTAGGCCACGCCCCAGCGGATCGCGGGCAGCGTCACGCGGAAGAAGGTCTGGAGCGGTCCGGCGCCCAGCGTGGCCGCCGCCTGCTCCTGCTCGGTGCCGATCTCGCGCAGCACGGGGATCGTCTCGCGCACCACGAAGGGCAGCGACACGAACATCGTGGCCAGGATCATGCCCGGCACCGAGAAGATGATCTGGATGCCCTGTTCGGCGAACCACTGGCCCACCCAACCGTCCACGCGCCCGTACACGAGCAGCAGGGCCAGGCCCACCACCACCGGTGACACGGCGAAGGGCAGGTCCACCATCGCGTTCAGCAGGGCGCGCCCGCGGAAGCGCTGGCGCACGATGGCCAGCGCGCACAGGATCCCGAAGATCGTGTTGAGCGGCACGGCCACCGCCACCATCACTCCCGTGAGGTAGAAGGCGTGCTGGGCCTCGGGGGTGGACACCGCGTCCCACGCCGCGCCCACGCCGTCCTCGAAGGCGTTGAAGAACACGAAGCGCCACGGGGATCCCCAGCAGCAGCACCAGGTAGCCCAGCGCGAGGAAGCGCAGCACGTACTTACTCCTCATGACGCAGCGCCTTCTTGGACAGCCAGCCGAAGAACAGCAGCACCACCAGCGCGACCACCAGCAGCAGGACCGACACCGCGGATGCGCCGACCGGGTTGTCGCTCTCCACCTGGGCGAAGATGAAGCACCGAGGCCGCCTGAGTCTCGAACGGGATGTTGCCGGTGATCAAGCACCAGCGAGCCGAACTCGCCCACCGCCCGGGCGAAGGCCAGCCCGCCACCGGCGATGATCGCCGGCGCCAGGTTGGGCAGAATGATGCGCCGGAACACCGTGGCGCGGCTCGCTCCCAGCGACTCCGCGGCCTGTTCCATCTCGCGGTCGAGCTCGAGCAGCACGGGCTGAACGGCGCGCACGACGAAGGGCAGCGTCACGAACAGAAGCGCCATCACCACGGCCACCCGCGTGAAGGCGATGTCGATGCCCACCGGGCTGTCCGGCCCGTAGAAGGCCAGCAGCGTCAGCCCGGCGACGATCGTGGGCAGCGCGAAGGGAAGGTCGATCAGCGAGTTGACGAGGCCCTTGCCCGGGAACTCGTCGCGTACGAGCACCCACGCGATCAGTGTCCCGAACACGCCGTTGATCAGCACCACGATCACCGAGGCGATCAGCGTCAGCCGCAGCGCGGCCACCGCCTGGGGGCTGCTGATGGAGTTCCAGAAGGTGTCCAAGCCACCGTCGAACGACTTGAACACCACCGCCGCCAGCGGGATCAGCGCGATGATGCTCAGGTAGGCCACGGCGATGCCGCGCCCGAGCACGTCCCCCGGAATCAGGGACGCCCTCGGGCCGCGGCTCACCGGTGCGGCGGGCGGCGCCGGAGCAGGCGCCGCGGTGGCTGAGCTAGTCGGAGGCAGTGCTCTTCCCCTGGGACTGGAAGATCTCGGCCACGATGCCCTTCTCCGGGTCGAAGAACTCGTCGTTGACCTTGCCCCAGCCGCCGAACTTGCTGATCTCGAACAGCTTGGCCGGAGTCGGGAACTCATCGGCGCCGGCCGTACCCTCGACGACCGGGCGGTAGCCCTTGCTGACGAAGATCTCCTGGGCCTCCGGCGTGTAGAGGAAGTCGACGAACGACTGCGCCAACTCGGCGTTCTCTGACTCGTTCACCACGGCGATCGGGTTCTCGATCAGAAGCGTCTCGTCGGGGATGACGTAGTCGACCTCCTCGCCCTGCTGCTGGGCCAGGATGGCCTCGTTCTCGTAGCCGAGCAGCACGTCGCCCTTGCCGCTGGAGAACGTCTGCAGCGCCTCGCGGGCGCTCTTGTCGAGCACGGGGACGTTCTCGAACAGGTCCGCCAGGTACTGCTGGGCCTGCGCGGGGGTCTTGCCCTGTTCGAGCTGCGCGCCGTAGGCGGCCATGATGTTCCATTTGGCGCTGCCGGAGGTGAACGGGTTGGGCTCGAGCACCTCGACCTCACCGGTCACGAGGTCGTCCCAGGTCTTGATGTTCTTGGGGTTGCCCTTGCGCACGATGAACACGACCACCGAGTCGGTGACCATGCCCTTGTACTCGTTCTGGTTCCAGTTCTCGTCGACCAGGCCGGCGTCCACGAGCCGCGTGATGTCGGGCTCGAGCGAGAACTCCACCACGTCGGCGGGCAGGCCGCCCTCGACGGCGCGCGACTGCTCGCCCGACGAGGCGTAGGACTGGTCGAAGCCGACGCCCTCGCCCTCCGGCGTCTTGTTGAAGGCCGGGATCAGCTCCTTGTAGGCCTCCTCCGGCGTCGAGTAGGCGACGAGCGTGAGCTTGCCGCCCCCGCCGTCACCGCCGCCGCCCGAGCTCTCCGTCGACGAGCCACCGCACCCGGCAGCCACCAGGGCAACGAGCGCGAGCAGGAGCCCGAGGGCGCGAGTCCTAGACCAGTTCATTCTCCACCTTGTCAATCGACTTTACCGACCGCGAAGCTAGCAGAAACTCCACCGATCCAGTGGAGAAAGCGGCGGCCGGCTTACGAAGCGCTGACGATGCGGCCGTGACCCTCGACCTCGCCTGGCTGACCGGTGCAATGGAGTCCATGAATCGCGCAGCTGCTCGCTCGTCCTGTCCTGCGCCGCGCGTGCTCGCGGCCGCCGTGCCCGACGCAATACGGCCGGCGGCGCAAGCGCGGATCCGCTGGTCAAGCTCGGCGAATCGCAGTTCGGGCCGAGTGCTCTTCAGCGGCGGCGATCGCGCGCTCTACCTCTTCACCCGGGACCCGCGCAACCGGACGCGTTGCTACGGCGACTGCGCCAAGGCGTGGCCGCCCCTCTACGCCAAGCGCGCGCCACGCGCCGGCCGGGGAGTCGATTCGGACACGCTCGGGACGATCGAGCGCCGCGACGGGCGTCGCCAGGTCACGTACAGGGGCCAGGCGCTCTACTTCTACGTCCACGACCCCAGGGGCCAGGTCCTGTGCAACGACGTGTTCGAGTTCGGCGGCACCTGGTTCGCGCTCGACGCGCGAGGCCGAGCCGCCTGCCTGATCTAGAGGCCCGGGGGGTGGCGGGCCACGAAGCCCGAGCCCGAGCGCTTGGTCCAGGTCCAGCGCGAGCCGGTCTCGCCCATCGCGCTCGTGTCGTAGCGGCGGCCGTCGACGACCATGAAGGCGTGCCCGCGGTTGGCGTAGATCGTCACGTGGCGCCCCGGGCCGGGGCTGCCGTAGCTCATGAAGCCGGTTGAGTCGAGCGGGGAGGAGAGCAGGCCGGCCCCGTGGAGCGCGTAGGAGATTGACCCCGAGCAGTCGTAGCCCGTGTCGTTGAAGGTGCGGTGGCCGCCCCCGTAGCGGTAGTCCGTCTCGGCGATGCGGTTGGCCGCGCGGATGATCAGCTGCACCCGGCCGCCGCCCCCGCCCCCTCCGCCGCCGCGGCTGCGGCGCTTGAGAGTCCGCCCGGAGCCGAGGCCGAGCGCGCGACGCGTCATGGGCCCGACCACGCCGTCCGGAGTCAGCCCGTGGCGGCGCTGGAAGCGCTTGACCGCGCTCTCCGTGGCAGGGCCGAACGCGCCGTCGGCGGGAATGCCGAGCACTCGCTGCAGCGAGCGCACCCCGCCGCCGCGTACCGCCCGCCGGCTGCCCGACCGCCGCGCGGCGCCACTGCGCCCGCGGCGCCCTGCGGCGCGCCGGCGCTTGAGCATCGGCCCCGAGCCCATGCCGAGCGCCTGGCGGGTCATCGGACCCACAACGCCGTCGGCCGTGAGGCCGTGGCGGCGCTGGAAGCGCTTGACCGCGAGCTTGGTCTGAGGGCCGAAGACCCCGTCGGCCGGAATGCCCAGCTTTCGCTGGAGGCGGCGCACGTCGGCTCCGCGTGACTCGGCGGGGGCCGCCTCGGCACGGTCGGCGGCCAGCGAGCCGCCGCCGGGCGCCACGCCGAGGGCGAGCGGCACCGCGAGCAGGGCAAGGAGCAGCAGTTGAGTGGGCAGGTTGCGTCTCATGATGGGTGCGCCTACGAGGTGAGCTGACGGGCTCGCGCTGTGCGCTACACCGGTAACAGCGCAAGGCCGCCGGTGATTCGCCCCCGCGAATCTCTCGACTCGCCGTGGTTCCCCCGTTCACCCGGCCTGGGGCCTGGCGATTCGGCAGATTGAGGGCGTCTTTCTATCAGGCGAAAGTCCTGCACCCTGCACGATTTCTTGCACAGCCACCCCGGGTAAGAGGCGGCTATGCACGAAATCGCACCGGGAATCCGCCACTGGACCGCCGACCACCCCAACATCGGGATGGAGGTCAGCTCGTACTGGCTTCCCGGCCTGAAGGTCCTGCTCGACCCGCTTGCCGTGCCCGCCGAGGTGGACGACGTCGACCACATCGTCCTGGCCAACCGCCACCACAAGCGCGACGCGCTCGAGGCCCGCGAGCGCTTCGGGGCCACGATCCATGCCCCCGAGGCGGGCGCTCACGACTTCGACGACGGCGCCCCGGTGGAGTTCTACGAGTTCGGGGAGGCCTTCGCCGGCGGAGCGATCACCGCCTACCAGGTGACCGAGCTCTGGCCCGACGACGGCGCGCTGCACATCCCCTCGCTGAGCGCGCTGTCGATCGCCGACACCGTGGTGAACTTCGGCGATGGCCTCCAGCTCGTGCCCGACAACCTGATGGGCGACGCCGAGGCAGAGAAGCGCGGCATCCTCGAGGGGCTGGCCGGACTCGCCGAGCGCCTCGAGTTCGACCACCTGCTGCTGGCCCACGGCGCGCCGATCGCCGACGAGGGCCGGGACCGCCTGCGCGAGTTCGCCTAGTGCAGGTCGGCGAGCGCCGGCAACGGCGGCTGGGCTCCGGGCGCCGTGATCGCCGCCGTGCCGGCGGCCACCGCCGCCCGCGCGGCTTCCTCCAGCGTCAGGCCGGCGGCGAGCGCGGCCGCCAGGGCGCCCACGGTGGCGTCGCCGGCACCGGTGGTGTCCACCACCTCGACCGGCCGGGCGGGCAGCGCCACGCACTCGTCGCCGTGGCCGAGCAGCGCGCCGTCGGCGCCGAGCGTGGCCAGCACCGCCCGCGGCCCGTGGCCGAGCAGCCCGGTCACGAGTTCGTGCTCGGGCGCATCCACGTCCAGCCCAACGCCCCCGGCGACTCCGCGCAGCTCCGGCGCGTTGACCACCAGCACGTCGGTGCGCTCGAGCAGCGGCGGGGAGAGGTCCGCGGGCGGGGCCGCGTTCACCACGAGCAGAGCATCTTCGGCCAGTTCGCGCGCCGTGGCGTCCACGGCTTCCAGGGGAATCTCGAGCTGGCACACCACCACGGCGGCTGCCCTCAGCAGATCGCCGTGACGCTCGATGTCGCCGGCGGAGAGCTTGGCGTTGGCGCCGGGGGCGACGACGATCGCGTTGTCGCCGTCGGGGGTCACGGTGATCAGGGCGCATCCGCTGGCCTCCCCCGCGATCGCCTCCACCGCGTCGATGTCCACTCCGGCGTCACGGAGGGCGGAGAGCAGGAGCTCCGCGCGCGCGTCGTCGCCGACTCGTCCCACCATCGCCACCTCGGCCCCCACGCGCGCGGCCGCCACGGCCTGGTTGGCGCCCTTGCCGCCGGCTCGCTCGACCAGATCGGAGCCGAGGACGGTCTCGCCCGCCTGAGGCCGGTTGTTCACCGCCACCGCGAGGTCGGCGTTCAGCGATCCCACGACGGCCACGCGGCCACCAGAGCCGACCCCCACCGCCTCGTCCTGGCGCACGACGGACACGCGCCGGAAAGTACACTTCTGCGGTGGCGCCCCGCTCCAGCTCCGTCCTGTCCGACGCCCAGCGGGCGGTGCTCGCTCAGCACGGGGACGAGCGCACCGCCGAGGTGGGCGAGTTTCTCTTCCGTGTCGGCGACAAGCGGTATCCGTTCATCGCCATCCTCGAAGGCGAGGTGGCCATTCAGGACGCCACCGGGGCGGAGGTGATCCGGCACGGAGCCTCCGGGTTCCTGGGCGAGATGAACCTGCTCTCGGGGCAGACCGTGTTCCTCAACGCGGTGGTCACGAAGCCCATGCGCTACATCGCCGTCGACCGCGACGCCCTGCGTCCGCTGCTGTTCGAGGACGCGTCGCTGGCCGACCTCCTGCTCTCGACCTTCATGAGCCGCCGCGAGTTGCTGCAGCAGCGCCAGGGGGTGGGCGTGGAGATCGTCGGCCCGGCCTCTTCGCCGGCGACCCGCGGGATGGTGGAGTGGGCCAGGCGCAACCGGCTGCCGCACAACTGGCGCGATCCCGAGCACTCCGACGATCCGGAGGTTCCGGCCCTGGTCGAGGGGCTCGAGCCCGATCAGCTGCCGCTGGTGCGGCTGCCCGGCGGGGATGACCTGCTCAATCCGTCCAGCGGAGAGCTCTCGCGGGCGCTCGGCATCGGCCTGGAGCTTCAGCCGCGCGAGGAGGTCGATCTCCTGGTCATCGGAGGCGGCCCAGCGGGCCTCGGCGCCGCGGTCTACGGCTCCTCCGAGGGCCTCGACACGCTCGTGGTCGAGAGCACGGCCCTCGGCGGTCAGGCCGGCGCGTCACGGCGGATCGAGAACTATCTCGGCTTCCCGGCCGGCATCACCGGCAACGAGCTCACCAGCCGCGCCGTCACGCAGGCGCGGAAGTTCAACACGCGCACCGCCACGCCGTACCGCGCCCTGGCGCTGGAGCCCGGCACCGAGCGTCACGTGGTGAAGCTCGAAAGCGACCGCGAGGTTGCGGCTCGGGCCGTGGTGCTGGCCACCGGGGCCGAATACCGCCGGCTGCCGGTGGCCGGGCTCGAGGAGTACGAGGGCCTGAGCATCTTCTACGCCGCCGGGCCGCCGGAGGCGCAGCGCTGCAGCGCGACGCGGGTGGGAGTGGTGGGCGGCGGCAACTCGGCCGGACAGGCGGCCGTCTGGCTGGCGCGCGGCGGCGCGCTCGTGACCCTGCTCCACCGCCGCGGCGACCTGCGCGAAACGATGTCCGACTACCTGATCGGCGAGCTCGACCGGCACGGCGTGTCGGTGCGCGACCGCAGCGAGATAGCAGAGCTGCACGGCTCCGGCGGCGAGCTCGAGGCGGTCACGCTGGCCGACGGCAAACGCCTGCCGTTCTCGTTCCTCTTCCTCTTCCTCGGTGCGGCGCCGTGCACGGACTGGCTGGGCGACACGGTCGCCCGCGACGCCAACGGCTTCGTGCTCACCGGTCCCGACGTGGGCGCCGAAGGCCTGCTCGAGACGAACGTCCCGGGGATCTACGCGGCGGGCGACGTGCGCTCGGGCTCGGTCAAGCGCTGCGCCACGGCGGTCGGCGAAGGGGCGATGGTGGTGCGATTCGTCCACGAGCGCATCGCGGGCGCCTCGCCGGTCTCCGCCGGCTAGACCAGCTCGAGGAAGACCATCTCCGTGGAGTCGGACTTGCGCGGCCCGAGCTTCAGGATGCGCGTGTAGCCGCCCGCGCGATCCGCGTAGCGGGGCCCGATCTCCTCGAAGAGCTTGTACACCACGAACTTGTCCTGGCCGAGGCGGGCCATGGCCAGGCGGCGGGAGTGGCCGTCGCCCTTCTTGGCCAGCGTGATCAGGCGCTCGAGCTCGGGCTTGACCGCCTTGGCCTTGGCCTCGGTGGTCTGGATGCGCTCGTGGTCGATCACCTCGCGGCACAGGTTCATGAACAGCGCCTTGCGGTGCGCCGAGTCGCGAGACAGCTTGCCTCTCTGTTTACGGTGGCGCACAGCCGAAATACCTTACCCGGCGCGGAGTGCGAGCCCGCGCGCGTCGAGGGTCTCCTTCACTTCCTCGATCGACTTGCGCCCGAAGTTCGGAATCGCCGCCAGCTCGGAGTCCGACTTCTGGACGAGGTCGCCCACCGTCTGGATGCCCGCGCGCTTGAGGCAGTTGTAGGAGCGCACGCCCAGCTCGAGCTCCTCGATGAGGATGTCGTCCATCCCGCCGGCACCCGGCGCGCCGGCGCCGTCGCCGCCGAGACCGTCGTTGCCGGCCACGAGGGCCGCGCCCTGGTCGCGCAGGGCCTCTACGCGCTCGGCGTCGGTGAAGATCGCCAGGTACTTGATGAGGATCTCCGCCGCCTCGCGCAGAGCGGTCTGCGGATCGAGCGAGCCGTCGGTCTCGATGTCCATCGTGAGCTTGTCGTAGTCGGTCTTCTGACCCACGCGGGCCGCGTCGACCGAGTAGGCCACACGCTTGACGGGGGAGAAGATCGAGTCGATCGGGATCACGCCGATCGGCTGATCGGGGGTCTTGTTGTCCTCGGCGGGCGAGTACCCGCGCCCGTGGCCGATCGTCAGGTACATCTCGAGCTTGGTCTTGCGCTCGAGCGCGGCGATGCGGACCTCGGGGTTGAGGATCTCGACGCCCGAGGGCAGGTCGATGTCGCCCGCGGTCACGTCACCGGGGCCGGTCACCACGAGCGGCGCCTCGATCTCGGCCGCGTCGGAGTGCATCCGGCAGACGACCTCCTTGAGGTTGAGGACGATGTCGGTCACGTCCTCCTTCACGCCGTTGATCGTGGAGAACTCGTGCGCGACTCCCTCGATGCGCACGCTGGTGACCGCCGCGCCGGCCAGCGACGACAGCAGCACTCGCCGCAGCGAGTTGCCGAAGGTGTAGCCGAAGCCGCGGTCCAGCGGCTCGATCGTGAAAGTGCCGCGATTGTCCTCGACGCTCTCGGCGGAAATCTGGGGAGTCTGAAACTCGATCATGGGAGGTTCCTTCGCTTGGGGCCGCGCGACACCGCTTCGGTGCGCGCGTAGTTACTTACTTCGAGTAGAGCTCGACGATGAGCTGCTCTTGGACCGGAGTGGTGATCTCCGCCCGGTCCGGCAGGCGCAGCACCTTCGCGGTCAGCCCGTCGTGGTCGGCCTGAAGCCAGGCCGGCACCGCGGAGGTCAGCTCGGTGGCCTCGCGGATGACGGCGTCGACAGGAGCGCTCGGCTTCAGCGTGATCACGTCTTCCTCGCGCACTTGGTACGAGGGAATGTCGACGCGCCGGCCGTTGATGAGCCAGTGGCCGTGCCGGATCATCTGGCGCGCCTGGCGCCGGGAGGCGGCGAAGCCGAGACGCACGAGCACGTTGTCGAAGCGCGATTCGAGCAGCCTCAACAGGTTCTCACCGGTCACGCCCTCCTGACGGCTGGCCTTGGCGTAGTAGTTGCGAAACTGCTTCTCGAGCACTCCGTAGTAGCGGCGCGCCTTCTGCTTCTCGCGCAGCTGCACGCGGTACTCCGATTGACGCGAGCGACCGCGGCCGTGGTCGCCGGGCGGGTAGTTGCGCCGCTCGACGGCGCACTTGTCGGTCAGGCAGCGCTCGCCCTTCAGGAAGAGCTTCATGCCCTCGCGGCGGCACTGCTTGCACTGGGGAGAGGTGTCGCGGGCCATTACACGCGCCTCCTCTTCCGTGGCCGGCAGCCGTTGTGGGCCTGCGGCGTGACGTCCTTGATGGTGGTGATCTCGAGACCGGCGGCCTGAAGCGAGCGGATCGCGGTCTCGCGGCCCGAGCCCGGGCCCTTCACGTAGACCTCGACCTTCTGCAGGCCGTGCTCCATGCCCTTGCGGGCCGCCGCGTCGGCGGTCACCTGGGCGGCGAACGGAGTCGACTTGCGGGAGCCCTTGAAGCCGGCACCGCCGGCGGACTCCCACGCGATCACGTTGCCGTCCTTGTCGCTCAGCGAGACGATCGTGTTGTTGAAGCTGGTCTTGATGTGGGCTTGGCCGAAGGGCACGTTCTTGCGAACACGCCGGCGGCCGCGGGGGCGTCTGGGCTGTGGCATACCTAGTGCTTCCTGATCTTCTTCTTGCCGCCGCCCGCGGAGGAACCACGCTTCGGTCCCTTGCGCGAACGCGCGTTGGTCTTTGTGCGCTGCCCGTTGGCGGGGAGGCCGCGCCGGTGGCGCAGTCCCTTGTACGAGCCGATCTCCATGAGTCGCTTGACGTTCTGCGAGCGCTCGCGGCGCAGATCGCCCTCCACGAGCAGGTCGTCGACCTTCTCGCGCAGCTTGCGTACCTCGTCCTCGGTCAGGTCCTTCACGTAGGTGTTGGGCTCGACCCCGGCTTCGGTCAGGACCTGGTTGGAGGTCGACCGGCCTATGCCGTAGATATAGGTGAGCCCGATCTCGGCCCTCTTGTTGAGGGGGATGTTGATGCCTGCGATGCGTGCCATTTAGCCCCGAGTCACCCCTGACGCTGCTTGTGACGCGGGTTCTGACAGATCACCAAAACGGCACCGCCGCGGCGGATGACTTTGCACTTTTCGCACATGGGCTTGACTGATGCGCGGACTTTCATAGCTCCGAGACCGGGAAACGTATCGAACGAGGACGAGCGCGCTGCCCAGGAGACGGCCGCGCGCCGACCGGTAAATATAGCAAGACGTTGGCGCGCTAGGCCGGCGCGGCGGCGGGCGCCACGCCCTCGCCGACCAGCTCGTGCCAGGGGGTGAGGATTCGAGGGCCCTCGGCGGTGATCGCCACCGTGTGCTCGAAGTGCGCGGCGAGCGACCCGTCCTGGGAGTACACCGCCCAGTTGTCGGAGCCCATGCGCACGTGGTGGGTGCCGGCGTTGACCATCGGCTCGATGGCCAGGCACATGCCCTCCTCGAGCTCCGGGCCGGTGCCGGGATCGCCGAAGTTCGGGATCTGCGGGTCCTCGTGCATGTCGCGCCCGATGCCGTGGCCCACCAGCGAGCGGATCACGGCGAAGCCGTCGGCCTCCACGCGCGTCTGCACGGCATGTGACACGTCGCCCAGGCGGTTGCCCAGGCGGCACTGCTCGACCGCGTCGAACAGGGAGGCGCGCGTGCTCGCGATCAGGCGCTGGGCGATCGGGGTGACGTTGCCGATGGGATGGGTGATCGCCGCGTCGGCCACATAGCCGTCGTGGATCACGCCGATGTCGATGGAGATGAGGTCGCCGCGCTTGAGCTCGTACGAGCCGGGGATGCCGTGCACCACCATCGAGTTGGGCGACGCGCAGATCGAGCCCGGAAAGCCCCGGTAGCCCTTGAACGCCGGCTCGGCGTCCTGCGAGCGGATGAAGCGCTCGGCGGCGGCGTCGAGGTCGGCGGTGGTCACGCCCGGGCGCGCCTTGGCGCGCAGCATCGCGTGGCAGCGGGCCAGGATCCGGCCCGCCTGGGCCATCTTCTCGAGCTCTTCGGGGGTCTTGCGCAGAATCATCCGGGTATCTAGATCTCGTCTTCCAGAGCCAGGGTGGCAAGTGTGGCACGGATGCGGGAGTGAACCTCCTCGGGCGCGCGGGTGCCGTCGAAGCGACGCAGCAGGCCCTTCGCGTCGTACCAGTCGATCAGCGGCGCGGTCTGCTCGTGGTAGACCGCCAGGCGGTTCTGCACCGTCTCGGGCTTGTCGTCGTCGCGTTGGATCAACTTCGATCCGTCCTGGTCGCAGACTCCCTCGTTCTTGGGCGGGTCGAACTCGAGGTGGTACACGTGCTGGTTCTTCACGCACGTGCGCCGGCCCGAAAGGCGGCGAACCACCTCCTCGTCGGGCGCCTCGATCAACAGCACGGCCGTGAGGGTGCGGTCGCGGTCGGCCAGTGACCCGTCGAGCATCTCGGCCTGCCCGATGGTGCGCGGGAAGCCGTCGAGCAGAAACCCGAAATCGGCCTCGCCGGAGTCGAGTCGCTCGGCGATCACGTTGCAGATCAGCTCGTCGGGCACGAGCTTGCCGCTGTCCATGAAGCCCTTGGCCTCGCGGCCCAGATCGCTGTCCTGCTCCACCGCCTCGCGCAGGATGTTCCCGGTCGCGTAGTAGGGCACATCGAAGTCCTCGACCAGTCGCTCGGCCTGGGTCCCCTTCCCGGCCCCGGGCGGGCCGAGCAGGACCAGGTTGCGTTCCGTCACTTAAGGAAGCCTTCGTAGTTGCGCATCATCAGCTGGGCCTCCAGCTGCTTCATGGTGTCGAGTGCCACGCCCACCACGATCAGGATCGAGGTACCGCCGAAGAAGAAGTTGGCGCTCGTCTGGTTGATCAGGATCGTGGGCAGGGCCGCGACCGCGGCCAGATAGAGCGCGCCCGGGAAGGTCAACCGCGCGAGAATGCGGTCGAGGTATTCAGCCGTGGGTCTGCCTGGCCTCACCCCCGGGATGAAGCCGCCGTACTTCTTCAGGTTGTCCGCCTGCTCCACCGGGTTGAAGGTGACCGCGGTGTAGAAGTACGTGAAGACGATGATGAATAAGGACTCGCCCACGATGTAGGCCCAGCCGTTGGGGCTGAAGAAGGCCGACAGGTCCTGCGCCCAGGGGGTCTGGATGAGCTCGCCCACGGTGGGCGGGAAGGCCATCAGCGAGGCGGCGAAGATCACCGGGATCACGCCGGCCATGTTCACGCGCAGCGGCAGGTAGGTGGATCCTCCGCCGGCCATCCGGCGGCCCACCACGCGCTTGGCGTACTGGATCGGGATGCGGCGCTGGCCCTCCTGCATGAAGACGATGGCGGCGATGATCGCCAGCGCCATGAAGGGCATCATCACCTTGAACACCTGGTCCGGGTTGTTCCACCACTTGACGATGCCGTCCGGCAGTCCCGAGGCGATCGAGGCGAAGATCATCAGCGAGATTCCGTTGCCGATGCCGCGCTGGGTGATGAGCTCGCCGAACCACATGAGCAGCACGCAACCCGCGGTGAGGGTCATGACGATCACGAATACGCGCCCGAAGGTGAAGTTCTCCACCACGGCCGCGCTGCCGCTGGAGAAGGTGCGGAACAGGAAGACGTAGCCGATCGACTGTCCGAAGGCGAGCGCCACGGTCAGGTAGCGCGTGTACTGGGTGATCTTCTGCTGCCCGACCTCGCCCTCCTTGCGGAGCTTGTCGAGCTGAGGGATCACGACCGTCAGCAGCTGCAGCATGATCGAGGCCGTGATGTACGGCATGATCCCGAGCGCGAAGATCGCGAAGCGCTGCAGGGAGCCGCCCGAGAAGAGGTTGAGGAAGCCGAGCACGTTGGAGCCGCTGAAGTTCTCGGCGATCTGCTCGACGGCGTCGATGTTGATGCCCGGCGCGGGAATGTAGGCGCCGATGCGGTACAGCGCGAGCATTCCCGCGGTGAACGCGAGCTTCTTCCGGATATCGGCTACTCGGAAGGCGTTGAGGAACGTCTTGAGCACTATCGGCTCCGGCTAGTCCTCGAGGATGTGGCAGGTCCCGCCCGCGGCTTCGATCTTCTCGCGGGCGGTCTTCGAGAAGCCGTGAGCGTGAACGGTCAGCGCCTTGTTGATCTCGCCCTTCCCCAGCACCTTCACCGGCACGGCGCGCCGCGTGGCGAGGCCCGCCGCCTGCAGCGAGTCGGGCGTAGCCTCGGCGCCGTCGTCGAAACGGGCCTCGAGATCGCTCACGTTGACCGGCTGGGTGCGGGTGCGGAACTTCTCGAAGGGCATCGACTTCTTCATGTGCGGCCCGCGCAGCTTGCGCATCCGCATGTGGATCGGGTTCTGCCCGCCCTCGAAGCGGACGCGCCGCTTGGAGCCCGAGCGCGAGCCCGCGCCCTTGTGGCCGCGACCGGACGTCTTGCCCGTGCCCGAGCCCTCACCGCGGCCGACGCGCTTGCGCGGCTTGCGCGAGCCGGGGGCCGGCTTGAGCGAATGGAGGCCGAAGCGGTCTTCGTCAGCCATCGGAAACCTCAACGAGATGGCGCACGGAATGGATCACGCCGCGCACGGTGGGATGGTCGTCGCGCTCGGTGCTGCGGCCGATCTTGCCCAGGCCGAGGGTCTTCAGCGAGGCGCGCTGCTTGGCGCTCGAGCCGTTGGCGGACTTCACCTGGGTGATGAGCAGAGTGGCCATCAGGCGGGAGAACGTTCCTCCTCGACCTCCTCGACCACCACGACTTCTTCCTCGACCACTTCGTCCAGCTCTGCCGTGGCCTCCGGCGCCGGGTGGTCGATGCCCAGCACCTGGTCGATCGTCAGGCCGCGCAGCTCTGCCACCTGGCGCGGGTCGCGCAGGTTCTGAAGGGCGTTCATGGTCGCCTTCACGAGGTTGATCGGGTTCTGGCTGCCCAGCGACTTCGACAGGACGTCGCTGATGCCCGCCAGCTCCAGCACCGCGCGGACGCCGCCGCCGGCGATCACGCCCGTACCGGGCGAGGCCGGCTTGAGCAGTACCCGCGAGGCGGAGTGCACACCGACGATCTCGTGGGTGATCGTGGCGCCGTGCATGGGCACCTTGTAGAGCCCCTTGCGCGCGCGCTCGACGCCCTTCTGGATCGCCACGGGCACCTCGTTGGCCTTGCCGTAACCGATTCCCACCTGGGACTTCTCGTCGCCCACCACGACCAGCGCGGTGAACGAGAAGCGCCGGCCGCCCTTGACCACCTTGGCCACGCGGTTGATCTCGACGACCCGCTCCTGCAGGTCGGAGCCGCGGTCGCCGCCTCTTGTCCGGTCTCTAGAAGCCATGCGAACCCTTCACCGTAGCGATAGCCATCAGAACTTCAGCCCGCCTTCGCGCGCGCCCGTCGGCCAGGGCCTTGACCTTGCCGTGGAAGCGGTAGCCGCCGCGATCGAACACGCATGTCTCGACGCCGGCCGACTTGGCCCGCTCGGCCAGCAGCTCGCCGGCCCGCTTGGCCTGGTCCATGCGGCCGAGCTCCTTGAGGTCGCCCTCGGTCCAGTTGACCGCGGCCACGGTGTGTCCCTTGACGTCGTCGATGAGCTGCGCGCCGATGCCCTTGTTGGAACGGAACACCGACAGGCGCGGGCGCTCGGCACTGCCGCGCACCTTGGCGCGCACGCGCCGCCGGCGGCGCAGCCGGGCCTGGGGCTTCGTCTGCACACTCATGCGCGCTTCCCGACCTTCCGGGCCACGTACTCGCCCTCGTAGCGGATGCCCTTGCCCTTGTAGGGCTCCGGCGGGCGGCGCTTGCGGATGTTGGCCGCCACCTCGCCCACCGCCTGCTTGGAGATCCCCCGTACGACGATGCGGGTGGGCATCGGCACCTCGAAGTCGATTCCCTCGGGAGCATCGAGCTCGACCGGATGGGAGTAGCCGAGCGCGAGCACCAGCTTGCGCCCCTGCAGCTGCGCGCGATAGCCGACGCCCTGAATCTCCAGGCGCTTCTCGTAGCCGTTGGTCACGCCCTCGACCATGTTGAAGATGAGGCTGCGCGTGAGCCCGTGCAGCGCGCGATGCTCGCCGCGGTCGGTGGGGCGCGTGACGACGATCTCGCCGTTCTGCTGCTCCACGCCGATCTCGCGCGAGACGCGCTCGGCGAGCTGGCCCTTGGGCCCCTTCACCGAGACCAGCTCGGGCTCGATGGTGATCTCCACGCCGTCGGGCACGGCCACCGGCTGCTTTCCGATGCGCGACATCGCTACCAGACCCTCGCCACGAGCTCTCCGCCCACACCGGCGCGGCGCGCGTCGTGGCCGGTCATGACCCCGCTGGAGGTGGAGATGATCGCGGTGCCCATCCCGCCGTAGATCCGCGGCACCTTGCCGGCGGACACGTACTCGCGCCGGCCGGGCTTTGAGATCCGCTCGATGCCCAGGATCACCGGCTTGCGGTCCTCGGTGTACTTGAGCGTCACCCGCAGGGTGCGCCCCACGCGCCCGGGCTCGACCTCGTAGCTCTCGACGTAGCCCTGCTCGGTGAGGATGCGCGCCAGCTCGGTCTTGAAGGTCGAGGCGGGCATCTCCACGGCGTCGTGGTCGGCGCGCAGGCCGTTGCGGATGCGGGTGAGGAAATCGGCGATCGGGTCGGTCTGCATCGCTACCAGCTCGACTTGGTGAGCCCGGGGATCATGCCCTCGTGGGCGATCTCCCGGAGGCAGATGCGGCACAGCCCGAACTTGCGCATGTACGCGCGTGGGCGCCCGCACCGGCGGCACCGGTTGTAGTTGCGCGTCTTGTACTTGGACCCGCGCTGCTGGCGGACCTTCTGTGAAGTCTTTGCCATCTACTCCTGAGCCTCTTCGCTCTCTTCTGCGTCGTCGTCGGTCGGGGTGGGGGCCTCGTAGGCCTCCGGGTTCTCCTCCTTGAGCTCCTCGTAGGCCTTCTCCTCGGCTTCCGCCTTGGCGTGGGCCTCCTCGAGGCGCTCCTCCTCGGCCGCCTGCTCCTCCGGGTCGGCCTCCTGGCCGGGCGCTCCCTGGGGAGAGAAGGGCATGCCGAGCTCCCGCAGGAGAGCATAGGCCTCCTCGTCGGTTTTGGCCGAGGTGGTGATCGTCACGTCCAGTCCGCGCACCTGATCGATGGCGTCGTAGTCGATCTCCGGGAAGATGATCTGCTCGCGGACGCCCATCGAGTAGTTGCCGCGGCCGTCGAACGAGCGCGCGTTGAGGCCGCGGAAGTCGCGGATACGCGGGATCGCGATCGAGGTGAGGCGATCGAGGAACTCCCACATGTAGGCCCGGCGCAGCGTGACGCTCACGCCCACGGGCATGCCGTCGCGCAGCTTGAAGTTGGCGATCGACTTGCGCGCGCGGCGCGTATTGGGCCGCAGCCCGGCGATCGTGGCCAGCTGCTCGGTGGCGGCGTCGAGCATGTTGGAGTCCTGCTTCGCCTCGCCCACGCCCATGTTGAGCGTGATCTTCTCGAGGCGAGGCACCTCCATCACCGACGCGTAGCCGAAGCGCTTCTGCAGGTTGCCGCGGATCTCCGACTCGTAGCGCCGCTTGAGCCGCGGGGGAGTTGGCGGGGCCTGGGCGGTGGCTTCCATCAGTCGATCTCCTTGCCCGACTTCTTGGCCACGCGCACGCGCCGGCCGCCCTCGCGCTTGATGCCGACGCGGCTGGGCTCGCCGGAGTCCGGATCGATCAGCATCACGTTGGACACGTGGATCGGGCCCTCCATCTCGACGATCCCGCCGAGCTCCTGGGCCCGCTGGGTGTCGCGCAGCGAACGCGGCTTGGTGTGGCGCTTGATGATGTTCGCGCCCTCCACGAAGACCTTGTGCTTCTTGGGGTCGGTGCGCAGCACGCGACCGGTCTTGCCCTTGTCCTTGCCCGCGATGATGCGCACGGTGTCGTCCTGGCGGATCCTGAGCGCCATGAGCTAGAGCACCTCCGGGGCGAGGGAGACGATCCTCATGAAGTTGCGGTCGCGCAGCTCGCGGGCCACCGGGCCGAAGATGCGGGTGCCGCGCGGGCTGTTGTTGGCGGCGTCGATCAGCACCACCGCGTTCTCGTCGAAGGCGATGTAGGTGCCGTCGTCGCGGCCGAACTGCTTCTTGGTCCGCACCACCACCGCGGTCACCACCTCGCCCTTCTTGACCGAGCCGTGCGGAATCGCCGTCTTGACCGTGGCGACGATGGTGTCGCCGACCCCCGCGTAGCGGCGGTGCGACCCACCGCGAACGCGAATGCAGAGCACTTCACGCGCGCCGGTGTTGTCGGCGACCTTGAGCCTGGACTCCTGCTGAATCATTTGCGCTAACGAGCCCTCTCCAGGACTTCGACCAGCCGCCAGCGCTTGGTGCGGCTGAGCGGACGGCTCTCGATCACGCGCACGGTGTCGCCGATGTGGGCCTCGTTGCCCTCGTCGTGCACGGCCAGCGTGGAGCTGGTGCGGACGATCTTCTTGTAGGTGCGGTGCTGGCGCGCGACGTCGATCCGAACGGTGATCGTCTTGTTGGCACGGTCGGACACCACCACGCCCTGGCGCGTCTTCAGGCGACCGGTCTCCCGCGGCTCGGGCGCGGGGGCCTCGGCGCGCGGCGCAGAGCGCCGGCGCTCGCGCTCCTTCACGCGGTAGGCACGCCGGTGACGCGCCTTCACGGCACGCTGCTCAGCGCGCTCCTGGGCGCGCTCCTCGACAGAGCGCGGCGGGCGGGCCTCGCCGGTATGCACTGAGCGCTCGGCCTTGCGCCGCTCCTTCGGAGCGAGCTGCTCCTCCGGCTCGGCCGGCTCCGCGGCGGCGGCAGGGGCCGGCGCGGGGGCGGGAGCCTCCTCGGCGGGAGCCTCAGCCGCCTCCTCGCGGGAGCTTCTGCCGCCTCCTCGGCGGGAGCTTCTGCCGCCTCCTCAGCGGGAGCTTCGGTCACCGCCTCCTCGGGCGGCGTCTCCGGCGTCTCGTTCTCGTTCTCTTCGTTCTCAGCCATTTCGTCTCTGTCTGCGTATCTCTGTCTCGATGTCTATGCCGCGCTGGCGCGCGATGGTCAGCGCGCGAGCGAGGTCCTGCTTGGACTGCCGCAGCCGCGCGGTGTTCTCGAGCTGCCCGGTCGCGTGCTGGAAGCGCAGGTTGAACACTTCCTTGCGCGCGTTGTCGGCCAGCTCCACGAGCTGCGCGTCCTCGAGGTTATGCACCTCGACCGCCTTCATCACTGACCGGCCCCCTCGCGCGCGACGAACTTCGTCTTCACCGGGAGCTTGTGGCCGGCCAGGCGCATCGCCTCGCGGGCCAGCGGCTCCGGCACGCCGGAGAGCTCGAACATCACGCGGCCGGGCTTGACCACGGCCACCCAGCCCTCGGGCGAGCCCTTGCCGGAGCCCATCCGGGTCTCGGCCGGCTTCTGGGTGAAGGGCTTGTCGGGGAAGATGTTGATCCAGACCTTGCCGCCGCGCTTGATCTTGCGGGTCATCGCGATACGGGCAGCCTCGATCTGGCGGTTGGTCACCCAGCCGCGCTCGACCGCCTTGAGCCCGTACTCGCCGAACTCCACGCGCGTGCCGCCCTTGGCGTTGCCGCGCATGCGTCCACGGTGCTCCTTGCGCCACTTGACTCGCTTGGGCTGCAGCATCAGAGCCTTCCCTGGGGCAGGGGCGGGCCGCCGCCGCGGTTGCCGCCCCCACGGTTGCCGCCGCGGCCACCCGGGCCGCCGGGACCGCGTCCGCCGCCACCCGGTCCGCCGCGACCGCCGCCGGGTCCGCCCGGGCGCCCGCCACGGCCGCCGCCGGGGCCCACGGCCTGCGGGGCCTCGAGCTCGGTCAGGTCCTGGGCGAAGCCCTTGGGCATGATCTCGCCCTTGTTGATCCACACCTTCACGCCGATGCGGCCGAAGGTGGTGCGGGCCTCGTAGAAGCCGTAGTCGATGTCGGCGCGCAGCGTGTGCAGCGGCACGCGGCCGTCCGAGTAGCCCTCGGTGCGGGCCATCTCGGCGCCGCCCAGGCGCCCGGAGACCTGGATCTTCACGCCCTTCGCACCCGAGCGCATCGCGCTGGTTAGCGCGCGCTTCATGGCACGGCGGAAGGCGACCCGGTTCTGGAGCTGCTCGGCGATCGACTGGGCCACGAGCTTCGAGTCGAGCTCGGGCCGCTTGATCTCGAGGATGTTGACCTTCACCGCCTTGTTGGTCATCCGGTGAAGCTCCTTGCGCAGAGCGTCCACCTCGGATCCCGACTTGCCGATCACGATGCCCGGACGGGCGGTGTGGATGTTGACCTCGACCTCGTTCGAGTTCTTCTTGATCGTGATCGTCGAGAGGCCCGCGTGCGCGAGCTTGTTCTCGATGTGATCCCGGATGTTGATGTCCTCCATCAGGTAATCGGAGAACTCCTTCTCGTTGAACCAGGTCGACTTCCAGTCGTGGATGTAGCCGACCCGAAGGCCTTCCGGATGAACCTTCTGGCCCATGGCTAGCTCCCGTTGCGCTGTGTCGTGGTCAATTCGATGGTCATGTGGCTCGTGCGCTTGTTGATCTTGGTCGCGCGCCCGAGGGCCCGGGGCCGAAAGCGCTTGATGGTGGGGCCCTCGTCGACGAAGGCCTTGAAGATCCGCAGCTCGTCCGGCCCCAGCTCGTAGGCGGACTCGGCGTTGGCGACGGCCGAGTTCAGGACCTTGAGGATGTCGTCCGCCACGGCCCGGGGCGCGTGATTGAGGATAGCTCGCGCCTGCTCGACCTCCTTGCCGCGGATGTGGTCCATCACCAGGCGAGCCTTGCGCGGCGCGCTGCGCACGTACTTGGAGCGCGCGCGGACGATGAGATCGCCATCGGGGCGCGGCGGCGCGTCGCGGCGGCGCCCGGTGCCGGTCGAGGTCTCGGCCGAGCCGCGGCGGCGCCCCTTCTGCTTCGGTGGAGAGGTCTCCGCGGCTGGCCGGCGGCCTCGGACACGTCATCGGCCTTCTCCACCTCGTCGGCGCTGGGCTCGTCAGCCGGCTCCTCCGGCGGAACGACCTCCTCGGCCACGCCGTCGTCGGGCACGGCCTCGTCGGGCGATCTCCGCGACGGGCTCCGCGCTCTCGCCGCGCGGCGCGCGCACGTTGTCCTTCTGGGCGACGTCGTCGTCGGCCAGGCGCGCCACCAGCTCGGCCTTGGTGCCGCTCTTGGGAAGGCCGCGGGCCTCGAGCTCGTCCTTGAGCTCGTCGACCTTGAGCGACTCCCAGCCGCCCTCCGGGGGCGGCGTCATCTGGTCCGGCGGCGTCATCGCATTCGCACCCTGTCGCTGCCGGCGTGGCCGCGGAAGATCCGCGTGGGCGCGAACTCACCCAGCTTGTGGCCGACCATCGACTCGGAGATGAACACGGGCACGTGCTTGCGACCGTCGTGCACGGCGATGGTGTGCCCCACCATCTCGGGGAAGATCGTCGAGGTCCGCGACCAGGTCTTGACCATCTGCCGGTTGCCCGATTCGTTCATGGCCTCGATGCGCCCAATGAGACGCTCCTCGATCCACGGGCCCTTCTTGGATGAACGGGACATCTAGCGCCTGCCCTTCTTGCCGCGCCGGCGGCCACGGACGATGAACTGATCGGAGGTCTTGCGCTTCTTGCGCGTGCGGTAGCCGAGCGTGGGCACGCCCCAGGGCGTGACGGGATGCCCGCCGGGAGTCTTGTGGGCCTCGCCGCCGCCGTGCGGATGGTCGACGGGGTTCATGGCCACGCCGCGCGTCTGCGGGCGCTTGCCCCGGTGGCGCGAGCGGCCCGCCTTGCCGAGCTCGACGAGCTCGTGCTCGGCGTTGCCCAGCACCCCGATGGTCGCGCGGCAGTCGACCGCCACCATGCGCATCTCACTCGAGGGAAGGCGCAGGGTCGCGTACTTGCCCTCCTTGGCCACCACCTGGATCGACGTTCCGGCGCTGCGGCCGAGCTGGCCGCCGCGGCCGGGCGTGAGCTCGACGTTGTGCACCGTGGTGCCGGTGGGGATGTTGGCCAGCGGCAGGCAGTTGCCCGGCTGGATGTCGGCGTCGGGGCCCGAGGTGACCGTGGCGCCCACCTGCAGGCGCCCCGGCGCCAGGATGTAGCGCTTCTCGCCGTCGGCGTAGTGCAGCAGCGCGATGTGGGCCGAGCGGTTGGGGTCGTACTCGATGGCCGCGACCTTGGCCGGCACCCCGTCCTTGCGGCGCTTGAAGTCGATCTTGCGGTAGAGACGCTTGGCCCCGCCGCCGCGGTGGCGCGAGGTGATGCGGCCGTTGGAGTTGCGCCCGCCGGACTTGCGCAGCCCCTCGGTGAGCGACTTCTCGGGCGTGTCCTTGGTTACCGCCTCGTGTTGGAGCCAGGTGGCAAAGCGCCGGCCGGGCGAGGTGGGGCGGTGTTTCTTGATGGCCATGGCGTTACCTAGCCTTCCTGGCCCTCGAAGAGCTCGATCGAATCGTCGGGATGCAGGGTCACCACGGCCTTCTTCCACTGGCGGCGCGTGCCCGTGCTGAAGCCGCGACGCTTGGGCTTGGCCTTGACCCAGGCCGTGCGCACGCCGGTCACACGCACGCCGAAGATGTCCTCGACGGATTGGCGCACCTGCGTCTTGTTCGCACGCTCGTTCACGCGAAACGTGTACTTGTTGGCCGCGAGCAGCGCGTAGCTCTTCTCGGAGATGACCGGCCTGATGATCACCTGGCGGGAGTTCATCGCGACGCCGCCTTCTCGGTCAGGCGCTCGAGCGCGGATTCGGAGATCACGATCTTCCCCGCCTCCACCACATCGGCCACTCCCACGTCCTCAGCCCGCATCACGGTCACCTCGGCGATGTTGCGAAAGGAGCGGGCGCAGCTCTCCTCGCCGTCGCTGAGCACCACGAGCACGCCGCCCTTGCCCTCGAGGCCGGCCAGCGCGGCCGCGGCCGACTTCGTGGACGGGGGCGAGAAGGCCGAGGGATCCACCGCCGCGATCGAGTCGCGCTCGGCGTGCAGCGAGAGCGCCGCGCGCAGCGCGCGCCGGCGAGCCTTGCGGTTGACCTTGACCGTGTAGCCGCGCGGCTTGGGGCCGAAGGCCACGCCGCCGCCGGTGCGCTGGGGCGCGGACAGGGCGCCGACGCGTGCCCGCCCGGTGCCCTTCTGGCGCCAGGCCTTGGCGCCGGTCATCGCCACCTCGCCGCGGGACTTGGTGGAGGCGGTTCCGCGACGGCGCGCGGCGAGCTCCGCGCGCACCGCCTCGTGCACGAGCGGGCCGTGGAAGCTCTCGCCGAACACGGCGTCGTCGAGCTCCAGCGAGCCGGACGCTTCACCGATGTACTTGACCTTCCCCGCGGCCATCAGGCGTGGTCCTTGTCGCCGCGGATCTCCACGACCGAGCCCTTGGGGCCGGGCACCGAGCCGCGCAGCAGCAGCAGGTTGTCGTCGGCACGGACGTCGACCACCTCGAGGCCGCGCTGGGTCACGCGCTTGTTGCCCATCTGGCCGGGCCGCGGATTCCCTTGAACACGCGCGCGGGATCGGCCGAGGCGCCGATGGAGCCGGGCGCGCGGACGTTGTGCGAACCGTGGGACACCGGCCCGCGGTGGAAGTTGTGGCGCTTGATGGTGCCCTGGAAGCCCTTGCCCTTGGACACGCCGGAGACCTTGACCCTCTGGCCGGGCTCGAAGACGGAGTCGAGGCGCAGCTGGTTGCCCACCTCGGCCTCGCCCGGGTCGCCGCGGAACTCGCGCAGGTGCTTGAGGTTGCCCACACCGGCCTTCTTGAGGAGCCCGAGCTTGGGCTTGTTGAGCTTCTTGTCCGACACCTCGCCGAAGCCCACCTGCACGGCGTCGTAGCCGTCGCGCTCGGCGCGCCGGATACCCGTGACGAAGCAGGGCCCGGCCTCGATCACGGTCACGCGCTCGACCCGGCCGTCCTCGGGAACGAAGACCTGGGTCATGCCCAATTTTCTCCCGAGAAGGCCGGCCATGGCGTCAGACCAGCTGTATCTGGATGTCTACGCCCGCCGGCAGGTGGTCGAGGCGCTGCAGCGAGTCCACCGTCTTGGGGGTCGGCTGCAGGATGTCGATCAGACGCTTGTGCGTGCGGATCTCGAAGTGCTCGCGCGAGTCCTTGTCCTTGAACGGCGAGCGGATCACGCAGTAGACGTTCTTCTCGGTGGGCAGGGGCACGGGCCCGGACACCGACGCGCCGGTGCGCACGGCGGTGTCCACGATCTCCTTGGCGGCCGTCTCGATCGCCGAGTGGTCGTAGGCCTTTAGCCGGATGCGGATCTTGTTCTGCGTGAGAGTGGCCATGGTGAGGACAGAGATGGGGGCGAGCCGTGCTGCGCTCGCCCCCGAAGAGTTTCGCTCTCGTCGAGAGCGCTACTCAACGATGCTCGTAACCACCCCCGACCCGACGGTACGTCCGCCCTCGCGGATGGCGAAGCGAAGTCCCTCGTCCATCGCGATGGGCTGGATCATCTCCACGGTCATCTCGACGTTGTCGCCGGGCATCACCATCTCCGTGCCCTCGGGCAGGTTGGCGACGCCGGTCACGTCGGTCGTGCGGAAGTAGAACTGGGGCCGGTAGCCGTTGAAGAACGGGGTGTGCCGGCCGCCCTCCTCCTTCTTGAGCACGTAGACCTGAGCCTTGAACTTGGTGTGCGGGGTGATCGACTTGGGCTTGCAGAGAACCTGCCCGCGCTCGATCTCCTCGCGACCCACGCCGCGGAGCAGACAGCCGACGTTGTCGCCCGCCTGGCCCTCGTCGAGGATCTTGCGGAACATCTCGACGCCGGTCACGACCGTGCTCTTGGTCTCCTGCTGGATGCCGACGATCTCGACGGTCTCGCCCGTCTTCACGATGCCCTGCTCGATGCGGCCGGTCGCGACGGTGCCGCGGCCGGTGATCGAGAAGACATCCTCGACCGGCATCAGGAAGGGGCGGTCGAGCGGGCGCTCGGGCTCCGGGATGTAGGTGTCGAGGTGCTCGGCCAGCTCGAGGATCTTCGCCACGTTCTGGTCGTCGCCCTCGAGGGCCTTCAGCGCCGAGCCGATGACGAACGGGACGTCGTCGCCCGGGAACTCGTACTCGGAGAGCAGCTCGCGGACCTCGACCTCGACCAGCTCGAGCAGCTCCTCGTCGTCGACCATGTCGGCCTTGTTGAGGAACACCACGATGTACGGCACGCCCACCTGACGGGCGAGCAGGATGTGCTCGCGCGTCTGAGGCATGGGGCCGTCGGCCGCGGACACCACCAGGATCGCGCCGTCCATCTGCGCGGCGCCGGTGATCATGTTCTTGACGTAGTCGGCGTGCCCCGGGCAGTCGACGTGGGCGTAGTGACGGTTCTCCGTCTCGTACTCCACGTGCGAAGTGGCGATCGTGATGCCGCGCTCGCGCTCCTCGGGAGCGTTGTCGATCTCGTCGAAGCTCATCGACTGGCCGCCGAACTTCTCGGACAGGACCTTGGTGATGGCCGCCGTCAGCGTGGTCTTCCCATGGTCGATGTGACCGATGGTTCCGACGTTCACGTGCGGCTTGTTGCGCTCGAACTTCTCCTTCGCCACTGCGGGCCTCTTCCTTTCGCCTAAGTCTTTAAGTCGTTCCGTCCGGCGTGACCCGTATGGGCAACCCCGGAAACATACTCACTATGTGGCCACCCCGACGGGCTCGCCGGTGCGGTGCTCGACTATCTCCTCCGCGATGTTGGAGGGGACTTCGTCGTAGCGCTCGAACTGCATCGAATAGTTGGCGCGACCCTGGGTCGAGGATCGCAGGTCGGTGGCGTACCCGAACATCGCCGAGAGGGGCACATAGGCCCGGACCGCGGTCGCGTTGCCGCGCGGATCCTGACCCTGGATGCGCCCGCGACGGCTCGACAGGTCGCCGATCACGGTGCCCACGAACTCCTCGGGGGTCACCACCTCGACCGCCATCACCGGCTCCAGCAGCACCGGGTTGGCGCGGCGGGCCGCCTCCTTGAGCGCCAGCGAGCCGGCGATCTTGAACGCGATCTCCGAGGAGTCGGTGTCGTGGTACTTGCCGTCGGTCAGCGTGGCGCGCACGTCGACCATCGGGTAGCCGGCCTTCACGCCCGACTCGAGCGCCTCCTCGATCCCCTTCTCCACCGCGGGGATGAACTCGGAGGGCACGGAGCCGCCCTTGATCTTGTTGATGAAGTCGAAGCCCTCGCCGGGAGCCGGCTCGAGGTCGATGTAGACCACGCCGTACTGGCCCGAGCCGCCCGTCTGGCGGATGAACTTGCCCTCGACCTTGGTCACCTCGCGGCGCACGGTCTCGCGGTAGGCCACCTGCGGGCGGCCGACGCCGGCCTCGACGTTGAACTCGCGCTTGAGGCGGTCGACGATCACCTCGAGGTGCAGCTCGCCCATGCCGGAGATCACGGTCTGGCCGGTCTCCTCGTCGCTGCGCACCTGGAAGGTCGGGTCCTCCTCGCCGAGGCGCTGCAGCGCCACCGACAGCTTCTCCTGGTCGGCCTTGGTCTTGGGCTCGATCGAGAGGTGCACGACCGGCTCGGGGAACTGCATCCGCTCGAGCACCACGGGCGCGTCGGGCGCGCTCAGGGTGTCGCCGGTGGAGGTCTGCTTGAGCCCCACGCCGGCGGCGATGTCGCCCGCGTAGACCTCCTCGACCTCCTCGCGGTGGTTGGCGTGCATCATCAGGATGCGGCCCACGCGCTCGGTGCGCCCGGTGACCGAGTTGAGCACCCGGCCGCCCGCCCCGAGCTTGCCCGAGTAGACGCGGAAGTAGGTGAGCTTGCCGACGTACGGGTCGGCCATGACCTTGAAGGCGAGCGCCGAGAAGGGCTCGTCGTCGCGGGGCTCGCGCGTGATGGCCACGCCCTCGCCGTCGGTGATCTGGGAGCCCTCGAGCCCCTCGACCGCCTCGACGTCGAGCGGGCTCGGCAGGTAGTCGATGACCGCGTCGAGCAGCGGCTGCACGCCCTTGTTCTTGAAGGCCGAGCCGCACAGCACGGGGGTCATGGAGATGTCGAGCGTCGCCTTGCGGATGTCGGCGATCAGGCGCCCGGCCTCGATCGGCTTCTCCTCGAGGTAGTCCTCCATCAGCTCGTCGTCGTACTCGGCGATCGCCTCGATCAGCTCGGTGCGCGCCTGGTGGGCGGCGTCGGCGAGCTCGGCGGGAATGTCGGTGATCTCCCAGTCCTGGCCCAGGTCGTCCTTGTAGACGATGGCCTTCATGTTCACGAGGTCGACGACTCCGGTGAAGTCGCCCTCGGAGCCGATCGGCAGCTGCACGGGAACGGGGTGGGCGCCCAGGCGGTCGATCATCGTCTGGACCGAGCCCTCGAAGTTGGCGCCGATGCGGTCCATCTTGTTGATGAACGCGATGCGCGGGACCCGGTACTTGTCGGCCTGGCGCCACACCGTCTCGGACTGGGGCTCGACGCCGGCGACCGAGTCGAACACCGCCACGGCGCCGTCGAGCACGCGCAGGGAGCGCTCGACCTCGACCGTGAAGTCGACGTGGCCGGGCGTGTCGATGATGTTCACGCGGTGGTCGCGCCACGACGCGGTCGTGGCCGCGGACGTGATCGTGATGCCGCGCTCCTGCTCCTGCTCCATCCAGTCCATCACGGCAGCGCCCTCGTGAACCTCACCCATCTTGTGGGTGCGGCCGGTGTAGAAGAGGATGCGCTCGGTCGTCGTCGTCTTGCCGGCGTCGATGTGCGCCATGATTCCGATGTTGCGCGTCTTCTCGAGTGGTACCTGTCGTGCCATTTGCTCTTTCGGTGCTTTCCGTATTCGGGCAGAAAAAAGGCCCTGACCGGGCCGGTGCTGCGTCCTGTGCTCGCCCGGATCTGGTCTATGTGGTGAGGGTCTCCATTGACGTGGACTTTCGCCCGCCGCAGAGCGGCTGAAGCGGGCACGGGACCTGGGAAAGTCCCCCCGCGGGCGACACACGATGGTAGCAGGGGCTGGGCCGCCTGACGGGCGTCTGCAATGCGACATGATGCCCGCGCCATGGCCGCCGCCCGCAGAACCGAGGCCGCCCCGCGTGGGTCTCCCGCGCGGGCCCTCGCGGTGACGGGCGCGGGGGTGCTGGCCGCCGTGTTGATGGGCGCGGCCGACGTGCTCGCGATCGTGTCGGTCGACGTGGCCAGCGGGTCCTGCGAGGTCATCAACGACTCCGATCCCGAGCTCGCCGATGGTTGCGTGCAGAGCGGCTTCGAGCGCCACGGCCCGGCGCTGCTGCTGCTGGGGCTGCTGGCGGCGGTGATGGCCTGGGGCGCGGGTGTGGGCGGCTCCCGGCCCGCGGCCGCGGCGCTGATGGGGGTGGGCCTGGTGGTGCTGGGCATCGCGCTGCTGATCGACCTGCCGGTGACCAACGACACGGGCGCGATCGGACCGCGGTTCGAGGGGGCCGAGGCGCGGCCTGAGGTGGGGTTCTATTTGGAGCTGCTGGCGGGGGTGCTGGCGGCCGGGGCGGGAGCGGCGGCCCTGTGGCTGCCCCGCGGTTCTGGCTCTCGACCGGTTGGCGGCGCTGCGCGGCCGGGCTCGGGCTAGCGAGGGTGGGTTCGGGTCGTGGGTGGCGGATTTTGCATCCATTGGATGCAGATTCGGCCACGCGGCGCTGGGTGGCGGGCCGGATGCATTTCGTGACCCGCGTCCCGCTGCACGCGGGGTGGGTACGCCCGGCACCGCATTCGGGACTTAGCGGAGGGCACCCCCTTTCCGAGGGGGCGTGGGTCACGTTTTCGCACCTGTCGCGCGACCGAGGCCCCGCTATGCGATGTCTAGCGCGCCGCTGTTACCAGCGGTAGTGGGCGAACGCCTTGTTCGCCTGAGCCATGCGGAAGATGTCGTCCTTGCGCTTGAACGCCCCGCCCTGCTGGGACTGGGCGTCGCCGAGCTCGCCGGCGAGGCGCTCGGACATCGACTTCTCGCGGCGTGAGCGGGAGAACTCGACGAGCCAGCGCACGGCGAGCGTGCGGGCGCGCGGGGCCGGCACTTCGACGGGCACCTGGTAGGTGGCGCCGCCGACTCGGCGGGAGCGCACCTCTAGGACCGGCGTGAGCACCTTGATCGACTCCTCGAGCGCGGGCACCGGGTCGCTGTTGGTGCGCCGGGAGAGGATCTCGAGGGCGTCGTAGACGATCTTCTCGGCGGTCGACTTCTTGCCGTCGACCATGACCTTGTTGATCACCTGCTGCACGAGCTTCGACCCGTACATGGGGTCGCTCTCGATGACGCGGGCGCCCGGTGAGTTGCGGCGCGGCACGGCTACCGGGCCTTGGCGCCGTACTGGGAGCGGGCCTTCTTGCGGTCGGACACGCCGGCCGCGTCGAGGGTCCCGCGAACCA
The DNA here is from genome assembly GCA_963746825.1 of uncultured Thermoleophilaceae bacterium. Lineage (GTDB taxonomy): Bacteria > Actinomycetota > Thermoleophilia > Solirubrobacterales > Thermoleophilaceae > JACVRW01. The sequence continues at coordinate 32,903 of CAVVCU010000012.1, forward strand.
CCTTGTAGCGCACACCCGGCAGGTCCTTGACGCGGCCGCCGCGCACGAGCACGACCGAGTGCTCCTGCAGGTTGTGGCCCTCGCCCGGGATGTAGGAGGTGACCTCCATGCCGTTGGTCAGGCGCACGCGGGCCACCTTGCGAAGCGCCGAGTTCGGCTTCTTCGGAGTGGTGGTGTACACGCGCGTGCAGACCCCGCGCCGCTGGGGCGCGGCGATGCGCTTCTTGCGCCCTTGCCCGGACTTCAGTCCCGGTGTCGAGACCTTCTTGTTGGGCTTGGTGCGGCCCTTGCGGACGAGCTGATTGATGCTGGGCATGCGGCGGGTGATGGTAGCAGCGGCCACCGTAGAGTCCGGGGTCGATGAGGCTCGATCATCACCGCGGCGGAGAGGGTCAGCCGCTCGTGCTCGTTCACGGCATCGGGCACACCTGGCGCGGCTGGAAGCCGATGCTCCCGCTGCTCGAGCGCGACTTTGACGTGCTGGCCGTCGACATGCCCGGCTTCGGGCGCTCGGGCCCGCTGCCCGACGGCGCCGACCCCACCCCGGAGGCGCTGTCCGACGCGGTGGAAGCGGCGATGGACCACGCCGGCTTCGAGAGCGCCCACCTGGCCGGCAACTCTCTGGGCGGGTGGGTCTGCCTGGAGCTGGCCCGGCGCGGCCGCGCCCGAACCGTCGTCGCCATATCGCCGGCCGGCCTGGCCACAGCGCGCGAGGGCGCGTGGGGGCGCGGGATCCTCAGGGGCATGCGCTTTCTGGCCCGGACCGCGCCGGCGCCGGAGGCTTTGCTGCGCAACCCTCTCGGCCGCACGCTGTTCGCCGGTCCCACCCTGGGCCGCCCGTGGCGCGCCGATCCCGACGAGCTGGTCGAGCAGACCGAGCTGTTCGCCGGGGCGCCGGGCTTCGAGGCAACCCTGCCGCACACCATCAACCGCCAGGCGCGGGGACTCGACGCCATCCGCTGCCCGGTGCTGGTGCTGTGGGGCACCCGAGACGTGATCCTGCTGCCGCGCCAGGGGCGGCGCTTCGAGCGCCTGATCCCGGACGCCGAGCTGCGCTACCTGAGCGGGCTCGGCCACGTGCCGATGTCCGATGACCCCGAGCTGCTCGCCGGCGAGATCAGGCGGTGGCGCGAACGGCACGCACCGGCGCCGGCGTGAGCGCCGCCGCGGCGATCACCAGCACGAAGGCGAAGCTCTGAATCACGATCCCCACCGGGTCGCCGGGCATGGGATCGCCGAAGACGAGGATGCCGCCGCTGATGGCGGTGACGTTGGCCGCCGCGCTGGTCAGGGTGATCACCGGAACGGCCTCACCCTTCTGGAGGCCGCGCGCCGAGGCGTAGAAGGCGATGACCGAGGCGAGGATGCACGTGACCAGCCAGGGAGACAGCAGGCCGGCGATGCCCTGGTCGCCCACCGGCCCGGTGAGCGCCTTGATGGCGACGTCGGAAACGCCGAAGAGGATGCCGGCCGCGGTGCCGAGCATCACGCCGTGATGCTCGTGGGAGCCGAGCTTGGGCGAGAGCACCAGGATGGTGCCGATCACCAGCAGCGCGGACTCGAAGGCGATCATGCCGGCCAGTGAGTAGCTCGAGTGCGAGCCGTCGCCACTCGGCAGGGTGACGGCGAGGAGCACGAGGCCGAGCGCGGTGAGACCCACCCCCGCCCATTGGCGCGGGCCCACGGTGCAGCCGAAGAAGCGCTCCGCGATCACGGTGAGGAACACGAGCCCGCCGGAGATCACGGCCTGCACGATCGAGAGCGGCGCGAGCGCGAGGGCCGCCACGTGGAACACCCACGCCACGATCGCCACCAGGATGCCGATCGTGAACCACTTGGAGCGAAACAGCCCGACCGCGCTGGCAATGGGGTGCCGCAGCGAGACATCGGGCGCCGCGCAGGCACCGCGGTGCTTGAGCAGGAAGGCGACGTTGGTCGCAAAAGCGCAGACCAGCGAAAGGAGTATCCCGAGTTGGAGGCTCATCTGATGAGAGAGTGGTGGAAGAGTCGAGCGGCCTAGGGCCGGTCACGGATGCTTCTTCGAGCTATCGGCCCGCACGCCTCCCGCTTGAATGAGAAGGCGCACACGTAGTCAAACCAATGATGCCGCTGTAACAACAAGACGAAACGTTGGAAAAAGGACCGTCACAACAACTCCCCGTCCTCTTCTTGGACGTCGACGGGGTCATCAGCCTCTTCGGCTTTGCCCCGGACACCGGCGACCTGCCGGGTCCCCTGCACTGGATCGACGGAGTTGCGCACTGCATCCCCGCGGCGAACGGGGACAGGTTGGTCACCCTAGCTGAACATTTTGAGCTCGTTTGGGCTACCGGCTGGGAGGAACGCGCCAATGATCATCTGCCCTACCTGCTGAAGCTCCCGTTCCGCGATCTGCCCTGCCTGACCTTCGACGGGCGCGCCGTCTTCGGCTCGGCGCACTGGAAGGTCGACGCCATCGACGAGTACGCCGCCGACCGGCCCGCGGCGTGGGTCGACGACAACCTCAACGAGGCCTGCCACCGCTGGGCGGAGGACCGCGCCGCCCCCACGCTGCTGGTGGAGACGAGCCCGCCGGTCGGGTTGACCGACGAGCACGTCTCCGAACTGCTGCGCTGGGCGGACGGGTTGACGGGCCCGTTCAGGGCGTGATCATCGTGAACCCGTCGTCGACGAAGGCGCCGGGGGCGGGCAGCGGGTCGAGCACGTAGACCGTGAACAGGCCTGGGCCCGTGTTCGTGACGGAAACCATGTCGGCCTTGAATCCGGCCACCACCGCCGTGGCCACCGCTTGCGTCACGGGCGACCCGTTGAACCGCACCTCGTAGCGACCCATGCTGAGGCGCCTCGCCTCCACCGACTGGCCGCTGCAGTTGTATCCCGCCACGGGCGTGAACGCAGCTGGGAAAGTCGGGCTCGCCGAGACCGTGGCCACGCCTTTGATCTGACCGCTCTCCTGATTGCACTCGCGGCGAACGAAGCTGCCCACCGGGAGGCCGCCCTGGTTGCCCGCATTGGGCCCGGTGCCGCCGGCCAGTTCGGTCGCCAGCTGCGCCCGGGGAACGGTCCCCAGCCGCGACTCCCGGATCTGCCTTCCAGTGAGGGTGTTGTTCTTCAGCTTCTTACCGGCTACGGAGCGGTTCTTGAGGTTCTTGCCGCTGAGCTGAACGGCGGCGTAGCCGCTGCCGCCCAGCGCGACGAAGAGGGCCACGAGCGCGACCACCATCGCCGGCGAGGGCCTGCGGGCAAAGACACGGCGCATGAGAACGAGACCTCCAATTGGAGTTGGACCAGGCTCCTGCGGTGCCATCCTCCGGCACCGCAGGGGCCCAAGTCAATCTCGTTTTCGGACTAGCGGGGCGAAGCGGCTCTAGCTCTTCTCAGTGCCCGAGCCATCCCCGCCGTCGGTGGCGGCGGGCAGGTCGGCCAGGTCGCCGAAGGCGTCCGCGCCGTCGCCGCCGTCACCGCCGAAGCCGAAGCCCTCGATCTCGCCGCCGTCGCCGAGGCCGAGCTCCGCTGCGAGCTCGGATTCGTCGAGCAGGCCGATCTCCTCCGGCGAGTGCCGGCGGATCGGCTCGGTGGGCTCGATCTCGAGCCGGCGGTAGCGCCTCAGGCCCGTGGCCGCCGGGATCAGCTTCCCGATGATCACGTTCTCCTTGAGCCCCAGCAGCCGGTCGGTCTTGCCCTCCAGCGCGGCGTCGGTCAGGACCTTGGTGGTCTCCTGGAAGGAGGCCGCCGACAGGAATGAGTCGGTGGCCAGCGAGGCCTTGGTGATGCCGAGGATGATCTCCTCGGTCTCGGCCTGCTCCTTCTTGCCCTTCTTGAGCCCGACGTTGACCTCGATCATCTCGTTGCGGTCGACGAACGCGCCCGGGAGGTAGTCGGTGTCGCCCTTCTGGTCCACCCGGACCTTCTTCATCATCTGCCGCACGATCACTTCGATGTGCTTGTCGTTGATGTCGACGCCCTGCGACTTGTAGACCTGCTGCACCTCGCGCACGAGGTACTGCTCGGTCCGCGTGCGGCGGTGGAGCTGGTCGTCGCCGCCGTAGGCGAGGATGTCGTGCGGGTAGATCGAGCCCTCGTTGAGCTGGTCTCCCACCGCCACCTTCTCGCCGTCGGAAACGAGCAGCCGCGTACGGCGCGGGAACGAGTAGGCGTGCTCGTCGCCGGCGGCGTCGCTCACCACCACCTTGAGGCCCTTCTCGGTGTCCTCCACCGCGACCGTGCCCTCGACCGTGGCCAGCTCGGCCAGGCCCTTGGGCTTGCGGGCCTCGAAGAGCTCCACCACGCGCGGGAGGCCGTGCGTGATGTCCGCTCCGGCCACACCGCCGGTGTGGAAGGTCCGCAGCGTCAGCTGCGTGCCCGGCTCGCCGATCGACTGGGCGGCGATGATGCCGACCGCGTCGCCGATGGCCACGACCTTGCCGGTGGCCGGCGCCTTGCCGTAACAGCGCTGGCATACCCCCTCGGCCCGGCACTTGAGCACCGAGCGCACCGGGATCCCGGTCTGGTTCTCGCCGTAGGCCTCGGCCAGGTCGGCCACGTGCGCGGCCGTGATCAGCTCGTCCTTGGGCAGCAGGGGCTTGCCCCGCTTGCCCTTGACGTCGATGGCCGTGAAGCGGCCCTCGAGCTGGCCATTGGGCCGCCCATCCTCGCCGAGCAGCGGCATCTCGATGTACTCGGTGGTGCCGCAGTCCTCGTCGCGCACGATCACGTCCTGCGCCACGTCGACCAGGCGCCGGGTCAGGTAGCCCGAGTCGGCGGTGCGCAGCGCCGTATCCGCGAGCCCCTTGCGGGCGCCGTGGGTCGAGATGAAGTACTCGAGCACGGTCAGGCCTTCCATGAAGTTGGCCTTGATCGGACGCTCGATGATCTCGCCCTTCGGATTGGCCATCAGGCCGCGCATTCCGGCCAGCTGGCGAATCTGCTTGAAGGACCCGCGTGCCCCTGAGTTGGCCATCATGAAGATGGGGTTCAGGTGGTCGAGGTTGTCCTGCATGGCCACGCCCACCTCGTCGGTGGCGGCCGTCCAGCGCTCGACCACGGCCTCCTTGCGCTCCTCCTGGGTGATCAGGCCCGTGTCGTAGTTGTCCTGGATCTCCGCGACCTGGGCCTCGTAGCCCTCGAGGATCGCGTCCTTGGTGGGCGGGATCACCACATCGTTCTTGGAGATCGTGATGCCGGCCTGGCTGGCGAAGTGGAAGCCCAGGTCCTTGAACGCGTCGAGCACCAGAGCGGTGGCGTACGGGCCGTGGATGTCCACGAGCCGCTCGACCACCTCGCTCATGTCCCGCTTCTTGAGCGGCTTGTTCACGAACTCGTAGGTGCTGGGGTCGAACTCGCTGCCCAGAGCCTCTTCGAGAGCCCGTTCCACGGCCTCGTTGAAGATGATCCGCCCGACCGTGGTCAGGGTGTGCTGGCTCGTGTGCCGCGGCCGGTGCTCGGCCAGGTCGTGCAGCTTGACCACGCCGGCCTCGTAGGAGAGCTGGGCCTCCTGGGCGGAGCGGAACACGTGCGGGCGCTTGCCGTGCTTCTTCTCATCCCACTTGCCCGCCTGCTCGAGCTCGCGCAGCCCGGCCAGCTCCTCCTCGTCCGGACCGTAGGTCAGGTAGTAGGAGCCGAGCACCATGTCCTGCGACGGGGTGGCGAGCGGCGAGCCGTGCGCCGGCGACAGGATGTTGTTCGCCGACAGCATGAGCAGCCGCGCCTCGGCCTGGGCCTCGGCGGACAGCGGCACGTGCACGGCCATCTGGTCGCCGTCGAAGTCCGCGTTGAACGCGTGACAGACGAGCGGGTGCACCTGGATCGCCTTGCCCTCGACCAAGACGGGCTCGAAGGCCTGCAGGCCGAGGCGGTGCAGCGTCGGCGCGCGGTTGAGCAGCACCGGGTGCTCCTGGATGACCTCCTCGAGCACGTCCCACACCTCGGGGATCATCGAGTCGACCATCTTCTTGGCCGCCTTGATGTTCTGCACCGACTTGCGCTCGACCAGCCGGGCCATGATGAACGGCTTGAACAGCTCGAGCGCCATCAGCTTGGGCAGGCCGCACTGGTGGATGCGCAGCTCGGGGCCGGCGACGATCACCGAGCGGCCCGAGTAGTCCACGCGCTTTCCGAGCAGGTTCTGGCGGAAGCGGCCCTGCTTGCCCTTGAGCATGTCGCTCAGCGACTTGAGCGGGCGGTTGCCCGGCCCGGTCACGGGGCGGCCTCGGCGGCCGTTGTCGAACAGCGCGTCGACGGCCTCCTGCAGCATGCGCTTCTCGTTGTTGACGATGATCTCGGGCGCCCCGAGGTCGAGCAGGCGCTTGAGCCGGTTGTTGCGGTTGATCACGCGCCGGTAGAGGTCGTTGAGGTCCGACGTGGCGAAGCGCCCACCGTCGAGCTGGACCATGGGGCGCAGCTCCGGCGGGATCACCGGGATCGCCTCGAGGACCATGTCCTCGGGACGGTTGTCGGAGTTGATGAAGGCCGACACGACCTTCAGCCGCTTGACCGCGCGGGACTGCTTCTGGCCCTTGGCGGTCTTGACCTGGTCCTCGAGCTCCTCGCGCTCGGCCTCGAGGTCGACCTGCTGGAGCAGGTCGCGCACGGACTCGGCACCCATGCCGCCGCGGAAGTACTCGCCCCATCCGAAGGGCGACCCGAAGCGGTCCTTGAGCTCGCGGAACAGCGTCTCGTCGGCGACCACCTGCTTGGGCTCCATCGCCTGGAAGAGGTCCCAGACGTCGCGCATGCGCTGCGAGGCGTCCTCGATGTAGGCCTCGGTGTCGGAGATGTCCGCCTCGAACTGCTTGCGGATCTCCTTCTCCATCTTCTCGCGCTCGTCGTCGGCCAGCTTCTTGAGGTTGACGTCGAGGGTGTCGGCCCACAGCAGGTCGTCGTCCGAGAAGCCGGTCTGCTTGCCGGTGCTCAGGTACTCGACGCGCCGCTCGAGCGACTCGCGCAGCTCGAGCACGCGCTCCTCGCGCTCGGCGTCGTAGGAGTCGATCGTCTTCTGGATCTCCTTCTCGAGCCGCGGAACGTCCTTCTGGCGCGCCTCGTCGTCGATCCACGTGACGATCGAAGCGGCGAAGTAGAGGACCTTCTCGAGCTCCTTGGGCGCCATGTCGAGCAGATAGCCGATGCGCGAGGGCACGCCCTTGAAGAACCAGATGTGCGAAACGGGCGCCGCGAGGTCCACGTGGCCCATGCGCTCACGGCGCACCTTGGAACGCGTGACCTCCACGCCGCAGCGCTCGCAGACGATGCCCTTGTAGCGGACGCGCTTGTACTTGCCGCAATAGCACTCCCAGTCCTTGGTGGGACCGAAGATGCGCTCGCAGAAAAGCCCGTCCTTCTCCGGCTTCAGGGTGCGGTAGTTGATGGTTTCCGGCTTGGTGACCTCGCCCGAGGACCAGGACCGGATCTGCTTGGACGACGCCAGTCCGATCTTGATGGCGTCGAAGTTGTTGATGTCAATCACAGTGTGGTCCCTTACTCCTCGATGTACTCAGCGTCTTGCGCGGCCTTGGTCTCGGCGGTCTGCCCGCCCTCGCCCTCGGCCTCGACCTTCTCCTCGGCCTCGTCGGCGGCCTGACCGTCGGTGGCCCGCACGCCGGAGAGATCGATCCCGAGCTCCTCGGCAGCGCGCAGCAGGTCGTCGTCCTCGTCGCGCATCTCCACGCCGGCGCCCTCCTCTGAGCGCACGTCCACGTCGAGCGCGAGCGACTGCATCTCCTTCAGCAGCACCTTGAACGACTCCGGGATGGAGGGCTCGGCGATGTTCTCGCCCTTGACGATCGCCTCGTAGGCCTTCACGCGGCCGACGGTGTCGTCGGACTTGATCGTGAGCATCTCCTGGAGGGTGTACGCCGCGCCGTAGGCCTCGAGCGCCCACACCTCCATCTCGCCGAAGCGCTGGCCGCCGAACTGCGCCTTGCCTCCCAGCGGCTGCTGGGTGACGAGCGAGTAGGGGCCGGTGCTGCGCGCGTGGATCTTGTCGTCCACGAGGTGCAGCAGCTTCAGGATGTACATGTAGCCGACCGTGACGGTCTCCTCGTAGGGCTCGCCCGTCCGGCCGTTGTAGAGCTGCAGCTTGCCGGTGGCCCGACGTCCGGGCCGCTCCGACTTGTCGATCTCGAAGTTGATGCCGCGGCGATCGCCGTGCTCCTCCTGCCAGCGCACGAGAGCCTCGTCGACATCCTCGACCGTGGCCCCGTCGAACACCGGCGTGGCGATGTTCACGCGCCCGCCGTTGTTCTGGGCGTGCTTGTAGGCCTCCGAGCCGTCGTCGTACCAGCCCATCCCCGCGGCCCACCCGAGGTGGGTCTCCAGGATCTGGCCCAGGTTCATGCGGCTCGGCACGCCGAGCGGGTTGAGGATCACGTCCACCGGAGTGCCGTCCTCGAGGTGGGGCATGTCGGCCTGGGGCACGATCTTCGAGATCACGCCCTTGTTGCCGTGGCGCCCGGCCAGCTTGTCGCCCTCGGCGATCTTGCGCTTCTTGGCCACGTACACGCGCACGAGGTCGTTGACCCCGGGCGGCAGGTCGTCGTCGTTGTCGCGCGAGAAGGTCTTGACGTCGATCACGACGCCGCCCTCGCCGTGCGGCACCTTGAGCGAGGTGTCGCGGACCTCGCGCGCCTTCTCCTTGAAGATCGCGCGGATCAGCTTCTCCTCGGCCGTCAGCTCGGTCTCGCCCTTGGGCGTGACCTTTCCGACCAGCAGGTCGCCCGAGCCCACCTCGGCGCCGATGCGGACGATGCCGCGGTCGTCGAGGTTGCGCAGCGACTCCTCCGAGCGGTTGGGGATGTCACGGGTGATCTCCTCGTCGCCCAGCTTGGTGGTGCGGGCGTCGATCTCGTACTCCTCGATGTGGATCGAGGTGAGCTCGTCCTCCTTGACGAGGCGCTCGGAAATGATGATCGCGTCCTCGAAGTTGTAGCCCTCCCAGGACATGAAGGCGACCAGGCAGTTCTTGCCGAGCGCCAGCTCGCCGTTGTCGGTCGAGGAGCCGTCGGCCAGCACCTGGCCCTTCTTGACCTTCTCGCCGGTGGTGACCACCGGCTTCTGGTGGATCAGGGTGCCCTGGTTGGAGCGCATGTACTTCTCGAGCTCGCGCTCGTCGTTGCCGTCCGAGCCCTCGATGACGATCCGCTCGGCGTCGACGTAGGAGACCGTGCCGGCGTTCTCGGCCAGCACGACGTCACCCGTGTCGATCGCGGCCCGCGTCTCCATGCCTGTGCCGACGAGCGGCGACTCGGTCTTGAGCAGCGGCACCGCCTGGCGCTGCATGTTCGAGCCCATGAGCGCGCGGTTGGCGTCGTCGTGCTCGAGGAAGGGGATCAGCGCGGTGGCCACCGACCAGATCTGGTTCGGCGACACGTCCATCAGGTCGACGTCCCGCGGGGAACGCAGGACGCTCTCCTCCTCGCCCGAGCGGCACTCGACGTTCGGGCCCTTGAGCTTGTTGGACTTGGGGTCGATCACGGAGTTGGCCTGCGCGATCGTCTTGTCCTCCTCCTGGGTTGCGTCCAGGTGGACGACCTCGTCGCTCACCACCCCGTCCTTGACCACGCGGTAGGGCGTGGTGACGAAGCCGTGCTCGGACACCTCGGCGAAGCTCGACAGGGAGCCGATCAGGCCGATGTTCGGGCCCTCCGGAGTCTCGATCGGGCACATGCGGCCGTAGTGGGTGGGGTGCACGTCGCGAACCTCGATGGGGGCGCGCTCGCGCGTGAGCCCGCCGGCGCCGAGCGCCGACAGGCGGCGACGGTGCGTGAGGCCGGCCAGCGAGTTCGTCTGGTCCATGAACTGGCTGAGCTGCGAGGAGCCGAAGAACTCCTTCTGCGCGGCCACGACCGGGCGGATGTTGATGATGGTCTGCGGGGTGATCGTGTCCGAGTCCTCGGTGGTGAGGCGCTCGCGGACCACGCGCTCCATCCGGTAGAGGCCGATGCGGAAGGCCTCCTGGATGAGCTCGCCCACCGTGCGCAGGCGCCGGTTGCCGAAGTGCTCGTACTCGTCGAGGCGGTCGGCGATCGGCCCCCGCTCCATGATGATCGCCTCGGCGGCGAAGTCCTTGATCGGGTCGCCCTCGTCCTCGAACATGCCCGACTCGGGGATCCCGAGCATCTTGGGCAGCGAGATCAGCTCCTTGATCAGCTCGATGATGTCCCGCGGGGTGAGCGTGCGGGTGTCGAGCGGGGTGTCGAGGTGCAGGCGCGAGTTGAGCTTGTAGCGGCCCACGCGCGTGAGGTCGTAGCGCTTGGGGTCGAAGAACAGCTGGTTGAGCAGGTTCTTGGCCGCGTCGACCGAGGGCGGCTCGCCGGGGCGCTGCTTCTTGAAGAGCTCGATGAGCGAGCCCTCCTCGGACTTGGTGACCTCGGTGTCGGACTCGAGCGTGAGGCGGATGTAGAGGGACTCGTCGAAGAGGGCGAGGATCTCCTCGTCGGAGCCCGTCCAGCCCTCGGGCACGTGCCCGCCCTCGCGCAGGGTCTCACCCATCGCGCGCAGCAGCACCGAGACCGGCAGCTTGCGCTTGCGGTCGATGCGGACGAAGACCTTGCCCTTCTTGTCGATCTCGAGCTCGAGCCAGGAGCCGCGGGCCGGCATCAGGTTGGCGATGAAGACCTGCTTCTCGCGGTCCTTGGGCTCCATCACGTAGGCGCCCGGGGAGCGCACCAGCTGCGTGACCACCACGCGCTCGGTGCCGTTGATGATGAACGTGCCCCAGTCGGTCATCCACGGGAAGTCGCCCATGAACACGGACTGCTCGCGGATCTCACCGGTCTCGCGGTTCTGGAACGCGACCTTGACGGTCAGCGGGCGCGCGTAGGTGAGGTCCTTCTCGCGACATTCGGAGATGGGCGCGACGGGCTCGTCGAAGTGGATCTCCTCGAAGACCACGGCGAGGTTGCCGGTGTAGTCCTCGATGGGCGAGACATCGTCGATCGTCTCGCGCAGGCCACCCTTCTCGGTGTCGACCAGCCACTCGAACGAGCGTCGCTGGATATCAATGAGGTTCGGAACTTCAAGCGAGTTCTCCAAGCGGGAGAACGAGCGACGGGTACGAGCAGCGTCAACGCGTGCCAAGACGGCAACTCCTTCGAGTGAGGTAAGACAACGGCGGGAGAGGGCGGAACGGGCGCAAAGCGCGACCGACCAATATAGCAGAGGGTAATGCGCCCCCGCAAGGGGCGGTTGCCGGCCGGCGTGCTGCCGGCAGGCGTGGCCATCACGGACCCCGTCCCGAGACGCCAGGAATATGTGCCGGCGTTGCTTTTCGAGGGACGGCTACGGCTATAGGCCGCTGTCAAGATTAGCGGGCTTTGCGTGCTTTTGCAGCACGCCCGCCGCCAGCAGCAGGCAGGCCGCGGCGTAGACCGCGTACGGCACGCGCCACGAGATCCGGGTCGCCGGCCACAGCAGCGGCACGCCGGTGCCCACGCCCACGTCGCGGGCGAAGTGGGCGAGCATGCCCGCGGCCGCGCCGCGCAGCCGCTCGTCCTTCCTGATCTCGGCCAGGGCGGCCACCGGCGCTACGGCGAGCAGGCAGTGGGTGACCGGGCGGGGGTCGTCCATGGACGGATGCACGCGCGAGAGCGCCAGCGGCACGTGGTCGAGGTCGGGCAACAGCGCCCCGGCCATGAACCCCGCCGTCCAGCGGTGCGAGCGCGGGCCGAGATTCAGCAGCACGAGCCCCGCGGTGGCCAGGTGCGCGGGGTGGTCGAACACGCCGATCAGGATCCATGGCAGCCGGCGCCGCGAGATGACCTTGTCGGCCACGGCGACCGTGGCCAGGCAGCCGAGCGCCGCCGCGCGGCGATTCACGAATCTACGGCCGCACGACCGCGGCGCTGCCGCCGCCCCGCCGCTCGGGCTCGGCCGCGGCGAGCACTCGCCCGCGGTCCAGGAACTCGAGCCCGGTCACCGCGCCGATCACCTCGGAGTCGGGCACCTCGAACTCGTGGCCGTAGGACGAGGCCAGGGCCTGGCCCTCGGGCGAGTCGATGAAGGCCTGCTCGGCTTCGGTGATCTCGGTGTTGCGCTGGCTGGCGCGCGGCGCCGCGATCGCCTCGGGCAGGGTGGCCCCCAGGTCGAGGCGCTCGAGCAGCACCTGCAGCACGGTCGTGATGATCGTCGAGCCGCCGGGCGAGCCGACGGCCAGGAATGGCTTGCCGTCCCTGGTGACGATCGTGGGCGCCATCGACGAGCGCGGGCGCTTGTTGGCGTCCGGACTGTTGGGCTCGTCGGTCGCGCCGATGTTGAAGTCGGTCAGCTCGTTGTTGAGCAGGAATCCGTAGCCGGGCACGACGATGCCGTTGCCGCCCGTGGACTCGATGGTGAAGGTGTAGGAGACGACCGTGCCCTTACGGTCGGAGACCACGAGGTGGGTGGTCGAGGAGTACGGCCGCGGGTCGCCGGCCTCGACCGGGCTGGTGCCCGCCTGCTCGGGATCGATCAGCGCGCGGCGCTCGGCCGCGTACTCGTCGGAGAGCAGCCCGGCGAGCGGCACGTCGAAGAACTCGGGGTCGGCGATGAAGGCGCTGCGGTCGGCGTAGGAGAGGCGCGACGCCTCCAGGTACAGGTGCAGGGCGCGTGTGCGATCGCCCGCGCTGAGGTCGTAGCCCTCGAGGATGTTGAGCGCCTCGCCCACCGTCGAGCCGCCGCTGGAGGGCGGGGCCATGCCCCATACGTCGAGGCCCCGGTAGTCGATCCGGGTGGGGGCGCGCTTCAGGGCCTCGTAGCGCTTGACGTCGGCCTCGGTCATCAGGCCCGGTCGCCATTCGTGGTCGGCGTCCGGGGCCACCGGCGGGCTCTGGGCGGCATCCGCCATCGCCTCGGCCAGGTCGCCGCGGTAGAAGCCGCGCTTGCCCTGCTTGCCGATCAGCTCATACGTGCGCGCGAGATCGCGGTTGCGCAAGGTCGAGCCCTCGTCGCGGGGCGTGCCGTCGGGATCGAGGTAGATCGCCGCGGTGGACGGGATGTCGTCGAAGTACTCGACGTTGGGCTCGGTCTGAGAGACGAAGGTCTCGTCGACCTCGAAGCCGCGCCGGGCCACCTGCACGCCCGAGCGCAGCGCGCGCTTGAGCGACCAGCTGCCGTAGCGGCGCAGCGCCTTGTCCCAGCCCGCGACGGTGCCCGGCACCCCGGCCGACAGGCCGCTGTAGCGCGCGGAGTCGAAGTCGGCGTCATCGGTGGGGTCGGGGGCTTCGCCGTCGACGAAGAACGAGTCCGGCCGCATGGCCGCGGGCGACTCCTCGCGCGAGTCGATCGTGGTCACCTTGCCGTCGGGCGTGCGGATGACCATGAAGCCACCGCCGCCGATCCCGCACGAGTAGGGCTCGGTCACGCCCAAGACCGCCGCGGCGGCCACGGCGGCGTCGACGGCGTTGCCGCCCTGGCGAAGGGCGGTGATGGCGGCCTGCGTGCCGGTTGCGTCGACGGTGGCGGCGCCTCCGTCCCGGCCGATGGCCGTCGGCTCCTGGGCGGTGGCGGCCTGGGGCGCCGCCAGGCCGAGCACGAGAACGGCGATCACGAGGACTCTCCTCATCGCCGTTCTCTTACCCCGGGCGACGAGGGGTCTACCCCCTCGCGGCCCGTTCTTGCTACTTCAGCTCGACGGTTCCGCCAGCCTCCTCGATCTCGCTCACGAGCTTCGCGGCCTCCTCGCGATCGATGCCCTCCTTGATGGGCTTGGGGGCTTCGTCCACGAGCGCCTTGGCCTCCTTGAGGCCCAGGCCGGTGGCGGCACGCACGACCTTGATCACCTGGATCTTCTTGTCGCCAGGGCCCGTGAGCACCACGTCAACCGTGCTGGACTCCTCCTCCTCGGCGGCGCCGTCGCCGGCACCGGCGGCGGCGGGAGCCGCGGCGGCCACGGCGGTGGCGGACACGCCGAACTCTTCCTCGAGCGCCTTGATCAGCTCGGACAGCTCGAGCACGGACATCTTCTTGATCTCTTCGATCATCGCTGCTGCATCAGCCATTCTGGCTCTCCTTCTCGTCAGTGTTCTCGTCAGTGTTCTCAGTGGTTTGGGTTGCGCCGCGGGGCACCATGCCCTCTTCGGCGATCTGCTGGAGCTGAATGGCCAGGCCGGAGATCAGGGCGTTGAGGCCGCGCACCAGGCCGGTGATCGGCGAGGCGATCACGCCCACGAGCTGGCTGTGCAGCACCTCGCGCGCGGGAAGTCGCGACAACGCTCCGATCTGATCGGCGGAGAGCGCCTCGCCGTTCATGACGCCGCCCTTGAACTCGAGCAGGTCCGTGCGGCGCCGGAAATCGGCCAGGGCCTTGGCGGCCAGAGCCACGTCCCCGTCGGCCGCCACGAACGTGAAGGCGGTCGGACCGTCCAGCACTTCCTTCAGCGGGTCGGCGCCCGCCCGGTCGGCGGCCAGCTCGGTCAGCGTGTTCTTGACCACGCGAAAGCGCGCGCCGGCGTCGCCCAGACTGGTGCGCAGCTCGGCCACCTGAGTCACCGAGATTCCCCGGTAGTCGACGGCGAAGACCGCCTCTGAGTCGGAGATCTGGGTGGACACCTCTTCGATGACCGCTGCTTTTTGGTCTCTGTTCATAAGGTCCTTTGTGAAACGAAAAGAGCCCGCACGCAGGCGGGCTCACACGAGGCGAACTCCACCTGCCCCGGACTTAACGAAACCGCGCGCACTCGGCTAGCCAAGTGCTTGCGGCCAAGCGGCCGGGGGTCTCGGGCAGAAACTTTCGGGTCAGGCTAGCGCGGGCTCTCCCACGATGTCGCGCGTGCGCGACGGGTCGACCTTCACGCCCGGTCCCATGCTGGTGGTGAGCGTGACGGTGTGCAGGTAGCGGCCCTTGGCCGAGGCGGGCTTGGCCTTGACGATCTCGTCGATCAGGGCGGCGTAGTTCTCGAGCAGCCTCTGCTCGTCGAAGCTCAGCTTGCCGATCGGGAGGTGCACGATCGCGTTGCGGTCGGTGCGGTATTCGATCTTGCCCGCCTTGGACTCCGAGACCGCCTTGGCCACGTCCATCGTGACCGTGCCCACCTTGGGGTTCGGCATCTTGCCCTGCGGGCCGAGGATCCGGCCCAGCCGGCCCACCACCGGCATCATGTCCGGGGTGGCGATGGCCACGTCGAAGTCGGTGAAGCCCTCCTGCACGCGCTCCGCGAGGTCCTCGGCCCCGACCACGTCGGCGCCGGCCTCCTCGGCCTCGCGCGCCTTGTCGCCCTTGGCGAAGACGGCGATGGTCATCTCCTTGCCCAGGCCGTTGGGCAGCGCGATGGTGCCGCGCAGCTGCTGGTCGGCGTGGCGGACGTTCAGCCCGGTGCGCAGGTGGACCTCGACGGTCTCGTCGAACTTGGCCGAGCCGAAGCCCTTCACCAGAGCCACCGCTTCCGCGGGCGCGTAGACCGCCTCGCGGTCGACGGTCTCGAGCGAGTTGCGGTAGCGCTTGCCGTGCTTGGGCATCAGGCGGTCACATCCACGCCCATCGAGCGGGCGGTGCCCTCGATGATCTTCGAGGCCTGGTCGACGTCGTGAGCGTTCAGGTCCGGCAGCTTCTGCTCGGCGATCTGGCGTACCTGCGCCTTGCTGATCCGGCCGACCTTGTTGCGGTTGGGCTCACCCGAGCCCTTGTCGAGGCCGATGGCCTGCTTGATCAGCACCGCCGCCGGCGGCGTCTTGGTGATGAAGGTGAACGAGCGGTCCTCGTAGACCGTGATCTCCACGGGGATCGTGGTGCCCGTGTCCTGCTGGGTCTGCGCGTTGAACGCCTTGCAGAACTCCATGATGTTCACGCCGTGCTGGCCCAGGGCAGGGCCCACCGGCGGGGCCGGGTTGGCCTGCCCGCCGGGCACCTGGAGCTTGATGAGTGTGAGGACCTTGCGTGCCATCAGACCTTCTTGACCTGGTCGAAGCCGACCTCGACGGGAGTCTCCCGCCCGAAGATCGACACGAGCACCTTGAGCTTAGCCGCGTCCTCGTTGATCTCCGAGATCTCGCCCGAGAAGTCCGAGAGCGGGCCGGACACGACCTTCACCGACTCGCCGATCGAGAACTGGGCGCGCGTGCGCGGCCGCTCGGCCGTCTCGCGGTGGAGCAGGCGGTCGACCTCGCCCTGGTTGAGCGGGACGGGGTTGTTGGAGGCGCCCACGAAGCCGGTCACGCCCGGGGTGTTCTTGACCAGCTGCCACGAGTCGTCGGTCATGTTCATGTTCACGAGCAGGTAGCCGGGCATCGTGCGCTGTTCCTTCATGAGCTTCTGCCCGTCCTTGATCTCCTGCACCTGCTCGGTGGGGATCATGATCTGACGGATGCTGTTCTCCTGGCCGAGCGAGATGCGGCGGTGCTCAAGGTTCTGTTTGACCTTGTTCTCGTGACCGGAGTAGGTGTTGACTGCGTACCAGCGGAACATGTTTAGAGAAGAGCCTGAATCAGTTCGGAGAAGATGGCATCGAGCAGTCCCAGGTAACCGCCCGCGATGAGGACGAAGCCGAGCACAACGCCCGTGAGCGTGACGAGGGCCTGGCGGTTTGGCCATTGGACCCGCTGGAGCTCAGCCCAGACTGCGATCAGGAACTGTATTACGCGCGGGCGGTTCTTGTGCGTCTCGGCATCTTCACGACCGCGGTGGCCGCGCACCTCGTAGCCCTCTTCGCCGGCGCCGGTGGCCTCGTCGGCCTCCTCGTCCTCGACCTCCCAGTCCTCGATCTCCTGGTAGGCCTCGCGGTAGGCCTCTTCGTCGGTCAGAGGCGGCTCATCGTCGATGACGGTGTCCGAGCGGCCCTCGTCGGTGGGTGGAGCACCCACCGCGAGCTCGGGCGAAACGGCGGGTGAGGGATCGACCGCCGTCGAGTCGTCGATCAGCTGGGCGTCGCCGTCCTCCTGGTCGGCCAGGCGACGGGCGCGGCGCTCAGCCTGCCGCTGCTTGGCCCTTTGGCGGTCACGTGCCATGCCAACCCATGAGCCCGCCGCTCAGCGGGTCTCCTTGTGCGGCGTGTGCTTGCCACACCAGCGGCAGTACTTGCGAAACTCGATCCGGTCGGGATGGTTGCGCTTCGACTTCTCAGTTTGGTAGTTGCGCCGCTTGCACTCCTCGCACGCGAGGGTGACGGCGATTCGGACATCTCCGCGAGCCATGAGTCCTTAGAAAGGTAGAGGCGGGCGTGCAAAAAAGAAACGACCTCGCCCGCCGCGAGGTCACGGTGATGTTAGCGACGCTCGTCGAGGCGGTCGAGCACCTCCGAATCGAGCTCGGCATCGAACTTGCGGGCAAAATCCGCCCCCGAAGCGAGGATGCGATCCAGATCCCGGCTCGTGAGCGTGTCCGGATGCGCGGCGCCGCTGTCGGAGAAGTGAGCGAAGCGCCGGTGGTCGCCGTCCACCGCCAGGCGGGGGTCGGCGAGCAGCACCGTGGCGAAGAACGACTCGCTGGGCACCGCCACCCGGCGAAAGTGCCGCATCAGGCGGCGATCGTCCGCCGCGTCGAGCAGCGCCGCCACGGCGGAGCGGCGCAGGGTGAGCCAGTCGGCCGACGAGTAGAAGGGCAGCGGCGGGCGCCGCAGGCGCCGCACGCCGACGAGCGGGGGGAGGTCACGCGCGTAGACGAGAGGGCGGAGCCGGCGCGGCAGGTGCGCGAGCCCTCGCGGGCGCGCGTAATGGCGGTAGCGGCAGCGCAGGTAGAACTCGTCCCCGTACGCCGGACGACGCGACTCCACCTCGCGCACCGAGCCCAGCCGGGCGTCGACCCGCGCTCGGTCGAGATCGGCCTCGATCGCGGCCAGCGAACGCAGCGGGTAGTCCTGCCCGGAGAGGATCAGCGTCCACTCCGGGTCGAGACGCCGACGGGCCTCGCGCAGGCACGACAGGATCAGCTCGAGGTAGGACCACTGAGCCCAGTCGACGTCGATCCGGTCCTCGAGCGCCTCGGCTCCGGCCGCCTCGATCGCCGCACGCGGCAGGTCGGAATGACGAGGGTCGTGGCGCACGAGCACGTGCGCCGCGGGCCCCTCGCCGAGGGCCCGAACCAGACGCAGCACCTGCGCCGGGTTGCGGTGGGAGAGCACGACGTATGCGACGTTCATCGGGCGGGGTGATACTTCACGCCGTGGAGAGCAACTACCTCCAGATTGCCCACAGCGCCATCGCCAGCTACAACGCGGGCGACTATGAGGCCCTGCTCGGTCTGATCAACGAGGACGTGGTCGCCATCATCCCCGACGGACTGGCCAACACGGGCGTCTACCACGGCCATGAGGGCTTCATGCGAATGATGAACGACTGGCGCGACGCGTGGGTCGACTTTCGCGTCGAGGCCGACGAGCCGTTCCTCGCCGGCGAGGCCGTGGTCGTGCCCGTTCGCCACGCGGGCCGGGGGCGGGGCAGCGGGATCGAGATGTCCATGGACGTGTTCCACGTGGCCCACTTTCGCGACAATCGAGTGGCCAGCTGGCGGCTGTGCGGATCACGCGAGGAGGCACTCGCGCACGCGGCCGGAGAGATCGTTTGACGAGGGTGCAAGACTCCCAACCGCGAATGGACTCGCACACGCTGGACTCGCACGATCTCGAACGGGACCTGCCTTCCGGCGGGGAGGACGCGCGTGGCCTCTTGGAGGAGTCGCAGAACGTGCGCGCGGTCAAGGACGCCTTCACGGCCTTCACCGATTACGGCGCGGACGCAGGGCTCGAGGCGCTGCTCGCCATCTCCCACCCGGACTGCCGCTTTCGGCCCCCCAGCGCCGACGGGCGGGTGCTCGAGGGTCACGACGAGCTGCGGGCCTACTACCGCGAGGCGGCGGAGGCCGGTACGTCGGTGCGAGTCCGGCCGCGGATCTTCCGGGAGGAGCAGCGTGACGAGGTCGTGGTGAGCGGGTCGATACGGATCATGCACCCCGACTCGAGCTTCGCCGAGCGCCAGATGCGCTGGATCTACCGCTTTCGCGACGGCCTCGTGGCCGAGGCGAACTGGAGCCCCCGCCACCCTGCGTGATGGCCGAGCTCCGGCTCCGGCGCGACCCTGACGACCGCAAGCGCTACGTCATCGAGGGCGTGGGCGAGCTGAAGACCGGCAAGTGGCACCAGCGCGGGGCCTCCGTGACGTCGGCCGGGGGTGAAGGCTGGGAGCTCAAGCCGGCCACGTGGAAGTCGACCGTGACCGCCATCGACGCCGACGGCCGCGAGGCGGCGACGTACGAGCCCAGGGGCGCCTTCAAGCGCGGCGGCGAGGTCGCCCTGGCCCGCGGCGCGGCCACCTACGACCTCAAGCCGTCTTCCAACTGGCGCAACCGCTACGCCCTCTGGTCAGGCGAGGACGAGCTGGCGTCGGTCGAGACCAAGGGCTGGTCGGGACAGGAGGTGGCCGTCGAAGTGAGCGACGACGCCTCGGTCGAGCCCCTGCTCCTGCTGATGGCCTGCTACCTGGTGCGCCGCTTCGGGGAGGGCGACTCCGCGGCGGCAGGCGGGGCCGCCGCCGCGGCGACCTGAGCGGCGGTGTTGCAGGGTCTCCGGCGTCTTTGGCGGTCAGAGCCATCAGTCGAGGGGCAGAGTCGCCAACGAGCGGTGGACGCCATCGGCCGCTGGTTTCACTCGATCGATGTGGGGGAGGGCGTCGTTACGCCGGGGGAGACGACGCCGGCCGGGCATGCCGCGATGCTCGAGGCGCTGCGTCTGCCGGATCTGAAGGGCAAGACGGTGCTCGACATCGGCACGTACGACGGCTTCTACGCGTTCGAGGCGGAGCGCCTTGGTGCGGCGCGGGTCGTTGCGCTGGACCACTACATGTGGTCGTTCGACGTGGCGGAGGTCTACGCGTATTACGAGCGTTGCCGCGCCGAGGGAATTGTTCCGACGCCGTACCACGAGGTCGAGGAGCTGTGGCGCCCCGATGAACTGCCCGGCAAGCGGGGGTTCGACGCCGCGCATCGGCTGTTGGAGAGCCGGGTGGAGCCGGTGGTGGCTGACTTCATGGACATGAACCTCGCCGACCTGGGCGAGTTCGACGTCGTCCTGTTCCTCGGCGTGCTGTACCACCTGGAGGACCCGGTGCGCGCCCTGCGACGCGTGGGGGACGTGACGCGCGAGCTGGCGGTGATCGAGACGGAGGCCGTGCACCTGCCGGGCCATGAGAACCGGCCGCTCTTCGAGTTCTATCCCTCGAACGAGCTCAACGCCGACGTGAGCAACTGGTGGGCGCCGAACCTGCCAGCGCTCCTGGGGCTCTGTCGCCCGGGCGGGTTCGCGAGCGCCGAGGCGGTCGTGGGACCACCGAGCGACGTGCAGGGCGAAGGCGCGGGCCACTATCGCGCGGTCGTGCACGCGCGGAAGTAGATCCTGGCGGTCTACTGCCGCGCCATCGCGATGCGGAACCGCTCCTCGGGGCTGATCAGGTGGTCCACGTCCTCGGCGGCGTAGCTCGGAGGAAGCGCACCTCGTGGCACTTGCCGAATTGCCCGGTCGAGTAGCCGTTGAGCTTCAGGATCTCCGCCAGGGGCGCGGCGGTGTTGGGGCGGACGGAGCTGTACCCGGGTGCCGACGTCGCGATCTCGGTGATGCCGCCGAACCCGATCGCGTGGTGGTTGCGGCCCGTGAGCAGCGCCGCCCGGGTCGGAGAGCACAGCGCTGTCGTGTGGAACCGGTTGTACCTCAGGCCGCCGGCGGCCAGCCGCTCCGCCGTCGGGGTCGCGCACGGGCCGCCGAACGCGCTCGACGCTCCGAACCCGACGTCGTCGAGCAGCACCACCAGCACGTTCGGCGCCCCCGCCGGGGGCCGTAGCGGTGTGATCTCCGGGAACGACGTGTCGGGGTCCTTCGCGTCGTAGGTGATCAACCCCTCGTAGCGCCGGTCGGGAATCGGCAACACCTCCCGGCCGCCGTGTCGCTGCTCGGACATCCATTCTCGTTCTCGCACGCCGGAGGGTGAGCGCGGGTCACCCGCCGCGGGTGAACCATTCTTCACCGCCCTTCAACAGGGCGGTTACCAGCCGGTCACACACCGTAGCCGGGTCGGGCCCATCCTGAGAGGCATGGCGGCTCATCCCGAGGGACTGGTGGTCGGCCGGGCGTGAGCGGCGCCCGCCCCACCCGGCGCCAGTTCATCGGGGTCGGCGTGGGTGGGGTGGCGACGGTGGGGCTGGGAGGCGCGTTCTGGCAGGGCCTGCTGGGCTCCGCGCCCCGCGCGGACGCCGCAGGCAGCGGCGGCTACGGCCCTCGCCGTGCCCCCGACGAGCTCGGTCTGAGACTGCCCGAGGGCTTCCGCGCCCGGCTCGTGGCCCGGGGTGGAGAGCCGGTCGAGGGAACCGGCTATCGCTGGCACCACGCCTCGGACGGCAGCGCCACCTTCGGAGTCGAGGGCGGAGGCTGGATCCTCGTCTCGAACTCGGAGACGCTGAAGGGCGGAGCGTCCGCGATCCGGCTCGGGCCCGGCGGCGAGGTCGAGGACGCCTACCGCATCCTGTCCGGGACGACGCAGAACTGCTCGGGCGGCGGCACCCCGTGGGGCACCTGGCTCTCCTGCGAGGAAGTGGAGGACGGCCTCGTGTGGGAGTGCGACCCGGCCGGCCGGCGCCCCGCGGTGGCGCATCCGGCCATGGGAGTGTTCAAGCACGAGGCTGCCGCGGTCGACCCTCGCGGCCGGCGGATCTATCTGACCGAGGACCTGATCGACGGCGGCTTCTACCGCTTCACCCCTCGGCGCTGGCCCGACCTGAGCGAGGGGCAGCTCGAGATCGCAGCCGTCGCCCGCGACGGGCGCACCAGCTGGACCGCGTTGCCCGATAGCGCCGCCCGGCGCACCCCCACGCGCCATCAGGTTCCGGGCAGCGCGGTCTTCAAGCGCGGTGAGGGCCTCTGGCACGACCGCGGCCTCGTCTACGTGGCCACCACCGCCGACCACCGGGTCCACGCCTACGACATCCGCGAGGAGCGCTTCAAGGTCATCTACGACGGGCTGGCCTCCAGCTCCGCGCCGCTGATCCGGGTGGACCAGCTGACCGCGAGCCGCGCCGGCGAGGTCTTCGTGTGCGAGGACCTCGCGACCGACGAGATCGACATCGGCGTGATCGACCGTCGTGGACGGGTGTCTCGCTTCCTCTCCGCCACCGGGCCCCCGCACGAGCGCTCGGAGCTGACCGGCCTGACGTTCGACCCCTCGGGCTCGCGCATGTACTTCGCCTCCCAGCGCGCCTTCGGCAGCGACGAGGTCCCGGGCCCCGGCGCCATCTACGAGGTCACCGGGCCGTTTCGGGGGAGGACCCCGGCGTGAGGCGCACCTTCGCGCCGGGCGTGGCCGCCTTTCTGGCCGCCGGAGCGGTGGCGCTGCTCGGCCTGAATGCCTCCGCGGGCCCCGATCCGGCGGAGGAGAAACCGTCCGGCACCGTGCGCCTGCGACTGCTGGGCGTGAACGATCTCCACGGGCACCTGGAGCCGCCGCGGCCGGGCGTGGGCGGCGTGGCGTGGCTCAAGGCTCACCTGGACCGCCAGACAGTGCCCGGGCGCACCATCCGGGTCCATTCGGGGGACATGGTGGGCGCGTCACCGCTGATCTCCAGCTGGTTCCACGACGAGCCGGCGGTCGAGTCCGCCAACGCGATCGGCTTCGACGTGGGCACGCTCGGCAACCACGAGTTCGACGAAGGTGGTGAGGAGCTGCTGCGGCTGCTGCGCGGCGGTCAGCGCACCGGCCCGGAGGCCCTCAAGCGAGATGCGGACGGGACCTTGGTCAACACCTCGGATCCGGGTTTCGCGGGCGCCGGCTTTCCCACGATCGCCGCGAATACGTTCGACGGCGGCGGCCGGCTCGTGCTGCCGCCCTATCGCGTCGTCGAGCGGGCCGGCGTGCGGGTCGGGTTCATCGGCGCCACCACCACTCGCACACCCAACTGGCTGCTGGGGCGCCATGCCGCCCCGTTTCGCTTCGGTGACGTGTCGCAGGAGGTCAACCGCTGGGTCCCCGTCCTGCAGTCCAAGGGCGTCGAGGCCATCGTGGTGCTCGCGCACGAGGGTGCCGCCACCGAGGACGCGGCCAACCTCGAGGGGCCGATCGTGGAGGAGGTGCGGCAGATGGATCGCGCGGTGGACGTGGTGGTGGCCGGGCACAGCCACTCGCTGCTCAACCTGCGGGTGGACGGCAAGCTCGTGGTCGAGGCGCGGTCCTACGGGGTCGCCTTCGACCTGGTGGACCTGATCGTCGACCGCACGAGCGGCGACGTGGTCGAGGCGTCGGCCCGGATCCCGGCCACCGACCACGAGAGCGCCGGACCCGACCCCGGGGTGTCGGATCTGGTGGCGGCGCGCCGGGCTCGCGTGGCGCAGCTCGCCGAGCGCGTGGTCGGCGAGCTTCCCACCCCGCTCACGCGCTCAAACGGGGCGCTGGCCCGGCTGGCCGCAGAGGCGCAACGCGAGCACGCCGATGCCGACCTGGCTCTCGTCAGCCCGGCCAGCCTGCGCGCCGACGTGGACGCCGGCCCGGTGACCTTCGAGGAGCTCTTCGCCGCGCAGGCCTACGACCACCCGCTCCTTCGGCTGGAGCTGACGGGCGCCGCCCTTCGCCGAACCCTGGACGACAACCGCGGCGCGCTGGTGACCTCCTCCCCCATAGAGCCGCTGGAACCGGGCCGGGTCTACTCGATCGTCATGAGCGAGCTGCTGCTGGACCGGCTGGCCGGGCTCCGCGCCCAGATTCGCACCCTCACTCCGGCCGGCAACGAGGTCGAGGCGCTGGCCGCCTACGTTGAGCGGCAGGGCGTGCGGTAGCGGCCGTCCTCGAGCGGCAGCTGGCGCGCCGCCGCGACGCACAGGCTGAAGCCGACGATGGGCCAGGTGAAGACGTGCTCCGCGTTCGGCGGGCGCGCGCTCACCGTCCACTCGCCCACGCGCGCGAACGTGACGCGGCGCCGGGCACGAGGATGGATTCGCACCACGCCGGCCACCGGCTGCGCCGGCGCCCTGAGCACGATCCCGCGACCCCCGGTGCCGTGCACGCCGCTGAGCGGTACCGCCAGCTCCCACGCCAAATGGGTCTGATACGAGCGGTTCGTGGTGGCGGGGCCGAAGCGCGTGATGTAGCCGGCGCCGATGGTGTCGACCGCGGTCTCGAGCTGCTGGTGGAGCCGCGAGCGTTCGATGGCCTCGCGCCGCCTCGGCGTCCGCGGACTCGATGTGATCGCGCAGCTCCGGAGCCGCCGCGATCAGCAGGACCGCCCCGACAGCCACGCTCCCAAGCGCACCGCCGACCGCGGCCCGTGCTCCAGCCGGCCGGGCCACCCGCTCGCCGGCGCGCCGGCCGAGGTCCACGATCAGGGCCGCGCCAACGCCCCCCAGCAACGCGATCGACGCCAACGCGGGGAGCACGTAGCGCGGGTTGCCCGAGAAGCCGGCCTCGGTCATCGCCAGATAGAGCCCCGCGACGGTGGCGCAGAAGCCGGCCAGCACACCCACCGCACCCGGACGGGCGGGGCGGGGAAGCAACGCTTCGCCTCCGCGGCCCACCAGTGCGAGCGCGACCGCGGCGAGCGCCGTGAGCTCGAGCGCGAGCCAGGCCTGACTCTGCCCCACCTCGAGCGCGGCACGCCAGGGCGAGGGGGCAAGCGAAAGGCTCCACGACGGCTCGCTGCTCGCCTGTGTGCCGGCGGCGAACGGATTGCCCTCGCCCACCCAGGGAGGCAGGAGCCAGGCCGCGACGACCAGGAGCACCAGGCCGGCGACCAGCGCGCGCGTACCTGGCAGGCGCCAGGCCATCCATGCTCCATACAGCAGGAGGAAGCCGAAGAGCTCGGGCCGGGCCAGGCAGACGACCGTCCCGAGCCCGAACGCCAGCTCGGGCCGCCCGGCGAGGTGGCGATCGAACGCCCAGAGCCCGAGCCCGACGCACAGAGGCGCCTCGTTCGCGTGGAACAGGTAGCGCACCCAGTCGGGGGTCAACACCAAGCCCAACGCCGCCACGGCGCCGGCGACCGCCTTCCGCTCTCGCCCGCCGCCCACCAGCTGTGCCGCGACCTTGGCCGCCAGGACCAGCGCCATGAGGCCGCCGGCCCGCGCGACCACCACCCAGAGGGCCGGCGGAATGCGGTCATCGACCAGCGAGAGGGGAGCGAACAGCGTCGTCAAGGCGACCGGGAGCGGCTTCCACGACGGCCCCGCGGTCGTGTCCAGCGAAAGGTGGGCGATCTCCCGTCCCCACACGAGCCAAGCCCAGGGATCGAAGCTCGGCTCCGAGGGGCCCAACAGGGACCCCGCCGCAATCAGTAAGCAAGCAGCGACCCAGGGCGCCATCGACGCATCAAGCTAGGCCGACACACGGCCCGGCTGGTGAACAATCCGCCTAGATCCTGTGAAAGCGCTACTTCTGGGTCAGGGCCCGAGCGGTGCGGATGGTTCGCATCAATCTAGATTGATGTAGCCTCCCATGAGTGGTCGTCGTGGCGGAACATGGCGAGAGTTCGCCGCCAGGGTTTCTGCGGCTGGCGGGGCATCCGTTGCGCTGGCGGCTGTTGGGCGAGTTGGCGCGCAGCGATCGCCGCGTGGGCGAGCTGTGCGTGCTGGCCGGCCGGCGCCAGAGCCTCGTCTCCTACCACCTGCGCCAGCTGCGCGACGGTGGTCTCGTGTCGATGCAGCGCAGCGCTGCCGACGGGCGCGACACCTACTACATCCTCGATCTTGCGCGCTGTGGCGAGCTGCTGGCGAGCGCCGGCGTGGCGTTGCACCCGGGCCTGGCAACGGCACCGCGTCCACCTCTACGTGAGCACGCTGCCAAAACGGCGCGGGTCCTGTTCCTGTGTACCGGAAACAGTGCGCGCTCGCAGATCGCCGAGGCGCTCGCCGAGCGGCTGTCCGGCGGTGCGGTGAGCGCGGCCAGCGCGGGCAGCAAGCCCAAGCCGCTGCATCCCAACGCGGTGCGAGTCATGCGCGAGTGGAGCATCGACATCGCCGGACGTCGTTCCAAGCACCTGGACGAGTTCGCCGCCGAGGGCTTCGACTACGTCATCAGCCTGTGCGATCGCGTGCGCGAGACGTGTCCGGAGTTTCCCGGCGGACCCGAGCTGATCCACTGGAGCGTTCCCGACCCCGCGCGCGAGCCCGGAACCGACGATGAGACTCTTCCCGCGTTCGGGCGGACGGCGGACGAGCTGGCCGCCCGCATCCCCTTCCTGCTCGACCGGATCGCATCGAGCGCACTAGCTCAGGAGGTGAGCTGAACATGCAAGACGACGAGCTGGTCAGCGTCCGCTACATGGTCGACGACGTCGAGGAGTCGATCGACTTCTACACCACCCACTTCGGTTTCACGGTCCGGTCGAGCGCGGCCCCCGCGTTCGCCGACGTCGTGCGCGGCAACCTGCGGCTGCTGCTCAGCGGGCCGAAGAGCTCAGCCGGCCGGCCGATGCCCGACGGCCGAGCGCCGGCTCCGGGCGGCTGGAACCGCATCCACTTCGTCGTCGACGACATCGCGGGCGACGTGGAGCGGCTGCGCGCCGCGGGCCTGACGTTCCGCAACGAGATCGTCAGTGGACCGGGTGGCCGGCAGATCTTGCTCGAAGACCCCTCCGGCAACCCGATCGAGCTCTTCCAGCCCGCGGGCGCGTAGCGCCGCGTGAGCATGCAGTCCCGCACATGTCCTGCCCGCGCTCGCACGCTTGAAGGTCAAATCTTCGCCGCCCATGCCGATGACTATCGGAGAGGACTGCGGCTACGGCCGGCACATCGGAAGAGGAGATCAACGTGAACGATTCTCAGGGCAGCAGCGACGCCGGGCTTCGCGACCAGGCTGTCGCCGCCGTAAAGCGCAAGCATGCGTTCAAGCAGATGCTGGCGTCATTTGTGATCGTCAACGCCTTCTTGATCGTGATCTGGGCGGTCAGTGGGGCCGGCTACTTCTGGCCCGCCTGGGTTCTTGGGGGCTGGGGCCTCGGTCTGGCGTTCAGCGCGTACAAGGCGTACGGACCCCGAGAGGCGATCACCGACGATGAGGTGGCGCATGAGCTCACGCGCCTCCGCGGCACCTAGGGTCCGGCCAGGAGAAGCCGACGAGGGGACTCGAACCCCTGACCCCCTCCTTACCATGGAGGTGCTCTACCAGCTGAGCTACGTCGGCGTTGTGAGCGGCCGGGTCGGCCGGAGTGGGGGGAGCAGGATTCGAACCTGCGTAGGCATAGCCATCAGGTTTACAGCCTGACTCCTTTAGCCACTCGGACATCCCCCCGGAGGCTTGTCGGGCGATTGTAGACGCGCGCTCAGCCTCTAAGAAGCGTCCCTGAGCCGCTGGGCCTCGGGCAGGCCCTCGAGCTTCTTCAGGGTGTTGTTCTCGATCTGGCGGATCCGCTCGCGGGTCACGCCGAACGCGCGGCCCACCTCCTCGAGCGTGCGCGCCTTGTTGCCGTGCAGTCCGTAGCGCATCTCGATCACCTCGCGCTCGCGCGTGGGCAGCGCGCTCAGTGCGACCTGCACGTTCTCGCGGCGCAGGTTCTCCGACGCCCGCTCGAAGGGGGACTCCGCCATCTCGTCCTCGACGAAGTCGCCGAGCGCCGAATCGTCCTCCTCGCCCACCGGCTTCTCCAGGGAGATCGGGACCTGCGCCAGGCGCAGGATGTCCTTGACCTCGTGAGCGCTCCACTGCAGCTCGAAGGCCACCTCCTCGGGTGTCGGTTCGCGGCCGAACTCCTGCACGAGCTGGCGTTCCACGTGCACGACCTTGTTCAGCTTCTCGACCATGTGGACCGGAATCCGGATCGTGCGCGCCTTGTCGGCGATGGCCCTGCTCACGGCCTGGCGAATCCACCAGGTGGCGTAGGTCGAGAACTTGTACCCGCGCCGGTAGTCGAACTTCTCCACCGCGCGGATCAGGCCCAGCGAGCCCTCCTGGATCAGGTCGAGGAAGGACAGCCCACGGCCGAGATAACCCTTCGCGATGGAGACCACCAGCCGGAGGTTCGCCTCGATCATGTGCTGCTTGGCCACCATGTCGCCCCGCTCGATCCGCTTGGCCAGCGAGACCTCCTCGCCGGCGCTCAGGAGGCCGACACGGCCGATGGAGCGCAGGTAGAGGCGAAGCGAGTCGAGGCTCGGCTCGACGGTGAGGTCGATCTGCGGCTTCTTGCGCGTGGTCGGCTGCGCACCGTCACCGGCGATCTCGATCAGGCCGGCGGGGCGCTCCTCGCCGGTGACGATCTCGACCCCGTGCTCGAGCAGGTGCGCGTGGAACTCCACCAGCTGCTCCTTGGCGAGGTCGACCTCCTCCAGCGCGGTCTGGATCTCGGCGAAGGTGAGGTAGCCGCGCTCGCGACCTTCGGCCACCAGCCCCCGCACCTCCTCCACCTCGAGGACGGGTACCTCGGCCGTACTCTCCAGCAGCGCACCTCCGCCTTGCTTTGCCATCCCGACGCTCCCTCCGCAGAGACTGCGCCAGTCCTCAGATTGAGTCCCGTGGCGATCAGCCGGCGGCCAGTGTACACCGTTTGTGCGCATTGCCCCATGCGCCATCTCGGTACAGTGAGTGCTGGCCATGACCGAATCGTTTTCGCTCCTCGGGAGCGACGTCCAGGCCCGGCGTCCGTCGATTCAGGTGAGCCTCTCGCGCGTCGGAGTGACCGGTGTCGAGAAGGTGATCCGCATCAGCGCGAACGGGACCGAGCAGCTCTTCTACGCCGAGCTCGAGTGCTTCGTCGATCTCGGGCCCGAGCAGAAGGGCGCCCACATGTCGCGCTTCGAGGAAGTGGTCAACGAGGCCATCGACGAGGTGATCCTGAGCGAAGCCTTCAAGGCCGAGACGCTGGCCGCGCACATCGCCGAGCTGGTGCGCGACCGCCAGGGTGGGCTTCGCTCCGAGGTCACGATCGCCGCCCGCTATCCGGAGACCAAGCCGGCGCCCGCCTCAGGCTCGCTCACGCAGGAGATCTACACCCTGTTCGGGTCGGCCGTCGCATCGGAGCGCGGGACGCGCCGGCTGGTGGGCGTGCAGGCCCAGGGCATGACGGCCTGTCCGTGCGCGCAGGAGCTCGTCATGGAGCGCTCGCAGGAGCGCCTGCGCGAGGCCGGGTTCGACGACGCGGATATCGCCCGTGTGTTCGAGGCCGTTCCGGTGGCCACCCACAACCAGCGGGGAATCGGCACGCTGCACATCGGCTGCCCCGAGGGCTGCACCGACGCACTCGAGGCGGCGTCGCTGCTGGAGATCGTGGAGTCGGCCATGAGCTCGGAGATATACGAGCTGATGAAGCGCAGCGACGAGCTCGAGGTGGTCGAGAAGGCGCACAGGCGTCCGCGCTTCGTGGAGGATTGTGTGCGCGAGATGGTGCGCATGGCCACCGAGCGCTTCACGGGCCTGGGCCCGGACGCCTTCGTCTCAGCCCGCCAGGAGAACCTCGAGACGATCCACAAGCACAACGTGGTCGCGGAGCGCCATGGCCTGCTGGCCGAGCTCGCGCACGAGATCGAGACGGGCGAGCGCGCGGCCCGGCAAGTGACCGTTCGCGAATGGCTCGAGGCATCGCCGGCGCCGTAGACTTGTCACCGTCTTGACCCAGTCCCGAACCCCACTTTCCCAGGATGCCGCGCTCGTAGTGGCGTTGGCCGGCACGGCCATGCCGTTCGCCCACTCGGCCGAGGACGAGGCCGAGCGCTGGCTGCGCGCCCTGAGGCTGCACGGCGAGGTCGGCGCGGCGCTCCAGGCCCTCGGCGTGGGCGAGGCTCCGCTCACGCCGGGCTCCGAGGCCGAGGAGGGAGGCCCGGGAACGCCGCCCCTGGGCGCCGAGGTCCTCGATGACGTGACCCGGCTGGCCGGCGATTACGCGGTGGCCCGCCAGGCCGAGGCGGTGGGCACCCCCGACCTGCTGTTCGGAGTGTTCGACGTGTACGGCCAGCTCTTCGAGCGTGTGCTTTACCGCCGCGGCACCAGCCGCGAGGAGCTGACGGAGCGCCTCGTCGGCGCCGGAGTTGGGCCGAAGCCTCCGGCCTAGGTGCGGGCTCGCCTACGCCGGCGGGCCAGGTACTCGATCCCGGCCGTGCTGCCCACCGGCCCCAGCGGGGACTCGAACCCCTGACCCCCTCCTTACCATGGAGGTGCTCTACCAGCTGAGCTACGTCGGCGTTGTGAGCGGCCGGGTCGGCCGGAGTGGGGGGAGCAGGATTCGAACCTGCGTAGGCATAGCCATCAGGTTTACAGCCTGACTCCTTTAGCCACTCGGACATCCCCCCGGAGGCTTGTCGGGCGATTGTAGACGCGCGCTCAGCCTCTAAGAAGCGTCCCTGAGCCGCTGGGCCTCGGGCAGGCCCTCGAGCTTCTTCAGGGTGTTGTTCTCGATCTGGCGGATCCGCTCGCGGGTCACGCCGAACGCGCGGCCCACCTCCTCGAGCGTGCGCGCCTTGTTGCCGTGCAGGCCGTAGCGCATCTCGATCACCTCGCGCTCGCGCGTGGGCAGCGCGCTCAGTGCGACCTGCACGTTCTCGCGGCGCAGGTTCTCCGACGCCCGCTCGAAGGGGGACTCCGCCATCTCGTCCTCGACGAAGTCGCCGAGCGCCGAGTCGTCCTCGTCGCCCACGGCTTCTCCAGGGAGATCGGGACCTGCGCCAGGTCGCAGGATGTCCTTGACCTCGTGAGCGCTCCACTGCAGCTCGAAGGCCATCTCCTCGGGTGTCGGTTCGCGGCCGAACTCCTGCACGAGCTGGCGTTCCACGTGCACGACCTTGTTCAGCTTCTCGACCATGTGGACCGGAATCCGGATCGTGCGCGCCTTGTCGGCGATGGCCCTGCTCACGGCCTGGCGAATCCACCAGGTGGCGTAGGTCGAGAACTTGTACCCGCGCCGGTAGTCGAACTTCTCCACCGCGCGGATCAGGCCCAGTGAGCCCTCCTGGATCAGGTCGAGGAAGGACAGCCCGCGGCCGAGATAACCCTTCGCGATGGAGACCACCAGCCGGAGGTTCGCCTCGATCATGTGCTGCTTGGCCACCATGTCGCCCCGCTCGATCCGCTTGGCCAGCGAGACCTCCTCGCCGGCGCTCAGGAGGCCGACACGGCCGATGGAGCGCAGGTAGAGGCGAAGCGAGTCGAGGCTCGGCTCGACGGTGAGGTCGATCTGCGGCTTCTTGCGCGTGGTCGGCTGCGCACCGTCGCCGGCGATCTCGATGAGGCCGGCGGGGCGCTCCTCGCCGGTGACGATCTCGACCCCGTGCTCCAGCAGGTGCGCGTGGAACTCCACCAGCTGCTCCTTGGCGAGGTCGACCTCCTCCAGCGCGGTCTGGATCTCGGCGAAGCTGAGGTAGCCGCGCTCGCGACCTTCGGCCACCAGCCCCCGCACCTCCTCCACCTCGAGGACGGGTACCTCGGCCGTACTCTCCAGCAGCGCACCTCCGCCTTGCTTTGCCATCCCGACGCTCCCTCCTGCAGAGACTGCGCCAGTCCTCAATTGAGTCCCGTGGCGATCAGCCGGCGGCCAGTGTACACCGTTTGTGCGCATTGCCCCATGCGCCATCTCGGTACAGTGAGTGCTGGCCATGACCGAATCGTTTTCGCTCCTCGGGAGCGACGTCCAGGCCCGGCGCCCGTCGATTCAGGTGAGCCTCTCGCGCGTCGGAGTGACCGGTGTCGAGAAGGTGATCCGCATCAGCGCGAACGGGACCGAGCAGCTCTTCTACGCCGAGCTCGAGTGCTTCGTCGATCTCGGGCCCGAGCAGAAGGGCGCGCACATGTCGCGCTTCGAGGAAGTGGTCAACGAGGCCATCGACGAGGTGATCCTGAGCGAGGCCTTCAAGGCCGAGACGCTGGCCGCTCACATCGCCGAGCTGGTGCGCGACCGCCAGGGCGGGCTTCGCTCCGAGGTCACGATCGCCGCCCGCTATCCGGAGACCAAGCCGGCCCCGGCCTCAGGCTCGCTCACCCAGGAGATCTACACCCTGTTCGGATCAGCCGTGGCATCGGAGCGCGGGACGCGCCGGCTGGTGGGCGTGCAGGCCCAGGGCATGACGGCCTGTCCGTGCGCGCAGGAGCTCGTGATGGAGCGCTCCCAGGAGCGCCTGCGCGAGGCCGGGTTCGACGACGCGGATATCGCCCGTGTGTTCGAGGCCGTTCCGGCGGCCACCCACAACCAGCGGGGAATCGGCACGCTGCACATCGGCTGCCCCGAGGGCTGCACCGACGCACTCGAGGCGGCGTCGCTGCTGAAGATCGTGGAGTCGGCCATGAGCTCGGAGATATACGAGCTGATGAAGCGCAGCGACGAGCTCGAGGTGGTCGAGAAGGCGCACAGGCGTCCGCGCTTCGTGGAGGATTGTGTGCGCGAGATGGTGCGCATGGCCACCGAGCGCTTCACGGACCTGGGCCCGGACGCCTTCGTCTCAGCCCGCCAGGAGAACCTGGAGACGATCCACAAGCACAATGTGGTCGCGGAGCGCCATGGCCTGCTGGCCGAGCTCACGCACGAGATCGAGACGGGCGAGCGCGCGGCCCGGCAAGTGACCGTTCGCGAATGGCTCGAGGCATCGCCGGCGCCGTAGACTTGTCACCGTCTTGACCCAGTCCCGAACCCCCCTGTCCCAGGATGCCGCGCTCGTAGTGGCGTTGGCCGGCACGGCCATGCCGTTCGCTCACTCGGCCGAGGACGAGGCCGAGCGCTGGCTGCGCGCCCTGAGGCTGCACGGCGAGGTCGGCGCGGCGCTCCAGGCCCTCGGCGTGGGCGAGGCTCCGCTCACGCCGGGCTCCGAGGCCGAGGAGGGAGGCCCGGGAACGCCGCCTCTGGGCGCCGAGGTCCTCGATGACGTGACCCGGCTCGCCGGCGATTACGCAGTGGCCCGCCAGGCCGAGGCGGTGGGCACTCCCGACCTTCTGTTCGGAGTGTTCGACGTGTACGGCCAGCTCTTCGAGCGCGTGCTGTACCGCCGCGGCACCAGCCGCGAGGAGCTGACCGAGCGCCTCGTCGGCGCCGGAGTCGGACCGAAGCCTCCGGCCTAGGTGCGGGCCCGCCTGCGCCGGCGGGCCAGGTACTCGATCCCGGCGGTGCTGCCCACCGGCCCCAGCGGGGACA
>CAVVCU010000013.1:0-93851 GCA_963746825.1 uncultured Thermoleophilaceae bacterium
GGTGGCGGCGCTGCGAACGGTCATGAAGGCGGTGGCCGTGCGCGAGGGACACCGCGTGCTCGTCGACGTCGTCGATTGACGCTGGTCACGGTGGGCCGGGTGGGAAAGCCACACGGCCACGACGGCAGCTTCTACGTGGACGGCGCGTCCGCCGAGCTGACGCTCGGGGAGATCGTGACTGTCCGCGAGGCCACACATCGGGTCACACGACGGGCGGGCACCGCCGACCGCCCGCTGATCCGCCTGGAGGGGGTGGACGACCCCCGTCCGCTGCGCGGCGAGCCGCTTCTGGCCGACACCGAGTTGGCCGAGGACGAGTGGCTGGCCGCCGACCTGGTCGGCAGGGCCGTGGAGGGCCGCGGGCGCGTGGAGCGGGTGCTCGACGGGCCCTCGTGCTCGGTCCTGGAGCTCTCCGACGGCACGCTTGTGCCCTTCGTGCGCGATGCCGTGAAGTCGGTCGGTGCTGACGTGATCGAGATCGACGAGGGCTTCCTCACGTGAGGATCGACGTATTCACGCTGTTTCCGGCGTGGTTCGAATGGTTTGTCGGACCAGCGACACGTGCGCAACGTCCTGGCGCTGGGCCACTCGCTCGAGTTCTGCGATCTGCGCGCCACCACCCCTCTGAAGGCGGGGCAGGTGGACGACACGCCCTACGGCGGGGGAGCGGGCATGGTGCTTCGGGTCGACGTGGTGGAGGCGGCGCTCACGCGCGCTACGGCCAGGCGCCCCCGGAGGGCCGCCGGGTGATCGCCCTGTCGGCCGGCGGGCGGCGATTCGACGACGCGCTGGCGGACGAGCTGGCGCGCGAGGACGAGCTGACCCTGCTGTGCGGGCGCTACGAGGGCTTTGACGAGCGGGTGCACGAGCACCTCGCCACCGACGTGGTCTCGATCGGGCCCTACGTGCTCTCGGGCGGCGAGCTGGCGGCGATGGTGGTGTGCGACGCTCTGTTGCGAAAGCTTGCCGGGCGCCCTCGGCCACGCCGACAGCGCGGTGGAGGAGTCCTTCAGCGACGCCCTCTCCGGCGCTCCTGAATACCCCCATTACACGCGACCTTTCGACTCGCGCGGGCACACGGTCCCCGAGGTTCTGATCTCCGGGGACCACGCCAACGTGCGCGAGTGGCGGCTGGCTCGCAGCCGGGAGCGGGCTTCCTGACCTTCGCTACCATTGCCGCCACGCGCGACAGCCGTGCGCAAGGGGGCGGGCTTGGGCCCGCGCCGGAGCGATGGAATCACCAGGCGGGTCGCGCCTCTTCTATGTCCGGAGTTATCGACAGCCTCGAGCGCGCGCAACTGCGGCGCGTGCCCGTCTTCCAAGCCGGCGATCGCGTTCGCGTTCACTTTCAGGTGGTCGAGGGCACCCGCCGCCGGACCCAGGTCTTCGAGGGCGTGGTGATCAAGCGCCAGGGCAGCGGCGCGCGCGAGACCTTCACGGTCCGCAAGCAGTCGTTCGGCGTGGGCGTCGAGCGGACGTTCCCTCTGCACTCGCCCAAGATCGAGCGCATCGAGGTGGCGTCGCGGGGCGACGTACGGCGCGCCAAGCTCTACTACCTGCGCGATCGAGTCGGCCGCCGTGCCCGCGTGCGCGAGCGCCGCTGGACCGGAGCGGAGCAGGAGGGCAGCTTCGTCGAGGGCGCCATGCCCGCGGACGACGCCGCGCGGCCGGGCGAGGAGGAGCTGGCGGACACCGTTGCGGCCGAGGAGGCCGAGGCCGCGGCGAACGAGGGCTCGGCACCCAGCGCCGACGGAGGGCAGGGCGCCGAAGGAAACGGTGGCGAGGCTCCTGCGGGGGAGAGCGACCCGGCTCCCGAAGCCGACGCCGATCCCGCGCGGGACGGCAGCGGCGATCAGGCCCCGGAGGAGTTGAGCGCGGTCGCGGACTCCCAGGCCACGGGCGACGAGCCGGGCGAGCGCTCGCAGAGCTAGGCGAGCCTCAGGCTCTCGGCCCGAGACGTGGCGCGTACCAAGGAGAAGAGCACCGCCGGCTCGTTCCTCGAGCTGGTCATGATCGTGGCAGTGGCGCTCGGGCTCGCGCTCGGCATCCAGGCCTTTCTGGTCAAGCCGTTTCGGATCCCCAGCGAGTCGATGGTCCCGACGCTCGAGATCGGGCAACGTGTCCTTGTCGACCGGGTGACCAAGAACTTCAGCGACTACGGGCGCGGTGACGTGCTCGTGTTCAAGCCGCCCGCCGGCGCCGACACCAACTCCTGCGGCGTCCGCCACTCGAGTGAGTCGGCCTGCCCCCGGCCGACGGACAACAGGTCGGATACCAACTTCATCAAGCGCGTCGTGGCGGTCGGTGGGGACCGCCTGAAGGTGGTGGGTGGCG
This sequence comes from uncultured Thermoleophilaceae bacterium, assembly GCA_963746825.1. GTDB lineage: Bacteria > Actinomycetota > Thermoleophilia > Solirubrobacterales > Thermoleophilaceae > JACVRW01. The sequence goes on from CAVVCU010000013.1 coordinate 2,335, forward strand.
CGGTGTACGTGAACGGCAGGCGCCGGAACGAGTCGTTCGCGCTGCTCAGCGACGACTGCGAGATCTGCAACCTTCCCCGCGAGATCCGCATTCCCAAGGGCTACTACTTCATGATGGGCGACAATCGCGCCGCCAGCGCCGACAGCCGCGAGTGGGGGCCGATACCCAAGGACTGGGTGATCGGGCAGGCCTTTGCCACCTACTGGCCACCAGACCGAATCGGCCTGCTCTAGCACCCTGCACGCGGGTCGAGGACGCCGCTCCTCGCCGCTTCCGCCGTGCGCCCGCCTATGATCGCCGCCAGCGTGGGCAGATCGAAAAAGGCCGAGAGCAAGCCGCAATCCAAGGCCGGGACGCAGGCCCGTCCGGCCAAGACGCCGGCCCAGGCCGCTTCTGTCGGCGCTCGCGCGAGACGTGCCAGCCGGCGGCGCAAGACGAGCGGTCGGCGGCTGTTCGCATTCGATCGCGATCTGGGCTGTCGCTACGTGGCCGGCGCCGACGAGGCGGGGAGGGGGTCGCTCGCCGGGCCGCTCGTCGCGGCCGCGGTCCTGTTCGACCTGGAGCTCCTGACCCTCTCCGACCGCCGCGCCCTCAGCCGGCTCAACGACTCCAAGCAGCACACCGCCGAGGCGCGCGAGGAGCTGTACCCGCTCGTCCTCCGGGCCGCCGCCCGATCGGTCATCGTGTCCCGCTGTGTGCGTGGCATCGACGCGCGCGGCCTGCACAACACCAACCTCGAAGCGCTGCGGACCGCCCTCCTCGGAGTCGCCAGGAACGGCACGGTTTGTCTGGTCGACGGGTTCAGGGTGCCCGATTTCGGCTTCGACCAGCGGGCGGTGATCGACGGTGACTGTCGCAGCGCCGCTATCGCCGCGGCGTCGGTGCTCGCGAAGGTGAGCCGCGACCGCTACATGCGCAAGGTCGGCGCTCGCCATCCCGAGTGGGACTTCTCGACGAACGTGGGCTACTCCACCCCGGAGCACCGGGCGGCCATAGCCCAGCACGGGGTGTCGCCGCTGCACCGCATGTCGTTCCAGTCGATCGCCTACACCCAGTTGGCGCTCGAGGGTTAGTGACCTGAGCCGGAAGGTCGGCGTCAGGCGCGGCCAGATGCCGGGAAGGGTGCGCGCGAACTGACGACTCAGGCACTGAAGCCTCGGCGCCCTCAAAACGCCGCCTCGACATGCTCGAGCCGGATGAGCTTCCCGCAGGGGTCGAACTCGATCCCGATGGCGTCGAAGCGAAGCTCTTCGCGCCACGGCGCCTCGCGCCCGCGTAGGCCCAGCCATTCGCGGGCCATCAACCGAACCTGGCGCCGCTTGCGTGCGCCGATGCTCTGGAGAGGGCCGAGGACGTCGCCCTGACCACCCCGTTCTGCCGCCAGGACTCGCGTCTTGACCTCGCAGAAGACGAGGCAGCGATCGTCCACCGCCACCAGGTCGAGCTCGCCGTGACGCGTGCGGAAGTTGGCGTCGAGCAGTTCGAACCCGCGCGCCTCGAGATGCCGCCGAGCGAGGTCCTCGCCTCGGGCGCCCACCAGGCGGCGTCGGTCGGTCTGAGCCATGCGACGACCGTACGGAGGGTCGGGTTACAGGTGGGTGCCGAGCGTGACAACTCGGCACCAATTGCGCTTGATGCTCATTTGTCACGCTCGTCACCCACACGTAACCACCGCCGACCTAGCGTGCCGCCCCATGCTCGCCTGCGTAGCCACCTTTGCCCTCGAGGGAGTCGCCAGCCACGAGGTGACCGTGGAGGTCGACGTCCGCCGCGGGCTCGCAGCATTCACGCTGGTCGGGCTCCCTGACCGCGCCGTTCGGGAGTCGCGAGAGAGGGTGCGGGCGGCCGTCCTCAACGCCGGGCTGGACTTTCCCCAGAAGCGCATCACCGTCAATCTCGCGCCCGCGCACGTGCGCAAGGCGGGCCCGGGTTTCGACCTCGCCATCGCCGTCGGCCTGCTGGCGGCCACCGAACAGGTGCCCCACGAGGCGGTCGGTCGCTACGCGCTCTGCGGCGAGCTCTCGCTGAGCGGCGAGATCAAGCCGGTCCGCGGCGTACTGGCCGTCGCGTCCGGGGCGCGGCGCGCGGGATATTCCGACCTGCTCGTGCCCGAGCAGAACGCCGGCGAGGCTGCGCTCGTCGAGGGGCTCGAGGTCCGGGGCGTTAGAGGGCTCGACGGCATGGCCGACCTGCTTCACGGCCGTTGGAGCCCCGAGCCGGCCCGGCCGGAGGTGCCCAGGGCCCCCGAGGAGGAGTCAGATCAGGCCGACCTGGGCGACGTGCGCGGCCAGGAGGACGCCAAGCGAGCCCTCTCGATTGCCGCGGCAGGCGGCCACAACGTTCTGATGATCGGCCCGCCGGGTGCGGGCAAGACCATGCTTGCGCGGCGGTTGCCCGGCATCCTCCCGGCTCCGAGCTTCGAGGAGGCGTTGGAGGTCACCCAGGTCCACAGCGCGGCGGGGCTGGGCAGCGGGCGGTTGGCCACGCGGCGGCCCTTTCGGGCGCCTCATCACACCATCTCCGCCCAGGGCCTCGTGGGCGGCGGCAGCCGGCCCCAGCCCGGCGAGATCACCTTGGCTCACCGGGGCGTGCTCTTCCTCGACGAGCTCCCCGAGTTCAGCCGAACGTCGATCGATGCTCTGCGCCAACCGCTGGAGGAGGGCAGGGTCGAGATCATGCGCGGGCAGCGCACGCTCGAGTTTCCCGCCAACGCCATGGTGATCGCGGCCTGCAACCGATGCCCCTGCGCGCGACCGGTGGACAGCTGCAGCTGCACCGCGCTGGAGGCGTCGCGCTATCGGCGCCGTCTGAGCGGGCCGCTGCTCGATCGGATCGACCTGGTCTGTCAGGTCGAGCAGGTGCCCCCGCACGAACTGGTCGGCGAGCAGAAGGGCGAGCGCACCACGTCGGCAAAAGCCCGAGCGGGCGTGATCCGCGCCCGTGACCTCCAGGGTCGGCGGCTCGACCGCACCGGCGCGCTGTGCAACGGCGACATGGACGGCCGGCTCACGAGGGCCATGGTTCCGCTCAACGCGGCCCTCACCGCCCGGCTTCTCGCGGAGCGCGATCGCCTCAACCTGAGCGGCCGCGGCCACGACCGCGTTCTCCGCGTGGCCCGGACGATCGCCGACCTGGCGGGCCACGATCAGGTGGAGGCGATCGACCTGGACGAAGCTCTCTCCTACCGCCTCGACGGGCTGGAGCTCGCCGCGGCATGACCACAGGGGCAGAACACCCCGCCTGCGCCGCCTGTCTGCGCCGCTCGGTGCTGCTGGCCCGGCTCGCGCCTCGCATCGCCGGCCTGCTCGACCGGCCCCGACCGCGCGTGCGCGGCCTCCTGACCCTAAGCGAAGCGGAGCTGCTCGCCGCCGTGGCCGGGGAGCAGGCTCAGCAGCTGGCCGAGGATCTCGCTCGGTTCGACGCCGACACCGAGCGCGAGCGCTTGGCGTCGGCGCGAGTCCGGGCGATGTGCCGCCACGCGCCGGCCTATCCGGCGGCGCTGCTCGACCTGGGCGACCCGCCGGCGGTGCTCTTCTCCATGGGCCGCCCCGACGCACTCGATCAGCTGTGTGCCGAGCCCGCCGTGGCGATCGTGGGCACCCGAAACCCGAGTCCCTACGGCACCGAGGTGGCCTATTCGCTGGGCCGCGGGCTGGGCTCGGCTCGGGTGCCGGTCGTGAGCGGACTGGCGCTGGGTATCGACGCCTCCGCCCACCGGGGTTGTCTTGACGGCAGGGGGTTGCCGGTGGCCGTCCTGGCCGGCGGGCCCGACGTCGTCTACCCCCGTCGGCATCGCCGCCTGCACGAGCGGGTGCGTGAAACGGGAATCGTGCTCTCTGAGCTACCCCCGGGCACCCAGCCCTACCGATGGAGCTTTCCCGCCCGCAACCGGATCATGGCCGGCCTCGCCCGCATGACCGTGGTGGTGGAGGCGGCCGATCCCAGCGGGAGCCTGATCACCACGGAGTTCGCGCGCGACCTCGGCCGCTGCGTGGCCGCGGTGCCGGGACGAGTCACGTCGCGCTTTGCCCGCGGCACGAACGGCCTGCTGAAGGACGGTGCCGTGCCGATCACCGGCACCGAGGACGTGCTCGACGAGCTGTTCGGAGTCGGCGCGCGCGAGCTGCCGAACGAGACGGCCGCGGCGGACGCCCCGCGCGATCCGGTGCTGGCTCGAGTTCTCGAGGCGGCGGAGGGCCGGGAATCGGTGAGCGCCATCGCGCAGGCCGTGCGCCTGCCCACCGGCGAGACGAGGGCCGCGATCGCCCGCCTGGAGGCGCAGGGCTTTCTCGTGCGCCGCGGCCTGGAGGGGTGGGAGAGGGCGCTCGGCGTCCCTATCCTGCGCGAGCCGTGAACGCTCCGAAGCTCATCTATCCCCGCGTGCTCTCTATCGCCGGCTCGGACTCGGGCGGCGGCGCCGGCATCCAGGCCGATCTCAAGGCATTCGCGCGCTGCGGCGTGCACGGCATGACGGCGATCACGGCCGTCACGGCACAGAACACAGTGGCGGTGACCGCGGTCTACCCGCTGCCCGGCGAGGCGATCGTCGAGCAGGTGCGTGCCGTGGCCGAGGACATCGGGGTGGACGCGGTCAAGATCGGCATGTTGGGCAGCGCCGAGACGGTCGAGGCGGTGGCGCGGGCGCTCGACCTCGTTGGGCAGGCCCCGGTCGTGCTCGACCCGGTGATGGTCGCCGAGAGCGGCGCGCGCCTGCTCGACCCGGAGGCCGATTCCGCCCTGCGCGCGCAGCTGCTGCCGCGGGTGGCGGTCGCCACCCCGAACCTCCCGGAGGCCCGCGTCCTCGCCAGGGCGGCCGAGGACGCCGAGCCCGAGGAGTTGGTGCGGGCCATCCACGAGCTCGGCCCCGACGTGGTCGTCCTCACCGGCGGCCACCGGGCGGAGGCCACGGACCTGTTCTTCGATGGTCAGCGGCTCGTCGAGATACCCGGCGAGCGATACCCGGATGGGGCCGCCCACGGATCGGGATGTACCCATTCCTCGTCTCTGGCGGCGCACCTGGCGCTGGGTCTGGAGCCGCTCGAGGCGGCGCGCCGGGCCAAGGAGATCGCAGCCGAGGCCGTGCGCGACGGGTTGCGAGGGCTGGGCCGGGGTGCCGGGCCGGTCGACGTGACCGGTCTCGGCCGCCGGACCCGAGGGGGGGAGGGCTGAGCTAGACGTCCACGCCCTGATCGGCCAGCCAGCGCGCCACGTGCTCGGGCGGATGCGCGTCGAACTCCGCGCGGGCGGCGAGCCGCAGCAGGTGCTCGCGGTCGTCGTCCATCTCCGTGCGCCGGTGGGCCAGGTAGGTCGCGACGGCGATGATCATCACGGCCACGGGATCCTCGTCCTCGGGATCGACACCCGCCTCGCGAAGGGTCAACTCGACGTCGGCGGGAGCGGTCACGGGCTCGTCTCGATCCTCGAAGCGCTCCTCGAAGTCGGCGGCCGCGGGGGAGCTGCCCGCCGGGTCGCAGACCTCCACGGCGCGGCGGACCACCTGGGCGAGCGAAGGGGTGTCGGAACGAGCCTCGGCTGGGCGCATGCACGGGGGCTACCCGGAGGCCGCCGCACAAAAACGCGCCAAGGCCGGAGGCGCCGCTGCCTCGATGGCATAATGGTTCAAGCGGCCCGGACGGGGGCGTGGACGGACGCACAGCGATCACACAGTTTTCGGAGACGAACCAATCAAGTTCCTGCGCATGAAGCCCGGACACGGCGAAGTACTGCTCGCCGAAGGTGATCCGCGGGTGCGCGAGGAAGAGGAGCTGCTGGTCGAGGAGTTCCGTCGCCAGCTGGACGAGGGCATGTGGGCGGCGGTGCCCACCACCGATCCTCGCAGCGGTAGGCGCGAGGCACAGATGGTCAGGGGTTACCGTGACATTCCGGACGGGGCGGAGCGAGTGATCTTCTTCCCGCGCGCCTCCGGCGGCTGAGGGCCGTATCGGCGTGCTGCTCGCGCTGCTCTCACTGGCCCTGATCGCCCTGGTGCTCGCCGCTCCCCTGATCATGCGCGAGTCCGAACGACTGCGAGCACGCCGCCGGGCGCGCCGCGGCGAAGGGCCGCTGGACGAGCTGCACCTGTACGACCCCGGCCGTGAACGGCGAGCCGAGGCCCGGGCTCGCGAGCTGCTGCGCTCGTGCGTGAACGACGAGGAGTGGGCCATGTACCGCGACCTGGGCTTCATCCGGATCGCCGGCAAGCACTCCGGCCGCACCGACCGGCGCGGGGACCGCCGCGACCCGGTTCGCAGCGCCATCGCCGCACCGCCCTACGCCTACCTCGTCTACCCGCACAAGCCGATCGTCGCCTACGTCTCGGGCAGCGGGCAGCTTCTGTCCGAGTACTGCGTCGAGTTCCCGGACATGACGGGCGACGGTGGCGGGCGCCACCGCCTGCCCGCCTCCGACGATGTGCTGGCCAAGTGGATGGCGCTCACCTCGGACGAGGACCGAGTGATACGGCGCGCCAACATGCATCTCGTCGGCCGCCAGCTCGATCCCGCGCGCGTGCGCCGCGACCTCTGGCGCCTGGCCGAATGGGAGCGCCGGCGCAAGGTCCCGCAGCGGGCCAAGTGACCGGCGATCCGCGCAGCCGCAGCCGGGTCCTGCTCGACGGCCCGGATCGCGCCGCGGCCCGCGCCCAGCTCAAGGGCGTGGGTTACGACGACGACGCGCTGGGGCGGCCGATCGTGGGGATCGCCAACACCTGGACCGAGACCATGCCGTGCAACTTCCATCTGCGCGGCCTGGCCGAGCACGTGAAGAAGGGGATCCGCGCGGCGGGCGCCACGCCCATGGAGTTCAACACCGTGGCCATCTCCGACGGCATCACCATGGGCACCGACGGCATGCGCGCCTCGCTGATCAGCCGCGAGGTGATCGCCGACTCGATCGAGCTGATGGCCCGCGGCCACATGTTCGACGCCGTGATCGCCCTGTGCGCGTGCGACAAGACCATCCCGGGCTGCGTGATGGCGCTCGCGCGCCTCGACGTGCCGAGCGTGCTGCTCTACGGCGGCTCGATCGCGCCCGGCCGCTGGCGCGACAAGGACGTGACCATCCAGGACGTCTTCGAGGGCATCGGCGCACACGCCGCGGGCGACCTCAGCGACGACGAGCTGACCGATCTCGAGAACCACGCCAGCCCGGGCGCCGGGGCCTGCGGCGGTCAGTTCACCGCCAACACCATGGCGATGGCCTTCGAGGTGCTCGGCATCGCCCCCACGGGCAGCACCATGGTTCCGGCCGAGGACGGCGACAAGGCCGGCGTGGCCGAGGCCTGCGGCCGGCTGGTGGTGGACGTGCTCGAGCGCGACCTGCGCCCGAGCCAGATCATCACCAAGGAATCGCTCGAGAACGCAATCGCGGCCGGGGCGATGTCGGGGGGCTCCACCAACCTCGTGCTCCACCTGCTGGCCGTGGCCCGGGAGGCCGGCGTGCCGCTCGAGCTCGAGGACTTCGACCGCATTGCCTGGGGCACCCCGCTGCTGTGCGACCTCAAGCCGGGCGGGCGGTTCGTGGCCACCGACCTGTACCGAGCCGGCGGCGTCCCCCTCGTCATCCGGCGCCTCCACGAGGCGGGGATCCTGCACGCCGACAGCATCACGGTCACCGGTCAGACGATCGGCGAGGTGGCCGGCAGCGCCGCGGAGACAGAGGGCCAGGAGGTCGTGCGGCCGGTGGACGACGCCCTGAAGCCCAACGGGGGCTTCGCCATCCTGCGCGGGAACCTGGCGCCCGAGGGGTGCGTGGTCAAGCTCTCCGGCCACGGCCGCCGTGAGCACACCGGCCCGGCGCGCGTGTTCGAGAGCGAGGAGGAGGCCTTCGCCGGCGTGAAGAGCAAGGCCATCGAGCCGGGCGAGGTCGTGGTGATCCGCAACGAGGGCCCATCCGGCGGCCCGGGGATGCGCGAGATGCTGCAGGTGACCGCCGCCCTTGTGGGCGAGGGCCTCGGCGACTCGGTCGCGTTGCTCACCGACGGTCGCTTCTCCGGCGCCACCCACGGCTTCATGGCCGGTCACGTTGCTCCCGAGGCGCCGCGCGGGGGCCCGATCGCCGCCGTGCAGACCGGGGACACGATCACGTTCGACGTGGAGAGCCGCGAGCTCAACGTGGACCTCAGCGACGAGGAGATCGCCGAGCGCCTGAGCGGCTACGAGGCGCCCGAGATCAAGTACCCCGACGGCGTGCTCGGCAAGTACTCGAGGCTGGTCGGGTCGGCCTCCGAAGGGGCCGTCACCAGCTAGCTCCCTGCGCTAGCGCGCGGGACGCAGCCGCTCGAACAGGCGGGCGGCCACCACCGCCTCGAGATGCGCCACCCGCGCGCGCCTGCCCGAGCCCACCGCCACTCCCAGGGTGGCCAGCCGAGCCCGCCGCTGAAACGGCGACGTTCGCAGCGAGTGCTCCTGGAGGCGGTCGGTGCGTGCCACCAGGGTGCGGCGTGCGAGCAGGCGCCGGCGCAGCGCGAGCCGGCCCCCGGCCAAGCGCCAGCCCGCCGAGCGGTGGCGAAGCAGGCCGTCGAGCCCGCCCAGCACGGCCAGCACCGCGATCGCGGGCCACGCCGCGGGCCACGCAACGGCCATCGCCCCGCCGATGGCCGCACCGGCGAGGGCCTCGGGCGCGGCGTAGCGCCGCGCCGCCCGCGCTGGCGGGGGCTCGAGCTCGCCCAATCCGTTCGAGAGGGCGGGCACCAGCTCGCCGAGTAGGCCATCGATGGCGGTAACCCGCACGAGCGGCAGGAGCGTCTGGGCGGCCGCCGGCTCGTCGCGGTAGCCCGCCGTCTGGATGCGCACGGTGGCGAGGCCGAAGGGACGACGGGCGAAGCCCTCCACCACCTCCACCGCGTGAACTCGGCCCAGCGGCAGGCTCGCGGCTCGCCGGCTGAACACCCCGCGCCGAATCCGAAGGCGCTCGCCGTCGCGGACCACGGTGAAGCCGGCGAACGCGATCAGCGCGCCGGCGAACGAGAGCAGCCAGGCGGCCCCGGCCACGGCCACGACGGCCAGCGCGATCTCGCCCGGCTGGTCGGGGAGGCGGTCGAGCAGCCCCTCGCCCGGGCCGTCCAGCACCACGTCGTCGAGCAGGGCGGCGCTTCCCGCGAGCAGCGGCAGCACCACGCCGAACTGCGGCGCGGTGATCGCCGTGGCGATCAGGTCGGGCAGGCGCAGCCGCCATTCCGGCAGGTCCTCGGTCACCGGATCGGCCAGGCCGGCGGCGCTGCGCAGGTCGCGGGCGGCGGCCTCCGACACGGCGCGCAGCACGATCTCTCCCTCGGAGCCTCCGCCCGCGGTCTGCACGTGCAGCGCGAACACCCCGAACAGGCGCTGGACCGGTCCCTGGCTGGTGTCGAGCGCACCGATGCGCCCGAGCGGGACCGCGGTCTCGTCGGGTGACAGGATCCCGCTGCGGTAGCGCAGCGATCCCTCCCGCACCTCGTAGAAGGTGTTGTTCCAGCGCACGTAGCCCGCGCCGGCTGCCGCCAGCAAACCCACCACCGCGAGGCACGCCGCCAGGATCGCGCTCACGCCGCCGGCGCCGAGCACGATCACCACGACCATGCCGATGAAGGCCTCGCGGACGTTGTCGAGACCACTGAGAAGGATCTCGGCGGGATGCAGGCGGCGCCGAGGTATGTGTGCCACGGACAGGTCCTCAGAGCTCATCGGGCTCACGAGCCAGCAGCGCGATCCGGTCGCGTATCCGCGTCGCCTCGCCGGGGCGCAGGGCGGGTATCTCGTGTGAGCCCGCCGCGGTGTGCACGATCACCGAGCGCAGCTCGAATGCCTGCGAGAGGACGGTCTGGCGGGTGTCCACGTGCTGCACGCGGGTCATCGGCACGAGCGTGCGCGTGACCACCAGCGCGCCGCGCAGCAGGTCGATCTCCCAATCGCGGACCTCGTAGCGCCAGTGGCGGTAACGCAGGAGAGGAGCGAGCAGCCCGCCCACCAGCACGCCGGCGATCGCCGCCGCGATCACCAGGAGGCCGATCCCGTCGGGCGCTCCGCCGCTCTCGAGCGCGGCGCCGCCCCAGATCGCGGCTACCGCCACCGGGACCGTTCGGCTCAGTCCCTGCACCACGAGATAGCCGCGCGCCTCGGGCGGCAGCTTCTGGGCCGGATCGGGAGTGGCGTCCAGCTAGTGGACCTCCCGGAAACGTTCCGCCCGAAACTGCGGCCCCAGAGGTCGCCATGCGGCGTCCTCGCTCGCCGGAATAGCGCTGCTATTCCGGCTCACTGCGTCCTTGCCTGGCGACCTCTGGGTCTCGCATTTCCGGGGGAACGTCTCCGGTCGGCCCGCTGAAGCGGCCTCGGACGCGCCGGCGGCCGTTTCGGCGTCCGACGCGGGCCCGGTCTCGTCGAGGAACTGCATCATCACGTTGTTGAAGGCTCCCGGGCGCTCGGCCATCGGGATGTGTCCGGTGTCCTTCATCACGACCTTGCGCGAATCGGGGATCAGGCGCTCGAACTCATGGGCGTCGCGCACCGGGATGATCGAATCCTTCTCGCCCCACACGATCAGCGTGGGCCGGCGGATGTCGGGCAGGCGGTCGCGAAAGTCGTACTCGAGGCAGGCGTGCAGCGCGGCGTCGAAGCCCGGACGGCCGGCGCCGGTCATGAAGCCCTCGTAGGCCAGGTCGGGCTTGAGAAGCGACGGGTGGCGGGCCACCCAGGCGAGCGCCACGTGGCGCGATCGCGGCCGCGAGGCGATGGCCCGGTACTGCGCGGAGCTGTGGGCGGTCAGGGTGGAGGCGATCCGTCCCACGGTGTAGATGGGGGTGCGGGCCACGTCGGCGCTGGTGATTCCCGCGGCGGACACGAGCAGCAGTTGATCGATGCGCCCCGGGAACTGGATCGCCACCTCGGCGGCGATGTAGCCGCCCATCGAGTTGCCGACGATGTCCACCCGGCCCAGGTCGAGCTTGTCGCAGAGGGCATCCACGCAGCGGCCATAGCCGGAGATGGTGATCTCGTCGCCCGGCATCGGCGTGCTCCCGAAGCCGGGCAGGTCGAGCGCGATCACACGCCGCTCCAGAGCGGCGCGCGGCAGGTTCTCGAGCCAGTTCTGCCACTGGCCGCCGAGGCCGTGCACGAACACGATCGGCTCGAGCTCGCCCGCGCCGATGTCGGCGTAGTTGACCGGCGTGCCGTTCAACTCGATCTGGTGCAGGTGGGCCGACCAGTCGATCGTGCGCCAGTCCGGCTCGGCGGTCTCGCCGTAGCCCTGGCCCGCGTGCCGGGCGGCGCGCACCGTGGCGGGACGGGCGGTGGGGACGAACTTTCTGGGCATCTCACTTCTAGGGTAAGGCCCGTGGCCAAGATCGCACTTGACATCGACTCGACGTTGCACGCCTACTGGGACCTGCTGCAGCGCGTGGTCAGGGAGCGCTACGGCGTCGAACTTCCTTACGAGGACCAGCGCGACTGGGGCATAACCGTGCTCGAGCGCGACGCCGTCATCCATTGCGTGGAGGAGACCCATTCCGACGAGAACATCCTGGCCGGAGTGCCCTACGACGACGCCGTCGAGACCGTGCGCGAGTGGCACGAGGCGGGACACTGGATCCACGTCACGAGTCACCGGCGTACCCAGACCGCGGCCGCGACGGTGCGCTGGCTCGAGCAGATCGGTATGCCCTACGACGACCTGCACTGCTCCTTCGACAAGGTCACGCGCTGCGTCGAGCTGGGCATCGACGTGCTGGTCGACGACAGCCCCGTGAACATCGTTCGCGCTCGCGAGGCGGGGATCGTGCCCGCCACGATCGTGCACCCCTGGAACGAGGAACTCGTGGAGCGCGACGGCGTGATCGGCGCGCGCGACTGGAGGGGCCTGAAGGCCGAGCTGGACCCTGTGTTGGAGCGCTTGGCGGAGGGTTGAGTCTGCAACACTCGCAGCCGATGGCCGATGGCAGCCTAATTCCCGCGCCGACCCTCAAGAGCCATCTGCCGGGGGTCGAGCCCGACCGCCGAATCGACGACTGGGGCCGCTCGGAGCGAATCGAGAACGCCTTCGACGCCACGCTGATCGAGTTCTTCTACCGCTACTGGTTTCGTGCCGAGGTGGAGGGGATGGAGAACATCCCCGCCACGGGGGGTGCACTGCTCGTGTCGAACCACTCGGGCGCCCTGCCGCCCGACGCGGTGATGATCGGTAAGGCGATCCGCGAGGAGCATCCCCACCCGCGCCCGCTCAACATCACCGTCGAGCACTTCTTCAAGGGGTATCCGGGGTTCTCGACGCTGCTGCCCAAGATCGGCTGCGTGGCGGCGCACCCGGCGAACGTTCAGCGGCTCCTCTATGACGAGGAGCAGCTGGTGCTGGTGTTCCCCGAGGGCCGCAAGGGAACCGAGAAGCTCTACAAGGAGCGCTACCGCCTTCGCCGTTTCGGGCGCGGGGGGTTCGTGGAGGCGGCCCTGCGCGCCCGCGCCCCGATCGTGCCCATCTGCGTGGTGGGAGCGGAGGAGGCGGCGCCCGTGTTCGCGCAGCTGGGCCTGCTCAAGCGCCTGACCGGGCTGGCCTACTTCCCGATCACGCCGACCTTCCCGCATCTCGGCCTGCTGGGGATGCTCGGCTACCTGCCGGCCAAGTTCAAGCTGCGCTTCCTCGAGCCAATCGAGTTCGGGCAGGGCGACTCGGCCGACGACAAGGCTCTCGTCCAGACCGTGGCGCACGAGGTCCGCGCCCGCATTCAGGAGAACCTGTGGAGCATGCTGGCCGAGCGGAAGTCGGTCTGGTTCGGATGACGCTCCCCATGGACTCGCGGCGCATCCTGCTCACCGGGCTGTCGACCTACTGGGGCGGGCGGCTGGCGCAGGCCCTCGAGGCCTTTCCCGAGGTGGAGGCGGTGATCGGAGTCGACAACGAGGAGCCCCACGTCGAGCTCGAGCGCACGGAGTACGTGAAGGTGGGCGCCCAGCACGCCCTGCTGCGCCGGGTGGTGGAGGCGGCCGAGATCGACACCGTTGTGGACACGCGCCTGGTGGTCGACTCCGCCACCACCTCGTCGGCGAAGGCTCACGAGAACAACATCATCGGGACCATGAACATCCTGGCCGCCTGCTCGGGGCCGGGCTCGCCGGTGCGCAAGGTGGTGTTCAAGTCCTCGGCGCACTTCTATGGCGCCGAGCAGGACGACCCCGCCTTCTTCGACGAGACCATGGGCCGCCCGCATCCGCCGCGCACGCCTATCGAGCGCGACATCATCGAAGCAGAGTCGTCCCTATCGGAGTTCAGCGACAACAACCCCGATACCACGGTCACGGTCCTGCGCTTCGCCAACGTGCTCGGGCCCGACGTGCGCACCTCCCACGTCGATCTCTTCTCCCTGCCCGCGGTGCCGATGATCCTGGGCTTCGACCCGCGCTACCAGTTCGTCCACGAGGACGACGTGGTGCACGCGCTCGAGCACGCGGTCAAGCACGACGTGCCCGGGGTCTACAACGTCGCCGGCGACGGCGTGCTGGCCCTCAGCGAGGTGGCCGGCCTGCTCGGAAAGCGCTACGCCCCGGTGTTGCCGCCGTGGGGTACGGGCCTCGCGACTTCGGCCCTGCGCCGCCTGGGCGTGAGGGTGCCCGCCGAGGCGCTCAACCAGCTGCGTTTCGGGCGCGGCGTGGACAACCGCCGGTTCAAGGCGGAGGGCTTCGGCTACGGCTACACGAGCCGCGAAACCGTGCTCGCGCTGGGCGAACACCTGCGCCTCGCCCCGGTGCTGCGCGGCGCGCAGGAGAGCTACCGCTACGAGCGCGAGGTGGAGGAGTTCCTGCGCTGGAGCCCGCACGTGAAGAACGGCCCGACCCGGGGCGAGCGGCTGCTTGGCGCCAGCGACGCCGACGACGGCGAGCGCTCCCGCCAGGAGGAGCGCCTCAGCGCCGCCGAGGCGCGCGCCGAGGCCGCCGAGCGCACCGCGCTCGAGGCACTCGAGCGGGCCAAGAAAGCCGAGCAGCGCGCGCCCTGACGCGCAACCTGCCGTTCAGGTGGCGTCAGCCGCCTGACTCGTCCCTACACTGATTTTGGGATTCGCAGCATGAGGCACAAGACGTTCATCTTCGTCGCCGTGCTCCTGATGTTGATGGTCGGAGGCGCCGTGGCCGCGTACGCGTACGATTCGTCGCGTGAAGACGTGATCGCCGAGGGCATCACGGTCGCGGGAGTCGACGTGGGGGGGATGGACGTCGACGAGGCTCGCGCCGTGGTGGCCGAACGCCTCCGGGAGCCGCTCGAACAGCCCATCGCGGTCAGGCGCGCCAAGCGGCGCTTCACCCTGTCGGCCGAGGACGCCGGCGTGCGGGCCGATGTGCCCGGGATGGTGGATGCCGCTCTGCAGCGCAGCCGCAACGGCAGCATCTTCAGCCGCGTGGCGCGCGACGTGAGCGGGGGCGAGGAGAACGCCGAGGTCGGTGCGCGCGTCAGCTACGACCAGGAGGCGGTCGACAAGCTGGTCGAGCGCGTGGCCCAGGGCATCGACCGCGAGCCCCGTGACGCCGACGTGACCTTCCCGTCGCTGGAGAAGGTCAAGGAGCAGAAGGGCCGCGCGGTCAAGAAGGCCGTGCTGCGCCAGCGCCTGGCCCAGGCGCTGACCGTGCCGGGCGTCGACCGCAGCGTCAGGGCGCCCGTGCGCATCAGGAAGCCCAAGGTCACCCAAGCCGAGCTGGCCCAGAAGTACCCCAGCCTGCTCGTGGCCGACCGCGCCAACTTCCAGCTGCTCTTCTACAAGAACCTCCAGCTGGTCAAGACCTACACCGTGGCGGTGGGAGCCGTCGGCTTCGACACGCCGGCCGGGCTCTACCACATCCAGAACAAGGCCGTGGACCCGGCCTGGAGCGTGCCCAACAGCGACTGGGCCGGCGACCTGGCCGGGACGGTGGTCCCGGGCGGCACCGCCGAGAATCCGCTCAAGGCGAGATGGATGGGCATCTACGACGGCGCCGGCATCCACGGCACCGATCAGACCTACTCGCTGGGCAGCGCGGCGTCGCACGGCTGCATCCGGATGGCCATCCCGGACGTGATCGAGCTCTACGACCAGGTTCCGGTCGGCGCCCCCATCTACATCGCCTAGCCGACCCCGATCCGGTCGAAGGGGATCTCTTCCCAGCCCTGTTGCTCCAGAAGGTCCTGGCGCCCGGTGTGTCGAATGCAGAGCGTGCCGATGAAGACGCCTCGTTCTCGCTTGCGCAGCACCGAGTACCACATGGTCGAGGCGTCGCTTGGGCCCCGGATCGGGTGCCACGGCTTGACCGGCGCGTCATATTCGTCCACCAACCCGGCCTCCGCCAGCTGATTGCGCGTGGCCACCCGCCCGTCCGAGGTGTTGACGAAGAAGGCTCCCACCCGGCCAGAGGCTAAAGGCCCCGCCGCGGAGTGGGCCGGCGCGCTCGACCGCTTCGAGGACTGGCAGGTGATGCGCGGCATCGCCGACAAGACGAGGCGCGCCTACCGGGCCGACCTGACCCAACTGGGGGAGTGGGCCGGGGCGCGCGAGCTCGGACCCCACGACGCAGGGCATCGTGACCTGAGGCGCTTCGCCGCGGTGCTCAGCGAGCGCGGGGCGGCGCACTCGACGATCGCCCGCAAGCTCGCCGCCGTCCGCAGCTTCTACCGCCACCTGGTCGAGCGCGGCGAGATCGAGGCCAACCCCGCGGATCTCGTGTCGAGCCCGAAGAAGGACAGCTATCTGCCGGCCGTTCTGAAGGTGCAGGATGTGGCCGAGCTGCTCGAGCGCATCCCCGCCGGGACCCCGCTCGACCTGCGCGACCGCAGCATGTTCGAGCTCGCCTACGCGGCCGGGCTGCGGGCCGAGGAGCTCGTCGACCTGAACATGGAGAGCATCGACCCCGACGCCGAGGAGGTTCGCGTGGAGGGAAAGGGCGCCAAGACCCGGGTGGTTCCGGCCGGTGAGCACGCCTGGCGAACGCTCGAGCGCTACACCGAGCGGGCCCGGCCCGCGCTGGACACGGGCGACAGCCCGGCGCTGTTCCTCTCCAAGAGCGGCCGGCGCCTCTCCACCTCCGACGTCCGGCGCCGGTTGAAGCTCCAGGGCCGCCGCGCCGGCATCTCGCCGCACACCCTGCGCCACTCGTTCGCCACCCACCTGCTGGAAGGAGGCGCCGACCTGCGCTCGATCCAGGAATTGCTCGGGCACGCGTCCATTGGCACGACGCAGACGTACACTCGGGTAGAGTCGAAACGCCTCAAACTGGCCTATTCGCGCGCACACCCGCGGGCGTGACAGGGAAGATCTCGTGGAGACCAACCTCAAGGCGATAGAGCTCAAGGACCTCTGGCGCCGCTACAAGGACGACCGGGACGAGAAGGCACGCGAGCGACTGGTGCTCGCGTATGCCCCGCTGGTCAAGTACGTGGCCGGGCGGATGTCGAGCGGCCTGCCCTCGCACGTCGAGGAGGCCGACCTCATCTCCTACGGCCTGCTGGGCCTGATCTCGGCCATCGAGCGCTTCGAGCCCGAACGGGAGATCAAGTTCGAGACCTTCGCCATCACCCGCATCAAGGGCTCGGTGATCGACGAGCTGCGCTCGCTCGACTGGGTGCCGCGCTCGGTGCGCACCAAGGCACGCGAGATCGAGAAGTGCAACGCCAAGCTCGAGCACTCCCTGCACCGCGCGCCCACCGACCACGAGATGGCGCAGGAGCTGCACGTGACGGTGGAGGACTTCCAGGATTCGCTGGTGCGGATCTCCAACTCGTCGGTCGTGGCGCTCGATGAGCTCTGGACGGTGTCCGACGCCTCGGGCGACCAGGTGTCGCTGCTGGACACGATCCAGGACCCGCTTGCCCCGGATCCCGCCCAGGAGATGGACACCACCGAGATGAAGGACCGCCTGGCCGACGCGATCGCGCGGCTGCCGGAGCGCGAGAAGCTGGTGGTGGCGCTCTACTACTACGAGAATCTGACGCTGCGAGAGATCGGCGAGGTGCTGGGGGTGACCGAGTCGCGCGTGTCGCAGCTCCACACCAAGGCGGTGCTGCGCCTGAAGTCGCGACTGCAGGGCGACCCGATCGGCGACGCCGCCTAGAAGCAGCCCGTCCGGAGTAGTCTCCGTCCCGACCTCGAGGAAGGAGATGGATGGCGCACGAATCGCCGAAAAGGATCCGCAACGTGGCCTTGGTGGGCCACCGAGGCAGCGGGAAGACTTCGGTCAACGAAGCCCTCCTGTTCACGGCCGGCGCGATCAACCGGCTCGGCTCGGTGGCCGACGGAACCACCATCTCGGACTCCGCGACCGACGAGAAGGCGCGCGAGATGTCCATCTCCGCGAGCCTCTCGTCGTTTCGCTGGGAAGACCGCAAGATCAACCTGATCGACACCCCCGGCGAGCCCTCCTTCGCCGCCGACGCGCTGGCCGCGCTCAGGGTGTGCGAGGGGGCGGTGTTCGTGGTGAACGGCGTGATGGGTGCCGAGGTGACCACGAGCCGCCTCTGGGAGCGCGCCTCGGACCTCGGCCTGGCCCGCATCCTGTTCGTGAACATGCTCGACCGCGAGCGCGCCGACTTCTTTCGGACGCTGGATTCGCTGAAGGGAGCGTTCGGCCAGCACGTGGTGGCTACCGAGATCCCGATCGGGGCCGAGCACGAGCTTCGGGGCGTGATCGACCTCGTCGACATGAAGGCCTACCGCTACGAGGGCGAGGCGCGCGAGAACTGCGAGGAGATCCCGATCCCCGACGACCTGGCTGATACCGCCCAGGAGTATCGCGAGAAGCTCATGGACGAGGTCGCCGAGGTGTCCGATGATCTGATGGAGCGCTACCTCGAGGGCGAGGAGATCTCGCACGACGAGACCGTCGGCGCTCTGAAGACCGGCGTAACCGAGGGCCACCTGTTCCCGGTCACCTGCGGCGCCGCCACGCGCAACCTGGGCATCAACCGGCTGCTCGACGCCTTCGTCGACGACCTGCCCTCGCCGGCCAAGCGGGGCACGGTCGAACTCGACGGCGTGACGCTCGAGCCCGATGAGTCGAAGGAGATGGTGGCCTTCGTCTTCAAGACGCTGGCCGATCCCTACGCGGGGCGCATCAACCTGTTCCGCGTCTACCAAGGCGTGATCAGCCACGACTCCCAGGTCCACAACTGCCGCGCCCACGTGAAGGAGCGCATCGGCCAGCTGCTCGTGCCCCAGGGCAAGGAGACCGAGCAGACCGACGAGTTCGGGCCGGGCGACATCGGTGCGGTGGCCAAGCTCAAGGAGACCCACGCCGGCGACGTGCTGGCCGCTCACGACGCCGAGATCCCCCTCTCGCTCCCGGACATGCCGCGGCCCGTGATGGCGTTCGCCATCGAGGCCAAGGCCAAGGGCGACGAGGACAAGATGGGCCAGGCGCTGCGCCGCCTTCAGGAAGAGGATCCGACGATCGACTTCCACCGCGACGAGCAGACCGGCGAGCAGATCCTGGCCGGTATCACCCAGATCCACGTCGAGGTGATCGTCGGGCGCATGAAGGAGCGCTTCGGCGCCGAGGTGGAGCTCCATCAGCCGCACGTGCCCTACCGGGAGGCGATCAAGGGCTCGGCCAAGGCCCACGCCCGCTACAAGAAGCAGACCGGGGGCCGCGGCCAGTTCGCCGACTGCCACATCGAGATCGAGCCGCTGCCTCTTGGTGAGGGCTTCGATTTCGTCAACGCCATCAAGGGCGGGGTGATCCCGGGCGGCTTCATTCCCGCCGTGCAGAAGGGCGTCCAGGAGGCGATGAGCGCCGGCACGATCGCCGGCTTCCCCGTACAGGACGTGAGGGTCCGGCTCTTCGACGGCCAGCACCACCAGGTCGACTCCTCGGAGATGGCGTTCAAGATCGCCGGCTCGATGGCCTTTCGGGACGCCATGGAGAACGCCGGAGCCGTGCTGATGGAGCCGATCATGAACGTCACCGTCGCCGTGCCCGAGGAGAACGTGGGCGACGTGATCGGCGACCTCAATTCGCGCCGCGGGCGGCCGCTGGGCATGGAGCCGAAGGGCACGGTCACCGAGGTCAAGGCCGAGGTGCCGATGGCCGAGCTGCTCTCCTACGCGCCCGACCTGCGGGCGATCACGGGCGGCCAGGGCGAGTACACGATGGAGCTCGTTCGCTACGAGGAGGTGCCGGCCCACATTGCGCAGGGCGTGGTGCAGGAGGCCCAGAGGGAGGCCGAGGCGGTCAAGGCGTGAAGAAGGAGTTGCGGCCGGTCCACGACGCCGTCACGTGCGACGTCTGCGGGCGCACCATCCTCAAGGGGGAGCGCACGGAGCCGTACCTCGCTCCCGGCGGGCATCGCCACCAGGTGTGCGACCTGTGCGCCGTGCGCGCTCAGCACAGCGGCTGGATCCGCGAGTCGGGGGCGGGGGACCTGCCCCACCGCTCGGCTCGCCCCGAGCCGCGCCGCGGGCTGTTGGGCCGGATGCGCCGGCGGCGTCCCGAGCCGGCGCCCCAGGAGGAGATGACCGAGGCGGAGGACGAGGCCGTGTCCGCCGAGGGCTCGGAGGCGCCGGAGTACGAGGACGCCCAGTCGCCCACGCGGGCCCCGCGGCCGCGCTCGCGGCCCAAGGACCCTCGTCATGTTCGCGCCGTGCCCACCACCGCGCAGGCGAAGGTCGACCGCGCGCTGGATCTCTTCAACGGCTCCCAACACCAGCGCACGATCGCCGGGCTGGCCCGCACCCTCGGCGCACCGGACGTGTCCGCGCAGCCCGATCCCGGCCAGGGCAGCCAGGTCTCGGTGGTGGTCGCCTGGGAGCTGTCCTGGTACCGCTACCGCGTGGATCTCGGCGACGAGGGCGAGCCCGTGGAGATGCTCGAGAAGGGTGATGAGATCGGCCAGATCGACGAGTCGCTGCGCGACTGGAACGCCAGCCTGGATGCCGAGGGGCGCGTGCTGGCCGGGCACGCCGTGGCGGGCGGAGAGCCGGACAAGTGATCTACTGCGTGGTGCCCAGGGCGCTGGCCGACGAGCTTCTCGATCGCCTGACCGAGTACTACCGAGACGACCCCAAGGTCGAGGTGATCGTCGACCGGCGCGCCCAGGGCGGGCTGCCCGGGGACCACGCGGCCCACACCGACCGCCGGCGCCTGCGCCCGCCCGGCAGCTTTCCGCCGATCGACCTTCCCGCCAACGAGTGAAGGTGGTCGTGAACGTCGACGGCGGGGCGCGCGGCAACCCGGGCCCCGCGGCGGTGGCCGCCGTGGCCGCGTCGGTCGACGGTGACGTTCTGGGCGAGCGCAAGGCCTACATCGGGGAGGCCACCAACAACGTCGCCGAGTATCGCGCCGTGCTGCTCGGCCTCGAGCTGGCCCGTGACCTGGGGGCCACGGAGGTGGAGCTCATAAACGACTCGGAGCTGGTGTCCCGCCAGATCGGCGGCGAGTACAAGGTCAAGCACGCCGGCCTCAAGCCGCTGTTCATCGAAGCGATGCGCACGCTGCGCGGCTTCGACGCCTGGGCAGTCCGCTCCGTGCGCCGCGAGCACAACGAGCGCGCGGACGAGCTGGTGAACGAAGCACTGGACGAGGCGTGAGATGCCGCGCCGCCCTGCTCGCCGGCGCCGTCGCGCTGGCCGCCGCGGCGCCGGCCGCCGCCGCGCCGACGCTGACGGAGTTCCCCATCCCGACGGCGAACTCGATGCCACAGGAGATAGTCCAGGCACCCGACGGGAGCCTCTGGTTCACCGAGCTCGGCGTCGATCAGATCGCCAAGGTCACGCCCAGCGAGCCGCCGGTGATCGAGGAGTTCGATGTATCCGGTGTGCTGACCAATCCGCTCAGCATCGCGGTCGGCCCCGACGGGAACGTCTGGTTCACGGGAACGGTCGGCGGAGAGGGCGGCGTCGGGCGCATCAACCCGGCCAACCCGGCCGATGTGCAGGCCTATAGCGGGTTCGGAGCCGCCGCGACGCTGGGTGGCATCGCAACAGGACCGGACGGCAACCTGTGGGTGACGGACTTTCAGGACGACGTGGCCTTTCGAATCAGCACCGCCGGAGTCAAGGTCGGCGGGAACATCAATCTCGACCCGGCCAACCCGGTTATCCCGCGCGGCATCACCCGCGGCCCGGGGAACACCATGTGGGTGGCCGGGGACGGCGGCTACATCGTCCGCATCAGCGGCGACGGCGCCACCGCCACCTCGTTCGACACGCCGGGAAGCTCCGCGTGGGACATCGCGGCCGGCCTCGACGGCAACCTCTGGTACACGTCTCCCAACGCGGCGATCGGGAGGATCACCCCGGCCGGGGCGGCCACGGAGTACCCGCTGCCGGGTGGCGCCACCGACCCGTTCGGGCTGACCGTGGGGCCCGACGCGGCGATCTGGTTCGCCCAGGCCGTGGGGAACTCCATCGGCCGCAGCACCAAGGAGATCCCGCCGGCCATCACCAGCCTGGGCGGTCTCTCGCCGGCCTCCCGCCCCGAGTACATCGCCCAGGGGCCGCAATACACGCTCTGGTTCACCGAGAAGGACGGCAACCGAATCGGGCGGATCACCGGAATCGACCCCGGCATCGACCTGCCCCAGCCGCCCGCGACCGACACCACCCGCCCGGCCGTCGAGACGCCTGCGGCTCGACCCCAGGCGCTTTCGCCTGGGCCGTGCCCTGCCGTCGGCGTTGGCCGTCAGGCGCGGCCCAATGGTTCGCTACAACTTGAGCGAGCCCTCGACGGTCACGCTGGGCTTCGCCCGGGCCCGCCCCGGGCGCCGCGCCGGCGGGCGCTGTGTCAAGCTCACACGGCGCAACCGCACGCGCAGGCCCTGCACGCGCTACGTGTCGGTCAGGCCGAAGCTGACCTTCTCCGGCCAGGGGCGGGGGCGGAACGAATCCGCTTCGCCGGCCGGCTGACCAGGCGAACGAGCCTGCGCCCCGGGGCCCACCGGCTCACCCTCCGGGCGAGGGACGCAGCGGGCAACGTCTCGAGGCCCGTGCGGGCCAGGTTCCGGCTGCTTGCGCCCGAGCGCAAAGCCCGTTGAGGCTTCCGGGCGAGGCCGACGTTCTCGCCCGGGCCCGGCGCAGGCTCGACCGGATGCCCTTCTATCCCCGTCCCGTCGACGTCTCGCGCGTATCGATCCACATCGTGCCGTGGTTGTTCGAGCTCCCGGGCTTTCGCCGCTTTGCCGGCTACGCCACCTTTCGCCGCATCCTGCTGAAGCGCCCGGTGCTCGACGAGGACCTGATCGTGCACGAGCTCTGCCACGTCTGGCAGGCCCAGCACCGGCCAGTACGCATGTGGCTGTCCTATTTGCGGCCATCGACCTTCAGCCCGGACCGGCGCGCGTATCGCGCCAACCGCTACGAGCGCGAGGCGCGCCAAGCGGTCGAGCTGACCCGCCCCGCGGTTTCTCCACGCGACCCGGCGGGTAGCTCCCAACCATGAGTCAAACCGCTGTCGCACCCGTCCTCGAGGTACCCGGCCCGGTCGAGCCCGACCAGCCCATGCCCAATCCGCCGGGCGCGCCGGAGATCCCGCCCGACCCGCCGATGCCCGAGCCCTCGCCCCAGCCGCCCGAGCCGGCCTGAGGCCCGACAACTCATGCTGAAGCAGGGGCCGGTCCCGCGGTTCCTCCACGGCTTCGTCGAATACGCCGCGGCCGTGGCGTTCGTCGTGGCGCCCTTCGTGCTCGACTTCGAGTCCGGCGCGGCCACCGCGGCTTCGATCGTGATCGGGGTGGTGGTGCTGTTCCTCGCCGCCTCCACCGAGGGCCCGACGAGCCTGATCAACTACGTCCCGCTGGCCGCTCACGTGGTGCTCGACTACGCGCTGGCCGGCGTGCTGATCGCGCTGCCCTTCATCCTCGGCTTCTCGGACGAGACCGCGCCGACGGCCTTCTTCATCGGCATCGGTGTGCTGCACCTGCTGATCACGATCGGGACGCGCTTTCGTCCCGAGGAAGAGCGGCGGCGCGCGCCAAAGCCTCGCGACGGGCGCGCGGATGCCCCAGCAGAGCGCCCGGCGGGCCGCCGGTGATCAGCGTGACGCCCGGGTACCACCATCCCCACCAGCCCTCACCGGCGCCCCGGGCCACCAGGTAGAGCTCCCATAGAAAGCCCGCCCCGTGGATCGGGCCGATGATCGGCGCGAGCCCGTGGTAGTCGATGATCACGCCGATCACGAGCGGCACCAGCAGCACGAAGTCGACGATCGAGACGATCACGATCAGGCGCAGGAGCCGCAGCGGCCTTTCGGCGGAGCTCACGGGATCAGCTCCGCGCCGGTGATCTCGGCCTTGAAGAACGGCGCCTGGCGGGGCGTGCCGAACTGCCAGCTCACGGTGATGCTGCTGGGGAGGGTGAGAGGGCCGAAGCGCCGTTCGGCGTGCACCTCGCCGCCGCAGGGGATGTAGGCGTAGCGCTTGTCGTCGAGGGGCCCCCACCGTGAGGCGCTGACCCGCTCGACGGCCCCCTGGGCGTCGATGTCCACCTGCACCTCGGGCCGCTCGGGCGGGAGGTTGAATCGGCCCACGATCACCCCGTCGCTCTCGGCCCGCCAGGCCACCCCGCTCTCGGGCAACACGCACTGCGGGGCGAAGACCGCGCTCTCGAGCGCCGCCCGTCCCGCGGCCGAGCGCGCCGTGTCCTCGTCGGAGGAGTCGAACATCGGCCGGCGCCCGAACAGCAGCCCCTCGCTGCTGCCGACGCCGTGGGCATAGCCGTCGGAGATCCGCGCCAGGGTGAGCCTGCCGCGGCCGAGCCGCGCCCGCCAGGAGAACGAGCGGCCGTCGATCTCCTGCTCGGCGCTGAAGGGCAGCCAGAGGTCGGCCTTGATCTTTCCCGACATCGTCAGGCTCGTGCCGCGCTCCAGCGGAGCGCCCGCCTCGATGGCGTGGGTGAAGTAGCGGCGCACCGGCTCGTCGAGTCCGGCGACCAGGTCGGGATCGAAGGTCAATCGACGATCGCGGCGGCGCGCCTCATGCCCGCTCTTCAAGCAGCGGCGCCAGCGCCGAGCCGAGCCAACCGGCGGTGACCGGCCCGCGGCGGGCCGCCGCGATCCGGCCGCGGCGGTCGATCACGAAGGTCTCCGGGAAGCCGAGGATCGCGTACTCCTCGGCGTACTCCCCGTCGCGGTCGCGGAGGTTGGGGAAGGTCAGCCCGAAGCGGTCGACGAACTGCGATGCGTCGTCGGGGAGGTCCTGATAGTTGACGCCCAGCACCGTAGCGCCGAGTGGCTCGATGCGCCGCTGTGTGCGCTGGAGCAGCGGGAGCTCGTCGACGCAGGGCGGACACCACGAGGCCCAGAAGTTCAGCACCACCACCTGACCGCGGTAGTCGCTCAGCGAACCGCTGCCGCCGGCGCCCAGCACGGGCAGCGACGCGTCGGGGGCGGCGGGCCGGTCGCCGCGATCGACCGCGTCGTCGATCGAGCTGTCGGCGCCCTGAGAGGCCACCCCGTACACCAACAGGGCCACGAGGGCCGCCGCCGCCACCACCACCGCGATCACCGAACCTTTGCGCACACTGTCCATCATGGTGGAAGATTCGGCGCATCACGATCTACTGAGCGCCGTGCGCCGCCTGGTCTTGAACGCCGCCCGCAGGTAGTCGGCCCCCGCCCAGGCCAGGAAACACAGTCCGCCCAGGGTGCCGGTGACGGTGGTGAGCACGCCCGCCGCCGCCGCGGCGGCCACACCGTCGCTGCCCAGGATGAGCACCGCCGCCGCCGCGCCCACCGTGGGACCGAGCGGCAGCTGGCTCAGCGTGACCAGAGCGATCAGCACCGCGGTCGCGTCGAACAGCGACGCGTCGACACCGACGGCGCGCAGCAGCAGCCAGTTGCGCATGATCTGAGCGAACACCGCGACGAGCACGTAGCCCACCACGCGACTCCCGCCGTTCAGGCTGCGCAGCACGGCCAGGCCCTGCCAAAGCTCGCGGCCCTTCTCGAGCGCTAGGCGGCGCAGGCCGACGCTCAGCGCGCCCACCACCGCCAGGGCGATCAGCGGCAACCACCAGGGCAGCCCGAGCGGCGCCACCAGGGTGAACGAGGCCAGCGCGGCCAGCACCGCCTCGACGGCGATGATCGGGAACTCGGCCGCGATCAACGTCGGCACCTGCGGACAGACGTCCGGGGAGGAGCGGCGCAGGGCGGCGATCCGGGCCGCCACTCCCAGGTGTCCGTTGATCATGCCGCCGAGCACCTGCATGCTCGACGCGCGATAGAGGGTTCGGCGGTCGACCGTCCCGCCGGCCGCGCAGATGGTGAGGTGCCACGCCTCGCTGCGGGACAGCAGTGCCACCACCTGCAGGGCGATCGTGACCAACAGCACCCAGGCAGCGGCGCTCGACAGCGCCGTGACGAACTCGTCGCGCCGGCCCGCCAGGACCAGCACGAGGATCGCCGCGGTGGTCAGCGAGCCGGCTACGGTGAGCAGGCCCTGCCGGCGGCGGGCGAAGCTACGCAGGCCCGCGAAGGCGCCCGCGGCGCTGCTCACGGCCACATCTGGCCCTACGGCTTTTGGCGGTTCACCAGCTCCGCGTGCGACTTCGCCGCGGCCGTCTGGCGGACCATCTCCCGCTGGCGCTCGTAGGCCTCGCGTCCCGCCTTGCCCGCCTTGCGGGCTTCGGCGTTGCGCGAGGCCACACGCTCGCGGGCTTCCTTCCAGGCGCTGTCGCCGCGGGTAGAAGGATTGAAGTCGGAGCCGTCGTCCTGATGGGCCATGTACACCGTCCTAGCGGCTCCCATGGGGTCGAGAGCCACCGGGGGGCGCAGGGAGCGCGACACCCGACTGTGGCGGGCCGGCCCCGAGGGCCGGCGCGGTGCGTCAGATGGGGCGTACGTTTACGGCCTTCGGGCCCTTGTCGCCGGGCTCGGCGTCGTACTCGACCTTGGCGCCCTCGGCGAGCGACTTGAAGCCCTCGCCGGCGATGCCGGTGTGATGTACGAAGAGATCCTTGCCGGCCTCATCGGGGGTGACGAAGCCGAACCCCTTGTCGTCGCTGAACCACTTCACGGTTCCGGTTGCCATCTTCTTTTACCTCCACTGTTTGTGTGCTGCGTACGCGGAGGTGCTTAGAGCAACGACTACGGGCGCTGGCACTACTTCATCGAACGCGCCAAACGGTAGCACCATCGGCCCCTATCTTTACGAGAGTGAGCTCGGAGGGTGCCCCGCTGCTGGCTACTCCGCTCTACGGCCTGCGCACGTGGAGCGTGATCGGGGAGCCCGGCGCCGAGCGTCTCGCCGCTCCACACCGGGGCACGCCGTGGCCTCCGGAGGGGGCCTGGCTCGAGGCCGTGTGCGAAGGGTCAGAGCTCCACGACCCCCCGGAGCGCGGCTGCAACTGCGGCCTGCACGCCTGGCATCCGTCGCGGCGATCGGCCCGGCTCGTGCTCGCGGGCCGACGCGGGATCCCGGGCGTGGTGGAGGCGGCCGGAGCGATCGAGGTGCACGACGACGGCTTTCGGGCTCCGCGAGCGCGTCCGTCCGTGCTCTTCCTGGCCCGTAACCGCAACGCGCTGCTCGTGCAACGGCTGGCGCGGGCCTACGGGGCGCAGGTGGTCGAGGTGGACGACGCCGAGGACGTGCTGGCCTTCTGCCGCTCGCGCGGGCTCGGGCTCGATGAGCCCACGGTGGCGCAGCTGCTCGGCCCGCAGGTAGTCGAGGAGCGCCGGCGGGCAACGCGCGAGAACACACGTCGCGACGCCCTGCGCCTCGCGGCGGTGGTGGCCGTGGCCGCGTTGCTGGTGGCGGCTGGCCTGCAGTTCATCCCCGACCCGCCGGGGGAGCGGGTGCTCAAGGGGCGCACCGGCGAGATCCGGGTCAACTCGCGCTGAGCGAAACCCTCCTCGCCCTGTGGGGTACTTGGGGCATGAGGGACGGAAAGGTCGACCGCGCGATCCAGAAGGGCAAGGCGCGCACCAGCGAGATGAAGACCCGGGTACCGGAGCTGCGCGAGCGGGTGCCGGAACTCCGGGAGCGCATGCCCGAGCTGACCGACGAGCTCAGGAGCCGCGGCGGCGAGTTGGCCCGCCAGTACGCCAAGATGGACGTGTCGTGGGCCCGCTGCGGCTACGCGAAGGCGGCGCGCGCCGGGCTGCTTGGTCTCGGCCTCGGCCCGATGATCGACTTCTACGTGCGCAACCGCGTGGTGGGCGACGAGATCTTCGACACGCTCGAGCACCCGGTCATCTTCGTGGCCAACCACTCGAGCCACCTCGACACGCCGACCATCCTCCGTGCCCTGCCGCCCAAGTGGCGTCGCCGCACCGCGGTGGCGGCCGCGGCCGACTACTTCTACAAGACACGCTTGAAGGCGGCCGGCGTGGCCCTCCTCTTCAACACGGTGCCGCTCGGGCGCACGGGCGGCGGCCTCGGCGGCGGGGCCACCGATCACGTCGACCGGCTGATCGACGAGAAGTGGAACCTCGTCATGTTCCCCGAGGGCACCCGCTCGCGCGACGGCGAGATCGGCCAGGTGCGGTCCGGTGCCGCGGTGATCGCCGCGCAGCACGGCATCGACGTGGTGCCGATCTACCTCAGCGGCACCCACGAGGCGATGCCGCCGGGTCAGAACTGGCCCAAGCGCATTCCGGGCCGCCTCTTCTCGCGCCGCCACGAGGTCGAGGTCCGCTTCGGCGATCCGATCCGCCCGCGCGACGCTGATGACCGCCGTGAGGTGATGGACGAGGTGCGCGCCTTCTGGAGCCGAAAGGGCCTTCCGCCCGCTCCCGCGGCCCCGCCCGAGCCCGTGCGCGAACCGGAGGCTGTGCTCGCGCGCTGAATCGGTATACGGTCTCGCCACTGGCAGGAACGCCATCGAGTGGAGGAGACGTCAGTGAAGAAGCTCATCAACGACCCTGATGCCGTCGTTCGCGAGGCGCTGGAGGGCATAGAGGCCGCCCACGGCGACCGGCTCCGGGTCATGTACGACCCCTACGTGATCGTGCGGGCCGACGCGCCGGTGCAGGGCAAGGTGGGCCTCATCTCCGGCGGCGGCTCGGGCCACGAGCCGATGCACGGCGGTCTGGTGGGCCCGGGCATGCTCGACGCCGCGTGTCCCGGCGAGGTCTTCACCTCGCCCACGCCCGACCAGATGCTCGAGGCCACCAAGGCCGTCGACGGCGGCGCCGGGGTGCTCCACATCGTCAAGAACTACACCGGCGACGTGCTCAACTTCGAGATGGCGGCCGACCTGGCGAAGGGCGAGGGCATCGAGGTCGAGGCGGTGGTCACCAACGACGACGTCGCCGTCCAGGACTCCCTCTACACCGCCGGACGGCGCGGCGTGGGCATCACGGTCATCGCCGAGAAGATCTGCGGCGCGGCCGCGGAGGAGGGCAAGCCGCTCGCCGAGGTCGCGGAGCTGTGCCGGACGGTCAACGGCCAGGGGCGCAGCATGGGCATGGCGCTCACCCCGTGCGTCACGCCGGGATCGGGCGAGCCGAGCTTCGAGCTGGGCGAGGACGAGATGGAGATCGGCATCGGGATCCACGGCGAGCCGGGGCGCTACCGCGAGCCCATGGAGCCGGTCGCCAAGATCGTCGAGCGCCTGGCCACGGCGATCGTCGAGGACCTGCCCTTCGAGTCGGGCGACAGGGTGCTGGCCTTCGTCAACGGGATGGGCGGCACGCCCCTGATCGAGCTGTACATCGTCTACCGCGAGCTCAACAATTTCCTGCAGGAGCGCGGCATCACCATCGAGCGCCGGCTGATCGGCGACTACATCACGTCGCTGGAAATGTCGGGTTGCTCGATCACCCTGCTCAAGCTCGACGACGAGCTGACGCGGCTGTGGGACGCGCCGGCCGACACGCCGGCGCTGCGGATCGGCTGAGGACGCCGCGTTGAGCATCACGTCGACCGAGGTGCGCGAGTGGATCGGGGCCTATGCCACCGACGTGGCCGAGCGCCGGGCCGAGCTGGTGAAGCTCGACACGGCCATCGGTGACGGCGACCACGGGACCAACATGGACCGCGGCATGCGCCAGGCGGTCGAGAAGCTCGAGGGCAGCGACGACACGGACATCGGTGCGCTGCTGAAGGCCGTCGGCATGACGCTGGTGTCGAAGGTGGGCGGCGCGGCCGGCCCGCTCTACGGGACGCTGTTCCTGCAGATGGGCACGGCGTCGGCCGGCCAGGAGGAGCTCGACCTCGCCGGCTGGACCGACGCGCTGGAGGCCGGCGTGAAGGGGGTGCAGGCGCGCGGCAAGGCCGAGCCGGGCGACAAGACGATGCTCGACGCTCTGCTGCCCGCGGCCGACGCGCTGCGGTCCGCGGCGGATGACGGTGCGGACCTGAGTGACGCACTGCGCCGCTCGGCCGATGCCGCCGCGGAGGGCATGCGGGCAACCACCGAGATGGAGGCGCGCAAGGGGCGGGCGAGCTATCTGGGACCGCGCAGCGTGGGCCACCAGGACCCCGGCGCTACGTCGTCACAGATGCTGCTGGAGGCCGCCGCCACGACGTTCGGCGGCGAGGTTTGACATCGTCGGATTAGCGGGAATAGACAGCCGCCCGGCGGATTGGGCAATTCCAAGGAGAGGAGAAGAAGCTCTTGAGCATTTTCGGAGCTGAGGTGATCGGGACAGCGATCCTGATCCTGTTGGGCAACGGAGTAGTTGCCGGTGTCCTGCTCAATGAATCCAAGGCCCAGAACGCGGGCTGGATCGTCATCACCTTCGGGTGGGGCATGGCGGTCATGGTGGGCGCGTACGCGGTGGGTCAGTTCAGCGGCGCCCACCTCAACCCGGCGGTGACGCTCGGGTTCGCGACCATAGGCATTACGGACTGGGGCGATGTACCGGCGTACCTCGGGGGAGAGTTCGTCGGTGCTTTCATCGGCGCGACGCTTGTGTGGCTGGCCTATCTCAACCACTGGGGCGCGACCGAGGATCCGGGGCTCAAGCTCGCCTGCTTCAGTACGGCGCCGGCGATCCGCAACCCCGTGGCCAACATGATCACCGAGGTGATCGGGACCTTCCTGCTCGTGTTCGGGATCCTCGCGATCGTCGACAACGCGGCGCCGGTCGAGACGGGCGTGGCTGCCCTGCTGGTCGGCCTGCTCGTGTTCGGTATCGGGCTCTCCCTTGGCGGGCCCACCGGCTACGCGATCAATCCGGCGCGTGACCTCGGTCCACGCATCATGCACGCGATTCTCCCGATCGCGGGCAAGGGCGACTCGGACTGGAGCTACTCGTGGATCCCGGTCGTGGGTCCCATCATCGGCGGCGTTCTCGGGGCGCTGGCGTTCGATCTCTTCTATCCCGGCTGATCTCGAAGTCAGAGAGGTAACTGATGGCTAAGTACGCGGCTGCCCTGGACCAGGGCACGACCAGCACACGCTGCATGATCTTCGACCACGGCGGCCAGGTTGTCGCGGTCGACCAGAAGGAGCACGAGCAGATCTATCCCAAGCCGGGCTGGGTCGAGCACGATGCCAACGAGATCTGGTCGCGCACCAAGGATGTGATCGAGGGTGCGATGTCGGAGGCCGGCGCGAGCGCCGATGACATTGCGGGCGTAGGTATCACCAATCAGCGTGAGACCACGCTCGTGTGGGACCGAAACACCGGCGAGCCGGTGCACAACGCTCTGGTGTGGCAGGACACCCGCACCGACAAGCTCGTGGACGAGCTGTCCAAGGACGGCGGCCAGGCGCGTTTCCAGGAGCAGGTCGGGCTGCCGCTGGCCACCTACTTCTCGGGTCCCAAGATCAGTTGGGTCCTGGACGAGGTCGACGGCGCGCGCGAGAAGGCCGAGAGCGGTGACCTGCTGTTCGGCAACATGGACACGTGGCTGATCTGGAACCTCACGGGCGGCACCGACGGTGGGTTGCACATCACCGACGTGACGAACGCCAGCCGCACGATGCTGATGGATCTCAAGACGCTGGCGTGGGACGAGGACATCGCCGGCACCATCGGCGTTCCCACGGCGATGCTGCCGGAGATCAAGGCCTCGAGCGAGGTGTACGGCGAGGTCAAGGCCGGTGGCGCGCTCGACGGCGTGGCGATCGCGGGCGACCTGGGCGACCAGCAGGCGGCCACGTTCGGCCAGACGTGCTTCGCGGTCGGTGAGGCAAAGAACACCTACGGAACGGGCAACTTCCTGCTGCTCAACACGGGCACCGAGGCGGTGCAGTCGAAGAACGGCCTGCTCACCACGGTGGGCTACAAGATCGGCGACGAGGACGCCGTGTACTGCCTGGAGGGCTCGATCGCCATCACCGGCGCTCTGGTCCAGTGGCTGCGCGACAACCTCAAGATGATCCAGGCCGCTCCCGAGGTCGAGGACCTGGCGAAGTCGGTCGACGACAACGGCGGCTGCTACATCGTGCCGGCGTTCTCGGGGCTCTTCGCGCCGTACTGGAAGTCCAACGCCCGCGGCGTGTTCGCCGGCCTCACGCGCTACGTCAACGCCGGCCACATCGCCCGGGCCACGCTCGAGGCGACGGCGTTCCAGAGCCGCGAGATCGTCGAGGCCATGAACGCCGACTCGGGCGTCGCGCTGGAGTCGCTCAAGGTCGACGGCGGCATGGTCGGCAACGACCTGCTGATGCAGTTCCAGGCCGACCTGCTGGGCGTGCCGGTGATCCGGCCGAAGGTGCCGGAGACCACGTCGCTCGGCGCGGCCTACGCCGCCGGCCTGGCGACCGACTTCTGGAGCGAAGTCGAGGACCTGCGCGAGAACTGGGTCGAGGACAAGCGCTGGGAGCCCAAGATGGACGAGAGCGACCGCGACGAGTACTACAAGTACTGGAAGCGGGCGGTCACCCGCACGTTCGACTGGTTCGAGGCCGACGAGGAGCCCGACGAGCCGGAGGCCTAGACCGAAGGGCTAGTTCCAGGGGAGCTCGGCGCGCGTCGCCCAGTACCGCGCCGGCTCCTCGACCATGTCCGCCACCCGCCGCTCGAGATCGTCGTCCCAGGCGATCTCGAGCGCGGTCAGGTTGCTCTCGAGCTGCGCGACGGTCGCCGCTCCGCTCAGCACGACGTCGGCCCATGGCTGCGCGAGGGCGGCGGCCAGCGCTATGCCGTCGTCGCCGGCGAGCCGCCCGTTGGCGAGCGCTTCCTTGACCAGCACCTGGAGGCCGGCGTCGTGAGCCTCGGCCAGCGAGCGCTCGGCCGAGCGCTCGTGGAGGTTCCAGGTGGCCTGCACGGCGTCGAAGCCGCCTGTGGCCAGGGCGCGTTCGATGGTCGCCGGCTGGTCGGCGCCGGTGACGGTGAGGCCGATGCGGATCCCGCGGCCGCGAAGCTCGTCGAGCTCCCGGCGGACGGCGGGGTCGTCGAGCACGCCGCTGTCGAGCGTGGCCGAGTGGATCTGGTAGAGCGACAGCCAGTCGCCCAGCAGCTCTCGCGTTTCGGGCCACTGCTCGCGCAGGTGCTCGGCGGAGAGGTCCTTGACCTCGTGCTCGCTGGCGTCGACGCGCCAACCGCCGGTGTAGCGATACCCCCACTTCGAGCTGACGGTCACGTGACCCGGCTGGATCTCCCGGCGCTTGAGCCACGAGGCCAGGAACGCCTCGGCGCGCCCGTACGAGCGCGCGGCGTCGAACCACCGCACGCCGCGGTCGTAGGCGGCGTCGAGCACGTCGTGGGCGGCCTGCTCCATGCCCTCGACGCTCGTGTCGGCCACATCCTCGCCGTGACCGAGGTTGATGTACGCCGGCCGCCCGAGGGCGGCCAGGCCAAGGCCGATCTGCGCGCCAGACATGCGCACAGCCTAAGTCTCGGCGCCCTCCCTCGAATAGGATGCGCTTCGTGCCAAGCCTTCAGGCCGAGCTGCTGGTGATCGGCGGCGGCGCCACCGGCGCCGGTGTGGCCTGGGACGCGGCCCTGCGGGGCTTCGACGTGGTGCTCGTCGACCGTGCCGATCTCGCCGAGGGCACGAGCGGGCGCTTCCACGGGCTGCTGCATTCCGGCGGGCGGTACGTGGTCAAGGACCCGGTGGCGGCCGAGGAGTGCGTGGTCGAGAACGCGATCCTGCGTCGCGTGATCCCCGACTGCATCGAGGACACCGGCGGGCTCTTCGTGGTCACCCCCGACGACGACCCCGACTACGGCGACGAGTTTCTCGCCGGCTGTCACGCGAGCAGCCTGCCGGTCGAGGAGCTCGACGTGGCCGAGGCGCTGCGCCGCGAGCCGCGCCTCAACCCCGGGCTCAAACGGGCGTTCGCCGTGCCCGACGCCTCGATCGACGCCTGGAAGACCGTCTGGTCCTTCGCCCGCGGCGCGTCGGCCCACGGGGCGCGCATCCTGCCCTACCACCGCGTGCTCGACCTGCACCGCGACAACGGCGCGGTCACCGGCGCGCGCGTTCGCAACGAGCACACGGGCGAGGAGCTCGACATCGAGGCGGGATTCACCATCAACGCCTCGGGCGCGTGGGCGGCCCAGATCGCCGAGATGGCGGGGATCGAGGGCGTGGGGGTGGTGCCCGGCAAGGGAATCATGATCGCCATGAACCACCGGCTGGTGAACACGGTGATCAACCGCTGCACGCTGCCGGCCGACGGCGACATCCTGGTGCCGATCCGGACGGTCAGCGTGATCGGCACCACCGACAGCCGCTCGGCCGACCCCGACGAGATCCCGGTCACCCAGGACGAGGTCGACCAGATGCTCGACGACGGCGAGCGCCTGGTGCCCGGCTTCCGCGACGCCCGCGCCCTGCGCGTGTGGGCCGGCGTCCGCCCGCTCTTCCAGGACGAGAAGGCCGGGGCGGTGGCCGACACGCGCGACGTCAGCCGCACCCACGCCGTCGTCGATCACCGCGAGCGCGACGGGGTCGACGGCCTGCTCACGATGTCCGGAGGCAAGCTCACCACCCTGCGCCTGATGGCGCAGGACATCGTCGACGCGATGTGCACCCAGCTCGGGATGCATCGCCCGTGCCGGACTCACGAGGAGCGCCCGCCGGACAACGAGGACGGGCAGGGCTACACCCTCGGTTCCCGCCTGCGCCGGCGCGAGGCGTCGCTGCAGGACGAGCAGCTCATCTGCGAGTGCGAGCTGATCGGGCGCAGCCGCCTCGAGCAGGCCATGCGCCGCCGCGGCACCGCCAACCTCGACGACATCCGCCGCACCATGCGCCTGGGGATGGGGCCGTGCCAGGGCGGCTTCTGCATCTACCGGGCCACCGGAATCCTGCACGGCGTGGGGCGACTCGACGGCGCCGAGGCGGCCGAGTCGCTGCGCGGATTCCTGCAGGAACGCTGGAAGGGCGTGTGGCCCATCCTCTACGGCGACCAGCTGCGCCAGGCGCGCCTCGACGACTGGATCTTCCAGGGCCTGCTCGACGTGGAGCACCTTCCGAACGGCGAGGTGACCGCGTGAGCCACCACGACGTGATCGTGGTCGGAACCGGGCTGGCCGGCCTCACGGCGGCAGTGCGGCTGGCAGAGGACGGCGCCCGCGTGCTGGTGCTGGCCAAGGGCGTCGGCGCCACGCATCTGGGCGCGGGAACGATCGACGTGCTGGGGTACCGGAACGGAGAGCGTGTGGCGCGTCCCGCGGAGGCCGTCGGCGAGCTCGTCGACGCCCGCCCCGATCACCCGTACGCGCCCGTCGGCGCCGACGGCGTGGCCGCGGCGGTGGACTGGTTCAAGGCCCGCATCGCGGCCGGTCCGCTCGCTCCCTACGCCTACACGGGGAGCGTGGAGGAGAACCTGCTGCTGCCTACGGCGGTGGGCGTGCCCCGGCCCTCCGCCGTGGTGCCCGAGACGATGGCCGGCGGCGACCTGAGCAGCGACGCGGCCATCTGCATCGTGGGCTTTCGGGCGCTCAAGGACTTCCATCCGGCCCTGGCCGCCGACACGCTCTCCCGCGCGGGCGCGCGCGCGAAAGGCGTCGAGCTCGACCTCGTGCCCGAGGGGCGCGCCGACGTGAACTCGCTGGGCTTCGCACGCGCGTTCGACGACCCCGCCTTCCGCGCCGAGGTGGCGGGGCAGGTGGTTGCCCGGCTGGCCCCCGGCGAGCGCGTCGCCTTCCCGGCCGTGCTCGGCATCGCCGACCCGCACGCCGCGTGGAGCGAGCTCGAGCACCGGCTCGGCCGTCCGGTGTTCGAGATCCCGACGCTGCCGCCCTCGGTGCCGGGCATGAGGGTGCACCAGAGCCTGCGCGAGGCGCTGCGCCGGGCCGGGGGCCGCGTGATCCTCAACACGGTGGTCACCGGGGCCGAGCACGAGGCCGGACGCGTGAGCGCGCTGCGCACTCAGGTCGGGCTGCGCGAGGAGCGCCGCGGCGCGGACTGGGTCGTGCTGGCCACGGGCGGCTTCGCGTCCGGGGGCCTGGAGCTCGACTCGCGCTGGTCGGCGCGCGAGACCGCCCTGGGCCTTCCCGTGAGCGCCATGCCCGAGCCGGGGTCCGAGCGCTTCCGCGCGGGCTACTTCGACGACCATCCCATGGCGCGCGCCGGCGTGGCGGTCGACCGGGAGCTGCGACCGGTCGACGGCGCGGGCGAGCGGCTCTACGAGAACGTCCTCGTCGCGGGGGCCACGCTGGCCGGGGCCGAGCCCTGGCGCGAGAAGAGCGGCGACGGGCTGAGCCTGTCCACCGGCTACCGCGCGGCTGAGCTGGTGCTCGCCGGCTCGCGCGCCGCCGGTTCCGCGGCGGAGGCGGTGAGCGGCTGATGGCCGTCCACGACGCCGGCGACGTGCTGGGCGACCTCATGCGCGACTCGCTCGACCACTGCGTGAAGTGCACGATCTGCGAGACCTACTGCCCGGTCTCCAACGTCACTCCGCTGTTCCCGGGGCCCAAGTACGCCGGGCCGCAGGCGGAGCGCTTTCGCATCCACGACGAGCCGTCGGCCGACGCCTCGGTGGACTACTGCTCGGGCTGCGGGATCTGCACCCAGGTGTGCCCTCAGGGAGTGCACATCGCGGAGATCAACTCCCAGGCCCGGGCAAAGCTCAAGGCCACCCAGGGCGTGAAGTTCCGCGACCGTGTGCTGGCTCGCCCGACCCTCGCGGGTCGGCTGGGCACGCCGGTGGCCCCGCTCGCCAACTGGAGCCTCGGCAACCGCCTGGTGCGCACGGCGATCGAGAAGACCATCGGGATCCACGCCCGGGCGCCCATGCCGAGCTTCGCGGGCACGACCTTCCAGCGCTGGGCGCGCCGCCACAAGGCTCCGCCCCAGGCCTCTCGCCGCGTGGCCTTCTTCCACGGCTGCGGCACCAACTACTACGAGCCCCGCCTCGGCGAGATGACCGTCGCCCTGCTCGAGCACAACGGGATAGCGGTCGAGGTGCCCAAGCAGGACTGCTGCGGGCTGCCACTGCAGTCCAACGGGCTCTTCGACGACGCCCGCGGCTATGCGCACCGCCTCGCGGCCCGGCTGGCGCCCTACGCACGCGAGGGCGTCGACATCGTCGGCACCTCGACCAGCTGCAGCCTGATGCTCAAGCGCGAG
This sequence comes from uncultured Thermoleophilaceae bacterium, assembly GCA_963746825.1. Taxonomy (GTDB): domain Bacteria; phylum Actinomycetota; class Thermoleophilia; order Solirubrobacterales; family Thermoleophilaceae; genus JACVRW01. The sequence continues at coordinate 38,659 of CAVVCU010000013.1, forward strand.
GCGCTCGAGATCCTCGGCATGAGCGACGACGCGGACCTGCAGGTGGTCTCCGAGCGGACCTACGACATCTGCGAGTACCTGCTCGCGATGCACGAGCGCGGCGAGCTCAAGACGGACTTCCAGCCCGTGCCCGAGACGATCACCTACCACGCGCCCTGCCAGCAGCAGGGCCACGGCATCGGCAAACCCGCGCTCGACCTGCTCGCGCTGGTGCCCGAGCTGCAGACGATCGAGACGGGCGCCGCCTGCTGCGGCGTGGCCGGCACCTACGGGCTCAAGCGTGAGAAGTACGACATCGCGATGAAGGTCGGCGCCGGGCTGTTCTCGGAGATCGCGGAAGCGGGTCCCGACCGGGCGGTGTGCGACTCCGAGACCTGCCGCTGGCAGATCCAGCACGCGACCGGCGTGCGGACGGTGCATCCGGTCGAGATGCTCCATCGCGCGTCGGGCCTGGCCTGAGCGCTTCGTGGTAGGCCTCGTCATCGTCTCCCACAGCGCGGCGCTGGCCGACGGGGTGGTCGAGCTGGCCGGGGAGATGGGCGGGGGCAAGGTGGCCATCGAGGCGGCCGGCGGGATGGAGGACGGCGAGGTCGGCACCGACGCCGAGCGAGTGCGCGAGGCCATCGAGCGGGCCCGCTCCCCCGACGGCGTGCTGGTGCTCATGGACCTGGGAAGCGCGCTGATGAGCGCTGAGATGGCCACCGAGATGGCCGACCCGGACGGCGGGCCCGTGCTGCTCTCAGAGGCCCCCCTCGTGGAGGGGGCGGTGGCCGCGGCAGCGCTCGCGGGAGCCGGAGCCTCACTGGAGGAGGTGGCGCGCGAGGCGCGCGGCGCTCTGCGCATGAAGACCGAGCAGCTGGGAGCGGACGAGCCCGAGGGCGAGGAGCCGGCCCCCGCAGAGGAGGAGAAGGGCGGGTCGGCGAGCGAGCTGCGCCTCACCGTCCACAACCGCCTGGGCCTGCACGCCCGCCCCGCCGCGCGCTTCGTGGCGGCGCTCGGCGGCCTCGACGCCCGGGTCGAGGTGTCGAACCCCACCCGCGAGCGCGGTCCGGCCGACGGCGGGAGCCTGGTGGGCCTGGCCACCCTGGCGGTGGCCCAGGGCGATGAGATCTTGGTGCGGGCGCGCGGACCGCAGGCCGACGAGGCCCTCGATGCGCTGCGGGCCCTCGCCGCCGAGAACTTCGGCGACGCCGAGGAGGAGGCAAGACCGGCGGATGAGCCCGAGCCGCAGGCGGAGGCGCCGGGCGGCAGCGCCGCGGCCCCCGAAGCCGGCGCGCGGCTGCGCGGCGTGCCCGCCTCGCCCGGCATCGCCATCGGCCCGGCACGGCGCCTGCGGGCCCGCGAGCACGTGATCGAGGACGGCGCTTCCGGCACGCCCGCCGAGGAGCGCGCGCGCCTGGACAAGGCCCGCGCCGCGGCCCGGGAGGAGCTCGAGGAGGTGCGCGCCACCGTGGAGGCCCGCGGCGGCGCCGACGCGGGCGACATATTCGCCGCCCACGCCCTGCTGCTCGACGACGCCGCCATCACCGCGCCGGCCCTGCGGCGCATCGAGGAGGGGGAGGGGGCCGCCCAGGCCTGGCAGGCGGCCACGGCCGAGGCGGCCGCCGCATTCCGCGCCCTCGACGACGCCAACATGCGCGAGCGCGCAGTCGACGTGGAGGACGTGGCCGGCCGGGTGCTCACCCAGCTCGGCTGCGCGCCGTCGGGAACGGCCCTGGAGGGTCCGGGCATCGTGGTGGCAGCCGAGCTCACGCCCGGCGAGGCGGCGGGTCTCGACCCCGGCGACGCGTGGGCAATCGCCACCGCCCGTGGTGGGGCCACGGCGCACGCGGCGATACTCGCCCGGGCGCTCGGCATCCCCGCCGTGGTGGGCCTGGGCGAGGCCCTTCTCGAGGTGGCCGACGGCACCGCGCTGGTCCTCGACGGCGAGCAGGGCCTGGTCCAGGTCGATCCGGGCGAGGAGGTGCTGGCCGAGCGAAAGGCGCAGCGGGAGGCCGACGAGGCCGAGGGCCGCGCCCTGCGCGCTCGCGCGGGTGAGCCCGGTGCTCTGGCGGACGGGACCCGCGTGGAGGTGTTCGCCAACGTGGGTAGCGCCGCCGAGGCGGCCCGAGCCGTCGAGCTGGGCGCCGAGGGAGTGGGGCTGCTGCGCACCGAGTTCCTGTTCCTCGACCGCGCCGAGCCGCCCTCCGAGGAGGAGCAGGTCGAGGTGCTCAGCGAGATCGCGCGCAGCCTGGAGGGCCGCCCGGTGGTGGTGCGCACCCTCGACGCGGGGGCCGACAAGCCGCTGCCCTTTCTGCGCCAGGAGGCCGAGGACAACCCGTTCCTGGGACGCCGGGGAATCAGGCTCTCGCTGGCCGAGCCGGAGTTGCTGCGCACCCAGCTGCGCGCCGTGCTGCGCGTGGCCGAGGAGCATCCGCTCAAGCTGATGTTCCCGATGGTCGCCGCCCTCGACGAGGTGCAAGCGGCCCGGGAGCTGCTCGAAGAGGAGCGCGAGAGCCTGGGCAGCGGCGCCGAGATGGAGGTGGGGGTGATGGTCGAGGTGCCGGCCCTGGCCCTCCAGGCAGCCCACTTCGCTCCACACGTCGACTTCTTCTCGGTCGGGACTAACGACCTCGCGCAGTACACCATGGCCGCTGAGCGCGGCAACGCCGCGCTGGCCGGCCTGCTGGGCGCCTCGCGCGCGCCGGTGCTTGCTCTGATCGCCGCGGTGACCGAGGCCGCGCGAGAGCACGGCCGCTGGGTGGGGGTATGCGGAGAGCTGGCCGGCGAGCCCGAGGCCGCGGTGCTCCTGGCCGGGCTCGGCGTGCGAGAGCTGAGCATGGCCGCCAGCCGGATTCCGGCCGTCAAGGCCGCGCTGCGCGAGTGCGACAGCGGGGCAGCGGCGGCGGCCGCCAGAGCAGCGCTAGAGTCCGCGCGCGGCCCGTGGCGAACCTGATCGTGATCCGCAGCAAGATGCGCTCCGCCCGTTTGGTCGCGGTGGGCAGCGCCGCACGAATCGTTCTCACCCCGGTCGTGATGTGGCTGGTGCTCTACGGCGAAGGGGAGTCAACCGAGCTGATCGCGGCGGGGCTGTTCTGCGTAGCGGCAGCCACCGACTGGGTGGACGGGCGCCTCGCGCGCCGCTGGGGCGTCACCAGCAAGCTCGGCTCCTTTCTCGACACCACGGCCGACAAGCTGCTCGTGTCCGGTGTGCTGATCGCGTTGCTCGAGGCCGGGCGCGTCTCCACCTGGATCGTCGCGGTGATCATCGGGCGCGAGCTGGTGATCATGGGGCTGCGCGGGGTGATCGCCTCCGAGGGCGAGGTCATGGCGCCCTCGATGCTCGGCAAGTGGAAGGCCAGCGTTCAGTTCCTGGCCATCGCGCTCGCGATACTGCGGCCCGGCGAGCCGATCGGGGGCCTGTTCATCGATGAGTGGGTGATGCTGGTGGCCGCCGCCATCACCGTGGGCTCGGCGGTCGACTACCTCATGCGCGCCCTCCCGGAGGTCGTGCGTGAGGACCGCCGGGCTTGACGCGGGTATTCCTCACCGGCGGCAGCGGGCTGATCGGCGGTGCGCTCGCCACCCGGCTGGTCGAGCGGGGCGACGAGCTGGTGGCGCTCGCGCGTTCGGACGCCGCCCAGCGGGCTCTCGCCGAACGCGGCGCCCGCGTAGTCAGGGGCGACACGCTCGATGAGGAGGCGCTGGCGTCCGGCATGAGCGGCTGTGAGCTCGTGTACCACGTGGCCGGCGTGAACACGCTGTGCCCCTCGGATCCGGCGCACCTGTTCCACGTGAACGTCCGGGGCGCGGAGACGGCCGTGCGCGCCGCTGCCCGGGCCGGAGTGACGAGGGTCGTGCTCACCTCCTCGGCCGCCGCGCTGGGCGAGGTCGAGGGCAGTGTGGGCAGCCGAGAGCTCGCCGCATCGCGGCAGCTACCTCTCCGTCTACGAGCGCTCCAAGCACGAGGGCGAGCTGGCGGCCTTCACGGCCGCGCGGCAGGCCGGCATCGAGCTCGTTTCCATCAACCCCTCCTCCGTCCAGGGCCCCGGGAGAGCGGGAGGCACGGGCCGGATCATGATCGCCTATCTGAACGGGCGCCTGAAGGCCTTCGTGGACACGACGATCAGCCTCGTCGACATCGCGGACTGCGTGGAGGGCCACCTGCTCGGCGCCGAGCGCGGCGCGCCCGGCGAGCGCTACGTGCTCAACGGCGCGGTCCTCAGCGCGCGCGAGGCGCTCGACACCGTCGGAGATCTCTCCGGAGTCCGCAACCGGGTGCGCTTCCTTCCGCCGTTTGTGGCCGGAGTGGCCGGCGGGCTGGTCGAGGCGGCCTTCAGCCTGCGCGGCAAGCAGCCGCCGGTGTGCCGCGAGATGGTGCGCACGCTGCTGCACGGACACCGCTACGACGGATCGCGCGCGACGCGTGAGCTGGGACTGCGCTACCGCCCGGTCGCCGAGACCTTTCGGCGCACCATCGAGTGGGCGGTGGCCCAGGGCCTCGTGACGCGCCCGGACCAACTGCGCGGAGTATCCGTGAGCCCCGGCGGGTAAAGAGGAAAAATGGAAGAGCGTCATCCGGCCAAGCCGGAGCAAGAGGACAGCTTCGAGAAAGGGCACGAGGAGAAGCCCGATTCCCCGGAGGAGGAGCTCGATCCCGACTTTGCCCGCGGGCAGCGCGAGGGGGGCGAGCCAGGCGAGGAGGGCCGGTTCAGCGAGGGGCAGGAGGACCTGCCCGACTCTCCTGAGAAGCACAAGGAGGGCCGCTTCAGTACCGGGATCGACGAGGGTCCCGCGAGCGACTAGACCCACAGCCCGCGTCCGAGCGGGTATGGTCGCCGGGTCCACGATCAAGGAGGAGCGGTGGCGGCACTCTGCCGTTCGTACGACACGCACGATCAGGCGCTCCAGGCCGTCAACGCGGTGCTGGGCGCGGGCGTGCCGGGAGAGGACGTGCTCGTCCTGATGGGCGAGCGCCAGCGCGACGCCCACCAGGAGCCGGTCGGAGAGTTCGCGGGTACCACCGAGCCGGGCGCGCCCGTGGGAGAGTTCGCCGGCCCGCCGACGCCGGAGGGAAGCTCGACCGGCGCCTTCGCCGGACAGGGGGAGATGCGCGGCGGCAGCTTTGCCGACAGCGATCGCGACTTCGTGACGAGCTACCCGGAGGGCGTGGAGCGGATGCGGGTCACCGGCCACCGCCGCATCACCCGGCTGCTCACCGACGCGGGCCTCGACGAGGCCACCGCCCAACGCGACGTGGATGCCCTACATCAGGGACTGGTGCTGGTGCTTGTGGACGTGGCCGACGGCGACGTCGATCGCGTGGCCGGGCTGCTCGAGGGCTGATCCTCGAAGTCCAGCGCCCGCAGCGCCAGGCGCTCCGCGTCCGCGGCCGCCGCGGCCAGTACGGCCGGCCGGCGCTCCAGTTGCCCCACCACCGGCGTGCCGGCGGGCGGCCGCACACCCAACACGTGCGGCGGCCCGGCTTCGGCGCCCGACGAACGCCGGGCGATGTCGTTGACCACACGCTCATAGCCGTCCACCCGCTCGCGATAGAGGTTCACCAGCGCCGGGTTGAGGCCACGCAGGTGACGTTCGATCAGCCGGTCGGCGATGCGTGAGGCGCTCTTGCGGGGGACGCCGTGGGGACGGGTCTGGAGGGCGAGCACGTGGCTGGCTCCGGCGGCTATGGCCTCGGCCACGGGGATCGCCGAGCCGATTCCGCCGTCGATGAAGCGCCGGCCGTCGATCTCCACGGGCGGGCCCCCGGCCCAGGGCATCCGGCTCGAGGCCAGCAGGGCCTGCCAGAGCTCGCGGCGGGAGCGCATTCCGGAGATGTCCACCGACCGGGCGGTCTCCACGTCGAGCGCCACGCAGTGGAGGCTGATCGGATTCTCCAGCACCCTTTCGTGGCGAGCGGCGTCGAGCTCGGGTGAGGTGTAGTTGAGCGCGTAGTTCACGTCGATCACCGGGCCGCCGCGCAGGACCCGCGCCGGATTGACAAAGGCGCGCGAGGCGAGTGGCCCGGAGTAGGTGGCGGCGCCGTGGCCCGCCACCCCCGCGATCAGCGCCGCACCGTTGATCGCGCCCGCCGAGGAGCCGACCACGAGGTCGAAGCACCGCGTCAGGCCGAGGCCCTCGAGCGCGGAAGCCATCCCGGCCGAGATGACCCCGCGCATGCCGCCGCCCTCGATCACCAGGGCCACGCGGTGGGGATCATCGCGCCGGCCGGGCATTGAAGCGGCCTGCTTGCGCTCGCGAAGCGCAGCGAGGACCGGATGAGACGGGTCGGCGCCCATATGGGGCGTATGGTTAGCACGACATGGGCCGAATGAAGTGGTGGGGCTGGGGAAACGAGGGCGTCTCGTTCACGCACGAGGACAAGCCGGCCCTCGGTCCCTTCCTCCAGCAGCACATAGCGGTCGACGCCTCGCGTCCCATCGCGCGCCCCGTCGGTTTCGAGCAGCTTGGCGTCGACGAGCCCTCGGTGCCCGACGAGCTCTACGGCGAGCTGGAGAGGGCGGTGGGGGAGGGGCAGGTGTCCACCGACCCCCTCGACCGCGTCGTCCACGGCCGCGGCAAGAGCCTGCGCGACCTGGTCCGCACGCGCGACGGCGATCTCGGCCGCCTGCCCGACGTGGTGGTCCGGCCGCGCGACGAGGAGGCGGTGGCCGCCCTCTTACATGCGGCGGTCGAGGCCGACGCCGTAGTCATCCCCTTCGGCGGGGGCACGAGCATCTCCGGCAGCCTCGAGGCCCCGGCCGAGGAGACGCGCACGGTGATCTCCGTCGACCTCGGCGCGATGGACCGCGTGCTGTCGATCGACGGTGGCTCGCGTCTCGCGAGGGTGCAGGCCGGCGCCCTCGGCCCCGCGCTGGAGGAGCAGCTGAACGCGCAGGGATGGACGCTCGGCCACTTCCCCGACAGCTTCACGCACTCGACGCTGGGCGGCTGGGTCGCGACCCGCTCGTCGGGAATGCAGTCCGACATGTACGGCGACGTGGCCGACCTCACGCGCGGGATGCGCGTGGCCACCCCGGTGGGCATGCTCGCCACCCGCCCGGTGCCCAGCACGTCGACCGGCCCGAGCATCCGCGAGATGGTGCTCGGCAGCGAGGGGCGCCTGGGAATCATCACCGAGGCCACGATCCACGTGCACCGCGTGCCCGAGCAGCGGACCATCCTCGGCTACCTGTTCCCGAGCTGGGCCGAGGGCCTGGCCGCGATGAACGCCATCGCCGTGAGCGAGGCGGCGCCGTCGGTCACACGGGTGTCCGACGCCCCTGAGACCCAGTTCTCCTTCGCCACCAAGACGGGCAACTCGCTGCTCGACCGCGTCCAGTCGAAGGCGCTCTCCACCTTCCTCGAGCGCCGCCGCCACTTCGATCTCGGCGCCATGTGCCTGTCGTTCATCGGCTACGAGGGCACCAAGAAGCACGTCGCGGCGCAGCGCAAGCTGGTGGGGCGCATCGTCAAGCGCCACGGCGGGCTCGGCATCGGCACCGGCCCGGGCGCGCTCTACGACCAGAAGAAGTTCGACACCCCTTACATCCGCGACTTCCTGCTCGACCGCGGCGCGCTCGCCGACGTGTCCGAGACCTCGGCGCCGTGGAGTGCGCTACCCGCCCTCTACGACAACGTGATGGCCGCCGCGCGCGGGGCCTTCAGCGACCTCGGCGTCCAGGGGTACATCATGTGCCACCTCTCGCACTCCTACCACTCGGGCGCGTGCCTGTACTTCACCTTCGCCTTCAAGCCCGCCCCGGACCGAGAGCCGCTCGAGCAGTACGACGTGGTCAAGTCGGTGATCCAGCAGACCTTCGTGGACTCGGGCGCCACGCTCTCCCACCACCACGCGGTGGGCACCGAGCACGCTCAGTGGCTCGAGCAGGACATCTCCGAGCCGGGGGTCGAGATGCTGCGCGCGCTCTTCGACGGAATCGACCCAGGCGCCAACCTCAACCCGGGCAAGATCGTTCCCGAAGCGCGGGTCGCGGGCCGGGTCTCGCACCCGTAGGGCCTAGCCCGCCTAGGATCCGCGCCGTGTCACCCCAGGCCGACAGGCCCACCGTCGAGGATGTGCTAGCCCGGCCGATCGAGTCGCGGCGGGGCGAGGGGTCGCGCTGGGCTCGTGCCCTTCGCGAGGCCGGGGCTGTCGACCGGGCCGTCTTCGACGCGGTGTTCAGCACGCCGACCGCTCAGCTCGATGGCCCCGTCCGCCGGCTGTCCCAGGCCGCGAACGGGTCGGCCATGTGGCTGGGTGTGGCCGCCGCTATGGCACTGAGCGGGGGCACGCGCGGGCGCCGGGCGGCCGGCGAGGGCGTCGCCTGTGTGGCCGTAACCGCGGCGGTGGTCAACCTCGGGGTGAAGACGATCGTCGAACGGCGACGCCCGGATCGCGCCGGACTGCATCTGGAACCCGCCCGGCACCTGGCCACGCCGGAGTCCACCTCGTTCCCCTCGGGCCACGCCGCCACCTCGTTCGCCTTCGCCTACGGCGCAAGTCGCCACATCCCGCTACTCGCGCTCCCGTTGGGCCTGCTTGCCGGAGCTGTCGCCTACTCGCGGGTTCACACCGGGGTCCACTACCCGGGCGACGTGGCGGTCGGATCGATCGCCGGAACGGGAACGGCGGCCATGGTCGCGGCGGCCATCGACCGCGTCTCTGCCTAGTCCGGAACGATCACGAGCTTGCCGCGCACGTGGCCCTCTTCGCTGATCCGGTGCGCTTCGGGCGCCTCCTCCAGCGAGAAGCTCTGCTCCACGGGAAGCGTCAGGTCGCCCGACTCGTGGAGTCGCGCGGCCTCGTCGAGGGCCTGCCAGGAGCGCCCCTCGCTACCGGTGGTGATGGGCACCCCGTGTTCGGCGGCGCTGAAGTCGGCGATGGTGATCACGTGGTCGGGACGGCCGGTGATCTCGACCAGGTCCGGCAGCGCTCCTCGCCCGGCGGTGTCCAGCGCGCGATCCACGCCGTCCGGGGCGATCTCCCGGACTCGCTCGACGAGCCCCTCGCCGTACGTGGTCGGCTCAACTCCGAGCGAGCGCAGGAACTCGTGGTTTCCCTCGCTGGCCGTGCCGATCACCCGAGCGCCGCGGGCGCGCGCGATCTGCACGGCGGCCGCGCCGACCCCGCCGGCGGCGCCATTCACCAGGAGCGTCTGGCCCGATTCGAGGCCGAGCAGGTCCAGCGTTCGGACAGAGGTCTCCACCGCCATGGGCAGCCCGGCCGCCTCTGCCCAGGAGAGGCTCCCTGGCTTGGCGGCCCAATGGTCCATCACCGCGTATTGCGCTGTGGCGCCGCCCACGGCCGAGCCGAACACCTCGTCGCCCACAGCGACCCCGGTCGCGCCGTCGCCGACCTCGTCGACCACGCCGGCCACATCGCTGCCGGGAATCTTCGGCAACTCGAGTGTCATGACTTCGCGCATCGCCCCGCTGCGGATCTTCCAGTCGATGGGGTTGACGCCCGCGGCCCGTACCGCCACGCGGATCTGACCCTCGCCGGCGTGCGGCTCGTCGACGTCGGCCACCTCCAGCACATCGGGATCGCCGTACTCGCTGAACTGAACGGCCTTCACGTGACTCCTTCTTCGGGATCGGGGGCATCACCGTAGAGCCTCACCCGCTCGATGGCCGCCGAGGCCATCTGGGCGAGGTGGACTACGGCGGCCTCGTCCTCACGGGTGAAGGCGCCGTCCGCCTTGTCGAAGAGCTGGACGGCCCCGAGCTGGCCGCCGTCCAACGTGGTCAGCAGCACGGCGAGCCAGCCTCGAAGCGGGAGTTCGGAGGCCGAGTGAAAGGCCGGCAGCCCCGCGAGCTCGTCGCCGCTCATCCTCACCGAGCCGCCCCTCGCGCGAATGGTCGCGTAGACGGACGAAAGGTCGAGCCATCGAGTGAAGGCGGTCCAATGCGTCTCACCCGCCGGGTAGGAGGCGGCCTGCACAGCTCGCGCCTGCGTCTTGAATCCGAGGTGGCCACGCAACAGCCGGCGTCGACGAGCTCGCGCGCCTGTTCGGCCACGAGCCGGAGCATCTCCTCGAGCGAGCTCGATCCGTCGAGAGCGAGCGACGCGTCGGCGAGAAACGTTGAAAGCCCGCGCGCGAGATCGGTCTGACGGCGTTCGAGGAGCGCGGCCTCCCGGGCCTCCGCGAACCCGCGCTGAACCATCTCGAAGGCGGAGAGGCTCTCGAGGAAGAACTCGCCCCCCGCCCGCACGAGCGACCGCATCTCCGCCGAGTCGGCGCCCTCGACAAAGGCCGACTGCAGCGCTTCGTGGTGGGCAACCGCCAGGTCGAGCACGGTCAGGCGCCGGGTCACGGCGTCGCGGCCGAGCTCGTAGGCGGCCCGCAGCCGTGTCTCGTCGCGCTCGATCAGGTAGGCCTCGAAGGCGGACGAATAGGCGGCTCCGAACGGGCCGGCGCCGGTGTCGGCTTCCCCGGTCAAGCTCGCGAGCCGAGGAAGCGCACAGCCACCACCAGTGCGTCGTCGGTTGACTTCCAGTGGGTGTCGATGATCCGCTCGGCGATGGCCTGGGGCGAGCCGGAGAGCTTGCGAACATCGGCGAAGCCGCGCCCGACTCCGTCGGTGGCCATCACGAGGAGGTCACCGGCCTCGATGTCGAGCGTCGCGCTGTCCAGGGCCGGCAGCTCGTGTCCCGGCACCCCCTGGGCCAGGGCGAGCGAGCTCTTGGCCCGCCGCGCGCTCGGCTCCGCGCTCATAACCCGTCCCTCGACGCTTCCGACGCCGAGCCACGTCAACGTGCTCTTCGAACCGGACAGGAAGGCGAGGCTGATGGCGGCGCCGCGGGTGCCGTGCAAGGCGTCGTGGCATAGCCCCACGAGCCGTACGAGATCGTGGCTCGGATGCCTCCTGAGGACGTCGCCGGCGGCCTCGGCCGCGCGCGCGGCGTGCTCGCCGTGGCCCAGCCCGTCGATCGCCGCGACGAGGGCGCCGTCAGGGAGCGGCGCGACGACGGCGAGATCTCCGCTGACGATCTCGCCGCGGCGGCATCGGCTGGCCACGCCCCATTCGACCGGTCGGCGATTCAACAGCTCACTCATCGCGGCGGCGCTCTCGGCGCAGGCGCGCGAGCTCGTCGCGCTGGCGCCATTTCTTCATCGTCACCGTCGTCCCGTTGTCGGGGTCCGAGGTGATCTCGAACTCGTCCATGAGTCGTCGCGCCCCCGGCAGCCCGAGGCCCAGGCCGCCGCGGCCGCTGTAGTCGTCGCGCAGGGCGCTCTCCACGTCGCGGATCCCGGCTCCCTCGTCGCGGGCGATCACCACCAGTCCGTAGCGGTCGGCCTCGTCGAGCGGCTTGAGGACGATCTCCCCCTGGCCCACGTGCACGATGATGTTCCGGGCGACCTCCGATATTGCCGTCGCGATCAGGGTCGGGTCCGGACGCGGGAACCCAAGACGCTCCGCCAGTTCGCGCCCTGCGGCCCGAGCGCGGACGAGATCATCGTCGGCGCCGATGGGCACCCGGACCTCATCGCCCATCGCCGGCGTCCTCTACCACCAAGCAATCGAGCAGCTCCCGCGCCTCGTCGAGGTCGAGCGCGACCCGCAACGGCTCCAGATTGAGCCGGAACTGCACCATCGCGATGGCCACGTCGGGCTGGATGCCGACGATCACCGTCTCGGCGCCGCGCAGCTTCGTCGAGAGAACGATCGAGCGCAGGGACCGCGCCACGAAGGAGTCGATCACGTCGAGGGCGGCCACGTCGATCACGATCCCGCGGGATCGGTGCTCCCCGACCAGGTCGGTCAGCTCCTGGCGCAGCTCGAGCACCTGCTTGTCGGACAGGTCCGACTGGATCGAGGCGATCAGGTAGTCGCCCTGCCGCAGGATCGCTACCGACATCGGCGCGGTCGCCCTTCTACGAGTCGGCGTCGGTGGCCGAGTCGTTGCCCGACTCGGCGCTTCGGTAGGAGGCGAGCAGCCGCTCGGCCTCCTCGAGGCCCCCCCGGAGGTCGCCGACGGTCTTCATCATGCCCAGGTCGACGCCGAGGTCGACCAGGGTCTGGGCGATCTCCGACGACAGGCCGGTGAGGATCGTGCTCGCTCCCATGAGCCGCGACGCCTCGACCGTCTGCACGAGATGGTTGGCCACGGTCTCGTCGATCGTGGCCACGCCGGTGATGTCGATCACCACGACCCGGGCGCGGTTCTCCTGGATCGACCCGAGCAGCTGCTCGGTCAGCTGGCGCGCGCGATCGGAATCGAGCACGCCGATTATCGGCAGGATGAGCAGGCGCTCGCGCAGCTGGAGCACCGGCGTGGACAGCTCTCGCAGAGCCTCCTGCTGTTCGCTGATCACCCGCTCGCGCTCCTCGACGAAGCTCACTCCGACCGTCACGGCGATGCGGTTGGCCGCGGGCTCGTACGCGTCGAGAATGCGGTTCAGCAGGTCGAGGTCCTCCTGGTACTTGGCGAACAGCGAGCGCGCCAGGACATCACGCAGGAGCAGCACGATCCCCAGCACCTCGTGCGTCTCGACCCCGCGGGGGATGATTCGCTCGGACAGCTCCCGAGCGTAGGTCTGCAGGGTCTCGATGCTGCCGGTCTCGAGGGCGTCCACGTAGTTGTCGTAGACCTCGGTGGCCTCCGAGAAGATCTCCTCGTCGGACATCACGCCGAGGAGCTCGGCCTCGCTGATGCGCTTCGCCCATTCCTCGCGCCGCTCGGTCCGGTGCTCGCGGAGGTAGGACACCAGCTCGTTCAGATGAGCGCTGTCCTCCTCCGATTCCGGCTTGGGAAGGCTCGCGATCTGGCTGTCCTCTTCCTGCTCGTCAGCCATCTGCTCCTCCCATTTGCTCCTCCTCGGTCTTCACGGTTGCTCGACGGGTCGTGGCCCTCGAGCCCGGGCGCCGTCGAGGAACAGCCGGGTGATGGTGGCGATCATGTCCTCCTTGCCGAGCGCGGGCGTGGACAACAGTACGCCCGCGATCAAGCCGATGAGGGACTCGGTGAGGCGAGCGCTCGCGATGTCGTTGCGGATGTCACCGCCCTCCTGGCCGCGCTCGAACAGCTGCTCCAGCGGCTGGGTGATCCCATCCTCGAAGCGTTCCGATCGCACCCGCTGGCGAGCCAGGAGGACGAAGGAGTCTCCAACGTCGACCAGAGCCCGGACGGCCCGGATGACACCCTCGGCCGGCGGCACCTCATGGATTCGCGCCGCGGCCAGCCGCGCGTCGGCATCGCTCACCGTCACCTGGGCCAGTTCGTCGAACAGGGCCTGGCGGTTCGGGAAGTAGCGGTAGACCGTCGCCCGCGCGACCCCGGCGGCGGCGGCCACGTCGTTCATGCTCGCGTCCTCGCCCTGAAGCGCGAAGATGCGCGCGGCGCCGGCGAGAATCGCGGCGCTGACCCGCTGCTGCAGTGCTTGTCGAGGAGTTTCAGACACTTTCGCCTTGGGCATTAGCCTACGCAGTCTCGGAATGAGATGCTACTGTCGCATTCCGAGTCGCACCTGTAATTCATTACCCCAGGAAGGCTGGATCGATGTCGCTGTCGGACATAACACGCACGGGCCTCCGCGAGATGCCGTCCAACGCGGCTTGGGTCCTATCCCGAGCCCTCAAACCGGCTGACGAAGTCGGGTCGAAAGCAGAATCCGCCGGCGCCGGCGTTCGCGATCGTGGTCGCCGCCTGCGTGCGACAGGTGGTCGACGCCGCTCCCGGCGACGGCAACTCGGTTGAGATCCGGATGAGGCGCGCCCAGGAAGCCTCGGAGCGGGCCCGCGAGGCCGAGCAGCAGGCGCTGGAGGCCCAGCAGGAGGCCCAGGAGCGCGCAGACCATGCCCGGAAGGTGAGCGCGGATGGCCGCGCTCGCGTGACGGCGGTCGAGCGCGACACGGCCAAGTGGGTCAAGCAGCGGGTTGCCGAGGCTCAGAAGGCGGCCGACGAAGCGGTCAAGCAGGAGCGCCAAGCCGCCGAGGCCGACGCCGAGGAGGAGCTCGAGGAGACCCAGGACGAGGTGGCCGGCGAGATCGAGGAGGCGGAGGGCGAGGCCCAGGCGGCTCAGCAGGAGGCCGATGAGCGCGTCGAGGACGCAACGGAGAAGATGGCCGAGGCCAGGCGGCTCGCTCAGGAGGCCGCGGATGCCGCGCAGGCCGCGGCCGAGGAGGCCAACCGCCAGGCGCAGGAGCTTGCCCAGCAGGCCAATCAGCAGGCGAGTGAGGCCAAGGCTCAGGTCACGCAGGCCGAGCGGATACGCACACAGTCGGAGACGACTGCGAAGAAAGCCGCGGGAAAGCTCGGGGGGAGCGCCAACGGTGATCTGGAGTCCTACAACAAGCCGGAGCTGGTCGAGCTCGCGGCGGGGATCGGCATCGAGGGAAGGACCACGATGAGCAAGGACGAGCTGGTCAAGGCGATCAAGAAGGAGTCTCGCTGATGCGGCCCTTTCGGCGAAAGAGCGGGTTGGAGCGGATTCTCGACTCGGTAACCGACTCGCTCGAAGTGCCCGATAGCGTCAAGTCCAACCTGCCCTCGGGCGGGTCGGGCAAGGTAAAGGCCAGTCTGCTGACCGCGGGCGGCCTGGCCGGTCTCACGGCCCTCAGCGCCGGCGTTTCGTCGCTGCGACGCCGCAGCGAGGGGGCAGACGGCGGTTCGTGAAGATAACGAAGCTGGCGCTGTTCGCGTCCGGGTACATCATCGGCGCCAGGGCCGGGCGGGAGCGTTACGCGCAGATCGCCGGCTTGGCGGCAAGAGCGGCTGAGCGACTCGAGGAGTTCAGCTCGCGGCACCCTCCGGGGGGTCGCAACAAGTCGTAGGGTGATGCCGTGGACGACGGCATCACCTACGACCTCACTCGGGTTCGCCTGAGCGACGGCTGGGAGACCACCGTCTACCTGGTCCGACACCCGCGGGCCAACACCACGCCGCGCGTGGTGTGCTTTCCCGAGACCCGCCGGCTGGATCAGTGGTGCGTCGCGGAGGGGCAGCCCGAGGCCATGGTCGCGGGCTTCTTCCTGCGCGACCCCTACCGGCCGCTCGGCGAGGTGCGCATCGCGGGCGAGCTGATCGAGCACGAGCCGACCGCGCCGCCCTGGGGGCCGCAGCGGGGCTGCCTGCACATCGACGGCGACGTGCGGATCGCGCGTCGGGGGGAGCTTCCCGACGACCCGGGCGGCGACGTGCTCCAGGCCGGACCATTACTGGTGGCCGGCGGGCAATCGCTCGTGAACGGGGAGGATCACGAGGGCTTCTCCGCGGGCGCCGGGCAGTTCGACTCGGACATCACCGTGGGGCGTCACCCGCGCTGCGCGCTGGGGCTGAACGACACGGAGCTGCTCGCCGTCTGCTGCGATGGCCGCCGCTCCGGGGTCGACGGCGGGCTGACGCTGGCCGAGCTGGCCCGCCTGCTCGTCTCCTTCGGTGCCGAGGACGCGATCAATCTCGACGGCGGGGGTTCGGCCACGCTGGTGCATCGCAAGCACCTCCTGAACCGGCCCTACTCCGAGCAGGATCAGCCGGCTCCGGAGTCGAGGCCCGTGGTGACCGCGCTGGTCTTCGAGCCAAGTTAGGCTGCGCTCGATGTGCCGGTGGCTCGCCTATTACGGGAATCCGATCCGGCCCGAGACGCTGCTCTATGACGCCGAGAACTCGCTGGTCGAGCAGAGTCGCCACGACCGGCTGGCGGGCGGGTTTCCCAACGCCGACGGCTTCGGCCTCGCCTGGTACGGCGAGCGCGACGTTCCCGGCCTGTACCGCAGCATCGCCCCCGCCTGGGCCGATCGCAACCTGCGCGAGCTCGCGGGCCAGATCCAGTCTGGGGTGTTCCTGGCCCACGTGCGCGCGGCCACCGGAACGCCCGTGGAGCAGACCAACTGCCACCCCTTCCGACACGGGCGCTGGGTGTTCGCCCACAACGGGTTCATCGCCGACTATCTGCGCCTGCGCCGTGAGCTGCTGGTTGCGGTGGACCCGGAGGTCTTCCCCGGCATCGAGGGCACCACGGACTCCGAGCTGATGTTCCACCTCGCGCTGACCTTCGGCCTCGAGGAGGATCCGCTGGGGGCGCTGGAGCAGATGGCCGGATTCGTGGAGGAGACCGGCCGGCGCAACGGGGTCGACGAGCCGCTGCAGATGACCGTCGGGCTGAGCGACGGCGAGCGCATCTATGCGGCGCGCTACGCGAGCGGCCCGGTGGTCAACTCGCTCTACGTGACCGCCGACGCGACCGCCGTGCGGGCCCTCTATCCCGACGACGAGCGCTTTCGCGATCTCGGCGATGAGGCTCGCGCCGTCGTGTCCGAGCCGCTGGGCGACCTGCCGGGGGTCTGGGACGAGGTCCCTGTCGGCTCCGCGCTGATCGTCCAGCCGGGCGCCGACGAGCGGCTGACCTTCACTCCGCGGCCGCCGGACTGAAGACGCCCCGCCCCATACCGGCTACCCTGGACGGGCTGCCTGCGGGTTCTCCAAGCGCTCCTCCTCCCTCTAGCGGCCACTCGAGTAGAGGAGCGGTACCGGGGACCAGTGATGACTCAGACCCACCCAACGGAGGGCGGCAGCGCGGCGGCGGACATTTCCCGGGGGGCGGTTCAGTTGCTGCGCGAGTACACCGGTCGCGGGCCGACGCGGGCCCGCACGGTGATCAACCACGACAGCGTGCTGATCGTGCTCGCCGACACCCTCTCGAGGGGCGAGCATCGCCTGGCCGACAGCGGCAAGGGCGAGCTCGTGCTACGCACCCGACACGAGTTCCAGCTGGTGATGCGCGACGAGCTGGTGGGGCTGGTCGAGGGCGCGCTCGGTCGCAAGGTGATCGCTTTCATGAGCGACAACCACATCGATCCGGACATGGCCGCCGAGATCTTCGTGCTCGAGCCGGTGCCCGTGGACGGCGACACCGTCAGCTCCGGCTGATCCTGCTCGTATAGGCGTTTCAATCGCCGGCGGCGACCGTGCCGGCGTCCACGAGGCGACCGATCTCTCCGTCCGAGAGCCCGAGCATCCCGCTCAGGACCTGTTCGGTGTGCTCGCCCAGCAGCGGTGCGCGGCGGACGGGCTCGCGGGGGACGGCCGAGAAGTCGAGCGGCGTGCCGGGCATCCTGTAGGTGCCGACGCCGGGATGCTCCACGTCCTCCCACATCTCGGTGGCCACGCGCGGGTCGTCATCCACGAGCTGGCGAAAGGTCTGGTAGATGCCCCAGGACACTCCGGTGCCCTCGAACGCGGCGCGGATCTCGGACAGCTCGCGCGACTCGAACCAGGGCCGCAGAATCGCGGCAATCAGGTCGCGGTCCTCGAAGCGCCCCGACTCCGTGTCGAGATCGACGCCGGTGGCCTCGTTGATCTTGGACATCTGGTCGTGGGTGCCGGTCACGTCGAGCAGCGACTGCCATTGGCGCTCGGTCAGGGCCACGACCATCACGTGGCGCTCGTCGCGCGTGACGAAGTCGTGGCCGAACGCTCCGTACAGGTAGTTGCCGTCGCGTCGCGGCGAGTCGGTGGCCTCGAGCTGCGCCTGGGCCACGCGACCGAGGTGCCCGGTCACCGCGAAGGCCACGTCGGAGAGCGCCGTCTCGACCAGCTGCCCCTCTCCGGTGCGGGTTCGGTGGCGGTCCGCGGCCAGCAGGCCGATGGCGGCGAGCTCGCCCATCGCGATATCCCACGCGGGCAGCACCGAGTTCAGGGGCTCGGTCAGGTTGCGCGGTCCGGTCGCCCAGGGAAAGCCGGTCGCTGGGTTGACCGTGTAGTCGACCTCGCTCGACCCGTCGCGGTTGCCCTTCAGGTGAACCATGATCAGGTCGTCGCGGCGGGCGCGCAGCGTCTCGTAGCCAAGCCACCCGCGGGCCGGGAAGTTGGTTAGGAACGCGCCGGCCGCGGCGATCACCTGCGTCACGAGCTCTCGTCCCTCCTCGGAGCGCAGGTTCACGCGCAGCGAGCGCTTGCCCTTGTTGAGGCCGGCCCAGAACAGCGACTGCCCGTTCTGGGCCAGCGGCCAGCGGGTGTGGTCGAGGCCCCCGCCGATGTCGTCGAAGCGGATCACGTCGGCCCCGAGCTGGGCGAGCGTCATCCCTCCCAGGGGGGCGGCGACGTACGCCGAGCCCTCTACGACGCTGAGCCCGTCGAGGATGCCGGTCATGCCTCCAAGCTACTCGCACGGGCCCGGGCGAGAGAGGGCGGGTGCAGCGCCACCAGCCCCGCCGCCGCGGCGAGGATAGGGCCCAGCCCTGCGATCAACAGGGCGGCGCGGGGCCCGAGGGCGCTGACCAGCAGGCCTCCGGTGGCCACGGCGCCGAGCTCGGCGCTGCTGCGCGCGGCGTTGTAGGCGGCGAAGGCGCGTCCGTGGACCGCCTCGGGCACACGGACGGTGAGCAGCACGCGCAGCAGCACGTTCTTGACCCCGTGGCCGATACCGCCGACCAGGTAGCCCGCGAAGGCCAGGGGCAGCACGGCCGCCGCGGTCTGCGCGCCCATGCCGAAGCCCTGGACAGCGAGCGCGGCAAGGGCCACCGGGGCGGCCAGCCGTACCGGGATGCGGCGGGCCAGCGCGCCGGCCCCGAACACCATGCCGGCCATCCACGCGCAGACCACGAGCGCGTAGCCGCTGTCGCTCGCGCCGACCACGTCCTTCACGTAGAAGATCTCGACGGTCAGGGCGGCCGAGATGAAGACCAGCGCACCCACCGCTGTGGCGATCGTGACGCGCACGATTCGGTCGCGGCGGAGCAGGCGAAGGCCGTCCAGCGCGCGCCGGTGCTCGCCCGCCGCCCTGGCGCTGGGCCGGCGGCGGGCGCGCATGGCGGCTGCCGCGGCCGCGATCGCCGCGAAGCTCGCGGCGGTCACGAGCAGCGCCGGCCGTGGGCCCAGCGCCGCCAGCCCCGCGGCGAGTAGCGGCCCGGCCGCGAAGCCCGCGTACCGCGCCCCCTCCAGCACGCCCGCGGCCTCGGCCAAGGGCCGCCGGCCCGCGACCGCCGGGAGCAGCGTGAAC
This sequence comes from uncultured Thermoleophilaceae bacterium, assembly GCA_963746825.1. Classification (GTDB taxonomy): domain Bacteria; phylum Actinomycetota; class Thermoleophilia; order Solirubrobacterales; family Thermoleophilaceae; genus JACVRW01. Next base: position 57,582 of record CAVVCU010000013.1, read on the forward strand.
TCGGCCGGCTGAGCGAACGCGTTGCCCGCCGCCAGCAGGGCCGACAGGGCGAGGATCATGGCCAGGTCGCCGCTGAAGGCCAGTGCGGCCGCGACCACGGCCTGCAGCAGCGAGGCCGTGACGAGCACGCGGACGCTCTCCGTCCGGTCGGCGACGAGCCCGGCCAGTGGCGCAAGCGCCACCACCGGCAGGAGCGTCGTCGCCACGAGCGCCGCCACGGCCAGACCGCTGCCCGTGAGCTCGTGCACCTGCAGCGCCAGCACGATGAGGGCCAGCAGGTCGCCGGCGGCCGACAGGAAGACGGCGGCCGCCAGCAACCGCAGGTCGCGCGAGCCCGAGCGGGGGAGGGGGATCGAGCCCATCACCCGGCCGGACGGATGTTCTGGTTGAGGCAGAACACGTTCTCCGGGTCGTAGGCCGCCTTGATCCGCGCCAGGCGCGGGTGGTTGGCGCCGTAGCTGTCGCGCACGGCGGCGTCGCCTTCCTCGAGCAAGCCGGGGAAGTTGAAGTACGTCTTGCCGTGCGAGAACGGGGCCGCCGCGTCCCAGAAGGCCCGCGTGTAGGCGATGTTCACCGCGTCGCCGGCGGCGTCGTCCCAGGTCGAGTCGATGCTGAGCATCCACTCCGAGTTGCGATCCCCGAAGGCCGTCTCCTCGGCGCCGACGCGCGAGATCGCACCCCCGCAGTGGCGGATGATCACCAGCGTGTCGTTCGACGGGCGGCGGTTGGACCAATCCACCGTGGTGTCGATGGCCGCGTCGGCGAGCCCGTCGAGGTAGAGCGCCTTCCAGTAGTAGCGCCGGCCCGCCGGGAAGAACGGGTCGAGCGAACGCTGGAGGTCGAGGTACCCCACGCGCGTGCTCAGGTCGAGCAGCGGGGTGGCCAGCTCGCGCAGGGCCCGGGTGGCGCGCTCGCCCTCGGCGGAGTCGCCCGCCCACATGCCCGCCACGCCCACGTAGGGCGCGCCGCGGAGGTGCTCGGGCAGCTCGCCGACGTCCGGCAGCGACCAGATCAGGCCCGCGGTCGACAGCTCGTCCGGAGCGCCGGCCACCGCGTCGCGCCAGCCGCTCAGCACGCGCGCGGCGTCCTCGATCGGGTAGGCGACGTTCAGCGCGAACACCTCCGGGCCGAGCTCGTGAAGGCGCAGCTCGAACGAGGTCACGACCCCGAAGTTGCCGCCGCCGCCGCGCAGCGCCCAGTAGAGATCCGAGCGCTCACCGGCGCTCGCCCGCACGCACCGGCCGTCGGCGAGCACGACCTCGGCGGAGACGAGGTTGTCGATGGTCATCCCGTCGCGGCGGCGCTGGTGCGAGACGCCCCCGCTGAGGGCGAGCCCGGCCACGCCGGTCTCCGAGACCACGCCACCCGTCGTGGCCAGCCCGCGCGGCGCGGTCACCTCGTCGACGTCGGCCCAGGTCGCGCCGCCCTGCACGTGGACCGTGCGCCCGGAGCCGTCCACGCGCACGTCGCGCATGAGCGACAGGTCGATCACCAGACCGTTGTCGACCACGGCGGTCCCCGCGACGTTGTGTCCGCCGCCGCGTACGGCGACCGCCAACTCGTGTTGGGCGGCGAACCGCACGGCGAGGGCCACGTCGGCCGTGTCCGCACAGCGCGCTATGGCCGCGGGCCGCTTGTCGATCATGCCGTTCCACACCCGGCGAGCGGACTCGTAGTCGCGGTCGCCCGGCTTGATCAGCTCGCCGGTCAGGCGGGCGCTCAGCGAGTCGAAGCTGTCGAAACGGGTCTGTACGACGGAATGGACGGCCATGGCTGCTCCTTCGGTTGGGTGAGCCCACGATCCCGCGGGTCCGCAAGGCCACCGTGAGAGCAGCGTTAGTCCTGCGTCCCCGCGCGCTAAAAGCGCCCGAGCAGCCCGTCGGGCAGCGTCATCCCGCCGCCAAGCGCGTGTCGCGCAGCGGCGGAGTACGCCACCGCGCCCAGCGCGTCATTGCGCCGCACCGCGTCCTCGAGGTGAGCCCGCGCGGCTGCGCGGTCGCCGAGCGTGGTGGCCAGCAGACCGAGGGCGAGTGACGCCGATCCGGCGCAGACACACCCGCGCCCCGCCGTGACAACGCGGTGCCCGTAGGGAGAGAGCCGCGGGTACAGCTCGGCGGCCGCGCGCGCGTCGCCAAGGTGGGCGGCGAGGAGGCCCAGCGACGTTCCCGTATAGAGCCAGTTGGCGTCGAGCGGCGCGGAGGCGAATGCCGTGACCTCGGCGGGGAGAGCCCGAGCCGCGCCGTCCGTTTCGCCGCGCACCAGCCTCCCCGCCAGGAGGGCGGCGCGCCAGGCGCCCCCGGCCGGGGAGCTCTCGGCGCGGCTTCGCATCCGCTCGTACTCCTCCTTGCCCATCCGTCCGGCGGCGCCGTCAATGCCGTTGCGCTGGACCTCGAAGAGCAGCTCAGCGTTGTCGTCCTGCGCCCTGCGTCCGATGCGGGCACCCTCCTCCGAGAGCTGCTCCGCCTCCTCCAGCCGATTGGCCAGCAGGGCGAGTGCGGCCTTCCACATGGGGACGTACCAGTCGTAGGCGAGCAGGCGCAGCTCGGCGGCAAGGCGCGCGTGGTCCGCTATCGCCACGTGCACACCCTCGATATCGCCCAGCTCGAACAGGTCGGCCACCCGCCAGTTGACCCCCTGGAGCTCGGCCTCCCGGTCTCCGGAAGCCTGCGCGGCGGCCACCAGCTCGCTAGCGATGGCCAGGCGCTCCTCGGTGTGATCCGGGGTCCACAACGCGACGTGCCGCGCGCCGAGCGCCTCCAGCAGCGCCCGGCCGCCGACGCGCCGCCCGGAGTGCACGGCCTCATCGCTCAGACGCTCGCGAAGCGTCGCCGGCGGCGCGTAGTAAACCTCGATCGCCAGCCGCGCCAGCAACCGCGGACGCAGCGGGGAGTCCTCCGCCACGGCCGCCAGCGCCTCCTCCAGCAGCGCCCGCACGGGCTCCCGAACGGGGCCGACGCTGACGGTCAGGCCCGCGGCACCCAGCGCCGCCCGCCCGAGCAGCTCGCCGCTCCCGAGCGCGCGCGCCAGCCCGGCCGCCTCTTCGAGGCAGCGCCCGGCGGCGGGCGCATCGCCCATGCGCTGGTGCGCGTCCGCCAGCGCCAGGAGCACCTCGGCGCGCAGTGGATCGCGGTCGCCGAGGTCGCCGGCCGCGGCGAGGGCGAGGAGCTCGGCGGCGTCCTCGTAAGCCAGCGCCCGCGTCGCCTGTTCAGCCGCGCGCAGCGCAGAGGCCGCTGCCGTGGCGCCGTCCACGAGTGGCCGAGCGTCGAGGAGATGCCGCGCCTGCTCCGGCAGCCGGCGGTCGCCGGGCAGCGCGTCCAGTGCCTCCGCCACCCGCCGGTGCAGCAGCGCGCGGCGCGTGCCGGTCATCCCCGCCAGGATTCCCTCGCGCACGAGCGCGTGCGCGAAGCGATAGTCACCGGCGGCGGCCGCCTCGTCGATCAGTCCGGCCGCCACCGCCGCGTCGAGCGCGTCCGCGAGGGAATCCGCGCTCGTCTCGCCGGCCGCGGCGATGTCCGTGAGCGCGAAGTCCTGGCCCGCCACGGCCGCGAGGCGGATCGCCTGGCCCGCCGGCTCCGGGAGGTGAGCAAGCCGAAGGTCGATCACCGACCGGACCCCCTCGGGCACCTCGGCACCGGCGGCGCCGACCAGCGTCTCGATCGAGCCACCGGGATGGGACTCGACCAGGTGGCGCACGAGCTCCTCGACGAAGAAGGGGTTGCCACCCGTGCGCCCGTGAACGGCCGTCGCCAGCTGGTGCGACGCCGGCGCGCCCAGCCATGCACCGGCCAGTGCGCCCGTCTGCTCCGCGGACAGTCCGGCGAGCGCCACCTGCTCCAGGCGCCGCTCGCGGCGCAGATCGCCGAGCAGCGCGTGCAGCGCGGGGTTGCCCCCGACGCCCTCGTCGCGGCCCGAGCCGGCCACCAGGAGCGGGGCTGCGGCGAGCGTTCGGATCACGTGCGCGAGCATTCCCAGCGTCGCGCGGTCGCCCGCGTGCAGGTCCTCGACGATCAGCAGCACGGGGGCCTGCCGGGCGGCTTGCCCAATCGCGGCGGCGACGGCCTCGAAGAGGCGATGGCGGGCGTCCTGCGGCTCGCCCTCCGGCGACCTGGCGTCGGGCTCGAGCTCGGGCAGCAGGCGGGCGAGCTCGCCCAGCACCCACGGGGGTAGCGATCCGGTGGAGCCGGCGACAACCGGCCGTAGCGCCTCGGTGAACGGCGCGAACGCGAGCGCGCCGTCATCCGTGCAGCGACCGGCGAGCACCGTGGCGCCGCCGGCGCGGGCCTCCTCCGCCAGCTCGATGAGCAGCCGAGTCTTGCCGCTCCCGGCCTCTCCGTGGACCATCACGAACGCCGCCGGTCCGGTGCTCGCCCGGCGCCAGACGCCCCGCAGCGTGGCGAGCGGCCCGTCTCGGCCCACGAGCGGGGCGTGCTCGCCCTGGATGAGCGCGGGGGGGAGAGGGGGCGCCGATGCTTCGCCTCCCGGCGCGCGCGGCTCGGCGCGCAGCTCCTCGGCCAGCGCGCGCGTCTGGGCCGACGGCGCCATCCCGAGCTCGCGTGCCAGGCTGCCGCGAAACGCCTCGTAGGCCGCCACCGCCGCGGCCCGGTCGCCGCCCTCGGCGAGGCGGCGCATCAGCACCCGGGCGGCGTCCTCCGACACGGGATCGAGCTCGAGCCGGCGGCGCGCGTGAGCGACGGCGCCGTCCAGGTCGCCCGCTGCCTCGGCCGTGTCACCGAGGACCGCCAGCAGGTGACCGACGCGCTCGCGGTGCTCCCGCCGCGCCTCCACGACCCAATCGTCGTCGAGGTCGACCAGCAGGTCGTGCGCGCACAACGCCAGCGCGTCGGCGTGGCAGTTCAGCCGCCATCAGACGGTCGATCTCGCGCGTGTCGACCCAGATCGCCGGGCCGTCGGCGATGCCGACCCGCTCGCGCTCGGCGACCAGGTGCCGGCCGACCTCGTCCCCGAGCTCCCGGCGTATCGTGGCCAGCGTGGTCCTCAGGCTGGCCCGGGCACTGCTGTCGAGCACGTCGGGCCAGAACACCGAGGCCACCCGCGAGCGCGGGTGCATGCCCGGGTGATACGCCAGCCAGGCCAGCAGCGACCGCGCCCGGCGGCTGGCCATGTCGTCCAGCCGCCGTCCCTCGAGCTCGAGGCGGAGCTCACCGAGGAGACGGACACGCAGCATGTGGCGAGAACCCTAAACCCGGCTCTTGGCGCGTTCGCGAGGCGATCCTCGGGTAGGGCGGACCATCATGAAGCTCGGGTTCTTTCTGTCGTGTGAGGAGTACGGCCCCACGGAGCTCGTCGAGCAGGCGCTGGCGGCTGAGCAGGCCGGGTTTCACGCGCTGTGGATATCCGACCACTTTCATCCCTGGAATCACGAGCAGGGCCAGTCCTCGTTTGTCTGGAGCGTGATCGGCGCCATCGCGGGCGCCGGGGTGAAATTGCCGGTCATCACGGCCGTGACCTGCCCCACCGTTCGCGTTCACCCCGCGGTCGTGGCCCAGGCGGCCGCCACCTCGGCGGTGCTTCTCGAAGGCAGATTCGCACTGGGGGTGGGCACCGGGGAGGCGCTCAACGAGCACATACTCGGCGACGCCTGGCCGGAGGCGGATGAGCGAATCGAGATGCTGGAGGAGGCGATCGAGATCATCCGGCTGCTCTGGACCGGGGAAACCGTCAGCCACAGGGGGCGTCACTACCGCGTAGAGCACGCCAAGCTCTTCACCGTTCCCGACGAGCCGCTACAGGTGCTCGTCTCCGGGTTCGGCCCGAAATCGATCGATCTGGCGGCACGAGTGGGTGATGGGTTCGTCACCGCTTCGCCGGACGGCGACGCGATCGCGAGTTTCAGGGAGGGCGCCGGAAGCAAGCCGGTCCAGGCGGGAGCCAAGGTGGCCTACGGTCCCGATGCCGCCGAGGCGGCCGCGACCGCACACCGGATCTGGCCCAACGACGGTTTGCCGGGCGAGCTCGCCCAGATCCTGCCCACGCCCGAGCACTTCGAGCAGGCCGCCGAGCTCGTCACACCAGAGATGATCGCGGCGTCGCTGCCGTGCGGGCCGGACCTCGACGCCCACCTCGAGAGTTTTCGCGAGTACGCCGAGGCGGGCGTCGACGAGCTGTTCGTACAGCAGGTCGGCGGCCGCCATGACGAGTTCTTCGCCGCCTACGCGCGCGACGTGATTCCGCGGCTGAACTGATTCGGGCGGAGAAGCACGGGTTATAGGCGAGGGATGGATCAGGCGAGCGAAGCCCGAGGTGGCCGTGTGGCGGCGGAGATCTCGAGGCGGGCGGTGCAGCTGCTGCGCGAGTACACCGGTCGCGGGCCTATGCGGGCGCGCACCGTGATCAACCACGACAGCGTGTTGATCTTGCTCTCCGACACCCTGACCAAGGGTGAGCGCCGCCTGGCTGAGAACGGCAAGGCCGATCACGTGCTGAGCACGCGGCACGAGTTTCAGCTGGTCATGCGCGAAGAATTGATTGCCATTGTCGAGGGCACGCTGAGTCGCAAGGTGACCGCGTTCATGAGCGACAACCACATCGACCCCGACATGGCCGCCGAGGTGTTCGTGCTCGAGCCGCTGTCCAATCCCGGCGCCGACGGCGACGCATTGGCGTCCGGCGCCACGGCGACCGGGAGCTTCGACGCGGATACATCGTCCCGCGAGCCCCGATGATCCTCGTCGCCGGCGCGACGGGCAACGTCGGCGGCGCGCTCGTAACGAAACTCGCTGCCGAGGGCATCCCGGTACGAGCGCTGACCCGCCGGCCTCCCTCGGACGGCAACGGCGGGTGGCCGGACAGCGTCGAGGTCGCGGCGCGGCTGAGCGGGCCCGAGGCCCTGACCCCGGCCGAGCGTGTGGCGATCCTCGCCGAAATCCTCGATTGGCCCTTCGAGGGCCAGAGTGACGAGGATGCCCGCGCCGAGATGCTTCAAGACGCGCCGGCCGAGTACGTCGACGCGTTCTTTCGCTTCTTCTTTTCGGTAGAGCCCATGCCGGCAGCGTGGTCCGCTGCGGCGCCGAATCGCATCAGCCGTCCACCGAAGGCGATGGCGCAGATCGAAAACCACGCCAAGCCGAGCGCCAGGCCGGCGATCACGTCGCTCAGCCAGTGCACGTCTAGGAGCACCCGGCTGCCGGCCACCATGACGGCAAGCCCGGCCGCGCCCCCGGCGATAGCCGCTCGCGCAGGCCCGCTCCGGCCACGGCTGAGCAGGAGCGCCGCCGCTGCGAAGAACGCGGCCGACCACGACGAGTGCCCGCTTGGGAAGGATGGCCCGAGCGTTTCGGCAATCGGGTTCAGCGCCGGCCGTACGCGATCAGCGATGTCCTTGATCGTCGTGGTGAGGATGCCGTTGCCGGCGATGACTATCAGCAGGAACGGCACGACCCATTTGCTGCGGGTTCGCACCGTCTCCACGACGGCCACCATGGCGGCCAGGCAAGCGACCACCACCGGGTCTCCGAGCTGGGTGATTGTGTTGAGCCCGTCCGTGGAGAAGGACGACGCGTTCTGGTCGCCCCAGTTCGCCACGCTGTTATCCAGCCGGACGAGCTCGGTGTTTCCTCGGACCAGATAGGCGAGCACCACCAGGAGCACGCCACCCGCCACGATTACGAGGAGCGCGCCGGCCCGACCCGCTGCGCCCGCCCAGCGCCAGGTGAGGGCGCCTACCGTGGCGGCGGTCGCGGCGGCGAAGATGAGTAAGAGCAGCAGGGTCACGGGTAGCAGGTGAGCGTCCAGGGCCTCAATTCGGGCCTGGTACCCAACCGATCGGGGAGGGAAGCGCGTGGAGGTGGGCACCCGCTCGACGTCGAAAGGCCGCGCCAACCACGATGACCGGTGGGCCGTGCCGCTGCTCCAAGCCCGCCGGGGCGGGGCAGCCGAGCGCTTCGCGGGCCGGCTGCGGGGTCGGCATTCCGTGACGGTGTTCTTCGCGGCGCTCCTCGCCGGCTTCGCGGTCCTCGGGCTGATCTCGATCGCGGTCGGGCTGCTCGTGACCGACGTGCTGCTCGACACAGGGGGCGTGAGCCGCACCGACAAGAGCACCGTCGAGTCGCTTGTCGCCGAGCGCACGCCGCTCCTCACGGACGCGTCGGAGGTGGGCTCCGCCGTCGGCGGCGCCCCGCTCCTCCCGATCCTGGTTGGTGCCATAGCGCTCGTGTGCGCCCTGCTGCGGAAATGGAGGATCGCGGCCTTCGCCGTCTTCGTGCTGGTGGTCGAGTCGGCGACGTACCGCGTCACGTCGCTGGCCGCGCCGCGTGAGCGTCCCGACGTCCCCCGGCTCGAGGACCTTCCTGCCGACGCCAGCTATCCGTCCGGTCACACGGCAGCCTCGATCGCGGTCTACGTGGGCCTGGTGCTGCTGTTGACGTCGAGATTCCCGACCCGAGCCCTGCGCATCTCCGCCTGGGCCGTCGCAATCGTGATCCCGCTGTTTGTGGCCTCGGCTCGGATGTACCGCGGGATGCACCATCCGCTCGACGTCGCCGGAGGGCTCATCGTCGGGATCGGCGCGGTGCTCGTGCTCATGTTCGCCTGTCGCGCCGCGGGCGTCGCCCACGAGGCTCGAAACCTCATGGCGGCGAAGTCCCCCCGGGCCCGTGGCGTCCAGCCGGCCTCATGAAGGGCCAGGCGCGCTCGACGGGCGATGACGTCGCGCAGAGCCGGCCCTTCGAGTGGCTCGCTCGTGCCGGACTCGTTGCGCGCGGCGTGATCTACGCGATCATCGGCATCCTGGCCGTCAAGCTCGCCCTCGGGGACGGGGGCGAGACAGCGAACCAGAATGGTGCGCTCCAGACGATCTCACAGCAGTCGTTCGGCAAGGCGCTCCTGATCCTCATGGCCATCGGCCTCGCCGGATACGCGATCTGGCGGCTCGTCCGCGCGGCGATCGGCCACGGCCCGGAGTCCGGCGGCGACGACCTGAAGGAGCGGGCCGATGGCCTGGCGAGTGGGATCGGTTACGCGATCCTCTGCGTGACCGCGGTGACGATCATCGTGGGCTCGGGGAGCGGCGGATCGGGCAGCCCGGACAAGGCCACCGGCGGTGTCCTCGGCTGGCCGGCCGGTCAGGTTCTCGTCGTGATCGCGGGTTTGGTCGTGATCGGGGTCGGGCTGCAACAGGGCTATAAGGGGTTCAGGAGAAAGTTCCTCGAGCAGTCCAAGACCGAGCAGATGAGCCAGAGCGTCGAACGAGGGTTCACGGCGCTCGGCGTCTTCGGCCACCTGGCGCGCATGGTGGTGTTCATTCTCATCGGCTACTTCTTCATCCGGGCCGGATTCGACTACGACGCCGACAAGGCGGTCAGCCTCGACGGGGCCCTGTCCGCGGTCGGCCAGGCGTCATACGGACCGATACTCCTCGGCATCGTCGCCGCCGGGCTGATCGGGTTCGCCGGCTACTCGGTGGCGGACGCGCGCTACCGGAAGGTTTAGGCCGGACGCGCGCACGCGCGCACGCGCGCACGCGCCCGGGGCCGGGCTCCTGCGGTCCGTGGAGGAATTCAGCGCGGTCGGAGGTGTCATACGGATAGCCATCGACGTGCAGGCACCCAACGAAGGGAAGTCAACGTGGTTCAAGACGAGAACAGCCGTCGCCCCGGGGTGCGACGCTCGCTGACTGCCCGCGGGCGGACCATCCGGCTCCGCGGTCGGCTCAGCTCCGCCCACGTCATCGCCTGCGTGGCGTTGTTCATCGCGCTCGGCAGCTCGGCCGCCGCCGCGGTCACGCTCACCAGGGACAGCGTCGGGTCGCCACAGATCCGCAAAGACGCCGTCCGCTCACCGGAGATTCAGAAGGACGCGGTCCGTACCTCCGAGATTCGCGACGACGGCGTCAACGCCGCCGACATCTCGACCGGAGCCGAAACTGCGCTGCGCGGCGATCTGCACGTCGCCGAGGAAAGGGACGTCGTGGGGGTGCCGGAATGCGACACGGTCGACCTGCGCGATTGCCCCAACCTGCTGGTGCTGTCGGTCCCCTCCGGCGATACGTCGCGAACGGCGCCTGCCCCCGGACCTTTGTCGGGGCAGCCCAAGGGCAGCAACTGGCTGGTCCAGGCCAGGACGACCCTCCTCGTACAACCGAGGCAGGGGTCTGCTGAGGTCCACTGCGGCCTCGTCAATCCAAGTCTGTCCGGGCCGGCCGCGGTGCTCGACGACTTCCAGGTGTTTGAGTTGACCTTCTTCGGTCGCCACGTCGTAACGTTGAGCGGGGTCCTGAAAAAGAGCCCTGGCAATCAGAGCGTTGCCCTGCGATGTACAACCGAGTCGGGCGACGACAACAACGAGTTGTCCTCCACGAAGATGACGGCCCTGGAGGTGGGTGCCGTCACCGGCCCCTGAGGAGGATTACCTACTCAAATTGTCTCAGACGGTGCGGGGTCGCCATGGCTCGTGCTCGTGCGTGAGCCACACGAGCTCGGGGTCGAGCGCAAGGACCCGCTGCCGGCCTTCGGTGGGCGGCTCGTCGAACTCGCCGTGCCACACCGCCACGTCGCCGCCGACGATGACCGGGCGCCCGCCAGTCTCGAGCACGACCATCTGCATGCCGGGTGTGTGGCCCGGCGCCGGGACGAGTCGGAGCCCGGGCAGCAGCTCGTGCTCGCCGTCGACCGGCACGTACCGCACGCCGGGCGCCTCGACCCACTCGCGAATGGTGTAGTCGTCCTTGCTGCGCGCGTCGTCGAGCTCCCGACGCTGGACATAGATCGGCTTGCCGGCGAAGAGGTGGTTGCCGCCGCAGTGGTCGGCGTGCAGGTGTGTGTTGACGACGATGTCGATGCCGGCGAGATCGAAGTCCTGCTCGCTCAGCGGCTGGAGGCGGGGATCCATGTCGGCCATCGCCGGGTGCAGCTCCGTCATGCCGGTGTCGACCAGCACGCGCGCATCGGGATGGTCGATCACGTGCACGTAGACCGGCATCCGCTCGCCCTCGACGGAAAGGTCGGCAACGAAGACCGGCGTGACGGTGATCGAGGCGGGGGCGTTCATCTCGTATCGACCGACGCGCTGAGCGTGGCCGGCAGGTCGAAGTAGTCGAACACCGCCCCGCCGAAGGTGACGATCTCGGCGACGACCCCGTGCTGCACCCGCAGGACGTCGATCGCCAGCGGTTCGTACGCGGCGTCGCCCGGCTTGCGCACGTAGCCCGCGACCGCGGGCTGACCGTTGGCGCGGGTGACCACGCACCGCATGCTGCCGAACGCCTCCGATCCGAACCCGCCGTCGATCCAGCCCTCCAGGACGGTGCTTCGGCCGGTCCAGACGCCGGGCGTCGGCGGCATCGAGAAGCGGACGTCCTCGTGCATGAGCGCGGCCAGGCCCTCAACGTCGGCGCGCTCGCCGCACTCGACGTAGCGAGCGAGCAGCTCCCGCTCGGCGGCGGTCGGCTCGGCGGCGTGTTGCCACGCCTCGCGGTCCTCGGGCAGGCACTCCCGCAACCCAGCCCGCGCGCGCTGCAGCGCGGAGTTCACCGACGCCTCTGTCGTCTCGAGCAGCCGCGCGGTCTCCTTCGCCGAGCAGCCGAGGACGTCGCGCAGCACGAGCACGGCCCGCGGCAGCGGCGCGAGGTGCTGGATCGCGGCGATGAACGCCAGCTCGACGGTCTCCTTGGCGAGCGCCACGTCCTCCGGGCCCTCGCGCCGGTCGGGCAGCTGCTCGAGGAGCTCGTCGGGATAGGGCTGCAGCCACGCGACCTCGCCGCTCGCGCTCGGCCGCCGCGGGCGCTTGTCGAGCGCGTCGAGGCAGGCGTTCGTCGCGATCCGGTACAGCCACGCGCGAACCGACGCGCGGCCCTCGTACGTCTCGCGCCGGCGCCACGCTCGCAGGAACGCCTCCTGGACGAGGTCCTCGGCCTCCTCGAACGACCCGAGCAGGCGATAGCAGTGGACGTGCAACTCGCGGCGGTGCGGCTCGACGCGGTCGCCGAAGGCCTGCTCGTCGAGCGGCTCGAGGTCGTCAGTGATGGAGCTCATAGTGGGTGTGACGGCGGGCCGCCCAAAAACTCATCACCCGGCGCCATGCAGCGTCACGAGGAGCGTTGCCGCAATCGAGGGCGCATCATTGCGCAGCGCTCGCCTCCTCGCTACCGCATTGCATGCGATGGAGGACCCCGCGTCGAGGTCGCTTTGCGCGAGTAGCAGCGGCTTGGTGGCTGATCTACGCTGGCCTGATCCGCATCGAGGAATCAATCCAGATCGCGTCTTCGCCTGAGGCGGTGTGGGCGGTGGTGGCGGATCCGGTCAATGATCCGAAATGGTGTCCCAAGGTCAACTCGGTGGAGGTGGCGGGAGACGCCCGCTGGACAGTCAGCCACAAGCCAGTGCCGCTACGGCCTCCGATGGAGTTGACGCTCGAGCATCTGGAGCTCCAGCCGCCGGGCCGGCTGACTCTTCGGCAGGAGGATGAGGCCTCGATGTTCCATGTCGAGTACCGGCTCGAGCCGAGCGAGGTCGGCTCGCGCTTCACGCAGATCAGCGAGTTCGAGTGGAAGAAGCTGCCTCGGGTGCTTCACGGGACGTTTGCCCGCGGGGTGCGTCGCGATGTGCGCGTTCAGCTTCAGGCTCTTAAGCGGTTCCTCGAACGCTGAGCGCGCCCAAGAAGACAACTAGCTCTGCTCGCTTGCGTTCGCCGGTCGTCTGGCGTCGTGAAGTGACGCGGACTGAGGGGACGATCACGTTTCGGACTACGATCTCTTCACGACCATGGAGACCAGTCGGCCCGGTCAAGCAGCGGGCGCCTCTTTTGTGCTCGTCGGCCGCGACCGCGAGTGCGCCAGGATCGACGAGCTGCTCGCCGGAGCGCTGGCGGGGGAGAGTGGCTCGCTGGTCGTCCGGGGCGAGCCTGGGATCGGCAAGACGGCGTTGCTCGACTACGCCGCCGCGCGCGCCGTCGGGATGGAGCTGCTGACCACTGCGGGCGTCGAGGCGGAGGCCGATCTCGCCTTCGCGGGCCTTTACGGGTTGCTTCGGCCGATCTTGGGCCGCCTGAGCGAGCTGCCCGAGATACAGGCGGAGGCGCTCGCGGGTGCGCTCGGGCTCGCGCGGTCGAGTGGCTCCGACCGCTTCCTCGCCTCGGCGGCGGTGCTCGGCCTGCTCGCCGAGGCGGCCGAGGAGCGTCCGCTGCTGTGCCTGGTGGAGGACGCACACTGGCTCGACACGCCTTCGGCCGAGGCGCTCGTCTTCGCCGCCCGGCGGCTCCGGGCTGAGCGGGTGGCGATCGTCTTCGCTGTCAGGGAGGGCGAAGGGCGCACATTCGAAGGACGGAGCCTTCCCGAGGTCCTCTTGACGGGGCTCGACGACGAGGACGCACGTGCGTTGCTCTCGGGCTCTTCGGACGAGATCGCGTCGTCAGTCCGCGAGCGAGTCCTCCACGAAGCGGCCGGAAACCCCCTTGCCCTGCTCGAGCTTCCGGCGGGCCTGTCTGAGGAGCAGCGTGCCGAACTCGAGGCTTTGCCCGATTCGATCCCACTCACGGCGAGAGTGCAGGCCGCGTTCGCGGCGAGGGTCGAGGGACTTCCCGCCGCCACGCAGACGATGCTCCTGATCGCCGCGGCCGACGGTACGGGCGACGTGGCGACGGCTGTGAGCGCGGGGGCTGAGCTCGGGGTGACGGCGGAAGCTCTCGAGCCCGCGGAGACATCCGGGGTTGTGCGCACCGACGGCGGCAGGATCGCGTTCCGACACCCGCTGGTTCGCGCCGCGGTGCTCGAAGCGGCGACGCTCGCGCAGCGGCAGCGAACCCACGCTGCGCTCGCCTCGGTCCTTCACGGCGAGGAGCATGCAGACCGGCGCGTCTGGCATCACGCGCTGGCGACGCTGACCGCCGACGAGAACGTGGCGGCGGCGCTCGAGGCGGCCGCGCGACGCTCACAGCTTCGCGGAGGACATGCGTCGGCCGCGACTGCGTTCGAGCGCGCAGCAGAGCTCAGCGATGCCGAGCCGTCGCGCAGCCGGCGCCGCGGCGAGGCGGCCGAGGCTGCCTGGGCGGCCGGCCAACCGGAGCGCGCCCGCGGCCTGGTCACGCGGTCGTTGCCGCACGCGGACGGCTCTCAACGGGTGCGGCTGCTCTACCTGAGCGGCCTCATCGAGGCCCGAAGCGGCTGGCTCCCGGACGCGCTCGCGCCGCTGATGGAGGCGATCGACGCCAGCGAGGACGCGTCGCTGTTGCTGGAGATGCTGCGCGACGCCTACGAGTTCGCGGGCTACGCCGAGGCCCACGACCAGCTGGCTGAGCTGACGCGACGCGCCGCTGAGGTTGAGCCCGTCACCGAGACCGACCGGTTCATCGCGGCCGCACTGATGGCCTGGGGCTCCGAGCTCTCGGGCGACTATGCGCGCGGCGCACTGCTTGCCGCCGAGGCGATCGAGCGCGCGGAGCGCCTCGACGACCCGCATTGCCTGATCTGGGCGGCCATCACTGCCGACCGCGAGGGCAGCTGGGGCGACGGCCTACAGCACGCCAATCGCGCGGTCGCTTTGGCCCGCGAACGGGGGCTCGTGAGCGTGCTGCCGTACTCCCTTGCCTCGCAATCCACAGAGCTGATCGGCCGCGGCCGCTTCGACCTCGCCTGCTCGGCTGCCGAGGAGGGCCGCCGGCTCGCGCTCGACATCGAACAACAGTGGACTGCGAGCTGGAACCTGGCGGAACTCGCCGAGGTCGAGGCCCTGCGCGGACAGGAAGACAAGGCGCGAGCACACGCCGAAGTGCTCCAGCAACTAGTGACCGCAAGCGGCGCGAGCTTGAACAGCATCCTCGGCGAGCGCGTCCTCGGCCTGCTCGAGCTCACCCTCGGAAGACCGGCCGAGGCGCTCGAACACCTGCGTCGCTCCGCCGCCGCCCCAGCCGGAGTCTTCATGACCCCGTACCGCGTTCTCCAGCTCCCGGATATGGTCGAGGCCGCGGTCCGCGCGCACAAGCTCGACGAGGCTGCCGACCTCCTCGCACGCTTGCGGGAGTGGGTCGAGAAGGGTCCCACCCCGGCTCGCCTATCACTGCTCGCCCGCTGCGAAGGGCTCGTGGCGCAGTCCGATGCCGAGCCGCACTTCGTGCGCTCGATCGAGCTCGCCGAGGCCCTATCGCCATTCGAGCAGGCGCGTAACGAGCTGCTGTACGGGGAATGGCTGCGGCGCGAGCGGCGCCGTGTAGACGCTCGTCCGCACCTGCGAACCGCGCTCGAGCTGTTTCAGCGGCTCGCGCTTCCGCCTTGGGAAGAGCGGGCGCGCGCCGAGCTGCGGGCGAGCGGAGAGACGGCGCGCCGCCGCGATCCCTCCGCCCGCGATCAGCTCACCCCGCAAGAGCTGCAGATCGCTCACCTCGTGAGCGAAGGAATGACCAACCGCGAAATCGGCGCGCAGCTCTACCTGAGCCCACGCACGATCGACTACCACCTGCGCAAGGTGTTCGCCAAGCTGCAGATCGCCTCCCGAGCCGACCTCGTGCGGATCGACCTCGGCGAGCGCGTGTCTGCCTAACCGGCGATTCGACTGGTAACCCCGCCGATGCGACCGGCCCGCGAGACGGGCATGGTCGACGCATGGATCGCCAGCAACATGCGAGGAGCCGAACGGACTGGCACGTCCGTGTGCTGATCGTCGACCCGCACCCTTCGTTCCGCTCAGCAATCAAGGCGCTCCTTGAGACCGAGGGGCTCGCGGTCGTCGCCGACCTCGAACGCGGCGAAGGCGCAGAGGCTGCGGTGGCCGCCCACTGTCCCGACGTCGTCCTTATCGACGTCTCTCTCGACCAGGCGGAAGGACTGGACCTCGCTCGTGGCTTGTCTGCTCTTGCGGACCCACCCGCAATCGTGCTCATTTCCGCGAGCCCCTCGGACGCCATCCTGGCCAGCTCGGCCGGAGCTGACCTCTTCCTCGCTAAGGCCGCCATTAGCGCCGAGGCGGTAGCGCAGGTGGCAAGGAGGCCACGCCCATGCGCAGTCGAGAGGCATCGAGACAAGCCCACACTGGTACTCAACGGCACCGGCAAGATCGGCCGCCGGGTGGTGAAGCGCCTCACTGACACGCGGCCTGCCCGTTCGCGTCGGCTCGCGCTCGGGCGAGCCCCGTTTCGACTGGGAGGACCGCTCGACCTGGGGCCCGGTCTTGGAAGGGGTCGGATCGGCGTACGTCTCTCATCATTTTGACGCGATTCCGGGCGCCGCCGAGACGCTGGGCTCGTTCGCTGACCTGGCCGTGGAGAGCGGCGTTTCGCGTCTCGTTCTGTCGTCCGGGCGCGGCGAGCAAGAGGTTGAGCGCGCGGAGCGGGCCGTGCGCGACTCCGGCGCCGAGCTGACGGTCTTGCACTCGACCTGGTTCGCCCAGAACTTCAGCGAGGACTACTGGCAGGAAATGGTCCAGGCAGGCGAGGTCGCGCTTCCGGCCGCGGACACGCCCGAGCCGTTCGTCGACGCCGACGACATCGCCGACGTGGCGGTGGCGGCGCTGACCGACGATCGGCACATCGGCGAGGTCTACGAACTCACCGGGCCCCGGCTGCTCACGTTCGCGGAGGCGGTCGCCGAGATCTCCCGGGCGGTGGGCCGCGAGGTCCGCTACCTACCGATCTCGATCGAGGACTTCGCCGCCGCTGCTGCCGACCAGGGCGTTCCGAGCGAGGTCGTCGAGCTGCTGACCTACATCTTCGCTGAGGTCCTCGACGGCCGCAACGCCCACCTGGCCGACGGCGTGCAGCGCGCGCTCGGCCGCCAGCCGCGGGACTTCAGCGACTACGCACGCCACGCCGCCGCCACCGGCGTCTGGAACCGAAGGGCCGCAAACCCACAAGCGCCCCACAGGGGCTGAAGGAGCCAACATGGCCAGGCCTACCACAACCCGCAAGCCCGCCAACGCGGGCATCGTGCTGGTCGCGGCCGTGATTGCGATGGGCTTGTTGGCGGGGCTCAACTACGACTGGGCGATCACCGTCATGCCGGCCCTGACCGCGGCCGACGACCGCACCCTCGTAGACGCGATGCAACAGTCGCTCGACAATCCTGCGTTCCCGCTGACCTTCCTCGCTCCCGGGGTGCTGGCCACGGTCGCGCTCGTTCAGGCGCGTCGCTCCGGCTCACCCAACGCCGCACGATGGATCGTCGTGGGCCTCGCCCTCTACGCGGTGGCGGTCGTCGTCACCGGCGCGATCCACATCCCGCTCAACGAAGACCTCAAGAACGCCGGTGACCCCGCCCGGATCGAGAACCTCGCCGCCGTGCGCGACGACTTCGCGACCCCCTGGGTCGCCTGGAACGTCGTCCGCGCGCTGACGGCGACGGCGGCCTTCGCCGCGCTCGCCTGGGCGCTCGCCTTGCGCGGACGGATGGGGCGAGCGGCATGACAGGCGTCGGGGACCTCGTGATCGAGACGCGGGCGCTCAGCAAGCGTTACGGCGACTCGATTGTGGCCGTGGACGACCTCGACCTCGGCGTGCGCCGCGGCGAGGTGTACGGGTTTCTCGGCCCCAACGGCGCCGGCAAGACGACCACGCTGCGGATGCTGCTCGGGTTGGTGCGACCCACTTCGGGACAGGCGGCGGTGCTCGGGGCCCAACCCGGCGCCCCGCAGGGGCTGGCGCGCATCGGGGCGATGGTCGAGGCTCCCGGCTTCTACCCGTACCTGTCGGGGCGCGACAACCTGCTTGTGCTCGCTCGCTATGCCGGCGTGGGAGAGGATCGCGTCGAAGCGGTGCTCGACGAGGTCGGGTTGATTGATCGCGCGGCCGATCGTTCGGCGACCTACTCGCTGGGGATGAAGCAACGCCTCGGCGTCGCCGCCGCACTCTTGAAGGACCCCGAGCTGCTGATCCTCGACGAGCCGACCAACGGGCTCGATCCGGCCGGCATGGCCGACATGCGCGACCTCATCCGCTCGCTCGGCCAGGGGAGGCGTACGGTCATCCTGTCGAGCCACCTGATGGGGGAAGTCGAGCAGGTCAGCGACCGGGTCGGGGTGATCCGCGATGGCTCGCTCGTCGCCGAGGGAACCGTCGAGGAGCTGCGCGGCCGCGCCGGCCTGACGGTGCGTGCCGAGCCGCGAGCCGAGGCCGCGCGCTTGATCGGTGCGCTCCCGGATGTCGACGAAGTCACAAGCGTCGACGGCCGGCTCGACGTGACCGTCGACAGCTCGCGGGCAGCGGCCATCAACCGCCTGCTCGTGGAGGCCGGCATCGCGGTCTCGGAGCTCTACGTCCAGAAGGCCTCGCTCGAGCACGTCTTCCTCGAGCTCACTACGAGTGAAGGGAAACCGTCATGACCCGCGCCGTAAGCGCCGAGCTGCTGGTGCTGCGCAAGCGCGCCGCGACCTGGATCCTGCTTGGCATCTGGACATTGCTCGGAACCTTCTTCGCGTATGTCGTGCCATACGCGCTCGACCCCGAGGACGCGACGGGCGGAGTCGAGCAGTTTCTTCCCGAATCCCTCGCCGGGACGCTGCTCGCCGGCTTTCCTTTCTTCGGCGGTGTCTTCGCACTGATGCTCGGGGTCTTTGCGCTCGGCAGCGAGTACGCCTGGGGCACGCTCAAGGCGCTCTTCACACAACGCCCCGGCAGGATCAGTGTGCTGGCCGCCAAGCTGGCGGCGCTCGCCATCGTGCTCGTCCCCTTCGTGCTGGCGCTGTTCGCGGCCGGCGCGGTGGCCAGCTACGTCATCGCGCAGATCGAGGACGCGCCCATCAGCTGGCCGTCCGCCTGGCTGCTGGTGCGCGCGATCGCAGCGGGCTGGCTGATCCTGGCGGTGTGGGCGGCGCTCGGCGTCCTGCTCGGCGTGCTCACGCGCGGGACCTCACTCGCGATCGGCGTCGGCATCCTCTACGCGCTCGTGATCGAAGGCCTCCTGAGCGCCTTGGCCGACGGCGTGACCGTCCTCGAGCCGCTCACCAACGTCTTCCTGCGCGCAAACGGCTACTCGCTCGCGACCGCACTCGGAGCCTCGTCGCAGAACATCGAAGAAAGCGGGCCGGGCTCCTTCAGCGGGCCATTCGTGGACAGCCCCCAGGCTCTCGTTGTGCTCGTCGCCTTCATCGCCGTCTTCGCCGCCCTCTCCGCGCTCCTGCTGCGAGGCCGCGACATCGCATGACGAAGCCCGCCACACCTGCCCGTCTCACCGAACCAGGAGAAGCATCATGAGCAAGCTGTCCCCAGCACGGCGCATCAACGTCGGCGCGCTGCTCGTCGCAGCCGCTGCGGTCTTCATCGTCTTCGTATCGGCGCCTGACCTGTTTCCCGGAGTCCCGCCTGGACTTCTCATCCTCGCGGCGGCCGCTGCAATCGTCGCGTTCGTCCCAGGTCGCTGGACGCCGATCGTGGGAGTTCTCATCCCCCTGGCGATCGCGATCGGCGGCATCGCGAGCCGCACTTCGATCGACATCCTTCAAGGCGAGGAGAACGCCGGGGCAATCCTCGGCACCCTGATCCAGTACCCGGCCCTCATCACCGCGATTGCCGCCGGCACCCTGGCCATGGTCAGCGATCGCGGCTCACTCCGCTCGGCCGCTCAAGGCGCCCGGTGAGTCGGTCACATCTTCGCGCCGTCAGGTGTCAAACGAGTTACAGACCAATTCGCCGGCGCTGAGCCGCCGGCGGCGACAAAGGAGCAACAATGGAGACCGCCAGCACGAGCCAGAAGATTGCCGTCACGGGAGCCACCGGCCGGGTCGGATCGCCCCTCGTCGAGATCCTTGAGCAGCGGGGACACGATGTGGTCCCGATCGCGCGCTCGGTGGGTGTCGACGTGGTCAGCGGCGAGGGCCTCGACGAGGCGCTCGCTGGGGCCGAGACCATCATCGACACGGCCACCGGGCCCTCGCCCGACCAAGAGGAGGCGACGGCGTTCTTCACCGCTTCGGCGCGAAACCTGCAGCGAGCCGGCGCCGCGGCCGGGGCGAAGCGGATCGTCGTCGTCTCGATCATCGGCATCGACAAGTTCCAGAGCGGCTACAACGCCTCGAAGATGGCGCAAGAGCAGACGCTGCTCGAAGGCCCGCTCCCGGTGCGGATCGTTCGCGCTGCCCAGTTCCACGAGTTCGTCGATCCGCTGGTCGGGTGGACGATCCAGGATGGCGTGGCCCACGTTCCCGAGATGCGAACGCAGCTAGTGGCCGCGCGAGTCGTCGCCGATACGCTCGCCGACGCGGCCGAGGAGCCGGAGATCGAGAACGGCAGGATCACCGAAGTCGCCGGCCCGCGGGAGGAGCGTCTCGCCGATGCAGCCGCCGCGCTCCTCGCGAGCCGAGGTGACTCGATCGAGATCCGCGAGAACCGTGGGGGTCCGCTGGCGCAGCCCGGCGACCCGGACGCCGCGGCCTATGCGGAGGGCGCCGCGCTCCCCAACCCGGGCGCGAAGCTCGCCGGCCCCAGCTTTGAAGATTGGCTCGCCGCGGTCTAGTCCCTCCCTGCAATGGACGAGCCGGCTTGGGCGGGCAAGGACCATGTAGTCGTCAACGGGCTCGACACCCTTCCCGGGCGGTCTCAGCGCTTGGAGGCCTCTCCGCGAGCGACGGGCACCACGGGTGGACTCGGCCCAGCGCCGGAAAGGCCAGCGTAGGCAACACCCCCGGGAGCGGTTGGAGCCGGTCCCTGCGGCCGGGGCCGTGGAATGACACAAACAACAAGGAGGAAGACAGCAATGACTGACCAGCTCCATATGAACACACCCCCGATCGTGTCACCGCAGGAATGGGAGGCCGCGCGCCTGCAGCTCCTCGTGAAGGAGAAGGAGTCGACCCGCGCCCGTGACGCGCTGGCCGCGGAGCGCCGCCGGATGCCATGGATGGCGGTGGAAAAGGAGTACCGCTTCGACGGCCCGAACGGCCCGGCGAGCCTGCTCGACCTGTTCGACGGCCGTCGGCAGCTGATCGTCTACCGCTTCTTCTACGCACCGGATGTCACCACGTTGGCGAGTGGCGCGTACCCGGAGCGGGCCTGCGAGGGCTGCTCGATGATGGCCGACCAGATCGCGCACCTCGCCCACCTGAACGCGCGCGACACGACGCTCGTCCACGCCTCGCGCGCCCCTCAGGGGGATATCCGCGGCCTGAAGGAGCGCATGGGATGGGAGCACATCCCCTGGTACACGATCACTGACGACTTCGACAAGGACCTTGGCGTCGACGAATGGCACGGACACAACGCGTTCATCCGGGATGGCGACCGGATCTTCCGCACCTACTTCGTCGACGGCCGCGGCGCCGAGCACCTGGGCAGCACGTGGAGCTTCCTCGACATCACCGCGCTTGGCCGCCAAGAGGATTGGGAGGACTCGCCGGAGGGCTACCCGCAGACTTCTCCGGCGGGCCAGTGGTGGAACTACCACGACGCCTACGACAAGGACGCGGCGTGATCGGGCATGTGGCGGGCGACCTCCCGGGCTGGCTCACGTGTTCCGGCCGGCGAGGCGGATGCCTGATGCCCTCGCGCCGCCTAGATCCTGCCCCAGACCACGGCGCCTCGCTTGGTGACGGTGAGCGGGACCTTGACCTCGGTCGCGGCGTTGGCGGCGATGGTGGCGTCGGTCCCTTTACCGATCAGGTAGTCGCGCACCGCGTCCCGGTCGGGAAGCGTGAGTAGCGGCAGGTCCCAGCCGTCGATCTCCACCGCGCCGAACTGCTGGGCCATGAGCTGCGGAGCGCTCTCGGCGTCAAATGGAAGCGAGCGGCGCGGGAGGGCGAAGGCGAGCTCGGGCGAGTCATGGCGGCTGGGCGCCGCCGCCGCGACCAAGCCGCTTCGGCGCCCGACGCGGCGCGCTTCCTTCAGCACGATTGCCGGGTCCTCGACGTGGTAGAGGACGTAGAGGAGCGCCACACCCCTAAACGACGCGTCGGCGAAGGGCAGCGAGTCGGCTCGTCCCAGCCGTGCACCTGCGGGAGCGCTGGCCACCATGGCCGGCGAGGAGTCGATGCCAGTCCACGCGCCCGGGGGAAGGTGACGTGCCAGCTCGCCCTCCCCGCAGCCAACGTCGAGCACGGGCAACATTCCTTCGGTCACGAAGCGCGCGGCTACGGCGGCATGCACGTCGGCGACGGCGCCGTGGCGCCTGAGCAGATCGCGGGCCAGCTGGAAGCGGCCCGGCTGTGTGTCGTAGTCGACGGGGACGGGTTGGGTGCGCCGGCGTTCGCTCATACAGACCGGGTTTACCCGCGGCGGTCATGACCGTCGCAGGCCGCCGGGTCGGGTTTGTTCTCGGACAGCGCCCTTCGCACGACCACCATCGCGATCGCGAGCAGCTCGCGCGCACCGAGGTTCTGGTCGAGCACCACCAAGCCGCCTTGGGCTCCCCCCTAATCCTTGAGCAGATCCCGCGCGACGCGGATGAAGGCGCGCAGCCTCGGGTCGCGCGCGGGGCGGCGCCACACCAGCGCGCTGCGAAGTGGCGCCATACCGGTGATCGGAACGAATGCGAGGTCGAGCTCTCCCATGTAGGGAGTTGCTGACTCGACGGTAGGGAAGACGAATTCGCCCCGTGCGACTCGAACTGGGAGGCCCAGGAGGGCGCGGTCGCCGACGCCGACTGCCGTACCGTGAATCGGACGGCCCTTGGGAGTTCGGGACGGCACCGCGGCCTCTCGGAGCTCGGTCGGCCAGTTGTCGTAGCGGACGACCCGGTGATCGGCGAGTTCCTCGACGTCAACGCTGTCGCGCCCCGCGAGTGGATGATCGTGCGCGACGGCGAGGACGCGCGGTTGTCGAGAGAGGGTGGGCCCGACGACGAGGTCGGGCTGTCCCAGCGGCACCCACGTGGCCATCACCTCAATCTCGCCTTCCCGCAACCAACTGACGGGATCGTCCCAGGACATCTGGGCCACTTCGACGCTGCACTCTGGGTGCGTGGATTCGAAGGCATTGATGATCTCGACGAGGCGCGGGCCGCCGGCCGGCCCGCTGAGAAGACCGAGCCGCAGCGTCCCCTCGAGACTCCGCGCCGCGGCGTTGTTCCGCTCGAGCACCCCGTCAAGTTGCTCGATCACCGGAGCGACGTCCCGAAGTAATCGCTCGCCGAAGGGCGTGAGCCGGACACGGCGGCTGGTCCTGAACAAGAGTTGGGCGCCGAGCTTGTCCTCAAGCGCTCGCAGGCTCTGGCTGACGCGTGAAGGGGTTAGTTGAAGCCTCTCGGCCGTGCGTCCGAAGTGAAGTTCCTCGGCGAGGGTGAGGAACAGACGTAGCTCCCGCAGCTCAACGGCCTGCCACATCATGAAGGAAGGCTACACGATGCCTTCGTCGTTCGGCTGTTGTTCAGAGCATTAGGGGCGGTCACAGTCTGCCGTGATGTCAATCAACTGCAAGCGCGTCTTTGCCCGTCACTTCGGGGAGATGCTCGTGGTGATGCTGCTCGGCATGGGCGTGCTCGAAGGGCTGGCGGCGCTCGCGTTCACAGCGGCGAGCGCCAGCCTGACGGGACAGCCGGGCGGCTTCCGGGTGATGTTGATGGGTCTCAGCATGACCGTCCCGATGGTTCTCTGGATGAGCTACCGCGGCCACTCGGCCCGCCGCAACGCCGAGATGGCGACATCGATGTTGGCGCCCAGCGCCCTAGCCGCGACGCTCGTGGCGAGTGGCGCCTTCGGTCTAGGAGCGGCGTTCGCCGTCCAGCACGCGGTGATGGTCCCGGCGATGCTCACCGTGATGCTTTGGCGCTACGACGAGTACAGGAGGTAGAAGTGTCTGTTTCAGTGCTCGATATGTCGGTGTCCCTCGACGGGTATGTCGCCGACCCCGACGATTTCCTTGGCGGTGAGGATGGCGAGCGGCTGCACAAGTGGGCCGACGCGGACGGGGAGTCCGGCCAGCCGTCGGGGCCGACCAAGGAGTTCCAAGATCAATGGAAGGCGGCGGGTGCGGTCCTCGCCGGGCGGCGGACGGCGGAGCTCATGGACCACTGGGGCGGTGACCATGGCGGTGTCCCGATCTTCGTGCCCAGTCACCGTCCGCCCGGCCCGGCCGCCCGATGGGGCTATCCGAAGGTCACGTATGTGACCGACGGGATCGAAAGCGCGATGCAACAGGCCAAGGCGGCCGCCGGCGACCGGCACGTGGAAGTGCGTGGCGGCGCATACACGGCGCAACAGGCAATCGAGGCCGGGGTGCTGGACGAGGTGCAGATCCATCAGGTCCCGGTGCTGCTGGGCCGGGGCCGTCGGCTGTTCGACATCTTGGCGTCAGAGATCGAGCTGGAGATCGTCCGGGTGATCGACACGCCAGCGGCCACCCACATCCGCTACCGCATCCGCCGAGGTGAGTCGCACCGCCAGCGCGATTCATCAAGGCAGGGTTAACGACGCCCGCTACGCCACGCCGGACGGAGCCTCCGCCCAACACGCGGCCTCGGGAGCAAGAAGCTCGGATGCAGGTGGTTGTGGCCGATGACTCGGTTCTCCTGCGCGAGGGAGTCGCGCGGCTGCTTGGCGAGTCGGGCTTCGACGTCGTCGCGCAGGCGGGCGACGCCGAGGACCTGGTGCGCAAGGTGCTGGCGCACAAGCCGAACGTGGCGGTCGTGGACATCCGCATGCCGCCCAGCAACACCGATGACGGGCTGCGCGCCGCCGTGGAGATCCGGCGGCGGCGGCCGGAGACCGGAGTGCTGGTGCTGTCCCACTATCTCGAGGCGGACTATGCGCTTCAGCTGCTGTCCGTCGGCGCCGAAGGGGTCGGCTATCTCCTGAAGGACCGGATCGCCGATCTCGGTCGGTTCACCGACGCCGTGCGTCGGGTGGGCGAGGGCGGATCGGTGCTTGACCCCGAGGTCGTAGCCCGGGTGGTGGACCGAGCCCCCAACGCAAGCGATCCACTTGCTCGCCTGACCCCACGCGAGCACGAGGTCGTCGCGTTGATGGCCGAGGGGCACTCCAACGGAGCCATCGCCCGGCGCCTGGTCGTGACGACCCGGGCAGTCGAAAAACACGTCACGAGCATCTTCGCCAAGCTCGATCTCGAACCCAGGGCGAACGATCACCGGCGCGTGCTGGCAGTGCTCACCTTCCGCGAACACTTTCGAGGGCCGCCGCGCCGGACGTGAACGACCGCGCGCGAACGGCCCGGTCGCCGTCGAAGCTCCATACAACAGCCATCTCCTGGGCGACGGGCACGCCGCTGCCGCTGCCGCGCGCCGAAATGCGGAGCACCACCACAACGTCCTCGCCCAGATCCACGATCTCCTTGATCTCCTGGCTGTAGTCGTCCCAGGTCTCGCGAGCATCCGAGAGCCACTCGAGCGTTCCCTCATACCCCTTGAGCACTCGTCCGTCCCAAACATGGTGGAACTCGAATTCCGGACCGAGCCGCCCACGTGCGAGGGTCTTGAAGGTCTCCAGGTCACCCCGCTGAAGAGCCTCATAGCCTTGGCGCAGGAACTGAACCTGCTCGCGCATCACCATGGAGTATGCGAGCTGGGTGGGGTCAGGCCGTTTCCGGGTTGTGGTCGGGTATGTGGATACGTTGGTGTAGGCGGCGCAACGGGCGCGGGGACCACCAGTTCCATTTGCCGAGTAGGGCCATCAGGGCGGGTACGAGCAGCGCGCGGACAACGAAGGCATCGATCAGCACGCCGAGCGCAGCGCCGAGGCCAATTTGTTTGATGAACAGCACCGAAGAGGTGGTGAAGGCGCCGATGGCGACGGCCAGCAGGATCGCCGCGGCCGTGACCACCGATCCGGTCTGGGAAAGGCCGACGGCGACCGCTTCGCGGTCGGGCAGGCCGCCGTCGCGTGCTTCCTTGATGCGGCCGAGCAGGAACACCCCGTAGTCGGTGGAGAGCGCGAAGACCAGTGTTGCCGTGATGACGAAGTCGGTTGGCTCGATGCCGCCGTTGGCTGTGTAGCCGAGCGGTCCCTCGAAGCGGCCGTCCTGGAAAACGAGGGTGAGCAGGCCGAGGGTGGACCCGACGGTGAGCACGTTCATCAGGAGCGCCTTGATCGGGAGCACGACCGAGCCGGTCATCAACCACAGCACGGCAAAGGTCAGCAGCGCGAGCAGGCCGAGCGCGGCCGGCAGGCGCGACCCGATCGCGTGTTGCTGGTCGATGAAGTCGGCCGCTTCGCCACCGACGAGCACGGGGAAGGCGGCGTCCTGTTCGCGCAGCGCGGCCACGGCGTCGCGGGCCTGCTCCCCGGTCGCCTGACCGCGCGCCGTGACGTCGATCTGCCACGTCGAGTCGTCAAGGCTGCGCGGCTCGCCAACGCGCGCCACGCCGGGCGCGTCGGCCACCTGGCGCGCAAAGGCGTTGACCGCGTCGCGATCGCCGCGTCTGGCCTCGATGGCCACCAAGGCGGGGTTGGTCTGATCTTGGGGGAAGTCGCGCGCGAGTGTGTCTCCAACCGTGCGGGCGCTCAGCCCCTTGGGGACGGAGGTCACGTCAACCGGGGTCCACTCCGCGCGCAGCGCGGGCAGGGTGAGGGCGACCATCACCAGCGCGGTGACCAAGGCGACCAGCCCGGGGCGGGCCATCACCCGCTGGGCAATCGCATACCAGCGCGCGGCGCCGTCGGTGCGCGAGCGCCGCGCCCGTAGCTTGACGTTCCACAGCGAGAACAGCGCCGGCGCGATCACGCACGAGGCAGCCGCTGCGATCAGAGCGACGACCGCACCGCCGATTCCCATCGACTGCAGAAAGCCGAGCGGGAAGACCAGCAGCGAGGCCAGCGCGATGGCCACGGTGGCGGCGCTGTAGAGCACCGTCCGGCCGGCGGTGGCCATCGTGGCCCGTACCGCCGCGGGCCCAGGACCGCTGCGCTCGAGCTCCTCGCGATAACGCGTGAGTAGGAAGAGCGTGTAGTCGATGGCCAGTCCCAGGCCCAGGCCAATCACGAGGTTCAGCGAGAAGATCGACAGCTCCTTGACCTCGTTGATGCCGCGCAGCGCCAGGAAGGTGCCGAACACGGTCACCACCCCGACAACCAGCGGCAGGGCCGCGGCGCGCCAGCCACGAAAGAAGAGAAAGGAGAGCACCAGCAGGAGGGGGAAGGCGAAGGTCTCCGCGCGGCCCAGGTCTTCGGAAATCTGCGCCCCGAGCTGCTCGTCCGCCAGCAGGCTTCCGCCCAGCGTGAGCGCGGGCTCGTCGGCAAAGCGCTCCTCCAGAGCCGAGACGACCGCATCCTCGTCCGCGTCCGCCGCCAGCCTGGCCGCCAGGTAAGCGGTCCTTCCGTCAGTTGAGCTGATCGGCGCTCCGCGGGCGCCGTCGACCGAGACGACGCCAGGGACGGCGCGAAGCTCTCGGGCCACCTCGCGCACCTGCCGCCGCGCCGCGGGCGAGCCGACGTCGTCGTCGGACTCGACGAGCGCCACTACGGCGGGAGTGGCTTGGGTTCCGCTGGCTCGCTCTACGGTCTCGACGGCCCGGGTGGACTCCGCGTCACGGGCCACGAACCCGTCGCCGTCGTCGAGCACGCCGAACACGGGCCCACCGAGCACGACGGCGACGAGTAGGAAGGCCAGGGCGCCGAGGAGCGCGCGGCGGGGATGTCGGACGATGCGAGCGGTGAGCATGTCGGTCCTTCCAAGAAGTCGCTGCTCACGTCGAGCTGAAAGGACCGCGACCTGAACCCACTTGGAGCATGGCGATCAACCTTTCTGTCGGTCTCGGTCGGCCAGCGCACGCAGAGCGTCCTGGCCCGAAACGGCGAGGTGGTCACCGTTGCTGTAGGCGGCTAAAAGCGCAGCCCAGCGCCGTGCTCGCTCGAGCGGCGTGAGTGGTTTCCTGGGGGTGTAGTACATGACCGGGTCGATTATCAAGACGGCCGGTGGCGCTTCCAATACGGCTCGCTCGCGAGCACAGGTGTAGCTATCCGTACAGGTCCCAGCGGACCGCAATCACGAGCGGACGCGGACGGTGGCCGGCTGCGGGAATCAGCCAAGGCCTCGGTTAGCACGATCTCCCTCAGTGCCAGGCGGGCTGGTAGGTGAGCGTTACCAGGCCACTCGTCGTTGTGTTGGCCGCAACCAGGTGCAGGGTGAGCGGCGGGGCGCCCCGCAAACAGGCGTTCGCCGCCGCCGAGCAGGACCGGGTGGATCATGAGCCGGTACTCGTCGACGAGGCCAAGCTTCCGCGTGAACTCGACACTCCGCCCCGAGCCCGGTCCGCTCCTGCTATGGACAACGAGAGGGCGTCTGGACGCCCTTGGGCCGAGCGTCGACGTTCTGCTCGGGAACAAGCGGCTGATGGGATTCGAACCCACGACCTTCTGCATGGCAAGCAGTACGGGGAGGAGGGAATGACACAGAAAGTGCCCGCAGATTGGAGAGTTTCGTGCGGGTAGACCGCGAGCGGTATCCAGGGAATCCACGCCGATTCAGCGGGGTTTGGGGACTGAATGGGGACTCGGCTGCCGAGGGTGTTTCCCGTATTAGGCGGCGACGTCCTGGTCTGGCCACACGCCGGTGCGGACGCGTTCGTGGAGCGTTTCGGCTGCGAGGTCCGCGCCGCCCGGCCAAGAACCGTGCCGTCTCGGGTCTACCAGGGAGCAAGCTCACCCTCGTCGTGTTCGACGACCTGCGAACCGACGCGTCCGCGGACATCGTCGGCACCTTCTGGCGCCGCAGCACCTCACGAGCCTCCTCGCCTGCTGACGGTCGCCTGGATCGAGATCGCGGCCTTCCTGTTCTTCCACGGCATCCCGTTCGAGATCGGCCCCTCAAAGCCCTACTGGGGCGACGGCATGGCCGATCCGCTCCAGCGGCTCGGGTTCGCGTTGATCCTCGCGCTCAGCGCCGCGGTGGTCAGGGCCCGCCCCAAGCATCGGCGCAACAGACCACTGCGGCCGAGCAACCGGTCGACCAGCAGGTGGTCGAGACTCGGCCCTACCTCGCGGTCGACGCGCGGCAGGAAGCGGATCCTGTTGCTGAGACTACGGGCAGGCTTCCCGGCCGGAGGGTGCTGTACTCCCGGTGTGGGGCCAGACGGACGAGAGCTGCTCGCCAGCGCTGCGGCCAACGGGACCGCCGCGGTTGACCTGTACTGGTTGCCTCTTGGGGCTGGTGGGCACTTCGTCAGGCTCAACGGGCGTGCCTACGAGGCGCTCATGGCACGGATCGAGCGGCGTCCGGCGTGCGATCTCTACCACTCCGCGCTCCAAGTCGAAGTCGCAGAAGGGACGTTCGTTATCGAGCAGACGCCGGTCGCAGACCTGAGCGGCAAGCAGCGGGGCGTCGTCGCCGGAGGCGCTGTCGGCAGTCGCTGGGCAGGCCGATTTCGGATCTTCCGCTACGAGATCCGTGTGTGGCGTGGTGGACACATTCCGGACGTCGCCGAGGCCGTAGACAGCCCGCGGAGACTGACCGACGAGGAAGGTCGCTCGCGGCGCCTGCTCGACGTGATCGGGCGGGTCCCGACTCCGGTGTGGGGTCGCGATGAGCTTCGGACGGGCGAAATGTGGAACTCCAACTCGGTGATCGCGTGGGCGATCGCGCGCAGCGGAATCGACACCCAATCGATTCATCCGCCGTCAGGCGGGCGCGCGCCCGGCTGGCGGGCCGGGCTCGTCGCCGCCCGCAGGCACGACGAAGCTGTGCCGCGGGCGACCGGATTGCTCGCCTAGCGACCGCGGTACAACACCCCTCGCGAAGGCGCCGGCGACGGCAGCGCCGATGCAAAGGGGCACAGCGAGACTTCCCCGGGCCTTAGCGCCCATCCAGGGGCACAGGAACGCTGCCGCTTTCCGTGCAAGGCGGGCGTGGAAGCCGTGGCTGACGACGTAGACGCGCACGCGTGAGGGCCACTTCTGGGACCGGTCCCGCGGAAAGGACTACAGTGCGTCGTAGAAGCAGATCAGTGCGCGGCACTTCTGGGTCCCGACGAACGGGAATCTTTTCCGCCGCGCCTCGATCGCCGCTCGCGCTTGCAGCATCGGCGCCGGTGACCCTCGGGAGACCTAAAGATGGCGCCGCCGGCGCCCATATGCCTGTCTTGAGAGGAGTGCGTGCCATGAACGAGCACGCCGCACCATCGCTGTATCCGCTGCGGGTCGAGGGGGAGCTCGATGGCCACCTCAGCCGCTGGCTGTGGCTGGTCAAGTGGGTTCTGGTGATCCCGCACTTCATCGCTCTCGTGTTCCTCTGGATCGCGTTCGTCGTCCTGACCGTGGTCGCGTTCTTCGCGGTCCTGTTCACCGGGCGTTACCCGCGCGCGATCTTCGACTTCAACGTCGGCGTGCTGCGCTGGTCCTGGCGCGTGGGCTTCTACTCCTACAGCGCGCTCGGAACCGACCGCTACCCGCCGTTCACGCTCGCCGAGGTCCCGGACTACCCGGCGCAGCTGGAGGTCGAGTACCCGCAGGCGCTCTCGCGCGGCCTGGTCCTCGTGAAGTGGTGGCTGCTCGCGCTGCCGCACTACCTCATCGTCGGCGTGTTCGCCGGCGGCACGTGGGCCGGCTTCAACGCGGCCAACGACAACTGGCGTGGACCTCCGGCGGCGGCCTGATCGGCCTGCTGGTCCTGATCGCGGGCGTCGTCCTGCTGTTCACCGGCCGCTACCCGCGGAGCATCTTCGACTTCGTCATGGGCATGAACCGCTGGTGCTACCGCGTCGCCGCCTACGCGACGCTGATGACCGACAAGTACCCGCCCTTCCGCCTGGACATGGGCGGCCAGGAATCGGCACCCGACACCGCCAGGGCCGACACCATCAGCCCCAAGCCGGCACCCGGGCTCTCATGACCAACGCGGGCCCGGGCGGCGGCTGGGTGTTCGCGGCCGTTTCTTCGCTGCTTCTCGTCTCGGTGATCGCGTCGCCTGCGTTGGTCGCCAGATGACCGGATCGCATCCCCCAAGAGCAGCATGACCCCCACCGCAGTCCGGAAGCGGATGAGCGCCGGCGCGGCGGGCGCCTTGGCCGTCTATGCATCGGTCCTGCGGCCCCGTATCCGGTGGCTCGGTACAAGCCACGAGGAGCGGGCCGCGACCTACCCCGGAGATGACCTCATCCCCAGCGGCCGTCGGTACGGAGCGATGGCGACCACGATCGCGGCGCCGCCGGAGCGCGTCTGGCCGTGGCTGGTGCAGATGGGCTGCGACCGCGCCGGCTTCTACAGCTTCGACCGCCTCGACAACGGCGGCCGACCTAGCGCCGACCGCATCCACACGCAATGGCAGAACCTGCGAGAGGGTGACCGCATCGCGTCGGTTCCCGACGCCAGTCGCTGGTTTGACGTCGCGTTCTTGGTACCCGAGCGGGCTCTCGTCCTACGGGCATCGGTGACCGTCCCGGCGGCGCGCAACTTTGTCCCCGCGGAGGGATTGCCGCGCGCGTACAGCGATAGCACCTGGGGCTTCTTCCTGCGGCCAACGGCAGACGGGCACACGCGGCTGGTCGTGACCGGCCAGGCGCGCGGGAAACCGCACGCGCCCATCGCCGTCGCCAACTGGCTGTTCTGGGACCCGGCGCACTGGGTGATGCAGCTCAAGCAGTTCGCCGGCCTACGCCGCCGCGCCGAGTCCGTGCCCAACGACCCTGCCGCCACGCCGGCGACTAAAGGCGCCGCCGCGAGCGGCGCCGGTCTGTCGGATGCGAGGGCTCCGGACCGCGAGGCGGTGCCCGCCGAATGACACGATAGGCGACGCGCCCGCACGCATGGGTGTATCGGCGCTCGGGCGCACGCGCGGCGCTCTGGCAACGGCTGACGGCTGCCAACCGCTACCTGGAGCGTGCCGCGCGCAAGGCTGGAGGCAACCTCCCCATCATGGCCCTCGTTCCCTCGACGCCCTCGACTCCGCGGCCGGTCGTCGACCGATCATGACGACAACCTCCGACCTCACGCGCCGTTTCAGCTCGGACACGCTCGCGGGTCTCGACGAGCCCGTCCGGCGCTACTTCGGCCACGCCATCCGCGACGGTGCTGCGATCCCGAACGGTGTGCGGATGGCGATGGGCGGGCGCATCAAGGTCGGCTTCTGGCTGCCCTTCACCGCCGAGCAGACGGTCGACGGGCGATCCTTCACTTGGCGAGCCCGCGTCGGGCTCGGGCCGCTGACGCCGCTGCGCGTCACCGATCAGTACGCAGACGCTGCCGTCAGCACCGAGGGCCGCCTGCTCAGGCGCGTGACCCTCTTGGCGCCGTGCGGGCGCTCCTAGAGGACGGACCTATGCAAGGCAAGAAGGTCGAGGTCGAGGCCGTGGAAGGCCGTCCACACACGACGATCGATGTCCGAGATGAGAGGGGCGGCGCCTGCCGTTATTGCCTGACGCAGTTGACTCAGGAGGGCATGACGGCCTCGTACACGTTTCTCTACGCCGTCTAGTCCGCTCTTGCGCCGGCGCCACCGCGCTGTGCTTCTCGCGTCTCGTCCGCCGAGCTGACCGGCGCCTACCGGCGCGGTGTCGGCTGGAGGAGCCGAGCGCGAAATCGCCCGCGCGCGGCGAACGGGGCAGAACCTGGTAGCCGCGTACGGCCACGTGTACGGCCTCAAGCAGTCAACGACACGCACGGCCACAGCGCCGGTGACGAGCTGGTCGGATTTGGGCGAGCACGGCGCGACCAGCGCGGCTTCTTCCCCCCAAGGGCCATGGGCGGGTCTGGCGAAACTAGCGAACTCCTTCGTTTTTGTAACCGGAAAGGAGTAGCCTGGTGTAGCTGGTCCTGCGGCCATCAATCCCGGCCCCCAGAGAGCAAAGCCAACCGAGGCGCGAGCAACGCGCCGAGGCAACAGACTCAGAGGCGCACGGGATTCCTGCGGGGCCAGTTTTTCGTCCGAGGAGGGGCCTACGCAGCGAGCGGTACGGCTAGCGCCCATGCGCGGGCGGCGAGGACACCAGCGCAACTGCCACAACGCAATTGACCCGCCGCGCCAGTAGCGGACCTTAGCGAAACCGACCGCAACCAGCCCACGTAGCGGCTCCCTACGGCGCCTGTGCAACTACGCTTCGACTCGACTCGTCGGCAGTACAGTCCACGGCGGCCGTCCGTGGTGTGACGGAAGCAGCGATCTGGTCCGTTCCGTTCAGGTTGCCGGGTGATCCCTCGACGGTGACGAGGGCAATCACGGCCAATTCGTGACCGGCCCGCGCCTCAGCCTTGCCCAGCCAGGGGTTTCCATTGGCCAGCAGTGTCCAGAGGCGGTCGTGCTCCTCGTTCTTTGCGAAGCGGGCGTGAACGTCGAGCCAGTGCCCGTCGACGAGCGCGCGGCAGCTCGGCTGGCGCTGGAGGTTGAGCGACCAGGCCGGAGGCTCGCGATGGCCCGCGTTGGAGGCCACGATCAGGAGCTCGACCCCGTGGCGCAGGTACTGAACCGGGGTGCGGCGCTGACGGTCGCTTCGCCGCCCATGGGTCTCGAGCACCAGCACCGGACGACCTCCTATGCGAGCGCCGAGCTTGCCGCGCGCAGCCACCAGTAGCCACGCGTGGGCTCGGTTGGCCGTTAGGCGCAGGTTCACGTGGCGGCTGTGGCCGTGACCCGCTCCTCCGCGGGAGCGGTGGACTTCGCAGGGCGGGGGTGCACGATGAGGGGGCACGGAGCCGTGCGGGCGAGCTCGGTTGCGACGGTGCCCAGCAGCACGCGGCGCAGTGGCCCGTAGCCGCGTGAGCCGAGCATGAGCAGCGCACCGTCGTTTCTTGCGATCTGCGCCAGCGCGGTGGCGGGCTCGTCGTTTACCAGCACGGATTCGAGGCGGACGTCGTCGGGAATCGAGGCCGTCGCCTGCTCGAGTCGCTCTCGCATCGTCTCCTCGACGGCCTCCTTGAGCGCGTGCCAGCCCTGGCTGGAGCCGCCGCCCTTGCCGTAGACAATCGCCGGGGGTTCGGCGACGGTGACCAGCTTGAGCAAGGCCTCGGTGGGTCGTGCGAGCGCGATCGCGTCCTCGAGTGCCATCTGCGCCTCGGGCGAGCCGTCGTAAGCGACCACGATCTCCGCGAGTTGCGGATCGGCGCCCGTGGCGTAGCCATGCGGGGCGATCGCCACCGAGCACGGTGACCCGTGCAGCAGGGCCGTGCCGACGTTGCCGGCGAGGACCTGTCCGGCCCGGCTGTGGTGTGAGGAGCCCACGACCACCAGGTCGGCCCCGATCTCCTCGGCCAGCTCGTGCAGCCCGCGGCCCGCCGAGCTGCTGGGAATGGCCTCCGGCTCGGCGCCGACCGACTCCGCCGCGCGCTCGATCTCGCGCGCGTAGTCGGCCTCGGCCTCCTCGAAGTTGGGGTCGAGTCCGCCCCACATCGGATCGAACTGGAAGACACCGGCGACCACGAGATCAGCGCCACTGGCCTCGGCGATCAGCTTCCCGAGCGCGAGCCCATCCTCCGCGCGCTCGCTGCCGTCGTATCCAACGATGATCTTGCGGTACATGGTGCGACCTCCTCGGTCAGCGCCTCGCCGCGACGGCGAGGTCGAACTCGGTGATGGATCAAGCTTCGTGCGAGCCCGCCCCCGGCACATCGGCGAACCGCCCCGGGGCGGCTCCGTAGTTCCCCGTAGAGATTGGGCCTAGACCCCGAGCAGGGCGGCCAGGACGAGCATCAGCGCCGCGCCGAACAGGGTGCCCGCGAGTGCCCGGCCGCGCGCGCCGCGGCGGAAGGCCTCCGGCGCAAGCTCGATAGCTACCAGGGCCAGCATCGCGCCCGCGGCAAAGCCGAAGGAGAATGGCAGGAGACCCTCGATCTGCTCGACCAGCGCGTAGGCCAGCAGCGCCCCGACAGGCTGGGGGGCGCTTGTGGCCACCGCCGCCCAGAACTGCTGGCCGGCGCTGAAACCGGAGGCGTTCATCGGGATGGCCACGCTGGTGCCCTCAGGGATGTTCTGCAGACCGATCGCGAGGATTACGAACAGGCCGAGGCCTTCGGTGTCCGAGGCGAACGCTGTCCCGATCGCAAAGCCCTCGGGAAGGCTGTGCACCAGCAGTACGGCAAACACCAGCACCGAGCGCCGTACGCCCGCGCCGCTGAGCGAGCCGACGTGCACATCGTGCGCCTTCAACGCTCGCCGCGACGCGAGCAGAAAGAGCACCCCGACGCCGGCACCGCCCAGGACGGCGATCGTCGAGCCCTCGTCGAACGCCGGCAACAGGAGGCCGACGATCGAAGCCACCGTCATCAGCCCGACGGTCAGCCCCCAGAGGGCAGGACGCAGAAAGTCTGCGTGCGAGCCCAGCCGCGACACGGGGATTGCCCCCAGGCCCGTCGCGAGCGCCGTTCCGCAGCCGGCGAGCGCCAGGACCGCGACCTCCGTCACTGCGGTTGTTTGGTGCGCGCTGCTGGGTCGGCGTGGTGGATGACGCCCACGCCGATGACCACAGCGAGGACTGCGAGCACCGGCGTGATGACGCTCCACCACGTTGCTGCCGCGAAGGGGAGCGCACCGCTGAACAGGAAGGCGTAGGCAGCGCGCGGCGAGTGGGGCGCGATGCGCGCGGCGGTCCAGATCGAGACTCCCCCGAGAATGCCGAGCACGCCGGCGAGCCCCAGCGCGGTAGCGCCGAGGAAGACGTAGTACGCGCCGCACACCACGAGGAGCCCCACGCGCCAGTGCTGCTCATCAACCGCAGCCACGAAGTCCCGCCGTCGGGTACCGGCCAGCACCAGCGCGCCCGCTGCCAGAAGGAGCGCGCCAGGCAGGTACCAGAGCCGTCCGACCGTGGTGAAGCAGACGAGCGCGGGTACCAGGAGCGCGAGCACGATTGCCACGCGTCGGCCGCCGGCATCATCGCGCGGCCGTCTCAAGGCAGCAGCCGCGAGCGCGACGGCGCTAAGCACGGCGTGGTCAGCCCAAGGCGCGTGGTGTCCTGCTTGTTGCCGACCCAATCGCGCACGGAGGGCCCGATGGTTAGTTCGAGCAGTCCGGCCAGAAGGCCCGAGCGAAGCGCCGGCCAGCGCCAGGTCGGCCGGCCAGACGGTCGCTGTCTCCGTCCGCCGCGACGGGCCCGGTCGTGAGGCACGCGCGGGGCTGACGGCGGTACTCACCTGCAGCACCTCCTCGGCCGGGCCGCCGCGGGCTCTTGCGGCGCCCGTCGTCCCCTTCGCGTAGCCGACTCGGAAGGCGACGAGGGGCTCGCCGCCGTCGTCGGGCATGAGGGCCTGGACGCTCGGCCGAACCGCGGCGCAAGCCGGAGCTGGCGCTCGCGGTCGGCGCGCTCGGTCATCTGGTTCATGTGGTGCAGCGCGACACCGTTGACGGCGGTCCACAGGTGGATGCGCTCGAGCAGCCGCCCGCCTGTCAGCCGGTCTGCGTGGCGTCACCCGCGTCGGACACCGCGACGATGCCGTACGCGGCGGCGGTCCTGGTGTGCGTCTTGCGCGTCTGGTCGACCCAGAACTTGTCCCCACTCTTGCGGTCTGAGGCGGGCAGCAGCTTGGCCACCGCGCT
>CAVVCU010000014.1:0-5797 GCA_963746825.1 uncultured Thermoleophilaceae bacterium
GTCGGCGACCTGTGGTCGCTTGCCCTCGTGTTCGATCAGCATGGCGCGTGATCCTAAGCCGTGTCGGGCGTCGGATAGCGTCCCGGCGATGCAACTCCAGGGCTCAACCGTGTTGCTCACCGGCGCGAGCGGGGGCATAGGGCGCGCGATCGCCCGGGTGCTCGATGCCCGCGGGGCGAGAGTGCTCCTCAGCGGCCGGCGCGAGGAGGTCCTGGAGGAGATCCGGGCCGACCTGGGCGGCCGGCCCGAGGCCCTGCCGGCGGATCTCAGGGATCGCGCCGCTGCGGCTGCGCTGGCGCAGCGGGCCGGGGAGGTCGACGTGCTGGTGGCCAACGCCGCGGTGCCCGCGAGCGGCCGGGCCGAGCTCTTCTCAGCCGAGCAGATCGACGCCGCGCTCGACGTGAACCTGCGGGCCCCGATCCAGCTCACGCGCGCGCTCCTGCCGGGCATGCTCGAGCGCCGCCGCGGCCATCTGCTCTACGTGTCCTCGTTGTCGGGGAAGGTGGCCTCGCCGCGGGGCGCGCTCTACTCGGCCACCAAGTTCGGCCTGCGCGGCTACGCGGCCGGGCTGCGCCAGGACGTGGAGCCCAGGGGCGTGGGGGTGAGCGTCGTCTATCCCGGCTTCATCTCCGACGCCGGGATGTTCGCCGACTCGGGAGCCAAGCTGCCGCCGTGGGTGGGCACCCGCAGCCCCGAGCAGGTGGCCGAGGCGGTGGCCTCGGCCATCGAGAAGAACCGTCCCGAGGTCGACGTGGCGCCGCTCAGCCTGCGCGCCGGATCGCTGCTGGCGGCCCTCGCCCCGGTGACGCTGGCCCGGGCTCAGCGCCGGCTGGGCTCGGAGGGCGTGGCGGAGTCGATCGCCCGCGGGCAGCGCGGCTAGGCCAGCCCGCTAAAGAAAAGGCCGCTGCGCGGAGTCGTCGGGCTCGAGCCGGTCGGCCTCGAGGCCCAGCGCCACGCGCACGATCCGGGCCTGCTCGCGCTTGTGGGCCGCGGCGTAGCCCTCGCCCGGTGCGGCGCGCAGCTGGCGCCCGACGTAGTCGTAGCGCAGGCGCTCGGGCAGGATCTTCGCCATTCGCCGGCGCATGAAGGCCCGGGCGCCCATGTTGCGCGGCTCCTCCTGGACCCACACCACCCGGTCGAGGTTGGGATAGCTCTCGATCAGCTCGACCAGCTCGACCTCGGGGAAGGGATACAGCAGCTCCACGCGCGCCACCGCGGTATGCCCGATCGAGGCTCGCTCCTCGTGCATCGCGATGTCGTAATAGACCTTGCCCGAGCACAGCACCAGGGTGGTCACCTGCTCGCGGCCGCCCGGCAGGTCGGGGTCGTCGATCACCCGCTCGAAGCCGCCGTCCGCCAGCTCGGCCACCGTCGAGGTGGCGGCGGGCAGGCGAAGGAGGCTCTTGGGCGTCATCACGATCAGCGGCCGCGGTTTGGTCACCAGCGCCTGGCGGCGCAGCAGGTGGAAGTACTGAGCGGGCGTCGTGCAGTTGGCCACCCTGATGTTGCCCTCCGCCGCCGACTGCAGGAAGCGCTCCAGGCGCGCGCTCGAGTGCTCGGGACCCGAGCCCTCATAGCCGTGGGGCAGGAGCAGGCTGAGCCGCGAGGTCTGGCCCCACTTGGCCAGGCCGGAGATCAGGAACTGGTCGATGATCACCTGCGCCGAGTTGACGAAGTCGCCGAACTGGGCCTCCCACAGCACGAGCGCGTCCGGGGCCTGCACGCTGTAGCCGTACTCGAAGCCCACGCAGGCCTGCTCGGAGAGCGGGGAGTTGTGCAGCTCGAACGGTGCATTGGCGTCGCGCAGCTGCTGCAGCGCGCACCACTTCAGGTCGCCGCGCGCGTCGTGCAGCACGGCGTGGCGCTGGCTGAAGGTGCCCCGCTCGGTGTCCTGCCCGGTCAGGCGGACGGGCACGCCCAGCGCCAGCAGCGACGCCAGGGCCAGCGCCTCGGCGTGGGCCCAGTCCACTCGTCCGTCGGGGTCGGCGAAGGCGGCGCGCCGTCGCTCGAGGAAGGGCTTGAGCTTGCGGTGGACCTCGAAGCCGTCCGGCACGCGCAGGAGCTGCTCGTTGAGCGAGCGCAGCGTGTCCTCGGGCAGGGTCGTGCGCGGCTCGCGGCTCATCGTGCGGTCGATCTCGTGCTGCCCGGTCTCGGGCGGCCCGGCCATCGACTCCTTGAGCTCGGTGTGCGCGTCGGACACCGCCTGATAGGCCTCGTCCTCGATCTGCTGGGCCTCCTCGGGCGTGACCACGCCCTCCGCGGTGAGGCGGTCGGCGTAGAGCTTTCGCACGGGCGGGTGATTCTTGATGCGCTCGTACATGGCCGGCTGGGTGTAGGCGGGCTCGTCGGTCTCGTTGTGGCCGAAGCGCCGGTAGCCGATCAGGTCGATCAGGGCGTCCCGGTTGAAGGCCTGGCGGAAACCGTGCGCCAGGCGAACCGCCGCGATGCAGGCCTCCACGTCGTCGGCGTTCACGTGGATGATCGGGATGTCGAAGCCCTTGGCGAGATCGGACGCGTAGCGCGTCGAGCGGCTCTCGTTGGGATCGGTGGTGAAGCCGAGCTGGTTGTTGGCGATCACGTGGATCGTGCCGCCCGTGGAGTAGCCCGCGAGCGCGCCGAGGTTGAGCGTCTCGGCCACGATGCCCTGGCCGGGGAAGGCGGCGTCGCCGTGAATGAGCACGGGCAGCACGGCGTTGGGATCGTGGACCGGCTCGCGGCCCTTGCGCGTGGTCTGGTCGGCACGGGAGCGACCCTCGATCACCGGGTTCACGTACTCGAGGTGGCTGGGGTTGGGCGACATAGTCACGGTCAGGTTGCGTCCCGACCGGGTGGCGTAGGTGCCCGAAGCTCCGTAGTGGTACTTCACGTCGCCCGTGCCGCCCTGGGGAGACGCGCTGTCCTTCGACAGCGTCTGCTCGCTCTCGAACTCCACGAGGATCGAGCCGTAGGGCCGGCCGATGGTGTGGGCCAGCACGTTGAGGCGCCCGCGATGGGCCATGCCCAGCACGACCTCGCGGGCCCCCGCTTCGGCGGCCAGCTCGATCGTGTCGTCGAGCATGGGCACGAGCGCGTCGAGGCCCTCGATCGAGAACTGCTTCTTGCCCAGGAACGCCTTGTGCAGGTAGTTCTCGAGCGCCTCGGTCTTCGAGAGCCGCTCGAGCAGGAACCGCTTGTCCTCGGCCTCGAGCGGGCGGCGATACTCGCCCGACTCGATGGCCTGGCGCAGCCAGACCCGCTGCTCGTGCTCGGAGATGTGCTCGATCTCGTAGGAGATCGTGCCCGTGTATGTGTCGCGCAGGCGCGGCAGCGCCTCGGCGAAGGTGTCGCCCTCGACGGCCACGCGCAGGACCGAGGCCGGGATGCGGCGCATCAGCTCCTCGGTCAGGTTGACCGTGGCGGGGTCGAGCGCCGGGTCGCCCACCGGCTCGGCGCCCAGGGGGTCGAGCGTGGCGGCCAGGTGGCCGTGCATGCGGTGGGCCTTGACGAGCGAGGTGGCGGCCTGCACGGCCTGCAGCAGTGAGGCGTCGGCCACTGGCGACGCGGACGGCGTGGCGACGGCGGGAACGGGCTCGGCTGCGGTGACCGCGGCGGGGGCGCTGTCGCCCTCCGCCACGCCGGCCAGGCCGAGGCCCTCGAACACGCCCTCGTAGAAGGCGTCCTCGCCGGCGAGCAGCTGATCCACCCGGCGCAGGAAGGCGCCGGACTCGGCGCCCTGGATAACCCGGTGGTCGTAGGTGGAGGTCATGGTCATGACCTTCTGCACCCCGAGCTCGCGCAGCTTGTCGGGCTCGACGGCGCCCAGCCCGGGCGGATAGCCGATCGCCCCCGTGGCCACGATCGTCCCCTGGCCCGGCATCAGCCGCGGCACGGAGGCCACGGTCCCGATACCGCCGGGGTTGGTGAGGCTGATGTTGGCGCCCTGGTAGGCCTCGGGGGCGAGCGTGTTGTCGCGCGCTCCGGCCACCAACTCGTCGTACTTGGCCACGAAGTCGCCGAACTCGAGCTCGCTGGCGTCGCGCAGCACCGGCACCACCAGCGAGCGGGTCCCGTCCTTGCGCTCGACGTCGACCGCGAGCCCGAGGCTCACGGTGCCGGCCGTCACACGCTGGGGCTTGCCGTCGGTCTCGCGGAAGGAGTGGCCCATCACGGGCATGTCGCGCGCGGCTTGAACCACGGCCCAGGCGATCAGGTGGGTGAAGCTGAGCTTCTTGCCGGCCGCCTTCAGGTCCTTGCGGCGGGCGTCGAGCGCATCGACGGTGACGGTGCGGAAGCTGGTGGCGGTGGGGATCGAGCGGCTCTCGTCCATGAAGCGGACCAGCGTGGCGGCGGGCCCGCGGATGGGCGTCACCTCCCCGGCCCCGGCCTCGGCGCCGGTGGCCGCCCGGTTGCCCTCGATCGCGGCGAGCACGTCCTCCTTGGTCACCCGCCCGCGCGGCCCGGAGCCCGAGACGGAGCTCACGTCGACGCCCTCCGCGCTGGCGATGCGCGCGGCCACCGGAGTCACGTTGGCGGCTCCGTTGCCGCTGGTCGATGGCGCGCGGTCGGCGGCGGGGCGCTCGTCGGTGGGCTCGGCGGCCG
This sequence comes from uncultured Thermoleophilaceae bacterium, assembly GCA_963746825.1. GTDB lineage: Bacteria > Actinomycetota > Thermoleophilia > Solirubrobacterales > Thermoleophilaceae > JACVRW01. The sequence continues at coordinate 4,579 of CAVVCU010000014.1, forward strand.
GCTGCACGGGACCGCTGGGGGCTCCGGCCCCGGCGGAGATCCGGCACAGGATGGTCCCCACCGCGACCGTGGCGTCGGGCTCGACCAGGATCTCGGTGAGCGTGCCGGCCACGGGCGAGGGCACCTCGGCGTCGACCTTGTCGGTGGAGATCTCCACGAGGGGGTCGTCGACCGCGACCTCGTCGCCGGCCTTGACCTTCCAGTCGAGCACGGTCCCCTCGGCCACGGAGTCGCCCATCTCGGGGAAGGCGACGTCGACCAGCTCCTCCTCGGCCGCGTCGGTCTGGCCGTCGGGCTCGGGGTCGGCGGGCTCGGCCGGCTCCGCCGCCGCGCCGTTCACCTCGATCTCGCCCAGCACGGCGCCGACCGAAACGGTGGAATCCGGCTCGGCCACGATCCGGGTCAGCGTGCCGGCCGCGGGGGAGGGCACCTCGGCGTCGACCTTGTCGGTGGAGATCTCGACCAGCGGCTCGTCGGCCTCCACGGCGTCGCCCACCTCTTTGAGCCAGCCTAGGATCGTTCCTTCGGTGACCGATTCGCCCATTTGGGGCATCTCTATTTGCACGGTGGTCGCGCTCGTGGCCACGAGCTTCAAGGGTAGCCCCTCCGCCGGGCCGCAAGCGCTCGGCTCTGCCGAGTGCGCGCGGATGGCATCTTCGACCTTATGGTCCGGTTTGTGACCGAGCGCCGGCGAAAGTTCTGGGGCTGGGGCTTCGAGGACCAGCAGCCGTCTCACGCCGAGGTCGAGCAGGTGGGCCTGGCGGCCCGCGAGCACCTGGGCTTCGGGCCCGCCGAGGTCGAGCGCCCGGCTCGCGTCGAGGACCTCGACCTGCCCGCGCCGCGCATCGAGCCGCCCGGGGCGCTGCAAGGGATCTGTCGCTCCGACCCCTACGAGCGCGCCCTCCACAGCTACGGCCGGGCCTACCGCGACGTGGTGCGCGCCTTTCGCGGGCGCTTCGACCACCCGCCCGACGTGGTGGCCCACCCGCGCGACGAGCGCGACGTCGAGCAACTGCTCGCTTGGTGCTCGGAGGCCGGTGCGGCCGCGATCCCCTTCGGCGGCGGCACGAGCGTGGTCGGCGGCGTGGAGGCCCGGGTGCCTCAGCGCGCCGCGGTCTCCATCGACCTGAAGGGCATGGGCCAGGTGCTCGAGGTCGACTCCGCCTCGCGCGCCGCGCGGATCGGGGCCGGCGCCACGGGTCCGCAGCTCGAGGCGGAG
>CAVVCU010000015.1:0-17851 GCA_963746825.1 uncultured Thermoleophilaceae bacterium
TACCGCGACGTGGTGCGCGCCTTTCGCGGACGCATCGACCACCCACCCGACGTGGTGGCCCACCCGCGCGACGAGCGCGACGTCGAGCAGCTGCTCGCTTGGTGCTCGGACGCCGGCGCGGCCGCGATCCCCTTCGGCGGCGGCACGAGCGTGGTTGGCGGCGTGGAGGCCCGGGTGCCTCAGCGGGCCGCGGTCTCCATCGACCTGAAAGGCATGGGCCAGGTGCTCGAGGTCGACTCCGCCTCGCGCGCCGCGCGGATCGGGGCCGGCGCCACGGGTCCGCAGCTCGAGGCGGAGCTCAAGGGCCACGGGTTCACCCTGCGCCACTACCCGCAGTCGTTCGAGTACTCGACGCTGGGCGGGTGGATCGCCACTCGGGCCGGCGGCCACTTCGCCACCCTGCACACGCACATCGACGATTTCGTGGAGTCGGTGCGCGCCGTGACCCCGTCGGGCCTCTGGGAGAGCCGGCGCCTGCCCGGCTCGGGCGCGGGCCCAAGTCCCGACCGCATGCTGATCGGCTCGGAGGGAATACTGGGCGTGATAACCGAGGCCTGGGTGCGGGTGCAGGAGGCTCCGCTCCACAAGGAATCGGCGGCGGTGTTGTTCGACTCCTTCGCCACGGGAGCGGCGGCCACCCGCGCGCTGGCCCAGACCCGGCTCTTTCCCACCAACTGCCGGCTGCTCGATCCCGGCGAGGCGTCGCTGACCGGCGCCGCGCCCGAGGGCAGGGCGCTGCTCGTGCTGGGCTTCGAGGGCAGCGGCGAGCTTCACGAGGCCATGGCCCAGGCGCTCGAGCTCTGTCGCGACTATCGCGGCATGCCGCGCGAGCAGCGCGGCGAGTCGGAGGGCGCGTGGCGCGACGCCTTTCTCCAGGCGCCGTACCTGCGCGACACCCTGATCGCGGCGGGCATCTTGGCCGAGACCTTCGAGACGGCGATCACCTGGGACCGCTTCGACGACTTCGTGGGCCGTGTACGGCGCGCCGTGCAGGGGGCGCTCGACGGCGAGGGCCGGGTGACCTGCCGGCTGACCCACGTCTATCCCGACGGGGCGGCCCCGTACTTCACCGTGCTCGCTCCCGCCCGGCGCGGCGACGAGCTCGCGCAGTGGGCCGAGGTCAAGGACGCGGCGTCGGAGGCCATCCTCGCCGCGGGCGGCACGATCACCCACCACCACGCGGTGGGCCGCGACCATCGCCGCTGGTACGACCGCCAGCGCCCCGAACCGTTCGCCGCGGCGCTCAGTGCGGCCAAGGCGGCGCTCGATCCCTCCGGCATCCTCAACCCCGGCGTGCTGCTCGACCCATGACCACCCGTAAGCGGGAGCTGGCCCGCGCCGACCGCCTCCTGCCCGGGCTGTGGCGTCTGCGCCTGCCGCTGCCCTGGCCCGGAGTTCCTCACGGCAACGCCTACGCGATCGCCGCAGGTGACGGGGTGGTGCTCGTCGACACAGGGTTGCACGAGCCGGGGTCGCTGCGCCAGCTCGAGCTCGCGCTCGATCAGGCGGGCCTGCACCTCGAGCTGGTCCGCCTGGTGGTCTGCACGCACGCCCACTCCGACCACTACGGGCAGGCCGCTCCCATCATGGAGCGGGCGGGGTGCGGGCTGTGGATGCATCCCAACCACGACCACATGACGAAGGCGGCGCTCGACCCCGAGCGCGCGTTCGAGCGGCGCTACGAGATCGCGCGCCACTCCGGAGTGCCGCCCGACGCGCTGGCCGCGTACGCCGAGGCTCGCAAGGGCCAGAAGTTCGGCATCGCCGAGATCGTGATGCCCGACCGAGATCTCGTGCCGGGGGTGGAGGTGGACACGGATCTCGGCACCTGGCACGTGTACGAGACGCCCGGCCACGCGCCCTCGCACGTGGTCCTCCACCAGCCCGAGCGCGGACTTCTGCTGTCGGGCGACCACATCCTCGGCCGCACCCATCTCTACTACGACATCGGATACTCACCCGACCCCGCCGGCGAGTTCCTGGCCAGCCTCGACGTGGTCGACGGGCTCGACGTCCAGCTGGTGCTCCCCGGCCACGGCCGGCCGCTGCGCGGCGCCCCGGCGTTGATCGAGGGCTATCGCAGGGCGGTGAACGACCGCCTCGACCGCGTGCGGCACTCGATCGCCGACGGCCCTCGTGCGCCGTTCGACATCGTCTCGGAGATGCTCGACCACGAGATGCCCGGAGCGCTGATGATCGGCTGGGGGCTCAGCGAGGCGCTCTGTTACCTGCGCCACCTCGAGCTGCTAGGGGAGGCGACTCGGCTGGAGGAGGCCGATCAGGAGCGCTGGGCGCGCGCCGCCTGAGCCGCCGTCCCCCGGAGGCCGTGTCCAGGGCGTCGCGCAGGCGCCCGTGCACCTCGAGCTCGGCCTCCAGCGGATCGAGCACGAGCTCGTGCGCGGCGGCCTCGACGCTCGAGTGAAGCGCGCGGCGCGCGGCCCGCCCGCGCCTGCGGCTCGATATGCCCGTGACCAGCCGGGCCAGCGCCGCCAGCAGCAGCCCGAGCAGCGCGCCGCCCACCAGCATCAACGTCGGCACCGCGAAGCCCTCCACCTCGGGGAGCGGAAGCGCGTCCTCGATCTTCAGGAAGCCCAGCGCCACGAGCACCAGCAGCCAGAGCGCACCGGCCACGGCCACCGTCGCCAGCACGATCTGCAGAAGCCCGGCGGCGCGCCACCAGAGCGGCGCCCGCGTGTTGAGCTTGGTGCCGGCCACCGCTCGCTCGAGGCGGTTGGCCAGCTCGCCCTCGTGCGCGGTCGCGGCCGAGCGCAGCACGCCGGGCCAGGGAGCCGCGAGGTCGCCGGCGGCCTGCGCGGACACGGTGCGGATCGCGGAATCGACCTGGGCTCCCTGCATGGCGGTGGGGGCGGGCAGCGACAGCCGCGTGTCGGGCTCCTCGTTGCGCTCGGCCACGCGCAGGCGGCGCAGCGGGTCGGGGCGCAGGCGCCGCAGCCAGCGCAGGAACGGCCAGCCCGCCGCCAGCGAGCCGCGCCGCCGGTGGGCGCGCTCCACCGCGCCCACAACGGTCGGCACGCCGGCCGCATCGGCCAGAGCCGCCACCAGGGCCGCGCGCTCCCGGCGCCCGATCCCACCGCCCTTGCCCTCACCGGCCTGCGTCCGCAGCGCCGCTGCGGTCTCGCCGACATCGGACGACAGCCGGGCGAGCGCCGCCTCGCGCCGGGTCACGCTCGCGGCAAGCCGGCGCCGCAGGTCGTCGAGCCCGTCGCCCGTGCGGGCCGACACGGCGAGCACGGGCACGCTGTCGAGCCCGTCGCCGGCCAGGGTTCGCTCGAGGTCGCGCCGGCAGGCCGCCAGCGCGGGCGCGTCGAGCAGGTCGGCCTGGTTGAGCACCGCCAGCATCGAGTCCGCGTAGGCGGCGAGCGGGCGCAGGTAGCGGTCGTGCAGCGCGGAGTCGGCGTACTTCTGCGGGTCGACCACCCACACGAATAGATCGACGAGCCGGATCACGCGCTCCACCTCAACCCGGTGGCTGTGCTCGACGGAGTCGAAGTCGGGAAGGTCGAGCAGCACGAGGCCCCGCGGCTCGCCGTCGAGGCGATGGCGCAGCGGCACCTCGAGCCAGTCCAGCAGCGGACCGGGTGGCTCGCCCCAGACCGCCGCCGTGGCGCTGCCGGTGGTGGGCCGGCGCCGGCTCGCGGCCACGAGCTCTTGTCCGGCGAGCGCGTTGAAGAGCGACGACTTGCCGGCGCCGGTGGGCCCGGCAAGCGCGACCACGGTCGCCTCCACGCCCAGTCCGAGCCGCTCGCCGGCGCGGCGCGTGACCGCCCCCGCTTGCTCGAGCAGGTCGGGGTCGATCCGCCCGGCGCCCAGCTCGATCGCCTCGGCCAGCGCCGACAGCCGCCTATCGAGTGGGACGCTCACCGCGCCCGCTCCAGCTCACGGGCGGCGTCGCGCAGGCCGGCCGCCGCCTCGGGCTGCGGCGCGACCGCACCGAGCACGCGCTCGTAGCGCGCCGCCTCCTCGCCCAGCAGGCCCTCCACGCGGTCGAGCAGCTCCTGCCGGGCCTTGGCGGCCAGAGCCCTGACCGCCTGGTCGCCGAAGATCGCCTCCAGCACCTTCTGGCTGAGCGCGGAGGTGCCGCCGGCGATCGCCACCTCGGCGCCGGTCAGCCCGCCCGTCTGCAGGAATACCGCGAGCATGACGGTGAGGCCCGCGCCGTTCACCCCCAGCGAGGCGAGCCGCGCCGTGGTGCGCTTGCCGCTGGCCTCACTGCGCACCAGCTCGAACACGAAGCCCTGCCAGTCGCGCACCTCCGCGCGCGTGCGCTCGATCAGGTCGGCCGACGCGGCATCGAGCCCGTCGCCCGGGCGCAGCAGAGCGCGGCCCGCGGGCCGGTGGCGCCAGCCGTCGTGGGCGCGCTCGGCCGCCCGGTCGCCGGCGGCGTGCACCAGGCCGTCGATGCTCGACTCGACCGCGGCGCGCAGCTCGGCGTCGGCCGTCGGCGCGCCGGTGACCAGCGAGCGCACGCGGTCGCGCAGCCAGCCGATGCGAGCCTCCATCGCCCGCATCATCTCGCCCGTGCCCACCACGTCCTGCCAGCGCGCCAGCACCTCGCCGCGCAGCAGCGAGCCGCTCTTCATCGCCTCGTCCACCTGAGCCAGCGCCCCCTCGTAGGCGGCGCTCACCTCGCCTCGCAGCTCACCGGCCTCGCGCTCCTGCTCGCCGGCCGTCCGCTCGATCGCCTCCACGCGCCGCGGGATGCTGTCGAGTGCCCCGACCAGCGTGCGCCGCACGAGGCCCTCGCGCTGGGCGGCGTCGGCGGCGAGGCGGTCGAGCCACTCCCGAACCGGCGCGAGCGCCGCGGGCGGCAGCAGGCCGCCGGCCAGGCTGACCTCCTCCACCACCAGCAGCTCCGTGTCCTCGACACCCTGATCGGCGAGCATCTCGCGCAGGTGGCCCGCCACCTCGTGGGCGTCGCCGGGCACCCGGTTCAGCACGAGGCAGAGCGACGTGCCGCGGTCGCGCGCGGCGTGCAGCAGCTCCCAGGGAACGGCGTCGGCGTAGCGAGCCGCGGTGGTCACGAACAGCCACGCGTCGGCCGCGGCCAGCAGCTGGCGGGCCAGGTCGCGGTTGGCCTCCACCACCGAGTCCACGTCGGGCGAGTCGAGCAGGGCCAGGCCCGGGACCAGGGACTCGTTGGCCGTAACCTCGATGCCGCCCGGCCCGGCGGGGCCGCCAAGGGTTCGGGTGAGGTCGGGCAGCACGCGGTCGTCCTCGAACCAGCGGACGTCGGCCGGGTTGCATACCAGCACCGGGGAGCGGGTGGTGGGACGCAGAACGCCGGCCGGGCTCACCTCGGCGCCGACCAGGCTGTTCACCAGCGTCGACTTGCCCGCCCCGGTGGAGCCGCCCACCACCAGAAGAAGCGGGGCGTCCATCTGGCGCAGGCGCGGCAGCAGGTAGTCGCCGATCTGCCCCACGAGCTCGCCCCGCAGGCGCCGGCCCTCGGGCGCGTCGGCCACCTCGAGCCCCATCTGCAGGCGCTCGAGCTCCTCGCCGAGCCGGGTGAGCGCGTTGGTGATTCCGGCGCCGGAGTCGTCCATCATCTCCCGCTTGCCCGCCCGGCGGCGGGCCCAACCGCCGCTATACGGTCGCGCGCGCCCGAGTCCACGGGTGCGCGGCGCGCAGCGCGGCCAGTATCGCTCGGGTCGACGGGGAGCGGTTGAGGGTGTAGAAGTGGATTCCGGGCGCGCCGCGCGCCAGGAGATCGGAGCACTGGAGAGTCGCGTAGGCGACTCCGAGCTCCGCAACCGCTTCCGGGTCATCGGCGCGCCCGTTGAGCTCGCGGTCCAGGTTCTCGGGGATCGAGGCGCCGCACATCTCGGTGAAGCGCTTGATCTGGCTCAGGTTGGTGATGGGCATGATCCCGGGGATGATCGGCACGCTGATCCCCGCCCCGCGCGCCTCCTCCACGAAGTCGAAGTAGAGCTCGTTGTCGAAGAAGAGCTGGGTGATCAGGAAGCCCGCGCCGGCGTCCTGCTTGGCCCGCGCGTAGCCGAGGTCGCTGACGCGGTCGGGAGCGTCGGGATGGATCTCGGGAAAGCACGCGGCGCCCACGCAGAGGTCGGAGCGCTCGCGGATCAGCGAGATCAGGTCGACGGAGTAGTTCAGGCCGCCGGGATGGGGCTCCCACCGTGTCTCTCCCCGGGGAGGGTCGCCGCGCAGGGCGAGCACGTTCTCCACCCCGGCCTCCTCGATCTGGTCCAGGATCTCCTCCAGGCGCTCCCTGGGCTCGCCGACGCAGGAGAGGTGGGCCATGGCCTCGATGCCCAGGTCGTGCTTGATCCAGCGGGTCAGGTCGACGGTGGCGTTGCGGGTGCTGCCGCCCGCGCCGTAGGTCATCGACACGTAGTCGGGCGCGTCGTCCTTGAGGACGGCCAGGGTCGACTCGAGCGTCTGCTGGCCCTCCTCGGTCTTGGGCGGAAAGAACTCGAACGAGAAGAGGGGCCGCCGGCGGTCGAGGAGCTCGGTTATCTGCACAAGGCAAACCCTAACACGATTGTGTCAAGGTTTGGCGGTTGAACGGAGAATGTCCGGCGCCGACGGGGCGGGATCGCCGTCGCCGGGCTCGGCCGTGACCGCGAGCCGCGGATACTTGGCGGGGTCCACCGCGGCGGCGAAGCGCACGTTCGAGCGGCCGTCCTCGTCGGGATGGAATGTCCCGGCGGAGATCCGCTCGGGATTCCCCGGGCGATCTCGCGGTCCGACGAACCAGAGCTCGTAGTACTCGCCCTTCGGCAGAATCGGCAGCTCGTCGGTGCGGAACTCGATCACCCGGCCGATGCCGGTCTTCTGCACCACGGCCGATGCCGTCTGGCCGCCGGCTCCGGTGAGCGTGGCGTCGAGCTCGGGCGAGCCGGGCAGGTCGTCGCCGCCTAGCTGCGTGCCGGCGAGCACCGCGGCGGCCAGAGCCACGGCCATGCCCGCGGCCAGGGCGGGGCGCCGCCAGGCCAAGCGCCGGCGCGAGCGAGGGGCGGGCTCCGGTGCCGATGCCGGGGGCCGCTCGAAGCGGGCGCCCGCCTCGTGGACCTTGCCGTTCGCGACGGCGTTCTCCGCGCCGGCGGCCCGCGCCACCGCGGCGAGCGTGCGCCGCTCGAGATCGGCCGGGAGAGCCACCGGCGGGGCGGCGCGCCCGAGCAGCGAGGCGGCGGGTCCCAGCTGCACGGCCTCGGCCGAGCACAATGCGCAGCCGTCGATGTGCCGTTCGACGCCGGTCCGCTCATCGTCCTCCAGCGACCCGAGCAGGTAGGCGACGAGGTCCACGTGCGGCAGCTCGCGTGCGCTCATACGAGACCCCTTTCCTCGAGCTCCAGCCCCAGGGCCCGCATGCCGTAGTAGGAGCGGGTCTTGACCGTGCCCACGGGGATGCTCAATCGCTCCGAGATGTCACGCTGGCTGAGGTCCTCGTCGAGCATCAGCTCCAGCACCGCCCGGTGCTTGGGCGAGAGCGCCTCGATCGCGTCGCGCACGTCGAGGCTCAGCACCAGGGCGTCGAAGTCCTGGCCGCCCGACGCCGGGTCGGGGAGCGGCTCGCCCGAGGGGGCGAGCGGCCGCGAGGCGCTGCGGCGCAGCAGGTCCACCGACACGCGACGGGCGATCGTGAAGACGAACGTCTTCACCGAGCCCTTCTCGGGGTCGTAGCGGGGTGCAGCGCGCCATAGCCTCACAAAGGTCTCCTGCACCATCTCCTCCGCCATTCCGCGATCGCCCAGTAGGCGCAACCCAAAACCGAACAGCCGCGATCCGTACAGCCGGTACAGCCCGGCCAGGGGATCGCCGACGTCGCCGTCCGCTACACGCCGCAGCAGCGCGGCCTGCTCGCCCGGGGCAGACGCGGTCACTTCCATCGAGAACGTATTCGCGGGCCCAGCCCGGAATGGTTCACTCGGGCGCGATGATGTCCAGCCCGGTGGCGTGGATCTGGCGCCCGCTGAGGTGGTACTGCACGTCGACCTGGTCGTCCTTGCCGTAGGACCCGAACAAGCCGAAGAACATCGCGGTCCAGCGGCCCATGCCCAGGCGCTCCTTCTCGAGCGGGCGGTTGAAGTGAAGCTCGCCCTCGACGACGTCGTAGTCGCTGCCGGGCTGCTGGGGCACGCCGTTCACGAAGACCCGGTAGGGCGGCTCGGCACCCCGCGGCAGCGGCACGCGCCAGCGCTTCACGGCGAAAGGGCGCGGCGCAGCGCGTCGTAGGCCGACTCGCGCCCCCGCTGGGGCACGAGTGTGCGCCGCACGCGCCCGGTGAACGCCTCGGACGAGCCGTCGCCGCGAACGTCGACCCCCGCCCGCAGGCGCCTGGGCCCAGACAGCTCGAGTCGCGCCACCACCTGCTGCACCGGCTCGATCCTGCGCATCAGGCCGCCACCCTCCGGCCGGGCGTCCGCTCCCGCGGCGAGCTCTCGGCCGATCTGTTCGAGCTCGCGCAGCGCGGCGCCGAGATCCGCGTGGCGCTGCTTGCGAACCCGGTGGTCGCTGCGCACCGTGACCGTGTAGGGCTCAGCCACCGATCGCGGACATGGTCCGCGGAGGGGCCTGGAAGCCCGGCTCACCCACGCGGTGCTTGAGCTCCTTGCGCCACACCGCATCCCGGATGACCGTTTCGAGCTCGTCGTCGTCCGCGCCCGCCCTCAGCACCTCGCGAAGGTCGGTCTCACCGATCGAGAACAGGCAGGTGCGCAGCTTGCCGTCGGCGGTCAGGCGGATCCGGTTGCAGTCGTCGCAGAAGGGCTCGGAGACCGGATTGATGAAGCCGATCTCGCCCTGGCCGTCGGCGAAGCGAAACACCCGGGCCGTCGCGTGGGGCTCGCGCGGAACCTCTTCGAGGGGGTGGACCCGGTCGATGATCGCGCGCAGCTCGTCGCCGGGGAGCACCTGATCCGGGCTCCAGGCCCCGTCTCCGTCGAGGGGCATGAACTCGATGAAGCGCACCTGAAAGCTCGTGGAGCGGGCGAACTCGGCGAAGGGCAGCGCCTCCGCCTCGGTGAAGTCGCGCATGGCCACCGCGTTGACCTTGATGGGCCTCACGCTCTCATGCGCCGCGATGGCGTCGAGGCCGCGCAGCACCTGGGGCAGCGAGTCGCGTCGCGTCAGCTGGAAGAAGCGGTCCCTCTGCAGGGAGTCGATCGAGACGTTGACTCGCGTGATCCCAGCCTCGACGAGGGCGTCGGCTTGGCGGTCGAGCAGGTAGCCGTTGGTGGTGAGCGAGAGGTCGTCGAGCCCCGGCACGCGGGCGAGCATCCCCACCAGCCGGGGGAACTCGCGGCGCACGAGCGGCTCGCCTCCGGTCAGGCGCAGATCGCTCACGCCCATCTGCGCCATCACCCGAACGAGGCGCTCGATCTCCTCGAAGGACAGGATCTCCGCCCGGTCGAGCCAGGGCAGCCCGTCGGCGGGCATGCAGTACTGACAGCGGAAGTTGCAGCGGTCGGTGACCGACACGCGCAGGTCGGAGATCCTGCGGCCGTGGCCGTCGACTAGAGGCTCGCGGGGCACCCGTCGTAGGGTAGCTCCCATCTTGGAGATCCCCGAGGTCGACATCCGCGTGCCCACGCGCGGCAACCGCCGGCTGGAGCGGCTGCTGGCCGCCGCCAACGGCGATGCGCGCCTGCACGCTTGGTGGTACATGCAGCAGGTCAACGCCGACCGCCGCGACATGTCCGACCACTCCTGGGTCCACATCCAGATCGTGGTGAACATCGCGCTGCGCATGTTCCGCCTGCTGGCCCGCGCCGGCGTGGAGCCCGCGATGGTGTCCGAGCACGGGATGTCCGCCCGCGACGCCGAGGTGGTGATCGCGGCGGCCTGCCTCCTTCACGACACCGGCATGTCGATCCACCGGACCGACCACGAGCAGTATTCGCTGTTCCTGGCCGCCGACCGCCTGCCGCTGCTGCTCGAGGGGGTGTACGAGGACCCGGAGCTGACCGTGGTGGTCTCGGAGGCACTGCACGCGGTGATCGGCCACCGGCGCCGGGGTGAGCCGATCACGATCGAGGCGGGCATCGTGCGCGTGGCCGATGCACTGGACATGGCCAGCGGCCGCTCGCGCATCCCCTTCGAGACCCGGCGGCCGAACATCCACTCCGTCTCGGCAGCGGCGATCGACGGCGTGACGATCGAGCCCGGCGAGGAGGAGAAGGCCGTGCGCATCGAGATCGAGATGAACAACTCGTCGGGCCTGTTCCAGATCGACGAGCTGCTGGCCACCAAGCTGCGCGGCTCGGGCATCGAGGAGCACGTCGAGGTGGTGGCCCAGATCGAGGCCGAGCACGAGAAGCGCCTCCTGCCGGTGTTCAGGATCTGAGCGCCGCGATCCAGTCGTCCGGGTCCTTGACCTGCCAGGCAGCCTCGTCGCTCGCGTCGGTGTCGCGCCAGCGCACGTGAAGCAGCTCCGCCCCGGTTCGCTTGCCGGCCAGGCCGTGGCCGGTCTCGGCCGACTCGATCGCCTCCCGCGCGATGCGCAGCTCGCGGCGGGGCACCCACATGAGGAACACGAGCTCTTGCGCCGTCAGCGCCAGGGATCCCGTGCCGCGCATCTGGCCCGCTCCGCGCGACTGCACCCCGATCAGGCGCGCGTTTCCCTCGAGCTCCGCGCCCTCGTCGTGCAGGCCGCGGCGCAGCTCCTCGCGGGCCGAGCGCGCCGAGCGGCGCAGTAGCAGCACGACCGCGGCGAACACGACGATCGCCAGGAGGATGACCAGCGCCGGCAGCGCAACGCTCACGCCACCTGCATCGGTGCGCGCGGCCCGTTACTTGAGGCGCAGCGGGGGCCGGGCGATGCAGCCCGGCCCCCTGCCACGGAGTTACGGAGTGATCTTCACCAGCGTTCCGCCGGCGCCCCGGAAGGGGCCCTTCTTCGGCGTCTTCGCCGGAAGCACGCTGTAGTTCGACACGTACACCGCGCCGGCGGCGTCCACCGCCGCGCCGGTGGGGGCGATCAGCGTGTTCTGGCCCAGGTTCGTGCGGGTCCCGTCGGGCGCCACCCTCACGAGCAGCCCCTCGGGGTTCTCCGTGCGGGGCTTGCGATCGAACTCGGTCACGAACAGGCTGCCGTCCGGGCCCAGAGCGACGCCGGTGATGGCGGTGAACCCGGTGGCCTCCACCGCCGGAGTTCCGCCGGCGGCCGGGATCCGGAAGACGCGCGCCCGGCCCTTGCCGCCGCCGAACGCCAGCTCGCCCACCAGGATGTCGCCCGTGGCCGGGTCGACGGCCAGGGATGTGGGCACCGACTGGGTGCCCCTGCGGTTCTTGGGCAGAACGGCAAGCAGCTCGACGTCGCTACCGCGCACCTCGAGCACCGCGTTGGCCCCGGCGTCGGCCACGATCTGGCGGTCGGCCAGAGCGAGCACGGCGTAGGGGTTCGAGTTGCGGTCACCCTTGACGTTGTCGAGGTTGTTCTTCCACTCGAGCGTGTCCACACGCGCGACGGCGGCGAAGCTCCCGCCACTCACGTTGAACACGCGGCCGACCTTGCTGCGCACCGGCTTGGGGAGGGACTTGACGAACGCGGGCTCACCCGAGCCGCTCACCGCGTAGGCCTGGCCGTCAGGAGCCACCGACACGCCGGTCAGCGGACCGCCGAAGACGCCGCCGGGCGACGTGGCGGAGACGAAGCCTCCGGCCACCCTGCTCTTGTCGCCGCCGGTTACGCGGACGATGCTGCCCGTGTTGCCGAGGCACTGGCGCGCTTCGCCCTTGCCGAAGCAGTTGCGCCCGCCCTTCCCGGCGCTGGCGATGTACACGGACCCGTCGGGGGCCACACTCACCCCGCGCGGGTTGTTGAGGCCCTTGGCCACGGTCTCCACCGTGGCGGCCTGGGCGGCCGTTGCGCCGGCCAGGCATACGACGACTGCGACGGCGGCAGCCGCCGGCCGTCCTCTCTTGCGATCCAACACGCTGCGTCCTTTCTCTGCGACGCCCCCTGCGGGCAGTCTTGGCGCGTAGGAACCTATCAGCGGCGCGACGGGTCAGGTGCTCCCGCCGGGCCCTCCCTTCGCGGGGTCCACCGGTGAGGTGAAGCCGTCCGGCGTGCTCGGCGCCTCGGCCTTCCCGTCGCGGTCTGCGATGTCCTGGTAGTCGCGCTCGCGTGAGCCGGTGTAGATCTGACGCGGGCGGGCGATCTTGGTCTCCGGGTCCCGCTGCATCTCACCCCACTGCGCCACCCATCCCGAGGTCCGTGGGATGGCGAACATCACCGTGAACATGTCCGGCGGCAGGTTCAGCGCCTCGTAGATCAGGCCCGAGTAGAAGTCGACGTTCGGATAGAGCTTGCGCTCGACGAAGTAATCGTCGTCGAGGGCGCGCTTCTCGAGCTCGACGGCGATGTCGAGCTTCGGGTTGCGACCGGTCACCTCGAAGACCGCGTCGACGTGCTCCTTGATGATGGCCGCCCGCGGATCGTAGTTCTTGTAGACCCGGTGCCCGAAGCCCATCAGCTTCTCGTCCTTGCTCTTCACGCCCTCGAGGAAGTCCGGGATGTTGTCGGTCGACTCGATGCGCTCGAGCATCGCCAGCACCGCCTCGTTGGCGCCGCCGTGCAGGGGCCCGTAGAGCGCGGCCACGCCGGCGGCGACGGCGGAGTAGGGATCGACCTCCGACGAGCCGACGCCGCGCACCGCGTTGGTCGAGCAGTTCTGCTCGTGGTCGGCGTGCAGGATCCAGAGCACGTCGAGGGCCTTCTCGAGCCGCGGGTCGGGCTCGTACTGGACCTCGGTCATCTTGAACATCATCGAGAGGAAGTTGCCCGGGTAGGAGAGGTCGTTGTCGGGATAGACGTAGGGCAGCCCGAGGTTGTGCCGGTAGGCGAATGCGGCCAGCGTGGGCATCTTGGCGATCATGCGTACCGCCGCCATGTGGCGCTCGGTCTCGTCGTCGATCTTCTTGGCGTCGGGGTAGAAGGTCGAGAGCGCCCCGACGGACGCGAGCAGCATCCCCATCGGGTGGGCGTCGTAGCGAAAGCCCTCCACGAACTTCTTGATGTTCTCGTGGACGTAGGTGTGGTGGGTGATCTCGAAGACCCACTCGTCGAGCTGTGTCTGGGTGGGGAGCTCGCCGTAGATGAGCAGGTAGGCGACCTCGAGGTAGGTCGACTTCTCGCAGAGCTGGTCGATCGGGTAGCCGCGGTATTCGAGGACCCCGGCCTCGCCGTCGATGTAACAGACCGAGCTCCGGCAGGAGGCCGTGTTCGTGAAGGCGGGGTCGAAGGTCATGAGGCCGAAGTCGTCCTCGGAGACCTTCATCTGGCGAAAGTCCATCGCCTTCACGGTGCCGTCGGTGATCTCGAGCTCGAACTTCTCGCCCGTGCGGTTGTCGGTCACGCTCAGCGTGTCCTGGGCCGTGGCTACGCCACCGCCGTCGTCCCGCTGTCCCTGTTCCTCGGTCATCTGTTCTCCTCGTTCCGCTCTGTCCACCCTTTGTTCCCTCATTTTGCCGCAATGGCACAATCGACTTCGTGTCGAGGCCCCTGCCGCTGCTTCTGCTGGTCCTGGTCGTCCTCGGCGCGGGGGCGTGCGGTAGCGAGGAGGACACCGTTTTCGACGCCGAGGGCTTCGGAATCACCTTCGAGTATCCCGAGGGCTTCGAGGAGTCCGACGACGTGTCGATCGCCCAGCAGCAGGGCTCCCAGGCCGACGACTCGCGGGCGGTCGGGCTCGACGAGGACAACGGCATCATCGTCCAGCGCTACTCGCTGCAGCAGAGCGTCACCGACGAGAACCTCGAGCTGGCCAAGGCGGAGTTCGACGCGCTGGTGGCTCAGCTGTCGCCCGACGCCGGCCGGGGCCGGGTCGGCGAGGTGGGCGGCCTGCCCTCGATCACCTACGAGGACGTGCCCGTGGAGTCGGTGGAGGAGGGGCAGAGCAGGCTGGTCGTGGTCTTCGACCGCCGGACGGAGTACCTGATCAACTGCCAGTCAACCCCAAAGGAACGCAGCAGGATCGAGGAGGCGTGCGACCTGGCGGTGGAGACGCTGGCGGTGAAGGGCTCGTAACGCCCGGCCGCTCGCACCGCGCCGGGCCCGTCAGCGCTTACGCAGGCCGCCGAACAGCCGCTTGACCGTGCCCGCCGCCGCGCCGGGGCCGGTGTCCGGCGGAGCCAGCTGGAGGGCCTCGGCGGCGCTGATGTTCAGGGTCACGCCGCGCTCCGCCGTGCGCGCCACCTCGGGCGCGTCGACGAAGCGGCGTATTCCGTCGGGATCGTCGAACACCACGCCGTCCATGATGTGCTCGCGGTGGTTGTCGAGCACGTCGATCACCTTGCCCACCACCTGCTCGTCGGCGCTGTACACCGGCACGCCCTTGGGCACCGCGGAGTAGTGCAAGGCAGTGCCGTCGTCGATCGGCGGCATGCGCTCAGACCCCCAGCACGAGGGCCTCTTCCTCGCCTTCCTCTTCCTCGGTCGCGGAGGTGTAGACGGCGCTGCCCACGGCGGCTATGGCCAGCACGATCGAGATGGCTCCCACCACCACGGCCGCGCCCTTGCTGGCGGGGAACTTCTCGTGCTTGATGCCGAGGAAGGAGACGGTGAGGGCCCAGACGGCGAACAGGATGCCGCAGACGTGAAAGGCGTTCACCAGCCGCACGTTACCGCACGTTGGGAGGCGATCCGGTCGACTCGGCTAGCGCTTCGGCACGCGCCCGCCGCGGCGGGTGGCGCGGGTCCGGCTGGGCGCGCTCGGCGGCCGCCCGGTGTGGGGCCCGCGGCGCGGGGGCCGTGGCGGATGCAGGCGGGGGTGGGGATCGGCG
The DNA here is from genome assembly GCA_963746825.1 of uncultured Thermoleophilaceae bacterium. GTDB lineage: Bacteria > Actinomycetota > Thermoleophilia > Solirubrobacterales > Thermoleophilaceae > JACVRW01. The sequence continues at coordinate 14,764 of CAVVCU010000015.1, forward strand.
CTGACCCCGCGCCGCCGTCGCCCGAATCGGGCTCGGGCACCGGCGGCTCACGAATCGCCCACCAGACGATGTAGAGCAGCGCGGCGATCGGGACCTTCATGACCAGGATCAGCCAGAACATTGCCCAGAAACTCGACATCGTGCCGGATGCTACCCGCAACCCGGCCGCAACTTCCAGCGCCGGCTTGCGGTTTTCCGCCGAAAGCGGACTTCGGACCGGTTTCGGACCGACCTTTACGCAACTCCCGGTGCAAGCGTCCGAATGCGTTTGGCCGGTGAGGGGGGATGGGTAGTGCCGCCAGCGTGCCCCCCGCCCGGGTGATCCCCGGAAGGGACGGCCAGGCCAAGGCTCGCGGCCTCACGAGGGCGGCGGGCCTCCAAACCCCATAAAGGAGGAAGGGTGAGAAAACTTCTCATCGGCGCCGTCGCCACGACGGTCGCGGCGCTACTGCTCGTGCCCACGGCATGGGCCGCCCCGGACGAGATCAACACCGAACGCCTGCGCAACGGCGTCACCACCAGCGGAATTCTCAGTCACATGCGCGCGTTCCAGCGCGTCGCCAACGCCAACGAGGGCAATCGCGCGGCCAACACCACCGGCTACGACGCCTCGCTGGACTACGTCGAGCGGCGCATGGAGGCGCGCCGGTTACGAGGTCACGCGCGACGAGTTCGACTTCGCGGACTTCGACCTGACCAGCTCGCTTCTGCAGCTGGGCGACCGGGTCTTCGGGCGGAGGACAGCGACTACATCGTCGCCCAGTTCTCCGGCCGGGGCCGTCGTTACGGGCCCGATCGTTCCGATCGACTACACCGGACCGCCCGCGGAGGCCGGCGCTTCCACGAGCGGTTGTGAGCCGGCGGACTTCCCGGCCAGCCCCGGCGCCCAACTCGATCGCGCTGATCCAGCGCGGAACGTGCGTGTTCATGGACAAGATCCGCCTCGCCGGTCGCCGGCTACGCGGCTGTGCTTGATCGCCAACGACGGCGTTCGGACCGACCCAGGGAGCCAGTACAGATCGGCGCGGACCCGTTCACCGAGACTTCCGGCGGCGATGACGAGCTCGCGCGGGTGCGGGCCTGCTACCCGCGCCGCGGCGGGCCAGACCCTGACCTTCAACGTCGACGCGACCACAGTGCCGACGACGCAGGAGAACCTGATCGCGGATACCCCGACGGGTAACCCCGAGCGGACCACCGTGGTCGGCGCCCACCTCGACTCCGTCGAAGAGGGCCCCGGTATCAACGACAACGGCTCGGGCTCCGGAGCGATCCTGGAGATCGCCGAGGAGATCGCCGAGCTCCCGCGCAACCCGCGCAACCGCATCCGCTTCGCGTGGTGGGGTGCCGAGGAGGCCGGGCTGGTCGGATCGGACGCCTACGTGGCCGACCTGATCGAGTCGGGTGAGATCGACAACATCGAAGCGAATCTGAACTTCGACATGCTGTCCTCGCCCAACTTCGTGCGTTTCGTGTACGACGGAGACAACTCGACCGGCGAGGGCGACGAAGGTCCCCCCGGGTCGGCGGAGATCGAGCAGGTCTTCCTCGACCACTTCGAGTCGGAGGGTCTCGAGACCACCCCGACGGCCTTCGACGGCCGCTCGGACTACGGCCCGTTCATCGCCCCCGCGGCGTACGTGGCCGCGGGTGGGCTGTTCTCGGGCGCCGAGGGCGTCAAGACCCCCGAGGAGGAAGCGATCTACGGCGGAGCCGCAGGCTCGTGGTACGACCCCTGTTACCACCAGTTCTGCGACACGTTCAGCACGGTCATCTACGAGCCCCCGTTCGTTGCGGCGAGGATCGGATCCGGAGGCTTCGGCACCGGGGCCTGGAGGAAGGCTCGGAGGCGGCCGACGCCGCCGCGATGCGCGGCAACGGCCCGATCGGCCTCGGCCAGCTGTCCGACGGCGCAGCCGACGCGACCTGGACCCTGGCGCGCTCGCGCAGCCCGCTGGTCGGTCCGGCTGTGGCCCGCGTGGCCAGTGCCGGCTCGGAACGCCGGAGCTACCGCAGGGCGTATCGCCGTGCGGCCAAGGAGCGCGTGTACGTGGGCGGTCAGGTGATCCGCTAGAGCGCGGAGCCGACAGCTCGTTGCACTGGGAGAGGGCGGCCTTCGGGCCGCCCTCTTCTGCGTAGGGGCGCTAGGCCTCCGCGGCGATGGACGTCATCTGCCGAAAGGCCTCGTAGCGCTCGTCGATCTCATCGCGGGTCAGTGTTCCCGCGCGCTCGCAGCCGAACTCCTCGACCCAGAAGGAGGCCACCGCCGACCCGTAGGTCATCGCCCTGCGCAGCGTGTCGTCGTCGGTGGCGCCGCCCTTGGCGTCGAGGTAGCCCAGGAAGCCGCCGGCGAACGAGTCGCCCGCGCCGGTGGGGTCGATCACCGTCTCGAGCGGATAGGCCGGCAGCGAGAAGAAGCCCTGCTTGGTGACCAGCGACGCGCCGTACTCGCCCTGCTTGACCACCACCGCGCTGGGGCCGAGGTCCATGAGCTGACGCGCGCCCTTGAGCAGCGTCGGCTCCTCGGTGAGCATCCGCACCTCGTCGTCGTTCATCAGCACCAGGTCGACCATCGAGATGGTTCGCACGAGCGACTCGCGCGCGCTGTCGATCCAGAAGTTCATCGAGTCGAGGCCCGACAGGCTGGCGCCCGTGCACTGCTCGCGCACCTCGCGCTGCAGATCGGGCTGGATGTTGGCCAGGAAGAGCGTCTCCGCGTTGCGAGAGCCCTCGGAGAGCTTGGGCTGAAAGTCGGCGAACACGTTCAGCTGGGTGTCGAGCGAGTGGCGGATGTTCAGGTTCCACTCGTACTCACACGCGTAGAAGAAGGTCTTGCCCCCCTCGATGTGCTCCACGTCCTCGGTGTTCACGTCGTGGCGGCGCAGGACCTCGTACTCGGCCTCGCCGAAGTCGTCGCCCACCGGGCCGACCACGCGCACGTCGCTGAAGAAGGAGGCGGCGAGCGCGAAGTGCACGGCGGCCCCTCCCAGCGCGCGGTCGCGCTCTCCGAAGGGAGTCTTGATGGCGTCAAAGGCGATCGATCCGACGGCGACCAGGCTCATGAGGCCGAGCAGGCTAGTCGATCCGC
>CAVVCU010000016.1:0-89871 GCA_963746825.1 uncultured Thermoleophilaceae bacterium
ATGGCGGACGACGCTGCGCGGCGCGAGCCCTCGCGAACCAACGCGTAGCCCGCCACGTGCAGGTGATCGCCGGCCAGGAAGAGGTCGGGCGCTATGTCACCAGGCTCCAGCGCGTCGTTCGCGCCCGGATCGGGGAGCATCGTGCGCTCGCCGCCGGGCTCGACGATCACCACGCAGGTACCGGTCGGCCGGCCAGGGTCGACGGCAAGCCGGGCGTCGACCCCGGCGGCGAGCAGCGCGGCGCGGGCCTCGCGCCCGTGCACGTCGTCACCCACGCGCGCCGCCAGCACCGGCGACGCCCCGGCCTCGGCCAGCCATGCCGCCGTGTTCGCGGCCGAGCCGCCACCGCCGCCGAAGGAGATCCGCGCCGGGGCGTCGCTCCCGCGCGCGATCGGGGCCTCCAGCCGCGCGACGACATCGACCATCACGTCGCCCACCACGACCACGCGGCTCACGGCGCGGCGGCGGCGATCTGCGCGGCCAGCCGCGCGTTGGCCACCACCAGGCGGATGTTGGCCTCGAGACTGGCTCCGGAGGTCTCGCGCCGGAAATGGTCGAGCAGGAACGGAGTCACGTCCTTCCCGCGCACCCCCTGCCTCCGAGACTCCTCGAGGCCGGAGTGCAGCGCGGCGTCGTGGAGCTCGGGGTCGAGCTGGTCCTCGAACGCGATCGGGTTGGCCACCACGATCGCGCCCCCGCCGCCCAGCTCCGCCTGCGCCGACATCACCGCGGCCACCTCCTCGGGCGAATCCACGCGCCACGACACCGGATGCTCGGACTCGGACAGGTAGAAGCCGGCGAAGCGGTGGCTGCCGTAGCCGAGCACCACCACGTTGAGCGTCTCCAGGCGCTCGAGGGTCGCCCCCACGTCGAGGATCGACTTGACCCCGGAGCACACGACCACGATCGGCGTGCGCGCCAGCGCCTCGAGGTCGGCCGACTCGTCCCAGGTCTCGCGGGCGCCGCGGTGCACGCCGCCCAGGCCGCCGGTGGCGAACAGCCGGATGCCGGCGCCCGCGGCGATATGAGCGGTGGCGCCGACCGTGGTGGCTCCGTCCGCGCCGCGGGCGGCGGCGGGCGCCAGGTCGCGCAGGCCGCACTTCACCACCTCGTGCCCTTCCGCGATCGCCTCCAGGCCCGCGGGATCGAGACCCACGCGGGCCTCGCCGCCGAGCACCGCCACCGTGGCCGGCACCGCCCCGCCGTCGCGCACGGCACCCTCCACCTGGCGGGCCACCTCGAGATTGCGCGGGCGCGGCAGGCCGTGGCTGATCAGCGTGCTCTCCAGGGCCACCACGGGACGGCCCTGGCCGAGCGCCTGCGCCACCTCGGGCTCGACGCGCATCTCTACTGCACGCCCGGGAAGCCGGCGAAGGTGTTCCAGACCGGCCGCGGCGCACCGCCGGCCAGCCGGTTCTCACGCAGGCCCGAGTCGGCGAACGGGTTCTCGTGGAGCAGGTAGTTGGTCCACATCTCGACGCCGGGCGCGGCGCTCATTCGCGCCCAGTTGAGCGCCACGAGCTGCGCCTGGGCGGCCGGGTCGGTCGCGTCGCCCGACCCCAGCCGCGCGCCGCCCTCGGTCAGCCAGAGCTTGGGATCGGCGCTGCCGCCGCGACCGTCCCAGCGATCTACCAGCAGTCCGCGCACGGAGTCGGCGCGCGTGGGTGAGGCCATGTTCTCCTCCACGTCGATGTAGTTGTGGTGGTCCACACGAAGTTGTCCGGCCATCCGCCCGGCGGGAGAGCGGCCAGAGTGTCAGACACGGCGGTGCGGAAGTTGGTCTCGGCCCGCGAGTCGACGCCGAAGTGGTCCGACAGGGCCGGCGCCGCCATGAGGATGGGGTCGCCGCGCGCGGCCGACACCGACCTCGCCGTGGCCATCATCTCGGCGATGTACGAGCCGATCACCCGGCGGCCGGGGCCGAACGGGTCCCCCGTCGGGCTCGGCGCCTGCTGAGGCCACATCTGCAGGTTGGGCTCGTTCATGATCTCGAGCGCGAGGTTGCGGCCGTAGCCCGCATAGCGCCCGACGAGCCAATCGATCCAGCGCCCGTAGTGGCCGCCGGGCCCGAGTTCGGCCGACGGGCACACGGGTCTCCATCGACTTCAGGCGCTCCAGTGGCGGCCCGGGCGTGCCGCGGTCCTCCAGCGCCCAGTCGGCCGGCCTGCCCGCCGTCCCGTTCGCCCAGCGCGGGAAGAGCCAGCTCACCAGGACCACATTGAGGCCCGCCGCGCGCGCCGCGGCGATCTGGGCGTCGAGCGAGGCGATGTAGCGATAGCCGCATCCGGTCCCGCAGTCGGGCAGGTCGTTGGCGGGCGAGTCGAGCGCTGACCAGGGCACGAAGGCGGGCGGCAGCGGCTGCGCCTTGTCCCAGCGGATCCAGAGCCGCACCCAGCGGGCGCCGGTCTGCTGAACCAGCTCGAGGTTGTCGAGGGCGGTGAGGTCGTCGGCGTCGCCCCCCTGGTTGATCGACGTCATCGACAGCGATTTGCGCAGGCCCGGCTCTCCGCGGGCAGGAGCCCCGAGCAGCGCGAAGGTGAGCATCGCCAGCAGGCAGGTGAGCCAGAGGTGCTCTCCGACAGCGTCCTTCTCCACTCGCAGCGCGAAGCCATCCCCACGGGCCGCGTCGAGGATCGCCTCGTTGCAGTCCGGTCCGCTGGTCTGCAGCACCAGCTTGATGGCCGTCTCGCGGACGTGGAGGTCGATCCCGTCGCGCAGGTGCTCCACGTCGACCACGTTGCCTCCGTGGTCGGCCACGATCGCCAGCAGCCCGGCCAGCGCGCCGGGACGGTCGGGGACCACGGTGGAGATGACCATGCGCCGCCCCGCATAGGTCTCGCCCAGCCGGACGGCCTCGGAGAGAAGCGACGCGTCGACGTTCCCGCCCGACAGCACGGCACAGATCTCGCCTTCGTCCGGAGCCTTCACGCAGTCGTGCATGAGTGCGGCCACCGCCACCGCGCCGGCGCCCTCCACCACGAGCTTGGAGCGCTCGAGCAACAGCACCATCGCCTCCGCCACCTGGTCGTCGGACACCGTCACCACCTCATCCACGTGGCGCTCGACCAGCGGCAGGGTGAAGTCGCCGGGACGCTTGACGGCGATGCCGTCGCAGATGGTGTTGGCCGAGCGCGCGCCGATGGGCTTGTGCGCGGCGAGCGAATCGATGTAGGGCGCGCAGGCCTCGGCCTGCACTCCCACCACACGCGCATCGGGAAGCCGAGCGGCCAACGCCAGCCCGATCCCCGCGATCAGCCCACCGCCGCCCAGCGGAACCACCACCAGGCTCACCGCCGGGCCCTGCCGCGCGATCTCGAACCGGCCGCGTGCCCTGCCCCGCCACCACGGGCGGCTGGTCGAAGGCGTGCACCATGGTCAGGCCCTCGTCCTCGGCCAGGCGCTTGGCCTCGGTGCCCGCCTCGTCGAAGCCGCCCTCGACGAATCTCACCTCGCCGCCGTACTGGCGCACCGCCGCGACCTTGGCCAGCGGAGCCTGGGCCGGGCATCACCAACACCGAGCGCGCGTTTCGCGTCGCGCGCCGCCCAGGCCACGGCCTGGGCGTGGTTGCCGGCGCTGGCGGCGACCACACCGGCGCCGAGCGCCTCCGCGGACAGCTGGGCGATCATGTTGGTGGCGCCGCGGGCCTTGAACAGACCCCGTCACCTGGAGGTTCTCGGCCTTCAGCAGCACCCGCGCGCCGACGCGGCGCGACAGCTCGCCCGCCGAGAGCATCGGCGTTTCGCGCACCTTTCCGGCGATGCGGGCCTCGGCCGCCTCGATGTCCTCGACGCTCACGGCTTGGGAAGCCACGCTCATGAGACCATTATGCGCGCATGGCCGCCCGTGACAACGGAGAGGAGACGCGCGCCTGCTCGCGCGGACCGAGGTCTTCGCCGACCTCGAGCCCCGCGAGCTTGAGGCCGTGGCCCAGGTGGCCGTGCCCCGCCGCTGGGATCGCGGCCACGTGATCTTCCGCGAGGGCGGACGAGGGCGACACCTGCTATCTGCTGCGCACCGGTGCGGTGGTGCTGACCCGCGAGCACCAGGACGGGCGCATGGTGGCGCTGGCCGAGCTGCGCGCCGGCTCGATGTTCGGCGAGCTGGCGATGTTCCGCGGCGAGACGAGATCGGCCACCGCCGAGGCGGCCGAGCCCACCACCTCCAGTCGCCCTCCTGGCGGCCGACATGCAGCGCCTCATCCGCCGCAACCCGACCTCGCCCTCAAGCTTCTGGCCGCGCTCGCCGAGCGGGTCAGCCGCACTAACGAGCGGCTGCTTCAGCAGTCCTTCCAGACGGTGGCGGGGCGCGTGGCCGGCGCGCTCCTGGCCCAGACGATCTCCCGCCAGGCGGAGGGAGCGCCCGACGCGGATGTGCTGATCCGGGCCACCCAGGCGGAGATCGCCCACCTGGCCGGCACCTCCCGCGAGAGCGCGAGCCGTTTCCTGGCCACGCTGGAGCGCGCGGAAGTGGTCACCCTCGGCAGGGGCAAGGTGACCGTGCATGACCCGGGACGACTCCGAAACTACATTCACTGAGAAGCGCCTGCCATGGTCGCGCGGCAGCTGCGCAACCGCGGGATCACCGATCTGCGAACCCTTGCGGCGATGGCGGAGGTCCCGCGTCACCGCTTCGTGCCCGGCGACCAGCGTCGCCGCGCCTACCGCGACGGCGCGCTGCGTATCGGCGAAGGGCAGACCATCTCCCAGCCCTGGATCGTGGCCTGCATGGCCCAGCAGCTCGAGCTGAACGGGGAGGAGACGGTGCTCGAGGTGGGGACAGGCTCGGGTACGCCGCGGCGTGCTCTCGCGCCGTGCGCCTCGGTGATCACGATCGAGCGCGTCGCGAGCCTCGGCCGACGGGCGGCCGGCACCCTGGGCGAGCTGGGCGACGACGTCGAAGTCAGGGTCGGCGACGGGGCGCTGGGGCGCCCGACCGGGCTCCGTTCGGCGGCATCTCGGTGACCGCACGCCGTCGACGAACCACCCCCGCGCTGGTCGGCCAGCTCGGCCCGGGTGCCACGCTCGTCTGCCCGGTCGCGCGCGGGCGCCACGAGCAGCTGCTCCGCCTACGCGCCGGCGAGGTGGAGGCGGTGGCCTCCGTCCGATTCGTACCCCTGGTGAGCGGGTCGCATGATTCGTGAGTTCTCCGCCGGAGGCGTGGTGGTGCGCCGGATGCGCGGGCGGCCCTTCGTGGCCGTGGTGCGCGTGCGCGACGCCGTGCTCGCCCTGCCAAAGGGCCACCCCGACGGCGACGAGTCCGCCGCCGAGGCGGCGCGCCGGGAGGTGCGCGAGGAGACCGGGTTGGAGGCCGACCTGGTCGAGAAGCTCGACGACATCCGCTATGGTACGCGCGCGACGGCGCAGCGTGATGAAGATCGTGTCCTTCTCTCTTTCGCTACCGCGGGGGCAGCGTCGAGAAGTCACGATCACGAGGTCCAGGAGGCCCTCTGGATTCCTCTGGAGGAGGCCCCCGGGCGCCTCGACAAGGGCGAGAAGGACGTGGCCGCGATTGCCTTGGCGCGGATATCCGAGGTCCACTAGTCCTCCGCGCGTCGTGTTCGTCCTCAACTTCTACTCGCCGATCTTCATCGACCAGCTCAAGCGCGGCCGCAAGACCGCCACCATCCGGCTGGGCGACAAGGGCAACAAGTACCGCAAGGGCGAGGTCGTGCTGGTGACCGTGGGCTTCAGCACTCCCCGCGCGAGAAGATCTTCGAGGCCGTGATCGACTCGGTAGAGGTCAAGCAGGTGCGCGATCTCGCCCACATCGAGCACGACAACCCGGAGTTCCGTCGGCTCGACGATGGTGCACTTCCTGGAGCAGATCTACGGCCGCAAGGTGGAGATGGGGGAGGACGCCGTGACGGTCGTGCGCTCTCCCAGATCTCCGAGCGTTCGGAGATCCGGGACCGGCTGCGCCGTCGGCCCACAGCAGGACTAGCTTGGCACTCTGAGTCCTAGAGTGCCAAGTTCGGCACTCGCACCCTGTGAGTGCCAAGTGGAACTGCACCCGATGGAGGTATGCCATGAATCTCAAGCCTCTGGGAGATCTTGCCTGATCGTTCAGGCGATTGAAGAGGGAGAGAGCACTGCCAGCGGCATCGTCCTTCCCGACACGGCCAAGGAGAAGCCGCAGCGCGGCAAGGTCTGCGGTCGGCGACGCAGTGGGACGAGGACGGCGACAAGCGGATCCGCTCGACGTGTCCGAAGGCGACGAGGTCCTGTATCGAAGTACGGCGGCACCAGGTGCAGGTCGAAGGCGATGACCTGCTGGTCCTGCGGGAGTCGGACGTGCTCGCCGAAGGTAGCGGGTGAGCAGAGGACGGACGAATATGGTCGACAAGGAGCTCAAGTACGACGTGGAGGCCGGCGCGCGCTCGAAGAGGGCGTCGACGCGGTAGCCAACGCGGTAAAGGACCTCGGCCGAGCGCTACGTGGTGATCGACAAGAAGTTCGGCGCCCCGACCATCACCAACGACGGCGTCTCGATCGCTCGTGAGATCGAGCTCGAGGAGCCCTTCTCCAACCAGGGCGCCCAGCTCGTGCGTGAGGTGGCCACCGCCACCAACGACGTCGCGGGCGACGGCACCACCACCGCCACCGTCCTGGCGCAGCGCATCGTGCGCGACGGCCTCAAGAACGTGGCCGCCGGCGCGAACCCGCTTGCTCTCAAGCGCGGCATCGAGAAGGCCGTCGACCAGGTGGTCGATCACATCGGCAAGATCTCCACGGAGATCTCCGGCAAGGAGCAGATCGCCCGCGTGGCGGCCATCTCCGCCGCTGACGATGACATCGGCGACGTGATCGCCGACGCGATCGACAAGGTCGGCAAGGACGGCGTGGTCAACGTCGAGGAAGGCCAGACCTTCGGCATGGACCTCGAGTTCACCGAGGGCATGCAGTTCGACAAGGGCTACATCTCGCCCTACATGGTCACCGACCAGGACCGCATGGAGGCCACCCTCGAGGATCCGTACATCCTCATCGCCAACCAGAAGATCGGTTCGGTGCGGGACGTGCTGCCGGTGCTGGAGCAGGTAATCCAGTCGGGCAAGCCGATCGTCGTCGTGGCCGAGGACGTGGAGGGCGAGTCGCTCGCCACCTTCGTGGTCAACAAGCTGCGCGGCACCTTCACCGGTGTGGCGGTCAAGGCGCCGGGCTTCGGCGACCGCCGCAAGCGCATGCTCGAGGACATCGCGATCCTCACGGGCGGCGAGGTCATCACCGAGGAGATGGGCCTCAAGCTCGAGAACACCCAGCTCTCGCAGCTGGGCCGCGCCCGCCGTGTCGTGGTCACCAAGGACACGACCACGATCGTGGACGGCGCCGGTGAGTCCGACGCCATCAAGGGCCGCATCAACCAGATCAAGAACGAGATCGAGAACACCGACTCGGACTTCGATCGCGAGAAGCTGCAGGAGCGGCTGGCCAAGCTGGCCGGCGGCGTTGCGGTGGTCAAGGTCGGCGCAGCCACCGAGACCGAGATGAAGGAGAAGAAGCACCGCGTCGAGGACGCGCTGCAGGCCACCCGGGCCGCCCTCGAGGAGGGCATCGTCCCGGGCGGCGGCGTGGCACTCCTGCGTGCGCAGGACGCGATCAAGCTCGACGCCTTCGAGGGCGACGAGAAGACCGGCGCGCAGATCATCCGGCGTTCGCTGGAGGAGCCGCTGCGTCAGATCGCCGACAACTCGGGCCTCGAGGGCTCGGTCGTCGTGAACGATGTGCGCAAGGCCAAGGGCAAGAACCAGGGCCTCAACGCCGACACGGGCGAGATCGTCGATCTCGTCGCGGGCGGCGTGATCGACCCGGCCATGGTCACGCGCTCTGCGCTGCAGAACGCGGCCTCGATCGCCAAGAACATCCTCACCACCGAGGCGATCGTTGCCGAGATGCCCGAGAAGGACGGCGGGGGCGGCATGCCCGCCGGCATGGGCGGTATGGACGGCATGATGTAGGAAGCCGAAGGCTTCCGCAGTACTGGAGAGGGCCCTGCCGACGGCGGGGCCCTCTCTCTTTCTCAGGCCGTGCCGAGAACGCTCGCCATCGGCCGCGGACGCACACCGAGCGCCTCCGCGTCCGCCGTGCCCTGCTGGGTGGTCATCGCCTCCTCCATCAGCTCCGCCTCCTCCCAGGTGGCGAAGGCCTTCGCGCCCGACAGCCGGCCCACCAGCCCCAGCGACGCCCGAACCAGCGGCAGCGGAACGTGCAGCAGCGGCCGGCGGCGGCCGAGGGGCTCGAGCACCACGCGCACGATGTCGTCGTAGGAGAGCACCTCGGGCCCGGCGAGCTCGAAGGAGCGCCGGCGTGACTGAGAGGACATCAGCGCCGCGACCACGCAGTCGCCCACGTCGTTGGCCCAGATGGGCTGAAAGCGGGCCCGCCCTGATCCCGACACCGGGAGGGCGGGCAGGTAGGAGAAGCGCTCCAGCAGCGTCAGCCAGGGGTCCCCGGGGGCGTAGATGATCGACGGCCTGAAGACGGTCGTCTCGAGCGGCGAGGCCAGCACCGCCTCCTCGGCCAGCGCCTTGGCGCGAAAGAAGCGGGTTCGGGAGTGGTGGCGCGCGCCGAGGGCGGAGAAGAACAGAAAGCGCCGCGCCCCCGCTCTCTCGGCGGCCTTCACCAGCCTCAGCGTGGCCACGGCGTTCAGCTCCTCAATGGAGGCATGGGGCTGGTCGCGGATCGACGCGGCGAGGTGCACCACGGTGTCGACGCCGCGCAGGGCATTGCGAAACGACGGAGGGTCGGCGAGGTCGCCGAGGGCGAGCTGCACGCGCACTCGCCGGTCGCCCAGGCCACCGGGGTCGCGCACCAGGCAGCGGACGGGCTCACGGGCCGCTGTGAGCCGTTGCAGCAGGGCCGAGCCGACCGTGCCCGTGGCCCCGGTGAGCAGGATCACCGGCCGATCACCACCACACGCCAGGGCGAGCGCTCGTTGCGGTGGACGGTCACCTCGTCGAAGCCCGCCTCCTCGATCCACCCCCGGATCTCCGACGGCTGGAAGTTGCGCGAATGGCTCCAGGCGTAGAAGAGCAGGCTGGAGATCGCGCCGTGCTCGGACGACGTCTCGCCGGCCTCGGGCCGGGCCGAGTCGCCCACCACCAGGCAGCCGCCGGGACGCAGGGCCGCGCGGGCCATGCGGCAGAGCTCGCGGTCGCGCTGCTCGGGCAGATGGTGGATGAGGTTGAACACCGACACCACGTCGAGTCCTTCCCCTCCCAGACCCAGCTCGAACACGTCGCCCGCGCGAAAGCTCACACGGTCGGCGTAGCCCTCCTCCTCCACTATTCCGCGGCCCACCTCAACGCTGGGAGCCAGGTCGAGCACCGTGGCCTCGAGGCCGGGGTGGCGGCGGCACATGGCCATGGCGAAGCCCGCGTGGCCCCCGGCCACGTCCACCAGCCGCCGCGGCGCCTCGACCGGCACGAGGGCGGCGTTGTCTTCCTGCTCGGCTCGCGATATCTCGAACAACCCGCGGATGTAGGCCGCCCAGCGCTCGCGCTCGCCGTGGCGCTGCTCGTGCATGGAGTAGGCGCTGCCGTCGCGCACGGCGCCCGGCAGCAGGTCGAGGACCTGCCAGTGAAGGTCGGCCTGGGCCCCGACGAAGGTGGCGATCGAGTCCGGTGAGGAGCTGACGAGCAGCCGCCGGCTCACCTCGCTGTTGCGCAGCCGCCCGTCCTCCTCGCCCTCCACGTAGCCCAGCGCCAGCAGGGTCGTGAGCAGGGTCTCGGTTCCCAGCGGGTCGAGCTCCAGGCGTTCGGCCAGCCCCGCCGGGCCGGCCGGCGCGTCGTCCAAGGCGTCGAACACCCCAAGCATGGTCGCGGTGCTCAGCGCGCGGGCCGCCACCAGGCCGGTGAAGGAATCGAGAAACGGGTCGGGCTCGCGCACGGGCGCAACGATAGAATCCCCGCGACTCATGGCCTACGTCATCGCCGAGCCCTGCATCGACCAAAAAGACAACTCGTGTGTCGAGGTGTGTCCCGTGGACTGCATCCACCCGACGCCCGACGAACCCGACTACGACAACGTCAAGCAGCTCTACATCGACCCCGAGGAGTGCATCGACTGCGACGCGTGCGTCGAGGCCTGCCCGGTCGACGCCTGCTTCGCCGAGGACCAGCTGCCCGACGAGTGGCAGGGCTTCATCCAGACCAACGCGGACTACTACAAGCAGGCCGGCTAGCGCCCGAGCAGCACCTGCGGCTGCGCTCCCCGGCCCCCGCCGCTGACCTTGACCACGTAGCGTCCGGCCGTTGGCACCTCGACCTCGCCGAGGGTCACTCGGCTGCGCGGCCCTCCGGGAAGCCAACCCGCGACCGTCTGGGCCCCGTGTCCCCCCGCGCGACGCAGGTCCAGTGGCGCCCTGCCCTCACCCGGGCTGATTGCCACCTGCAGACCCGGCGGCGCCCAGAACTCGATGCAGCCGCTCGGCTGGGGGCTGTAGGCGCGCTCCTGATAGGTCAACTTGACCTTCCCCGCGGGTAGCTGGACCGTCGCCTCTCCGGGGGCCGACACCGTCGCGTGGGCGTTGGCGCCGTTCCCGCTGCCGAACACTCTCCAGATGACGTAGGCGTCGAGGGCCAGGAAGGCCACCACGCCGGCGGCGATGAGGGCGATGGTCATGCCCGTCTACTCGGACGGGCGCGGAGGGACTTGAGCGGGCTCTACTGAACCATCGGAAGCGGCGTGCCCGTGACCTCGGGCACCGGCGGCCCGCTCGGCGCCTGGAGCACCGCCAGCTGCTGGGGGGTGGCCGCGATCAGGCCGCGGGCCGTGTGGCGTAGGCTCTGAGCCGCGGGGGCGTCGGGATCCTCGATCACCAGCGGAAGACCCTCGTCGGCCGCCACGCGGAGCGCCTCCTGCAGCGGGATCTTGCCCAGCAGGGGCACGTCGAGCTCGTCGGCGAGAACCTGCCCGCCGCCCTCGCCGAAGATGGTGAAGCGCTCGCCGCCGGGAGTGGTGAAGCCGGACATGTTCTCCACCACGCCGGCGATCTCGAGGTCGAAGCGCAGGGCCGTCTCGGCGGCGCGCTTGGCCACGTGCTGGGCCGCGGGCTGGGGCGTGGTCACGATCACGAATTTTGCCTGGGGCAGCAGCTGGGCCAGCGTCATCGACACGTCGCCGGTGCCGGGAGGCAGATCGATCAGCAGGTAGTCGAGCTCGCCCCACTCCACGTCCTCGAGGAACTGGCGGATCGCCTTGTGCAGCATCGGCCCGCGCCAGGTGATGGCCTGGTCCTGCTCGTTGAGGAAGAACTCGATGGAGATGACCTTCACGCCGCCGTGGGCGTCGAGGGGCAGGATCTTTCGCTCCGCGGAGACCATCGGGCGCCCGTGCACGCCGAGCATGCGCGGCATCGAGTAGCCCCATACGTCGGCGTCGAGCACCGCGGCCCGCTGGCCCTCGGCCTGGAGGGCGGCGGCCAGGTTGGCGGTGACGGTCGACTTGCCGACGCCGCCCTTGCCCGAGCCGATGCAGACCACGTTCTTCACCGCGGCCAGGGCGCCCTCGGGCAGGCCGCCCTGGCGGCCCAGGCGCTGGGTGAGGGTCTGCTTCTCGTCGGCCGAGAGCACGTCGAAGCCGACGTTCACGAGGCCTACGCCCAGCTCTCCGACGCTCTCCTTGACCGCCTTCTCGAAGTGCGACCGGATCGGGCAGCCGGGGGTGGTGAGGGACACGATCACGTCCACGCGGCCCTGCTCGGGCATCTCGATGGAGCGCACCATGCCGAGGGACACGATGTCCTTGCGCAGCTCGGGGTCGATGACCTTGCGGAGGGCGTCCTGAATCTGGTCGTGTGTGGGCATCGATCTCATTGTCGCAGCCGCGGAGAACCAGCCCTGAAAGGCCAACGCCGCCCCTGAGGGCGGCGAAGGCTGAGGGAGGAGAGATACTGCACTGGCGGCGAGTATGGGGCCGCCAGCCTTACCCCGGGCCCGGTTCTCTCCTACCGGCCGGGGGGAAGACGCGTTCCGGGTTACCCGGAACTAGGCGATCGAAGCCACGCGGCCCACGATCGACTCGGCCTGGTCCTGCACCTCGCGGCCCGTGGCCTTGACCTGACGCTCGGCCTGGCTGCGGCGCTGGCGAAGCTCGCGCTCCACCTTGGTGCGGCTGCGCTTGACGTCGCGTACCGCGCTCTTGCGGGCGGAGTTGCCCCGCAGTTCCGCCTTGCGCAGGTTGGTCGACACGCGCTTGCCGAGCTTGCTGAGCTCGCGCCCGGCGCTCTCACGGCCGTCGGCGTAAGGCCCGACGACCTCGACCACGCTGTCACGCACGATCAGGGCGGCGCCCACCGGGATCAGCACGGCGCGCTCGGCCTGAGCCTGAACGGCCTGGAGAGTGTTGAGCTCGGCCTTGACGCGGGTCTCGGCGGCTTTGGCGCGAGTCTGAGCCGCCTTGGCCGCGGCCTCCTGGCTCTCCTCGGCCGCGTGCCGAGCGGCGGTCTCATGACGCTTGGCGACGGATTCCTGGCGCTTGGCATCGTTACGACGACGGGTTGCGGCCGCCTTCTGAGCCGTGGCCTTGAGCTGATTGGGGGTTTGCTGGACCGAGGCGTTGCGCCGGGCCGTGCTCTGCGCAGGGGCGGCGGTCGCATCGTTGCGCTTCGCGGCGTTGCGCCGACGGGTGGCGGCGGCCTTCTGGGCCGAGGCCTTGCGCTGAGTGGGGGTCTGGGAAGCCATTCGGTGTGCTCCTTCGTGAGCTTATTACATCTAAGTTAGGTAGAACTATAGCAGCGAACACCTGTTTGTAAACCGCAGCCGCGAAGCGGTTACACGAGGGGGGTTGTTCAGGCCGCTGCGGCGGGGGCCGGGCCCACGCGGGCCACCCAGTCCGCGGGGTGCTCCAACTCCTGCGCGGTGGGCAGAGAGCCGGGCGCTTCCCACACCCGGTCGAGCACCTCCATGCCGGCCTCGGCCACCACCGCGTCGCAGAAGCGCTTGCCCTGCTCGTACTGGCGCATCTTGATGTCGAGCCCGAGCAGGCGCTGGATGGCTCGCTCGGGGGCCGAGCGGCTGCTGCGGCGGCGGTCCATCGCGGCGCGCAGGGCATCGCGACCGGGGATCGCCTCTTCGCCGAGCGAGTCCATCACGTGCTCGGAGTAGCCCTCGACCACCGACATGGTGGCCTGCACGCGCTCCATGAGCGCCTTCTGCTCGTTGGTCTGCACGAGCGCGGCCAGCCCGCCCTCGCGGAAGCTCTCCACGAGGCGCGAGGGGTTGGGCAGCGAGGGGAGCCCGCCCGCCGCGCCGCGTTCGATGCGCACCTCCACCCCGCGCAGGTACTCGCGCACCATCGCGCTCAGGTGCTCGCGCAGCCAGGGCACGCCCTGGAACTGGAAGACATGGGTGAGCTCGTGAGCGCAGATCCAGCGATGAAACGCGTCGGGATCGATCTCCAGCTCGCGCACCGCCTTGCTCATGTTGGGGGCCACGAACAGCAGCCGCGGCGGCGCGTCGCCGCCCAGCAGCGAGATGTCGTACTGGCCGAGCACCCGGGTGGAGACGTAGCCCATCACCAGGCCGACCTCGGCGGCGAGCGTGGCGGTGGCCCCGGCCTGCAGCGCACCGGCCAGCGGCCCGGCGAACTCGAGGCGCTGCTCGAGCCGCGCGGCCACGGGATCGATCATCCCTCCCAGCGAGTCGATGTTCACGCTCGCCCACTCGTTGCGATCCACGAGCTCGGGCGGCGGCGTGGCCGACCCCGGCCGCAGGCTCGTGTACGCGGCCACGTGCTGCTCCATC
Organism: uncultured Thermoleophilaceae bacterium; assembly: GCA_963746825.1. Classification (GTDB taxonomy): domain Bacteria; phylum Actinomycetota; class Thermoleophilia; order Solirubrobacterales; family Thermoleophilaceae; genus JACVRW01. The sequence continues at coordinate 13,743 of CAVVCU010000016.1, forward strand.
TCGGCGCAGAGCGGCACGATGTCGGGATCCGGGCCGCCGGCCTCGGGGGACCCACCCGCGAGACGCGCCACCTGCCGGGCCAGTGACCAGTCGACCATGCTCAGCCAGAGGCTAGCTTGAGCGTGTGCGCGGATCCGGGAATCCGCAGCTCGTCGTCGCGGCCGGCGGTGATCGTCACCTCCAGCGGATGGTCGGGCGCGGGGCGGTCGGTGAACAGCCAGGGCCGGCCCACCGGCACCACGATGAACAGGCCGCGGTCGTCGCCCACGGCGCTGAACGTCCTGCGGTCTCCGCTGAAGTGAGGAAGGCCCGCCTGTGACTCGAGGAACTCGACCGCGGCACCCACGTCGCTGACCGGCAGGCCGACTTCGCTCAACTCGAGGAACAGCTCGCCGCCGGGCGCGCGCTCACGGGCGATCAGCTCCACGATGTTGCCGGCGGGATCGAAGAAGTAGGCCGAGCGGGCCCGCCAGGTCTCGAAGGGAACGTCCTCGTGCAACAGCTCGACGCGCCCCGCGGCGAAGGCCACCGACTCCTCGAAGCGCTGCGGCGCCACGTTGAGCGCCCAGTGCGAGCACACGTCGGGCCCGGGCTCGAAGCGCAGCGAGGTGGAGGAGGCAAAGGCGGCGTGGAACTCGGCGAGCGCCTGCGGATCGGACGCCGGCAACACCACCTCGCGAATCCTCACAGCGCGGGCAGCTCCTGCTCCAGCTCGACTACCGGCGCGAACAGGTCGCCGTGGCGCTCCACGCGCTCCAGCACGTCGGCGGCCTCGAACACGAGCGCATCCGGGTCGTCGAGCTCGGACCACTGCAGCGGCGTCGAGACGGTCGGCCGCTCGCGCGCCCGCAGCGAGTAGACGCACACCGTGGTCTTGTGCTCGTCGTTCTGGCTCCAGTCGATCAGCACCTTGCCGCGCCGCAGCTCCTTGCGCTGCTGGGAGACGATCAGCTTCGGGTGGGAGGCCTCCAGGTGGCGCGCGAGCGCCTGCGAGAGGCGCTTGGTCCCGTGGTCGTAGTCCACGCCCTCCACGTTCAGCGGAACGTAGACCTGAATCCCCTTCGAGCCCGAGGTCTTGGCGAAGCTCTGGAGGCCCAGCGCCGCGAGGGCGTCGCGCAGCAGCACGGCCACCTCGCAGCACTCGGCCAGGCCGGCCGGCTCGCCGGGATCGAGGTCGAAGGCCATCACGGTGGGGCGGTTGATGTCGTCCACCAGGGACAGCGAGGGGTGGAGCTCCAGGTCGGCCAGGTTGGCCAGCCACACCATGGTGGCCAGGTCGTCGCAGACGCAGTAGTCGATCTTGTCGACGCGCTCCTTTCGCACCCACTCGGGTGCGTGCGAGGGGCAGTTCTTCTCGTAGAAGTACGGGGCCTCCACGCCGTTGGGATAGCGCTTGAGGGTCAGCGGGCGGTTGCGCAGGTGGGGCAGCAGCGCGGGCGCGATACGCGTGTAGTAGTCGATCACCTCGCCCTTGGTGAAGCCGACGGCAGGGTAGAGGACCTTGGGGAGATTGGAGAGGGACAGGGTGCGTCCCTCTACCTGGACTTCGAGGCGGGCGGGGGGCACCTACGCCTTGGCGGCGGCCTTCTTCTTCGCCGGCGCGCGCTTCTTCTTGGGCTTGCTCTGGCCCTTGGCCGAGGCGATGCTCGCCTCGAGCGCGGCCATCAGGTCCGGCACCTTCGCCGGCTCGTCGGCGGGCGTCTCGATCACCACGGTCTCGCCCTGCGCCTTGCGCTCGATCAGGTCGAGCACGCGCTCGCGGTACTCGTCGCGGTACTTCTCGGGCTCGAACTCCGAAGTGAGCGAATCGATCAGCTGCTGGGCCATCTTCAGCTCGCGATCGCTGGTCTTGACCTCGCCGTCGTCCGACAATTCGTCGAGCGCGTCGGGTGAGATCACCTCGTCGGCGAACAGCATCGTCTCCATGGCCAGGACGCCGGAGCGGGGCCGGATGGCCACCAGGTGCTCCTTGGAGCGCAGCACCACGCGGGCGATCGCGACCTTGCCCGAGCTGTCCATGGCGTCCACCAGCAGGCGGTAGGCCTTGGCCGCCCCGGTGTCGGGCGCCAGGTAGTAGGGATGGTCGTAGAACATCGGGTCGATGTCCTCGAGCTCGACGAAGTCCTCGATGTCGATCGTGCGCGTCTTCTGGGGCTCCAGCGACTCGAGCTCCTCGGGGCTGATCGTGACGTAGCGGTCGGGGCCGATCTCGTAGCCCTTGACGATCTGGTCGTAGGCCACCTCCTCGCCGTCGCCGCCCACGCGCTTTTGGCGGACCCGCGCCCCGGAGGACGAGTCGATCTGGTGAAAGCGCACGGTCTTGCGCGAGACCGCGCTGTACAGCTTCACGGGAATATTGACCAGGCCGAAGCTGATCGCGCCGCTCCAGATCGCTCTTGGCATGGTTCCCAATCTACCTCGCGAATGCGGGTTTAACCTCCTTCACGGGTGCAATCTTGCGGATCGATGTCGTCGCGAAGCCCCTTGAACGAGGGGGCTCGCATGGTGCCGCTCTTGGTCCACTCGCGCAGCTCCACGCGGGCCACCAGGCGCGGCTCGACGAAGATCGTGCCCTTGGGCGCCGCACGCCCCTCGAAGGGAGAGGAGTCGCGCCGCAGCGGCCCGAGCTCGCGCTCGAGAATGGCCAGCGTGCGGTCGGTGAAGCCGGTGCCGACCTTGCCCGCGTAGGCCAGCTTCCCGTCCTCGTAGAGGCCGGTCACGAGCGCCCCCACGTGGCCCTGGCGCCGCCCCTCGCCGGGCGCCCAGCCCCCGATCACCACGTCGTGCTCGCAGATGTTCTTGATCTTCACCCAGCCCGTCGAGCGCCTGCCCGGCTCGTAGCGGCTGTCGAGCCTCTTGGCCACGATGCCCTCGATGCCGAGCTCCCTGGTCGCCGCCAGCAGAGCGCTCCCCTCGCCGCGGTGGTAGGCCGGAGCGCGCCACGCCGGCCCCTCCAGGCCCAGCGCGTCGAGCACCTGCCGGCGCTCCTCGTAGGTCAGCCCGACGGTGGAGCTGCCGTCGAGGTAGAGCAGGTCGAAGGCCACGTAGGTGGCCGGGATGTCGCGCATGCGGCGCTTGACCGCCGAGTCCGATCCCAGGTGCATGCGTGACTGAAGGCGCTCGAAGCTCGGCCGTCCGGCCTCGTCCAGAGCGACGATCTCCCCGTCGAGGACGACCCGCCGGGCGCCCAGCTCGCGGGCCAGCTCGCGTACCTCCGGGTAGCGGGGTGTGAAATCGGTGCCGTTGCGGCCCTGGAGCTCGATGTGGCCGTGGTCGCAGTAGAGCAGGGTGCGGATCCCGTCCCACTTGACCTCGAAGCCCCACTTCTTCTCGTCGCGCGGCAGCGCGCCACTCTTGGCAAGCATGGGGGTCAGGCGCTCGGGCATCGGCTCGTAGCCGGGGTCGAGCGGCGGGTCCATCCGGTGGATCATCCAGTCCTGCCCGCGGGTCTGAAACAGGGCGTAACGGCCCTGCACGCGCTCGCCGCTGAAGGTGGCGATCACCTCGTTGGCGCGGAACTTCTCGGCCGCGAAGGTGCCGCTGTCCCACACGCGCATCGTCCCGGCGCCGTACTCGCCCTTGGGTATGTCTCCCTCGAACTCGAGGTACTCGAGCGGGTGGTCCTCGGTGTGAACGGCCAGCCGGTTCTCGTCGGGATGGTCGGGCACTCCGCGCGGCAGCGCCCACGACTTGAGCGTCCCCTCGTGCTCCAGGCGCAGGTCCCAGTGCAGCCGCCGCGCGCTGTGCTCCTGCACCACGAAGCGCGCCGCGTCCGCGTCGCCGCCGAACGCCCTCGGGTTCGGTGGTCGTGCGAAGTCGCGCTTCTCGCGGTAGGTGCCTAGCTCGTCCGGCATAGCGGCGTCTCGTCGATCGACTCTCGCAGCTCGTCGATCGACCGGTATACCGCGACCGCCCCCGCGTCTCGGAGCTCCGCCTCGGAGAAGCCGCCGGTAAGCACCGTCACGGTCGGCACGCCGGCCCGCCCGGCCGCCTCGCAGTCCCAGGTGGTGTCGCCGATCATCACCGCCTCTCCTCCTCCGGCCTTCTCCACCGCCGCCGCGACCAGGTCCGGCTCGGGCTTGGTCGCCTCCACGTCGGCCGAGGTGGTCCAGCCGTCGGCCAGCTCGCGGGCGTCGAGGAGGTCGAGATAGTGGTCGACCTCGTCTTCTTTGGCCGAGCTGGCCAGGACCACGGCGTGCCCGCGATCCTTGAGGTCGACGATCAGCTCGCGCGCGCCATGGAGCGGCTCGACCTCCTCGATCAGGGCGAAGTAGAGAACGCCTTCAGCGGCCCGGATGTCGTCGCCCTTTGCCTCCTCCACCTCCTTCCCACACAGCGACTCGACCAGCTGGTCGCCACCCATGCCGATGTGGCGGTGGATGCGCCAGAGCGGGAGCAGCTCCTCGTGCTGGCGAAAGGCGCGATACCAGGCGATGGCGTGGTGGAAGTTGGTGTCGACGAGGGTCCCGTCGATGTCGAGTATGGCGGCGGGCACTGGTCTCCTTAGGCGTAGAACAAACGTCCAAAATCGGGGTTTTTCGGCGTCCAACAACCGTCCACCGGCACCCCCATCAGCTGCTGTCAGTCCGGTTATGGAGCGACATCAGAGCGTATGCATTCTGCCAGCCGCCGCTCCCGCCGCCCTCGCAACTTCCTGCTCACCCTCACCGCCGCGATCTGCTCGCTGGCAGTGATCGCCGCTCCGTCGGCAATGGCGGCGCAGGCCTGCTCGACCTCCAGCGCTGCTCCCACCGAGGCCAGCAAGCGCACGGTCGTGCGCGCCACCCTCTGCAGCATCAACGCCGAGCGCAGCCGCCACGGCCTCGGCCCCCTGAAGCTCAACCGGCGCCTCTCGGCCGCGGCCACGGCCCACGCCGCGGACATGGACGCCCGCAACTACTTCTCGCACGACTCGCTCGACGGCGGGTCGTTCGTCGACCGCATCCGCCGGGCCGGCTACCTCAGCGGCGCCCGCAGCTGGAAGGTCGGCGAGAACCTCGCCTGGGGCTCGCACGAGCGCTCCACGCCCGGCGCGATCACGCAGAGCTGGATGAAAAGCCCAGGACACCGGGCCAACATCCTCAGCTCCTCCTTCCGCGAGATCGGCATTGGCGTGGTGAACGGGGCTCCCCAGGCCGGCATCTCCCCCGCCGCCACCTACGCCACCTCCTTCGGCGCCCGCAGCTAGGCGGCCACTTCCTCCAGCTCCTTGGCCACCTGGGCGGCCTTTTCCACAGCGTCGGAGCTGGTGTCCCGGGCGATCAGGTCGAGCACCCCCTCCTCGATCGCGCGCTGGGCATCCGGCGGCTCGTCGGGCTCTTCGGCCAGCTCTGTGAGCACGCCGGCGATCGTCAGGCCGCCGTCGAAGCGGTCGAAGATGCGCGGGTCGATGTAGGAGCTGCGGGCCACCGCCGGGGTGTTGCCGAGGTAGTGGGCCACCTCGTTGACCGCGCGGGTCTTTGCTCGCTTGCGCGAGGTCTTGGTGCCACGAGCCGCGATCACCGAGGAGACCGCGAGAGCCTGGGCGGCCAGCACCGTCCCGCTCCACGTGCGGAAGTCCTTCGCGCTGAAGTCGCCACCGGTGACCTCCTTGACGTACTCGTTGATCTCCGGCGATTTGACGTCGCGCCAGCGCCCGTTGTCCTTGTAGGCCAGTAGCTCCTCGCCGCCGCCGCGGCGCTTCTTGAGCGTGCTCACCACGTCGGCGACGACCGAGTCGACCACCTCCTGGACCCGGTGCTGGCTGCCCTTGGCCTCGTAGTCGAAGGTGATCTCGTCGCCGGATACGGTCACGTGGCGCTTGCCCATGGTCGCGATGCCGTAGGTGTCGTTCTCCTCGGCGTAGTCCTCCGAGCCGATCCGAAAGAAGCCCTTGTCCATCAGGCGCACGGCGCAGGCGAGCGCCTTGTCCTTGGGCATCCCCTCCAGGGCGAGATCGCCGGCCACCCGCTCACGCAGGCGCGGCAGCGCCTTTGCGAAGCTCACCATCGACTCGAACTTCTCCAGGTCCCGGCGCTCGCGCCAGAGGTCGTGGTAGCGGTACTGCTTGCGCCCGGCGGCGTCGGTCCCGGTGGCCTGGATGTGTCCGTTCGGGTGGGCGCTGATCCAGACCTCTTCCCACGCGGGCGGGATCGCGAGCGCGCGGATGCGCTCGATCACGCTCGGGTCCTCGATCTTCCGGCCCTGTTCGTCGAGGTACTCGAAGCCCTTGCCTCGGCGGCGGCGGCTGATTCCCGGTCCTGAGCAATCGGATCGCCTGAGCCGCGCCACGCCAAGACACTCTAGACCTGCGTTGACGCGGGCTTCTCGGGTAGGTCACCGGGCATGCGCTGCCTCGTGCTCAACTGCACTCTCAACCCCTCGCCCGCGACCTCCAACACCGAAGCCCTCGCGCGCGTGGTGATGGAAGCCCTCGACAAACGCGACATCGAGACCGAGCTGGTGCGCGTGGTCGACCACGACGTGAAGCCCGGCGTGAGCTCCGACGAGGGCGACGGCGACGAGTGGCCCGCGATCCACGACAAGATCCTCGGGGCCGAGATCCTGATCGTCGCCACGCCCACGTGGCTCGGGCGCCCCTCGAGCGTCGCCCAACGAGTGCTCGAACGCCTCGACGCGCTGCTCTCCGAGGAGGACGACGACGGCCGGCCGGTGGCCTACAACCGCGTGGCCGGGGTGGTCGTGACCGGCAACGAGGACGGCGCCCACCACGTGATCTCCGAGATCTCGGGCGGACTGATCGACGTGGGCTTCACGATCCCCGGCCAGGCCTGGACCTACTGGAACAAGGGCCCCGGCCCGGGCGACTCCTACCTCGAGACCGATGACGACGAGGGCAAGGAGTGGTCGCACACGACCGGCCGCGCCATGGCCTCCAACCTCGCCGCCGTGGCGCGGGCGCTGGGCGAGCGGCCCGTGCCGGCGCCGCCGAGCTAGCCGAAGCGGTCCAGCAGGCGCTCCACCAGGTCGGGGGAGCGCGCCGCCACGGCGCGGGAGCGCATCTGCAGGTCGAGCGCGTCGCCTCCGGGCAGCGCCACCGCGCCGCCCGCCTCCTCCACGATCAGCTGCGCTGCCGCCACGTCGACCGAGCGGACCTCGCGCAGGGTGATCATCGCGTCGAGGCTCCCGGCGGCCACCAGGCACATGGACATGGCCACCGAGCCCAGAGCACGCAGCCGGCGCGCCTCGGTGGCCTCGATCGCCGCGGCGTGCCGGGAGACCAGCGAGGCGCGGGCGGTCTCGAGGCCCAGCACCTCGAGCGGCCCGGGGGCGAGCGGATCGAGGCGAGTGCCGTCGAGATAGGCGCCGTCGCCGCGCACGGCCCACCACTCACGCGCGGGGTCGAGCTCGGCCACCACGCCCACCTCCACGTCGCCCATGCGCGGGCCGGAGGCCATGGCGATCGACACGCATGCGAAGGGCAGCCCGCGCTTGGCGTTCATCGACCCGTCCACCGGATCGATCACCACCCGTAGCCGCTCGTCCCCCTCTGAGCCACCGTTCAGCGCCACCTCGCCGCGCTCCTCGGACACCGCGAGCAGGGGAACGCCGGCGGACTCCAGCTCGGCGAAGATCGCGTCCTCGGCGGCGCGGTCGACGGCCAGAGTCATGTCGCCGCCCTCGCCGCGCCCCTCCTCCACGCTGCGCTCGGCCCTGCCGGCGAGCTCCCCCACCGCGACGCGAGCCGACGCCGCCGCGCGGCGACACAGATCGAGCCGGTCGGGGTGCGTGGAAGGGCTCATCAGCGGCGTATCCTAGGCCCGGATGCCCGAGCTCCTCGACGGCCTCAACGCCAACCAGCGTGCGGTCGTCACGCATGAGGGCGGCCCCCTGGTCGTGCTCGGGGGCGCCGGCACCGGCAAGACACACGCGCTCACCGAGCGCTTCGCCTGGCTGGTGGAGCAGGGCACCCCGGCCGGCTGCATCCTGGCGCTCACCTACTCCGAGCCGGCCACGGCGGAGATGCGCAGGCGGCTCGAGCTCGCCCTGAGCGCCCCGTACGAGGAGCTCAACGTCTTCACCTTCCCGTCGTTCTGCGTGAAGCTGCTGCAGGACGAGGCGCTCGAAGCGGGCGTCGATCCCTTCTTCTCGCCGGTCACGCCGGCCGACCGGCTCGCCCTCCTGCTCGACCGCATCGACGAGCTGACGCTGCGCGCGCACGAGATCCGCGGCAATCCCGCCCCGCTGCTGGCCAGCTTCGTGTCCCGGATCGATCTCCTCAAGGAGCAGATGGTGTCCGCCGATGAGCTGGCCACGTGGGCCGGCCGGCTTCCCGAGCGCACCGATTCCGAGCGGGCCGGCGCCGCCCGCGAGCGCGAGTTCGCGCGCGTCTATGCCGACCACGACCGCCTGCTGGCCGAGCGCGGCGCGCTGGACCGGGGCGACCTGGTGGTGCGGGCCTTCCGCCTCCTGCACGAGCGCCCCCACGTCCGCGAGCGCACGGCCGAGCGCTTTCGCCACGTGCTGGTCGACGACTACGGGGCCACGAACTTCGCCCAGCGCATGCTGCTGGCCCTGCTCGTGGAGGAGCACGGGAACGTCACGGTCGCGGCCGACGACGAGCGCGCCGCGGGGGCGTTCGGAGAGGCGCAGACCGTGCGCCTCGAGCGCAACTTCCGCTCCGGGAGGCGCATCGTCGAAGCCGCGGCGGCCGTGCTCGCGCCGGTCGGGCACGCCCCCGCGCGCAGGACCAAGGCCGCGGGCGGCGGGCGCGTCCGCTTCTGGCGCTGCCGCTCCGAGCGGGCCCAGGCCCAGGCGGTGGCCGCCGAGGCCGAGCGCCTGATCGACGGCGGCGTGGCGGCGGCGGAGATCTGCGTGCTCGTGCACTCGGTGAAGACCGAGGGCGCCACGGTGGCCGCGGCCTTCGAGGAGCGAGCCGTGCCCTTCCGCACCCTGGGAGCGGCGGCCTACTTCCAGCGCGCGGAGGTCCGCGACGTCCTGGCGTGGCTGCGGCTGCTGGCCGACCCGACCGACTCGGGCGCCGTCGTACGTGCGCTGAGCCGCCCGCCGATCGAGCTGCGCTCGGTCGACGTGGCGCGCCTGACCCAGCTGGCCCGCCGGCGCAAGCTCGACATGCCGTCGGCCGCGGCGGCGGCCCTCGAGGGCCCGCAGCTCTCCGAGGAGGGGCGCGACCGGGCCCGGGCCTTTTTGCGCCTGTACCGCTCGGCGTCGATCGCCTTCGACGAGCGGCGGCCCGACGCCTTCGTGATGCGCCTGATCGAGCGCATAGGCCTGCGCCGCCAGCAGGTGTTCGCCACCCACGCCGACACCGTCGAGCGGCTGCGCAACATCGCCAAGCTGCCCGAGCTCGCGAGCGACTACATGAGGCGCGAGCCGCAGGCCACGCCGCGGGAGTTCGCCCGCTACATGGCGGCCGTGGCCGAATCGGGCCTGCGCGAGGAGGAAGCGGTCGAGCGGCCCTCCGCGCCCGCCGTCTCGATCATGACCATGGCCGCCGCCAAGGGCCTCGAGTTCGACCACGCGTTCGTGCTCGGCCTGTCCGCCGGCGCCATGCCGGGCCCCGTCCCCGCGGTGGCCGGCGAGGTCCCGGGCGCCCTGCTCGAGACGCGCTCGGGCGCGAGCGGCGAGACCCACGAGGAGCACATGCGCCGCCTCCTCCACCTCGCCATGACGCGCGCCCGCAAGGGCCTGGTGCTGGCCTGGGCCGAGAGCGGCACGCCGGGAGCCAACCCGCGGCCGTCTCCCTTCTACGAGGAGGCCCGAGCCGCGGCCGAGATCGAGGAGGAGAGCTTCGAGGAGGAGCTCTTCGGCCCGGCGGAGGGGTTGCACTCGACCTTCCGGGTGATGCGCGACGAGTTGCTCGACACGGTGGCTCGGGTGGGTGGGCGCCTGGGCGAGATGCGGCTCGACACCTACCTCGACGTGGACGAGGCCGTGGCCCGCTACCTCGAGCTGATCAAGGTCGCGGCGCTGATCGAGCGGACCAACGAGGGCCAGACGGTGGGGACGGCCCTCACGGAGATCAACGAGATCCTCACCCAGTGCGTGAGCTCCGAGCAGCGCGAGATCTTCGCGGAGTCGGGGCTCGACGGCTGGCTGCGTGACTCGGGACGCGACCCGGAGGCCCGCCCGGCGGGCTCGGGCAACGGCTCCGAGCCCTCGCTCGACCCGTTCATCCCGCGTCGCGGGCGCGGCCTGATGCTGTCGGCGTCGGACATCGACACCTACCGGATCTGCCCGCTCAAGTACAAGTTCGCGCGCGTGTTCCGCATCCCGCAGGAGCCGACGATCCACCAGCGCTTCGGGATCGCCGTGCACCAGGTGCTGGAGCGCTTCCACACCGAGGGCGGCGGCCCGCTGTCGCGCCTGATGGAGCTGTTCGAGATCTCCTGGCGGCGCTCGGGCTTCGGCAGCTCCGACGACGAGCAGCAGTTTCGCGAGCGCGCCGCGAGGGCCCTGGAGAGCTACTGGCGCCTGGATCGCGATTCGGAGTCCGAGCCGGTCTGGTTCGAGCGCTCGTTCTCCTTCCAGCTCGGTCCCCACCTGCTGCGCGGCCGCGTTGACCGCGTCGACCGCCACCCCGACGGCACCTATGAGCTGATCGACTACAAGACGGGGAAGGCCAAGACCGAGGACGAGCTGCGCGAGGACGTTCAGCTCTCGCTCTACCAGATGGGCGCGCGCGAATCGTGGCGCCTACAGACCTCGGCGCAGAGCTACTTCTACGTGCTCACCGGGGAGCGCGTGCCGGTCACCCACTCCGAGGAGGAGCTCAAACGGGTGCGCCAGACGGTGTCCGAGATCGCGACCGGCATCCTCAAGCAGCGCTTCGAGCCCACGCCCTCGCCGGAGATCTGCTCGTTCTGCGACTACCGGATCATCTGCCCGGCGGCGGAGAAGTAGCTCAGCGCAGCGGCGGATCGCGGCGGTCGACGCCGGAATCCGGGTGACGCCCGCGCTCGGTGGCGATGATGAAGAGGCCGATCAGCAGGCCGATGATGCCGGCGATCATGAGGATGAGCCCGACCACCTGGATGTCGATGCCCGCCACCGACGTGGTGACCGCATAGCGAAGGATTGCCCCGACCGCGATCAGGAATATGGAAGCGCCGACTGTCATGGGGCCAGGGTAGCCGCAAACACGGCGACCTAGGACGCCTGGTCGGGTTCGTCCGGGCCGCGTTGGCGCAGGAAGCGCTGGAAGTCGCGGGCGATCGTGTCGGCGGAGGGCAGTGAGCCCTCGTCCGGCTCGTCGGCCTGCTCCTCGTCCATCGCGGTCTCGAGGCGCTCGACGAACGCCTTGACCTCCGGGTCGCTGGCCACGGCGGCACTCACCTGATGCTCGTAGTCGTCGGCCGCAGACTCGAGCTCTCCGGCGTCGACCACCAGACCGGCGACCCCCTCGAAGCCGCGCACAAGAGCCAGCGCGACCTTGGGATTGGGCGCGGCCGCCACGTAGTGGGGCACCGAGGCCCACAGGCTCGCCGACTCCACGCCGGCCTGGATGCACGCGTGGTGCAGCACCCCGACGATCCCGGTGGGGCCCTCGTAGCTCGTGCGCTGGAAGCCGAGCTTCTCCACCAGCCCCTTGTCCGACGACAGCCCGGTCACGGCCACCGGGCGGCTGTGGGGCACGTCGGCAAGCAGGGCGCCGAGGGTGATCACCTTGCGCACGCCGAGCTCGCGGGCCACCGACATGACGTTGTCGGTGTAGCGCCGCCAGCGCAGGGAGGGCTCGGTGGCCTCGAGGACCACCAGGTCGTTCTCCGCCCCGGGTACCGCCGCGGCGGAGATGCTGCCGTCCGGCCAGTCGATCTCCCGGGTCTGACCCTCGGTGAGCCGGATGTTCGGGCGAACCGCGGTGAAGTCGAAGAACTCCTCGGAGTTGATCGACGCCACATCCTGGGAATCGAGGCTGTCCCGGATGAACGAAACGGCCGCCGAGGCCGCCTCTCCGGCGTCGTTCCAACCCCGGAAAGCGCACACCATCACGGGCCGGTGAAGCTCGGGCCGCCCGTTCCAGATCACGTCGTGCATCAATCTCACCGTACCCGACCCCGTCCGGCGCGCACACGAAAATGTCCGCGTGGCAACGATGGAAGACGCGACGTCTGTCGCCGAGCTGCGCGCCGGAAGCGCCATCGAGGGGGTGTTCGCGTGCACCCGCAAGGACCGGCTGACCACCAAGAGCGGCTCGCCCTACCTCGCCGTCGAGCTGCGTGACCGCAGCGGATCGATCCCGGCCCGCGCCTTCCGCCAGGCCGATTTCCTGGCCGGTCAGTTCGAGCGCGGCGACCTGGTGGTCGTGAGCGGACGGGTGGAGCGCTTTCGCGACGAGCTGCAGGTGGACCTGAGCTCGATCCGCCGCGCCGAGGCCGACGCCGACCCGGGATCCTTTTTGCCCACCGCATACCGCGATCTCGAGGAGCTCGACGGCTTCCTCGAGCACCTGTCGCGGGAGGTCTACGACCCCGACCTGCGTGCGCTGGTCGACGCCTTCTTCGCCGATGAGGGCTTCCGCGCCGAGCTCCGCCGTGCTCCCTGCACCCGAGGCGGGCACCACGCCTACCTCGGAGGGCTGCTCGAGCACACCGTGGCGGTGGCCACGCTGGCGCTCGAGACCTGCGTGCTCCACCCCCGCCTGAACTCCGACCTCCTGGTCAGCGCCGCGCTGCTCCACGACATCGGCAAGACGCGCGAGTTCGAGCTCGGCGCCGACATCGAGCTCAGCCCGGCCGGCGCGCTGGTCGGCCACGTGGCGCTCGGGCTGGGGCTGATCACCGAGCGGGTCGCCGGGCTCGACGGCTTTCCCGACGACAAGCTCCACGCCGTCTCCCACTGCGTGCTCGCCCACCACGGAGCCGAGTCGCTGCCCGGGCGCCGCTTCCGCTCGGCCGAAGCGCTCGCGCTCTACCGGCTGAACGCGCTCGACGCGGGCGTGAAGGGCGCGCTGGAGCACGGGTTGCAGTAGCCGCGCGAGCTGCCTGCGCGGTGCGAGTTGCCGCGCTGCGGTTCCGGCGCTTTAACGGCAGCAATGAGGGTTAGGTGAGCTGCCGCTAGGCAGGGCCGCTCCGCCGGGCGCTGTCCTGCTTTGCCCGTCGTATAGGGGGTGAAGTCAGGACAGCGGCCTCCGAACCGCGTTACAGCAACGCGACAGAGGCAACACCCCGGCCGAACCACCCTTTATTGCTGCCGTTCACGACGCCCGGGGCACACCCCCCTGGACGCATGTAGGACCCCGGCACGTCCCCGATCGGTACCAGCCCGCGCCCGGCCGACCGATTACTGAGCCCGTATGTCCCAAGACGCCGCCGCCGCGGATCCCTCCTCCTCGGAGGCAGTCGAAGAGCTGCTCCGCCAGCTCGTCGACGCCCGCTTCGTCCTCACCGATCGCGACGGCGCGGTCACGCGCTGGAGCGGCCCGGCCGAGGAGCTCTTCGGCTGGCCCGCCGAGCGCATGGTCGGGCGGCCGCTCGTGACGACGCTGGGCCTTCCCGACAACCTGCCCGAGGGCGGTGGACAGCTCACGGCGATGGTGCGCTGTCAGGACGGCGAGGAGCTCGAGGTGGCGATGGGACTCGTGCCGGTGCGCATGAGCCAGAGCCTCGAGTTCAACGGCTTTCTCGAGGCCCTGGAGATCGTCGCGCCGCGCGGCGCTGCCCTGTCGGCGCTGGGCCGCAGCCACCGCGCGGTGGTGGACTGGATCCAGGCCGCCCTCAACGGAGAGGCCGAGCTCGACGACGACGGCCTGGCCGCGGGCACGATCGTCGCCTTTCGGCCCCTCCACGAGCCGCCGCCCGAGCCCACGCTCGAGGAGCTCGAGCTTGCCGCCGCGGAGGCGGAGTTCGAGGAGGCCGCTCGGGCCAAGGAGCGCCTCGCGGACCTCGAACGGGCCGGCGCGGGGCTCGAGTCCGAGCTGACCGACACGCGCCGGGCGCTCGACGAGACGCGCGCGCAGATGGAGAGCCTGCGCGGCCACGTCGAGCACACCCGCAGCGCCCGCGACGAGCAGGCCCGGGCCGACGGCGAGCGGCTGGAGCGCGAGGCCCAGGAGGCACGCAGCGAGCGCGAGCGCCTGCGGAGCGAGCTCGACGATATGCGCACGGCCGTCGAGGCCTTCCGCCGCGACGTGGCGGGCGCCCCCCAGGCTCAGGAGCGCCTGCGCGCTCAGCTGGAGCAGACGCGAGAGAAGCTGAAGGGCCTCGAGGCCGCTCGAGCTCAGGACCACGGCCTCTCCGGCCGGATCGACGAGGTCCACGGCTCGGCTGGCGAGCTTCGAGAGCGCGCTCTCCGAGGCCCCCCGGGCGGAGAGCATCGAGGAGACTGCTCGCTCGCTGCGCTCGGAACTGGCCGAGGCCCAGGCGCGCGTGGAGGAGCTCGAGGTGGAGGGTGCCTCCGAGCGCACGCGCCTCGAAGAGGAGCTCGGCGGCACGCGAGCCCGTCTGGAGCACCTCGAGGCCGAGCGGACGGCGAGCCAGTCGGAGCTGGAGGCCGAGCTGGCCGACACTCGTGCCCGCCTGGATGAGCTGGCCCGCGCCGGGGCCGAGATCGAGGATCGAGCCGGCGCGGCGGCCGCCGAGAGCGCCGCGCGCGAACGCGAGCGTCTCGAGGGCGAGCTCGAGGCCACGCGCTCGCACATCGAGCGCCTCGAGATCTCGCGCGCGCAGGAGCGCGAGCAGCTCGAGGGAGACTTGGCCGCCACGCGGACCCGGCTCGACGAGCTGGCCACCGCGCGCAAGCCGGAGGTGGAGCGCCTCGCCGCCGAGCTCGCCGAAACGCGTGAGCACCTCCAGGAGCAGGAACGCGCGCGCGGCCACGTGCACGGCAAGCTGGAAGCGCTCGAGCAGGCGGCGGCCGAGCGCGAGGCCGACGGGGCAAGCGCTCAGGCCGGCCTGGCCACTGGGCTCACCGAAACTCGCGAGGCGGTCGAGGCCCTGCGCGCCCGCATCGAGGCGGCGCAGGTCGAGGCCGTGGGCGACGAGGAGGCGCGCCTGCTGATCAACGACCTGCGCGAGGAGCTCGCCACCCTTCGCTCGGGCGTGCTCGAGCGGGGCGGCGACGAGGCCCAGCTACGCGCGCTGGCCGAGCAGGCCCAGTCCTCGGCTGAAGCGGCACAGCGGTCCCAGGCGGCCATCGAGCAACTGGCCGGGCGGGCTGCCGAGGCAGCCGAGGCCGCCCAAGCGCGTGCGGCGCGGGCCGAGCAGGCCATCGAGGCGGTCGACGCCGGGGCCGAGCGACAGGCGGCCACGTCGTCCGCGACGCGCGAGGAGCTCGCACAACTCGAAGCCCGCGCCGTCGAGGCTCGCGACGCCGCGAGTGCCACCGTGGCCGCCATCGCATCCGAGGCCGCCCGCGCCCAGGAACTGGTACGCGGCACGCTGCTCGAGCTCGACGAGCGCGCGGGCGATCTCCGCGAGTGGCTCGCCGGAGCCGAGACGAGCGCGGACCGGACCGAGGCGGCGAACGAGCAGGCGAGGCACGCCATTCAGGCCGTGGAAGCGGCTATCGAACGCGCCCGCGAGACCGACGCGCAGCTCGAGACCCACGGTCAGCGCGTCGAGCGCGCCGCCGGCGCGGCCGCCCAGGAATCCGAACGCGTACAGGCCGTGGCCGCCGCCGTGGAGGAGCACTCCGCGCAGCTCGACGAGCGCGCGTCGTCGATGGAGGCACAGGCACGCGAGACGGCAGAGCGGCTGGCGAAGGCCGAGGCACAGGCCCGGGAGGCGGCGCAGCGCTCGGCGGCGCTGGAGGCCCTGGCCGGCCGGGCAGAGAGCGCAGCCGCCGCAGCGGAGGCCGGAGCCGCCCGCTCGGAGGATTCGGCCGGGATCGCCGCAGAGAGCGCCGCCCGGTCGATCGAGGCCTCGAGCACGGCCGAGGGCCACGCCGATCGCGCGCGCGAGTCCGCCGGAGCGGCGGGCCGCCACGCGGGGCGGGCGGGCGAGGGCGCGGCCGCAGCCGAGCGTAACGCCGGGCGCGCCGCCGAACAGGCGGGCGAGGCCGAGAACCACGTCCGGCGGATGGCCGAGGCGGCCGCGGCCGCCGAGCGTCGCGCCGCCGAGGCCCACGAGGCCGCCACCAGCGCCGCGCAGGCGGCCGAGCTGGCACGCCGCTCAGCCGAGGAAGCCGGGGCGGAGGCCGAAGCCGTGCGCCGCGCGGCGTATGGGGCCGCTCAGGGACGAGCGTTCGAGGCACCCGCGCGCCTGACGCCGCTCGACGGCCGGGAGAAGCCCGCGTACGGCAACGGGAAGCCGGGCTCGCGCGACCACCGTCCGCTCTTCGCCACGCGCGCCCACGAGCCGAAGCGCAAGCTTCGCCCGGGGTTCGATGACGCCGGACACCCGATGGCCACGATCGAGCTGAACGGTCATTTCCGCGAGCTCAACCGGGGGTTCTGTGATCTCGTCGGTCATTCGGAGGAGGAGTTCCGCGCCGCGGTCTGGCCGCCGGTGATGGACCGGGCCAACCTGCCCAAGCACCGCGACCAGATGAAGCAGTTGCTCGAAGGGGATATCGACTCCGCCTCCTTCGACACCAGCTACGTGCACGCTCAGGGACTCCTCGTTCCCCTGGCCGGCAGCATCACCCTCACCAAACGAGACGGCAGCCCGGATCATTTTCTGCTCGACGTGAACGCGCCGGGCGCCTAGGTCCCGAGCACCCGCACCCGGAACTCGGCCCGGAAGCCCGCGCCGGGCGCGACCACGCGCAGGCCTGCTCCGCTCACGAGGGCGTCAGTCGGCGCGGTCATCGGCTCGAAGCAGATGAGCTCCTCGGCCGCCGGTGCGTAGACCTGAGCCACGGGATAGCCCTCGCCCAGCTCCAGCTCGATGCGCCGCCCACCCCCCTCCAGCGCGAAGCAGGCGGGCTCGGCCAGCTCGGTGTAGAGATCGTCGTAGGTGCGCTCGCCCAGCGGCCCGGGCGCGATGTCGGCCGGCTCCTCGCGACCGGAGGGGATGCCGCGCTCGTCGAGCAGCGCCTGCTTGCGCACCGGCATGGTGACCATCCACTGCGCTCGCGCCACGTCGGGCAGGCGCAGGTAGGGATGCCAGCCGAAGGACACGGGCACCGGCACGTCACCCGTGGGAGTGAGGGTGGTGGCCACGGTGAGCGTGGCGCCCGCGAGCTCGGCCTCCACCCGAATCTCGTGGGGGAACGGAAAGGCGGCCAGCAGCTCGGGATGGGCGCCGAAGTCCAGACGCGCGCCTATCGCCGCGTGGTCCTCGGCGACGCTGCAGCGGTCGAGCTCCCACAACGTGGAGGCGGCGAGAAGCCCGTGGATCGGCAGCCCGCCCGGATCGAGTCGCACCGGCGAGCGCTCCGGATCGAGGACGCCCTCGCGCCCCGCAACCGAGTAGGCACGCGCCGAGAGCCGATTGGCCCACGGATGCAGGAGCGGAATCCCGAAGCTCGAGCCACGCTCGCGATAGCCGGCGATGCCGGAACGCTGGCCCAGCAGCTCCTGGCCGTGATGGAGGAGCGAATAGCCGACCATCCCGGTGCCGGGCGCGAAGCCCGCCCGTAGATCGTGGGCGTGGGAGACCAGGGCGACACCGTCGACCCCGTCGATCTGCTCGTCGACCACCTCGTGAGCGGACACGGCCTGCAAGATAGGGTGCCCCGGCCCATGATCTCGGAGACCCTCTTCATACCGTGGCTCGACGAGCTGCTGAACGACCTTCCCGGCGCCCAGCTGCTCGACGCGCACACCCACATCGGCCAGAACGACCCGGATGGCTATCGCTGCAGTCGCGAGGAGCTCGTGGGTGTGCTCGAGCCGATCCACGCGCGCGCCTTCGTCTTTCCCATGCACGAGCCGGACGGCTATCCCGCCGCCAACGACATGGTGCTCGCCGAGGCCGAGGCCACGGACGGGCGCCTGTTCGCCTTCTGCCGGCTCGATCCCGCCGACTCGCCCGCGGCCGAGGCCCGGCGCTGCGTGCGAGCCGGCGCGCGCGGAATCAAGCTCCATCCGCGCGCGGAGGGCTTCAACCTCGACCATCCCGCGCTGGAGGACGTGTACGCCTTGGCCGACGAGGAGCAGCTGCCGATCCTCTGCCACGCGGGCCGCGGCATTCCGGCGCTCGGGCGCCACTCGCTCGAGGTATGCGCGCGCTATCCCAACCTGCGCCTGATCCTCGCGCACGCGGGGATCTCCGACCTGGCCTGGATATGGCGGGACGCGCCCGCTCATCCCAACCTGTTCTTCGACACGGCGTGGTGGTCGCCCACCGATCTCCAGGCTCTCCTGGCGGTGGTCCGGCCCGGCCAGATCCTGATGGCCAGCGACGCCCCGTACGCGACCCCGACCCTGGGCGCGATATTGGACCTCCGCCACGGCCTGCAGCTGGGCCTCGAGCCGGACGCGCTGCGCAGCATCCTCGGCGAGCAGGCGCTGCGGCTGGTGGAGCGCGAGACGCCGCTCGACCTCGGCCCGCCGCCCGGGGGCGACTCGATACCCCGCGATCCGCTGCTCGAGCGCGTGTACGCGTCCCTGATGGTCGCCGTGGGGCAGATGTTCCACGGCATCGACCCGCAGGAGATGCTGGCGCTGGCCCGGCTGGCCTGCGACGTCGACGACGAGACTCCCCAGGCCGCGGTCTGCGAGGCGGTGCTGGCCGTTCTCGACGCGCGCGAGGCCTACGAGGGCGGATCCGACGGGCGGCCGGAGCGCTTTGCCCCCGGCGTACACCTGATCGTGCTCGCGGCCGCGCTTGCCCGCACGCCGGACGTGAGGTTGCCGGAGCAGCCCGGCCTGCTCACGGACGCGCCTGGCGTCAGCTGATCGCTGCGGCGTCGTCCACCATCTCGAGGCGCTCCTCGAGGCGGGTGATGGTGAACACGCGCTGAACGGGATCGGGCCCGCGCACCACGACCATGCGGCGGCCCTCCCCCCGAGCGCGCTCGTCCGCGGTGACGATGCAACGCAGCCCGGTGGAGTCCAGGAAGGTCAAACGGGACAGGTCGATCACGACCGTTGCCGGCGACGATTGCTCCACACGCTGAAGCTCCTCCTGGACCTTTACGACCGTCGACAGGTCGAGCTCGCCCACCAGCTCGACGTGAACCAATCCGTCACGGTCCTGGGTCGTGACCTCGAGGATCTCCACAGGCCCGAACCTAGCGCAGACCCGCCTTCTTGGCGAGTTGCCAGGCGAACAGCAACTGCACGGCGGCGAAGGACAGCTCGAGGGCCCGCTCGGGCACCGCGTTGGCCACCACCACCCCGACCACCACCCCCACCGGCGACAGCACGCCGACGATCAGGCCGTCCTTGAGCCGGAGGTTGCCGTAGCCGTGCTGCCGCCAGGTGCCGACCAACGAAACGAGCACGATCGCGACCAGCGAGGTGGCCTCCGCGCCGAGCTGCGTGAGATCGGCGAACACCACCAGGGCGGGCACGAACAGGACCCCGCCGCCCACGCCGACCAGGCCGCCGGCCATCCCGGCGGCGAAGCCCAGAGCGAGGAGGCCGGTCCAGTCGAGTGCGTCCATGCCTAGAAGACCAGGACCGCGGCCGAAGCCAGCAGGAGAACGATGAACGCGAGCGCGACCGAGCGCTCGGAGATGCGCTGCTGCAGGGCCGTGCCGGCCAGGACACCGGCCACCGCGGGGATGCCGATGAGAAGCCCCTTGGCCAGGTCGACGTTGCCGTAGAAGGCCTGCGCGATCGCGGCCAGCACTCCGATCACGATGATCGCGGCGAGCGAGGTGCCCGTGGCCTCCTTCTGCCCGTACCCCAGCCAGAGCACCAGTAGGGGGACGATGATCGTGCCGCCCCCCACCCCGAACAGGCCGCTGAAGGCCCCGGCCCCGGTGGCGATCACCGCCAACCGCAGGAACCTCGGTGCCCGTGACGACATCGCGGGCATACTACGGCGGGTGCAGGCCCTTCAGCCGCTGCTGGCCGACCCCGAGCGCGCGGGAATCCTCTGCGACGTCGACGGCGTCCTCGCTCCGATCGTGCGCCGCGCCGACGAGGCGCGCGTGAGCCAGGAGACGTCCCTGCTGCTGAGCCGCCTCGCGCGCCGCTACGGGTTGGTGGCGTGCATCTCGGGCCGCTCGGCGGCCGACGCGCGCCGCCTCGTCGGCGTGGGCGGCATCGCCTACGCCGGCTCGCACGGAGCGGAGCTGCTCGAGCCCGGTGCCGCGCGGCCGCGCTGGAACGAGGCGTTCAAGAGCCACGAGGAGCAGGTGAAGCGCTTCTCCGCCGAGCGCGACACTCCCGCCCTGCGCAAGCTGCGGGCGCGGATCGAGGACAAGGGGCCGATCGTCGCCTTTCATTGGCGCGACGTGCCCGACGAGGAAGCGGCACAGCGGCATATCGAGGGCATCGCGGCCGAGGCCGAGGCGGAGGGGCTGACCGTGCACTGGGCCAAGAAGGTGCTCGAGGTGCGCCCGCCCGTGCACGTCGACAAGGGCCAGGCGGTGCGCGAGCTTGTGGAGCTGAGCGCCGTGCGCGCGAGCCTCTTCGCCGGCGACGACACCACCGACCTCGACGCCTTCGACGCCCTCGACGCGCTGGTCGCGGAGAAGGCGCTCGACGACGCCGTGCGCGTGGGCGTCGAATCCGACGAGGGCCCGCCGGCCATCGTCGAGCGAGCCGATCTGGTTGTCGACGGGGTCGACGGCTTTCGCGACGTGCTGGTGGCGCTGGCCGAGGCGTGAGGTTTCGCGACCTCCTGCGCGTGTCGGTCGTGCTGTTCGGCGGAGCGGCGACCGCTCTGGCCCTGGTGTCGGTGGTCGGTGCCGCCCGCGCGGACACCAACACGCTCGTCTACGTGGCCGCCATCTGGTGGTGCCTGGCCACCCTGGCCGGCCTGTGGCTGGGGCGGCGGCTCGACACCACCACCGCGATCGCGGGCCTACTCGCCGACGCGCGGCAGACGAACACCCTGCCCGAGATCGAGCCCGGAACGGTGCTCTTCAACCGGCTGTGGCCGCTCGTCGTGCTGGCTCTGGCCTCCGCGGTGGCCGGTTTCTTCTTTCCTCAGGTGCCCGCCGTGGCCACCGGCTACTGCCTGCTGGTGGCGCTCCTGTGGCGCAAGCAGTCGCGCGCGGTCGAGGCCATCGAGGGCCGCGACGGGGTCGAGTTCTGGCTCGACAAGACCTCGCCCTTCGGCGGGCCCCAGTTGCTGCGCCTGCCCGGGCTGCGCAAGATCGCGCCGGAGCAGTAACCGCAGCCGGGGGCTCGCGCCCCCGGACCCCCGCTGATTCCTGGCCGGCCTAGGTCGGCTGTCGCTTCCTTAGCCGATCGACCTCGGCCCAGGGACGCGTGTTGGCCACCGCGTCGGCGGTGAGCCACGCCCGGCGCGCGGTGGCGATGCCGTAGCGCATGTTGGCGAGCGTCCGCGGCCAATGGGCGTCGGAGTCGACCACCAGGGTCACGCCCGCCTCGGCGGCGGCTCGCGCGTAGACGTCGTTGAGGTCGCGGCGGTCGGGGTTGGCGTTGATCTCGAGGAAGGTGCCGGTCTCGAGCGCCGCCGCGATCACCCGGTCGAGGTCGAGCGCGTAGGCCTCGCGGCGCTCGATCAGCCGGCCGGTGGGATGCCCGATCGCGTCTACGAAGGGGTTCTGCATCGCAGCCACCATGCGGTCGGTCTGCTGCTCTTCCGACAGCCGGAACGAGGTGTGCAGGCTGGCGACCACCCAGTCCAGTTGCTCGAGCACGTCATCGGCATAGTCCACCGTGCCGTCGGGAAGGATGTTGGTCTCGGTGCCCGCGAGCACCTGGATGCCGTCGAGCTCGAGCGAGCGGATGTGCTCGACCTGGCGCGCCAGCGCGTCGGCCTGGACATCGTTGCCGAAGCCGTGGGTGGCCGAGTGGTCGGTGATGGCCACGTAGTCGTAGCCGCGGTCCCGCGCCGTCTCGGCCATCTCCTCGACCGACGCGTGGCCGTCCGACAGGGTGGTGTGCATGTGAAGGTCTCCGCGGATGTCCTCGAGCTCGATGAGCTGCGGCAGGCGCTCCTGCCGCGCGGCCTGGAGCTCACCGCGATTCTCGCGCAGCTCCGGCGGGATCCAGCTCATGCCGAGCCGCGCGTAGACCTCCTCCTCGGTCGCGCAGGCCAGCAGCCCGCCGTTCTCGTCGTCCGCGATGCCGTACTCGCTTACGTGGAGGCCGCGCTTGACCGCCGCGCTGCGCAGTGCCTCGTTGTGCTTGCCCGAGCCGGTGAAGTGCTGGAGCAGGTTGCCGAACACCTCCTCGGGGACGATGCGCAGGTCGACGGGGAGCCCGGAGTGGGTGATCGCCCTGGCGCCCGCGGTGCCCGACGAGTGGACCGAGTCGATGGGCTGCAGCGAGGAGAAGTGCTCCACCAGCGCCTCGGCGTCGCTCGTGGCGGCGACGATGTCGAGGTCCTTCACCGCGTCCACGCGGCGCCGTGCGCTGCCCGCCAGCTCGACTCTCAGCGCCGAGGGGTGGTCACGCAGGCCCGCCACCAGCTCGTCGCCGGCGGCCAGGGCCTTGGAGAGAATCATGCGCACTTTTGGGCGGCCGTCCGCGCCGGCGGCGAGCTCCGCCAGCACCTTCTCCTGTGCTTTCGGCCCGAAGCCGGGCACGCCGGTGAGCCGGCCGGCGTCGGCGGCGGCCCGGAGGTCGTCGAGCGACTCGATGCCGAGATGCTCGTGGAGCTGGCGCGCGCGCTTGGGACCGAGGCCCGGGATCTGCGTGACCGCCACGAGGCCGGCGGGAACGCGCGCCTTGAGCTTGTCGGCCGAAGGAATGGAGCCGCCCTCGAGCAGCGCGTCGATCTTGTCGGCGATCGTCTTGCCCACGCCGGGCAGATCGTCGGCCTTGCCCTGCCGGGCCATCTCGGCCACCGACACGCCGGCCTCGCGGATCGCCTTGGCGGCGTTGCGGTAGGCGACCACGCGGTAGACCACCGCCCCGTCGAGCTCGTAGAGGCTGGCCAGCTCCTCGAACGCTTCCGCGATCTCACCGTTGCGCATGCCACGGCTAGGGTACGCGCCCTTGGCGGGCGTCTGGCTCATCCTCCCCACCTACGACGAGGCCGAGAACCTCGAGGCCCTGGTCGAGGCGGCGCTCGAGCAGCTGGCCTCGACCGGGCTGGCCCACACCATCCTCGTGGTCGACGACAACTCCCCCGACGGGACGGGCGTGATCGCGGACCGGCTGTCGTCGCAACACGCCTCCGTAGAGGTGCTGCACCGGCCCGCCAAAGAGGGCCTCGGCCGGGCTTACCTGGCGGGGTTCGACCGGGCCCTGTCCGCCGGGGCCGACCTCGTGATGCAGATGGACTCCGACTTCTCCCACGACCCGGCCGACATCCCGCGCCTGATCGCGGCCGCGGGCGCGGCCGACGTGGTGCTCGGGTCGCGCTACGTGCCGGGCGGCGGGGTGACCAACTGGGCGCTGCGGCGGCGCATCCTCAGCCGGGGCGGCTGTGCCTACGCGCGCCTCATCCTCGGCGTGCCCGTGCGCGATCTCACCGGCGGGTTCAAGTGCTGGAACCGAAGGGCGCTCGAGGACCTCGACCTCGAGGGCGTGGACACCCACGGCTACGGCTTCCAGATCGAGATGAGCTACCGGGCCACCAAGGCCGGCTTCACGATCGCCGAGGTGCCGATCCTGTTCCGCGAGCGACGCGAGGGACAGTCGAAGATGGACACCAGGATCACGCTCGAGGCGGTCTGGAAGGTGCCGGCCCTCCGACTGCGGAGGAGGGGCTGAGCGGCGATGCTCGCCGGGGCGACGGGCTTCCTCGCCCGGACGATCAGGGCGATTGCGCTGCTGGGGCGCGACGCTCGGATACCGAAGCCGCTTCGCTTCGTGGCCGCCATCGGCCTGCTCCCGATTCCCGGGCCGGTGGACGAGGCACTGCTGCTCCTGATCGCCCCGGTCTTCGCCCTCTTCTACCGCGAGCCGATGCGTGACGCGTGGCGGGAGGCCTCTCGCTCAGCGGCCGATTGACGCCGCCGGAGGGTGGGTATACTTCATTTTGTATAGCGACCAACCGACCAGGAGCCGCCAGCATGGCCGAAGCAATCACCGAGGTAACCGACACGAACTTCCAGGCGGAGGTGCTCGAGTCTGACAAGCCCGTGTTGGTCGACTTCTGGGCTCCCTGGTGCGGTCCCTGCCGCATAATCGCTCCCCATCTCGAGGAGCTCGCCGGCGAGCGCGACGACCTTCGCATCGCCAAGCTCAACGTGGACGAGAACCCCCAGATCTCATCGCAGTACAACGTGATGTCGATCCCCATGCTCCTGCTCTTCAAGCAGGGCCAGGTGGCCCACCAGATCATCGGGGCGCTGCCGAAGAACCGGCTCGTGCAGGAGATCGAGCCGGCGCTGGCGGCTTAGTCGATCAGGCCGGCGTCGCGGGCGCGTTCGGCTGCTCGCGCTCGCGCCGCGCGCGGTAGACGCCGCCCAGCGTTCCCAGGATCGCGCCCACGATCGTCGTTACCACTACCAGGCTGACCTGGGGCTCGCTCAGGTGGGCCTTGGGCTCGGTGTCGAGGATCTCCAGGCCGAGCAGGATGAAGCTGCCGTAGATGAGCCCTCCGAGCGCGCCGCGCACGAAGCCCTGCTCACCGCCGCGGTGCTCCATGCCGCCGACGAAGCCGCCCAGCAGGGCGATCGGGCCGACGAGGACGTAGTAGACGATCTCGTTCCAGCCCAGCGCCAGGCCGGTCACCAGCCCGAAGATCAGCGTGACCACGATCGCGCCCACGATCTGCTCGGCGGGGGTGCGCTCCTCGAAGGCGGGCGGAAGCGGCATGGCCGCGGGCCAGGTTACCTTCGCTCGACCAAGATGAGCAAGGCGCGGCCCTCGATCTCGGCCGTCTCCCCGGCGGCGTCGGCGCCGTCGAAGGTGACCGCCGTGGCCAGGGTCTCCCCGGCCACGTACTCCTGATGCGCCCGGGTGGCGTCCAACAGCTCGTCGTCGCCTCCCAGGGTCAGCGAGATCCGGTCCTCGACGTTGAGCCCTGCGTTCTTGCGCGCGCCCTGCACGGCGTGCACCACCTCGCGCGCGAGGCCCTCCCGGCGTAGGTCGTCGTCGAGCTCGAGGTTGAGCGCGACCGCGTGCGTGCCCGCGCGCTCGACCTGGTAGCCCTCGAGCGGCTGCAGCACGATCTGCACGTCGTCGGGCCCGATCTCGTGCTCGCTGCCGTCGACGTTGATGCCCGAGCGCCCACCCTCGCGAAGGCGCCCCGGCTCGAGAGCGGCCACCGCCGCCGCCACCTGGGGCATCTGCTTGCCGAAGCGCGGCCCGAGCGTGCGGTAGTTGGGCTTGATCTCGAAGCGGCCCAGCTCCTCGGCCTCCGATACGTAGCGGACCGACTTCACGTTGAGCTCGTCGATGAGCAGGCGCTCGAGGCGCTCGATGGCCTCGCGCTCGCGGTCGGCGGCCACCACCACCGCCTCGCTCAGCGGCTGGCGCACCTTCAGCTTGGCGTGCGCCCGGGCGGCGCGCCCCAGCTCCACCGCGTCGCGCACCACCTGCATGTCCCGCTCGAGGCGCTCGTCGCGCTCGCCGGGCTCGGGGAAGTCGCACAGGTGAACCGACGGCTCGCGCCCGTCGAGATTGTCGTAGATCTCGTCGGTGATGAAGGGGGTGAGCGGCGCAAGCAGCTTGGCCACCGTCACGAGGCTCTCGTGCAGGGTCGAGAAGGCGGCGGGGTCGCCGTCCCAGAAGCGCCGGCGCGACAGCCGCACGTACCAGTTGGAGAGGTCGTCGACGAACTCGGCCACCGCCCGGCCGGCGAACGTGGTGTCGTAGCCGTCCATGCGCTCGACCACGCGCTCCACGGTGGCCGCCAGGCGCGAGCGGATCCAGCGATCGAGCTCGGTCGGCTCGCCGCTGGCACCTGGGTCCT
This sequence comes from uncultured Thermoleophilaceae bacterium, assembly GCA_963746825.1. Lineage (GTDB taxonomy): Bacteria > Actinomycetota > Thermoleophilia > Solirubrobacterales > Thermoleophilaceae > JACVRW01. The sequence goes on from CAVVCU010000016.1 coordinate 39,542, forward strand.
CGATCGCGTTCACGTTCGCGTACATCACGTAGAACGCGTAGGTGTTCCACAGCGGCTTGAGGAACTGTCGTACCGATTCGCCCACCGTCTCGAGCGAGAAGCGGTAGCCGTCCCAGGGCTGCTTCGAGGTGAAGTAGTACCAGCGAAAGGCGTCCGCGCCGTGGGTGTCGAGCACGTCCCAGGGAACGACCACGTTGCCCTTCGACTTGGACATCTTCTGGCCCTCGGCATCGAGGATCAGGCCCAGGCACAGGCAGGTTTCATAGGACGAGCGGCCGAACAGCAGCACCGACACCGCGAGCAACGAGTAGAACCAACCGCGCGTCTGGTCGAGGGCCTCGCAGATGTACTGGGCCGGGTAGCTGTCCTCGAAGGCGTCCTGGTTCTCGAAGGGGGCGTGCCACTGGGCGAAGGGCATGCAGCCCGAGTCCCACCACACGTCGATCAGGTCGGGCACTCGGTGCATGGCGGCGCCGCAGTCCGAGCAGCGCAGCACGGGCGCGTCGATGTAGGGGCGGTGCACGTCGTCCGGCGGCTCTCCGCCGCGCTCGCGGATCTCCTCCAGCGAGCCGATGCACACCACGTGGGCGGGGTCGGCGTCGCAGCGCCAGATCGGTAGCGGCGTGCCCCAGTAACGCTCGCGCGAGAGCGCCCAGTCGACGTTGTTCTCCAGCCAGTTGCCCATCCGGCCGTGCTTGATGTGCTCGGGATGCCAGTCCACGGTCTCGTTGGCGGCCAGCAGCTGGTCCTTGACCTCGCTGGTGCGCGCGTACCAGCCGGTCTTGGCGTAGTAGATGAGCGGCGTGTCGCAGCGCCAGCAGTGCGGATAGGAGTGGGTGTACTCGCCCGCCCTGAAGAGCCGACCGGAGTCGCGAAGCGCCTCGATGACCTGGGGGTCGGCCTCGCGCACGTGCAGGCCGGCGAAGGGGCCGGTGCGGTCGTCGAAGGTGCCGTCGGGGCGGACGGGGTTGTGGATGGTCAGGCCGTTGTCGGTGGCCAGGCGGAAGTCGTCCTCGCCGAAGGCCGCCCCGGTGTGCACCACGCCGGTGCCGTCCTCGACCGAGACGAAGTCGCCGGCGAGCACGGTGTGCCCCTTGGGCCCGTAGTCGCTGAAGTAGGGAAAGGGGGCCTCGTAGGGCAGGCCGAGCAGCTCCGAGCCGGGCATGCGCTCCTCGATCTCGGCGTCCTCTCCGAGCACCCGTTCCACCAGCGCCTCGGCCAGGATGAGGCGCTCACCATCCAAGCGTGCGCGAACGTAGGTGACCTCGGGATCGACGGCGATCGCCGCGTGGGGAACGAGCGTCCACGGCATGGTGGTCCAGGCCAGCAGCGAGACGTCGGGCTCGTCACGCAGGGGGAACTTCACGAACACCGACGGGTCGACGGTGTCCCTGTAGCCCTGCGCGACCTCGTGACTCGACAGCGCGGTGCCGCAGCGGGTGCAGTAGGGCACGACCTTGTGGCCCTCGGTCAGGAGGCCCTTCTCGAAGACCTGCTTGAGCGACCACCAGACCGACTCGACGTAGGAGTTGTCGAGCGTGTAGTAGGCGTCGTCGGTGTCGACCCAGAAGCCGATGCGCTCAGTCAGCGCGTTCCACTCGTCGATGTAGCGCAGCACCGACTCACGGCATTTCGCGTTGAACTCGGCCACGCCGTAGCGCTCGATGTCCTCCTTGGATGTGAAGCCGAGCTCCTTCTCGATCTCGAGCTCCACGGGCAGGCCGTGGCAGTCCCAGCCGCCCTTGCGGTGAACCAGGTGGCCCTGCATCGTCTTGTAGCGCGGGAACACGTCCTTGAACACGCGCGCGAGCACGTGATGGGAGCCCGGCCGGCCGTTGGCGGTGGGCGGTCCCTCGTAGAAGACGAATTTCGGACTGCCTTCCCGGCGGCGCACCGATTCGCCGAACACGTCGCGTTCGCGCCACCGCTCGAGAATGCCCTGTTCAAGGGCAGGAAAGGACTGCGCGGAGTCGACGGAGCGGTAGCGCGGCATCGGGTCGTCGATTGTAGGCGGGGTGTGCATGGAGCCCGAATCGTGCTAGTAGTACCGGCCAATCGCCGAATCGTCCGTGGCATGAGGCCGAGGACGAACGGGGGACCCAAATCAAGATGGGGCTAACCGGCAGCAGCCAGCCGGCGCGTGACTTCTTTCCTGCGCGAGCCCGACAGCTAACCCCGTAGGCCGTTGGAAAGAGGAGTCCAGGAGTGCGCCGTACATCCGCCCTTGTTGCGTGCGTGGCAGCCGCCACAGCTCTGCTGTGCCCTGGCTCTGCGTTCGCGGCCGCCGCCGGCGTGAGCGCCGAAGCGAAGGCGATCGGCGCCCTCAACGAGATCCGCGCCGCCAACGGCCTGGCTCCGCTGCGCACCTCGAGGAGCCTGGCCCGGTCGGCGAACGCCTATTCGCGCCACATGCTCGACAACGACTTCTTCGGCCACCAGGCCCGCATTCCGGTGGCCGCGGGCTTCCGCACCGCGGGCGAGACGCTGGCCTGGCACTCGGGCCACAGCGCGGGAGCCAAGCGCACCGTGCGCGCCTGGATGGCCTCGCCGCCCCACCGCTCCGTGCTCATGTCCTCCGCCTACAGCATGGTGGGAATGGGCATGGAGATGGGGCACCTCGGCAGCCGCGCCACCACCATGTGGGTGGCGCACTTCGGCCACCGCTAGGGAATCCCTTGCCCTAAGCCGCCAGCTTTCGGCAGAGGACCGAAAGCGTGTGCTTCTCGCCCTCGTCGAGGGCGTCGAAGGCGCGGGTGACCCGATCGGAGTGAGCGGGGAAGAGGCGCTCCACCAACTCGTTGCCGGCCCCCGTGAGCTCCACCAGCACGATGCGCCGGTCCGACGGGGAGCGGCGGCGCACCACGTATCCGCGCGCTGACAGGGTGACCGTGACCTCGGTGGCGTTGGCCTTCGACCAGCCCAGGCGACGACGGAGCGTCTTCAGCTCGAGCGTGCCCCCCGCGGTGGTGAGCACCACGAGCACGGAGAAGCCCGCCGCGGTGACGCCCTCGCGCTCCAGCTCGGCGGCGAGGCGGCGGCGCACGGCGGCCTCCGCGCGCACCAGCGACTGAAGGGCGCGGTGGGCCAGTGGATCCCCTAGCTCGAGCAGCATCGCGAACGCCACCCTAAGGGCGAGGGCGGACGGGAACCGCCCGCCGCCGGGTCAGCCGGCGCGCTTGCTCGCGGCCAGCGAGATGCGCCCGGACCGCGGCTCCGCGGTGGGCTCGGGCACGGTCAGCACCTGGTCGAGGCGCCCGCTGTCGACGTAGCCCTTCAGGCGCTCGACGGCCTCGGCGGGCGCGCTGCCCAGCGAGGGGATACCGTGATCGCCGCTGGCGGGCATCGTCTCGCGGTACTCGAAGACCGGCGCGACCGAGCCCACTTGGCGGACGGCGTACACGAGCCGGCCCACAACGTCGAGCGTGGCCTCGCCGCCGCAGAAGACAAAGGCGGTCGGGTCGAGCGCGCGGATCGCGCGGACCACCCGTTCCGGCTGCATGTCGAAGGACAGCAGGAGCGTGCGAAAGCCGGCGCGCCGAAGGCTCAGCTCGAGCGCCTGCACGTGCATTGAGTCGATGTCGAGCCGCGGGCTCGAGTCGAACAGGAGAACGCCCTGGGGACGGCTCGGCGGCGGCGCCACACGGCGGGCCGCGTGCATCCACCCGGTGGCCCAGCGCAGAGCGAGCTCGCGCTCGGCCTCGCGGCCCTCACGGCCGTCGGCCAGCTCGAGCGCCGGCAGCAGGACCTCCTCCACCGATCGCTCCACCGACCGGACGGCGAGGCTCTCCTCGAGCACGCGGTCCGCGAGTCCCTCGTCGAAGTGGTCCCACGCGTCGAGCATCCGGCTGGGCGAGCTCGGTCCCTCGCCGCGCTGGCGGGCCAGCTCGATGGCGGAGGAGATGTTGTGGGTCTCGAGCAGGGCCCGGCGCAGGGATTCGAGCTCGGCCAGGTCGTACTGGCGGTGGCCGCCCTGCGTACGGCGCGGCTTGGGGTAGCCGAAGCGCCGTTCCCAGCTACGCAGCGTATTGGGGCTCACCCCCAGCAACTCTGCAGCCGCGTTGGTCCTGATCCCGCTCACACACACTCCGTCCCGTTCAAGCGCTTGCCCCCTTGCATAGGTTTCGGCCAGAAGCGCTCATAACTTGAGTCAACTTTCGGTACGGAGTTCGGACTGGCGGGCAAGGTGTGCAGAGCTTCTCGCCCCCCGCTCGGCTAACGCCGGCCGAATTCGCTCGGCTCGACCGTTACCAGCACGGCACGTGGCGGGCCGCAGGTGGCGATCCGCCCGGCGAGGGTTCCGACCCGGCGCTTGCCGGCCGAGGACGCGAGGCGCAGCGGCATGACCACGGGGTCGACCGGCCGCTGCGCGGCCAGTCCCGCGTGACGGGCTAGCTGGTCGTCTCCCATGGGGCTGGTGACGAGGTCGAGCAGGTGGGTGCCCATGAGCTTCTTCTCCTTGCCGAAGATGCTCTCCCCCGCCTGGCTGACGGCGCTCACGCACAGCTCGTAGGTGCAGATCACGAAGGCCGCCGCGGAGCCCGGCAGGGCGTCGCGCGAGCAGGCGAGCAGCATGCCCATGCCGCAGCGCTCACACACGCGCCGGCGCAGGTCGGGCCGCCCGGGCGGCTCGTCGCTCGGGTGGCCGCAGCGGGTGCAGAACCGAATCGGCTTCGGTCTTCCCACACCGGTCGGCGTCCACGACCGGTCTATGCGGATAAGAGCCGTCACCTTGGCGATGAGAACACGTAACGAGGAACGGTGCGCCGGTCGCGCGAAATCTGCACGGGATCACGTGCCGACTCAGTGCGAAAGTCTCCCGCCATGCGGGCGGTAGCCTAAACGCTATGGCTATCGAACACGCGCACCGCGAGCTATGGGGCTCGGAGACCAGCAAGGCGATCGACAACTTCAAGGTCTCCGGAGAGCCGGTTCCCGCCCCCGTGGTGCATTGGCTCGGACGCATCAAGGCGGCCGCGGCGCGGGTGAACGGTGAGCTGGGTCTGCTCGACGCCGAGCTGGCCGAGCGGATCGGCCGCGCCGGCGACGAGGTGGCCGACGGACGCCACGACGACCAGTTCCCGATCGACGTGTTCCAGACCGGCTCGGGCACGTCGACGAACATGAACGCCAACGAGGTGATCGCCAACCTCGCGGGCGACGGCGCGCACGCCAACGACCACGTGAACATGGGCCAGTCGTCAAACGACGTGTTCCCGAGCGCGGTGCACCTGGCCGCGGTCGACTCGGTCAGGAGCGGGCTGCTCCCCGCCCTCGAGCGCCTGGCCGGCGCCTTTGCGTCGAAGGCCGACCAGTGGGCCGACGTGGTCAAGTCGGGCCGCACTCACATGATGGACGCGGTGCCGGTGACGCTCGGACAGGAGTTCGGCGGCTACGCGGCGCAGATCTCGCTGGGCCGCGACCGTGTGCGCGACGCGCTCGGGCGCGCGGCGGAGATCCCTCTCGGGGGCACGGCCACGGGCACCGGGCTCAACACCCATCCCGAGTTCGCCGAGCGGGTTCGGGAGAAGCTCGGCGTGGGCGAGGCGCCGCGCGACCGCTTCGAGGCTCAGGCCAATCGCGATGGCCTCGTCGAGCTGCACGGGGCGCTCAAGGTCGTCGCCGTCTCGCTCACCAAGATCGCCAACGATCTCGTGATGATGGGCTCGGGTCCCCGCACCGGCCTGGGCGAGCTGGCTCTGCCCGAGCTCCAGAAGGGCTCCTCGATCATGCCCGGCAAGGTCAACCCGGTCATCCCCGAGGTCGTGCTCCAGGTCGCCGCCCAGGTGATCGGCAACGACACCGCCGTAACCGTGGCCGGCAGCCAGGGCGCGTTCGAGCTCAACGTGCGCGTGCCGATGATCGCGCGCAACCTCTTCGAATCGATCCGCATCCTGACCTCGGCCAGCCACATGCTGGCCGAGAAGTGCGTCGACGGGATCGAGGCCAACGAGGAGACGCTGCGCCGCTACGCCGAGTCGACCCCGGCGATAGCCACGGCCCTCAATCCGCACATCGGCTATGACCGGGGCACGGAGATCGTCCAGGAGGCCGTGGCCTCCCAGCGGACGATCCGCGAGGTCGCGGTCGAGAAGGGCGTGGACGAGGAGACGCTCGACCAGGCGCTGGACCTGCACGCGATGGCGCGCGGCTCGAAGACGTGACCGATGAATATCGGCCTCTGCCTCGGTCTGAGCGGTAGATGAACACAACTTCCTCACTCGCGGTGGAAGCCACCGGCCTCGTGAAGTCCTTCGGCGACACGCGCGCGGTCGACGGCGTCGACCTGGCCGTGGGCCGCGGCTCGGTGTACGGCGTGCTCGGGCCCAATGGCGCGGGCAAGACGACGACCATCCGCATGCTCGCGACCCTGATCCGCCCGGACGCGGGCAGCGCGAGGGTGCTGGGGCACGACATCGTCAAGGACGCTGACGCCGTTCGCGGAGCCGTGAGCCTGACCGGCCAGCTCGCGTCGGTCGACGAGGACCTGACCGGGCGCGAGAACCTGATCCTGATCGGCCGCCTGCTGGGCCTCCGGCGCGCTGCCGCGAAGACCCGCGCGGACGAGCTGCTCGATGCCTTCGGGCTCACCGAGGCCGCGGGCCGGCTCGTGAAGAACTACTCGGGCGGGATGCGCCGGCGCCTCGATATCTCGGCCAGCATCGTGGTCACCCCGGAGCTGATGTTCCTCGACGAGCCCACCACCGGCCTCGACCCGCGCTCGCGCAACCAGGTGTGGGACATCATCCGGGCGCTGGTCGACGGCGGAACGACGATTCTCCTCTGCACGCAGTATCTGGAGGAGGCCGACCAGCTCGCAGACGGCATCGCGGTGATCGACCACGGGAAGGTGATCGCCGAGGGCACCCCCGGCCAGCTCAAGTCCTCGGTGGGCACGGGCGCGCTCCACGTGCGCCTGCTCGACCCCGAGCAGCGGCCCGAGGCCGAGCGCATCCTTGGCCGCGAGCTCGGCGAGGTGACCCTGGAGCCCGATTCGGCCGCTCTGTCGGTCTCGTGCGCCGACGCCGACCGCGGGGCCGAGGCGGTGGCCGAGCTGAGCCGATCGGGGGTCCGCATCGCCGACTTCTCACTCGGTCAGCCGAGCCTCGACGAGGTCTTCCTCGCCCTGACCGGCCACCGAGCCGAGGACGAGACGGCCGAGGAGACCGAGACCGAGACCGAGAAGGAGCCCGCGCATGAGCGCTGACACGACGGCAGTCCGCTCGGCGATCTCCTCGACGGAGCGCCCCCCGGCAGCCGGGCCGCTCTCGGCCGCGCTCACCTTCGGCTGGCGCGGGATGCTCAAGGTCAAACACGTGCCCGAGCAGCTGCTCGACGTGACGATCACCCCGGTGATGTTCGTCCTGATGTTCACCTACCTCTTCGGCGGGGCGATCTCCGGGTCCACGGGCGCCTACCTCGACTACATCCTGCCCGGGATCCTCGTCATGTCGGTGCTGTTCACCACCGTCTACTCCGGCGTCGCGCTGAACACCGACCTGACCAAGGGCGTGGTCGACCGCTTTCGCTCGCTGCCCATCTGGCGGCCCGCTCCGTTGTTGGGCTCGCTGCTGGGTGACAGCGTCCGCTACGTGATCGCGGGCACGGTGATCATCGTGCTCGGCGTGATCCTCGGCTTCCGCCCCGGCGCCGGGGTCCCCGGCGTGCTCGCGGCGCTGGCTCTGGTCGTGGCGTTCGCCTTCGGGCTCTCCTGGGTGTTCACCACGCTCGGCCTGCTGTTGCGCACCCCCAACGCGGTGATGAACGCGGGATTCATGGGGATCTTCCCGCTCACCTTCCTGTCGAACGTGTTCGTCGAGCCCGAGACGCTGCCGTCGGCCCTGGAGGCCTTCGTCGAGGTGAACCCCATATCGATCCTCGCCACCGCCTCGCGCGGGTTGATGGAGGGCAATGCCGAGGGCAGCGACATCGTCATCGTGCTGGCGGTGGCCGCGCTGCTGACGGCGGTGTTCGCACCGCTGACCACTCGGCTCTACCGCACCCGTTAGGGCCGGGACGCGCTCAGCGGGGCCGCCGGCCCGACGTTCTGCTCGAGCCAGGCGTTGATCGGCGCCGCCGCGGCCCAGGTCTCCGCCGTGTGGCCGAGCGCGTCGGAGCGCTCGATCGCGCCCGCGCTCTCGAGGCGGCGGCCCGCTATCAGGGCCTTGCGCCGAAGCAGATGGATCCGCTCGTGGTCGCGGGGATATCCGCGCGGCGCCGTGCGAAGAACCGCGCCGCTGATCTCGAGCCCGGCCACCTCGGCCGCGGCAACGGCCTCGGCCAGGGCCGGTCCGGTGGCGTCGTCGGCCACCGCGGACCGAAAGCGGTCCAGCTGGTCGCGGTCGAGCTGGTAGTAGCCCGTACCCGCGTAGAGCCCGCGTGCCGAGAGCTCGCAGTAGAGCCCGGCCCCGGCGGCCGGGCCTCCGTACACGACGCCGTAGGTCCGGGTCTTGTACGGCGACTTGTCGGCCGTGAAGCGCAGGTCGCGGTGCTGGCGAAACATCTTCACCTCACCGCCGAATGGCTCACTCAGCTCCTCGAGCATGGATTGAAGCTCGCCGCGGACGTGCTCCTCGTAGAAGTCCCGGGTGGAGCCGAAGTACTCCCTGGAGTTGTCCTGCTCGAGCCCGGCGAACCACTCGAACACCTGCGGGCCGAATCCGTTGAACATGGCGCTAGAGATTGACAGGCGTCAGATCCCGCGTACGAGCTCGACGCCGAGACGGTCGACCGTTCGATTCGTGTTCGACAGCACCACCGCCGCCCTGCCGCCGTCGGGACTGAACCCGGCGTAGCTGCGAAAGCCCCAGGTGCCGCCGTTGTGCCACACGACCCGGGAGCCGTTGCGCGGTGCCGAGATCATCCAGCAGAGGCCGACCGCCGCGCCCCGGCCGATGCGCGCGTGGGGTTTCTGCGCGAGAGCGAGCGCGGGGCCAGGACCCTCGCTCGGCGGATCGAGGCACGCCGCGAGGAAGCGCAGCATGTCCTCCGCGTTGGAGCGCAGGCTTCCCGCCGCGGGCATGAAGTCCTCAATCGGCGGGCGGGGCTTGCCGCGACCGGAGTGGCCGGACATAAGCTGCTCGCGCCGGGCCGGCGAGACGTTGACCGCGGTCGCGCCCATCCCGAGCGGCCGCAGCACCCGTGCGGCGAGAACCTCCTCGTAGGTGGCGCCGGCGCGAGCGGCGAGAGCGTCGCCGAGGAGACCCACCGCCATGCTCGAGTAGCGAAACCGGGAGCCCGGCGCCCGCCGCGGGGACTCACGGGCAACGAGCTGCCGGTACTCCGCCGCCGTCAGGTCCGCCCAGGGATCCCGGGAGCGCAAGCCCGCCGCGTGGGCCACCTCGCGCCGGGCCATCGGCCCGGGTGTGTTGGGAAGCCCGCTGCGGTGCGTGGCCAGTTCGAGAAGGGTCGGCTCGCGATGACGCCACACGGGTCCGCCATCCGGTAGATGACGCGAGAGCGGATCATCCAACGCCAGCTCGCCGGCCAGCACCATGTCGGCGAGCAGCACGCCGGTGAACGCCTTGGTGATCGAGCCGATCTCGAAGAGGCTGTGCCGGTCGACCGGCTGCCCGCGCGGAAAGCGGCAACCACAGAGGTGCTGCTCGCCGCGGATCACGCCGGCGACCACCGCCCGGCGGCCGCGTCGTCCAATGCCTCTGATGAGCCGCTCGAGCTCCTCCTGCATCAGTACGGCAGCTCATGAGGCAGGCAGCCTCGGTAGTCCGGCTCGACTGGAGATGTGAAGCGCACCGCGTCGATCTCGGTCCTCTCCTCCAGCAGCGCCCGGGCGATCCGATGCATGCCGTCCATCACGCGCCCGTCGTGGCCGAGGATGATCGGATAGGACACGTCGACCTCGCGGATCAGGCGGGTGTGGTCGACGACCTTGCGGACCGTCGGCAGCTCGTCCCGTCCGTCGAACCAGTAGACGGTGTCGATTTCGCGGATCGAGTCCAAGGGCACCCGCTGGACCGGCAGCCCACGGCTGAGCTCGATGAGGCGGTCGACGTCCCAGGCGTCGAATCCTTGCTCGGCGGGCCAGAAGTGGTACTGCTTGCGCACCGCCTGAGTCTGGCGCACCTAGTGCGGTGCGGGGACCGCCCCCTCGTCCGGCTCGGGGGCCGTTGCGCGCGTCTGGATGACGATCCCGACGATCACGATCGCGCCGCCGATGAGCGTGAGCGTGCTGGGCTGCTCGTCGAGCGCGAGCCATACCCACAGGGGGCCGAGCACCACCTCGAGCAGCGTGATGAGGCCCACCTGGCTGGCCGGGATCAGCCGCGCGCCGACGGTGAGCAGCGCAACGCCGAGCCCGATCTGACCGATCCCGAGGGCCGCCAGCCACACGAGGTCGTCGCTGCCGATCGCGCCAAGGCTGGCGAAGGGAAGGAAGACCGCGATCTGGATCACCTGCGCGAGGCACATGGCCGGCGCCATGGACACGTCGCGCCGCCAGCGAGTTATCACGATCATCAGCGCAAAGGCGAACGCCGCGAGGAACGCGAGGCCGTCGCCCGCCAGGCTGCCTTCCCCCGGCGCCCCGAGCATCAGCGTCACGCCCGCCAGGGCGAGCGCCATGGCCACGACCGTGCGCCGCGTGATCGGCTCCCCAAGGGTCACCCGGGCGAGCACCGCGGCGAGCACGGGAGCGACGGCCAATATGAACAGGACGCGCGCGACGCTCGTGTGGTTGAGCGCCGCGATGAAGCTCCCCGACGCCGTCGCCACGCACAGCGCCACGGCGACCCCTGCCAAGCCCGGCGGACCTGAAGGCCTGCACCACCCGGCCGCGCTCGATGATCGCGACATAGGCCAGCAGCGCGGCACCCGCGAACAGGGCCCGCCCGACGACCTGGGTCGACGTGTCGAGCGTGAGCTGGCGCTGGAGAACCCCCGCGGTCGACCACGCGACCGCGGCGAGGGCCACGTAGATCTGCCCGCGCCGCTGGCGCCGCGAGCCCTCGAGCGCCACCGTCGCCGTCGTCACGCCGTCAAGTGATAGCGAAAGCCGCGCTCGTGCCCAGCCGCGAGGAACCTAAGCTGCCGGTGTGAGTGAAGGGGCGAGCCGCGAGCTCGGCACCGGGGACCTGGAGGAGTTCCGGCGGACCGGCCACGTGCTGGTCGACGCCGTCGCCGACCATCTCGCGGCGCTGCCGGGGCAACCGGTCTGGCAGCCGCTGCCGGACGACCTGCGCGCAGAGCTGCTCTCGCTGCCGCTCCCTGACGGGCCGACCGGGCTCGGACAGCTCGCCGGGACGATGGCACGCGACGTGCTGCCCCACGCGATGGGGAACGGGCACCCGGCCTTCTTCGGCTGGGTCAACCCGCCGCCCTCGCTGGCGGGAGTGCTCGCGTCGCTGACCGCGGCCGCGATGAACCCGAGCGTCGTGTCGGGCGATCACGCCTCCGTGCACCTGGAGCGCACGGCTGTGCGCTGGCTGGCGGAGCTGGTCGGCTACCCGCACGCGCCGGGCGCCGGGCTGCTGACGAGCGGGGCATCCGCGGCGACGATCATCTGCCTGGCCGGGGCCCGGGGCCGCGCCGCCGTCGCGGCCGGCTGCGATGTGCGCCGGGACGGGCTCGCCGGCGGCCCGCGCCTGCTGTCCTACGTGCCCTCCGAGGCGCACAGCTGCGTGACGCGCGCCATCGAGCTGCTCGGGCTCGGCAGCGGCTCGGTTCGGCCGGTGCCGCTTTCGGGCGGGCGCCTCGACGCGGACGCGCTGCGCGCCACCATCGCGGCTGATCGAGCCGCGGGCGGCACGCCGGCCCTGCTGGTCGGGTCGGCGGGCACCGTCAACACGGGCGCGATCGACCCGCTCGAGGACCTCGCCGACGTCGCCGCCGCCGAGGGGCTGTGGTTCCACGTCGACGGGGCCTACGGCGCCTTCGGCGTGCTCGACCCGGCGATCGCCCCGCGCTACCGCGGCATGGAGCGCGCGGACTCGCTGACCCTCGACCCGCACAAGTGGCTGGGCGTCCCCGTCGATTCGGGCTGTGCGCTGGTGCGCCGCCCCGACGAGCTGCGGGAGGCGTTCAGCGCCGTCCCGCCCTACCTACGCCAGGACGCGGGCGCGGAGGTGGGCACCTTTGCCGAGTACGGCCTTGAGCAGACGCGGCCGTTCCGCGCCCTGAAGACCTGGGCGACGATCGCTGCCCGTGGTCGCGAGGGCATCGTCGCCCAGGTGGTGCGTGCGAACGCATTGGCGCGCGAGCTGTCCGCGCTGATCGAGCGAGAGCCCCACCTGGAGCTCGCGGCCGCCCCGGAGACGTCGATCGTGGCGTTCAGAGCACGGCCGCCCAACTGCGCGCCGGACCGGCTCGAGAGCGTCAACCGCGCCCTGCCCGAGGCAGTCCAGGCGCGCGGGCGGGCATTCGTGACCGGCACGGTCTACGAGGGCCGCGAAACCGTGCGCGCGTGCATCCTGCACCCGGGCACGACCGAGGCCGACCTGGCGACGCTGGTGGCGGAGGTGGTCGCCGCGGCGGGCGAGCTGGCAGCGGGCCTCGGGCGCTAGCGGCGGCGCCAACCCGGCGGACGCGGCATCTCGCGCGAGGGGGAAACTCCGCTCAGCGCTTGCTCACCTTCAGGTTGCCCAGCGCTCCGATCCGGATTCCCAGCCACGGATAGGTGGCGGTGAAGAGCGTGTTGTCCTGTGGCTGGAGCCCGACTGCCGAGAGCCACAGCTGATAGGCGGGGGCGTTGGCGATCCCGCCGTGCAGGCGTCTCCAGGTCCGTCCACCGCTCCGCCCCGACGGGGGCGGGGTGACGGTGTCGGTCCATTCCACGACGTTGCCGCCCTGGTCGAGGGTCCCCCACGGCGAGGTCGTCTTCGCCTGGCCCACCGTGCTGAGGCTGCCCTGGTAGATCTTGGCGTAGGTCGTCTGGTCGATCCCGAAGGGGTTCACGGTCGAGCAGGCTTCGGTCCCAGCGGCCGCGGGGCACCAGCTCGGAGCCGGCACGTTCGATGCGTGGAAGGTTGCGAGCGGCTGGGTCGAGGCGTTGGTGACGTCGCCGGTCGAGGGGTTGAGAGTCGTCGACGAGGGAGCTGTGGCCGTGCCGTCTCCGAACACACCCGGATTGGTCGGGTACTTCCAGTAGGAGAATTGCCCGCCACCGCTCGCGTCGTAGTAGGCCGCCTTGATCCACTCGTCCTGACTGGGCACGACGAAGCCTGACTTATGGGACCGCGTTGCCGCGCGCTTGCGCATGTCGTACATCCCCCGCTCGGTCTTCCTCGAGAGCCGCACCCGGTAGGTGACGTAGCTGAACCCCGCGTCGCTCTCGGCCTCCTTGGAGAGAAGGCGGCCGTTGTAGAGCGAGTTGACGAAGCGCGCCGACCGCAGGAAGTTGGCGAACCCATAGGGCTTGTCCGCCCATTCCGGAGAAGCGACCGAGTAGTGCCGGCCCCGGGAGGCGCTCGCGGCGAAATCGATCTGACCGTACTTGGGCCACGCGGATGAGCTCTCGTCGGCGCTGTAGAGGCGGTGCCTGTTGCGGCCCGCGGGATCGACCCTGTTCAGGAACGTCACCCACTGGGTGACCGTGACCTCGAGATGACCGATGCCGTAGCGGTACTTGACTCCGCCTACCTGCTGACACGCAGGCTTGGCATCAGGCGCGTCGTCACAGGACGCGTAGATCGCGTCGGTGAACGGAACGATCCCCACCGAGGGGTTACCCGGCGCTCCGACCTTGACGGTTTTCAGTTCTACGACAGACGGGGCCGGAGAGGCGACCGCCGCCCCGGGCACGGCGAGTGCGGATGCGGCCACGATCGTGATGGCCAGCGCCAGGCGATTTCGCGGTGCGCCGAGGGCATTTGGGCGAGTCAGCATCCGGTTCTCATCGGCCTCGCCCCGGAATCCTTGAACACGGACCCCGTGGGGTCTTGGCCATGCCCCGCTAAACCGGGACCTTCTGGCGCTCCCGGTCGACCTCGCCGATCTCCGCGTCGACGCCCTCCGTACGGCGGCCCTCCAGAGAGACGTTCGGAAGCACGCGATCCAGCCACCCGGGCAGCCACCACGCCCGATCTCCGAGCAGCATGACCACCGCCGGCGCGATGACCATGCGCACGATCAGCACATCGATCAGGATCGCGAGGCCCAGACCGAGGCCGAACATCTTGCTGATCACGTCGCTCGCGGTGACAAAGCCCAGGAAGACCCCGGACATGATCAGGCCTGCGAACACCACGACCTTGCCGATTCGGCCCATCCCGTGGATCACGCTTTCGCGAGGCCGGTCCCCCTCGTTGTATGCCTCGTGGATCCGGCTGAGCAGGAAGACGTTGTAGTCCATGCTGAGCCCGAACAGGATCGCGAACAGCATGACCGGCAGGAACGAGATGATCGGGATGCCTGAGTCGGCGCCGATCAGGCTCGCGCCGATGCCCTCCTGGAAGACCGCTACGACCACGCCGTAGGCGGCGGCGACCGAGAGCAGGTTGAACACCGCGGAGACAAGCGGAATCCACAGCGACCTGAACACCATCACCAGCAGCAGCACCGACAGCCCGATCACGACCGCAATGAACAGGGGCAGGCGTCCGGCGACCTTGTCGGACACGTCCTCGAAGCCGGCGGTGTTGCCCCCCACGTAGACCTTCAGGGGCGTGTCGGCGATCGCTCGGGGGATGACATTCCCGCGCAGCCGGTCGAGTAGCGCGGACGTCTCGGCGTCCTGGGGCGCGGTGGTCGGGATGGCGAAGATCGTCGCCATCTCGCCGTCCTCGCTGAGCGACGCCGGAGGCACCGAGGCGATTCCGGGCGTGTCGGCCACCGCCTGCTGCAGCGCGGTCAACTGCTGCTCGGTCTCAGGCGCGCCCTTCGGCGTGTCGACCGCGAGCAGGAACGGGCCATTCGAGCCCGGCCCGAACGCCTCGGTCAGCTGGTCGTAAGCGACGCGCTGCGTGCGCGACTCCGGCTGGTTGCCGTCGTCGGGCTGTCCGATCCGGATCTGGGTGACCGGGAACGCGAAGACCAGCAGGACCGCGACGCCCACGGCGATCGACACCCACGGCCGGCGGGTCACGATCTCACCCCAGCGGCTGAATGCAGGCGAAGCCTGCACGTGCTCGGCCTTCTTCGGCACCAGCCTGCGCCCGAAGGCGCCCATCATGATGGGGAGGATCGTCAGCGCCGACACGACCACCGCGCCGATCGCGATCGCCGCACCGAGACCCATCTTCCCGACGTAGGGGACGCCGATCACCAACAGGCCGGCGATCGCCACCATGACGATCAGGCCGGCGGCCACCACCGTGGTGCCAGACGTTGCGGCCGAACGCGCGACAGCGTCCTGCATGCTGTCACCCGCGGCCCGCTGCTCGCGGTAGCGGCCGATGATCAGCAGCGCGTAGTCGATGCCGGCGCCGAGCCCGAGCATCACCGCGATTACCGCAGCGAACGTGGGCAGGCCGAGCGGTGCCGCCAGCACAGTGAGCAGGATCTGGCCCGCCGCGACGCCGATCAGCGCGCCGATGAGCGTCGCGCCCATCGCCCAGCCGGAGCGAAAGAGCAGTGTCAGCAGCACGATCGCGATGAGCACGCCGATGAGCTCACCCACGGGGGCTTCCTCCTCGGAAGCCAGGTCGATCAGAACACCCCGCGCCTCGACCTGAACGTCCGGCTCGGCGGTCTCGCCGGCCGCGATCAGCGCCTCGCCCTGCTCCTTCTCGACCTCTCCGGGCTCAGTTGAGTAGCGCACGTCAACCGCCGCCAGGCGCCCATCCTCCGAAACCTGGCCCCCCCGATCGAACGGGCTCGCCACCAGCTCGACGCCGTCGAGCTCGCGGACCTCGGCCAGGGCACCCTCGATCGCGGCCTTGGGCGCCGGATCGGACACCTTGCCGTCGTCGACCGTGAAGACAAGCGTTGAGTCCGCCCCGCCGAACGCGGGCGAGTGCGCCTGGAAGAGATCGATCGCCTGCTGAGACTCGGCCCCCGGAAGGGAGTAGTCGTCGCTGGCCCCATCGCTGGCGCCGGCCGCCAGGACGAGTAGCACCAGGACGCCGATCGCCGCCACGAGGCTGCGCTTCCAGTGCGAGGACAGGGTGCGCGCCAGGCGCGCGAGGAGCTGGGGCATGCTGTGCCTTTCGAGCGCGGATCAACCGAGCCCATATGGGCGATCCCGCCGGGCCGGCGGGGAACGCCGAGAGAACGCGCGGCCGTTACGCGAGTCAGACGTCGCAGCCGCAGTACCAAGTCCGCTCGGCACTATAGGCGGGCTTTCGCCCGAGGGACGCCGCGGCTGAGCCAAGCCGCCGCGGACATCGCGAACGAGGCCGGAGCGGGCACCGTGCTCGTGGGCGTCGCACACTCAAACGCGGATGCGATCCGCTTCTACGAACGGGAAGGGTTCAAGCCGTTCGACGTCTCGCTGACGAGATCGTGAGGCGACCCAAGGGCCTAGCGGGCGTGAGCCGCTCCTCCGTCTCGGGACTGACCGAAGAAATCGCACTCTTGGCGTGCCTCTTCGGACCGAGTGAGGTCTGGTCCCGGTGTCCACCCCCGGACCTCCTCCTCTGCACGACGACGAAGAGTCCGCTAAGCGCACTCCTGCCACTTCACGTATGGCATCACTCCGCTCTTGATGCCGAACACCCTGCCGTTGTCGATCTCGAACACGAAGCGGCGCTCGCGGCCGCGCTTCCACACAAGGTTGAAGCCCTCCGGTGCGCCAATGTTGACGGTGCGCTCGGAGCCGGGGTAGAGCCGGCGCACGCGTCGCGCGCTGGTGCCGACTCCTACGCCCTTGGGCGTCGAGAATTCTCGGCGCGGGCGCGACGTGGTGACCGCCCGGAGCTTCCCCCCCACGAACATGAGCGTCGGCCCCTGACCGGTGCCGGGCGGGCCGGCGTCAAGGTACGTGCACTCGTTCACCCGCGACTTGACCATCCAGACACCCGCGGCGTCGCGAGCCTGCTTGACAGTCATCCCAAAGCGCACCTCCCCGATGCCCTTCAGGTGGAGGTCGTGGACGCCGGGGACGAGGCCGGGCACCTGAGCGACGGCCGACGCAGCACCCCCGATCGCGGCGACCAGCGCCAACGCGACTATCCCGGACCGGATCGGCATGCGCGGCACGGTAGCGGGATGCCGGCGCACGGGCGTCGCCCGCTCGAGGCGGGTCGGCGAGCTCGACCGGCACCGTCCGCTCGTGGCCACCCGGCTGGCTCGCAACCGCCGCACGAAGCACCACCATCGCAGCGGCGTCGCCGTGGCCGTCACGTGCCGTCCAGCGCAACCGAAGCGGTTAGGCACCGGAGCCCCACACCGTAGGGCGCAGTCCGGCCGAGCCTGACGGCTCGCGCTGCTCGCGCATTGCGACACTCGCTGACGGGCCTCTTCGATTGCTCGTGGCAGGCGAAAGCGATAGCGTCCTTGAAACGACCGACGGAGGAACCGATGGTCAGTTCGACAAGAGTCGCAGCGCTGCTGGCCGGGGCTGTGGCCACGGTAGCGCTGACGGGCGTTGCGGACGCAGCGACCTACCGAGTGGCGGGCAAGCAGGTGGCGGTCAACGTCGATGCGAGCGGCGCCGGTCAGTACAAGATGCGTGGTGGGCTCAGGGGCAAGTGGACGATCAACGAGCTCACGGAGGTGCCGTTGACGTCGCCTTACCCGAACTACGAGGCGCAGGGCACGGAACTGTTCAAGGGTTGTATCGACCGGCGCCGTGACCGCTCCTGTAAGGGCGACCCGTCCGGCACGCTGTCGTTCACGATCCGCTACTGGGCGCTGTACGGCTCCGCGGACCCGGACTCGCTGATCTGGGGCTCCTGCTGGCATCCGGTGGTCGAAGGAACGGGTGACTTCGAGGACGCAGAGGGCGTGCTGACGATGGTCGACTCGCCCACCAAGCGGGGCGTCAGAACCGACTACATCGGCACGCTTACGCTGGCGGGCACAGGGGCGTCGTCCGCGCGCGCCGTTAAGACGAGCGCCGGCGCGAGCGCCGCCACACAACCCGGCTGCTGAGCACCCCGAGCGCGGCCGCGGTGGCGCTTGCCACTCGCGGCCACGATCGGGGAAGCAGCGCGATGGCCAGGGCCGCAGCTCGCTCGAAGTTCACGCTCCCGACATTCCTCCCATACACCAGCTCGGACGCTTGACGGCCAGGCGCCTGCTCCTGCCGCAACGCAGCACTACGCCGACTCGGCCAAGAGGCCAGTGATGGGCGGGCATCAGAAGTCGATCCGCATCACCACACGTCGCAGGGTCGGGCGGCTGACCTTGTTGAAGCCGGCGTCAGCGAAAACGCCTTCGGTGCCGACGTGGAGCTCCTCCAAGATGACGTTCTTGGTGCTCAGCGGGTAGCCCTCGATGGCGCGGGCGCCGCGGTCGCGGGCCAAGTCCACTGCGGCGCGCGCGAGAGCCCGGCTGATGCCGCGCTTGCGGAAGCCCGCGCGGGTGAACAGGCAGGTCACGGCCCAGACGGTGTCGTCAGTCTTGTCCTCCGCGCGACGCTCCCAGGGGACGCGGTTGCTGCGCACCAGACCCTCGTAGGCGGTGCGCGGCTCAACCGCGCACCAGCCGACCGGCTCGCCATTGAGGTACGCGACGAGGCCGCTGGTCCTGCCCGACCTGGGTTGGCCGCAGCCTGTCTGCTGCCGCAGACGATGGGCGCGTTCCTCCACGGGAAACGAGGCAAAGGACTCCCGCGGCCGTAGCTTGTATCGCTGGCATTGACACCTTGACGCCTGGCCGCGCGTGCCGAAGACCGTCTGCAGGTCTTCCCAGCTCGCTTCGTTGGCGGGCACGACTGAGAGCGAGGGTTTGGTTACCGTCATGCGCAAGATTTTGCAGGGCGAGTGGGCCTACCGGCACCCGGTCCTGCACCTCCCCTCGAGCGAGCGCGACGCGTGCCCCGAGCGTCAGCGAGGGCGTGCGAAAGGAAATTTGTCGGACAGGACCCGCGCCTGGCCGGTTGGTCCCTGGGCCGGCCCGCTACAGATTCACCGCGACGTACTTGGTCTCCAGGAACTCCTCGATCCCCTCGGTGCCGCCCTCGCGGCCGATGCCGGACTGCTTGACGCCTCCGAACGGCGCGCCCGCGTTGGAGACCATGCCCTGGTTGAGCCCCACCATTCCGGTGTGCAGGCCCTCGCACACGCGGATCGCGCGCTTGATGTCGCGCGTGAACACGTAGGCCACCAGGCCGTACTCGGTGTCGTTGGCCCGGGCGATCGCGTCCTCCTCGGACTCGAACGTGTTCACCGGCGCTACGGGCCCGAAGATCTCCTCGTGCAGCACGCGCGCGTCGTCGGTCACCCCGCCGAGCACCGTGGGCGGGTAGAAGTAGCCGCGGCCGTCGGGGATCTCGCCGCCCACCACGCAGGTGGCGCCCTTGTCGAGCGCGTCCTGCACGAGCTCGGCCACCTTCTCGCGCGACGGCTGGTCGATCAGCGGGCCGACCTTCACGTCCTCCTCGGTGCCGCGGCCGAGCTTCAGCGCGCCCATCTGCTCGGCCAGGCGCCGCTCGAACTCCTCGCGCACCGGCTCGGCCACGTGGAAGCGGTTGGCCGAGGTGCAGGCCTCGCCGATGTTGCGCATCTTGGCCAGCATCGCTCCGTCCACGGCCGCGTCGAGATCGGCGTCCTCGAAGATCAGGAACGGGGCGTTGCCGCCCAGCTCCATCGACGTCTTCAGCACGTTCTTGGCCGAGGCCTCGATCAGCTTGCGCCCCACCTCGGTGGAGCCGGTGAAGGAGAGCTTGCGCAGCCGATCGTCCTCGATCAGCGGCCCGGTGGTAGAGCCTGACGAGGAGGTGGTGAGGATGTTGAGCGCACCGGCCGGTAGCCCGGCCTCCTCCAGGATCTGCGCCATGGCGAGCATGCACAGCGGCGTCTGCTGCGCGGGCTTGACCACCGACGCGCAGCCCGCCGCGATGGCCGGACCCACCTTGCGCGTTCCCATCGCCATGGGGAAGTTCCAGGGCGTGATCATCAGCGCCGGCCCGACGGGCTGCTTCATCACCAGCACCCGGCTGGTGCCGTTGCCGAACTGCTTGTAGTTGCCGTCGATGCGCAGGGCCTCGCCCGAGTACCAGCGAAAGAAGTCGGCCGCGTAGATGATCTCCGCCTTGGACTCCGCCACCGGCTTGCCCATCTCGAGCGTCATCAGCGTGGCGAGCTCGTCGGCCCGCGAGGTCATCAGCTCGAACGCCTTCCAGAGAATCCCGGCGCGGTCGTTGGGCGGCACGGCGGCGAACTCGGCCTGGGTGGCGACGGCGGCGTCGAGGGCGGCCATGGCGTCCTCGGTGGTCCCGTCGGCGACCTCGCAGATCGGCTCCTCGGTCGAGGGGTCGATCACCTCGAGCGTGTCCCCACTCGAGGCGTCGCGCCACTCCCCTCCGATGAATAGCTTCTTCTTGACCCCGTCCACGACGGTCTGCTCAGCGGTGGCGATGCTCATGTTGCGACGGTCTCCGTTCCTAGTTCCTCGTGAATGGCGATATCGATCGAGTAGTCGATCGGCAGCACGATCAGCGACGGCAGGTCCAGCTCCAGCGCGTGACGCAGGTGCTCGCCGAAGCTGTCGGCCGAGTCGCAGCGCCAGGCCGGCACGCCGAAGCTCTCGGCCAGCTTGACGAAATCGGGGTTGGTGAAGTCCGTGCCGAAGTGGCTGCCGAACTTCTTGTCCTGCTTCCAGACGATCGACCCGTACTGGCTGTTCTCCCAGACCACGTTGACGATCGGCGTCTTGAGCCGGACCGCGGTCTCGAGCTCCTGGCTGTTCATCAGGAACCCGCCGTCGCCGTTGACGGTGACCACATTGCGCTCGGGATGCACGATCTTGGCCGCGATCGCCGCCGGCAGGGCGAAGCCCATCCCGGCGAGGCCGTTGGCGATCAGCACCGTGTTGGGCTCGTAGGCCGGGAACATGCGCGCGATCCACAGCTTGTGCAGCCCCACGTCGGAGATCAGGATGTCCTCGCGCCCCAGCGCCCGGCGGATGTCCCACAGCGCCCGCGGCGGCTGCATCGGGAAGGCGTCGTCGTCCTTGGCCGCCTCGAAGCGCCCCAGGACGAGCTCGCGCAGGCGGTCCGAGCCGCCGGAGTGGGGCACGTGCCGGCATTCCTCGGCCAGCCGGGTGAGGATGTTGTAGAGGTCGCCTACGAGCTCGACCTCGGGCATGAAGAACGCGTCCGTCTCGGCGGCCACGGAGTCGATGCAGATGATCCGCTTGTCTCGCCCGGGATTCCAGTGCTCGGGCGAGTGCTCCACGAGGTCGTAGCCGATGGCCAGCACCAGGTCGGCGTCCTCGAAGCCGGCCATCGTGTAGTCGCCGGACTGCAGGCCGACGGTGCCGAGCGCCTTGGGGTTGTCGGGCGGCAGAAGGCCCTTGCCCATGAACGTCTCGGCCACGGGGATCCCGGTCGAGCGCACGAACTCGCGCAGGGCGGCCCCGGCCCGGCCGCGAATCACGCCGTTGCCCGCGAGCGCCACCGGGTTGATGGCGCCGCGGATTAGGTCGGCCGCCTTGAGCAGCTCGCGCGCGGCGGGCTCCGGGCGGGCCTGACGCCGGCGCGGCAGCGGCTCGCCCTCGACCTCGTCCGCCATCACGTCCTCCGGCAGCTCGATATGCGTGGAGCCGGGCTTCTCGGCCTCCGCGAGCTTGAAGGCCTTGCGCACGACCTCGGGAATGATCGCCGCGTCGGCCAGGCGGGCGTTCCACTTCGTTATCGGGCGCATCACCCGCAGCAGGTCGATGTACTGATGCGATTCCTTGTGCATGCGCTCGAGGTCGCCCTGGCCGGTCAGCGCCACGAGCGGGGAGCGGTCGAGAAAGGCGTCGGCCACGGGCGTGACGAGGTTCAGGGCGCCGGGGCCGAGCGTGCCCAGGCAGACACCGGCGCGGCCGGTGAGCCGCCCGTACACGTCGGCCATGTAGGCGCCGCCCTGCTCGTGGCGAACGGGGATGAAATCGACGCTGGAGCGCGAAAGGGACTCGTTGAGATCGAGCGTCTCCTCCCCCGGAATGCCGAATACGTGCTTGACGCCCTCGGCCTCGAGGCACTCCACGAACAGATCGGACGCTTTGCGCTTGGCCATCGAAACTGACGATACCCGGCCCGCAGTCCCGCTACCTTGAGCCGTTGGACGGTTTAAGAGACCCGTATGCGCCGCCTTCTCCTCATCGCAGCTCTGGCCCTGCTCGCCGCCGTTCCCACGGCGGACGCGGCCGTTCGCCACGTCGTGCGCGGCGCCGGGTTCGGGCACGGCATCGGCATGAGCCAGTACGGCGCCTACGGCTTCGCGCTCAAGGGCCGCGGCTACGCGCAGATCATGGCCCACTACTACCGGGGCACGCGCCTCGGCGAGGCGCCGAGCCGCGCGGTGCGGGTGCTCCTGCAGCCCAACGACCCCTACATCCGCGTGCGCGGCGCGTCGAGCATCGGCGGGGAGCCCCTCCGGCCGGGCTCAACCTACGTGGCCCGTGAGTCCGCCGGCCGGGTGAAGGTGACCACGGGCAGCGGTCGGCGAGTCGGGACTTTCGGCAACGGCGCGCGCTTCGAGGGACCGGGCGCGCTTCGGCTGCTCGGCCCGGCGCTCAACGGCATCTCCAGCGGGCTCTACCGGGGCGCGGCCGAGATCCGCACCGACGGGGCCGGCGTGACCGCCATCAACGTGCTCGACATCGACTCCTACGTGCGCGGGGTGGTGGCCGGAGAGATGCCCTCCTCGTGGCCGCTCGAGGCGCTGAAGGCCCAGGCGGTCACGGCGCGCACGTACGCGCTCGCCACGCGCAAGACCACCGGGCTGTTCGACCAGTACCCCGACACCCGCTCCCAGGTCTACCGGGGCGTGACCGGCGAGAGCGTGCGCTCGGACGCGGCCGTGCGCGGAACGGCCGGGCGCGTGCTCACCTACGGCGGCCAGCCGGCCGTCACCTACTACTTCTCCACCTCGGGCGGCCATACCGAGAACGTCGAGTTCTCCTTCGTGGGCTCTCTGTCCAAGCCGTGGCTGGTCGGCGTGACCGACCCCTACGACACGCAGTCGCCCTACCACCGCTGGACCGCCACCTTCTCGGCCGCCACGCTCGACGCCGCCCTGGGGGCGCCCGGGCGCTTCAAGAGCGTGACCGTGCTCAAGCGGGGCGTCTCGCCGCGCGTGGTGCGCGCCCGCGTCAACGGCACAGCGGGCTCGCGTGTGGTCACCGGCCCGCAGATCCGCGCCGCCCTGGGATTGCGCGACACCTGGTTCACCTTCGTGCGCGTGTCCTCGAGCCGGAGGCGGGCGGGGATCGCCCGCCTGGCCGCCTCGGGCCCGGTGCTGACCAGCCCCGCGCTCGTGGGTCGCTTCTCGCCCGCGCCGCGTCGCCGCGAACTGGTGGTGGAGCGGCGAGCCGGACGGCGCTGGACGCCGGTCGGCCGCACCCGGACCAGCGAATCCGGCGGTTACGATGCGAGCGTGGCCCGGTCGGGGATCTATCGCGTGCGCGCCGGCCGAGTGGCGGGCTCCGCGGTTCGCGTGCGGTGAAGCGCGGAGCGCTTGCGCTCGCCCTGATTCTGGTCGCGCTCACCGCGCCCTCGGTATCCGCCGACCACACGCTCTCGCTCCGGGCCGACATACAGGAGACGGGCTACATCCGCCTTCACGTGCACGGGCAGGCCGGGGTCGACTTCACGCTGGGCGAAACGGTCCCGGGGGCTCTCGGCAACGGAGGGGGGGTCTACCGATCCGACGACGAGAACGCGACGTTCGCGCGTTTCGCGCGCTGGCGCTGCGATCGCCGCGAGCGCATCTTCACCGTCACCCAGGGAGGCGTCTCCGCGACGGCGGAGGTGCGCACGCCCTCCTGCGCCCGTCGCCTCGAGCTGATCGGCCCGCGCTCCACCCGGGCGGGCGGGCAAGCGGCGCTCAAGCTCCGCGACCGCTGGCGGCTGGGCGGGCTGAGTGCGCGCTTCTGCGTACGCGCGCCCGGTGAAAGCGAGGCCTGTCGCCGCGTGCGCTCCGGGCGCAAGGCCCGGCGGCTGCCTGTGGCCGCGCTTCGGCCCGGGCTCTATCGCCTCAGCGTGCGGACCCCCTACGGCCGCGACCGCCGCGCGCTACGGGCCAACCCGGCAGGCGGGCGCCTGCGCATCCTCGCCACCGGCGACTCCATGATCCAGATCATCGACTCCTACCTGAAGGCCCGGGCCGGCCGGGCGCGGGTGCGCAGCGACGCTCACATATCCACCGGGCTGTCCAAGCCCTCGTCGCTCGACTGGCAGGCCCAGGCGCGCCGGCAGGCCGCCGCCCGGCCCGACGTGGTGGTGATGTTCATCGGCGCCAACGACGGCTTCCCGATGGCCGGCGCCGACTGCTGCGGAGCGCCCTGGGTGGCCGAGTACGCGCGCCGGGCGCGGAACATGATGCGCACCTATGCCCGCGGCGGCCGGGCCCGCGTGCTCTGGCTTCTCCTGCCCGCCCCGCGCGGCGGCTTCTTCCGTGAGATCTTCCCTGCCGTGAATCGCGCGCTGCGCCGCGCGGCCCGCGGCCTCGAGAACGACGTGCGCATCGTCGACCTGGCCGAGGTCTTCACCCCGGGCGGGAGCTATCGCGACTCGATCCAGATCGGCGGGAAGACCGTGCGCGTGCGCCAGGGCGACGGCGTGCACCTCAACACGGCGGGGGCGTCGATCGCCGCGAACATCGTGCTCAGGGCGCTGCGGGCGGAGCGCATCCTGCGCTAAAGGCGCAGGCTCACGGCGGCGCCACGATGCCGCCACCCGACCCGCCCTGCGTGGGCTGCTCCTCGACCTCCGAGGTGTCGCCCGGCAGGGGCCAGCTCATCGCCTCGCCCAACAAACGGGTGAAGCCGACGGCGCCGGAGGAGGTGAGGTGCAGGCCGTCCCACGTCCAGCGCTTGCCCGCGCTGCGGGAGGCCCAGTCGAGCACCTTGACCCGAGTCGGCCAGCGCCGGCCCGCGGCGCGAATCGCCTCTCGCGCGGAGGCCATGGCCCCACGGGGCGTGACCAGGCCGAGCAGGCGTTCGGCGCCGAGGATGCGCATGGCCCGGCGGATCTCGGTGGTGGACACGGTCCAGTTGTTGCCCAGCGCCACCACCACCACGCTCGGCAGCGAGCCGGCGCGACGCGCGAGCGGAGATCACCTGCAGGCCCTCGCTCATCTGCCGGCACCCGCGCACGTCGATCTCGAAGCCCGCCCGGCGCAGCGGCTCGATCGCGCCCATCATCACCGAGTCGCCCACCGCCAGCGGGGCGGGCGTGCGCTTCGCGGACGCCGGCGCGTAGCGCTTCACGCCCCCGCAGGCCGCCTCCGCGGCCGGGGCTGCGCCCAGGGCGACGGCGACGATTGCGCCTACTATCGCCGCTCGCAGTGGTCTTCCCGTCCTTCGAGTTCGCATTCTTCTTTCCCGTGGTGCTGGCCCTGTCGTGGGCCCTGATGCCGCGTCCGAGGTTATGGAAGCCGTTCGTGCTTGCGGCGAGCTACCTGTTCTACGCCGCCGCCAGCCCGCGCTATTGCATCCTGCTCGGCGCGATCACGCTGGCCAATCAGGCCGGCGCCGTTCTGGTCCATCGCGCCCGTGACGAGCGCTCCCGCAAGCGGCTCACGGCCATCGTGGTCGCCCTCGACCTCGGCTTGCTCGGCGTGTTCAAGTACTACGGCTTCTTCGTGGATGAGTGGGGTCGCTTTCTCGATTCGCTGGGGCTCGGCATGCCCCTGCCTCTCCTCACGATCGCTCTTCCCATCGGGCTCTCCTTCATCACCTTCCAGGCCATCTCCTACGTGGTCGACGTCAAGCGCGGCCTGCTGCCGCCCTCCTCCACCCTCGACTTCGGCATCTACCTGAGCTTCTTCCCGCACGTGGTGGCGGGGCCGATCGTGCGGGCGCGCGAGTTCATCCCTCAGCTCTCCAAACCACGTAACCCGAGAGACGTTGCGGTGGGCGCCGCCGTGGTGCTGATCGCGCTCGGCCTGGTGAAGAAGGTGGCCCTCGCCGACTACCTGGCCCGGGAGGTGGTCGATCCGGTGTTCGGCGTGCCCGAGGCCTACGCGGCGCCGGACGTGGCGCTGGCCGCCTACGCCTACGCGGCGCAGATCTACTGCGACTTCTCGGGCTACACCGACATCGCGATCGGCGTGGCGCTGCTGATGGGCTTCGTGTTCCCGCAGAACTTCAACAGCCCCTACCGGGCCACCAGCTTCCAGGACTTCTGGCGGCGCTGGCACATGACGCTGTCCCGCTTCCTGCGCGACTTCCTCTACATCCCGCTGGGCGGCAACCGCGGGGGAAAGTGGAAGACCGCGCGCAACCTGATGCTCACGATGGTCCTGGGCGGGCTGTGGCACGGGGCGGCCTGGGGCTTCATCCTGTGGGGGACCCTGCACGGCGCCGGCCTGGTGATCGAGCGCATGCTGCGCGGGCGCATCGACGCGCCGGCCTGGCTGCGCTGGCTGATCGTCTTCAACCTCGTGGTCTTCGGGTGGGTCCTATTCCGGGCCGAGAGCCTCGACCTGGCCCTCAGCTTCTTCGCCCAGCTGACCGTGCCCGGCGAAGCCACGCTGTGGGCGCCGCTCACGGTGGCGGCGGTGGTGCTGGTGATCGGCTTTCAGCTGCTGCCGCCCGTGCCGCTGGAGCGGCTGCGCCTGCGCGTGGCCGAGTTGCCCTCCTACGCCCTCGGCTTCGGGCTGGCGGCGGTGGTCGCGCTGGTGGGCGCTACCGTGCCCAGCCAGGGCGTTCCGCCCTTCATCTACTTTCAGTTCTAGTCCATCCGTATGGCTGACGACCCCATTTCCGCGAGCGTTCCCGAGCCTCCCCGCGGGCCGCGGCGGCGCTCCCGCGACGCGCTGGTGGTGGTGTTCCTGTCGGTGGTGGTCCTCGTGCTCTTCGAGGGCTCCTCGGTGCGCCAGGCGAGCGACGACATGCAGCCCGGCTTCGAGCGCGACGTTGTTCACGCCGTGGGCCAGCCCACCGGCTGGGTGGCCGACCGGCTGCCCTTCGACGAGTGGGGCGACGACGCCCTGGCCTTCATCGAGGATGAGGGGGCGGGCGAGGGCGCCGGCTTCGGCGACGCCCGCCGCGCCGACGCCGCCGCGGTGCCCGCCGTCTCGCCCGACTCCTTCGACCCTGAGGAGCTGGGCGCGAAGCCCGAGCCCCCGCGGGCCCTCGACAAGCTGCTCGTGACCGGCGACTCGCTGGCCATGCCGCTCGACACCGAGATGGCCCGGCGGCTGGCCGAGAGCGACGAGGCGGTCGACGTGGAGCGCGATCCGCACGTGGGCACCGGCATCTCGAAGACCGGGTTGGTGGACTGGGGCAAGCTCTCCGGCGAGCACGTGGCCGAGCGCGAGCCCGACGCCACCGTGGTGTTCATCGGCGCCAACGAGGGCTTCTCGATGCCCGGCGCGGACGGGAAGGAGGTGGACTGCTGCGGGCCGGACTGGGCCGCCGAGTTCGCCTACCGCGTGCGGAGCATGATGAACACCTACCGCCAGGGCGGCGCGGCGCGGGTCTACTGGCTGACCCTGCCGCTGCCCCGCGATCCCGACTTCCAGAGGGTCGCGCGCTCGGTCAACGCCGCGATCCGCGTGGCCGCCGAGCCCTACCGCGCCCAGGTGCGCGTGCTCGACATGACCGCCCTCTTCACGCCCGAGGGCTACCGCGACGCCATGGAGGTCGACGGCCGCCGTCAGATCGTGCGCGACCCCGACGGCATCCACCTCAACTCGCGCGGCGCGGAGCTGGCCGCCGACGTGGTGCTCGAGGCGATCCGCCGCGACTTCGGCGGCTAGATGAACTGCGTGTAAGTGTGCTTGACCGTGTTGCCGCCCTTGCGGCAGGTCACGCGTGAGTCGAAGGACGTCGGGCCCTTGTTGAAGCGGCTCTCCGAGCACGAGTAGCCCTTCACTCGCTCGCCGCACGTGCCCTTCGCTCCCGGCCGGCAGGCGTGGAAGGCCCGGATGACCTTGCGGGCCGAGCGGCAGCTGGTGCCGCTCGCGCTGATCTTGGTCACGTAGGTGGTGCCGTAGGAGCGCTCGTCGCCGATGCCGCAGCTCTTGGCCGAGGCGGCGGCGGGGGCGATCGCAAGAAGCGCGGCGAGGAGGGCGAGCAGAGCGAAGATACGGATCACGCGAGGCATGGACGGCATCTTAGGACGGAGTGAAGCGAAAGGTCACCACATCGCCGTCGCGCACCTCGTAGTCGCGGCCCTCGATGCGCTGCAGCGCCTGCTCGCGCGCAGCCGTGTACCCGCCCACCCGCACCAGCTCGTCCCAGGGAGTGATCTCGGCGGCCACGAACCCGCGGGCCATGTCGGTGTGCACCGAGCCGGCCGCCTCACGGGCGCGCATGCCGCGGGCGATCGCGCGGGCCCGCGCCTCCTTGCCCTGGCCCGCGGTGAAGAACGAGATCAGGTCGAGCAGGGCGAACGCCTCGCGGATCACGGTGGCGAGCCCCGACTCCTCCACGCCCAGCTCGGTCCGCATCGCGGCCGCCTCGTCGTCGTCGAGCTCGGCCAGCTCGGAGTCGAGCCGGGCGCTCACCGCCGTCGCCCGCGCGCCGCGCGCGGCGGCGTGCTCGGACAGCGCGGGCGGGGGCTCGAGCGCCTCGCCCTCGGCCAGGTTGGCCACGTAGAGCACGGGCTTTGAGGTGAGCGCCGAGAGGCGAACGGGCGCATCCGGAGCGGCGCTCGGGGTGGGCACGGTGCGCACGCCACGGCCCTCCTGAAGGGCCGCGACCACCTGGCGCAGCCAGCCCTCCTCGGCCACGAGCTTCTTGTCGCCCGAGCGCGCCTGCTTCTCCACTCGCTCCAGGCGCCGCTCGGCCTGCTCGAGATCGGCGTAGAGCAGCTCGGTCTCGATCGTCTCGACGTCGGCCAGCGGATCGACGCGGCCCTCGGGGTGCACCACCTGAGCGTCGTCGTGCGCGCGCACCACGTGCAGGATCGCGTCGGTCTCGCGGATGTTGCCCAGGAACTTGTTGCCCAGTCCCTCGCCCTCGTGGGCCCCGCGCACCAGGCCCGCGATGTCGTGGAACTGGATCGTCTCGTGCACCACCGGCGTGGCCCCGATCGTCTCGGCCACCCGGTCGAGGCGATCGTCGGGCACACCCACCACGGCCACGTTGGGCTCGAGCGTGGTGAACGGGTAGTTGGCCGCCGGCACGCCGGCGCGCGTGAGCGCGTTGAAGAGCGACGACTTGCCCGCGTTGGGCAGGCCGACGATGCCGATCTTCACGGAGCCGCGGCGGCCAAGCGCAGCCTAGAACCCGACGCGCTGAGCTTCGGTGTCCACGCGCACGTAGACCACCTCGGAGAGGTCCACGGAGATCTTCGAGTCGACGGTCTCCAGCTCGAACCAGCGCTCCGCGCGCTCGTCTCCCAGGGCCTCGCGCATGTCGTCGAACGAGCTCTGCTTCACGCGGGCCGGCAGTACCTGGCCGCCCTTGAAGCCGATATCGATGCGTCTGCTCTCGTCTGTCATGGGTGGGCTGCCTCCACAAGCTCGGTGAGTACTCCGCCGGTCGACTTCGGGTGCAGGAACGCCACGCGGCTGTTCCGGATCCCCGTTCGCGGGTCTTCGTCGATCAGACGCAGGCCGGCGGCCCGCGCCGCGTCCAGCGCGGATTGGATGTCGTCTGTTCCGTAGGCCACATGATGCAGGCCGGGCCCGTTGCGATCGAGAAAGCGGCCCACCGCCGAGTCGGCCGCGAGCGGGCGCAGCAGCTCGACGTGGCTCTCGCCCACGCCCAGCAGAATCGCCTCCACGCCCTGGTCCTCGACGGTCTCGCGGTGCTCCACCGGCATGCCGAGCCGCTCGGTGTAGAGCGTCACGGCCTCATCGAGGTCCTCAACGGCCAATCCGACGTGATCAATGCGCCCGAACAAGAGCGCCGAGTCTATTCGGCGTTTGGCGGGGCCTCGGAGGCGGCGATCTCCGCCCGCCCGGGCTCGAGTTCCTTCACCGGGCCCTCGCGCGCGAGCGTTCCCTTCTCGTCGCGGTAGGCGCCCACCAGGCGCTCGATGTCCTCGCGCTCCATCACCTCGTTCTCCAGCAGCATGAACGCGAAGCCCTCGAGCAGCGTGCGGTTGTCGGCCACCAGCTTGAGCGCCCGGCGGTGCGCGAGGTCGGTGAGGTACTGCTGCTCCTCGTCGACCATCCGCCGCGTGTGGTCGGACATCGCGTAGTCGTCGGCCGGCAGCTGCTTGGACACGAGCTCGGTGCCCATGCCGTACTGCGTGACCATCGAGCGGCTGATGTCGTGGACCTTGCGCAGGTCGTCCGAAGCGCCGGTGGTGACCTCGCCGAAGACGATGTGCTCCGTCACCCGGCCGCCGAGGAGCACGGTCATGTAGTCGATCAGCTCCTCCTTGGTCTTCAGGTAGCGGTCCTCCTCGGGGAGATTGAGCGTGTAGCCGAGCGCCTTCCCGCGCGGGATGATGGAGATGCGGTGCACCTTCTCGACCGACGCGAGAAGCTCCGAGCAGAGCGCGTGCCCCGCCTCGTGGTAGGCCACGACCCGCTTCTCGTGCTCGCTGATCACGCGGCGCGACTGAACCCCTGCGATCACCCGCTCGAGCGCGGCCTGGAAGTCCTTGGTCCCGATCTCCGAGCGATGGTCGCGACCGGTGAAGATCGCGGCCTCGTTGCAGAGGTTGGCCAGGTCGGCGCCGGTCAGGCCGCTCGTCTGGCGGGCGATCACCTCGAGGTCGACGTTGGCGGTCAGCGGCTTGTCGCGCGTGTGCACGCCGAGGATCGACCGCCGCCCCTTGAGGTCGGGCGGGGTCACGAAGATCTGGCGGTCGAAGCGACCGGGGCGCAGCAGGGCCGGATCGAGCTTGTCGAGCAGGTTGGAGGCGGCGATCACCACGACGTTGTCCGTGGCCGTGAAGCCGTCGAGCTCGACCAGCAGCTGGTTGAGCGTCTGGTCCTTCTCTCCCGAGATGTCCTTGCCGCGCGTGGCGCCCACCGCGTCGAGCTCGTCGATGAAGATGATCGCCGGGGCCTCCTTGCGCGCCTGGCGAAAGAGGCGGCGAATGCGGGCCGCGCCGAGGCCGGCGAACATCTCGACGAACGACGATGCGGACTGGGCGAAGAAGGTGGCGTTCGACTCGTGGGCCACGGCCTTGGCCAGCAGCGTCTTGCCGGTGCCCGGGGGGCCGTGCAGGAGGATCCCCTTGGGCACTCGCGCGCCCAGCTTGCGAAAGCGCTTGGGGTCGCGCAGGAACTCGACGACCTCGCGCAGCTCGTCCTTCGATTCCTCCACACCGGCCACGTCGTCCCAGCGAACAGAGCCCGACGACGACGGCTTGATCTGCTGCGGCTTGGTGCGCGGCATGTAGCGCAGGGTCATGATCAGCACCACGGCGATCAGGCCCATGAAGATGATCGGCAGCCACAGCACGGCCCAGTCCTGGATGTCCTGCCAGCCGAAGCCGTCGTCGGCCGCGGCGGCCGGGTCGACCGCGCTCGTGAGGCGGAAGCGGTCGCTTCCGTCCTCGCGGGAGAACGTGCGGCTCGCCGCTCCGAGCTTCCAGCCGGCGGGCAGCGCTCCACCCGGCGCGCGCAGGATCTCGCGCAGCTCGTTCTCGGCCTCGTCGCAGGTGAGGTCGCCGGTCTCGAGCGTGGTGATGCGGTACTCGTCCGCCTCGAGCGTGAGGCCGCCGAGCCGCTGCTCGCCCTTGACCACGAAGGGGGTGGTGCACTGCGCCGGGCCGCCCTGGGCCAGCGCGGCCGGGGGCGCCAGCAGGAGCGCAGCCAAACAGCACAGGAGGAGGACGGGCCGCATCTACCCCTCAGTGTCGGCCGGTCGTCGCCGGCCCATGAGCGTCAGTCGACGGGTTCGAGGCGAGGGTTGGGCCGAAAGCGCCGGCCCGCCTTGGCCGCCGGGCCGCCCTCGAGCAGCACCACGTCCGCGGTGAAGTCGTTGGCCCCGCGCACGAGCGACGAGCCGACCCCGTAGGCGTCGACCGGAGCACCGAGCGATTCGAAGTGGCGGATCTTCTCGGCATCGAAGCCGCCGGAGGCCACGATCTTCACGCGCTCGTGGCCGGCCTCGTCGAGCGCGTCGCGCACGCGCTGGATGAGGACCTCGTTCACCCCGGTCGGCGGGTAATCGCCCATGTCGTCCCAGAGCGCCCGGTCGACCATCCGCTCCGAGGTGTCGAGACGCACGCCCCAGAGGCGGTCGCCAAGGGCCTCGGCCACCTCCAGCGCGGTGCGCACCGAGTCGTTCTCGAAGTCGACCAGGACGGTCACGTTCATCTCGCCGGCGAAGCGATCGGCGAAGGCCAGCGAGGCCGCGACGGTGTCGCCACCGAACGCGGCGATCAGCCCGTGCGGCACCGTGCCCACCCCGGTGCCGCCCCACCAGGAGGCCTGGGCGTCGGTGGACACCCCGATGGCGCCGGCCACGTGCGCCGCCCAGCCATCGCCGGTCTGCACCAGCCAGTGGTCGTGGCGGGCGGGGAAGAAGAGGATCGGCTTGCCCTGCGCCGCCGCCACCACCTCGCGGACGTTGCGCATGATCAGCGTGCGGCGAGCGAGGCAGCCGAGGTAGACCGTCTCCAGGTGGACGAACAGCGAGTAGTCGCCCTCGATCGTCATCACCGTCTCCATCGGGGCGATCTCGTCGCCCTCGTGAAGGGCGCGCACGTCGAGCGCGTCCCAGTCGCCGCTACAGAGCTTGAGCACGGCGAGCGCTTCGTCGATTCCGCCCAGCACGGAGGCCTTCTTCTGAAAGACCTGCATCGTCACGTGGGGATGGCGCCCGCTCTCCTGCAGCAGCTGGCGGGTGAAGTTGAAGTACGCGTCGGTGTACCAGCCCTCCCTGATTCGCTCCACGGGCAGGCGAAAGACGCTTGGATCCAGACGGGCCCCGCGCTCAGCCTGAGTCGCCATCGCCCTCCACGCGCAGGATCTCCTCGAGCGCGGCGCGGCCCACCTCGAGCTGGTCGAGGGTCGGCTCGCGCGTGCCCACCACGCGCTGGATCTCGTGCCCGGGCCGGCGCAGCAGCCGGGTAAAGCGCGACTGCGGGTGGCGCTCGCCCCAGGCGAAGACCTCCACGGCCACGGCTGCGCTCCCCAGGCCGACCACCGCCTCGGCCGCCGGGCCGCGGAGGCCGGCGCGGCGGGCGGCCACGTTGCCCATCGCCGCGGCGGTGAGCATCGGGGCCACCAGGTGCGAGCCGCAGCGGTCGTGCTCCTTGGTGGCGTCGGCGGCCTCGCCGTCGTCCTCGTAGGCCGCGATCGACTTGTGCTCGACGCCGTGATAGGCGGCGAGGTCGCCGCTGCGCAGCGCCATGAGGGCGGGCGCCAGGCTGAGCAGAGCGATGGCCGCCTCGCTCCCGGGTCCGGCCGAGAACGCCTTGCCCGAGCCCGTCGATTCGGCCTGAGCTCGCGCCCTGCGCACGCTGGCGGCCCGGATCGCGGTGCCCCCGACCGCCGCCGCTCCCATGGCGCCCAGAGTCCTGACGTCCTGCATGGGCAGCTGCGCCTCCGGAAGCGCGCGCTTGACGAGCGGAATCACCGCCATCGCCTCGGCCAGTTTCACGATGCCCCGCACGCCGGGCACGTTCTCCGCCGCCTTGGAGCCCAGGTCGGGCTTGCGTCCCGAGGCCACCCTGACCTCTCCCGCGTCGTCGCGCACCGCCGCCGCCCAATGCGTGGGGCCGTGCACGAGCAGCCCGTTGCGCAGCGCCATCCCCCCCAGCCGCAGCTTCTCTTGCGGTACCGGGGCCGTCATCGCAGCGTCTGCTCCATGAGCTCAGAGTAGAAGGCGGCGGCCAGCCCGAGGTCCTCCACGGGGATGCGCTCGTCCACGCCGTGCACCAGCGGGAAGCCCTCCACGAAGTCCATCGCCCGCTGCGGGAAGAAGCCGTAGACCACGCTCTGCGGGAAGGCCGCGCGCCACCAGTGGGAGTCCGAGAAGCCCCACATGACCATGGGCGCCACCGTGGCGCCCGGGTCCTCGCGCTCGACGAACGCGCCGATCGAGTCCATGAGCGCGCTCTCGCCGCTCGAGCAGTTGCCCACCACGGGGTAGGAGAACTCGACCGTGTAGCCGTCGTGTCCGAGCACCGATCGCAGCGCCTCGCGCACCTGCTCCTCGCCGCCCCCGGGCGGCACCCGGCAGTCGACCTCGAGCTCGGCCCGGGCGGGGATCACGTTGATCTTGTCGCCCGCGCGCATCACGGTGGGCGCGAAGCTCACGCCAAGCAGCGGCTCCACGAGCACCTCGAGCGCGGCGTCGGTCTCGCCCAGCCGGCGCAGCGCACCCTCGGGATCGGACGCGTCGAGCCCCAGCGCCTCCAGCAGGAGCAGGCTCTCCGGAGGTGGCTGGGCCGGGGGCCGGCGCTCGCGCAGGGCGGTGAGCACCGGCCCCATCCGGGCGAGCGCGTTGTCGCCGATGCGCGGCACCGACGCGTGCCCGGCGCGGCCCTCGATGCTCAGGGTGAAGCGGAACACGCCCTTCTCGCCCAGGCACACGCCGTAGACCCGCCGGCCGTCGTAGCGGATCACCTGGCCGGCGCCCTCGTTGACCACGAAGTCCGCGCGCACCTTGTCCGGGTGCTCGCGGCAGAGCCACTGCGCGCCCTGCACCGCCCCCGTCTCCTCGTCGCAGGTGAACACCAGCAGCAGTTCCCCCGACTCCGGACGCCAGCCCTCGCCGGCAAGAGCCACCGCCGCGGCGACCTCGGCCGCCACCTGGCTCTTCATGTCGATCGCGCCGCGGCCCCACACGCAGCCGTCGCGCAGCTCGCCGCCCCAGGGATCCACCGTCCACAGCGACGCATCG
Source organism: uncultured Thermoleophilaceae bacterium (assembly GCA_963746825.1). Lineage (GTDB taxonomy): Bacteria > Actinomycetota > Thermoleophilia > Solirubrobacterales > Thermoleophilaceae > JACVRW01. The sequence goes on from CAVVCU010000016.1 coordinate 74,294, forward strand.
GCCAAGACCGTGTCCACGTGGCCCAGCAGACAGAGCGTCGGGCCGTCCGAGGCGCCGCGCAGCCGGGCCACGAGATTGGGCCGCCCCTCCACCGCCGCCAGCAGCTCGCACTCGAATCCGGACGCCGTGAGCAGCTCGCACAGGAACTCCTGCACGGCCGCCTCGTTGCCCGGCGGATTGACCGTGTTGAAGCGGATGAGCCGCTGGAGCAGCTCGGTGGTGCGCCGCTCGAGGTCCGCGCGCTCGGGCACGGCGGCAACGGTACTGGCAGCCTGTGGCGGGTGGCAACCGACGTGGCCTCCCTCCTGCGCAGCCAGCTGGACCACCTGGCCTCGGCCTCGCCGTTCTACGCCGAGCGGCTCGGCGGGCGCGGGCGAACCCTCGCCGACCTTCCCCACCTGCCCCTCCTCACAAAGACCGAGCTGCGCGAGAGCCAGCGCCGGCGCCCGCCCCTGGGCGAGCACCTCTGCGTGCCGGCGGAGCGCCTCGTTCGCATCCACGTGACCTCGGGCACCACGGGTGAGCCGGTGGCGATCGGGCTCACCGAGGCCGACCACTTGGCCAACTCGGCGATCGGCGGGGAGGCCTTCTCGATCGCGGGCGTGCGGCGCTCGCACACCATCGCCCACTGCCTCAACTACTCGCTCTACGCCGGCGGGATCGCCGACCACATGGCGCTCGAGGCCTCCGGCGCCACCGTGGTGCCGGTGGGAGTGGGCCAGACGCAGCGGCTGCTCGAGCTGATCCCCAAGCTCGGCATCACGGCGATCTTCGGGACGCTCTCCTTCCCGGCCTACCTGGCCCAGCGCGCCCGGGAACTCGGCACCGAGCCGCGCTCGCTCGGGCTCGACCGGATCGTGACCGCGGGCGAGCCCGGCGCCGGCCTTGCCGCCCTGCGCGGCGAGATCGAGTCCGACTGGGGTGCCCAGGTGGCCGACACGTTCGGGATGAGCGACATCTGGTCGACCATGGCAGGAGGATGCGGGGAAGGGGAGGGCCTGCACCTGACCACCGGCGGGCACGCGCTGCTCGAGGTGATCGAACCCGGCACCGGCGAGGTGCTCGCGTTCGAGGACGGCGTGCACGGCGAGCTCGTGTGGACACACCTGCGCCGCGAGGCGTCGCCCCTGCTGCGCTACCGCTCGTCGGACCTCGCCCAGGTGTGGACCGCACCGTGCGCGTGCGGGCGAAAGAGCCCGCGGATTCGCATCGACGGACGCGCGGACGACATGCTGCGCGTGCAGGCCGTGAACATCTACCCCTCGGCCATCGGCGAGGTCCTGGCCCGCCATCCGGGCCTCGGGCGGTGGGCGGTGGTGGCGCTCGGCGACCCGGTCGAGCCGCCGCTGCGCGTGTACGTGGAGACCGAACAGCCGGGCGAGCGGCCCGATCTCGCCGCAGAGCTGCGCCAGCGCCTGCGGTCGGCGTTCGCCGTAAACGCCGTGGCGCGTGGCAGTCTGCCCATTGCCGAGCAGAAGACCCAGATCGTCCACCGAGGAGGAAAGGACCCATTCGCGTGAATGTCTCGACCGAGGACCTGGGCTCCGCCCGCCTGATCACCTGGGACCACCAGGCCCGCCTCAACGCCTGGGACCTGCCGACCATGACGGCGATCGCTGATGCGCTCGAATCGGCGGGTGAGGATGAGACGGTCCGGTTGGCGATCGTGCGCGGCGCGGGCGACAACTTCTCCGCGGGCGACGACCTGTTCGCGGCCATCGAGGCCGACTCCGCCGCGTGGGCGCAGACCATCGACGCCTTCCAGCGCCTGACCCGGGTGGCGCTCGCGCTCCCCGTGCCGGTGGTCGCGGCCATCGACGGTGTGTGCATCGGCGGCGCACTCGAGTTCGCCGCCTGCTGCGACGTGCGGCTCGGCACCCCCAGGGTGCGGCTGGGCACGCCGGAGGTGACCATCGGGCTCGTGCTCTCCAACGCCGGCACGATCTTCCTGCCGACGGTGCTGGGCGAGACCGCCGCGCGCCAGCTCCTGCTCACGGGCGCCATCCAGGACGCCGAGTGGGGCGCGGAGCACGGCTTCTTCACACAGGTGTCGGACGACCTCGACCAGTGCGTCACGCGCTGGTCGTTCGCCTTCGACGCCACCTCCCGCACCGCGGTCGACCGCACGAAGGCGATGCTCAACAACCGCTTCGGCGAGCAACTCGGCCAGGCCATGGAACGCGAGACGCGCAACTGCGTCGAGCTGTTCGAGGGCCCGGACGCGCCGAGTGCGCTGCGCGGCTTCGCGGACTCCCGGCGCGGCTAAGCCGGGAACATCCGCCGCGCGCTCCACAGCCAGCGCAGGTCGCCGCGCGGGCGCAGGCGCCGGGTGGCGGCCAGGCGCAGGCCGGTCTCGCGGCCGCCGAGCATGTCGGTCCAGTCCTCGTAGCGGCACTCGATCGTCACCCGCGGCGAGTCGGCGCGGCCCGGGGCGGCGTGCGTGGAGCCGTTGGCCACCACGAGGTGCCACGGATCGGCGTCGCTGAACTCCCACTGGATGGTGCCCGGCTCGCCCGGCGCCTCACGCTCGTCGAGGCCGCCGCGGATCATCTGGAACACCGCGGCCATCGTCTCGGGATCGCGCCGCGGCGGGCCCGTCTTCTCGCCCAGGATGCCGCCGTACACGAGCTTCTGGCCGAGCTCGGCCCGGCCGCGCGGCTCGAGGTCGGGCGAGAACACGGGCGGGCCGGGAAGCTCATCCATCGGGATGCCCGCGCTGCGCAGCTTGGTCTCCAGCGACGCCGCGCCCTCCTCGCCGATGTCCTCGAGGGTGAAGCCGAAGATCTCGGTGTAGCGGCGGTCCCAGCCCGGCGGCACCAGCACCGCAGCCGTGAAGGGGATCACCTCGCGCAGCATGTCGGCCACCGCATACCGGCACTCCGGGTCCTCGCGGCACAGGTCGGCCAGCAGCTTCACGCCGAAGCCGATGTGGCGCTGCTCGTCCTGAGCCACGTTCTCCATCCCGGCGCGGAAGCCGGGCATGAGGTCGCGTTCCTCGAGGTAGCTCATGATGAAGTGCTGCCCGGGCTGGGCCAGAGTGGCCTCGATCACCATGTGGTAGAGCGTGATCGCAGCGGCCAGGTTGGGCAGGGTCGGCTTGCGGCGCAGCTCGGCGCACATCGTCTCGAGGCGGTCGAAGACACGGCGAAAGCCCCAGGTGAGCAACGGCTCGATGGCGGCCAGCCGCGACCCGGTGTCGTCGCCGCCCACGCCGGCCACCTCGTGCATGAAGCGGCTGAAGAAGACGGCATGGCGGGCCTCATCGACCTGCTGGGTGGCGAGGAAGTACTTCTGCTCCTCGCGCGGCGCGGCGTCGATGTAGGGCGACAGGCCGTCGGCCACGGCGTCCTCGCCCCAGAAGAACAGCGCGTAGTTCCACAGGGCGGCCTCACGCTCGAGGTCGGAGAACACCTCGCGCCAGTGGCGCGCGTCCTCGGCGAAGTCGATCTCGGTGGCGCTCCAGTTGCCGGCCTCCCAGCGCGCGTAGAGATCCTCGTAGCTGATTTTGTCGGCTGCCGTGCGCATCGGTACATTTGTTCTCATGGCCGGAACAAATGTACCGAAGGGAGCGGCTCGGCGCGAGCCCATCCTGCGGGCAACGCTTGCCCTGATCGGTGAGCGCGGCCCGGACGCGGTCACCCACCGCGCGGTGGCCGAGCGCGCGCAGCTGCCCGTGGCGGCCACCACGTACTGGTTCGAGTCCAAGGAGCAGCTGCTGCAGGACGCCCTGCGCCTGGTGGCCCGCGAGGAGACCGAACGCCTGGAGCGGCTCGTGATCGACCTGGCCCCGCGGCGCCTCGACGCGGCCGAATGGGCCCGCGCCGTGGCCGCGACGCTGGCTGCCGACCTGCAGGACGACCCCGTCCGGCACGTCGCCCTGATCGAGCTCGTCCTGGAGGGGACCCGGCGCCCCGAGCTGCGCGACGAGGTCGTCCGCTGGCAGACCGCCCACCTGCGCCTGGCCGAGCTCGGGCTGCGGGCCGCGGGCTCGCCGGACCCCGCCGCCGGTGCCCCGCTCGTGGTGGCCACCCTCACGGGCCTGGTGCTCGGTCAACTGGCCAGCCCGCACCCGGACTTCGAGTACGCGGTGCTGCGGCCGGCGCTCGAGCGCCTGTTCGCGCCGCTGGTCGAAGGCGCGCCGACACCGGCCAACTGAATCGGTAATGCTGACCCGGTGAAGAGCGCCGGCGGACTCGCCTACCGCGAGAGCGGACCTCCCGACGCTCCGCCTGTGCTGCTCGTGCACGGCTACCCGGAGTCCTCCTACATGTGGCGCACCGCCCTCGAGGCGGTGGGCGAAGCGGGCCGACATGCCATAGCGCCCGACCTCGCCGGCTTCGGCGACTCCGAGCCCGACCGCCCCGGGACGTGGGAGCGCCACGTGGAGTCGATCGAGCGCCTGCGCCAGGAGCTCGGCATCGAGCGCTGCGTGCTGGTGGTGCACGACTGGGGCGGCCTGATCGGGCTGCGCTGGGCCTGCGAGCACCCGGAGGCCATCGAGGCCATGGTGATCAGCTCCACCGGCTTCTTCCCCGACGGGAAGTGGCACGGCATGGCCGAGGCGCTGCGCACGCCGGACACGGGCGAGCAGGTGGTGGACGCGATCGACCGCGACGGCTTCGCCGGCCTGCTGCGTTCGCTGAGCCCGACCTTGGGCGACGACGCGATCGACGAGTACTGGAAGGCCTACGCCGACGAGGACCGCCGCCACGGTCAGCTCGATCTCTACCGCTCCGGCGACTTCGAGGCGCTCGAGCAGTACGACCTCGCGAGCGTGGGCCGGCCGGTGCTGCTGGTGTGGGGGGCGAAGGACGAGTTCGCGCCGCCGGCCGGCGCCCATCGCTTCGAGAGCGAGCTGGCCGACACCGAGCTCGTGCTGATCGAGGAGGCCGGGCATTTCGTCTGGGAGGACGCCCCCGAGGAGTGCGCCACCGCGCTGACGGGCTTCCTGGGCCGCCTTTAAAGGAGCTCCCGCGGCAGCCGATCAAGGGGGGCATGAAGCGCGAGATCTCCCGCCTGCGGCCATCCCCTTCGATGGGAGTCGCTCTGATCGCCCTGTTCATCTCGCTCGGAGGCGTCTCCTACGGCGTCGCCACTGGCTCCGTCGACAGCCGCGAGCTCAAGAACAACGCGGTGGCCTCGAAGGACCTGAGGAACAACAGCGTGCGCAGTGGCGACATTCGCAACGGCACGCTGCTCGGCAGCGACGTCAAGGACGGCAGCCTCGGCGGCGCCGACGTAGCGGAGGAAAGGCTCGAGGCCGGCAAGGTCCCCAAGGTGCCGGCTGCTGGCCGGGCGGACACCGCCGGGCGGGCAGACACGGCCGCCAGCGCCGATGCGGCGAGCTCGGTCAGCGGAGCGGAGCATCCGGCGGATCGACTTTCGCCCCGCTCTCGACGCTCCGAGCACCGAGATCCTCAACTTCAACGGCCTGACGCTGCGGGCCACGTGCAATGCCGGCGGCCCCCCCGTCTTCGCCTCCACCCTAGGAGTATTCGCACGGACCGATGGCGGCGATGCGGACCTGATCAGCGAGACCCGCCGCCCGTTCAACAACGACCAGGCCGACGAAGAGGTCGCCAACGGGGTTCTATTGAGCAGGGGCTTCGGCACCGGCGCGGGCGACTTCAACGACGTGCAGCTGATCACGAGCGGAGTCCCTGAGGGGGAGAACGGCACGACCCATTTCCGCGCCTCAGACGGTCGGGCGGTCGTGGTTCACTGGTCGGCCAGCGACTTCAACCGCCCCTGCTCATTCGTGGGATACGCCGTCGGGTTCTAGAAGCACCGCGGCGCTGACGACCGGTCTGTCAGAATCCCCGCATTCGAGCGACTCTTCGACCTAGAGGACTCGGCCGGCGGGCAGACTCCCGTCCCCGCCGGGGACCTCCCGCTGGCGGCCCGCATGCGGCCGGGCTCGCTCGGGGAGTTCGTCGGCCAGGAGCACCTGCTGGGCCGGGGCTCGGCGCTGCGCACCGCGATCGAGGAGGGCCGGCCGCACTCGATGATCCTCTACGGGCCGCCCGGCACCGGCAAGACCACCCTGGCCCGCCTGCTGGCGGTGAACGCCCGGGCCGCCTTCGAGGAGGCCTCGGCGGTGAACGCGGGCCGCGCCGAGGTGCGCGAGGTGCTCGCGCGGGCGGAGCATCGCCGCCAGACGGCCGACGAGCCCACGGTCCTCTTCCTCGACGAGATCCATCGCTTCAACAAGGCCCAGCAGGACACCCTCCTGCCGGCGCGTCGAGGAGGACCTGGTCACGCTCGTCGGCGCCACCACCGAGAACCCCTACTTCGAGGTCGACTCCCGCGCTCCTCTCGCGCTGTCGGGTCTACGAGCTGAGGCCGCTGGCGCCGACGAGCACGTGCCGGCCCTGCTTGCGCCGCGCGCTGTGCGACCGCGCGGCCTGCCCGATGCTCCGGACGTCGGTGACGACGCGCTCGAGTTCCTCGCCGCGCGGGCCGGCCGGCGATGCCCGCACCGCGCTGTCCGCGCTCGAGCTCGCCGCCGAGACGGTGGCCGACGGAAGGCGGTGACGATCCCCGGAGGCCGAGGACGCGCTCCAGCGCAGCGCGTGCTCTACGACCGCAGGGCGACACGCACTACGACGTCATCTCGGCGTGGATCAAGGCCACGCGCGGCTCGGACCCGGACGCCTCGCTGCTCTACCTGGCGGTCATGCTTAAGGGCGGGGAGGATCCTCGCTTCATCGCGCGCCGGATGGTGGTGCTTGCCAGCGAGGACGTCGGGAACGCCGACCCGCGCGCGCTCGAGGTGGCGGTCGCCGCCGCCCACGCGGTGGAGCACGTGGGCCTCCCGGAGTGCGCGCTTCAACCTCTCCCAGGCGGCGGTCTACCTCGCGCTGGCGCCGAAGTCGAACGCCGTCGTCAAGGCCTGATCGGCCGGGCGCGCGGCTGGGTACCGCGATCACGGGCTTCGCCAGGGAATACCCCCGCCCACGCTGCGCAGCACGGCCTACCCCGGCGCCAAGAAGCTGGGGCGCGGCCGGGGCTACGACTATCCCCACGACCGCCCCGAGGGGGTCTCCGACCAGGAGCTGATGCCCGACGAGGCGATCGGCGAGCGCTTCCTCGAGCTCAGCGAGCATGGGGACGAACGCCAGCTGCGCGAGCGCTACGAGCGCATCCTCAGGTCACGCGGCCGAGAGCCCTAGGCCGGCTCAGCCATCGACGGCCGTCTTGAGCGCGTTCTCGGCCGCGGTGATCTCCTGGCCGCTCTGGACCAGCTCCTGCGCGGCCGACTGAGCTTTCTCCGGATCGTTCGACTTGGCCGCCTGAGCCATCGTGCGCAGGTCCCCGACGCCCCTCTCGAGCGCGGCGAGCAGGGTGTCGAACTCCTCTTTGGCGTCCTCGGGAGGCTCGAGGCCGGCGATGTCGGCCCGGGCCTTGTCGGCCGCGTCGGCGATTCCGTCGAGCTCCTTGGCGATCGCGGCGTTGGACTGGCCCGCGCCGCCGGACGTGGCGGTGCCGATCTCGCTGTTGATCTTGGTGAGCTTGTTGACCGCCGCGTTGTAGTCCTCGCGGAACTGGTTGCTCAGGCAGTCGTTCAGGGTCGCCGCTGGCTGGGTCTCCGTCGGCGCTTCGGCGCTGTCTCACCAAGCCGGCCGGCTGCGGCGAGCAGTCGGGCCGTCGTTGCCCTCTGCCCGGCGCGTGCGAGGTCGTCTCCGACGTGAGCGATCGTCGCCGTGTCGGCGCGCTCGATCAACGCGGCGAGCGCTAGCGCCCCGGCGCCATCGGTGGGGCGCTGGGAGCGTCCGAACGACGCCAGCACGTATCCCGGCCCGGCCTCGGGCGGGCCGAGCTCGATGCGCGAGTCCGGTCTCGACGAACGTTTTCTGGTGCAGCCCTTTCACCAGCGCCGCTCGGATGCAAGTCTTGGTCCCGCATGGAAGCTGGGCCGGACGTGAGGCGACGGTGGGCCGCGGAGCCGTCGGAGATCGAGCTCGCGCGCAGGCTCGCCCTTTGGGGGCTCGGCCACTTCGTCGAGCCTGGCCGCCGACCGTGACGAGGCGTTCGCCCGCGTCGCGAGCTAGCGCGTGGTACGCGTGCGGGACCTAGGGCCGAAGGAGCACCCGAAGACCCGGGCTTTGCCGGGTGTGGTCCGGGCGGTCACGGGCGACGCCGGCGCAGGCTCGCATGGCGTCGGAGCGAGCGCGGCCACTGTTGCCAAAGAAGTTGCCACGCTCCGGCGACGTTGTCCGACGCTAAGTCAAGGACACGCGAAAGGCCCCGCTCTGCAGGGCCTTCCGATGCGCCGAAGAGGACTCGAACCTCCACCCAGTTAGCCTGGACCAGGCCCTCAACCTGGTAACCCGGGTGTCATATCCGTCCAATGCGTCCATATCGTCCAGATCGTCCAGCCGCGTGGACGATATGGACGTAATGGACGATCTGGATGTTGCCACGGATGTTGCCACGAGCCGCACCCGAAGGCGTGAGGTCCGGGTAGCGGCGAGCCCGCGCTCGGTCGGCACTGGCAGCGCGCGGAAGCACCGTCACCGAGCATCCGTGTCGGACGGTCGCGAGTGTCGCCGCCACTATTGATTCGCGCGAAAGGGGCAGCGGCGGCGTGCGCCGGGTCGCGTCTCCCAACTGCTGTAAATCGCCGGGCCGTCAAGGGCACGGCGTAGGTTCCCTCAAGTCCTGACAAGACGATGAAGGAGGACCTACGCCGTGAGACGCACGGTACCGCCGTCGGCGGAGATCGAGGAGCAGATCGACCGGTTGCTGGCCGTCGGGGTCGGCGAGAACCCGCGCGAGTCGCTGTCGGAGCTCGCGAAGCTCGGGCGCCCGGTTGATCATCCAGCGCGCGGTCGAGGACGAGTTCGACGCGTGGCTGGGCCGGGCGCGCTATGAGCGCCGGCCGGAGGCGCCGCCGGGGCTGCGCAACGGCTTTCGGCCGCGCCGGGTGCAGACCGCCGAGGGCGAGCTTTCGGTGGAGATCCCGCAGGTCCGGGAGGCGGCCGAGCCGTTCGTCTCCAAGCTGTTCCCGCGCGGCACGAAGCTGCTGCGCACCGAGCCGCTGAGGGCGATGGTGATCGGCGCGTTCGTGCGCGGGCTGTCGATGCGCGACGTCGAGTCGCTGTGCGAGCAGGCCGGGCTCGGGAAGCTGTCGAAGTCGACCGCCGCCCGGATCTGCTCGGAGCTGCGCGAGCGCTTTGCGGCGTTCGGGCGCCGCGACCTCTACGACATCCACCTGGCGGCGCTGTTCCTGGACGCGATCTTTCTCGCCGTCCGCCGCGACGGGCCCAAGGAGGGCGTGCTGGTCGCCTGGGGCTTCACCGAAGACGGCGAACGCGTGCTGCTGGCGGTGATGCTCGGGATGCGCGAGTCGCACGAGGACTGGCTGGCGCTCGGGCGCGATCTGATCGGCCGCGGGCTCGGCGCGCCGATGCTGATCGTCGCCGACGGCGCCCCCGGGCTGATCAAGGCGATCGAGCAGTGCTGGCCGGCCTCAGACCGCCAGCACTGCGCCGTTCACCGCGTCCGCAACCTGCTCGCCAAGCTGCCCGAACGCGAGCGCGAACGCGTCCGCCAGGCCTACTGGCAGGCGCTCGATGACGCCACCGGCGAGCGCGACGGCAAGCAGCGACTCCAGGCGCTCGTCGACGAGCTCGACCGGGCCGGCTACACCGCCGCGGCGAAGTGTCTCGCCGACGACCTCGACGCGCTCGTCGTGCACCTGCGCTACCCGACCCGACACCGCCGGCGGTGGCGATCGACGAACCTGCTCGAACGGTCGCTCGGCGAGGTCAAACGCCGCACCAAGGTGATCGGCCGCTTCCCCGGCGAGACCAGCTGCCTCACGCTCGTCTGGGCCGTCCTCGACCTCTACATCACCCACGCCACCAACGGCATCAAGTTCACCCAGCTCGAACGCCAGCACCTCAAGCGGATCAGATACGAAGGACACGAACCGACCGTCCCCGAGGAGGTGACCGCCGCCTAGACTGACCACCACCGGGAACCTGAGCCGACGGCGAAGTTACAGCAGCTCAGGGACGCGACCGTCGCCGCTGCTCTTCCACGGATGCAGGAAGAGGCGGGAGCCGATCCTCGCGCCGGCGGACGCCCGCTCCTCGTCCCAAGGAGGCATCTCCGGCATTCGAGCGGAGACGCTCGCATGTGCGTCGAGGCGGTAGCAAGCGCCGGGCTTGTTCTGACTCGCGCCGATCGTGGGAAGCGCGCCGCGCGGTCGGTCCGGAGATGGGGAGAACCCACTTGTTTCGGATGCGATTCGCCTGCTGGAGCCAGAAGCGAGTGAGCTCTTCCTACGTCGAAGCAGTCCTTGGTCGTGTAAGCCGGAAGGCCCGCTGAGCGCGGGCCTTCGCCGGATCGAACTGCCGCGGAGTGCGGATCGTCTAGTCGTCGTCGTCGTCGCTGGGGCCACCCCCGCGAACGATGTTGAGGTTGATCGTGAAGGTGAAGGTCCCGCCGAAGTCAGGAGCCACCACCTCCATCGTGACGGTGTGCTGGCCGGGGCGAAGCTTGCGGATCACGGCTCCCCATGCGTGCGCCGTGAAGGTCAGGGTGGTTCCCGCGGGGACGCCATAGTAGTTGTCGGCGGGCAGTTGCACCGTCCTCTGCGGCGAGAAGAGCTCGAACCGTCGCCTGCGGATGTTGGTCGCGCGGCCGTCGACCGTGACGGTGAGCGCGTGGATCGCCTGGTCAGCGGCGACGGCGGCCGCGAGTTGGTCTTCTTCCGTCTGGGGGAACGGGTCATCCAAGCTGGTGTACGCGGTGCCGAAGAAGATGAACAGCCGCGTGTGCTTGGTGGCCGTGCACGTCGCGGTTCCATCCGGCCCGTAGGCTGGGATCAGCACGTTGCGCACGAGGGTTCGGCAGCTGCCGCTCAAGGGATCGCTGCTGAAAGGCCGCGCCAGCCCCTGCGCCCAATCTTCTCCCAGCAGCTCGCCGCCGGTCAGGCCACCACCGCGGGCGGGCGCAATGAACGCGCCACCGTCCTTTTGTGGCCCATGCGCGGCGGCGATGGGCGCTGCAAGTACGGCGAGCGTCAGGGCGGCGACGACGATACGACAGGAGATGCCCATGGCATCCTCCTCCGGTCGGCTTGAAGGACGCTGGCCAGCGTGCCGCGTGGTGGTCGAGGACCGGTATAGCCGCGGTTGATTACCGGCCCCCGAGCGGATCGGGTTCGTCTTCACCCCGCCTCAGGCGGGCCGCATCTATCCCCACGTGCTCGGGGCCGCTCGAGGCGAGGCTCGTCGGCGTCGCGCCGGCGCAGAGCGCCCCGGCCGGCGGCCTGAGTCGAGGAGGGCGTCGTTCTGGATCCGTCGTCGGCTGGCGGTGCCCTGCCTAGCGCACCCACAGCTGGTCGAGGAGCGTCCCCCATAACGGGTGGTGCTGGTAGTTGCCGACGCGGTCGGAGGTGAGCACGACGGTTCGCTGGTTCACGAGGGGGACGATCGGAGCTGCGTCCTCGAACCGCCGGTAGACGTCGTGCCACAGCTTCAGTGCGCGGGGACCGCGTGCCGCGAGCGCCGCCTTCATCCGGGCCTCGATCCCGCGGTTGCAGAACTGCGAGAGGCTGCCGTTGAATTCCGCATCCGGCGTGTAGGACACGCACGACCAGGGACCGGTGAAAGCCGAAGGGAGGGGGAAGTCGACGTACCAGCCGTCGATACCGATCTGCGCCTTGCTGCGCACATCGTGGACCTGCTCGCCCCACGCCCGGTAGTCCGGGAACAGGCGTAGCGAGGTGCGGTACCCCAGGGTCCGCAGCAGCCGCACGAGATATTCGTGGAGCTCGCGCTTCTGCCGGTAACCCCAGACCGTGACCTTCGTCCCTCGCGTGCCCGACCGAGCGACCAGGCGGCGCGCCTTCGCCATGTCGGGAGCCACCCACTCGCCGCCTCGACTGGGGTCGAGCGTGTAGCGACAGCGCGGCTCGTAACCGGGGAAGCCGGGCGGGACGATCTGGCATGTCGGCTGAGCCAGGTCGGGTCCGCCGGCGAGCTCGGCGAGCAGGCGCCTGTCCGCCGCGTAGTTGACCGCCTGCCGGACGCGCACGTCGTCGAACGGAGGGGTGCGGACGTTCAGGAACGCGGAGTCGAGTTCCGGCGTGGCGTTGCTGAAGAGCTGCCCTTCGTCCTGCCTGGCGAGCGCCGTCATGCGCTCGGGCGACAGGCCGAAGCCGAACGGCGACTTGACGTCCACGACGTCCGCCTGACCGCGCTGGACGGCAGCCACCGATGCTTCACGGTCGTTCTCGAAGCGCGCGACGATCTCGTCCGGGAGCCCGTCCGGACGCGCGTCCGCGGACCAAGCGCGGAAGTGCGGATTGCGCACGAGCCGGATCGCACGACGGGGATCGAAGCTCGCGACGCGGTACGGTCCGGTCCCCGGCGGCTCGGTCGACGGATTGAACGGGTGGCCCGCGGGCGCGACGAACGTCAGGCTGTTGGCGAGCTTGGGGAGCAGTTCGGAGTCCGGCTCGCTGAGCTTGATCGTCACAGTCCGCGCGGACGCGTCCGTGACGATGCCGCGCGAGAGGTCGCACTTCACCTTGCCGGCCCTGCACTCCGGGGCACCGATGATCGCGTCCCAGTACGGCGGGAGGTTCTTGAACCGCCCGATGAGGTCCTCCATCGACGCGCGAAAGTCCTGCGGCTGCACGACTTCCCCATTGGAGAATCGGATGCCGGGCCGCAGGTTGAAGACGTAGGTCAGGCCATCGGCGCTCGGCTCGGGCACTTCTCTGGCGAGGTTGCCAACGAGCGGACCGAACGACGCTCCGCCGGTCCGGCGGTAGCTCAGCAGTCCGTCGTAGGCCAATGGAAGCACCACGGGCGCGGTGCCCGCGTAGTTGCCCGCCTGGAGGGAGCCGGGAACGAACTTCGGCAGCTCCACACGGAGGGTCCCTCCTCGGTGGCTCTCGCGCGACGCAAGGGCCGCTGTCCAGACCGAGCCGTCCACGACCGCCAGGGCGCTGGGGAGGCTCTGCACGTCGACGGTGGCGGCTGGCAGCCGCGTCTTGGGATCAAGGCGCGTCACCGTCCCGTCGGCCCCGCCGTTGACCCATATCCCTCCGGCGTCGGCGGCGAGTGCGGTCGGGTTGCCGCCGACCGGCACCGTGTCTGTGACCTGGTTGGTGGCGGGATCGATCCGTGAGACGGTCGCCCCTTGGCGGTTCGCCACCCAGACCGCGCCCGCGCCGACGGCCACCGCGACCGGGCCGTCGCCGACCGTGATGCTCTTGAGCACCGTCCCCGTGCGCGGCTCGATGCGGGAGACGATGCCGCCCTCCTCACTCGTGACCCACAACGCGCCAGCGCCGGCGACCAGTGCCGTCGGGTTCGCAGGGACGTCGATCGGCTTGATCTCGGCTCCTCCGTTGACGTCGAGCCGGGTGACGGTCCGGTCGGCCTCCGAGGCGACCCACACCGCGCCGAAGCCGGCGGCGATGCCGCGCGGGCCATTGGCGATGTCATAGCTGCGAACGACGCGGTTCGTGCGCGGATCGACCTGGGCGACGGTCCGCTGGCCGGCGTTCGTCACCCACAGCGCGCCTGCCCCGAAGGCCAGGCCGCCGGGGTCGTCGCCGACGGCGATCGACACGACCTGGTCGTCGTGCTTGCGATCGATGCGCGACACGGTGCCGTCTTGGGCGTTGGCGACCCATATGGAGCCGCCGCCGGCAGCGATCGCACTCGGGCTCCTGCCCACCGGGTACTGCCTCGTGATCGCGTCCGCGTCCGCGTCGATGACGCCGACAGCGTTCTCGTCGATGCCGGGTAGGCGCTCTGGGCCGGTCAAGCGGGTGACGGCGACGACGACGACGGCGATGACGGCCGCCGCGGCGGCGGCGACGGCGAGGTGACGCCCGTGGCGCGTGCGGGCCTTTGCTGCGGCGGGGGGACCACGGGCCGGGCGTGACTGTGACCGCAACGCATCGGTTCGAGCCGGCTCCGCATCGACGTGCGTCGGCTCGACGGGCTCTCCTGGGACGTGGAGTGACGGGTCTTGCCGGAGGATCCGTCCGTGCAGCTCGTGCAGCTCGGGGCCGGGCTCGATCCCGGCGCCGTCGACGAGCCCCCGGCGGGCTGCGACGTAGGCTTCGAGTGCCTCGGCCTGTCGGCCCGACCGGTACAGCGCCAGCATGCGCAGGGTGTGCAGCCGCTCGCGCAGAGGATGCCCCTCGATCAGGCGCTCGAGTTCAGCGAGGACCTTCTCGTGGCGTCCCGCGGCCAGGTCGCCGTCGATTGCGAGCTCGGTCGCCCTCAGCCATAGCTCGTCGAGCCGGCGGATCTCCGACGCCGCGAACGGCTCGTTGGCGACGTCGGCCAGCGCCGCGCCGTACCACAGCGCGAGCGCCTCGCGAGCGGCACCGTTCGGAACCGGCTCAGCCCGGCCGGCCTGCTCGACAAGGCGCTCGAAGCGGGCGGCGTCGACCGCATCGTCCGGCATGCGCAGCTCGTAGCCCCTGCCGTGGGTGACGATCGCCGCGCCGTTCCCGGCGATCAGCCGCCGTAGCTGCGACACGTAGAGCTGGACCATCTTCAGGGCCGTCGCCGGCGGGTCGTCGCCCCAGAGGCCGTCCACGAGACGGTCTACCGGGACGGTCTCGTTCGTGTGGAGGGCCAACATGGCGAGCAGTGCTCGCTGCTTGGTGGCGCCGAGCGGAATCGGACGGTCGTCGAACGTCGCCTCGACCGGCCCGAGCAGGTGCAGACGGATGCGTTCGCTCTCCTGAACGCGGGGTGAGGCCGACCCTACTTCGCTCGGGGGCGGGTAATCAACCGCGGCTCTACCAGTTCTCGACTGCCAGCGGCGGACGGTGGCGACGTCCTTCAATCCCAGGCCCCGGAGGCCATCATGTCCGCCCGCCGCACCCGCCGTCTCTCCCGCACCGCCGCGGGAACGCTTGCCGTCATCGCGATCGCCGCCCCGGCGGCGGGCGCCCGCCCGGCGCTCGAGCCGGCCGGCGACACCCCTTCCGGCTCGGCCGCCGCCATCGCGTACGAGGCCGAGGCGCCCGCCCCGACCGTCACGACCATCGACGAGGGCTTCGAGTGGGGCTCCGCCGCGATCGGCGCCGGCGGCGCCGCCGTTGTCCTGATGCTGACCGCCGCCGGCGCCGCGACCGTGTCACGCCGCCATCACCGCGTCGGCGTCGTCCGCTGACCCGACGACCATGTTCCACGACTGGAAGCCCAAGGCTTGACTGCGCGGACGCATGAGCGCAGCCCGGCGCGGGCGGCGGCCCCTCTCCAGCGCCGCCCGCGCCCGCTCCTTGGCACCCGCGCACTGGTACCCGCGGGCGCCGGCGAAGCGCCCCCGAGCGCACCAGCACCACGAAAGGCCCGCGAACGCATGCGAGCGTCTCGGCTCGGCCGCCAGAGACCCGCCGCTTGGGACGAGGAGCGGTCGTCTGGGCTCGCGCACGCCAGACGCTCGCGCCGGACTGCAGGAATCGGCGCGGCCGCGCTCCGCCGGGGTGACGGTGTGGATGTTGCCACGTGCGTTGCCACGACCGACGCGCTGGCCACGGAGCGGGCCTCTCACAACGCGAAAAGCCCTGCTGTGCAGGGCCTTCCTAT
>CAVVCU010000017.1:0-70888 GCA_963746825.1 uncultured Thermoleophilaceae bacterium
CGTGGCCGACGTCGATCGCGCCAAGGCGTTCTACAGCGAGCAGGCCGGCTTTCTCGTCGACCACGACGCCCAGGTAAGCGACACCGTGCGCGTCCTTCAGCTCACCCCGCCGGGATCGGCCTGCTCGATCGTGCTCGGCACCGGGCTCTCCGACATGGAGCCGGGGTCGGTACAGGGCCTGCAGCTCACGGTCACCGACATGGACGCGGCCCGCGACGCTCTCGTCGAGCGGGGAGTGTCGGTGAGCGAGGTGCAGGACCTGGGGCGGCCCGGCGGGCCCAGCTTCAAGCACGCCTTCTTCGCCGATCCCGACGGCAACGGATGGGTCGTGCAGGAGCTACCCGGGCGAGAGCTCTCGCCTGGCCTCGTCACCGGCGTCGACTTCGTGTCCGTGCCCACCAAGGACTACGACGCGGCCGCGCGGTTCTACGGAGAGGTCCTGGGGCTGCCCTGCATCGAGACCTACAGCCGCGTGCCCGGCGGCGAGCTCCAGGCCGGCAACCTGACCCTCCAGGTGTTCGACTTCGCCGCGATCGGCCGAGACTCCGGGCCCAACCGCTATCCGATCGCGCTGCAGGTGGCCGATGTCGATGCCGCCCGGGCCGAGCTCGAATCGCGCGGTGTGACCTTCATCGACGCGTTCGACTCGGGGGTGTGCCACAACGCCGTCTTCGAGGACCCCGACGGCAACACGCTGCTCCTGCACCACCGCTACGCGCCGAAGAAGCCGACGTAGGCGAGCGCTTCAGGTGCCGGTGCGAACCCGTTCCGGCAGCCCGGGCGTGGCCTCCAGCTCGGAGCCCTCGGCGTACCGCGCTCGGGACTCGTCAGGCGGAAACGGCTCGGTCACGTAGATCGACTCGCGGTCGACGAGATCGCCGCGAAAGTGGAGGATGCCGACGAAGGTGAGGGGATCGCCGTCGTCGTAGCGGATCCGGCCCTCCGCGATCCACGTATCGCCATCTCCGCGGATTGAGCGCACCTCGAACTCCAGCGTCCCCGCCGGATACTCGCCGCGCCAAGGGATGAAGTTCTCCTTGCCGCGGAACCTCTCCCCCGACTCGGGAAACTCCACCAGCGCGTCGTCGTCGTTCATCGCGGACGCGGCGTCCTCGTTCCCCGCGAGGGACTGGGTGAGGTACCCCATGAACGCTGCCTTGACCTCTTCGTGGTCCATGCCTCGACGGTTATCAGATTCGTCGCCGTTCATCCGGACTGAGCGGGCGCGTGTTGAGGATGTCGCCGGCCGTCGCCCACCCGCGGCGCGCGGTCTGCACCGAGAGCTCCATGTCCCAAGGCCGGCCACCGAGTGCGGCGTCGGTCGAGCAGACGATCCGCACCCCCGCGCCGATCACCTCGCGCACGTGCTCGCCGCTGAGGTCCAGGCGGGGGGCGAGGCCGTTGACCTCCAGGGCGACGCCGGTCTCCAAGGCGATTCGTACACACGATCGAGGTCGACAGCGTTCTCGGGACGCGGCCGATCGGCCGGCCGGTCGGGATGGCTGAGGCAGCGCACGTGGGGGTTGCGGAAGGGCCTCCTCGACGCGCTTCGTCATCTCCCTCCGCGGCATCCGTTCGCCACCGTCGACGCTCGCCTGTACCCATCGAGCTCCACCAGCACGTCGTCGGGCAGGTCGAGCCGGCCGTCGGCAAGGATGTCGCACTCGATGCCGCGCAGGACCCGGAATGGGGCGAGTCGCTCATTGGCCGCCGCGATCTCGTCGGCCTGCCGGCGGACGTCGTCGGCGGTGAGCCCGGGCACGGCACCGACCGCCGGGGTGTGGTCGCAGATCGCGATGTAGTCGTAGCCGCGCTCGCGCGCGGCGCGGCCCATCTCCTCGACGGACGCGCGCCCGTCGGACCACGTCGTGTCGGCGGTGGAGGTCGCCACGAATGTCGCCCAGCTCGGCGAGCGCCGGCGGGTTGCCGCGGAACGGCTCCTCGCGTAGCTCGGGTGGGCACCGGGGGATTTCGGCGCGCGGTAGACCGCCTCCTCGTCGGCGGCCGCGGGCAGCGGCTCGAGCGCATCGACGTAGGCCGGCGCGCCGGTTGCGCGTACGAGCGCGGTGCCGAACATCCCGGGCTCCGCGACGAGGAGCTCCACCGGCACGCCCTCGATGGTCAGCCCGACCGCACGCCGCTCGTCCTGCTCGATCACCGCGACGATCTGGGGCAGCTCCGCAAAGCGCGCGAGGACCGCGGACGGGTCCTCCGCCGCGCAGACGACGCTCAACACCTCGCAGGCGTCGCGCCAGCGCCGCGGGTCACCTGCCGCCTCTCCGCCGAGCGCGCTCGCCATGCCGTTCAGCAGCTCACGCGCCTGCGTGAGCAGGAGCGCCCGCGGCTCGGGCTCGCGCGCGAGCGCCGCGCGCACCTGTTCCTCCGTCTTCGGCCCGATGCCGCGCACCGAGCGCAGCCGGCCCGCTGCCACCGCCTCGCGAAACTCGTCCGGCGTGCGCACGCCGAGGGCCCGCGCGATCTCGACCGAGCGGCGCGCCCCCAGGCCGAGATAGCGACCGAGGCCGACCAGCCCGGGCGCGAGCTCCCGCTCGAGCTCGGCCAGCTCCTCGATGTCCCCGGTCTCGACAGCTCGCGCAGCCGCGTCTCGATCGAGCGTCCGATTCCGCGCAGCTGCCGCACCCGGCCACGGCGCACGAGGTCGGCCACCGGCGCCGGAGCAGAGCGGATCGTCTCCGCGGCCCGCCGGTATGCGCGGGCGCTGTACGGATTCGCCTCGGCGAGCTCCAGCAGCGTGGCGAACGCCTCCAGGCGGTCGGCGATCTCGACGTTGTCCACGGTCGAGAGTGTTACCGATGGCCGATGAATTCCGGCCGGGGCGGCGGTCTCAACCACACCGGCGAAATCGACCCCCGAGGAGCTGACAACGTGACTGATTCGACCGCCGACCGCAACCGCTGGGCCGCCCTCTACGTGCTCTGCGGAGGCATGCTCATGATCGTTCTCGACGCCACGATCGTGAATGTCGCGCTGCCCTCGATCCAGTCCGACCTTGGCTTTTCACAGAGCAATCTGGCCTGGGTCGTCAACGCCTACCTGATCGCCTTCGGCGGCCTCCTGCTGCTCGCAGGCCGCATGGGCGACCTGCTGGGTCAGCGACGGGTCTTCCTGCTGGGCCTGGCCGTGTTCACGGCCGCGTCCCTGGCGTGCGCCGTGGCTCAGAGCCAGGGCGTTCTCATCGCCGCGCGGTTCGTGCAGGGCGCCGGCGGCGCGATCGCGTCGGCCGTGATCCTGGGCATGATCGTGACGATGTTCCCCGAGCCGCGCGAGCAGGCGAAGGCGATCGGGGTCTACAGCTTCGTCGCATCTGCCGGTGCCTCGATCGGATTGCTCGCCGGTGGTCTGCTCACCGAAGCGATCAACTGGCACTGGATCTTCTTCGTGAACCTGCCGGTGGGGGTTGCCACCGCGGTACTCGCCCTCAGGCTGGTCGAGGACAGGGAGGGCATCGGCCTCGATGAAGGCGCCGACATCCCGGGCGCGGCGCTGCTCACCGGTGGCCTGATGCTTGGCGTGTACACGCTGCTGGAGACGGGCGAGCGGGGCTGGGCCTCCACTCAGACACTCGCTCTGGGCAGCGTTTCAGTCCTGCTGCTGGGTGTGTTCATCGCGCGCCAGGCGCGCATCGACAATCCGCTGATGCCGCTGCGCCTTTTTCGCTCGCGCAACGTCGCGGGAGCAAACATGGTGATGGCACTGCTGGTGGTGGGCTTCTTCGGAATGTTCTTCCTGGGAGCGCTCTACCTCCAGGGCATCCTCGGCTACAGCCCACTCGAGGTCGGCCTGGCGTTCCTGCCCTCCTGCCTGGTCATGGGCACCCTGTCGCTCGGCTTTGCCGAACGCCTGATCATGGGCATCGGCGCACGGTCGGCCCTGATCGCCGGACTGGTGCTGGCCGGTGCGGGCCTGCTGCTCTTCACCCAGGCGCCGGTCGACGGCGGCTGGGTGGTTCACCTGCTTCCCGTGATGCTCCTGCTTGGCGGCGGCGCCGGGCTGGCCTTCCCGGCTCTGATGACGCTCGCGATGTCGGGCGCGACCGAGAGCGATTCGGTCTGGCCTCGGGCCTGGTCAACACCACCACGCAGGTGGGCGGGGCAATCGGTCTGGCCGTGCTGGCCACGCTTGCCACCGAGCGCACCGACGCCCTGCTGGCCGATGGCGAGTCGAAGGCCGCTGCGCTCAACGCCGGCTACCACCTCGCCTATCTCCTGGGAGCGGCGCTGATCGCCGTGGCCGTCGTTGTGGCGGTGACCGTGGTGCAGTCGAAGAAGCCGACCGCCACTCAGGCGCCAGACGCGGAGGTCGAGCCCACCGGAGCGGAGCCCGCCTACTCGGAGGCCGCCTAGTGGCGGACGTTCGCACCTCGCAGGGGGCGTCGCTGCCTGGTGGCGAGAATTCGATCAGACTGCGCCGGATGGCGCTTCCTGTGACTCCCACGGGCCGCGCGCTCCTCGGCGCGCGAACTGCGCTTGGCGTCTCAACGCTGCTCGCGCCGCGACTTGCCGGCAAGGCGTTTCTACTGGACCCCGCTGCCAATCCGCAGTTGCCGCTTATCGGTCGCATGTGGGGCATCCGCAACCTGTCACTTGCCGCCGGGATGTTCGCGGCGTCCGGAGCTAACCGCGCTCAGTGGTGGCGACTCCAGCCGGCCGTCGACGCGCTCGACTTCCTCGCCATCGCAACGGAATGGCGCCGCGGAGCGGTCCCCGGTCCGGCGGCTGGGTTAATGGCGGCCACGGCCCTGGCCGCGACCACGCTCGGGGCCCTGTCCGTCGCGAGCGAGTCAGAGCAACGCGGCTAGCGCCCCGGCCCACCCAGAGGCGCCGGTCTCTGACAGCGCCTGCAGCGGACCTACTTCGCGGCGACGAGCATCACAAGCGTGTCGCCCCGGACACCGTCCTCCGACATGACGGTGGCGGCCTCCTCGGTCTGGAGCGCGGCCATGACACGGTCCATGTCAGGGATCTCCATCAGCACGGCCACGCGCTCCGGGTTCTCCGGATCCACGAACTCGCGGATGCCGGTGACGCCCAGCGGCCCGAAAAACTTCTCGCGATTATCGGACGCAAGCCAGTGGTCCTTGTCATCGATCTCGTGATACGCGATTACGGTCGGCATGAACTCCTCCACATGAATCGACGGCGGTGTGCCGCGACAACGTACTTCACTAGTAGATGTGCAGCCTGTCCAGAAGCGCGAATGGGTCGTCGATCGATTCGAACAGGTCCTTGTTGTGCTTGATCATCTTGCTGCGCATGTAGACCCGGAGCCACTGCTTGTACATGAACAGCTCATAGCGCTCCAGCATGTCCCCGACAGGTAGGTCGCGCTGCGCCATGAGTCCAGCCAGGTGCATCGCACACTCGAAACCAAGCGAGATCGACTGAAAGTACGGCGAGCCGATAGCCGCGTCTCCCGCCAGGAAGACCGGCGAGCGGACGAAGGGGTGGTCGCTGGGCTCCGCCGTTCGCCACCGGCGGCCCGTCGCGTTGCGAGCCCGGTAGAGATCGAGCGGTATCCGGACGACATCGAGGTCGCCGAGTATCTCGCCCTTGGTTTCCTCCTTGATCTTGTCGATGAAACGGTCCGTCGATTCGGCAACGCCGGGAAAATTGCTGCGAAGCCACTCACCGTCGAATCGGGGCGGCATCGCCTCGTATTCCTCGGCGGTGATGGTGACGATGCCCGTCACGTGGCTGACGCCGCCGTCGGAGTGCGTCCGCTGGACCATGGGGATGAACTTGTAGTGCGCGTTCTCGATGTTCTTGTAGTACTTGCAGTACTCGTTGCAGTCGTACGTCTGGCCGTACAGGAAGGTGATGACGAGCGCGTACTCCAGCCGGATCTTGAGCGTGTTGGCCACGTCATCTTGCTGCTCGGACTCCGGCGTCAAGTGATCCCGGAGCAGCGAATTGCGGCCCGTCGTGTCGATCAGGATGTCTCCGGGCTCGAGCATGGCCATCGCGTCTTCCGCGGTAACGACGGCCGCGTTGCGCCGCACCGCATTCGAGCTGCGCGAATCGATCAGATCGCTGAGCGATCGCTCGATGGAGTTGAGCGGGCAGAACCCCAGCGCCCAGTCGCGCAGAAGCCCCATCAGGTCCGCGGGAATCGAGTTGCGGAACGCGAGCGCATCGGTGAGCTCCGCCGGATCGAAGATCGCACCGATGCTGTCTTCGTCGATCGCATCCGTTCGATAGAGCTCGACCGAATCCGCCACGAGGTACGGCGCGAGCCGCACCATTCGTGTGCGCGTGTAGTCGCGTCGCTTCTCGTAGAGACCCACCGAGAACTCATCCATGGGCTGGAGCAACGCCGTGAGCATGAGACCCACCGGCCCCGCTCCGATGACGTGCACCGCCCGAGGTTGGCCACTTCCCATGGGTCCCCTCCTCGGTCGAAGTCAGGCGGCGTCGGTCTCGCCGTCTGCACGGACCCTACATGCCGGCGCGAACAGCGCCGGCACCGCGGCGGCCTACGTCATGCCGCGGTCGGCTGAGGGGCCAGGCGGCTGGTCCGCTGGCCTCGCACCACGAGCACGACTGCGGTGATGAACAAGGCCAGCCCGGCGGGACCGAAGGGCGTCACGTGGATCGCAATCAGGGGTGCCGACAGCACCAGCAAGACCACGACTGCGACGGACAACCGTCCGCGTGCTCGACTGAAGAGAGCGACCCCCGCTGCCACGGCCGCAATGACCCACCCGGCGGTGCCGATCGCGCTGAAGACGGCGTTGATCTGGCTGTCGACGAACTCCGTGACGAGATCGACTCCCGTGCCGCGTTCCGACGCGGGAAGTTGGTTCACGTCGTCGACGATGAGGCCGGTACCGATGCCGACCAAGACCTCCCACGCGAGGTAGAAGACAGCGAAGACCGCGAGCGCGATGCGACTCACCCACGCGGCGATCCCGTCGAGGCCGCGCAGCAGCAGGAACAGCACCCCTGCCATCAAAGGAATGAACAGCATCGTGCCGATGTGGACCATCTGCCAGGTGCCCACCTTGTCCTTCACCGCCGCGTAGTACTCGTCGCCCGTGGGATGAAGGAGGAGCAGGGTGCCCCACAAGAGCGGCACGCCGACCATGAAGGCGACCTCCGGGCGGCTGAAGGCGCGACGCCGCGGGGTGACGTGCCGCGCTTCGCCGTTGTCGGTTGCGAGCGGAACGCTGTCGACGCTGAGCGGAGCGCTGTCAGCGGTGAGCGTGTTCATGCCGGAACGGGCGCGGGCCGCGGCTCCTCGGAGGCATCTGGCCCCTCCGGGGCCGGGGGGTCCTTCGGCGTCACGGGCGGGACGGCGTCACGCTCAGCGCCGACCTTCGGCAGCCATTCGAGCCAGCTGGGCAGGTACCAGTTCCAGTCGCCGAGCACCTTCATCGACGCCGGCAGCAGGACGCCGCGGATGATCGTCGCGTCGATCAGGACCGCCACGGCCAGCCCGAGTCCCAGCTCCTTGAAATCGAGGAAGGCGAGGGTGACGAAGACCGAGAACACGCCGACCATGACGATCGCTGCGCTGGTAACGGTGCCCGCGGTGGTCGAGATCCCCTGCTTGACGGCCTCGTCGGTCGACATCCCCCGGTCGTACAGCTCCTTGACCCGCGAGAGGATGAACACGTGGTAGTCCATCGAGAGGCCGAACAGGACCACGAACAGAAACAGCGGCAGCCAATTGGTCACCCCGCCGTTCGAGGTGAAGCCGAGCAGCGACTCGCCGTTGCCGTTCTGGAAGACCAACACGAGCACGCCATAGGCAGCCCCGACTGAGAGCAGGTTCAGCACGATCGCCTTGATCGGGATCACGATCGAGCGGAAGGTCACCAGCAGCAGGAGAAACGCCAGTCCGAACACGAAGGCGAAGATCAGCGGCAGCCTGCTGCTCAGCTGGTTGGCGAAGTCCTCGGAGTTGGCCGCGTCGCCGCTGACGTTGACCGTTGTCCCCTCGACGCTTCCGACCGTCGCCGGGATGATCTCGTCGCGGAGCTCGGTCAGGGCGTTGACCGAAGGGGCGTCGGTGCCGTTGCCGGGGGTCGGAACGTTGATCTGGGCAACGCTGCCGCCCCCGCCGTAGATGACCTCGGTTCCGGGCAGGAACGCGTCGGAGCCGTTGACCTCTCCGCGCAGGTCGGCGATGCCGGCGGCGGCGGCGCCGGAGCGCACGTCGTCGGCCTCCACCACCACGATCGCGGTGACGCCCTCGCTCGGAAATACCTTCTTGACCTTGTTGTAGGTCTGGATCACGGGCTCGTCCTGCGGGAGCTCGTCAATCCCGCTGGTGACGATCTTCATCTGCAGAGCCGGAATCGCGAGCGCCACCAGCAGACCGCCTGCGAGCAGGATCGACAGGCCCGGACGCCGCATGACGCGACCGGTCAGCGCCGTCCAGAAGCGCGACTGACCCGCGGGACGGCGACGGCGGCCGAGCAGGGGAATCCGACCCTTCTCGACCCGGTCGCCGAGCCAGGACAGCATCGCCGGCAGAATGGTCAGCGAGGCGAACATGGCGATGGCCACGACGAGGATCGTCCCCTCCGCGAAGGAGATGAAGGCCTTGTCGCCGCTGATGAACATGCCCGCCATCGCGACGATCACGGTCACGCCGGAGATCAGCACCGCACGCCCAGAGGTGGCCGCGGCGGTCTCTAGCGCTGCACGCTCGCTGCGCCCGGCTGCGCGCTCCTCGCGCTCACGCCGGAGGTAGAAGAGCGAGTAGTCGACGCCGACCGCCAGCCCGATCAGCAGGACGACCGCCGGGAGGTTGGAGTCGGCTGGGAAGAGGTGGCTCGTGATCGCGACCAGGCCGAGGGCGGCCATCACTGAAGTGATCCCGATCAGCAGCGGCACACCTGCCGCTACGAGGGTGCCGAAGGTGATGGTGAGGATGATCAGCGTGATCGGCAGGGACAGCATCCCGGCCTTCTTGAGGTCGTCGTTGATGACGGCGTCGATGGCCTTGTCGGCGCTGGCGCCGCCGAACTGCTCGATGTCTAGGTCCGGGTGCGCTCTCTGAGCTGCGGCGACCGCGGCGAGGGTGGGATCCACTCGGTCCGATGTCTCCGTTGAGTCGCCCGCGATCTCGAATTGCACCAGGGCTGCGTGGCCATCGGCCGACGTCTCGCTGTCACCGGTGAGCGGCGACGTGACGTTTTCTACGTATCGGACCGCAGAGATGCGGTCGACCACGTCCTCGATGGCTCCCCGGAACTCGGGATCTGCCACGGTGAGCTCGTCGCTCTGCAAGAAGACGACCTCTTCGGTCGGCCTCATCCCGGCGCGGTCGAGCGCCTGCTCGGCGTCGCCGGACTCGCCCGAGAACTGATCGACGTCCGCGATGTCCTTCTGGACGATCACGTTCGAGCCAACGAAGAAGACGACGAGGACGAAGGCAAACCAGCCGAAGATGGCCTTCTTGCGGTGCTGCCCGCTCCAGCGCGCCATGCGGGCCGCCAGGTTGTGTGCCCGCGGCGGCGGC
This sequence comes from uncultured Thermoleophilaceae bacterium, assembly GCA_963746825.1. Taxonomy (GTDB): domain Bacteria; phylum Actinomycetota; class Thermoleophilia; order Solirubrobacterales; family Thermoleophilaceae; genus JACVRW01. Next base: position 9,490 of record CAVVCU010000017.1, read on the forward strand.
GCCCCGTTACCGGAAGTAATGGGCTGGTCCGGATCAGGATCGCTCTGAATGATGCGCGTCTTCATGCCTGTTCCTCTCGGCGTGAGTGGCCGCGTTCAACCTCTCAGCCGCGGACGTCAAGCGAAAGGCGGGAAACTTCCCGTCTCGGGGGGCGGGTTACTGGTGTCTTCGATCCGCCTCGCGCGTCAGGAGCGGAGAAACGTCAGGACCGCGAGCACGCGCCGCGACTCGCTTCCGGTGGAGGGCAGCCCGAGCTTTCCAAAGATCCTCGAGACGTACTTCTCCACCGCCCGCAGCGTGATCACGAGCTCGTCCGCGATTCCCTGGTTGGAGCTTCCGGTAGCCATAAGCTCGAGGACCTCCCGCTCGCGCGGGGTCAGTTCGGCAAGCGGGTCGTTGCTCCGGCGTTTCGACAGCAGCGTCGACACGATGATCGGATCGATCGCCGAGCCGCCGGCCGCCACGCGGCGCACCGCCGCGACGAAGTCCTTGACGTCGCCGACGCGGTCCTTGAGGAGATACCCCACTCCCTCCGCCGACTCCGCGAGCAACTTCATGGCCAGCCCAAGCTCCACGTACTGCGAGAGAACGAGCACCCCCACCGAGGGATGGTGAGCGCGAATTTCGAGCGCCGCGCGCAGGCCCTCGTCGTTGTGTGTGGGCGGTAGCCGGACATCGACTATCGCGACATCGACGTCATGGCTGGCGACCTTGCGCAGCAGGTCGTCGGCCTCATCTGACTGAGCGACCACGTCGAGCCCGGCGTCTCCCAGGAGGCGGGCCACCCCTTCGCGCAGCAGGACGCTGTCCTCGGCGATCGCTACCCGCACGGCATCTCCGCTCTCATTCGCGTGCCGCCACCGCGCGGCGTCCAGACCTGAAGCCGTCCATCGAGGGCCTCGACGCGGTCGGCCAGCCCACGCAGACCGGAGCCACGCTCGCTGTCCGCGCCTCCAACCCCGTCGTCGAGGACCTCGATCACGACATTGCCGTCGATCCGCTCTACGTCCACGGTGGCAGTCAGCGCCTGCGCGTGTTTGGCGATGTTCGCGAGAGCCTCGGAAACGAGATAGAAAGCCGCCACCTCGAGACGCTCGGGAAGCCGGCTCCCGATCGTGACTCTCAGACGCACCGGCACGGTCGCTCGCGCGGCGAGCTGCTCGAGCGCGACCTCCAGACCATGCCCGCTCACAACGGCCGGGTGAATGCCGCGAGCGACAGCTCGCAGCTCTTCCAGAGACGCGGCAATCTGCCCCCGGGCCCGATCGAGCTGCTCTTGCGTGCCCGGGTCGGAGTGCAAGCCCTCTCCCAGCACGCCCAGCTCGAGCGAGAGCGCGATGAGTCGTTGCTGCGCGCCATCGTGCAGGTCGCGTTCCAACCGCTTGCGCTCCCGATGGCCGGCCTCGACCATTCGCGCACGTGAGCCCCTCAAGTCCTCGAGTCGAGCTGTGAGGGCGGCGTGCAAGCGGCCGTTCTCCAGCGCGATTCCAGCCGCCGCCGTGACGGCGTCGAGCAGCTCACGCTCATCGTCCAGTGCCGGATCATGGAGCAGCGCGGCCACATGCGCGCCGTCGCGGTCGATCAGGGTCATGGCCCTTCTGCCATCCCCCTTGGGGAGATCAACGGGCCGGCCGTCAAGATCGGCGTAGCACTGATAGTCGGGCAGCCAGAACGCGAGCGTCAGCGAAGGATCGCGCAGTGCGCGAGCCAGCGCGTCACGAAGGTCCGCCGGCGGCGGCTCTTCCTTCAGCTCGAGGAAGAGCTCGCCCACAGACGAGCGGGCCAGGCGGTCCTGCAGGAGCCCGACCAGGATGGCCACCGGCGCGAGCGCGAGCGTGAGAAAGGTCGCCCATCGGATCTCCGCCACCACCGGACCACCGAACGCGGATGAGACGAGCAGAAACGGGATCATCACGAGCCCTAGCGCGAACACGTCCATGAGCAGCGCGAATGAGCGTCGTAGCGGCCGGCCCTCCCGAAGTCGCCGAGCCACGAGAATCCCCAAGCCGCATAGGCAGAAGGCGCTGATGGCCACGAGCTGGATCCGCAGAGCCACAAGGCCCGCCGCCGGGTCCGGCGAAACCTCGAGCAGGTTGTGCGGGCCAAACCCGCCCAGTGCCATTCGGACGAGCTCGAGCGCTATCGCCGTCACGTAGGCAGCCGTGATCAGGATCCGTTCCGAGCGCGAGCGCAGGCGACCGCTCGGATAGGCAAGGAACACGTGCAGGAAGAGCACCGGGGGGACCATGTCCAACGACTGGCCGATCGTGAATGGCACGTCGCTGGTCGTCCAGGTGAGACCCGACAGGAAGTTGGCAAACCCCGCGGCGATCATCAGCGGACCGAAGCGGCTGGCGGGGCGGCGCAGCCAGGCGATCAGTCCGCAGAGCACATAGGCCACGGTGAGAAAGGAGCTCAGGAAGGCGATCACGAGCGGCTCGCCCAGCTCGCCACTGACCAGGTCGCTCCTCAAGGCGAGGCTGAACGAAAAGCCACCGGCCGCGCACCCGACGAGTGCGAGGAGCCCGAGTACAGCCGCGTTCGGTACGCGATCGCGCTGGATGCCTACATCAGGGACCAGCCTGGATGCGGCGACGTCTTCCCTCCTGACGGTTTGCCGTCACACGCGAACGTACTCCTCCGAGCCCCCCAAGTCCACAGCGGTCACGCGGCGGGGTGCTGACGTAGGTCTGCTGCGAGGATCCCGCCGAGGGCGCGGACAATCGCCGCGCAGCATTCGTCAGGGAGGACCAGGCATGGCGACCATCACGCAGCGCGAAGCGCAGCAGATCGACGCAGCGAACGAGACGGGCCGTACGCCGGTGGTGTTCATACACGGCCTGTGGCTGCTGCCCAACTGCTGGGAACGCTGGGTCCCGGTGTTCGAAGAGGCCGGCTACGCCGTCTTGACGCCCGGCTGGCCAGACGATCCGGAAACCGTCGAGCAGGCGAGAGCGCGACCCGAGGTCTTCGCGCGCACGACGATCGAGCAGATCGCCGACCACTACGCGGAGGTGATCGGCCGGCTGTCGACAAAGCCGGCGGTCATCGGGCATTCCTTCGGCGGGCTGCTCACCATGATCAGCGCCGGACGTGGACTCGCCTCCGCGTCGGTGGCCATCAGTCCCGCACCGTTTCGCGGCGTGTTGCCGGTTCCGGTCGCCGCGCTCAGGTCCTCCTCTCCGGTCCTGCGCAACCCGGCCAACCGCAACCGCGCGGTCGCGTTGACCTTTCAGCAGTTTCGCTACGCGTTCGGCAACGCGATCACGGAGGAAGAGGCGAAGCGGCTGCACGAGATCTACTCGGTACCTGGGTCCGGCGCGATGATCTTCCAGGCGGCGATGGCGAACCTCAATCCGTTCACCCAAGCGAAGGTCGACAGCGAGAGTCCCGATCGCGGGCCGCTGCTGATCATCTCGGCCGACAACGATCACACGGTGCCCTGGTCGATCGCCAACGCCGCGTTCAAGAAGCAGCGCCGCAACGACGGAGTCACCGAGATCGTCAAGGTTCCCGGTCGGGGGCACTCCCTGACGATCGACAACGGCTGGCGCGAGGTCGCGGATACAGCGCTGGCGTTCGTCAGGCGATTCGTCTAGACGGGCCGCGAGGCCGGAGGCACATCACGCCCACGAAGCGGCATGAACCGGGCGAGAAGAAGACCGCTGAGCAGCATGAAGACCACAGCCCCGTAAGCGCCGAACACCGTGAACTGCTGGTCAACATCGATGCCGCCCAGCGTCGTCACGCTCCACCCAATCGCGAACAAAGCCGGCATCCCGGCACCCCACGCGACGGCCAGGCGCCTCTCCCCCTGCCGGGAAAGGGCAAAGCCCTGCGCGGCCCCTATCGCCGCGCCGCTGACCAGACCCATGAGGGCGAGCGAGCCGAGGTCGGTCTCGTAGCCAACCAGCGCGGCACCGGTTGCAAGACCGACGGCGTAGCCGGCCGCGCTTGCGCTGACCCATGCCGCCGGAGGCCCGAACATCCCCTTGGCGGCCCACCATTGGACGGCACCGAGCCCGGCTCCGGTGAGCGCGCCACCCGCTAGCGCGGGCCGGACTGCGTCCACCTCTCCGCCGATCGTCCACCCGATCAAACCGGCGACAGGGAAGGCGAGGGCGACTGCGACCCACCGCCAGCCGGGGAAGAGTCGCCGCTCGGACGGGTTCTGAACGAGCTCGTGGGACGCCCGTTCTGTGGCGTCCGTACTGTGCACGGAGGGCCGCTCCGGCGTGGTAATCGACATACCTTGCTCCTAACAACCCAGTGAGGGCCGCGGTCAGCCGGGTCGACGCGCACAAGCCGGCCGGGAGTGGAGCCGCGAGGACCGCTCGCCGCTTCCGCAGCGAGCGCAACTTTCACCATACACCCGGGTCGATTCCGATCAAAACCACGACGCGACAGCTCGCGCCGCTTGGCCGTCGGACTTCGTCAGCTAGTGCTCGCCCGCGGAACCCAGCCCGGCTCGCTCGGGGAGGTAGGCGCAATATGTGCCAGTGCGGATCGTTTGGTCGAGATGGTCGCCGAGCTCGGGATGGTGCTCGCCGACCCGGATCATCGCCTGGCGGACGGCGCGGGTGACGCTGACTCGAGCGCGCTCGGACGTTGATGCGGCGCGTCGGTCGCGGCCACCGAGGCCGACCGCGCGCGAGAGCTCACGGAGGAGGAAGTCGCGTTCGGTGTCTGCCTGCGCCTCGCGCTCGGCGTCGGCGAGGGCGCGCGCGTGTTCGATGTCATCCTCGATCTCGGCGAGTCGACGGCGGTAAGCGTCCTTGGCTCGCGCGTCGAGCATCTCGCCGGCATCGCCGGGGCCTGTGTGCGACAGCCCGGCCGCACCGCCCCGCTCGACTGGTGCGGTGTGGCCGCGTTCGGCGGCAACCAGGTCGAGCGCGTGGAAGTCCCGGCCGGGGTCGGCGAGCAGCCGGGCGAGGTAGCGGATGCCCTTGAGGTCTCGAATTCGCACCGTACGTCCCGCGAAGACCACCGACCAGTAGTCGCCCTCCCAGCGAAAGATGTCGGGGTCCGTAGCGGCGAGTTGCCCCGCTCCGCCGCCGCGGCTCGGCCAAGTCGTTGTCGCGGCTTGTCCGCTCGGCTTCGATCCGGTCGAGAACCGTGCGGGCCGTTTGGAGCTCCAGGGCGGCCCGGCGCTCGCGGCCGCTCGCGCGTAGGGCGTCGGCGAGACCGGCGCGGGCGAGCGCGGCCTCGTAGGGCGCCCCGATCTCGCTCCACAGCCGCGTGGCTTCGGCGCACAGCCGTTCAGCGTCGGCTGGATCGCCCTCGGCGAGCCGCACCCTTCCGTGAGCGTGGGTCGCGCCGGCGACAAGCGCCTTGCTCTCGAAGCGGGCCGCCACCCGAGTCAACTCGTCCGCGGCCGAACGCGCTCGCGCGATGTCGCCGGCCGCGATCTCGATCTCGACCTGCGCCTCGAGCAGGGGCGCCCGCTGCAGCTCGCTGTCCGGCGGACGCTCCTTGAACGGCACCCGCATCGGATGGGCAAGCGCATCTCGGATGGACTCCGCTGCCGCGGCCGGGTCTCCCTGGGCGAGCCGCACGAGCGCAAGTCCGGGCTGCGGATCCCAGCCGGCGCTGTGAGCGGCCAGCAGGGCGTGTTCGGCGCCTTCGATGTCTCGCGTGCGCAGGCGGATCCGCCCGAGCTCCGTCAGCGGCCATCCCATCTCTCGTCGCAAGTAGGGGCGTAGCTCCTCGCACGCGCCGAGGGCCTCGGCCTCCGCCTCGCCGCAGGACCCGCGCAGCCTCAGGACCTCGGCGCGGTGGACTCGGCAGCGCCCGTGGAGGCTGCCAATCGCGTTCGTCTTGCACCAGCGCTCCATCGCCTCGGTCCATTGCTCGGCCGCGTCGTACTGCGCGAGCCCCTGCAGGGCGCATACGAGCTCGCAGTAGACGACCCCGGTCGAGAGCGGATCGAGGTCCCCCGAGACCGTCGCCACCCCAACCTCGTCGAGCAGCGCCAAGCCCTGCTCGACATCACCCTGCAGGATCACCAGGCGTGCCTCGGCCACTCGACCGAGGGCGCACGCCGCAGGGTCACACTCCGAACCCAGCTCGACGGCGCGCCGCGCCCATGGCCGCGCGCCGGACAGGTCGCCGGTCAGCATCCGCTCGAACGCGCGAACAACCGCAAGCCATGCGCTCGCCGGCGTCTCATCTCCGCCCTCCAGGAGCCGCTCGGCTCGTGCCAACCAGCCCCGCACCGGCGCCATCAGGGCGGTATCGAAGAGCAGGTGCATCGCCACGCGAACCGCCGCCCCTGCCGCCGCGTCCTTGTCGCCGCCCTTCACGCACAGCGCGTAGGCGCGCTCCCACGCTTCGATGGTCACGTCGAGATGCCCAGCCGCGTAGGCGACCTCTCCGAGGACAGGTAGATCGCCGGCGCCCACGAGGCCATCCGCGTCGGCCTTCATGAAGAGCTCGAAGGCCGCCGGCCAATCTCCCCGCGTTGCCGCATCACTTGCGCGCTGGACGACGGCCGCGCCGCCAGCGTCGGTCATTGCGCGCGAACGATTCTGAGGCAAGGGGAGCGCAGCGAACACGGACAGCGGCCGTAACCATGAGAGTTACCGCTGTAACGGTCTTGCTCACGCATCTTGGGTGCGGACGTTAAACCCCCCGCGCTCAACGAAGAGGAGGACCCATGCCCCTCATCAACGTCAAGGTCATTGAGGGCGTCTTCACGCCTGAGCAGAAGACCCAGATCGCCGAACGACTCACCGACGCGTTGGTCAGCGTCGAGGGCGAGAACATGCGCGGCGTCACCTGGTGCGTCATCGACGAGGTCAACAGCGGCGACTGGGCGATCGGAGGGCAATGCCTGACCACCGAGGCCGTGCACGCCCTGGCCGCCGGACAGCCCGCCTGACTGCGGACCACAACCCCCGCACCCACAGAGGAGGACCCATGAAGATCGCAAATGTCAACGGCGTCGAACTGGAATACGAGGTCACGGGAGCGGGCGAGCCGGTGCTGCTTGTGCACCCGCTCATCGCGGACGGCTTCCTGCCGCTGGTCCCGGAGCCGGCGCTCGCCGACCATTACCAGCTCATCCGGTATCACAGGCGCGGCTGGCTCGGAAGCACCCATACCCCGCCGCCGGTAAGCGTCGCCGACCACGCCGCCGACGCCGCCGCGCTGCTCGACCACCTCGACGTCAGACCCGTCCACGTCGCGGGCCACTCAAGCGGCGCCGCGGTCGCGGCGCAGCTGGCACTCGACCACCCCGAGTACGTCCACACGCTGATGCTGCTGGAGCCGTCTCTGATCTCGGTGCCCAGTCTCGACGCCTTCTTCGGGCAGGTCGAGCCGGCGTTCAAGACGTACGCGAGCGGCGACCACGCCGGTGCGCTGGCGATCTTCATGAGCGCCTTGGGCGGCGTCGAGTGGGCGAAGGCCAGGGCTCTGCTCGAGCAGAGCCTCCCCGGTGCCGTGAAGCAGGCGGTCGAAGACGCCGACACGTTCTTCGGCATCGAGCTGCCCGCGCTGAGCGAGTGGGTCTTCGATGCCGAGCAGGCAGCCAGGCTCGATCTCCCCGTCCTGTCCGTGGTCGGCAGTGAGACGCAGCCCGTGTGGGTGGAGGTCGCCGAGTTCCTCAGCTCCGCGCTGCCACGGGTCGATGAATGCACGATCGACGGCGCTGGTCACCTGCTGCAGATCCAGCGCCCCGAGCCCGTCGCGCGAGGAATGGCCGAGTTCCTCGATCGACACGCCATCGGCAGCGACGAGCTCGAGGCGCCCGAGCATCCGTCACGAAGCCCTGGCACGGTCATGGTTTCCGGCTGACGCGCCCGAACACTGACCGGAGAGTGGTCTCGGGCGTACGCGTCCAGGGGAGTCGATCGCACCGTGAGCGGGGCGCGCTTAGCGGAGGGGGAGGGATTCGAACCCTCGGTGCGCCGAAAGACGCACAACGGTTTTCGAGACCGCCCCGTTCAACCACTCCGGCACCCCTCCGAGGTCGTTCAATCCTAGACGCGCTTGACCTGACCGGGCCGGCGGGGGAGGCTACGGCCCCGGCCGCCCAGCAGAGAAAGGAACCACTTGTCCACCAACAACGACGGCATCACCCGGCGCGACTTCCTCGACGGCGCCGCCATCACCGCGGCGGGGCTCGCGGCGGCCGCCGCAGCGCCGCACCTCACGGGTGCCGAGGCCGCGGCCGTGGCGGCGGGCCACGGAGCGCCGGGGCTGCCCCCGGGCTACTACCCGCCCGCGAAGACCGGGCTGAAGGGCCAGCCGGACCGGGTCGTGCGCCAGATCATGAAGATCGACGGGCGGCCGAATCCGGAGGACGTGCACAGCGCTCGGCCGGGACCCGGGATCGATGTTCGCCGTGTGGTCGACACTCACGAGACCTACGACTGCGTGATCGTCGGCGCCGGCATCAGCGGGCTGGCGGCGGCCAAGTACTACCGCGACCGCTTCGGCGAGGACGCGAAGATCCTCCTGCTCGATCCCCTGCCCGATGTGGGTGGTCACGCCACCCGCAACGAGTTTCACGTTCCCAACGCGGCCGCGGGCGGGGCCGATCTCACTCTGCTGCGCAACGGCGGGGTGGTCAACCTCGACAGCGTCGGGACCTGGAACCAGCCCGCCGGCGGCCTCTTCGACATACCCGGCTCCTACGGCCAGCACGCGCTCGACATGCTCGCCTACCTCGGTGTGGAGCCCGACAGCTTCCCCGAGAACGTGACCAACTCGATCCCCGACACCTACGGGCTTCGCTCCATGTACCTCTTCCCAAGGGAGGACTGGGGCTCGGACTCGCTCGTCGAGAGCCAGGGCGAGGAGGAGAGCTGGGCCGACTTCCTCGCCCGGACGCCGCTCTCTCCCGAGGCGCGGGCCGGAATCGAGCGGATCGAGACCGACACCACCTCCGACTGGATCACCCTCCGCGACGGCCCGAAGACCGAGCTGGAGAAGAAGCAGCTCCTCTCTCAGATCACGCAGAAGCAGTACTACATGGACTACATCGGCGTGCCCGAGGAGGCGATCGTCTGGTACCAGCGCAACGGCCACAGCCTGCTCGGCGCCGGAGCCCAGGCGGTGTCGGCGGCCGACATGTGGGCGCTCGGTGATCCCGGCTACGAGGGCCTCGGCCTCAGCTACGAGAGCTTCCCCGGCCTCGGCCGCACCCCGCAGTTCGGCCTGTTCGAGGACCTCGGTCCCTCCCCCACGTGGCCCGACGGCAACTCCTCGCTGGTGCGCCTGCTCCTGGACAAGCTGATCCCGCGGGCGATTCCCGACGTCGACGGCGCCCCTCCGACGCAGGAGAACGTGGTCAACGCGCTCACCGATTACTCCCGGCTCGACGCGCCGCGCAACACGGTGCGGATCCGGCTGAAGAGCCTGGTCTTCCGGGTGGAGCCGGCCCGGGGCGGGCGCCATTCCAAGCACGCCAAGGTCGAGTACCTGGTGAAGGGCGAGAAGTCCGGCCATCGCGTGCGCGCACGGCACGTGGTCATGGCCTGCTGGAACCGGGTCACGGCGCACATCGTCGAGGGGCTCCCGCGCCAGCAGGTCAGGGACCTCTGCTACGCCCGAAAGGTCCCGCTGATCTACGGCCGGGCGGCGCTCACCAACTGGCAGGCCTTCGCCGACGCGAGCATCCGGTCGGTCACCCCGCGCGGCAACAGCCTGTTCTGGGACAGCACGAGCATCAGCGCAGGGGCGTCGTTCGGATCGGCCTACGGGCCCACTCCGGCTGAGCCGCCCAGCGCACCGGCGGTGCTCAACTTCACCGTGGTGCCGAGCGACCCGCAGGCCACCCCGCAGCTGGCGGCCTACGAGCGCGGGCGCCAGAAGCTGCTGGAGATGAGCTTCCGCGATCTCGAGAACGCCCTGTACGACGTGCTCGAGCGCAGCGTGAACAGCTCGGGCGGCGACTTCGACCCCGACCGCGACATCGACTCGTTCATGATCAACCGCTGGAACTACGGCTACGCGCACGAGCTGACGTCGGTGTGGGACCCGTCTCTGTACGGGCCGGTGGCCGACCAGCCGCAGGTCCGGGCCCGGGTGCCCTACCGCAACGTGTCGATCGCCAACAGCGACTCGGGGGCGTTCGCCTACACGCACAGCGCGATCAACGAGGGCTACCGGGCCATCCAGGACCTTCCCTAGGGATCACGAACGCCGCGAGGCGAAGAACGTCCGCAGCAGCGCCGCCCCGTCCTCGGCGAGCAGGCCACCGGCCACCACGGGCCGGTGGTTGAGCTCGGGCCGCCCGAGCACGTCCATCACGCTGCCCGCCGCGCCCGCCTTGGGATCGGGAGCGGCGTAGACCACGCGGGGTACGCGCGCCAGCACTATCGCTCCGGCGCACATGGCGCAGGGCTCGAGGGTCACGTAGAGCACGGTGTCGAGCAGCCGCCAGCCGCCCACGTGCCGGGCGGCCTCGCGCAGCGCGAGGATCTCGGCGTGCGCGGTGGGATCGCCGCGCAGCTCACGCTCGTTTCGCGCGGCCGCGATCACCTCGCCCTCGCGCACCACCGTGCACCCGATCGGCACGTCATCGTGGTCCAGGGCCCGCTCGGCCTCGCGCAGAGCGAGGCGCATGTAGTACTCATCGCGCGGAAAGAAGCTCACGGGCGAAAGTTTTTCTCCGGCGCGCCGATGAAAGACATGGTTGCACCGTGCGCCCGCTCTCTCTCCTCTTCGCGCTCCTGGCGCTCCTCTTGCTCGCCGGGCCTGCCGCGGCGGCGGACTACGTGCCGGGTGAGGTGATCGTCAAGTATCGCGAGAGCGGACCGGCCGAGCAGCTCGAGATCGAGGACGGCGAAACGGTGGCTCAGACCGTCGAGGAGCTGCGCGACCGCCCCGACGTGACCTACGCCGCCCCCAACCTCCTGGCGCACGCCGCCTCGTTCATCCCCAACGACCCCGGTGTCAGCCTGCAGTGGAATCTCTTCGAGGAATACGGGGTGGGCATGCCCGACGCATGGGCGCTGGCCGAGGCGAGCGGCGCACCAGGCGGCCGCGGCGCGGTGGTGGCCGTTCTCGACAGCGGGGTGGCCTACGAGGACTACGGCCGGCACCGCCGTGCTCCGGACCTGCGCCGCTCCAGCTTCGTCGGGGGCTACGACTTCATCGACGACGACCGCCATCCAAACGACACGTTCGGGCACGGGACGCACGTGGCCGGGACGATCGCCCAGGCGACCAACAACGGCCAGGGCGTGGCCGGGATCGCCTACAACGCGAAGATCATGCCCCTGCGGGTGCTCGACAGCTACGGCTACGGCGACTCCGTGGCCATCGCGCGGGCGATCCGCTACGCCGCCACACACGGCGCCGACGTGATCAACCTGAGCGTGGAGTTCGACGACTACGTGGTTGCTTCCCAGATCCCGGGGATCCTCGATGCCATCCGCTTCGCCCACCGGCGCGGCGTGGTCATCGTGGGAGCCGCGGGCAACAACGAGCTCGGCGGCGGCCGCGTGGCCTACCCCGCGCGCGCCTCTGAGGTGATCGCGGTCGGAGCCACCACCGCGCACGGGTGCCTGGCGTGGTATTCGAACCGCGGCGGCGATCTCGACCTCACGGCACCGGGCGGGGGCAACGACGACGACCCGCGCGCCGAGGCCGAGGTGCCCCTGTGCCGGCCCGACGAGGGCGGGCTGTCGATCTTTCAGCAGACCTTCACGCGCAGGCGCCCCACCAGCTTCAAGCTCGTTCGCCGCTACGACGGCACGTCGATGGCGAGCCCCCACGTGGCCGCTGTCGCCGCACTGCTGATCGCGTCGGGGCGGCTGGGGCCCGACCCGTCTCCCGTCGCGGTTCAACAGCACCTCCAGGCCACTGCACGCGACCTGGGTGCCCCGGGCTTCGACTCGCGGTACGGGTGGGGACTCGTGAACGGCGCGCAGGCCCTGCGCTGAAGCTAGGTCGTACGGATGATCATCACGCTGCACGGAGCGTGATGAGAAACCTTGTTGGGCACCGAGCCCAGCAGGAACCGCTTGGCTCCGGTCATCCCCTTGTTGCCCACCACGATCAGGTCGGCGCCCTGCTCCTCGGCCACGTCGAGGATGGCGTCGGCGGGATCTCCCTCGCGCGCGTGAACGATGACCTCGACTCCGTCGTCGCGGATCGACTGCGCGGCCTCCTCGAGCGTCGAGCTCACGTCCTCGCGCGGGTTGATCATCCACTCCATGTCACCGGGCGCGCCCTCGCGCTCCTCGCGCAGCCGCGCCTCGGGCACCGGCTCGTAGGCGCTCACCAGGTGGATCTTCGCCCCGATCCGCCCCGCCAGGTCGGCGGCCTGGCGCACCGCCTCCTTCGCGGTATCGGAGCCATCGGTGCCAACGACCATGGAGTCGTACATGCGGCGGATACTACGATTCGAGGCTCGTGCCCACCAGCCGCCTCACCGAGTAGCCCGCCGCCGGTGCAGATCCCCCGGTTCTGGCTCGTCGTTCAGGTCCTCATCGTCATCTTCGTGTTGATCGGCGCGGTCATCGCGATCACCAAGCTGGCTTGAGATCACGATGTCCGCCCGTTTGTGCCGCGCTTCGGCCGCCTCGACCGGCTTGACCCAGAACTCCTCGACCGCGATCACGATCAGCGAGAGGATCGGCACGGCCACGAACAGCCCGATGAACCCGAACAGCTGGCCGACCACCACCACGCCGATCGCGATCAGCGCGGGATGCATGCGGGTGCGCTTGGACATGACCACCGGGATCGTCACGTTGCTCTCGAGCTGCTGCACGAGGATGTAGACCGCGAGCGTGAGCAGAGCCTTGCCCGGCGAATCGGTGAGGGCGTACAGAACCGGCGGGATGCCGCCGGCGATGGCGCCGAAGTAAGGCACCACCACCAGCACGGCCGACAGCACAGCGAAGAAGATCGCGAAGTCGAGGCCGATCACCGTGAGGCCGATGTAGAGCAGGACGAAGGTCACGAGCATGTCGATCCCTACGCCCTCCATCCAGCCGATCCACGAGGCGCGCAGCCGGTCGAGCACATGGCGGATGTGGTCGCGCCGGCGCGGCGGGAACAGGCTCACCAGCCCGTTTACCAGCGGCTCGGGGCGCAGCGCCATGTAGAACGCGGTGATCAGGATGAGCACGAGCGCCGCGAGCACGCCGGCGACGTTGAGGCCGATCGAGGTGATCGGCCCGATCAGGCGCTCGGGGTCCTCCGTCCAACGGTCGACGAACTCCTGGACGCGATCGCCGACCTGGCCCGGGTCCTGGCCGGACACGTCCGCGTAGACGCCCTCGAGGTCGCCGATGATGCGTGGGACGTCGGCGATGAACTCGTCGGCCTGATCGACCAGCGGCGGGATCAGCAGGTAGACCAGCAGCCCCATCACGAGCAACGCCCCGAGCAGAGCCGCGAGCGCCCCCAGCGCCCTTGGCAGGCCCCGCCGCTGGAGCCGCGTGGCCGCCGCGGCGAGCGGAATGGCGACGATCACCGTGATGAGGATCGCCAGCAGCAGGGTGACCAGCTGGCGGAAGAGCAGACCGAACAGCAGTAGGCCGGCGGCCAGCAGGACCGCGCGGTAGGCCACGTGGGGAGCGCGTTCTTCGGGCACGATCTCGTTAGCGGTTGCCCGAGGTTACCCGCCTCGTAAACGCGAAACGGGCGCCGCGCGGCGCCCGTCCCAAAACGGTGGTTTGACCAAGGAGCGGGTCAGGTGCGGCGCTCGAGGTCGGCCACATCCTGTGACTTCTCATCGACCCTGTCCTGTGCCTCGGCGAGCTTCTCCTTCTCCTCGCCCTTGCGCTCCTCGCGGCGTCCTTCGGCTCGCATCGAGCCGTCGCCTGTTATGTCGCCGGCGGCCTTCTTGGCCCGGCCCGTGATCTTGTCGAAAATGCTCATCCTGGACTTCTGATACCCGCCATGAGCGACCGAAAAACGCCTCCCTATCCGAGCTGGGGTCTACGGTGGCGCGGTGCGCCTGATCGTCGCCCGCTGTGAGGTCCGATACACCGGACGCCTGACCGCACTTCTGCCCGAGGCGCTGCGGCTGCTGATGGTGAAGTCGGACGGCTCGGTGATGGTGCACGCCGACACCGGCGGCTTCAAGCCGCAGAACTGGATGACCCCTCCGACCGTGATAGAGGAGTCCGAGGGCCTGATGGTGGTGCGCAAGAGGGCCGGCGCCAGCGAGGACCGCCTGGAGATCCGGATCGCCGAGGTGATCTCGGACGTCACGCACGACATGGGCGAGGCGGCAGCGCTCGAGAAGGAGGGCGTGGAGCGCGAGCTCCAGGAGCTGCTGGCCGACGCGCCACCCGAGGGCCTGCGCCTAGTCCGGCGCGAATGGCCCACCGACATCGGCCCGGTCGACCTGATGTGCCGCGACCACGCCGATGAGTTCGTGGCCGTGGAGATCAAGCGCGTGGGCACGATCGATGCCGTGGAGCAGCTCACGCGCTACCTCGCGCGCATCTGCGGGGAACCGGGGATGGCGCGCTGTCGCGGCGTGCTCGCCGCCCAGCTCATCAAGCCTCAGGCGCGTGTGCTCGCAGAATCTCGCGGGATCGCGTGCGTGGAGATCGACCTCTCGGTGCTGCGCGGGGAACGCGAGCCCGACCTCACGCTCTTCGCCGCCTAGCGCCGCTAGGCGGCCGGCAGCTCGATCCCGGCGGCGCTCATCCCGGCCTCGATCCGGTCGACGGTGGTCTCCACCACCTTCACGCGCGCGAAGCGCTTGGAGTCGGCCTCGATCAGGTGCCAGGGCGCCGGCTCCTGATCGGTGTGCTCGAGCATCTCCTCCACGGCGTCGGTGTACTGCGGGCGCAGCGAGCGGTTGTGCCAGTCGTCGTCGGTCAGCTTCCAGGCCTTGACCGGGTCGTCGCGGCGCTTCTCGAAGCGCTCGAGCTGCTCCTCGCTGGAGATGTGCATGTAGAACTTGATCAGCACCATCCCGCTGTCGACGAGCTGGCGCTCGAGCTCGACTATCTCACCGTAGGCCCGTCGCCACTCCTCCTCGGTGGCGAAGCCCTCGACGCGCTCGACCAGCACCCGCCCGTACCAGGAGCGGTCGAGCACCGTCATCCCTCCCTCGCCGGGCAGGACGGGCCAGAAGCGCCAGAGGTAGTGGTGGCGCAGCTCGTCCGGCGTGGGCGCGGCGAACTGGGCCACGCGCACGTGACGCAGGTCGAAGGGCCGCACCAGCCGCTTGATCGCGCCGCCCTTGCCCGAGGCGTCCCAGCCCTCGAACAGGATGCAGACCGGCGGCCCGTTGCCGTAGCCCTCGAGCTTGCCGCCCAGGGCCAGGCGCAGCACCTCGAGGCGCTCCCAGCCCGCTTCCAGGCGCTCGGCCTCGTCGGACTTCGAGAGCTTGAGGCTCATGTCGAGCTCGTCCAGGCGCCCCATCAGCGCAGCGCCGCGTACTCGTCGAGCACCCCTTCGACCGAGTCGGCCGAGGCGTCGGGGGGCACGTAGAAGATCACCCGGTCCACGCCCGCCCAGTCCAGCCGCTCGACGGCGGCGGCCTCGGGCTTGGCCGAGAAGAAGGACACGGGAACGCGCCGCCCCGCCCGGTCACGCAGCTCGTCGATCCGCTCCTTCAGCACCTCGACGCTCTCCACGCGATTGGGTATCCACTCGTCGCCGAAGCGAAGCACGCGGTCGATCACCTTCTCGCCCCCACCGCCCACCAGGATCGGCGGGTGGGGCTGCTGGAGCGGCTTGGGCCAGGACCAGATCGGGTCGAAGTCGACGTGCTCGCCGTGGTACTCCGCCTCGTCGTTGGTCCAGATCGCCTTCATGGCCTCCACGCGCTCGCGCAGCACGGAGAAGCGCCGGCGGGGATCGGTGCCGTGGTTGGCCATCTCCTCCCGGTTCCAGCCCGCCCCGACGCCGAACTGGAAGCGCCCACCGGAGAGGCGGTCGAGCGAGGCCACGGCCTTGGCCAGCACGATCGGATCGTGCTCGATCACCAGGCACACGCCGGTGCCGATCTTGATGCGTTCAGTCGCCGCCGCGGCGAAGGACAGCGCGACGAACGGGTCGTTGGCGTGGCTGTACTCGGGCGGCAGCTCGCCGCCGCCGGGGCGTGGCGTCTCGCGGCTCACCGGTATGTGCGTGTGCTCGGTGAACCAGAGCGACTCGAACCCGCGCTCCTCGGCCAGCCGGGCCAGCCGGCCCGGGTCGATCGAGTAGTCGGTGGA
Source organism: uncultured Thermoleophilaceae bacterium (assembly GCA_963746825.1). Lineage (GTDB taxonomy): Bacteria > Actinomycetota > Thermoleophilia > Solirubrobacterales > Thermoleophilaceae > JACVRW01. The sequence goes on from CAVVCU010000017.1 coordinate 25,632, forward strand.
GAACTGCGCTACGCCGTGTTCCACCGGACCGGCAGCCTCTCGAGCCCGTAGATCCCGTGCACCGAGCCCAGCTCGGGCTCGCCGTCGAGCGCCAGGCCGGGCATGCGCGACGGCAGGAAGGCGAGCGCCTCCTGCAGCTCGGCGCGCGCGAGGTTGGCACCCAGGCAGTAGTGGATGCCGGCGCCGAAGGTCAGCGGCTTTGCGGCGCCGCGGTCGGCCTCGATGTCGAATACGCCGGGCTCGCCCTCCACGCCGTCGCGGTTGGCGGTGAAGGAGCACACCATCACCACGGTGCCCTCGGGGAAGACCACGTCGCGGTACTCGACCTCCTCGTGGAGCAGGCGCGCGGTGAACGGGGTGATCGGCTCGTAGCGCAGCAGCTCCTCCACCGCGGCCGGCGCATGCTCGGGCTCGCGGGCGAGCAGCTCCCAGCCGCCGGGATCGCGGGCGAACAGGCGGATGCCGTGGGCCAGCTGGGACTGCGTGGTGTCGACCCCGCCCACGAGCACGTTGAGCACGAGGTTCATGCACTCGACGTCGGAGAGGCGGTCACCCTCCTCCTCGGCGGCGATGAGGGTGGAGATCAGGTCGTCGGCCGGATCGTCGCGGCGTCGCTCGATCAGCGCGCCGGCCCACTCGTAGAACTCCGCGCAGGCGCGCTCGATCGCGTCGATCTCGTTCATCAGGCTGTGCGGGTCGAACTGGCGCTGGATCAGGTTCGACCACTCGTGCAGCTTGGGCGCGTCCGCGAGCGGAGCGCCCATCACCGTGGCGATGGTCAGCGACGGATAGGGCTTGGCGAACGCGTCGACGAAGTCGCAGGCGCTCTCACCGGCCAGGGGCTCCCAGAGGCGAGCGAGGTACTCGCGCATCGCCGGGCGCCAGCGGTCGGCCGAGCGCGGCGTGAACGCCGGGTTGACGAGGTTGCGCAGGCGCCGGTGCTGGTCGCCGTTCACGTGCAGGATGTTGCGCCGCATCTCCTCCAGCAGCGGGCCCTCGCGCACCTGGAACATCTCGGCGATCTTCATGCCCGGGAAGGTGGCCGAGCGCGTGCGCAGGAAGAAGGCGGCGGCCTCGCGGTCGAGCACGAAGAAGCCGATCGGCGAGGTGGCCAGCCACGAGCGCTCGGCCAGCTCCGCCATCACCTCATGGAAGCGGTCGCCCTTGAGCTCGGGGCCGAGGTAGTCGAGCTCCGGCAGCTCCATTTCGGTGACGAGGCTCATTCCGTGAACCGTAATCCCTTCGGGCTATCCTCGATGGTGTGAGCTTCCTCTTTCGCAACAAGACCGAGCTGCCCGACGCCGCCGACGCCCTCCCCGGCCGCGACACGCGTCCCTTCCCCGTGCCCGAGAGCCACTTCGTGCTCGGCACGCCGCTCGAGCCGCCCTTCCCCGAGGACACCGACCAGGTGATCGTGGGGATGGGCTGCTTCTGGGGCGCCGAGAAGGCCTTCTGGAGCGCGCCCGGCGTTTACACCACCGCTGTGGGCTATGCGGCCGGCTCCACGCCGAACCCCACGTACGAGGAGGTGTGCAGCGGGCGCACCGGCCACAACGAGGTGGTGCTGGTGGTGTTCCGCCCCGCGGAGATCTCCTTCGAGGATGTGCTGCGCCTCTTCTGGGAGGGCCACAATCCCACCCAGGGCATGCGCCAGGGCAACGACCGGGGCACGCAGTACCGCTCCGGCATCTACGTGACGTCCGAGGCCCAGCGCGAGGCGGCCGAGGCGTCGGAGAAGGCCTACGCGGAGCGGCTTGGCGAAGCCGGCTACGGCGAGATCACCACGGAGATCCTCGACGCTCCCGAGTTCTTCTACGCCGAGGACTACCACCAGCAGTACCTGGCCAAGGTGCCGAACGGCTACTGCGGCCTGGGCGGCACCGGCGTGTCCTGCCCGGTGGGCGTAGCCGGCGCCTGAGCGCCGAGCAGGCGCCCCATCCGCACCAGCTCACCGGCCTCGGCGGGCCACCTCTCCACGTCGGCGGGCCACCAGGCCCACTCGTCGTGCTCGGCGTCGGGCACGGGCGTGGAGTCGTCGGCGACCGTGGCCTGCCCCACCACCATGGTCACGCCGTTGGGGAGGACGACCAGCGCCTCCACGCTCAGGCGTTCGGGCACGAGCCTCCACTCCTCGTCGAGCTCGCGCGAGAGGGTCAGCGCCGGGCTCTCGCCCAGGTCGACCGCGCCCCCGGCTCCGAGTGCCCAGCGCCCGGCCCAGGTCGAGACCCAGCTCGCGCGGCGCCCGGCCAGCCAGCGCCCGTCGGCGCTGCGCACCACGCACAGGGCGGTCAGGCTCTCGCACGCGTCGCCGTCCAGCAGGCGCAGCGCCCAGCGCGAGGGCTGAAGCTCCAGGGTCAGCCGGTCGGCGTCGGCCCGCCAGGCCGCGAGCCGCCCGGCCATGCCGTCGTGGGCGGGCGAGCCGCGCTCGCGCAGGCCCTCCACGGCCGCATCGGCCCGGCGGGTCACGTCCTCCGGGGGCCGGTAGGGCTCCTCCAGCCAGTGTGCCTCCACCTGCTCGGCGGCCCAGGGGCCGCGCGCCAGGACGCCGGGTCGCGAGGCGGTCATGCGCCCAGCTCCTCGCGCAGGCGGGCGAGCTCGGCTCGCAGGCCCGCCACCTCGGTCTCGAGCACCGAGAGGCGGGCTTCGACGCCGTCGTCGCTCACCGCCGGGGCCGGCTCGGGCTCGACCGCCGGCGCGGCGGCGGGCTCGCTCTCGGCACCCGACAGCAGGTGGCGGTAGCGCTGCCCGCGCTCGCCGGGGCGGCGCGCCAGCCGCGTGCACAGGCCGCGCTCGAGCAGCTGCTCGAGTGTTTGCTCGAGCTCCTCGTTGGAGTCGAAGGGATGCATCCGCTCCGCGCGCTGGCGCAGCTCCCCGGGCGTCTGCGCTCCGCGCAGCATCAGCACCGTCATCAGGGCGAGCTGGGCGGCGTCGAGACCCAGTGCCTGGGGGAGCAGGTGCTTGTACTTGACCGAGCGAGCGGTCGACCAGCTGGCCAGCGTGGCCCATTTGCGGCGAGTGAGGCGATCGATCGCGGACCGGATCGTGGCGTCGTCGTAGTCGACGATCGGCTCGCGGTTGGTGGACTGGTTGCACGCGAGGCGCAGCGAGTTGAGCGTGAGCGGATACTGGTCGGGCGTCGTGCGCTGCTTCTCCACCAGGCAGCCCACCACGCGGATCTCCGCGGCATCCGGTTCCACGCCGACGCATGTTAGGCGGGCACTGAGCCGGGGGCGCAGGCGGGCGGTCCTATCCTCCGGGGGTGGGCGTCTACGCACGCATCCTGCGAACTCCCGGCGTCGCGATCGTCGTGTTCGCCACGCTGATCGGGCGGATGCCCATCGGGATCAGCGGCCTGGCGATCCTGCTGTTCGTGCGCGACGTGACCGGGCTCCTTCGCGTCGGCCGGGCTGTGCGCGGGCGCCCTGGCGCTGGGCAGCGCGGCCGGCGCCCCGCTGCAGGGCCGCCTGATCGACCGGCGCGGCGTGCACATGCTCTTCCCCCTGGCCGTGTTTCACGCCGCCGGCCTGCTCGTGGTGCTCGGCGCGGGCGAGGCCGGGGCCGGCACGGCGCTCCTGGCCGCGGGATCGCTGCTCGCCGGCGTGGCCACGCCGCCGGTGTCCTCGGTGCTGCGCTCGCGCTGGCCCTTCCTGCTCGCCGACAGGCCGGAGCTGATCCCGGGGGCGTTCGCGCTCGACTCGGTGATGATCGAGCTGATCTTCGTGATCGGGCCGCTCCTGACAACGGCGGTGGTGGCCACGGTCGGGGCCCAGTACGCGCTCATCGTCTCGGCCGCGTGTGCGCTGGGAGGCGTGGTGCTGATGCTCGGCGGACTGCGCGGCCGGCCCGGCCCGGAACCGACTGCGGAGGGCGAGCGGGCGCTCGGCCTCGGCGCCCTGGCCGCCCCCGGCCTGCGCACGCTGGTGCTCGCGAGCCTGCCCGTCGGCTTCACGCTCGGCACGATCGAGGTGGTGCTGCCCGCCTACAGCGCCGACGAGGGCGCCGAGGAGCTGGCCGGCGTGCTCTTGGCGGTGTGGTCGGGCGCCAGCGGCGCGGCGGGACTGGCCTGGGGTGCCTTCGGAGGCCGGGTGCCGCTGCTTTCGGCCCACCTGCGCCTAGCGTGGCTGCTGCCGCTCGCGATCGCTCCGCTCATGCTGGCCTCGTCCCCCGCCACCATGGTGCCGCTCGCGATAGTCGCCGGCCTGCCGATCGCGCCGCTGATCGCCTCCCGCAACCAGCTCGTCGAGCGAGTGGTGGTGGCGGGGACATCGACGGAGGCCTTCACCTGGCCGCTGACCGCGCTCGTGGCGGGCGTGGCTCTCGGCGCGGCAACCGCGGGCACGGTGATCGAGGCCGGCTCGTGGGTCACCGGCGTGCTCGTGGCGGTCGCGGTTGGCCTGGTCGGCGCGACCGTGCTGGTGGCGCGGCGTGCAACGCTCGTCTCGCCGGTCAACGCCTGAGGCGGTAGCGCTTAGAGTCCGCCCATGGGTGTGATCAAGGGTGACCGCAGCGTCGAGATCGAGGCGCCGATCGAGCGCTGCTATGAGATTGCCGCCGACATCGAGAACTCGGTCGAGTGGCAGGGATCGCTCAAGGACGTGGAGGTGCTCGAGCGCGATGGCGAGCGGCGGGCCCTTCTGGTCGAGACCGAGTCCGACGCGAAGGTCAAGAGCGTGCGAGCCGTGCTGCGCTTCTCCTACGACCCCCCGCACGGGATCCGCTGGGACCAGGAGAAGGGCGACGCCAAGTCGCTGCACGGGTCGTGGAGCTTCGAGGACCTCGGCGATCAGCGGACGCGCGCCACGTACGCGCTCGAGTCCGACCCCGGGCGGCTGCTCGGGATGCTGCTGCGGGGGCCGGCCGAGGCCAAGGTGCGCGACTTTCTCGTGAGCGGCGCCGCGGACGGGCTCAAGGAGCGCGCGGAGCGAAGCTGAGAGCAGGCGCAAGGTGCCCGAGCTACCCGAGGTCGAGAACGCCCGCTCGCTGATCGAGAAGAGGGCTCTGGGCCGGCGCATCGCCGAGGTCGACGACGGCGACACCTGGGTCTGCCGCCCTCACGCTCCTGGCGAGATAGCCGCCGCGCTCACGGGGGCCACCCTCGTCGAGGCCCACCGCCAGGGCAAGGCGATGTGGATGGACGTCGACGGCGGGCCTCCCCTCGGCATGCATCTGGGGATGGCCGGGCGCATCGTGATCGACGGCGACGGCTCGCCGCGCGGCTGGGACCGCTTCACCCTGCGCTTCGAGGACGGCGGCTCGCTCGCGCTGCGCGACAAGCGCCGCCTGGGGCGCGTGGTGCTCGACCCCGACCTCTCACGCCTCGGCCCCGACGCCGCGCAGGTCACCCGCCAGGAGTTCCGCGAGCGCGTCGGACGAGGACGAGCGCCGCTCAAGGCGCGCATCATGGACCAGTCGGCGATCGCCGGAGTGGGCAACCTCCTGGCCGACGAGACCCTGTGGCGCTCCCGGCTGTCCCCGCTGCGCGAGGCGGGCTCGCTGAGCGAAGGCGAGCTCGACGATCTGCGCAGCGCGCTGCGGACGGCCACCCGGCGGGCGACCGTTCGGGGAGGCGTCCACACGGGCGCGCTCATCCCCCACCGCCACAGCGGCGGGCGCTGCCCACGCTGCGGCGCCACGCTCGAGCGAGACACGGTCGGCGGCCGCACCACCTGGTGGTGCCCGGTCGATCAGGCTCTCGCCTAGCTCGCTTCCTAGCCGCAGGTCGCGGGGCGTTCCGTACGAGCCAGGACACGCTCGAGAGCCCGTGGGCGCGCGGTCATGATGCCGTCCACGCACATCTCCACGAGATCCGGCCAGGTGCCCGGGGCGTCGCGGTCGTTGCCCGAGAACCAGTTCTGCCAGGCGTAGCCCTCTTCGTGGGCCCGAGCAACGTTCTCGGGGGTGGTCACGGGCACCAGCGTGCCGCCCAGATCGAAGGTGATCGGCACCTGAAAGGCCACCACGCCGGGGCCGGGTGAGCCGCCGCCGAGAATCCAGGCCGAGGCGCCGGCGATGCCGGGCGCCAGATCGATCCGGGGCAGCAGCTCGTGGAAGCGGTCGACCGCCTCCTGGCGGAAGGACACCACGATCAGGTCACGGCGCCGCGTGTCCTTCAACAGGCGCGCCAGGGCCTCCGCGTTGCGAACGTACTCCGCGGTCTCCTCGTCCGGCGTGCGGCCCTTGATCTCGACGTTGATCGGCACCTTGGGGAAGGCGCGGAGCACCCGGGCCAGAGTGGGTACCCGAAAGTCGCGCGCGCGAAAGCCCTTCGGCGCCGGGCGCTTGCCGGTGGCGATGCCGCGGAAGCGGTAGGCCTGGCGCGGGTGGTCGTGGCTGTAGTGGTCCTCGCGACCGGGCGCGAACCAGTACGCCGCGTCGAGGCGCTTGATCTGGCGCAGGGTCTTCGAGGCGACGGTGCCGGTGCCGTTGGTCTTCCCGTCGACCGTGGTGTCGTGCATCACCACGACCTTGCCGTCCTTGGTCACCCCGATGTCGAGCTCGAGCATGTCCGCACCGGCTCGCAGCGCCTTGCGAAAGGCGTACATGGTGTTGGAGGGGAACTCGTCCTCGCCACCCTGGTGGGCGATGTTCAGCGGGGCGCGCTTCTCGATCCAGGGGTTGGCGGCCTGGGCCGGCGCGGCGAGCGCTCCGCACGCGATCAGCAGGACCAGGGCGAGGCGGCGCATGGAGGCGAAGCTATCAGCGCTCGGCGAGCGCTTTGCGCGCCGTGGCCATATCGGGGTGCGGTTCGATGCCCGTGACCTTGCCGTTCCCCACCCGGATGATCGCGGCGGACTGGATGTCGAGGGGCAGCCCACTCGACGAACCGCGGCCCGTGAGATGGACGCGCACCAGGACGCATCCGGGCCCGGCGCGCAGGAGCTCGTCGGCGCGGAAGCGAACATCGTCGACCGCGCCCTCGAAGGCGTCCATGTAGCGCCGCGCCCCCGCGGGCCCCTCGTAGCGGTCGGGCTCGGCCGACATCGAGGGCGGCACGACCAGCACGAAGTCCTCGGACATGAGCTCGGTGACGGCGTCGATCTGGCCGGTCGCAAAGGCCGCGAAGAGCCGCTCGACGAGCTCGAGGTCCGGGTCAGGACTTGACGTTTCGCTCATAACGATATATCGTTGACGTATTGTGATAATCCAAGATAGGAGAAACCCATGCATGGACATGGTTATCGAACCGGCAGCCACGGAGGCTGCCACACGCACGGCCGCCGCGGCAAGATGAGCGGCCACCGGCACGGAGGCTCAGGCGACTGGGGCGGGCCCCGAAGCTGGGGTGGAGGCCGCCGGCGCCGCATGCGGCGAGGCGACGTCCGGGCAGCGCTTCTCGTGCTGCTCGACGAGAGCCCCCACACGGGATACAGCTTGATCGAGGAGATCGAGAGCCGCAGCAGCGGCTCGTGGCGCCCGAGCCCCGGCTCGGTGTACCCAACGCTCCAGCAGCTGGAGGACGAGGGCCTCGTGGCCACGGAGCCGGGTGAAGGACGCCAGCCGTTCACGCTCACCGACGCCGGGCGCACCTACGTCGCCGAGAACCGCGAGCAGCTGGGCGAGCCGTGGGCGAAGCTCGACGAGGGCGTCGGCGAGGAGCGCCTCGAGCTACGCGGCCTCGTGCGTCAGATCGGGGTGGCCGTCTTCCAGGTGGCCTCCGCCGGCGACGCGCAGCAGGTCGCAAAGGCCAAGGAGCTGCTCAACGAGACGCGCCGCGGCCTCTACCGGATCCTGGCCGAGGACGAGCCGGAGAAGGGCTAGGGCGCTCAGACCCAGACGAAACGGACCGAGATGTCCGTGAACTCGGCGAAGCGCCGCCGGTTGAAGTAGTGAGGCACCACCTCGGTCATGAAGCGGGCCGCCGGGGGCCATAGCGCCACCCAGCCGACCACCACGATGCCCTGGGAGATGCCCTGAGCCACGACATCGTCGGCGCTCCTGTCGATCCAGGTCGAGACCACGATCGATGCGAACCAGAACACCAATCCCAGCCGCAGGGAGATCTTCTCCTGGCGCGAGAGCGGGTCGACTCGGCTCAACGGCCCGGAGGCGGACTCGAGGCTCAGGCGGATGGCGTCGCCCACCGCCTGCTCGTCGGTCCGGGCGCGGTCGGCCTCGGGGGCGTAGATGGTCAGCGTGGAGGGCTCGCGCTCCCGCACCCGCTCCCATTCGTCGAGCAGCGCCCAGCGCGCGTCGCCCGAGATCGCCCGCTTGGCGACCGGTCGCGCATCGAACTCCCAGTACAACTCGTCGATCGAGTTCACACGGATGGCGAACTCGTCCCGGGATGCCTTCAGCTTCGCCTTCGCCTTCTTGGCCCTGCGCGACCTCATAGACCCGCCTTTTCGTGACCGCGCCCGGCTTCCCTCCGCCGCGGGTGCGAGCTAGACTTGAAATGTGTTTTCAAACACAGGTGCGGTCGCGCAGGACTTCGTCGAGGCCGCCGACGCGGCCGCCGCCGATCTCTCGGCCCGTTCCCGGGCCGAGGGGCACAACCGCTTCCAGGGGATGCCCTCCGACGGCGATTCGCGCGCCGTCTATTCGGCGATGGGCGAGCGAGGCTGGATCGGGGTGCACTGGCCGGTCGATCTCGGCGGGCGCGGCCTGACGCCGCTGCACACCGTGGCGGCTGAGGAACGCTTCGGCTACCGCTGGCTGCCGCTGTCCGGCTACCTGCTCTCGGTGAAGACGATCGGCAACGCCATGCTGCGCTTCGCCTCGCGCGACCTGCGCCGCCGGCTGCTGCCCGAGATCGCGGCCGGCGAGCTGCTGTTCTGCCAGGGCTTCTCGGAACCGGAGGCCGGGTCCGATCTCGCCTCCCTGCGCACGCGGGCCGAGCGCGACGGCGACCGCTGGATCGTCAACGGGCACAAGATCTGGACCTCCAGCGCCCAGCTGGCCGACTGGATCTACCTGGCCGTGCGCACCGAGCAGAGGGCGGCCAGGCCGCATCACGGGCTCTCGGTGATCGTGGCGGACATGCGCACGCCGGGCATCGAGGTGCGCGAGATCGAGACGCTCGGCGGCGGCCCGCTCTGCGAGGTGTTCCTCAGCGACGTGGAGGTGCCGGTGGCCCAGACCGTGGGCGACCCCGGCGCGGGCTGGAGCGTCTTGATGGCAACTCTCGACCACGAGCGGGTGACCAGCGAGAAGCTCGGCGTGGTTCTGCGCATGATGGACGACCTGGACGAGCTGATCGACGCGCCCGCCGAGCGTCGGGCCCTGCGGCGGCTGCGCGGCGAGGCCCAGGCGGCCCGGCTGCACGGACACCACGCGACCGACCTGCTGGCCGAGGGCCGGCCGGCGAGCGCAGCGTCATCCATGGCCAAGATCTCGATCGCGTTGCTCGCTCAGCGCCTCGGCCGATGGGCGGTCGAGGTGCTCGGGCCCGAGGCGCTGGTGGAGAGCGGGCCGGGAGCCATGCTCGATGGGCGGCTCGCGGCCTTCCACCGGGCCTCGGTGGCGTCCACGATCTCGGGTGGAGCGCTGGAGATCCAGCGGCGCGTGATCGCCCGCCGGCGCCTCGCGTGCCCGGCATGACGGCGATCCGGACGCCGGCCACCGTCCAGGCCCTGACCCGCGGGCTGCGGGTGCTGCGCCTGTTCACCCGCGAGCGGCCCTCGCTCACGCTCGGTGATTGCGCGACGCTGCTCGAGCTCTCGCCACCCACCACCTACCGCCTGCTGACCACCCTGGAGGCCGAGCGCTTCCTCGAGCGTGACTCCGCGACCGGCGCCTACCGCCTCGCGCTGGGCGTGCTGGAGCTGCTGCCACCGCTGCTCGACGGCCTCGGCGTGCCTCGGCTCGCGCAGCCGGTGATCGACCGCCTGGCCGACGAGACCGGCGAGTCGGCCCACCTCGCCGCGCTCGAGCGCGGGCGGGTGCTCTATCTCGCCAGCGCCTCGAGCCGTCGCCTGCTGCGCATCGACACGCCACCGGGCCTTCGGCTCGAGGCACACGCCACCGCGCTGGGGAAGAGCCTGCTGGCCCAGCTGGGCGACGACGAGGCCCGCGGGATGCTCGGCGCCGAGCCCTACCGTGCCGTGACCTCGCGCACGCTCACCGGCTGGGAGGACATGGAGCGAGAGCTCATCGCGACCCGCCGCCGCGGCTACGCGATGTCCGAGGGCGAGCTCGAGGAGGGACTGTCCTCCTGCGCGGTCGCCCTGCCCGCGCGCGCCGACCGCCCCTACGCGATCAACGTCTCGTCGCCCGGGTCGCGCATGAGTCGCAAGCGGGTGCGCGAGCACTTTGCCCCGCTGCTGACGAGCGCGGCGAGCGAGATCGCCGACCTCGTGAGGCTGTTCCCGTTCGACCGCGAGCAGCCGGCCCTGCCATGACGACGATCACGGCATCCGACCCGGTGGCGCGCGACTTCGCGGCCTCGGTGGCGGGCGTGGCGCAGGGCCTGGCCACAGCCGACCCGTGGCGGCCGGGAAGCTCCGCGTCGGACGCGAACCCTGCGCTGCTCGCGCGCCTGGATGCACTCGGCTGGACCGAGCTGGCCGTGAACGCCGAGCTCGCCGGCGTGGTGGGCCCGGCCGCGTTCGAGCTCGGCCGCACGCTGGCGCCGCTCGACACCATCGACCAGCTGCTCGGGGGTGCCCTCATGGCCGGCCCCCTCAGCCGCTACGCCACCGAGGGCGCAACGCTCGCCCGGCCGCGGGCAGCCACGATCGTCCTGGCCACGGCGGAACGGCTCGAGCCGCTCGCCTACGGCGACGCCATCGGGGCCGCGCGCGTGATCAGCTGCACTGAGACCGGCGAGGCCGCCGAGCCGGGGACCCGCCGGGCGGCGTGGGTGAACGCCAGCGTCGGCTACCTGGCCGGGGTGCTCGAGTTCGGCCTGGATCTGACCCTCGCCCACGCCAAGTCCCGTATCGCGTTCGGCCGCCCGCTGGCCGCGCTCGACACCGTCCAGCAGCAGCTCGCCGAAGTGGCGACGGCGGCGGACGGGCTGCGGCTGCTGAGCCTCGCGCGGCCCGACGACGCCGCCCTGGCGTACGCCGGCGCCGCGGCCGCGGAGGGCCTGGCCATCTGCCATCAGGTGACCGGCGCGATCGGCTTCACGCTCGAGTACCCGCTGCAGCGAGCGCTGCGGCGCGCGCGCTCGATGAAGGCCTGGATCGACGCGATCGTCGACGAGGAGGACTGACGATGCGGACCATGGTGATCACCGGAGGCGCCACGGGGATCGGCTTCGCCATCGCGCGTCGCCTCGCGCAGCAGGGAGACGCGGTCGTGCTGGCGTCGCGCAACCGCGAACGGCTCGATGCCGCCCAGGCCCGCCTCGAGGCCGAGGGAGCGCGCTGCACCGTGGCGAGCGTCGACGTGCGCGACGGTGAGGCCGTCGACGATCTGATCGCGTCGCTGCCGGCGATCGACGGCCTCGTGAACAACGCGGCCGGCAACTTCGTCGCCCCGACCGTCGAGCTCAGCACCAACGGCTTCCGCGCGGTGACGGAGATCAACCAGCTCGGTTGCTTTCACTGCTCACGTGCCCTCGCCCGCCGGCTGACCGCGGAGGGGCGCCCGGGGGTGATCCTCAACATCATCGCCACCTACGCGTGGACCGGCGCGCCCGGCGTGGCCCACTCGGCCGCGGCGAAGGCCGGGATGCTCGCGTTCACCAAGTCGGTGGCACGGGAATGGGGGTCGCTCGGCATCCGGGTGAACGCGCTGGCGCCGGGCTTCGTGCCCACCGAGGCGGCCATGACGCAGCTGCTGGACGACGAGGGCGCCCAGCAACGGATGCGCGAGAGCATCGCCCTGGGCCGCTTCGGCGAGCCCGATGAGATCGCTCGCGCCGCCGCCTTCCTGCTCTCCGAGGATGCCTCCTACGTGACCGGCGCGGTGCTCACGGTCGACGGGGGGCGCTCGCTGGGCCCGCAGATGCACCATCGCGCCGGGGAGGACGGGTGAGCGGACCGCTGGCCGGTGTGCGGGTGCTCGACTTCGGCCAGTACGTCGCCGTCCCGTTCGCCACGATGCTGCTCGCCGACCTCGGAGCCGACGTGGTCAAGGTCGAGCCGCCGGCCGGCGACCAGTGGCGCCGCTACGACCCGCTGGGCCCGGGCGAGAGCCGCCACTTCTACGCGCTCAACCGCAACAAGCGCTCGGTGGCCCTCGACCTGAAGACGGAGGCCGGCCGCAGCGCGGCGGCCGTGCTCATCGGCGGCGCCGATGCCCTGGTGCACAATTGTCTTCCCGCGCGCGCGAGGGAGTTCGGCTTGGACCGCGACAGCGTGATGGCGGTCAACCCCGGCTGCGTGTGGGTGAACGTGTCCGCCTTCGGCAGCGCGGGACCCGACGCCGAGCGACCGGCCTACGACCTGATCAGCCAGGCGCTCTCCGGGCTGCTGGCCGCCCAGCCGCGAGTGGGCGACGAGGTGCCGCGACGCATGGGCGGCCTCGCTCTGGCCGACTTCATGGCCGGCGCCCTGGCCGCGGTGTCGGTGCTGGCCGGGCTGGTGGCGCGCGACGGGGAGGCGTCTGGGATCGAGGTGTCTCTTCTCGGCGCGGCACTGTGCCTGCAGGCCCAGCGGTTCGTGGCGATCGCGGGAGCCGAGCCCGCGCCCCCCGCGGAGCCACTTACCGCGGACGGGCTGACGGAGCTCGCGCACGCCCAAGACGAGAGGGAGCGCCTGGACCCCTACTACCGCGCGTATGCGTGCGCCGGCGGCGGCTTCGTCGCCCTCGCCTGCCTCAACGCCGCGCAGCGACGCGCGGTCTGCGCGATCTTCGATCTCGATGACCCGTTCGCCCACGACCCACAGGCGGAGCCCACCGGCCCGGAAGAGCTGGCCGTGCGCCTCGAGCACGGTGCTCGCCTCGAAGGCCGCTTCAGCGAGCTGACCGCAGAGGAGGCGGTGGCCACGCTGGCCGAGCGCGGAGTGCCGGCGGCAGAGGTCCGGGGCCTTGGTCAGCTGTTCGACGACCGGCAGGCCAAGGCCAACGGCCTGGTCCAGACGGTCGAGCAGCGCCACGGTCCGGTCGCCCTCCTGGGGAGCGTGTTCAAGGTCGACGGCCGCTCGGAGCCGGCCCGGCGGGGAGCGCCGGGCCTCGACGAGCATCGCCGCGAGCTGCTCGGTTGACGCATTCGCAGTGATCGGTTTCGCCCCCTCGCGCGAAATACAAGAACATGTCGGCAGTCGAGATGCAAATCCGCCTCCAGGGTCTGCAGACCGAGCGCGCGCTGGCCTCGATCGAGGGGCTCGCGGGCAACTCGGCCTACATGACCGACCTCGAGAACGAGATCGTCGCCACCCACTTCGCGTTCGTCGGCGAGGCGGTCACGGAGATCGCCACCATGCGTGCGCTGCTGTCCGGGCCGCAGTTCGGCTAGACCGCGCTTCGCTCCATACTGCCGGGCGTGAGCGAGGCCCACGACCGCGTAGAACGGCTCGCCGGAGCGATCTACGGAACCATCGTGGTGGCCGGCGTGCTGGCCACCACGGAGGGCGACGAAGACCCGGACGCGCTGGAGACCGCGGTCTACGCGGTGGCGACGGTGTTCGTCTTCTACCTGGCCCACGCGTGGGCCCAGACCCTCGGCCGCAGGCTCGTGGGCGTGGGGCCGGCGGAGCGGGCTCTGCGGCACTCGCTCGCGCGTGACTGGCCGCTCGTCCAATCGGCGCTGCCGCCGCTCGGGGCGATGGCCATCGCCGCGCTCTTCGGAGCGTCGGACTCCACGGCCATCGACATCGGCTTCTGGGTGTGCGTGGTCTCGCTCGGTGCCTGGGGCGCGGTCGTCGCCCACCGCGAGGAGGCATCGACCGGCCGCGTGGTCATCACGGCGTTGGGCTGCGGGGGACTGGGCCTGCTCCTGGTTTTCCTGAAGGAGCTGGTGAGCTGACCGGCACGACAACCGCCTACGGGGTCACCTCGATGACCGCCCGCCTGCGGCGCGTGCTCGTACGCCGGCCCGCCACGACCGGGGACTGGGCCGGCGCGGGCTGGCGGACCCCGGATCCGAGCCTGCTGGCCGCTCAGCACGAGGCATTCTGCGCGCTGCTCGGCGAGCTCGGCGCGACGGTGGAGATCGCCGGGCCCCTCCCCGGGCAGGTCGATGCGGTGTACATGCACGATTCCACCGTCATCACCCGGCGCGGCGGGATCGCCCTGCGCATGGCCAAGCCCGCGCGCCGGCGCGAGCCCGCGGCCGCGGCGGAGGAGCTCGAGCGGCTCGGCGTGCCGCTGATCGGCACGCTCGAGGAGCCCGCATACGCCGACGGCGGGGATCGCTTCTGGATCGACGACACCACCGCGGCGGTCGGCCTGGGCTACCGGACCAACCGAGCGGGGGCCGCTGCGCTGGCGCGCCTCATGGAGCCGGAGGGCGTTCACGTCGAGGCCTACGACATGCCCCACGATCGGGGTCCGGGGTCCGTCCTGCACCTGCAGTCCTTCATCTCCGCCGTGACCGCCGACCTGTGCGTGGTCTACGAACCGCTGGCCCCCGTCCGCCTGCTGGGCGACCTGCGCGAACGCGGTATCGAGTGGATCGCCATCGATCACGACGCCTACACGGCGATGGGCTGCAACATCCTCGCCGTGCGCCCCGGGGTGGTGATCATGGTCGACGGCATCGCCGGCATTCGCCGCGAGCTCGAGCGCCGCGGCGTGGAGGTGCACGTCTACGAAGGGTCCGAGCTGTCGCTGAAGGGCGACGGGGGACCGACCTGTCTCACCCTCCCCCTGCTGCGCGCCGACTGAGATGAGTGGATGCGATAGGTTCGCGCCGGCTCGCAGCTCTCCACGTCGAAAGGATGCGTCGTGACTGCCTCTTCTGCTGATGACACACCTCCGGACGGCTCGGGCAGCGAGTCGCGCGGTTCCAGCGCGACGGTGTGGATGGCGGCCGCGGCGGTGCTGGTGCTGGCGGCGATCGCGCTCGCCTTCTACGCGTTCGCGACCAAGTCCGACCTCGACGACGCGAACGCGACCCTCGACCGCGCCAACGCGGCGATCGCCAGGCAGGACCGCCAGCTGGCCAGGGAGGAGCGAGGCGCCGGCAGCGCGGAGGCGAGCCTCAGGGGCTTCGGAGAGCGCGAGCGGGCCGCCTTCCGTAGGGTCAGGCGCCGTTTCGTCCGCGCGGAGGCCAAGGCCGCGGCGCTGAAGAAGACGATCGACAAGGAGTCGGCGGAGCTCGACCGGGCACGCTCGGAGGCCTCCTCCGCGGAGGGTCAGGAGCAGCGGGAGCAAACCGCGCTGAATGCGGCCCAGCAGGAGACACAGCTTTCCCAGGCCTGCGTGCAGGGGGCGGTGGCGGCGATCGACCGCTACTTCAACGCGTCGACCGCCCGTGCCGGGCGCAGCGCCGTGGTGAAGGAGCTCGAGTCGATCCAGGAGCAGTGCAAGTCGGCCAAGTAGTACGTCGGCTCTAGAATCAGCCGCCCGTGCCGCGACCCGAGGTGCACAGCACCGAGACGATGCTCGATGCCGCGCGCGACCTGCTCCTCGGAGGCAGCTCGCGGGGGGCCACGATCGACGCCATCGCCCGGGCCAGCGGCGCGCCCACCGGTTCGATCTACCACCGTTTCGGCTCGCGTGACGAGCTGGTGGCGAGGCTCTGGATGCGGGCGATCTACCGCTCGCAGGCCTCCTTCCTGGCCGCGCTCGAGGAGCCGGACGCCACGAAGGCCGCCCTCGCGGGAGCGATGTCGATCGTCGACTTCTGTGAGGCCAACCCGGCCGACGCCCGGCTACTCGTGTCCTTTCGCCACGACGACCTCGTCCGCGATGTTCCCGGCGGTCCGCTGGCCGACGAGCTGGCGAAGCTCAACCGCCCCCTCGAGCGGGCCGTGGTGGCGCTCGCGCGCAGGCTGTACGGGCGAAGCACCAAGGCCGCGCTCAACCGCACCTTCCTGGCGGTGTTCGACCTCCCCTACGGTGCGGCCCGCCGCCACCTGATCGCGGGTGCACCGCTTCCGCCGGGCCTACGCGGCGACGTCGGGCG
The DNA here is from genome assembly GCA_963746825.1 of uncultured Thermoleophilaceae bacterium. Taxonomy (GTDB): domain Bacteria; phylum Actinomycetota; class Thermoleophilia; order Solirubrobacterales; family Thermoleophilaceae; genus JACVRW01. Next base: position 41,587 of record CAVVCU010000017.1, read on the forward strand.
GGCCGTCGCGGCGGTGCTCGAAGAACCGCTCTGAGCTGCGCCTCAGAAAGGCCAGTATCGCCGCCGTGTCGTAGTGGAACATCTGTGCTCGAGCGAGCTTGCCGGCGACGACGGTGTACAGGCCGACCACCGGGCCCTCGAAGCGCTGGCCGTCCAAGTTCAATCCGCGCTGGGTGAACGAGATGGCGACCTCGCGCCCCCCGGTGGCCACGACGCGCGGGTCCATGCGGCGCTCGGCACCGGTCGGCTGAAGCGGGCCCCACGTTCCGAGCCAGGTCGTCTCGGGCGCCGCCTGGAGCCGCGTCCACATCGCGGTCTTGCCGCGAGACACCCCGCCGTAGGGGAGCGAGGGAGCTTCGTGGAACTCGACGTCGTCGTGGAAGGTGGCGAAGAGCTTCTGGGCGTCGCGCTCCTCGACGGCCTCGAAGGTGGTCAGGACCACGATCGCATTTCGATCCATGGCGGCGTATTTTAGAGGATACGCTCCAATTCAGGCCGTGCGGCTGCGGCCAGCTCGCGAACGGCGAGCCGCAGGGCCTCCTCGGTGAGCGACGCATAGCCGAGCAGCAGGGCCGGCCGCGCCGGCGCGACCGCGGCGCTGTCGCGCTGGAGGGTGTGGATCGCCACGCCGCGCTCGCGGGCGCGGCTTCGGATCTCGTCCTCGTCGGCGCCGTCCGGCAGCCAGGCCACGAGGTGGAGCCCGGCCGCGGCTCCGCCCACCTGCGCCTGTGGCAGCTCGGCGGTGAGCGCAGCAGCGAGAGCGTCGCGGCGCGGGCGGTAGCGGCGGCGCATCTGGCGAAGATGGCGCCCGAGCTCGCCGCGCTCGAGCATCACCGCGAGCGCGGCCTGGTCGATCACGCTCGGCATGGCGAGCGTGATCGAATGCTGCGCGGTCACCTCGTCCACGAGATGCTCGGGAAGCATCAGCCAGGCGAGCCGAAGCGCGGGGGCGAGCGTCTTGCTGGCCGTGCCCGTGTGGATCACCACGTCGGGCGCCAGACCCTGCAGAGCGGCCACAGGCTCGCGGTCGTAGCGGTACTCGGCGTCGTAGTCGTCCTCGACGATCATCGTTCGGTGCCGGCGCGCCCAGTCGATCAGGGCACCGCGACGCTCGGGGGAGAGGACCACCCCGGTCGGGTACTGATGCGCCGGGGTCACGATCACCGCATCGACTCCAGCTCGGTCGAGGTCACTCACCACCAGGCCGTTGTCGTCGACCGGAATGGGCACCGCCTCGAGACCGGCGTAGGTCACGCTGTCCGGCTGCCCCCGCCACGCGGGGTCTTCGACGCCGATGCGCCGTGCGCCGCGCTCGGCCAGCGCCCGCCACACGAGCGTCAGGCCGTGCGACAGCCCGGCGCAGATGAGCAGCTGCTGGGGCGCCGCCACCGTGGCGCGGGCGCGCCCGAGATAATCGGCGAGGGCCACGCGCAGGCGCGAGTAGCCTCGCGGGCGCCCGTAGGTGAGCCAGGCGTCCGGGAGCTCTCGCAGCGCGGTGGCCGTGGCCGCCTGCCAGGCCCGGCGCGGGAAGCACGACACGTCGGGCAACCCGCTGTGCAGGTCGTGGCGGACGGCCGGTGCCTGCGGCGCGGTGTCGAGACGCGGCGCCGGCTGGGCGCCGATCGAGCCCGACACCTCGGTTCCGGCGCCTCGGCGGGCGATCAGGTAGCCCTCGGCGACCAGCTGCGAATAGGCGTCGACCACCACTCCGCGCGACACGCCGAGCTCGCGGGCGAGCTCGCGGCTCGGAGGGAGCCTGGCCGAGGTCCGCAGCCGGCCCGAGCGGATGCCGTCTCGGAGCTGGCGCTCGAGCTGAGCCCGTAGCGGCGAGTCGGCCTCGAGCGCGAGATGAAGGTCCATCGGCCGGAGCATACGCCGAAATTGGTCCTCCCACATGCACCCGGATTGGCTCTTCTCACCGATCCAATCGGCTCGTAGCTTAGGCGGGTGCGCTCTTCCGGGCAGAATCCGATGCGCGTTGTCGTGGCCGACGACTCGGTCCTGCTTCGCGAGGGCATCGTGCGCCTGCTCGAAGAGTCAGGCTTCGACGTCGTGGCTCAGGCCGGCGACGCGGACGACCTGAGGCGCAAGGTCTTCGCCCACAAGCCCGACGTTGCGGTGGTGGACATCCGCATGCCGCCGACCAACACCGACGACGGGTTGCGCGCCGCGGTCGAGATCCGGCGGCAATTGCCCGAGACGGGAGTCCTGGTGCTGTCGCACTACCTCGAGTCGGGCTACGCCCTCGAGCTGCTGGCCGACAGCGCCGAGCGGGTCGGCTATCTCCTCAAGGACCGGGTGGCCGATCTGGATCGTTTCGTCGATGCCGTCCGGCGCGTGGGCCGGGGCGGATCGGTGCTCGATACCGAGGTGGTGGCGCGTCTGGTCGACCGCGGCCCGCAGAGCGGCGACCCGCTCACGCGGCTCAGCCCGCGCGAGCGCGAGGTGGTTGCCCTGATGGCCGAGGGACGATCGAACGGGGCCATCGCCGAGCGGCTCGTGGTGACCGAGCGCGCGATCGAGAAGCACGTGACCGGCATCTTCGCCAAGCTCGACCTGGCACCGAGCTCGAGTCATCACCGGCGGGTGCTGGCGGTGCTCACCTTCCTCCGCGAGGAGCGGCCGCCTCTCAGCCACCCGGCCGCGGCGGCATAGCCGGCGTCAGCGGCCCGCCGCCATGCGGGTCAGCCGCGGCACGGCGGCGGCCGGGCTCGGTGGCAGCAGTCCCGACGGGGACACACCGGGGTGCCGCGCCGAGATCCGCACGCGCAGCGCACCCGGGTCGGTGGCGAACGACAGCGGCGGATCCAGCGTCACCGCTTCGCCGTCGATCGCCGACGCGGCCGGCTCGGCGGTCTCGGCCGTGACCGCCGGCGTCTCCCACATGCGGTCACCTCCGTGTGCGGCGACGAGGACCACGCCGAGGCAGCCCCCGTCAAGTGCCGGACGGGTGCTGCGCCCGAGCGCGCGCCGCAGGGCATAGGGATTGTTGGACACGAGCATCATGGCCACCGACGTGTGCTCGCGCCCGCGGTCGTCGACGATGCTCATCCTTGGTGCCGTCGCGCTGTGAGAGAGCAGGCTGCGCGCAGAGCGCCGCAGTGTCCGCAGCTTTGCCTCGCGGTAGCCCGGGTCCTGAACCGCCATCGCATAGACGCCCAGGGAGACGTTGTTCACGAAGGGCCGGTCGTTGACTCGCCCCAGATCAACCGTGCTCTCCACCCCGTCGACGAAGGCATCGAGCGCCCCGACCACGTCGTCGCGCCGGACTCCCAGGTCGAGCGCGAAGTGGTTGCGGGTTCCGGCGGGGATGCACGCGAAGGGAACGCCGTGCTCGGCCGCGATGCTCGCGACGATCGCCATCGATCCGTCGCCCCCGGCCATCCCGAGTGCATCGGCGCCGCGGGCGATCGCATCTCGCGCCAGGGCGGGCAGGTCGCCGTCCGGCTCGAGGATCACCGGCTCGATGCCCCGCTCGCCGGCCGCCGAGGCCAGATCCGCCCTCTCGGCACGTCCGTCGCCCGAGCGGGGGTTGATCAGCACGATGGGCCGGTGAGGGGCGGCCACGTGGTGCCAGCGCCCGCCGGCCGCGCCGCGCCGCCCGAACGCGACGCGAACGGCCAAGGCCGTCGCCACCACCCCCGCGGCGACCACCAGCAGATGGGCGACGAGATCCCGGGCCGCCAGCAGCGAGAGCACGACCGCCACGGCGACCGTCGCGGCCGCGAACAGCGAGATGCGCAGGGCTCCGGACTGGAGCGCGCCCTGCCACACCAGTTGCACGGCGAGGAAGAGACCCACGACCGTGACCACGCCGGCGAGCGGGTCCTCGAAGATGGCCACCGCGGCGGCCAGCACCGTCGCGGCGGCGGCCAGCAGAGCGAGCGCCGCCGCGGCCCGGCGCCGGCGCGCGACGCCGCGCTGCCGGCGATCCGCCGGCGCGTTTTCCGCTGTTAGCATCGGCCGCCGATGGTACGCGGCACCTCGTGGGCAGCCCGGCGTCGCGCCCAGTTCACAAGGCTCGACGCGGCCGTGTACGCCGCCGTCGCCGCCACGCCCACGCCCGACCTCGACCGCGACTTCGGCCGGCTCTCACGAGCCGCCGATCACTCGAAGATCTGGATGGCCACGGCGGGCGTGATGGCGCTGACCGGACCGGCGGGCAAGCAAGCGGCGGTCGATGGGGTCACCGCGATCGCCGTGACCTCCGCCGTGGTGAACCTCGGCCTCAAGCCGCTCGCGCGGCGTCGCCGGCCCGACCTCCAGCTGAACAAGGTCCCACTCGCGCGGCAGGTCGCCATGCCGAGGTCGACCTCGTTCCCATCGGGTCACTCGGCGTCGGCGTTCGCCTTCGCCTCGGCGGCCTCGGCTCCCCTCCCCGGAATGGGCGGCCTGCTCCAGATGGCGGCGGCGATGGTGGCCTACTCGCGGGTGCACACCGGCGTGCACTACCCGGTGGACGTGGTTGTCGGCTCGCTGATCGGAAGTGCCATCGCACCAGTCACCACCGCGGCGCTCGATCGGCTGCGGGGGCGGTAGTTCATCGGCCGGCGGCCCCTCTAGGTCGCCGCGGGCACGACGCACAGCTCGGGCCGGTCCGGGCTGTTGAGCCCCCGTCGCAGAGAGATGAAGGCCACCGCGCCCACCAGCAGAGGCAACCAGAAGAGGATCACGCGATAGACGAGCACCGCCGCGGCGGTGACCGCCGCCGGGGTGCCGAACACGATCAGCGCCCCGATCAGCCCACCGTCGATCCCGCCCAGGCCGCCGGGAAGCGGGAGCAGCCCGCCGAGCTGCCCGATCAGGTAGCCCAGCAGGATCACGGTGATCGGGGGTGAGTAGCCGAAGGCCTCGAACGTGGCCCACAGGACGGCGTTGTCCCAGGCCCAGTAGCCAAGCGAACCGGCGATCACCAGGAGGTTTCGCGAACGCACTATCTGCACCGCCTCACCCGTGCCGCCCACAAGTGCCTTGCGCACCGCGCCGAGCGCCCTGCGAGCCCTTCCCGCGTCGGTCGCGACGGGCGCGCCGACTCCGAGTCGCGGCACCACCAGGACCGCGGCGATCACGAGCAGGGCTCCCACCGCCGGGACCGCGGTCAGCCAGAGCGACAGGTCGGGCCCCAGCAGGCCCAGCGCCATGACCGTCCCGAGCACCGCCACGGCGATGAAGTTGACCGAGCTCTTGATCAGGAAGAAGGCCACGGAGCGACTGGCGATTCGCTCCGCCGGCATGCCTCCCTCACTCAGGATCCAGGCGCCGAGGGCGAGCCCACCCGCCCCGCTCGCCGGCACGATCGAGCCGGCCGCGAGCTCCGACAGCCCGATCTCCCAGCTCGTGCGCCACGGCATGTTCTGGCAGAAGATGGGCCGGAACATCAGGACGTAGGAGATGCACGACAGGGCTTCGAAAACGACAGCCACGGCCACCCACTTGGGCTCGGCCTTGGTCAAGATGTCACGGACCTCCCCCAGGCCAGGGGCGAGAAGCAGCACGAGGCCGACCACCGCGAGCACCCCCACGATCTGAAGTGTGCGTTTCGCGAGCCGGCGGGGCTGAAACTCGTCCGGCATCGTGACGCCCGGCACGCGGTCGATCGGCTCGGCGCGGAAACGGGGCGCGTCGGCCACGACGGTCAGCTTGCGCCGAGGACTACGGCGAGTTCGGCGCGGGGTCGGAGCCCGACGAGTCCGTCTCGTGCACGCCGTGCTCGCTGTGGGGCGGCTCCGAATCGGGGCCGTCGAGCTCGTTCGGCGGATCCGGTACGTCGCGGTCCGCGGGGCCCTCGTCGGGCTGGCCCGCGCGGCGGCGGCGCAACGTCTGGTAGGCCCGGTCGAGCCCGCGCCGCACCTCGGCGAGCCGCTGGTGCCCCGCGTCGTCGAGCCCGCCCTGGGACTCGGCTTGCCAGAGCTCGTGCTCCTCGGCGACGAGCTCTTCGATCCGATCGAGTACGGATTGTTCGTCCACGCCGCGAGCATACTGCCCGCCCGCCGGCGCTCAGACGGGACGGTGCTCGGCGTCGCTGTGCGCGCGGCTCTCGCGTACGAGCACGCGCGGGCTGTCGAGCACCAAGCCGCGACGGCGAAGGCCGCTGAGGCGCGGCTCCTCGTCGGCGAGCTTGACCAGCGTCGCGTAGTCGCGGCGGTGGGAGATGGTGAGCGCGTGTCCCTCGACCTCCGCCCGCCGGCCGTCGAGCTCGTAGCGGACTCCGCCGTAGCCGGGCTCGACGTCGAGCGTTATGCGGGCCGCCGGACCGGCCACCAGGGGAACGATCGAGCCACCGTGGTCGGCCAGGGGCGTGACCGCCATCCCCTCGGCGCCCGCCGCCATGAGCGGCCCTCCGGCCGCCATGGTGTAGGCGCTCGAGCCGAGCGCGGTGGCCACCACCAGGCCGTCACCGGCCAGGCGCGCGTAGAGCACGTCGTCGACGGTGATCGAGACCAGGACCTGACCGGGCCCGTCGCGGATCACCACCAGATCGTTGATGGCCACGCCGCCCCCTCCGCACTCGATCTCGAGTGCGGGAATGGGCACCGGTGTGAAGCGGCCCTCGGTCACCTGCTCGAGCGCCCAGCCGGCATCGGCGGCCTTCACCGAGGTCAGCGCGCCGACGCTGCCGCAGGCCACCCCCATCACCGGCCTCGAAACCGCGGCCCCCGCGTGCAGCGCCACCAGCGTGGTGCCGTCTCCGCCCAGGGCCAGCACCAGGTCACAGTCAGCGGGCTCGACCGGGTCGGCCAGCCGGCGCGGCTGCCCTTGAACGGGTATCTGGCCCACGGCCACCCCGTGTTTGGCGGACCAGCTCGAGATCGCCTCGAGCACGCCCGCGACGTCCCGGCTCGGGTGGGCCACCAAGCCGACCTGGTGAAGGGCTCCGCCGGGCACGGCGGCATCCTCGCCGACCGCGGCAGTCGATGCGGCGCGGGCTATGCCGCGGCGAGGTGGCTGTAGCTCTCGGGGTGCTCGCGCAGGAAGTCGGCGAGCGACCGCGGCGGGTGGCCGGCCAACCGGGCGACGCTGTCGCTGACCACGTCGAGCTCGCCGACGGCGATCGCCGCGTAGGAGGTCACCCAGCCCTCGATCTCCCAGTCCGGCGCGCCGCTCGGGGCGCGCGACTCGCGGGCCTCCTCGATCGTTTCCGCCACGTAGCTCACCGGCCGTGCCGGCCGCGCTCGAGAGCTCCGCGGCCGCCTCGGCGAGCGTGAACGCCGCGGGGCCGGTGAGCGGGTAGGCCTCGCCGTCGTGCCCGTGGCCGCTGAGCACCGCGGCCGCCACGTCGGCCACGTCCTCGCGCGCCACCGCCCCCACCCGGCCGTCGCCGGCCGGGCCGCGAATCACCCCGTCCGCGCCCGCGAAGAACGGGACGTAGTCGAGGTAGAGGCTGTCGCGCAGGAAGGTCCAGCGCACGCCGGCCTCGCGGATGTGCTGCTCGGTGTGGAAGTGATCGCGCCCGAAGGTGAAGGTGCAGTCCGGCGCGGCGGCGAGAAAGGACAGGTAGACGATGCGCTCCACTCCGGCGGCCACGGCGGCGTCGACCGCGGTGCGGTGCAGATCCACCCGGTCGCGCGCCTCGCCCGCGGACACCAGGAAGACGGTCTCGGCGCCCTCGAGCGCGCCTCGCATGGCTGCCGCATCGCCGTAGGAGGCGCCGCCCACCACCTCGGCGCCGTCGATGTCGGGCGCGCGCGAAGCGTCCCGCACGACCAGCCTCAATTCGGAACCGCTCGCCCCCAGGCGCTTCGCCACGCGGCCGCCGATCTCGCCGCTGGCCCCGGTGATCGCGATCAAGCCGGCGCTTCGTCCGCGAAGCGCACCGCGTTGCCGTACGGGTCGCGCGCGAGAAAGCCACCCGGCGCGTCCTCGATCTCCACCCCGCCGGCCACCAGCCGGTCGCGCACCTCGTTCACCTGGGCCGCCTGATCGAGCTCGATCGTCCAGTGGCGCAGGCCGACCGTGCCGCTCGGCATGGGCGGCACGCCCTCGCCGCGCCAGGTGTTGAGGCCGAGGTGGTGGTGGTAGCCGCCCGCGGCGATGAAGGCGGCGCTGGGAAAGCGCGTCATCACCTCGAAGCCGACGAGGTCGCGCCAGAAGGCGAGCGCGCGCTCCACGTCCCCCACGTGTAGGTGGAGATGGCCCACCACCAGGCCGTCGGAGGCCTTCTCGTGCGGCTCGGAGTCGGCGGCCAGCGCGAGCAGGCCCTGGAGGTCCAGCGGGGCCGGGCCGCCGAGCGCGGTGGGATCGCCCAGGTCGCCCCAGTGCTCGCGACTGCGGTCGGCGGCGAGTTCGATGCCGTTCCCGTCGGGGTCGGGCAGGTAGATCGCTTCTGAGACCTTGTGGTCGGAGGCGCCGCTGATCGGCGTGCCGGTGGCGATCAGGCGCTGGGCGGCGCGGGCGAGCTCCAGACGCGAGGGATGGAGGAGCGCGAAGTGGTAGAGGCCCGCGTGGCGCCCGGCAGGGCGGGCGTCCGGCTCCTCCACCAGGACGACGAGATCCCGGCCGCCGGTGCCGAGCGCGGCCTCGCCGCCGGCGCGGCGATGGGGGTCCAGCCCGATCGCGCGTTCGTAGAAGCCGGCCGAGCGGTCCAGGTCGGTGACGGTCAGCTGGACGGGGCCGAGGCGCAGGCTGTCGGGGAGTGTCGCGGTGGTGTGGCTTTGTGTGGCGGTCACCGGCGGCCTCATCCTCTCAGACCTGGCCCGGGCCGAGCCCCACCCGGGCCAGCGGCTCGACCAACTCGTGTTCCTCGTAGGAGAGGTGCGAGAGCAATGTGTCGGTCAGGGCATCGATCGCGTGCTGGAGCTGGTCGAAGTCCCGCGGGTGGTTGATGTGGTGGACGAGCGCGCGGTCGACCTCCTCGATCGCGTCGTGAATGGCGTGGTGCTCGGCCGTGAGACGGTCGATCACCGGCTCGAGCGCGGGCTCGGAGCGCTTGAGGTGGGGAAAGACCGAGACGTCCTCGAGGCTGTGGTGCTGGGCGACGACGCGGCAGTAGCGGGTGCAGAAGGCGCCGAGGGTCCAGTCGTTCTGGCGCATGGCCATCTGGTTGAGCGCGCTGCGCGCGTCGCCGGCGGAGATCTGTCCGTCGCGCACCTGGGCGACGACGGACCGCAGCTCGGTCAGCTCCCCGCGGAGGTGGTCGTGCACGTCGATCAGGTGTTGGCTGACCTGCCTGCCGCGCTCGGTGTACCGAACGTCGGGTGACGACGGCGGGCGGTGGGGGCGCGTGGCCTCGTCCCAGGGCATGGAGTCGCCGAGGCGCGCGGCGTCGGGGGTGGGAGTGACCCCGAGGCGCTCGTACTCGCCGGATTCCGCCTCGGGCACGAAGGCGGGAACCGGGTCGCGGTGCGGCGCCGGCGCGCGCCCGCTTTCCACGAGCGCCCGGACCGCGGGCGCGGCCTGGGCGAAGGCCTCGATCAGAGCGGGATCGTCCCCCATGGCGATGAAGGTGCCGATGCCGCGCTCGAGGGCGTACTCGGCCATCTGCGCCGGCCACTCCGCGGGCGAGCCCGAAAGGGGGCCGGGGCTGCCGTCGGAGTAGGCGCCCGACGCGTTGAGCAGGCGGCGGATGGCCGACGGATCGCGCCCCGCCTCCACGGCCGCCTCGTCGATCAGCGCGTTGCCACTCTCGATCTGCCCGGGTTCCAGATAGGGCACGCTCGGCAGCCACCCGTCCGCCGCGCGCCCGGTCAGCCCCAGCATCCGAGGCTTGTAGGCACCGATCCAGATGCCCACGTCGTGGGCCGGGGCGGGCCCGCGCTTCGCGCCTTTCAACCTGTAGTGCTCACCCTCGAACGTCACGCCGTCGCCCCGGCCGGCGTCCCAGATGCCACGGATGATCTCAACCGCCTCGCCGAGGGCGTCGACCCCCTGGCCGGGGGTGAGGCGGCGGCCGCCCATCGCCTCGATCGCCTCCCAGAACGCCCCGGCCCCGATGCCGAGCTCGATCCGGCCACCGCTGAGGATGTCGAGGCTGGCCACCGATCGCGCGACCACCGCCGGCTGGCGCAGCGGGAGGCTCAGCACGTTGGGCACGAGCTTGACCCGGCCCGTCTCCGCCGCCAGGAACGAGATCAGCGTCCAGGTGTCGAGAAACCTCGGCTGGTAGGGATGGTCCTGGAAGGAAACGAGATCGAGCCCGGCGCCATCGGCCAGCTGAGCCGTCTCGACGACGGTCGCGGCGTCGCCGGCGGAGGGCGTGATGAAGACGCCGAACTCGAGCTCGTGTCCGTAGTCGGCCATCGCCAGAGGCCCAGTTTCTCAACTCCGGCCTCCGGCACTTCAGTGCTCGGCTTGAAGCTCGAACCAGACCCTGGTGCCGGACGCGGTGGAGGTGAATCCCCAGCGGTCGGCGATCTGCTCCACCAGGAAGAGCCCCCAGCCGCCCTTGTTGCTGGCGTCGGGGCGGAGAGCGGAAGTCTCCGTGCCGTCACTGGGATCGGTCACCTCGACGCAGGCCGTGCCGTCGCGCCACCGAATCTCGGTGGCCAGCGGTCGATCGCGTTCGTCCCCGCCGTGGCGCACGGCGTTGGTGATCAACTCGGTCATCAGCAGCAGGATGTCCTCTCGCACCTCGGGCGGCAGCCAACCGTCGCCCGCGAGCAGTGCTCGTCGGGCGTTCAGAGCAGCTTCCGGGCCTCGCTCGACCTGAAAACTGAGGCTCTTTTCCTCGGCTTCTTCGTGACTCCGTGCGTACTGCGGAGAACGTGACATGTCCGGCTCCTGCGTTGTCGATCCGCGAGCGACCACTTACCGGTCGGCGCACCCAGGCCGGCCTAGTGCTGGAGCCGGAAACCGCGCCCGCCAATCAGCTGGGGCAGAGCGCGTGGACAGCGTAACACCGTCGCCCGTCAGCGGCTAGACTCGGCTGCTTCGAAAACCGATGAGCTATCGCGAAACAGAGCATCTGCGCGTGCTGATCGCTAACGAGCGCAAGGATCGGCTCGCCTTGGTGGCGCCCATTGTCACGGCGCTCGGCCACGAGGTGATCGCGCGGGAGATCGATGTCGCCGATGTGGGCGACGTGACGGCCCGAGAGCGACCCGACGTCGCGCTGGTGGGGTTGGGCGAAAGTTCGCAGCACGCCCTCGATTTGATCGAGAAGATCGTGCAGGAGGCGACCTGCCCGGTGATCGTGCTCATCCATGCGCCCCACCCCGACTTCGTGAGGGAAGCCTCCAAGCGCGGGGTGTTTGCCTACATCACCGACGCCGAGGCCAAGGACTGGCAGAGCTCGATCGACATCGTCCTGCGCCGTTTCACGGAGTATCACGACCTCCAGGGTGCCTTCGGGCGAAGGGCGGTGACCGAGCGCGCCAAGGGCATTCTCATGGAACGCCACTCGGTCGACGAGGGCGCGGCCTTCCAGATGTTGCGAGACCACGCCCGCTCCGCCAACCGCAAGCTCGTGGACGTGGCCGGCGCGGTCGTCGACGGCCACGCTCTGCTGCCGAGGCAGCCCGAGGTACCTGGCTAGTGTGCGGGCGCGGAATGGACGGCACCTGACCACCACGACGGCCGCGACCGCCGACGGGGCACAGCTGTGCGTGGAGACGATCGGCGACCGGAGCGACCCGGCGATCCTGCTCATCGGCGGAGCCACCTGGTCGATGGACTGGTGGGAGGACGACCTGTGCCGCCGGCTGGCTGACCGCGGACGCCTCGTCGTCCGCTACGACTTCCGCGACACCGGGCGCTCCACCTCATATCCGCCGGGCGCTCCCGGCTACACCGCGGCCGAACAGGTGACCGACCCCCTCGCGGTGCTCGACGCGCTCGACATCGGCCGCGCGCACGTGGCCGGGTTGTCCATGGGCGGAGGTATCGCCCAGCGCCTGGCCATCGAGCATCGCGACCGGGTGGCGACCCTGACGCTGATGGCGACGTCGCCCATCGACCCCGGCATCGAGGGCCTGCCCGAGATGGCCCCGGAGATCCAGGCGACGTTCGCCGAGGAGAGCCCTGAGCCCGACTGGAGCGACCGGGGCGCCGTGATCGACCACATCGTCGACGGCGAGCGGCCCTACGCGGGCCCGGGCAACTTCAACGAGCCGCGGCTGCGCGCCCTCGCCGCAAGGGTCGTCGATCGCACCGACAACATCGCCTCGGCGATGACCAACCACTTCCTGCTCGAGGGCCCCGACCCCGCGGACTCGCGGCTGAGCCGGCTACGCGGGCTTCCGACCCTCGTGCTGCACGGGACCGCCGATCCCATGTTCCCGCTCGCCCACGGCCGGGCCCTCGCCGAAGCGATCCCGGGCGCCCGGCTGATCGAGCTCGAGGACGTCGGCCACCAGCTCCCACCGCCCCACACCTGGGGGCTGCTCGTGGACACACTCGTCGAGCACACCGCCGGCTAGGCCCGACCCTCCGCCGCACCCACCGTGCGGGCCTCCACGTCGATCTGCGGCAGGGCCTTCTCCAGCCAGTCCGGGATCCACCAGTTGCGGCTGCCGAGCAGCTGCATGACGGCGGGGACGAGCACCATCCGCACCAGGGTCGCGTCGAGGAAGATCGCCGAGGCGAGGCCGATTCCGAACAGCTTCAGGAACACGTCCGGGGCGGCCAAGAAGGCGAGGAAGACGACCACCATGATGGCCGCGGCCGCGGTGATCACGCGCGCGGTCTTGGCCAGGCCGTCGGCCACCGCCCGCGAGGTGTCACCGTGCTTGAGGTACTCCTCGCGGATCCGCGAGACCAGGAATACCTCGTAGTCCATCGACAGGCCGAAGAGGATCGCGAACATCATCACCGGCATGAACGGTGCGATCGGCACCTCGTGATCGATGCCGATCAGCTGGCCGACGGTTCCGCCCTTGGACACCAAGGTCATCACTCCGTAGGCGGCGCCCACCGACAGCAGGTTCATCACCGCGGCCTTGAGCGAGATCAGCGGCGAGCGGAAGGCGACGAGCAGGAGCAGGAAGGAAAGGCCGACCACTCCGATGATGAACACCGGCATGCGGGCCGTGATGTAGTCGCTCTGGTCTCGGAGCGCCGCGGTCACGCCGCCGATCTCCGCCGTGATGCCCGACTCGTTGAGCTCGTTCGGCACGATGTCGTCGCGGAGACGGCTCACCAGCTCCTCGGTCTCAGCGTCCTGGGGCGAGGTGGTCGGGACCACGGTCACGATGGCCGCGTCGCCCGCGTTGTTCACCTGCGGCTCGCTGACGAAGGCCACGCCCTCCTCGCTGCGAAGGCGCTCCGCGAAGCCGTCGATGTCGGCCGCGGCGCCGCGGTCGGGCAGCTCGGCGGCGATCACCAGCGGCCCGTTCGTGCCGGGGCCGAAGCCCTCCGTGTTGAGATCGTACGCCTGGCGAGTCATGGTGTCCGGCGGGTCGTTGCCGGCGTCGGGGAACCCCAGACGCATGCCCAGCGCGGGCGCGGCCAGCGCAAGCAGAATCGCGGTGGCCACGATCGCGGCGGCCCAGGGGCGTCGCTGGACCGCGTGGCTCCAGCGCGCCGCGGGCGACTCGCCGTTGCCCTCGGCCTTCAGCGTCCTGCCCAGGAAGGGCAGACGCAGGCGGTCGACTCTCGGACCCAGGTAGGAGAGGAGCGCCGGCAACAGGGTCACCGCGGCGAGCATCACCACCAGCACCGCCAGCGAGGCCGAGATGGCCACGCCGTACATGTAGGGCAGGCCGGTCAGGAACAGGCCGAGCACGGCGATCACCACGGTGCAGCCGGCGATGATCACGCTGCGCCCGGCGGTGGTGACCGCCTCGACCACCGCGTCGTGGCGGTCCTTGCCCTCGTTCATCGCAGCGCGGAAGCGGGTCAGCACGAGCAGCGCGTAGTCGATGCCGACCCCGATTCCGATCAAGCCCGACACGGCCGTGGTCCAGTCCGGCACGTCGACGATGTTGGCCAGCAGCACGATCAGGCCGCCGGACGAGATGCCCAGACCCACCAGCGCGATCACGAGCGGCAGACCGGCGGCGACGATCGAGCCGAAGGCGATCAGCAGCACGATCGCCGCGCCGAGGAAGCCCAGGCCCTCGGGGCTGGCCGCCTCCTGTGCGGCGTAGATGGGATCGCCGCCGAGCTTGATCTCCAGGCCGTCGCCGCTGTTCTTCTCGGCGGCGGCGATCAGCTTCTCCCCGTCCTCCTTGGGAACGTCCCACCCCGCGACCGTCAGGGGGAGCGTGGTCGATCCGATCGTGCCGTCCTGGGAGACCCGGATCGGGGTCTCCTCCGCGATGTGGTCGACCTGCTTGGCGTCGGCCAGGAAGGCGTCGACGCGCTGCGTGGCGGCGGGGCTGTCGGCGCCGGCCTCGTCTTTCCAGACGACGTAGATCTCCTGGCCGGAGTACCCGTCGAAGCGCTGCTCGGTGAGGTCGCTCGCGGCCTTCGACTCCGATCCCGGCGTGTTGTAGTCGGCGTTGTACTCCCCGGCCAGCGAGGAGCCGACGCCGATGATCACGACCGTGGCCACGACCCAGGCCAGCACCATGCGGCCGCGGCGGCGGTAGGCGAGGTCGGCAAGTCGGGCTAGGCCACGGGTCATCGGCGACACCCTGGAGGAACTCGCCCGGCGGGCCAATGGGGTTGCCTCGTCGATCGGGGTGCGGTTAACCGAACCCCGCGCGAGCGCGCTCAGCGCCCAGGCCCGGGCTCAAGAGCCGGAGTTCCCGCGCGCGGCTCACGCAGTCCCTGCGGCCGGCCACGTCCAGCTTGCGGTAGACGTGCTTGAGGTGGGTCTTGACCGTGTTCACCGAGACGAACATCTCGGCGGCGATCTCCGCGTTCGACATCATCGTCGGCAGGAACCGCAGCACCACCAGTTCACGCTCGCTCAGAGGTTCCAGCAGAACGGATGATGATGATGATGAAGGCGAGCGGCCGTTCGCGGTGCCCTCGCCGAGAGTGGCGAGCAGAGACGCCGCCAGAGCGCGGTGAGCGGTGCCTCTCGCGACGCGCCGGCGCAGAAGCGAGCGCATCGGCGACCCGTAACGGGAGAGCACGTGGGCGTATCCGTGCGGCTCCGCGAGGTCGAGTGCCCGCTCGAGAGCCCTCAGCGCCGCCTCCTCATCGTGAAGCGCGTCCCGGGCGATCGCGTCGATCACCCAGGCCTCCAGCCGGGCGTAGGGCAATACCGGCTCGCGCTCGTCGGCGAGGAACGTAGCCACCGCTCGAACCGCTGCCCCCGGGTCGCCGCCCCGGAGCTCGAGTCGCGCGAGGCCGATGGCCACGTCGTGGTCGCCATCGGCCGCCATCTCCGTCAGGCGCGCACGCGCTCGCCCCACCTCGCCCAGCTGCATCCACAGCTCGGCCTCCAGCATCCTGCTCGAGACCCGCAGGAAGGGCGGCAGCGGGCCGCGGGCTGCCACGCCTCGAACCATGTCGAGCGCGGTCAGCGGCTCGCCGCGCAGCATGCACAGGTGCGCTCGCAGCTGCGCGACGGCCGCACTCAGCAGGGGTTCGCCCGAGCGCTCGAGCACCTCGGCGGCCCGCCCGGCGAACCGCTCGGCCTCGGCGGGCTCATCCAGCCACAGGTGCACGGTGGCGAGGGTGCAGTAGGCGATGGCGGCGTGAGCCTCTCGCGCCCACCCACGCCGCTCAGCGAGCTGGATCGCCGTGCGGGCTCGCGCCGCGGCTGCCTCGAGCCGGCCGTCGTGGCTGTCCGCCGCCGCGATGTAGCTCTCGGCCAGAAAGAGGACGAAGTCGTTGCCGCACTCCAACGCGAGGCCGGCCGCCTGCTGAAGGTGGTCCGCCGCCGCGGGCAGGCCTCCCGCCCAGAATTCGGCGATCCCGAGATTGGCGAGGGTCGCCGCGCGCACATCGGTGGCCACCGCCGTGTCCCACCGGGCGTCGAGCACCTCGTGCGCGGCGCTCAGCGCCCCGGCCACGTCGCCCTGTTGACGAGCGCGGTGCAGCGACGTCGCGGTGGACGTGACCGCGAAGCGCCGGCGGCGCGGCTCGGGAAGGCCGGCGGCGCCCTCCTGCGCGCAGCGCAGCAACTGGTCGGCGGACTCGTGGTCGCCCTCCTCCAGGAGGAGCCCGGCCATGCCCAGCGCCAGCTCGGCGTCCGCGCGCACGGTCTCCTCCGGGATTCGCCTGGCCAGCTGATGCAGGGCCGTGGCGCCGCCGCGCAGCACCAGCCCGAGCCAGTGCTCGCCGAACACCTCGGACGCCAGATCCCAGTCCTCCGCCGCGATCGCGTGGCGCAGCGCCTCCAGCGGGCTGCCGTGCTCGGCGTGCCAGCGTCCGGCCACCCGGTGCAACTCCGGCTCGGCGCCGGGCAGCCTGTGGTGAAGCTCCGCGCGCAGGACGTGGGCGAACAGCGTGTGGTAGCGGTACACGCCCACCCCACCCTCCACCTGGGTCACGAACCCGTTGGATCGCACGAGCGCCCGCAGCCTTCGGGTGGCGCTCACATCTCCGGTGAGGGCCTCGGCCAGGCTTCCGTCGAGCCCCTCGGCCACCGACGTGCGCAGGAGAAACTCGAGCGCGTCGGGCGGCTCGCGGTTGACCACCTCGGACATCAGGTAGTCGCTCACGGCCGCGTCCGATCCGGCGAACCCCTCGATGAACGCGCGAGGGTCGTTTCGCCCCTGGAGGGACAGCTGGGCCAGCTTCAGCCCGGTGGCCCAACCCTCGGTGCGGCGCCAGAGCAGCTCCACATCGTCGCCCGTCAGGTCCAGTGGGCGGAGTACCTCTTCGGCCTCCTCGAGGGTGAAGGCGAGGTCCTTGGCCCGCACCTCGCTCATCCTCTCGGTGGCGCGAAGGCGCTGCAGGCGCATCGGAGGGTCGCTGCGGGTCGCCACCACCAGCCTCAAGCGGTCCGGTGCTCCCTCCAGCAGCCACTCGAGATCGGCGTGGACGGTGGGATCGGCCACGATCTGCAGGTCGTCCAGGACGAGCACGAGCGGCTCCTCGACCTCCGCCAGAGCGTCGAGGAGCGTCGCCAGGAAGGGCTGGAGCGCCCCTCGCGGCGGCGGGGCGAGGCGGGCCAGCCCGCGGTTGGCAGCCCCGAGAGCGGCGACCACGTCGGTCCAGAACCTGCGCGGATCCGCGTGCTCGCGCCTCAGTGGCAGCCAGGCAACCGGGCCGGGGGCCGCCCTGGATTCGATCCACTGCACGAGCAGCCGCGTCTTGCCCCAACCCGCGGGCGCGGACACCATGGTCAGAGGGCGCTCGACGCCCCAGTCCACCAGATCGCCCAAGCGAGCACGTTCGATGAGGCCGGCGGGCGGCATCGGCCCTCAGCCTCCCAGGGCCGAGGCCCCGCGCCAACACGGTGTGCCCCACGACACGGGTCGTGCAGGCACCACTGCGAGAAGGTGCGCGAGGCGTGCGGATTGTTAGGCTCGCACCACCCTGGCCCCAGGAGGTGGCGACCGGTGGTCGCCTCTGAACACGCCGCACCGATCAGGAAGATTGCCGCCGCGGCTGTTGCCGGGCTGGTGCTGTGCTGCCTCTCCGTCCTGGTCACACTGTCGGGTGTCGACTCAGGGCCGGCCGTAGCGCAGGCGGCAGGCCGCGCCCTCATGGTCGCCGCCCCGGTGGCCGTCGGCTGCTACGCGTGGTACCGCCGACCGCAAGAGCGCTTCGGCGTCCTCCTGGTGGCGGCCGGCTACGGCTGGTTTCTCACAACGCTGGCGGAGTCCGACGTCGCACTTCTCTACAGCGTGGGCCGGATCGCCGGCTGGTTGGTCGAGCTCCAGCTCGTCTACCTGACCCTGTCATTCCCGACGGGTCGGCTATCGGGGCGAATCGACCGCGCTCTGGTCGGGACCGCTGCGGCGACGGTGGTGCTGCTCTACCTCCCGAGTGCGCTCCTGGCCGATCGCTTCCCGCTGCCGGCGCCGTACACCAGCTGCGTCAGTGACTGTCCGCCGAACGCCTTCTTCGTGCTCGACGCCGAGCCGGGATTCGTCGACTCGGCACTGCGCCCGTTTCGTGAGCTGCTGACGATCGTCCTGTTCCTGGCCGTGACCGCCCGGCTGGCTGTCAGAGTACGCCACGCCACCCACGCCATGCGCCGGACGCTCAGCCCCGTTCTGGCGGTGGCGGTCGCCCGCGCGTTGCTGATGGCCCTCGCCCTCGCCGCTCGCAGGGTCGACGCTTCGGCTACCGCGACCGACGCGCTGGTCTGGGCGATCGCGCTGGCCCTGCCGCTCCTGGCGGCGGGCTTCTACATCGGGCTGCTGCGCTGGCGGCTGTTCGTCGCCAGCGCGCTCGAGAAGCTGACCGGCCGGCTCCGCGCCGACCTCGACGCGACCGCGCTTCGCGACGCCCTGGCGGACGCGCTCGACGATCGGTCGCTGGAGCTCGCCTATCGAGTGCACGCGGACGGCGGAAGCTGGGTCGATGCCGAGGGGCGGCCGGTGGCGCTTCCGCTCCCGGGATCGGGCCGCTGCGTTACGGAGGTGGGAGAGGCCGGCCGGCCGATCGCCGCCATCGTTCACGACGAGGCGCTGCTCGATCAGGGAGATCTCGTGGAAGCCGCCGTGTCGTGCGCCCGAATCGCGCTCGAGAACCAGCGGCTGGGTGCCGAGGTCGAATCCTCGCTGAGGGACGTGCGCGAATCGCGCGCTCGCATCCTCGCCGGTGCGGACGAGGAGCGGCGACGGATCGAACGCGATCTCCACGACGGGGCCCAGCAGCGGCTGGTGGCGCTGCGCATAAAGCTCGAGCTCACCGAGGAGCTTCTGAGGGTGGACCCGACGGCCGGTCTCGAGAAGCTGCACAGCCTCGGCGGGGACGTGGAGGACACGATCGACGAGATTCGCTCCCTCGCCCGCGGGGTCTACCCTCCACTGCTCGCCGACCAGGGGTTGTCGGAGGCGCTGCGCGCCGCGGCCCTGCGCTCGCCGGTGGCGGCCACCGTGGTGGCCAACGGCATCGGACGCTACTCGCAGGACATCGAAAGCGCCGTCTACTTCTGCTGCCTGGAGGCGCTGCAGAACGCGGCCAAGCACGCACAGGGCGCCACGAAGATCGCCATATCCCTCGACGACCGCGACGCTCTCCGCTTCGAGGTGTCCGACAACGGAGCCGGCTTCGACGCCGGAGACGGCATCCGCGGGGTCGGGCCTCACGAACATGCACGACCGCCTGGCAGCCGTGGGCGGGGAGCTGTCGATCGCCCGCCGTAACGGCCGCGGGGCCCGCATCCGCGGCTCGGTGCCGCTCACGCCGGCCTAGCGATCACCCGCTCGGGGTGACGCCCGCTCACCCGGCCAAGCCGGAAGCTGGCGCCCCATGCCCGATCCGACGCCTGACCCTCAGTTGGTCGAATACGAGCCCGGCGCCGCCTTCCCCGGCACCGTGGGGCGAACGGTGGAGGAATCCACTCCGGCCTGGCCGGCTCCCCGCCGGGCGAGGGAGGGCGCTCCGAACGTCCTCTTCTTCGTGCTCGACGACGTGGGCTACGGGCAGCTCAGCAGCTTCGGCGGACTGGTGGACACCCCGAACATCGACCGCGTCGCCGACTCGGGGTTGCGCTACGCGAACATGCACACCACCGCCCTATGCTCGCCGACGCGCTCCTGCATCCTCACGGGGCGAAACCACCACTCGAGCGGCGTGGCCTGCATCATGGAGCTGGCCACCGGCTATCCGGGCTATGACGGCCGCATGCCGTTCGAGAACGGAATGCTGCCGGAGATGCTGCTCGAGCACGGATACAACACGTTCTGCGCGGGGAAGTGGCACCTCTCGCCCTCGGAGGAGAACACCGCCGCGGGCCCCTTCCATCGCTGGCCGCTGGGTCGCGGGTTCGAGCGTTTCTACGGCTTCCTGGGCGGCGAGACCAACCAGTGGTACCCCGATCTCACCCAGGACAACGCCTCGATTCGCCAGCCGCGTACCCCGGAGGACGGCTATCACCTGAGCGAGGACCTGGCCGACCAGTCGATCAAGCTCGTGCTGGACGCGCACGTGAACGCGCCGGAGAAGCCGTTCTTCCTCTACTACTCGACCGGTTGCGCGCACGCCCCGCACCACGTCCCCAAGGAGTGGGCCGACCGCTACAGCGGCGCGTTCGACACGGGCTGGGATGCCTACCGCGAGACCGTGTTCGAGCGCCAGAAGGAGCTCGGCCTCTTCCCCGCGGACGCGGAGCTGTCCCCGCGCGACCCCGACGTGCCGGAATGGGAATCGCTCTCCGCCGACGAGCGGAGGCTGTACGCCCGGATGATGGAGGTCTACGCCGGGTTCCTATCCCACGCCGACCATCACTTCGGCCGCATTCTCGACACGCTCGAGCAGATCGGCGAGCTCGACAACACGCTGATCATGATCATCTCCGACAACGGCGCGTCGGCCGAGGGCGGCCCCACCGGCTCCTTCAACGAGATGCTCTTCTTCAACCAGGTTGCGGAGAGCTTCGATGACAACCTCGCGAAGATCGACGAGCTCGGGGGCACGAAGGCCTACAACCACTACCCATGGGGGTGGACCTGGGCGGGCAACACCCCGTTCCGGCGCTGGAAGCGCGAGACCTACCGCGGCGGCGCGACCGATCCCTTCGTGGTCTCGTGGCCGGCGAAGATCGCGGCCCGGGGCGAGGTGCGCACGCAGTACGCCCACGCGATCGACATGGTGCCGACGGTGCTCGACGCCCTCGGCGTCGAGCCCCCCGAGACGGTCCGCGGCGTTACGCAGGCACCGCTCGAGGGCGTGAGCTTCGCGAACAGCTTCAACGACGCCGAAGCCTCGACTCGGCATGACACCCAGTACTTCGAGATGTTTGGGCACCGCTCGATCTACCACGACGGCTGGCGGGCGGTCTGCCCATGGCCGGGTCCCAACTTCGTCGAGGCGGCGCAGGCCGGCCGCACGCTGGGCCAGCCGATCACGCCCGAGGTGCTCGACCAGCTCGACCGCGATGGCTGGGAGCTATACGAGATGGCGTCGGACCCGACCGAGTCGACGAACGTGGCGGGCGAGCACCCAGAGCGGCTCCGCGAGCTGATCTCGCTTTGGTGGGACGAGGCCGACAAGTACAAGGTGCTGCCCGTCGACGGTTCGATGCAGGCGCGCCTGAGCGTGGTGCGCCCGCAGACCTCGCGGCCGCGCACGCGCTTCGTCTACTACCCGAACGGCTCCGTTGTTCCCTTCTTCGCGGCGCCTCCAATCCTCAACCGCCCGTACAGCATCGAGGCCGACGTGGAGATCCCGGCCGGCGGCGCCGAGGGCGTCCTGGTCGCCCAGGGTGGCGATGCGGGCGGCTTCGCCTTCTACCTGGAAGGCGGGCGCCTGCGCTACGCGTACAACTACCTGGGCCGCGACCGGTTCGACCTCGAGTCCACCGACACGCTCTCCGAGGGGCGACACGCGCTGCGCTTCGAGTTCGAGCCGACCGGCGAGCCCGATATCGCCAACGGAAAGGGCGTGCCGGGGCGAGGCCAGCTCTACGTGGACGGCACGCTCGTGGCAAACGGCGAGTTCCCGCACACGGTTCCCCTCATGTTCGAGCTGGAGGGGCTCAGCTGCGGCTATGACTTCGGCTCGCCGGCCGGCGACGGGCTACGAGCCGCCGTTCCGGTTCACCGGCACCCTTCACCAGGTGGCCTTCGACGTAGCCGGCGAGCTGATCACCGATGACGACGCCGCGGTCGCGAGGCTGATGGCCCAGCAGTAACCCGCTCGGTCACGGCACCGGAGCCACAGGGAAGGCCGGGGGCGCCGACAAGGCCCAGGAACTCGCCGACCTTGGCGTCCCGTCCGCCGCGGGAGCTTCGATGACCCGTCGAGCCTGGCCCATAGCCTCGAAGGCACCCGGCGGGTGCTGGTCGTGTCGTCAACAGCATTGGCCCGACCCGGGTGGCAATGCACCGCACGGCGATCGAGGCCGCCCGGGACGCGGGCGCCGAGCGTGTCTTCTACACGAGCCACGCCGGAGCCGCGGCGGAGTCGCCGTTCCCGCCGATGGCCGACCACTACGCCACCGAGGAGATCCTGCGCTCGGCCGGCGTCCCCGGCACTGCGCTGCGCAACGGCTTCTACGCCGAGACGGCGGTCATGTTCCTCGGCAACGCGGCCGAGACCGGCGAGCTGGCCGCGCCCGAAGACGGGCCCATCGACTGGACGACCCACGCCGACCTGGCCGAGGCAATGGCGGCCGCGCTCACCGACGACGACCTCGCCGAACCGATCCTGACCCTCACGGGCGCCGAGGCCGTGGACCTCTCGGGAATCGCCGCCCTCGCCTCCGACCTCACCGGCCGCCCCATCCGCCGCGTCGTGGTCCCCGACCACGAGTACCGCGACCAGATGGTCGAACGCGGCCTGTCGCCGGAGCGGGCGAGCATGCTCCTCGGGATCTTCCAGGCCAGCCGGCGAGGCGGCTTCACCGCCGTCTCACCAACCCTCGAGCACCTGATCGGCCGCCCGCCCACCCCGATGCGCGACTACATCGGCGCGGCGCTGCGCGCTTAGTCCCGCACCACGCCGGGCCGTGTCAGGGCCCAGATCACCCAGACGTCGAGCGCGATCACGAGGATCGCCCAGAACGGGTAGTACGGGATGAAGAAGAAGTTCGCGACGGCGCTGAGACCGGCGAGCATGATCGCCGTCACGGCGGCCCAGGTGCGGCGCGCGAACAGAGAGAAGCCGACGCTCACCACCAGGATGCCGATGAGCAGGTGGATCCAGCCCCAGAGGCTCGTGTCGAAATCGAACGTGTAGTTCTGGGTGATGACGTAGAACTCGTCGTCGATGATCGCCACGAGGCCGGCGATCACCTGGAAGAAACCGATGATGATCATCACGGTCGCGGCGAATACGACGCCGCCGGCGGCCCAGCCCGATACCCCGTCCGGGTCAGACCGGCTCTCGTATCTCGGTTCTGTGGACATTGTTTGTACTCCTTTTCGCGCGTTGATCTTGCTTGTCTGACTAGCGGCCCAACCTGCGTACCTCGATCAGCTCGAGGCCCAGCGATTGGATGCGGTCGAGCAGGCCGTACAGCTCCGACTGGTCGCTCAGGTCACCGCGCATGACGGTCTCCGCCGGCCTCACCGAGGCGGTGAAGTCCTCGAAGCTCTCGCTGAGCGTGTCGCTCAGCCTGCCCTTGATGCGGATCTCGTAGCCGGTGGAGGCCACCACGACTCAAGGCTGGCTGCTGGGTGGGTGACCCGGAATCACCCATCGGGGGTGATGTAAGGGCATTCGTGGTCGGCCATGGTGAGCCCCGATGGAGTGGTCGCTTGCCATCGTGGCCCTGACGCTGCTCGGCGTGGCCGCGGTATCGGGACGACTGGCGGGGACGCCGGTCACCCCGGCCATCGTGGTCGTGGCGGTCGGGTTGCTGGTGGGACCCGAGGTGCTGGACGAGGTCGATCTCGAGGAGTCCAGCGGGACGGTAAGAGCGCTGGCGGAGGGCACCCTGGCGCTGGTCCTGTTCTGCGACGCCTCCCGCATCCACCTGCGGATGCTCCGCCGCGAGGTCGGCGTTCCGTTGCGGCTCCTGGGGATCGGGCTGCCCCTGACAATCGCGCTCGGAGCCGCCGGGGCGGCCCTCGTGTTCGACCAGCTGAGCGTCGAGGAGGCCGTGATCCTGGCGATCGTGCTGGCGCCCACCGACGCCGCGCTGGGGCAGGCGGTCGTGACCGAGCCGCGCGTGCCCGGCCGGATCCGGCAGGGCCTGAATGTCGAGAGTGGGCTCAACGACGGGATCTGCGTGCCGCTGTTGTTCGCGGCGGTGGCGGTGGCCGATGTGGAATCAGAGATCGCGAGCGGCCGCAACGCCGCGACGCTCCTGCTGGAGGAGATCGGCTTCGGCATCGTCGGGGGAGTGGCCGCCGGGCTGCTGGTCGCGGCGATCATCGTCCAGGCGGGCCGCCGCGACCTGATCGCGGGCGCGTGGCGGCAGGTGATACCGGCGGCCGGGGCGGCGCTCGCCTACGGGACCGCGGCCGCGCTCGGCGGATCGGGGTTCATCGCCGCGTTCGTGGCGGGCTTGACCTTCCGGCTGGCGCTCCGGCGCGACCCCGAGAAGCTCAATGAGCTCAGCGAGCAGGTCGGCAACGTGCTCAACGGCATCACCTTCCTGCTCTTCGGAGCCGTCCTGCTCGGGCCCGCGTTGGGAGAGCTGAGCTGGGGGCTCGCCCTGTACGCGGTCCTCAGCCTCACCGTGATTCGCATGCTCCCGGTCGCGGTCGCGATGTTGCGGTCGCACGCTCGGGTGCCGACGCTCGCCTTCCTCGGCTGGTTCGGGCCTCGTGGCCTCGCGTCG
Organism: uncultured Thermoleophilaceae bacterium; assembly: GCA_963746825.1. Classification (GTDB taxonomy): domain Bacteria; phylum Actinomycetota; class Thermoleophilia; order Solirubrobacterales; family Thermoleophilaceae; genus JACVRW01. The sequence goes on from CAVVCU010000017.1 coordinate 65,765, forward strand.
ATCGTGTTCGCAGTGATCGTGATCGAGGAGTCGAACCTCCCGCACGAGAACCTGCTCGTGACCGCGATCTACCTGACGGTGGGGCTGTCGGTCCTCGCCCACGGTCTCAGCGCGGCGCCCCTCGCCGGCCGGTACGCCCGCTGGTTCGAGCAGCACCCGCACGACGCGGCTCCGCCGATGGAGAGCGCCACGACCGATGAGACTCGAGCCCGCGGGCCGGCGACGTTCACCACTTGAGCTCGATCTCGAGCTCCCTCTCGTCGTCGTCGATCTCGATCTCCAACTTGAAGTCCACCTCGTCGGGCACGTGCACCTTGAAGTGCATTCCCCCGCGGTCGAACTCGACGTCGTTGTGCCGGGCGAGCGCGTCGGCGAGGGAGCGCAGCCGGGCGGCGGCCTCCTCGCGGGTCAGGCGTTCCTTCTGGGTGATCTCCATCAGGTCCATTCAGGCCCTCCTTGTTGTTGTTGACGGTGCAGGTTTGCGGTCGCGGCCGCCGGCGATTCGCGCCAGCTCGAGCACGCCCGCCCACGCTCCTTCGGGGATGGCGGCCGAGGGCGAGGCGCCGGGGTGCCGGCGCGCGATACGCACGCGCAGGACTCCGGGCCGGATGCGAAACCGAAGGGGTGGTTCGAGCATGAGCGCCTCGCCGTCGATGCCGGCGGGGACAGGCAGATCGGCGTCGACCTCGAACTCCGGTGCCGACCACTGGCGCCACGGCCGCTGTCCTGTCCGGTCGCGCTCGCCGCTCGGTGACCCCGCGCCGAAGACCGTGATCCCGAGCAACCCGTCGTCGATGCGTGGCCGCGTGCCCGAGCCGACGCCGCGGCCCAGCCGGTAGTGATTGTTGGACACGAGCACGGCCGCGCCGGCGTGGTCCGCCTGCCCACCCGTGCCGGTCCAGCGCAGGTCGAGCTCCCTGCGACCCGGGCCTATGACGTCGGGTACGGTGTCGAGCAGCGTGCGCAGCTTCGCGTCGCGATAGCCCTCGCGCTGGACGGCCTGCGCGTAGAGCCCCAGCGACACGTTGTTCACGAACACGCGCCCGTTGACCTCGGCCAGGTCCACGGTGCGCTCTCCGCCGTCGACGAACGCGTCGAGGGCTCCGACCACGTCGTCGCGATCCACGCCCAGGTCGAGCGCGAAGTGGTTGCGCGTACCGGCCGGCACGCACGCGTACGCCAGCCCGCGCTCGGCCGCGAAGGCCGCGACGACGGCCTGCGACCCGTCCCCGCCGGCCATGGCGAGCGCGTCGGCCCCGCCCTCCAGGGCTCCGCGAACCAGCACCTCGAGGTCGTCGCCGGGTTTCAGCTCGATGGGCTCGATCCCCCGCGAACGCGCTTCGGCGGCAAGCGAGAAGCGCTCGGCCTTCCCGCCGCCCGAGCGCGGGTTGAAGAAGAGCACGGGCGCGCGGGGCGCGGGGGCGCCGGGCAGATCGACGTGGATTGCGACGGCGGTGCGCGCCGCGGCCAGGGCCACCAGAAGCCCCACCACGGCCAGCAGCTGGAGGAGCAGCGACCCTCCCGTGACGAGCAGGACCACCGCACCGGCGAGCGCCACGCCGGCCACCGCCAGTCCTGCCGCGCGGGCGGCACCGCGGCGCAGCACCCCGTACCACGCCGTAGCCCCGGCGAGCAACACACAGGCGAGCAGGACCAGGCCACGCGGGAACTCGCTCACGGCCACCGCGACCGCAAGGGCAACGGAGGCCGCCCCCACCACCAACGCGACAAGAGCTGCCACCCGACGCGTTCTCACAGGCCCATCCTGCGTCGCCGTGAGAGAGGGCGCATCGCCCGGATGGGGTGATGACGTTTCGGACCGGATGCGGTTGCATGACCCCATGGCAGCGCACCTCACCGCGGGCGAACGAGCGGAAAAGGGCAAGGACGCGAGGGCGTCGGTGCCGCGATCGGCGCACGGCGAGTGGGAGCCGGCCTCGGATCGGCGCGATCCGGTTGACCTGCTGGAGGAGCAGGCGGCCTCCCGGGTGCCCGAGCTGGTGCCGATCCGCTACGGCCGGATGCTGGTTTCGCCGTTCACCTACTTCCGGGGCGCGGCCTATCCGATGGCCGCCGACCTGGCCGCCGGCCCGCGGACCGGTCTGGACGCACAGCTCTGCGGGGACGCCCATCTGTCCAACTTCGGCGTCTTCGCCGCGCCCGACCGTCGGCTGGTGTTCAGCATCAACGACTTCGACGAGACGCTGCCGGGCCCGTTCGAGTGGGACGTGAAGCGGTTGGCGGCGAGCTTCGCGGTTGCCGGCCGGGATCGAGGCTTCGACGCGAAACAACGCCACCCGATCAACCGGGCCGTGGCGCGTGCGTACCGGGAGGCGATCAGGCGCTTTGCCGAGATGTCCCACCTCGACCTCTGGTACGGGCGCATCGACCTTGATGAGCTCGAGGAACTGGCGGCGCGGCAGGGCACCTCCAAGGAGCGGAAGCGGTTCGAGCGCAATATGGCCAAGGCGCGGTCGAAGGACAGCCTCAGGGCGTTTTCGAAGCTGACCGAGATCGTCGACGGCGAGCCCAGGTTCGTAAGCGACCCGCCGCTCGTCACGCCGATCGAGGAGCTGGCGTCGGACGTCGAACAGGCCGAGATCGAGGAGTTCGTGCGAGCAGCCCTCGGCTCATACCGGCGCACCCTGTCCGCCGACCGCCGGCGTCTGCTGGAGCGGTTTCGCTACGTCCACGCGGCGCGCAAGGTCGTCGGCGTGGGCAGCGTGGGCACGCGCGCCTGGATCGTGCTCATGCTCGGCCGTGACGAGAGCGATCCGCTGCTCCTTCAGCTCAAGGAGGCGCAGGCGTCGGTGCTCGAGCCGTTCCTGGGCAAGAGCAGGTTTTCCAAGCACGGCCAGCGAGTGGTCGAGGGCCAGCGACTCATGCAGGCCGCCGGCGACATCATGCTCGGCTGGATCCGGATACCCGGCCTGGACGGCCTGAGCCGGGACTTCTACATGCGACAGCTCTGGGACGGCAAGGGCTCGGCGATCGTCGAGCTGATGAGCCCGTCCGTCCTGACGACGTACGCGGAGCTGTGCGGCCGGGCGCTCGCCCAGGCCCACGCCCGCTCCGGCGACGCCATTGCGATCGCGAGCTACCTCGGCGCGGGCGAGGGCTTCGACCGTGCGCTGGCCTCGTTCGCGGAGTCCTACGCCGACCAGAACGAGCGCGACTACCGCGCCCTGCAGGAGGCAGTCACGTCCGGACGCCTCACAGCCGAGACCGGGCTCTGATGCTCGTCGATCCACACTCGATTCACGACCCGAACGGAGACACCATGTCCGACCGACCAGTCTTTCTCTACGCCGCCATCTACGACGAGATCTCAGATGCCGAGGCCGACTACGCGGCGGTATTCGACCTTCATGCCGCGGGGGCGATCGGGACCTTCGACTCGGCGGTGATCCGAAAGGAGCCCGACGGCAAGGTTCGGGTGACCAAGACCGAGAAGCCGACCCAGCACGGGGCATGGACCGGGGCCGGGGTGGGTGCGCTGGTCGGGCTCCTGTTCCCGCCCGCGATCATCGGCAGCGCCATCGTCGGCGCCGGCGCCGGAGGACTGGCCGGGCACCTGTCGCGCGGAATCTCGCGCGGGGATCTCAAGGACCTCGGAGAGGAGCTCGAGGCGGGAACCGCCGCGGTGATCGTGCTCGGCGAGTCGAAGATCGAGGAGCAGCTCGAGAAAGCACTGGTGCGCGCCAACAAGCTGATCGAGAAGCAGGTGCAGGCGGACGCCGAGGCGCTCGAGCGCGAGATCGACGCCGCGGCGCGGGAGCACGCCGTATAGCGTTGCCGGTGTGAGGCTCCGGCCCGGTGCACGCGTGGCGATCGTGGGCGCGGGCCCGAGCGGCCTGGTCGCCGCCAAGCACGCGCTGGAGCAGGGCTTCGACGTGGCGGTCTTCGAGGCGAGCGACGACCTCGGCGGCCAGTGGCACACGACGGCCGCCCATAGCGGCGTGTGGCCGGGAATGCACACGAACACGAGCCGCGCGATGACCGCGTTCTCGGACTTCGCCGCCCCCGAGGACCTTCCGCTTCACCCTGCCGCCGAGCAGATCCACGCCTATCTGCGTGCCTACGCGGAGCACTTCGGCGTAACCGAGCGGATCCGGCTGCACACGCCCGTTGAGCGCGTCTCCCCCGCCTGGACGGTCGACGGTGAGCAGTTCGACGGTGTGATCGTGGCGTCGGGCCGCTTCCGCAAGCCGCGCCTTCCTCCCGGGCTCGGAGCGTTCGACGGCGAGGTCATCCACGCCTTCGACTACCCCGGCGCCGAGCCCTACCGCAACCGTCGCACGCTCGTCTACGGGAACGGGATCAGCGGTCTTGAGATCGCATCGGATCTCGCGCCGGTGACCGCCGTCGTCTCCGCCTTCCGCAAGCCCCGCTACGTGATCCAGAAGGTCGTCGACGGCGTGTCATCGGACTGGCAGTGGTACACCGCGTTCGGGGCGCTCGAGCGCCGCATGCTCTCGCGCGAGGCGTTCAGCAGGGCGCTCCGCGACCGCGTGCTGCGCGTGGCGGGCGATCCCGCAGCGTTCGGAGCGCCCGAGCCCGACCCCGACATCCTCACCGCGGGTCTATCCCTCTGTCAGGACTACCTCGGCCAGGTCGCGGACGGCAGCATCGTCTGCCGTCCCGCGATCGCCGCGATCGACGGCCGCACCGTGACCTTCATCGACGGATCGGTGGAGACCGTCGAGGCGATCGTGTGCGCGACCGGCTACGACATCGACATCCCGTATCTGGACGACGACGTGTGGGCCGCGCTCGGCCCGGACCTGGCGCTCTACCAGCGAACGCTCCATCCCGATCTGCCCGGCTTCGGCGTGATCGGCCAGTTCCTCGCCCAGGGGCCCTACTTCCCGCTGCTCGAGCTGCAGGCTCGCTGGATCGTCGGCACCTGGGCGGGCGACGTCCCGCCGCCCGACGAGGCCCGCATGCGCCGCGCGATCCGCCAGCCCCCGCCGGCCCTCGACCCGCACAACGCCCTGGCGATGACGCTCGCCGAAGAGCTCGGCGTGGCGCCCGACCTGCTCGCTCGGCCCGAGCTCACCGAGCCTTTGATGTTCGGGCCGTTACTCCCCCCGCGCTACCGGCTCGACGGCCCGGGCGCGCTGC
>CAVVCU010000018.1:0-257608 GCA_963746825.1 uncultured Thermoleophilaceae bacterium
GCGCGCTTGCCGCCAATCAACCTCGCCGCCCCGCCCCCGGCACGAACTACGGTCGCCGCTGGCCCGCCTCGCCCTGCCTCAGGCGGTGAGCGAGGCGCGGCGGGCTTCGCCGCGGATCTCCGACAGGATGCGCTCGAGGCGCGGCTCGGAGCTGTGGTCGACATGCGACATCGCCGCGGCCACCGCAGGATGGTGCTCGGCGATCGCGGCGTGCATGGCCTGCGCAACCGCGCGGTAGCTCGAGTGGCCCTCGCGGGCCGAGCGCAGCTCCGTGAGGTGCATGGCCTCGCGAGCGTTGAGATCGAGGACGTAGCGGATGCGGTAGCCGAGGCAGACCGCGTAGGGGGCTTCCTCGGCGTGCCCGGCCTCGCGCAGGCGCTCGTATTCGGCACGCGAGCGCTCGAGGGCCCGCGTGTAGAGGTCGCCGCAGCCGGCCGCGACAACCTCCTCGGGGATCTCGGCGCCGAGGTCGGGCGTCAGCGGCTGCCACTGGACGGTCAGCATCCGGTGGCGCTGGAGGTCGCGGAAGGCGCCGTAGTCGGAGACGATCTCGAACCGGTAGCGCAGCGCCTCGAACCCGCGGCCAGGACGGTGGCGGCGGTTCGCGCGCTCGCCCACGAGGTCGGCGAGCAGCGCGGCGCGCGCGTCGTCGTCGAGGGCCGCGACCGCGGCGAGCGTGCGCTCCTCGGGGGCGCCCGCGGACTCGAAGAGCAGCGCGGCGAGCAGCTGGTCCTCGTCGCCGTCGACGCGGATCAGCTCCACCGAGGAGCGGGGCTCGGCGTCCTCGTCGCGGTCCAGGCCGAGCCGGGCGGTCCAGCGCCGCTCGGCGGCGCGGCGCTCGCTCAAGTACTCGATCCAGACGTCGCCGCGGCCGGGGCGCTCGACCCGCGCCACGAAGCTCGGGATGACGGCCTGCACCGCCTCGAGCATCCGCTGCCCGCAGACGCGCGCCTCCGGCAGCGGGTGCGCCAGCAGGTGCAGGATCAGCTGCTCGTAGGCCTGCCCGGTGGCGTAGATGCCCATGTGCGACAGCGACGCGGCGGGCAGCAGCCCGCGCAGCAGGTCCAGCGCCTTGGCCTTGACGGCGCGCCGGCGGACCGTCTCCGACTCGCCGGCGGCGGCCGGGAACGTCTGGTCCACCCAGGCGGCGACGCGCGGGAGCGCCTGCGAGTAGGCGCCGAACAGCGAGTCCATCGCGTGCTCATACTCGGGGCCCAGTGCCGCGTCGCGGTAGTAGCGGTAGCCGCCGCCGGGTATCGGCGCGTCGTAGGCGATGTAGCGCGTGGACTGCTCGAGATAGGCCGCGAGCCGCGGGCGTTGCAGGAGCTTCGTCAGCACGTTCGAGCACCACTCGACCGCGATGTGCGCGCCGCCGAGTTGGGCCACCGAATCGTCGCCGTAGCCGACGAAGATGCGCTCGAAGAGCTCGGCCGCGCGGGCGCCCTCGACGCCCTCGCCGGCGTTCGCGCGCGGCGGCAGCGAATCCGCGAACTCGTCGAGGAAGAGCCGCCGCAACGTGCCGGGATAGCGCGAGTAGCGGGCGAACATCGCCGCCTTGGCCGTCTCCGGCAGGTCCACGAGCGCGAACACCGGACCATCGGTGTTCGAGAAGTGCGGCGCCAGACGGGCGCGCTCAACCGGCGTGAACTCTTCCACCCGCCCGACCTTAGCGACGGATTCGGCAGAATCCCCCGATGGGCATCCCCGTTACCGGAGTGAGCGAGCTTGTCTTGGAGGTGGTCGACCTCGAGGCTTCCGAGGCGTTCTACGCGGGCGTGCTCGGGCTGCCGGTGGTCGACCGCTGGCCGGATCGCGAGGCGATCTGGCTGATGGCCGGTGATCGCACCCGGATCGGACTCTGGCGCCCACAGGTCGGGCTGCTGGGGAGCCGCGGGGGCGTGCACGTGCACTTCGCGATGCACATCGCCGAGGCGGATTTCGACGACGCGGTCGCGAGCCTGCGCGCCGCCGGCGTCGCGGTCACCGAGCACGCGTTCGGCACCCGCCCCGCCTCGCGCGCGGCCTACGTCAACGACCCCGACGGGCACCTCGTCGAGTTGTGGACGTGGGACGTGGCCGGCCATCTGGCGTGACGCGCCGTGGCGCGATAATCACGGCGGCAGGCAGTCCAGCCGCCGCCCGTCGAGCACGCCCGCGCTCGCCGTGGCCGAGACGAGCCGCCGCAGCACGTGGACGCGCTTGCCGCTGAGCCCGAGCTTGACGCCGAGCTTGACCGAGACCGAGGCGCCGCGCGAGCGGTCCTCGACCGCGGAGACCGAGCGCTCGACGATGCCGTGCGACGCGATCCGGTTGACGACGGCCTGCTTGGCGGCGCCGCCGGGCATCGTCCACGCCGCGGCCGAGTCGATCAGCGACTCGGCAACAGCCAGATTCGCCGGGTCGCGCAGGTCGAGCCGCCCGACGGTCTCGGTCACCTGCTTGCCGCCGAGCGCGATCGTCGCGTCGCGCAGGACGAGCTCGCGCGGGCGGCCGTCGCGCGAGCGGGTGAACTCGACGATCCAGTCCTTGCGCCCCGCCGAGGCCACCGGCGCCATGAACGGGACGGTCACCTCGCCGCGGTCGAGCGTCATGCGCGAGTAGGTCGTGAGCGAGCCGTCGCGCGAGCGCTTGGCGCCGACGGCCATCTGCGCCGCCGCGCCGGCGCCCGCGAGCTGCGCGCCTCCGCGGCTCTCCGACCCCGCCGAGACCCCGACCGAGGCGGCCACCTCGCTCCCCAGCTCACCCGACTGCCACGTCGACGGCCAGCGCTTGAAGTCGGCCCCGTTGCGCAGCGCGTGCGCGAGGAAGCGGCCGGCCGTCGCCTGGTCGGGAAAGACCCAGCCGGCCGCGCCCTGGATGCGCGCCCGGACCGTGCCCTCCGGCCCGCCTTCGAGCCGCAGCGGGCCGAGGTTGCCGCCGAACCCGCCCGCGGTCAGGCCGCCGCTCACCCCGGCGGTCCGCACGACCGACACCGTCCCGTCCGATTGTGGCGTGACGGTCAGCACCCACTTGCCACCGACCTCGGCGATCAGGATCGAGACCGAGCCCTCGCCGCCCTTGGTCTCCGAGCGCAGCGGGCACGGCGCCAGCCCGACGCGCCGCGCATCCCCGGAGGTGCAGACGTCGCCGCCGACCAGACAGATCCCGTGCTTGATCTCCCGGACGACCCGGCCGGCGATCGAGGGGGCACCCACCGCCGGCCCGGCGAACATGAACACCGCCGCCAAGAGGGCGATGACGGCGAGGTATTCGATTGTCGCCTGACCGGCGGCGGGGCGCGATCGCACACCCCTCAGAGGGGGGTGGCGGAAAAGTTCGCCCCTCTACAGCAGCGACTGGATCGCGCCGCCCGCGTCCTGGGCGACGTCGAACAGCGGCTCGGGATAGATCCCGAAGACGACCGTGAGCAGCGCGCACACGATGGCGACGATGACGACCTCGGGCTGGAAGCGCCCGCGGTCGCGCTCGCGCAAGGCATCGTCACGGTCGGCGTCGAAGTCCGACGCGACGACCGCCGCCGAATCCGAGCCCGCCACGACGGCGCCGGGTTCACGGCCGGCCGCGCGGTCCTCGTCGTCAGCCTCGGGCGAGCCGCCGGCGATCACGGGCCGCGCGCGCGTCAGCGGCGCCGGAGCCTCGGACGGCGAGCGCATCCAGACCGCGGCGACGACCCGCAGGTAGTAGGCCAAGGACACCGCGGAGCCGAGCACGATCACGATGCCGAGCCAGGCGTAGCCGTTGTTGACGGCGGCGTTGATCAGGTAGATCTTGCCGAAGAAGCCCACCGTCGCCGGGAAGCCGGCCAGCGCCAGCATGGCGATCGTCATCGGCCACGCCAGCAAAGGACGATCACGGCCGAGGCCATACAGCGACGAGATGTCGTCGCCCAGCCCGGCCTCGCGCTCACGCGCGGTGATGACCGCGAACGCGGCCAGGTTCATCAGCACATAGGCGAACAGGTAGAAGACCGTGGCCGAGATTCCGAGCTGGGTCGTGACGACGACGCCCGCGAGCATGTAGCCGGCCTGCGCCACGGACGAGTAGGCCAGCATCCGCTTCAAAGACGACTGACCGATCGCGCCCACGTTGCCGACGACGATCGTGATCACGGCCAGAGTGGCGAACGCCGGCGCCCAGGTCGTGGCCGCCGAGATCAGCGCGACGTCGAAGAGCCGCAGCAGCACGCCGAACGCCGCCGCCTTGGTCGCGACCGCCATGAAGCCCGTGACCGGCGTCGGCGCGCCCTCGTAGACGTCCGGCGTCCACTGGTGGAACGGCGCCACCGAGGCCTTGAACGCCAGCCCCGCCATCACCAGCGCCACGCCCGTCAGGAACAGCACGTCGTCGGCCAGCGACTCGCCCGCCGCGGCGACGTCCGCGTAGTTCGTCCCACCCGCGGCGCCGTACAGCAGCGCGAGGCCATACAGCAGCGTCGCCGAGCCGACCGAGCCGATGATCAAGTACTTCAGGCCGGACTCCAGCGACTGCTCGCGCCGCATGTGCGTCGCACACAGCACGTAGAGCGGGATCGACAACAGCTCGAAGCCGATGAACAGCACCACCAGGTCGTTGGCCGCGACCAGCACGACCATGCCCAGGATCGAGGTCAGCAGCAGCGCGAAGTACTCGCCCTCGCCCGCCTCGGTGGTCGCGGCCGAGCGCCAGGACAAGAGCACCGCGGCGATGCCGCCGACCACGAAGATCATCGTCAGCGCCAGCGTCAGGTTGTCGACCACCATCGCGTCGGCCACGATCGTTTCGTTGATGTCCCACTGCCAGACGCCGAGCCCGGCGGTCACCGCCAGCGTCACGATCGTCAGCACCGGCACGACCGTCGTGCGCACGAACCCCGATCGCGCCAGCCCGACCAGCAGCACCACGCAAACGCCCACGGTCAGCGCGACCATCGGCGACAGCGCCTCCCAGTCGATCGGCGGCCCCTTCACCGTCGCCTGCGCGAGAAGCCCCGTCATCGCGACACCACCGCACTGACCGTCGCCCTGACGGCCTCCTCACCCGACTCCAGCGCGAGCTGGGGATAGAGCGCGAAGGCCAGGATGGCGACCACCAGCGGGACGAGCACGACCCCGTCCCGTACAGAAAGCTCGAACGAGTCCACCCGCGGGCCGACCCGGTTGTGCATCGAGCGGATGTACATGCGCAGCGCGTAGACCGAGGCCAGCACGACGCCGATCGAGGCGACGATCGCGATCGCCTGCTCGGCGCTGAAGGCGCCCAGCAGGATCAGGAACTCGCCCGCGAAGTTCGCCGAGCCGGGCATCGCCAGGGTCGCCAGCGCGGTGATCAGGAACAGCACGGCCAGGATCGGCGCCCGGAAGGCGATCCCGCCGTAGTCGCGGATGTCCTCCGACCCTTCGGCGCGTTCGGCCAGCAGCACGATCACGAAGAACAGCGGCGCGACCACGAGCCCGTGGTTGACCGATTGCAGCAGCGCGCCCTGGGCGCCCTGGCCGGCGGCGTCGATGGCGAAGATCCCGAGCGTGATGAAGCCGAGCTGGGCGACCGATGAGTAGCCGAGGATCAGTCGCGCGTTGGTCTGCGTGAAGGCCTGAACCGAGCCGTAGAGGATCGAGAGCACGGCCAGGATCAGCAGCACGGTGTGGAAGTCCGCCACCGCGGCCGGGAACAGCGGCAGCACGAGCTTGAGGAACCCGTAGGCCGCGACCTTCGAGACGACGCCGGAGAAGAACGCGAGCGCCGGCAGCGGCATCGTCCGGTAGGCGTCCGGCATCCAGCCGTGGAACGGGAACGCCGGCATCTTGATCAGGAAGGCCAGCGCGAACGTGACGAAGATCCACTTCTGCGTGGACTCCGGCAGCGGGTTGGCCTGCAGGTCGGACAGCACGAACGACAGCCGGCCGGTCTCCGTGCCCGTCAGCACCGCGGTGGCGACCGCGCCCGCGAGCATCAGCAGCGAGCCGACGAGCGTGTAGATGACCATCTTCAGCGCCGCCGCCACGCGGTCCGGACCGCCCCACTGGCCGACCAGGAAGTAGAACGGCACCAGCATCAGGTCGAAGAAGAGGACGAACAGCGCGAGGTCCTGGGCCACGAACGCGCCCAGCACGGCGGTCTCGCCTAGCGCCATGTGGAAGGAGAACAGCCCGCCGCGCTGCTCCGGCGGGCGCATCGCCAGCCACAGCGAGCACGCGAACGCGACCACGGTGGTCAGCAGCACGAGCCACAGGTTGAGCCCGTCGATGCCGAGCTTGTAGCGGATCCCGAGCGCTTCGATCCAGGTGTCGTCGGTGACGTATTGGAGCCCGCCCGCGGTGTCGAACTCGGTGAGCAGCATGACCGCGTAGACCAGCGGCACGAGCGTCGCGATGACGCCGATGACGCGCGGGTTGAACGCGCTCAGCAGTCCGCAGACGAGCGGGAAGAAGACGAGGATGGTCAGGTGGAGCGTCATGCCGAGATCAGGAAGTAGGCGCCGAGTCCGGTGAGGCCGACGAGCAGCAGCGCGGCGTAGTAACGCAGGTAGCCGGACTGGATGCCGCGCACCGCGGCCGACAGCGCGCGCACGGCGCCGGTCGAGCCGCCGACGAGCGCGCCGTTGACGAACACGCGCTCGATCGTGCTGTTGGCGAAGCGCCCGAACCAGGCGACCGGGCGGACGATCAGGAAGTCGATCGCCTCGTCGAAGTACCACTTGTTGACGAAGAACTTGTGCAGGCCGGAGAAGCGCTCGCGGATGCCGACCGGCAGCCGGTCGTCACCCCACAGGCGCCACGCGAGCGCGATGCCCGCGAGCCCGATGACGGCGCCCACGACCAGCCCGATCCACTCCTGCGTCGCCGACGGCTCGAGCTCCTCGTAGAGCTCGGAGTCGGCGAACGTCGGCTCGAGGAAGTGGTGCAGCTCGCCCGTGACGCCCGGGACCTGCAGCAAGCCGCCGATGAGCGCCAGCACCGCCAGCGCGCCCATGGCCAGCTTCATCGGCATGGCGCGCTCGGCGATGTGATGCTCGGGGCCGGGGAAGCCGACGTCGGTGTCCTCGACCTCGCCCGTGGCCGGGTTGGTCGGCTCAGGCGCATGGTAGAGGTGGCCGTGGGAGAGCTCCTCGGCCTCCGGGACCATCTCGCCGGTAAAGGCCCGGAAGATCATCCGGAACGTGTAGACGGCGGTCATGAACGCGCCGAGGTAGCCGATCACGCCGAGCGCGGTGTGCCAGCCCGCTCGCTCGAACTCGAGCGAGAGGATCTCGTCCTTGGAGAAGAAGCCCGAGAACGGCGGGATGCCAGATAGCGCGAGGCCGCCGATCACCATGCAGCCGAACGTGAACGGCATCACCTTGCGGAAGCCGCCCATGCGGTCGAGGTCCTGGACGCCGCCCATGGCCGAGATCACCGAGCCGGCGGCCATGAACAGCAGCGCCTTGAAGAAGGCGTGCGTCATCAGGTGGAACATGCCGGCGGCGTAGGCGGCCGAGCAGACCGCCATCATCATGTAGCCGATCTGGGACATCGTCGAGTAGGCGATGACCCGTTTGAGGTCGGTCACCACGAGCCCGATCGTGGCCGCGATGAAGAGCGTCGCGCAGCCGAGGATCGCGCCCACGGCGGCCGCATCGGGGGCGTGTTCGTAGAGCGGGTGCAGGCGGGCGATCAAGTAGACGCCGGCGGTCACCATCGTGGCGGCGTGGATCAGCGCGGAGACCGGCGTCGGGCCCTCCATGGCGTCCGGGAGCCACGTGTGCAGCGGGACCTGGGCGGACTTGGCGAAGGCGCCGACGAGCAGCAGCAGACAGCCCGCGACGAGCTCGGGCTGGTTGATCGTGAAGACGCCGGCGTCGACCTCCTCGAACGTCTGCAGGAAGTCGAGCGTCCCGGTGCCCGTGAAGATGAAGTACGTGCCGAGCACGAGCCCGACGTCGCCGAGCACGTTGATCACGAACGCCTTGATGCCGGCGGCGGTCGCGGTCGTGCGCCGGTACCAGAACGAGATCAGGAAGTACGACGCCGCGCCGACGAACGCCCAGCCCACGATCAGCAGGAAGAAGTTCGCCGCCAGGACCAGCAGCAGCATGCTGAAGACGAAGAAGTTGAGGTAGGCGAAGAAGCGCGTGTAGCCGCGGTCGCCACCCATGTAGGCGACCGAGTAGAGGTGGATCAGCGTCGAGACGCCGGCCACCACGAGGCACATCAGGGTCGACAGCGGGTCGATCAGGATCGAGATCTGCGCATCCACGCCGACGGTCGAGGCGTAGTCCCAGCCCACCGAGACGACCTGGCGCTCCTCCTCGCCGCGATCCGACAGCGCCAGCAGCATGCTGACCGCCGCCAGGAACGAGAGGAAGATCGCCAGCGTGCCGAGCACGCCGTGCACGCGCGACGGCAGCAGTTTGGACGTCAGCCCGATCAGGATCGCGCCCGCGAGCGGGAAGATCAGGATGAGCCAGCCGGAGGTGGTGAGGCTCACCCTTGCAGCTCCCGCAGCTCGTCGACGTCGATCGGCAGCCGCCGCCGGTAGATGGCGACGACGAGGCCGAGGCCGACGGCGACCTCGCAGGCCGCGACGACCATCACCATCAACGCGAAGATCTGGCCGCCCATGTCCCCGTGGGCGCGCGCAAAGGCGACCAGTGCGAGGTTCGAGGCGTTGAGCATCAGCTCCAGGCAGAGCAGCACGACGAGTGGGTTGCGGCGCGTGAGCACGCCGCCGGCGCCGATGCAGAAGATCAGCGCCGAGACGACCAGGTACCAGTGCAGCGACATCAGCGCTGAGCCGGTCCGCCGGCCTCGATCATCGTGCCCTCGGGCTCCTCGCCCTTGTTGAGCGGGGTGCGCGGCGCCTCGCTGACCGAGATCTCGCGCACGTCGGCGAGTCCGCTGCGGCGGCGGGCGAGGATGACCGCGCCGACGGCCGCGATCAACAGCAGCAGCGACGCGACCTCGAAGGCCACGAGGTAGTCGGTCAGGAACGCCTGCCCGACCGCGGACGGCTCGCCGAACGGCGCGGCGTAGGGCGCGCCTTCGGTGCCGAGCGCCTCGACCCCCGACCCGATCAGCGCGATCGCCAGCTCGACGAACAGCGCGAACGCGAACAGCACGGACACAATCCGCAGCCCGCGCCCGGAACGGCCGGCCAGCCCGGCCTCCATGCCGCCCACGTAGCCGACGACGAAGACGTAGAGCACCATCACCGCGCCGGCGTAGACGATCACCTGCGCCGCGGCGACGAACTCCGCCCGCAGCAGCAGGAACAGCATGGCCAGGAAGATCAGGTGGCAGACGAGCGAGAGCACGCTGTAGAACGCGTCGCGCAGCATCACCGTGCCGGCGGCACCGGCCACGGCCCCGATTGCGGCAAAGAAGAAGAAGAGCTCCGCCATCACCTAGTTCGGTCGGATGATCGGGGTGGGGTGGAGGGGCCGCATGCCTTACTCGCCTTCCATCCGCAGCGGGGTGCGCTCCAGCGGTTCGGCCAGCAGCATCTCCTTGGTGAAGATCAGGTCGGACCGGTTGTGGTCCGCCATCTCGTAGTCGTGGCCCATCGTGATCGCGTCGAACGGGCACGCGATCTCGCAGTAGCCGCAGAAGATGCAGCGCGACAGGTTGATCTCGTACACCGCGGCATAGCGCTCGCCTGCGCTGACGCGGTTGTCGGGCGAGTTCTCGTCCGCCACGACGCGGATGCAGTCCGCCGGGCAGGCGGCGGCGCACAGCGAGCAGCCGACGCACTTCTCCAGCCCTGTGTCCTCGAAGCGATGGAGCTTGTGGCGGCCCCGGAAGCGCGGGTAGACCGGCGTCTTCTCCTCGGGATAGCTGATCACCATCGGGCCTTCGGCCATGCGGCTGAAGGTCATCTTCAGCCCGCGCAGCGTGGCCGCGAACGCGCGATAGGCGCCCGCCGCCGATCCCTCGCGGGGCCCGCGCAGGACTTCGACGACTTCACCGGGGTCGTACGGCATCAGTTGAGCACCACCACGAGGACTGCAGTGACAAGGGCATTGAGCGTCGCCAGCGGCAGCAGGATCTTCCAGCCGAACGACATCAGCTGGTCGTAGCGCAGGCGCGGGAGCGTCGCGCGGACCCAGATGAACCAGAAGATGAAGAGAAGCATCTTCACGATCACGACGATTGGCTCGATCCAGTTCGGCTGGTCCCAGAACGGGACGTCCCAGCCGCCGAGGAAGAGCGTGGCCATCAGGCCGGAGACCACGACGACGTTCAGGTACTCGGCCGCGAAGAAGGCCGCGAAGCGCCCGCCGCCGTACTCCGTGTTGAAGCCGCCGACGAGCTCGGCGTCGGCCTCGGCGAGGTCGAACGGCGCGCGGTTGGTCTCCGCGAAGGCCGAGACCATGAAGATCAGGAAGCCGACGAACTGCGGCCCGATCATCCAGAAGTTCTGCTCCTGCCAGTTGACGATGTCGACCAGCGACAGCGAGCCGACCATCATGATCACGCCGACCAGCGACAGGCCCTGGGCGACCTCGTAAGAGATCAGCTGGGCGGCGGCGCGCATCGAGCCCAGGAACGAGTACTTCGAGCCCGACGCCCAGCCTCCGAGCATCAGGCCGTAGAACGCGATGCCGCCGAAGGCGAACGCGTACAGGATCCCGATCGACGGGTCGAGCCCGTAGAGCCCGGTCTGCGTGCCGAAGATGTCGACGACGTCCGAGAACGGGATGATCGCGATCGTCGCCGCCGCGGTCAGCATCGAGATCACGGGCGCGACCGCGAACAGCCAGCCGTTCGCGGTGTTGGGACGGAACTGCGCCTTGAAGACGAGCTTGCCGATGTCCGCGATCGCCTGCAGGGCGCCGAACGGGCCGACGCGGTTGGGGCCGTAGCGATGCTGGAAGCGGCCGAGCACCTTGCGGTCGGCCAGCAGCGCGATCGGGACGAGGTTGAAGACGACGGCGAAGATCACGATCGACTTCAGGATCTGCATCCACCACGGCTCGTAGAAGCCGACCTCGCCCAGGAGACTCAAGTGGCCTCCCGCGGCGGGATCGGCAGCGGCGCCGACGGCGGCATCTCGGCCCGGCCCTCGACGGCCGGCTGCATCTGCGCGGGTACGGCGCTCGGCTCGATGCTGCCGGGCCCGATCCGGTGGATCTCGACAAGGCCCGGAGCGAGCACGTTCGGGCGATCCTCGCGCGTGCCCTCGGCCAGGAACACGCTGCCCTGCGGGACGGCCTCGCGCAGCCGCACCTGGGCACGCACGCGCGTGCCGTTGCCGACCTCGACGCGGTCGCCCTCGTTGATCCCGAGCGCCGCGGCGTCGGAGGGCGCGAGCTCGGCGACCTGGCGGGCGCGGATGAAGTGCAGCGCGGGCGAGAGGTCGACCTCCTTGTTCGCCCACAGCGAGCGGTAGGTGCCGAGCCGCAGCTTGCCGTCGGCGGCGGCCGGCGCGGCCTCCGGGATCTCGAGCGTCGCCGGGTCCCACTCGGGGCGGGCGAAGTCCTCGCGCTCGACCCAGCGCACGCCGCGGCCGCCGATCTCCTCGAGCGTCAGCCCGGCGTAGAACGGGACCGACTCGAACAGGCGTGCGGAGACCTGCGCGCCGGTGCGGAAGTTGCCGGTCTCGAAGCCCAGCGAGCGGGCGATCTCGGTGATCACCTGCCACAGCGGGCGCACGCCGGACCCGGGCATGCCACCGCGTCCGCGCGGACGCCCGATCGCCGGTCGCAGCCGCTGCAGGCGCCCGTCCGGATGCACGAGCGTGCCCTCCTTCTCGGGATAGGCCTCGGCGGGGAAGACGACGTCGGCGAACTCGCGCACGCTGTCGGTGAGCTGCGACTCGACCGCGATCACCTTCTGCGCCGTGCCGAGCGCGCGCTCCCACAGCGCACGGTCCGGATAGTTGCGCAGCGGGTCGGCGTGGTGCAGCCAGACCGTGTGCAGCTCGCCGCTCGCGAGGCCTTCGGCGATGCTCGTCGCGTCGCGCCCAGGGGCGGCGAGCGAGGTGTAGCCGGGCCCGTGCCCGGGGGCGAAGCCGGCCTCGCGCACGACCGCGGCCGTTGGGCGTTCCGGGCAGCGCGAGCAGGCCCGCGCCGGCGATCCCGCCGAGCCCGAGCCGCGAGGCGACGTTCAGCAGCGCGCGGCCGGCGCCGCCGGTCAGCGCGCGCTCGCCGTAGACGATCACGACCTCCTCGCCCGCGGCGCGCAGGGCGTCGGCGAACTCGCGCACGGCGGTCGCGTTCGAGCCGGCGGCGCTGGCCGCGCCGCCGAGGTTGCCGGTGTCGTCGGTGAGGACGGCGTCGAGTGCGACCAGGAAGCCCTCGCCGCCGCCGGGCGCGAAGCGCAGCGTCGCGGTCGCGATCGGGTCCAGCGCGGTCGGCCGCGCGGAGGCCACGACGAGCTTCGTGCGCTGGCGCCGGACGCCCTTGCGGATGCGCAGGTCCCAGACTGGCGCCTCGTCGATCGGGTCGCAGTCGACCAGCAGGACGGTGTGCGCGAACTCGAGGTCGGGCACCGAGGCCTGCAGCTTCGGCTCGGCGAGCGAGCGCAGCACGTCGAGCGGCTGCTCGGGGCCGGTGCGGGCGCTGAGGTGCGAGGAGCCGAGGTCGTCGCGGAGCAGCTGCTGGAGGAGGAACGCCTCCTCGTTCGTCGTCGTGCCGCCGGCCAGCGCGCTCGCGCGGTCGCCGGCCGTCTTGAGCGCGCTCGCCGCGGCCGCGATCGCCTTGTCCCAGCTCGCCGGCATCAGCTCGGTGCCTTCGCGCACCAGCGGCTCGACGATCCGCTCCTCGGAGTGCACGGCCTGGTAGCTGAAGCGGCCCTTGTCGCACAGCCAGCCGTCGTCGACCTCGTCGTGATCGCGCGAGAGCACGCGCAGCACGCGTTCGTCGCGGACGGTCAGCTCGACGTTGCACTGCGCCGGGCAGCCGGCGCAGACCGTGCCCGCGCCCTCGATATCCCACGGGCGCGCGCGGAAGCGGTAGGCGCGCGACGTCAGAGCCCCCACCGGACAGAGCTCGATGATGTTGCCGCTGAACGGGGCGACGTACGGGTGGCCGTCGAACGTGCCGACATAGGACGCCGCGCCGCGCTGGTGCAGCACGAGCTGATAGTCCTCGGAGACCTCCTGCGAGTAGCGCACGCAGCGGTAGCAGAGGATGCAGCGCTCGCGGTCGATCGCGATCAGCGGCGACAGCTCGAGCGGCTTCTTGAAGTGGCGCTTGGGCTCGATGAAGCGGCTCGTCCCGGGTCCCCAGCCGTAGGTGATGTCCTGCAGCGGGCACTCGCCGCCCTTGTCGCAGACCGGGCAGTCGAGCGGGTGATTGATGAGCAGGAACTCGACCACCGCGCGCTGGGCCTCGTGCACGCGCTGCGTCTGCGTGTGGACGACCATCCCGTCGCGGATCGGCGTCGAGCACGCCGTCTGCAGCTTCGGGATGCCCTCGATCTCGACCAGGCACATGCGGCAGGCGCCGACGGGCTGGCCGAGTTTGGGGTCGTAACAGAAGACCGGGATCTCGACGTCGCCGTACTTGGCGCCGTCGACCAGCATCACGCCCTCGGGCGCCTGCACTTCACGCCCATCGAGCGTGAACGTGATCGTCTTGACGGTCGGGCGCGGCATCAGGCGGCGGGCTGGAGCAAGGGCATGGGACCGGCGTGGGCGTCGCGGTTGGTCTGCGGGATCGCGATCCCGAGCCCGGCCTCCTCGCGCTTGGCCTCGATGTAGGCCTCGAACTCGGCCCGGAAGTGCTTGATCATCGAGCCGACCGGCATCGCCATCGCGTCGCCGAGCACGCACAGGCAGTTGCCCATGATCTGCTCGCAGACCGAGGCGATGATGTCGAGATCCATCGGCGTCGCCTCGCCGTTCATGATCCGCAGCAGCATCTTCTCGGTCCAGTTGCAGCCCTCGCGGCACGGCGAGCACTTGCCGCAGGACTCGTGCCGGTAGAAGTGCGCGGTCTTATACGCGACGTCGACGATCGAGGTCGAGTCGTCGAAGACGATGATCGCGCCCGACCCGAGCATCGAGCCCGCCTTGGCCAGCGAGTCGAAGTCGTAGGGGAGGTCCAGCACCTCGTCGGTCAGCGGCAGCACCGGGGCGCTCGAGCCGCCGGGGAAGAAGGCCTTGAACTCGCGCCCGTCGAGCGGGCCGCCGGCCAGGTCGTGGAGGATGTCGCGGACCGGCGTGCCCAGCACGATCTCGTAGTTGCCCGGGTAGCGGACCTGGCCCGAGATCGAGATCAGCTTCGTGCCGGTGGACGTCTCGGTGCCGATCTTGGCGTACTCCTCGCCGCCCATCTCGAGGATGATCGGGACGTTCATCAGCGTCTCGACGTTGTTGATCAGCGTCGGGCCCTGGTAGAGGCCCTGGACGGCCGGGAACGGCGGCTTCAGGCGCGGGTTGCCGCGCTTGCCCTCGAGCGAGTCCAGCAGCGCGGTCTCCTCGCCGCAGATGTAGGCGCCGGCGCCGCGGTGCACGACCAGGTCGATCGTGTGGTCGGACCCGAGGATGTTCTCGCCCAGGTAGCCGGCGGCGCGGGCCTCGGCGACGGCCGCGTCGAGGATGTCGGCGACGTAGTCGTACTCGCCGCGGATGAAGATGAACGACCGCGACGCGCCGATGCAGTAGGCCCCGATGATGATCCCCTCGATCAGCAGGTGCGGGTTCTTCTGCATCAGCTCGCGGTCCTTGAAGGTCCCGGGCTCTGACTCGTCGGCGTTGCAGACGAGGTACTTGTCCATGGTCCCCTTGGGGATGAAGGACATCTTGCGGCCCATCGCGAAGCCGGCGCCGCCGCGGCCGCGAACGCCCGAGGCCAGCATCTCGTCGAGCACCGCGCCGGGCTCCATCTCAAGCGCCTTGCGCAGCATCTTGTAGCCGCCGCGGTCGGCGTAGACGTCGAGCGTGTTCAGCCCGGGCTCGTCGATGTCCTTGAAGAGGATGGTGTCGACGTTGGCGATCATCGGTCCCAGTGTTTGGAGGCGGCCTTGCGCTTGGCGAGCTGCTTGTCCTCGAGCACCGGACGGCCCGCCTTGACGTCCTCGCGGATGCGCGCGCCGTCGTCCTCGGTCAGCGGGCCGATGTAGACACCGTCGACCGAGGCCATCGGGGCGATCTCGCACGCCCCGAGGCACTCGAACGCGCGCACGTTGAAGTCCGGGTCGCCCTCGAGCTCGTCCTTGATGCGCGCGTAGATCGCGTCGGCGCCCATGATCGAGCACGAGATGTTCGTGCACACGTAGACGTCGGTCCGGCCCTTGGGGGCGAGCTCGAACATGTCGTAGAAGCTCGCCACGCTGACCAGGTAGGCCGGCGTCAGGCGCAGCACGCACGCGGCCTGCTCGAGCGCCGTCGGCGACAGCCAGCCGTGCTCGCGCTGGACGATCTTCATCGCCGGGATCGCCGCGCTGCGGATGTCCGGGTACTTGCCCATCAGCGCCTCGATCGCCGTCCGCACGTGCGCGGGCACGAACGTCGTCGCCGGGTCGGGGACGACCGCCGGGTCCTTCGTGAGATCGACCGACGCGTCCCAGCCGGGAACGCGCGAGCCATGCTCGTAGCGGCGTACTCGGCTCGGGTCGATCGCCATTACCGGTCGATCCCCCCGAGGATCGGGTCGAGCATCGCCAGCGCCGCGATCAGGTCGGCGATGTAGAGGTCCTGGACCATCGGCTTGAACGCCTGCAGGTTCACGAAGCTCGGGTCGCGCATGTGCACGCGCGCGGGCTTGGAGGAGCCGTCGGCGCGCACGAAGCAGCCGAGCTCGCCGCGCGGGGACTCGATCGGGTAGTAGGCCTCACCGGGCGGCACGCGGAAGCCCTCGGTGACGAGCTTGAAGTGGTGGATCAGCGCTTCCATCGAGGTCGCCAGCTCGTGCCGTGGCGGCAGCACGTACTTGCGGTCGGTGGAGATGTAGTCGCCCTCGGGCAGGCCGTCGAGCGCCTGGTCGATGATCTTCAGCGACTCGCGCATCTCGGCCATCCGCACGCGGTAGCGGTCGTAGTTGTCGCCGATCGTGCCGACCGGGATCTTGAAGTCGAAGTGGTCGTAGCTCGAGTAGGGGTGCGCCTTGCGCAGGTCCCACGGGTTGCCGGCGGCGCGCAACAGCGGGCCGGTGACGCCCAGGCCGAGCAGCGTGTCGGCGTCGACGGCGGCGACGCCGCGCAGGCGCTGGAGCACGATCTGGTTGCGGTCGATCAGCTCGGAGTACTGGTCGAGGCGCGTCGGGTAGAGGGCGGTGAACTCCCGGACCTTCTTCACCCAGCCGCTCGGGATGTCCTCGGCGACGCCGCCGACCTGGAAGTAGCGCGGGTGCATGCGCTGGCCGGAGGACATCTCGAACAGGTCGAGGATCAGGTCGCGGTCGCGCCAGCCGTACCAGAAGACCGACATCGCGCCGAGGTCGAGCGCGCCGGTCGCCAGCCACAGCAGGTGCGACGCGATCCGGTTGAGCTCCAGGTGGATCACGCGCAGGTACTGCGCGCGCGGCGGCACGTCGATGTCCAGCAGCGTCTCGACCGCGCCGCAGTAGGCCATCGCGTTGAAGTAGTAGGAGAGGTAGTCCATCCGCTCGACGAGCGGGATCACCTTCCAGTAGGACTTGTCCTCGCAGTTCTTCTCGATGCCCGTGTGCAGGTAGCCGATGACCGGCTTGATGTCGCGCACGACCTCGCCCTCGAGCGTCGTGATCAGCCGCAGCACGCCGTGCGTGGCCGGGTGGTGCGGGCCGAGGTTGAGCGTCATCAGCTCGTCGTGCTCGGGGTGCTCGACGTGCGCCAGCTCGTGGCTGTCCTCGATCTCGCGGTAGGTCAGCCCGGGGATCGCGCTGCGTTGGGTGACGTCGCTCATTGCTGCCACCACCCCGGGAGCTGCGGCTCGTTGTGCGTGAACAGGATCGCTTCGCCGCCCATCGGGAAGTCGCGCCGCTGCGGATGGCCCGTGTAGTCCTCGGGCATCAGGATCCGGCGCAGGTCCGGGTGGTCGTCGAAGATCACGCCGAACATGTCGAAGACCTCGCGCTCCTGGTGGTTGGCGGTCGGCCACTCGGCGACGACGCTCGGCACGTTCGGCTCGGCGAGCGGCACGCGGACCTTGACCGTCATGCGGTCGACCTCGTGCATGTCGAGCAGCTCGTAGTGGACGCCGAGGCGCGGCTCCTCGGGGAAGTAGTCGACGCCGTGGACGCTCGCCAGGAAGTTGAAGCCCTTGCCGCGCAGGTGCTCGAGCGTCTCGCGGATCGAGCCGGCCGTGACCGTGATCGCGGCCTTGTCGCGGAAGTACACCGTCTCGAGCACCGACTCGGCGTCGCGCTCGCGCAGCTCTTGGGCGATCAGCTCGAGCCCGGTGGCGTCAGGCACGCGGCGTCGTCCTACCCATCGCGCCGGCGACGTTGCCGGCGTTGGCCGCCTGCGGGTCGATCGCCAGCTCGGACTCGACGAACTCCTCCGTGCCGCGACCGCCGTAGCGCGTGCGCCACCCCTCGTCGGGCTTGGCCATCACCATCGCGCGCAGCTTCAGGATCCCGTAGACGAGCGACTCCGGCCGCGGCGGGCAGCCGGGGACGTGCATGTCGACCGGCATGAACTTGTCGGCCGGCACGATCGCGTAGTTGTTGAAGACGCCCATCGACGAGCTGCAGGCGCCCATGGCGATCGCCCACTTGGGCTCGAGCATCTGGTCGTAGATTCGGCGCACGACCGGCGCCATCTTGATCGAGATCCGCCCCGAGATGAGGATCAGGTCGGCCTGGCGCGGCGACGCGCGCAGCGCCTCGAAGCCGAAGCGCGCGATGTCCATGCGCGCGTTGACCGCGGCCATCATCTCGATCGCGCAGCAGGCGAGCCCGAATGTCGCGGGCATGAAGGCGTTGCCGCGCGCCCAGTTGGCGGCCTTGTCGAGCGTCGTGGTCAGCACGCGCTCCTCGACGTAGGCGTCGAGGTCGGGGCCGTCGAGCTCGCCCTGGAGCATCCGGCGCGCATTGAGCTGGCGCGAGCGGAACTCGCCACCGTCGCCGTTGCCGAGGCGCTGTCGCGTTACTTCCATTCCAAGGCACCTCTTCGCCAGACGTATATGAACGCGACGAACAGCAGCACGATGAAGACGCCGAGCTCGTAGAGCGCGAATGTGCCGAACGCCTTCAGCTGGATCGCCACCGGGAACAAGAAGATCGTCTCGATGTCGAACAGGATGAAGAGCATCGCCACCAGGTAGAAGCTGATGCCGAAGCGCATCGACTTCTTGACCTCCGACGGGAGGCCGCTCTCATATGGCTCGTTCGTGGCGGCGCGGCGGTACTTCGGCTTCGGGCCGAGGACGCTGTTGAGCGTCGTGAAGATGACCCCGAGCCCGACCCCGAGGACCACAAAGACGATCGCGGGCAGGTACGCGCGGATCACTGCCCGGATTTGTAGCACCTTGTGCGGTCCTGTTACTTAGTGCCAAAGCGCACCTAAAGAAGCCCCTGGGCGCGCGCGGCCAGCACCGCGACGACGAACGCGGAGGTCGCCATCACGCCCAGCTCACGACGCAGGACCGCTCCGATGAACGCGCGTTGCTCGGCTTCCGGGAGCTTTGCGACGTCGGCGCCGGCCTCGAAACCGCGCTTGTCGAGCAGTGTCTGCGTCGTCAACAGCTTCAGCTGCTCGG
This sequence comes from uncultured Thermoleophilaceae bacterium, assembly GCA_963746825.1. Taxonomy (GTDB): domain Bacteria; phylum Actinomycetota; class Thermoleophilia; order Solirubrobacterales; family Thermoleophilaceae; genus JACVRW01. Next base: position 18,580 of record CAVVCU010000018.1, read on the forward strand.
CCAGGAACGCGACCGCGATCGGCGTCAGCCCGTAGACCAGATGGAGCCGTGGAAGTTCGCGACCGGACAGTAGGAGCGCGGCGCCGATGACCGCCTCGACCATCACGAGCCCTTGCCCGGCGCGCAAAGTGAGCCAGAACGCCCGCGGGTTGCGGCTGAGCAGCCACGCCGCGCCGCCGATCAGCGCGGCGAGCGCGTTGACCGCGACCGTGAGCGTGCCGAGCTGGGTGTGGAGGCCGCTCACCGGTACGTGCCGCGATACCAGACCAGCGGCTCGCCGCCGTCGGGGGCCGTCTCGGCCGCGGTCACGGCGCCGATCCCGATCGTGTGGTCGCCGCCGGGGATCAGCTCGCGCAACGTGCAGCCGACCCAGGCCAGCGTCCCCTCGATCACCGGGATGCCGTCGTGCACGGTGTGTTGCACGCCGGCGAACTTGGCCTTCTCGGGCGCCTTGGAGGCGAACAGCCGCGCCAGCTCCTCCTGCCCCGCGGCCAGCACGTTGACGCCGAAGCGCTCGCTCTCGCGCACGACGCGCAGCGTGCGCGCGCCGTTGGCGAAGCAGACGAGCAGCAGCAGCGGGTCGAGCGAGAGCGAGCAGACCGCGTTCGCCGTCATGCCGACCGGCCCGGAGCGCGTGTTCGCGGTCACGACGGTGACGCCGGTCGTGAAATGACCCATCACGGCGCGGAAGCGCTGGGGGGCGACGGTCTCCATCTATCCGACGACCAGGGTGCCGTACATGCCGAGTTCCTCGTGGTTGGCCAGCGCGCAGTACATGCGGTAGCTGCCGCGCCCGAGCCGGAACGTGCGCGACTTCGTCTCGCCCGGCTCGATCGTCGTGAGCGCGAGCACGTTGCGCTCGCGCGCCCGGATCCGGAACGTGTGGCCCAGCCGCCCGCGGTTCGTGACTCGCACGGTGAGCCGGGTGCGGGCCGGCACGCGAATGCTCTGCGGGCGGATCAGGTAGTCGTCGAGCATGATGCGGAACGTCCCCGTGCGCTCGCGCACCGGCGCCTCCGATCCTCCGCACGCGCCGAGCATGAGCGCGCTCGCGACGAGCAGGACCAGGCTGGGGGTGCGGGCGGGCATCGGTCCCCTATGCTGTCGCACCCGATGACGAAGGCCCGCCGCCTGCTGCTGATCGCCGTCGCCCTCACCGCCCCCGCGGGGCTCATCGCGGCCTGCGGTGAGCAGGGAATCTCGTCGGATCTGACCCCCGAGCAGCACCAGGCCGCCGAGATCTTCAACGAGCGCTGCTCGGGCTGCCATACGCTCGGCGTCGCCGGTACCGAGGGCTCGACGACGAACATCGACACCCGCGAGTACAAGGACGGCCCGAACTTCGATCAGCGCAAGGTGACCGAGAACTGCGCGCTGTACGCGATCCGCAACGGCGGCTTCTCGTCCGGCCCGATGCCGCAGAACATCGTCACCGGCGAGGACGCGGTCCTGCTCGCCCGGTTCATCGCCGAGAAGTCGGGCACCGAGGTCGTGACCCGGCCCGGCGAGACCAGCGAAGCCGCCGACTGCCCCGCCGCGTAGCGCGATGCTGGACCTGAGGGCGATCGCCCGCGACCCGGAGCCCGTGCGCGCCGCGCTCGCACGGCGCGGCGACGGCTCGGACGAGCGGCTGACCGAGGCGCTCGCGGTGCGCACGCGGCTGAACGCGCTGCGGCCGGAGCTGGAAGAGGCGCAGGCTGCCCGCAACGCCGGGGCGAAGGCGATCGGCGAGGCCAAGCGGACGGGCGCCGACGCGTCGGCCGCGATCGCCGAGATGCAGGCGGTGAGCGCGCGGGTCAAGGAGCTCGAGCCGGAGAAGACGCGGCTCGAGGAGCAGCTCGACGCGTTGAACGCGTCGCTGCCGAACCCGCCCGACCCGACCGCCGCCGACTCGGACACCCCGCTGCGCGAGTGGGGTGAGACCACGCCCGAGGGGCGCGATCACCTCGAGCTGGCCGGGGCGATGGTCGACATGGAGGCCGGCTCGAAGGTCTCCGGCTCGCGCTTCGCGTTCCTCAAGGGCGACCTCGTGTTCCTCGAGCTGGCGCTCGTGCGCTGGGTCCTCGAGCTGCTGCGCGGGCACGGGTTCGAACCGGTCATCCCGCCCGTGCTGGTGAAGGAGCAGGCGCTGTTCGGGACCGGCTTCCTGCCCGACACCGAGCAGCAGATCTACCGGCTGGCCGACGACCCGCTGTTCTTGACCGGCACGTCCGAGGTGCCGCTGGCGTCGCTGCACGCGGGCGAGATCATGGACGCCCTGCCGCGCAACTACGCGGGCTTCTCGCCCTGCTTCCGGCGCGAGGCGGGCGCGGCGGGCAAGGACACGCGCGGGATCTTCCGCGTGCACCAGTTCGACAAGGTCGAGATGTTCTCGTTCGTCGAGCCCGCCGCCGCGGTCGCCGAGCACGAGCGGCTGCTGGCGATCGAGGAGGAGATCCTCCAAGGCCTCGGGATCCCCTACCGGGTGGTGAACATCGCGGTCGACGACCTCGGCCCGTCCGCGGCCAAGAAGTACGACCTCGAAGCCTGGCTGCCGTCGCAGCAGCGCTATCGCGAGCTGACCTCGACCTCGAACACGACCGACTACCAGTCGCGCCGGCTCGACATCCGCTATCGGCCGGAGGGCGGCCGGCCGGTTCACGTGCACACTTTGAACGGCACCGCGGTGGCCGTCGGGCGCACGTTGATCGCGCTGATGGAGAGCCACCAGGACGGCGACGGCGTCGTCGTGCCGGACGTGCTGCGGGAGTGGGGCGCGCCTGAGCGGCTGGGTTGACCTCGAAGGCGCGGCCAACGTCCGCGACGTCGGAGGGCTGCCGGTGCCGGGCGGTGTCACGGCCTCCGGCGTGCTGTTGCGCTCGGACAACCTCCAGGGCCTGTCGCCGCGTGACGTCGAGCGGCTGGTCGACGAGCTCGGCGTCCGCGTCGTCGTCGATCTGCGCACGGGCTCGGAGGTCGAGCTCGAAGGCCCCGGGCCGCTGGTCGCCGACGGGCGGATCGAGATCCGCCACCGCTCGCTGTACCCCGAGAAGGGCGAGCGGACCGACGTCGTGATCTCCTCCCAGGACGACGCCGAGATCGCCGGCGTCCAGTGGTATCTCGGCTACCTGCGCCACCGCCCGGACTCGATCGTCGGGGCGTTGGAGGACATCGCCGGCACGGACGGGGCCGTGGTCGTGCACTGCGCGGCGGGCAAGGACCGCACCGGCGTGGTGGTCGCGCTCGCGCTGGCCGCGGTCGGGGTGCCGCGCGAGGCGATCCTCGCCGACTTCATGGCCACAGGCGACCGGATCACCGAGATCATGGCCCGGCTGCGCGCGTCGCCGACCTATGCCGCGGAGCTCGCGCCCTACAGCGACGACTCCCGCAGGCCGCGCGCGGAGATCATGGAGCGGGTCTTCGACGTCCTCGACGAGCGCCACGGCGGCGCGGCGGGCTGGCTGGACGAGCACGGGTTCGACCCCGCGCGGCTGCGCGAGCGCCTGATCGCGTAGCTCACGACCAGCGCGAAGACGCGGCTCGGCGACCCCGTCCCATCCACGAGTTTGAGCGGCGCGACGACGACCACCGCGCCGGTCGGCGGCAGCTCGGCCAGGTTCGCCAGCTGGGTCAGCCCGTACTTGCCCGCGCCGAGCAGGAAGTGGTGGACCGGGAAGGGCGGATCGAACGAGTGGGCGGCGCCCGCGTCGGTGCCGACGGTCTCGACGCCGAAGCCGACGATCGGGCAGACCTCGGCCAGCCAGCGCGCGGTCTCGGCGTCGGGGCCCGGCGTCTCGGCGCCGTTGAGGAACGCCTCCTGGTCGTGAGCGCGCGCGTCCCAGCCGGTGCGCAGGAACAGCCAGCCGCCCGGCGGGAGCGGGCCGTGCTCGTTCTCCCAGGCCTGGATGTCGGCCAGCGTGAGCAGGTAGTTCGGGTCCTGCGGCGGACTCGGCCGACTTGTCGATCACGGCCGCCGGCGCGACGAGCTTGGACGGCGCGACCGACGCCACGTCCTCGCCGTCGCGGCCGGTGATCCAGTGGATCGGCGCGTCGAAGTGGGTGCCGACGTGCTCGCCGACGGTCAGCGTCGCCCAGGCCCAGGCCGGGCCGAAGTCGTCGTAGCGGCTGATGTCCTGGCGCGAGAGCCCGGGCGTGTTCGCGAACGGCGGCGGGAGCTGCAGGACCGGCGTGGTCTCGCTCAGCGGCTGCGTGAGGTCGACGACGCGCACGGAGCCGTCGGCCAGCGCGGACGCCAGCGACGCGAGGGTGTTGTCAGTGGCCACGAAATGCCTCCTCCAGCCATTCGGCACAGATGTCGGGGTCGACTTTGGCGTCCAGCACCAGCGGGCGGTCGCGGTCTTCCAGCCACTCGCGCACGCCCTCCAGATCCTGGATCGAACGAGCGGTGAGCCCGCGGCAGCCCGCGGCCTCGGCGAGCGCGGCGAAGTCGGTGGGCGGGAACTGGGCGAGCTCGACCGGGATCCCCAGCGGCCGGAAGTGGTGGACCTCGGCGCCGTAGGCCGCGTCGTCGTAGATCACGACGAGCAGGTCCGGCTTGACGCGTCCGAGCGTCTCCAGGTCCGGCAGGGCCATCAAGAGCCCGCCGTCGCCGACGGCCGCGACCGTCAGCCGGTCGGGCCGCGCGAGCGCCGCGCCGATCGCGTTGCCGAGCGCCAGCCCGACGCACTGGAAGCCCTGCGGGAAGACGAAGCCCTGCGCGTCCGGGACGCGCAGGTACATCGACGGGTAGCCCATGAACGCGCCGGAGTCGACGACGACGGTGCGCTCGGCGGGCAGCATGTCGTCGAGCGCGATCGAGAGCGCGCGCGGGTCGAGCCAGTCGCGCGAGGGCTCGAACGGCTCGTCGCGCCAGCGGCCGGCGGCGATCTCCGCGGCCAGCGCGTCGCTGCGGCGGGTCGGCGCGCGGGGGCTCCGAGCGCCGCGATCAGCGCCTCGGCGGTCTCGCGCGCGTCGCCCACGACCCCGAGGTCGACCGGCCGGTGCGCGCCGATCGCCTCCTCGTCGCGGTCGACCTGGATCACCGTCGTGTCCGGCGAGATCAGCGCGCCGTGACGGGTCGTCCACATGTTCAGCGCCGCGCCGAAGGCGACGACGACATCGGACTCCGCGAGCAGCCGCTGCGCGGTCGGCGACGCGAACCCGCCCGAGATCCCGACCGCGAACGGGTCGCCTTCGAAGAGCCCGTTGGCCACCGCCGAGGTCGCCAGCACGGCGCCGCTGCGCTCGCCCAGTCGCCGCAGCGCCGGCCCGGCGCCGCTCAGCACCGCGCCGCGGCCGCCGATGATCGCCGGCCGCGCGGCGCCCGCCAGCGCCTCGACGACCGCGTCGAGTGAGCCCGGGCGCACCGGCGCGAGCTCCGGCCACGGCGGCGGCGGGGTCAGCTCGGCCGGCGCCGCCTGCACGTCCAGCGGAAGCATGAGAACGACCGTTCTGCGCTCGACGACCGCCCGCCGCACGGCACGCGTGACGTCGGCGACCGCGGTCGCCGGCCCGTGCACGCGCTCCGCCACCGCGCCGACGGAGGTCACCAGCGCGTCCTGGTCGATCTTGAAGTTCGAGCGCAGCTGCGCGGGCGGCGTGTCGGCCGCGAGCAGGATCAGCGGCGTGCGGCTCTTGGCCGCCTCGGTCAAGCCCGTGATCGCGTTCGTCAGCCCCGGACCCTGATGGACGGAGGCGACGCCGAGCCGCCCGGACACCCGCGCGTAGCCGTCGGCCATGCAGACCGCGCCGGTCTCGTGGCGGGAGGACACGAAGCGCCCGCCGCAGGCCACGACGGCGTTGGTGACGGCGAGGTTGCCGCTGCCCATCAGCCCGAAGACGACGTCTCCGCCGAGGGCGAACAGGGTGCGGCCGACGACTTCGGACACGAGCACGGACCGCAACGCTAGCCTGCGGGGCGTGCGCGCGGCGCCGTGGGTCGTCCTGGGCGCCGCGACGGCCGCGGCTGCGTTCGCGCTGAGCGCGATCGGCTTCCCGTCCGCGACGCTGTTCGCGGCGCTGCTCACCGGTCTCGCGGCCGCGCTGCTGCGCCCGCGCGCCGGGCTGGAGCTCCCAGGCGGATTGTTCGTGGCCGCGCAGGCCGTCGTCGGCGTCACGCTCGGCGCCTACCTGCAGTCCGACGCGCTCGAGGCGCTCGGGGAGGACTGGCTGCCGGTCACGCTCGTGAGCGCGGCCACGCTGGGGATCAGCATGGGCGCGGGCCGCCTGCTGGCCCGCTGGACGCCGCTCGACGTGCCGACGGCGACGCTCGGGATGATCGCCGGCGGCGCATCGGGGATCGTCACGATGGCCTCGGACCTCGGCGGCGACGACCGCGTGGTCGCGTTCATGCAGTACCTGCGGGTGCTGATCGTGGTCCTGCTGACGCCGCTGCTGATCGCCGTCTTCGGCGGCGGCAGCGTCGCGGCCGGCGCCGGCGAGACGGCGCTCGGCGAGCCGCGCGACTGGCTGCTGACCGCGGCGATCGCGCCCACGGCGGCCGTGGCCGCGCGGCTCGCCCGCGTGCCGGCGGGTGCGCTGCTCGGCCCGATGCTCGTCGCGGGCGCGCTCACGCTCGCCGGCGTCGAGTTCGAGGTCCCGCCGGTCGTGCGCGAGTCGGCCTTCGCGCTGATCGGGCTCCAGGTCGGCCTGCGCTTCACGACCGAGACGATCCGGCTGCTCGGGCGCGTGTTCGGGCCGGTGCTGATCGCGCTCGCCGCGCTGATCGTGACCTCGCTTCGGCCTCGCGGTCGTGCTCACGCTGACGACGCCGGTCTCGCTCCAGGACGCCTACCTGGCCACGACCCCCGGCGGGCATCTACGCCGTGCTGGCGATCGCCGTCGGCGCGGGCTCGAACACGACCTTCATCCTCGCCGTGCAGACGGCACGGGTGCTGGTGGCCGTGCTGCTGGCACCGCTCGCCGTGCGGCGGATCGCCCGGCCGGGTAGGCCCTCGCCATGAACGAGACGCCGATCACGCCCGAGGATCCCGACATCCCCGACGAGCCGCCGCCCGCCGAAGACGGCGAGCCGGAGATCCACGACCAGCCGCTCGGCCCGCCGGCCGAGATGGACGAGGAGGACGCGCCGCTGCCCGGCCTGCCGGAGAACGAGCCGCCGCAGGCCGACTAAGAAGCGGCGGTCAGCAGGTAGCCGACGCCTCGCACGGTGACGATCCGGGAGGCGGAGCTGTCGGCGTCGAGCTTCCGGCGGAGGTTGAACATGTGAGTTCGGCAGGTGGCGTGCCGACCGAGATGGTCGGTTCGCCACAACCGGCGCAGGATCTCCGCCGCACCGAACGGGCGACCCGGCTCGCGAGCGAGGATCGTCAGGAGCTGGAACTCTAGAGGTGTCAGGCTGACCAGCCGGCCGGCCACCAGGACTCGATGGGACACGACGTCGATCTCGACGTCGCCGACGCGAAGCGTCGAACGCAATGTTTGCCCGTCCAGCTGCCGGCGTCGCCAGATCGCCCGCAGCCGGCTGATCAGCTCCGCCACCGCGAACGGCTTACCGACGTAGTCATCGGCACCTGCCTCAAGACCGAGAACGCGGTCTGCCGGTGAATCGCGCGTGGACAGGATCACGATCGGCACCGGGCTGGCAGCACGGATCAATCGGCAACCCTCGATCCCACGCAAGCCACGAACGTCGATGTCGAGGACAACCAGTGACTAAGTGGGGTAGATGCAGAACGCGTCGTGGCTGGCGTTGAAGCAGACCAGGCCCAGCAGCCGGTCGGCTTCGTCCACCACGGGGATGCGCGTCATCCCTTCCGTCTCGACCAGCTCGAGCGCGCGCGAGACCGGGTCCTCGGGCGCGACGCGCGGCGTGTCGCCGCGCACGTGCGGCTCGATCGGCCCGTCGCCCTCGTCCGGCACGTCGTCCGGGGTGAGCGTGCCGACGAAGCGCTCGCCGTCCGTCACCAGCAGCAGCTTCTTGCGCGGGCTCACGAAGACCTCGCGGGCTTCGGCGAGCGGCGTCGCGGGGCCGACCGTCTCGGCCCCGCGCATCATCACGTCGTTGACGGTGGGCCCGGCCTCGTCGACCGGGATGTGGACCGTTTCACTCATGGCTCTCCGAAGTGTGGCGCACGCTTGTCCAGGAAGGCCAGCACTCCCTCGCGGCCGTCGGGCGCGGCCGCGAGCCCGGCGATCGTGTGCGCCTCGTCGGCGAGCTGCTCGGCGAACGTGCTGGTGAAGGAGCGCGCGAGCAGCCGCTTGATCGCGCCGTGGGCGCCGATCGGCCCGTGCGCGAGCCGCCGCGCGAGCCGCTCGGCCTCGGCGTCGAGCTCGTCGTCGGGCACGACACGGGTGACGATGCCCGAGCTCCTGCGCGCGGGCGGCGGTCAAGCGCTCGTTGAGCAGGGCCAGCTCGGTCGCGCGGCGCAGGCCGACGAGCCGCGGCAAGGTCCAGCTCGAGCCGCCGTCGGTGCTGAAGCCGATCGCGGTGTAGGCCACGGTGAAGGTCGCCGACTCGGCCGCGAGCACGAGGTCGGCGGCGATCGCGATGCTCATCCCGCCGCCGGCCGCGGCGCCGCGGACGACGCTGATCACCGGCGCGTCGAGCGCCGCCAGCGCCGCGATCCCGGCGTGCATCGTGCTGGCCAGCCCGTAGACGGCGTCGGCGACGTCGTCGCCGGCGTCGTGCATGAAGCGCAGGTCGCCGCCGACGCTGAAGTTCTTGCCCGCGCCGGTCAGGATCACGGCGCCGACGTCGTCGCGCTCGCCGAGGCTCTCGGCGCAGTCGCGGAACTCGTGGATCAGGTCCGGGTTGAGCGCGTTGCCGGCCTCGGGGCGGTTGAAGGTGAGGTAGGCGACCCGGTCGCGCACCTCGAGCGTGACGTGGCTCATGGCTCCAGCACCACCTTCCCGGTCGCGCCGCGGCCGTCGATCAGCTGCAGCGCCTCGGTGGCGCGCTCGAGCGGGAGCCGGGCGCCGACGACCGGCGCGACGTGGCCGGAGGCGATCAGCGCGTCGAGCGCCTCGGCGACCTCGGCGATCAGCTCCGGCCGCTTGCCGATGTAGGCGCCCCAGCCGGCGCCGACGACGTCGACGTTGTTGAGCAGCAGGCGGTTCACGCGCACCTCGGGGATCGAGCCGCCGGTGAAGCCGACGACGATCGCGCGGCCCTCGGGCTTGAGCGAGCGCAGGCTGTCGGTGAAGCGGTCGCCGCCGACCGGGTCGAGCACGATGTCGGCGCCGCCGAGCGCCTTCACGTCGTCCTTCCACTCGCCCGTCGAGCGCACGACCTCGTCCGCGCCGGCGTCGCGCGCCACCTGCTCCTTCTCGTCGGAGGAGACGACCGCGATCGTGCGCGCGCCGAGGCCCTTGGCGACCTGCAGCGACGCCGTCCCGACGCCGCCCGCGGCGCCGTGCACGAGCACCGTCTCGCCCTCGGCCAGGCGCCCGCGCGTGACCAGCGCGAAGTAGGCCGTGTGGTAGTTGAGGATCAGCCCGGCGCCCTGCGCGAAGTCGAGCTTCTCGTGCAGCGGGAACGTGAAGTGCTCCTGCGCCAGCGCGGCCTCGGCGAAGCCGCCGAGCATGCAGAACGCCGCGACGCGGTCGCCGGCCTTGAAGCGCCCGCTGTCCGCGCGCACGACGCCCGCGACCTCGCTGCCGGGCACGAACGGCAGGTCGGGCTTGAGCTGGTACTGGCCCCGCGACTGCAGCACCTCGGGGAAGGAGACGCCGGCGGCGCGAACGTCGACCACGACGCCCTCGCCGTCGGGCTCCGGGATGTCAGCGAGCTGCAGCGCCTCGGGGCCGCTCAGCTCGACGATCTGGATCGCCCGCATGTCGCAACCCTAACTGGGGGCGGTTGAAATCACGCCGGTGCCGGAAGGTCCCAGGGATGACCATGGATTCAGGCAAGCCGCTCGCCGTCGTCACCGGCGCGTCGAGCGGCATCGGCTTCGAGCTGGCCAAGCAGTTCGCGACCAACGGGTTCGACCTGATCATCGCGGCCGAGGACGCCGAGCTCGAGACCGCCGAGCGGGAGCTGCAAGAGCCTCGGCGCCGGCGTCGAGGCCGTGCGGGCCGACCTCGCCACCGAGGCCGGCGTCGAAGACCTCTACGACGTGCTGCGCGGGCGCGCGATCGCCGCCGCGGCGCTCAACGCCGGCGTCGGCCAGGGCGGCGCGTTCGTCGACACCGACCTGCGCGACGAGCTCAACATCGTCGACCTCAACGTGCGCTCGACCGTCCACCTGGCCAAGTACGTGGTCCGCGACATGGTCGCCCGCGGCGAGGGCCGGATCCTCTTCACGTCCTCGATCGCCAGCGACGATGCCGGGCGCCTTCCAGGCCGTCTACAACGCGTCGAAGTCGTTCGTGCAGTCGTTCGCGCTCGCGCTGCGCGAGGAGCTCAAGGACACGAACGTGACGGTCACGTCGCTGATGCCCGGCCCGACCGACACGGAGTTCTTCGAGCGCGCGGACATGGAGGACACGAAGGTCGGCGCGGGCGACAAGGACGATCCGGCCGACGTCGCCCGTGACGGCTTCGAGGCGCTGATGAACGGCGACGAGCGCGTCGTCTCGGCGTCGGCGAAGACGAAGCTGCAGGGCCGCTTCAGCCGGGTCATGCCCGACGGCGTCAAGGCCGGGATGCACCGCCGGATGGCCGAGCCGGGCTCGGGCTAGCGTCCGCCGCCTGGCAGGACGCCGCGCCGCTGCAGTTGCGCAGCCGCGCGAGCCGGTCGGCCAGCGCGGTCTGCTGGCGCGAGGAGAGCGAGGGGTAGAGGTTGCGGCGCGCGTCGGGGTCGCTCGCGAGGTCGTAGTACTCGGCCGGCTGCCGCGGGCTCACGTACTCGACGTAGAGCGCGTCGGGGAAGCGCAGCGCGGAGTAGCTCGGCGGCTTGCCCTGGCGCCGGCGACTGCGCGTCCGGGTCGCCGTGGCGGCGGTTCGAGCCGCGGTGCTCGATCAGCACCGCGTCGCGCCAGCTCGCCGGCGGCAGCCCGCGCAGCAGCGGCGCGAGCGAGCGGCCCTCGACGCCCGGGCCGGTGAGCGCGCCCGCGAGCTCCTGGAACGTCGGCCGCAGGTCGACGTTCGCCGCCGGCTGCTGGATCGAAGCTCCCGCCGGCACGCCCGGCCCGGCCACGATCAGCGGCACGCGGATGTCGTGGTCGAACGCGGTCTCTTGCCCTGGTGCAGCCGGCGGTCGCCCATGTGGTAGCCGTTGTCGGAGCTGAACACGATGTAGGTGTTGTGCGCCGCGCCGCAGCCGCCGCAGCTGTGCCCGCACGTCGCCGATCATCCGGTCGATCGCCTGCACGGACTGCGCGCGCAGGCGGAAGTCGGCGTCGAGATCGGCGATCTGTTCCGGCGCTGAGCGGCGTCTGCCGGCAGCCAGGCCGGCGCGCCTTCGAGCTGCGGCGCGTCGCACAGCGGGCCGCGCGGCGCCGTCGAGGCCGGGAAACGCGCCACGCGTCGCGCGGCGCCGGCGTGAACGGCGCGTGCGGGGTGAAGGTCGACAGCTCGAGCAGGAACGGGCGCTTCGCCCTCGACCGCCTGGGCGATGAACCCCTGGCCGCGGCGCGAGAGCACGTCGGTCATGTAGTCGACCGGCCGCGAGCCGTAGCGGACGATCTCAGGCGGCGCGCCGTCGGGGTGCTTGACCAGCAGCGAGTAGTCGTAGTTGGCGTAGGCCTCGCCGGCGACGGCCCACGCCGTCCAGCCGGGCGGGACCCTGCCGTTGAGCGGGCGGTAGCCGTTGAGGTACTTGCCCATCAAGGCGGTCGTGTAGCCCGCCGCCTGCAGGCTGGTCGCGAACGTGTCGCCCGGCTCGAAGGCCGAGACGCCGCCCGCGGGCGGCATGTTCGTCAGCACGCCGCTCGAGTGCGGGTAGCGGCCGCTGAAGATCGAGGCCCGCGACGGGCAGCACAGCGAGTTGGTGACGAAGTAGCGCTCGAAGCTGGCGCCCTCGCGCTGCAGCGCCTGGACCTGCGGCATGTAGGGAATGAGGTTCCACGTCAGGTCGTCGGTGAGGACGAAGACGATGTTCGGCTTCGAGAGCTGTGCCGCGGCGGCGGGCGAGGCCCCGCCAGGAGCAGCGCGACGACGCAGCCGAGCAGTAGACGCCTCCTCATGTGACAATCAAACACGGCGGCGACGATTGGAGACAAGGTGAGCGCAACCGCAGTGAACGAACGCTTGGCCGCGCTGACCGCGGCGGGCACGAGCGTGTGGCTGGACCAGCTGTCACGCGGCCTGTTGACCTCGGGCGAGCTGGCCCGCATGGTGGCCGAGGAGTCGCTGCGCGGCGTGACCTCGAACCCGGCGATCTTCGAGAAGTCGATCCTCGGGTCGGCCGACTACGACGAGAACGCTCAAGGCGCTCGCCGACGAGGGCAAGAGCGCGCGCGAGATCTACCGCTCGATGGCGCTGCACGACGTGCAGGCGGCGTGCGACGTCCTGCGGCCCGTCTACGACGCCACCGGCGGCGTCGACGGCTACGTGTCCTGGGAGGTCGCGCCGCGGCTCGCGCACGACACCGACGGGCACGCTCGAGCAGGGCCGGATGTACTGGGACCTGGTCGACCGCCCGAACCTGATGATCAAGATCCCGGCCACCGACGCCGGGCTGCCGGCGATCGAGCAGGCGCTCTTCGACGGCCTCAACATCAACGTCACGCTGCTGTTCAGCGTCGCGGCCTACGAGCGCGTGATGGAGGCCTACTGCCGCGCGATGGAGCGCCGGCTCGAGGCGGGCAAGCCGCTCGACCGCCACTCGGTCGCGTCGTTCTTCGTCTCGCGCGTGGACACCGAGGTCGACAAGCGGCTCGAGGCGCTCGGCAACACCGAGCTGCAGGGCACGGCCGGGCTGGCCAACGCGCGCGCCGCCTACCAGGCGTACTTGAAGGTCTTCGAGGGCGAGCGCTTCGCCACAGTTGCGCGAGGCCGGGTGCCCGGTCCAGCGGCCGCTGTGGGCCTCGACCGGCGTCAAGAACCCGGCGTACCCGCCGACGCTGTACGTCTGGGGGCTCGTCGGCCCGAACACGGTCAACACGATGCCGCTGCCCGTGCTGCAGGCCGCGGGCGCCGAGGGCGGCGTGACCGGCGCCACCGCGGCGGACGATCCCTCCGCCGATCTGCAGGCGCTGGCCGATGCCGGGCATCGACCTCGACGACGTGACCGAGCAGCTGCTGCGCGAGGGCATCGACGCCTTCATGGTGCCGATGCAGAAGCTGCTGGACGGGATCGAGGCCAAGCGGGCCGAGATCACGGGCTGAGTTCACTCCACGAGCATCGCGCGCAGCTGCTGCTGCGCGCGATCGTCGATCCCGAGCGCTTGCGAGAAGTAGCGCTCGATCGTCCCGTAGCGCGTCCGCATCTCCTCGAGCGCGGTCTGCAGGTAGATCGTCTCGACTCCGAGCACCGGGGTCAGCAGGGCGGGGTCGCCGCCGGCGGCCTCGAAGCGGTCGAGGTACGGCTGCAGCGCGGGCAGCAGGTCGCGGTTCGTGAGCAGGTAGTCGGCCAGGACGTCCTCCTCGGACACGCCGGCCAGGGTCAGGGTCGCCGCTGCCGCCCAGCCCGTGCGGTCCTTCCCGGTCGTGCAGTGAAAGAGCGCCGGGCGCCGCTCGTCGTCGAGCAGCGTCGTGAACAGGCGCCGGTAGGCGGCGTGTGCGCTCGGGAGTGCGACGATCTCCCGATAGGCCTGCTCGAAGAGCGTGACCGCCTTGCCGCCGCCGAGCATCTGCCGGGCGAAGGCCGGGTCGTTCAGGACGTCAGTGAGTTGGGCGGGCGCCACGTCGGCGGAGTCCGCCAGCACGTCGCAGATCACCTGCTCGGTGCCGTCGGGCACACGGTCGGGTCCCGCATCGCGCTCGCCGGCGGTGCGCAGGTCGAAGATCGTGCGGATGCCGAGCCGGGCGAATGTGTCCAGGTCGGCGCCCTCGAGCTTGTCGAGCGCGGTCGAGCGGTACAGCACGCCCATCCGGATCCGTCCGCCGTCGCGCGTCGCGTAGCCGCCGATGTCGCGCAGGTTCGGCAGCGATGCGAGCTCGATCAGCTTGCCGGGCTCACTCATGCGTCACCTCTCGAATAGCGTCCTGCACATGGCGAAGCTGCATATCACCCATCATGAGCGTGTGCCGGGTCATCCGCACCGATGGCACGTGCACCTGCACGGGCGGTCCGAGCCCGTGGTCGTCGAACTCCCCGAGGACGAGCGCCGGAGCCTCGACATGAGCGACGAGGAGATCCACAACCTGCTCCCGACGGCGTTGCAGCGGCATGCGACCGAGAACCGCGACGACGTGCTGCCGGGCGAGGAGTACCACGACACGACCTTCGACGCGCCGGTGCGCGTGTACCAGACGCACTTCATGTCCTGAGCCCGGATCGCTACACGCCGGCGATGCCGTCGCCGAGGAGCTTGGCGCCGAGCAAGAGCAGGATGATCATCATGATGACCGCGTTGTGGTCGGCCATGAACTCCTTGACGGCGCCGAGCGGACGCGCGGCCCGGTCGGCGTCGAGGAGATAGAACACCACCGACCCCGCGACGGAGAGCGATCCCAGCACGACGAACACGGCGACGGCGATCACCGTGTCGGTCTGGTCGAGCCCGGCCTCAGCGATCGATGCCGAGGCGGTGAGGGTGAGGGCGAGGTTCTTCGGATTGGCGGCCGAGAGCCCGACGCCGAGCGCTGCCGCCCGCGGCGCGGTCACGGCGTCGATGCTCGCCATCCAGCCCGGTGTCTTGGGTTCCTCGCCGGGCTTCGGCCGCTTCGTCCATTGTTGGGCGGCCATCGCCAGGAACAGGATCCCGATCGCGATCTTGAACCAGTTCAGGCCGGGGTCGTCGCCGTCGGGGTCGTCTCCGCTGCCGAGCACGAGCACCACGACGACGCTCACGACGAGCAGGCCTGCGATCCAGCCGAGCGTGAACGCCGGCCCGGCGGTGCGGGCGTGCTGCGCCCCGAGGATCAGGACGATGGCGACGATCGGGATCGGGCTGAGGGCGACGGCGAACGCCGACGGCAGCAGGTCGCCGATGGCATCGCTCAACATGCGGGCGCTCCTCTCACGAAGCCGTGGCCACCATCGGGTCGACCGTTAGGCCTGCGAGCTGTGGCGGGCGGCGACGTCGGCCATGGCTCAGCGGTTGTGGTTGACGAGCTCGACGTTGTGCCCGTCGGGGTCCAGGACGAACGCGCCGTAGTAGCCCGGGTGGTAGACGGCGCGCTCGCCGGGACCGCCGTGGTCCTCGTAGCCCGCGGCGAGCGCGGCGGCGTGGAACGCCCGCACGGTCGCGTCGTCGGGCGCCGGGAAGGCGAGGTGGACGTGCTCCGTGAGCGGCCGCTCGTCGTCGATCAGCGAGAAGCTGATGTTCTCGCCGACCACCTGGACGTGGTCCGGCTCGTCCACACCGATCCGCAGCCCGGCATGCGGGGCGATCGTCGTGTAGAAGCGCTTGGACGCGGCGGGGTCGCGGACGCGGATCCAGAGGTGGTCGACGCAGCCGTCGGGCACGGGGTCCTCGCGCTCGGTGTACACCGCCTCCGCGCTGTTGCCATCCGGGTCGAGCAGGAAGCCGCCGTAGTAGTCCGGGCCGTAGACCGTGCGCGGGCCGGGCGCGCCGTCGTCGCGGTAACCCGCGTCGATCCCCGCCTGCCAGAAGGCGTCCACGGCCGCCCGCGACGGCGCTCGGAAGCCGACGTGCAGGCCGCGGCTCACGGGGTGCTCGCGGTCCGTCGGCATGATGTCCCAGTCGGCCCACTCGACGAGCTCGGCGTCCGCGTGACTCGGCTCGACGCCCAGCACGGAGAGGACGGTGCGGTAGAAGCGCTCGGACGCGGTGAGGTCCGCAACGGCGATTGCGACGTGGTCGAACACCTCGCCGAGGCTACCGTCAGTCCGACTGATCGCGGGCGCGTCGGTGGCGCTCGTAGATCACGCGCGAGCCGAACGTCCTGGCGTCGGTCGAGCGTGCGACTGAAGACGACCTTCGGGATTGCGCACCAGACATCGGCGAACGCGGACCGAGCTTCGTTGTCGCGCAGGGACGGGTCCGTCTCCCACACCAGCATCGTCTCGTAGAGCCTGCGGCCGAGTAGATACCCGCCGAGCTCGCGTACCTGCGCGAGGTGAAAGCGAAGCTCGTCGCTGGGGCGTCCAGTCGAACGCGCCTTCGCGGTCGGCGATAAAGCCGTCCACCGAGACGCTCATCGAACAGATCAGCATGGCGGCACGCTATCTAGTGACCATGTGCCCGCGCGCGGGCGGCCTGACTGACCAGGTGGTCGCGCTCGGCGACGTTCGTCGCTCGCTGGGCGGCCTCGACGTACGCCGTGGCGGCAGCGGGCAGGTCGCCGTCGAGCTCGTGCAGGTGGCCGCGGACGGCATGCCAGCGGTGTCGGTCGCCGAGCACCTCGCGCAGCCGATCGGTCTCGCGCAGCCCCGCAGCGGGACCGAGGACGTGGCCGACCGCGACGGCGCGGCCGAGCACGGCGGCAGGGTCCTGGCGCACCGGGTCGTCGGTGAGCGCGACGAGGTCGTCGTACCAAGCGAGGATCTGCGGCCAGTCGGTCTCCTCGGCGCCGGTCGCGTCGTCGTGCAGGGCGGCGATGGCGGCCTCGATCTGGTAGCGCCCGGGGCGCTGAACGGCCAGCGCCGATTGCAGGACGCGCACGCCCTCGGCGATCTCGCGGGTGTCCCACAGGCCACGGTCCTGCCGGTCGAGCGTGACGATGCGACTTTCTGAGTCGAATCGCGCCGGGAGGCGGGCGTGGTTGAGGAGCATGAGCGCGAGCAGTCCGCGCGCCTCCGGTTCCTCGGTCGCGAGGGTGAGTTGGCGGGCGAGCCGGATCGCCTCGCGCGCCAGGTCCACGCGGGTGGGCGGGCCGGTATGACCGGCCGTGTAGACGAGGTAGAGCACGCGCAGCACGACGGCGAGGTCACCGAGCTGGTCGAGGCGGCGGGCGGGCGGGCCGGCCAACGCGCGCTTGGCCCGGCTGATCCGCTGCGCCATCGTCGCCTCCGGCACGTAGAAGGCGTCGGCGATCTCCCGGGTGGTGAGACCGCCGACGGCGCGCAGGGTCAGCGCCACCTGGGAGGCGGGCGCGAGGTCGGGATGGCAGCAGCAGAAGAGCAGGAAGAGCGTGTCGTCGCCGTCCTCGGGACTGGACCCGCCCACCCGCGGCTCGGCGTGTGTCGCCTCCTCGCGGCGGTGGCGGGCGGCCTCGCTGCGGCGGGCGTCGACGAGCCGCCGGGTCGCGACCGTCGCCAGCCACGCGCGCGGGTCGCGCGGCGGGTGCGCGGGCCACACCCGCAGCGCCTCCAGCAGCGCCTCCTGCAGCGCGTCCTCGGCGGCATCGAAGTCCTCGCCCCGCCGGACCAGGCCCGCGAGCACCCGAGGGACGAGGACGCGCAGCGCGCCCTCGTCCAGCTCTCGCGTGGACTCGTCGGTCACTCGGACGGCGCGTCGGACATGATCTCGCGGACGTCGATCCACTCGTACAGCGGCTCGCCGCCCGGGCCGGGCTCGGAGGAGACGTAGGCCGCGAGCTCGACCGCACGCTCGTAGGACTCGACGTCGATCATGAACCAGCCCGCGATGAGGTCGCTGGTCTCGGGCAGCGGGCCGTCGGTGGTCACCGGCGCGGCGTCCGGGCCGCCGTAGCGCACCCACGTGCGCGTCGGCGTGAGGCCCTTCACGCCGACGTACTCGCCGCTCTCCTCGAGCAGCTCGATGACGTGGCGCTGGAAGGCAAAGTGCGCCTCCACGTCCTCGGGGGCCCATTGGTCGATCGGGGGGTAGGTACGGTGCGGCTCCGGGCCGCCGCGATAGTGCTTGAGAAGCAGGTACTTCGGCATCGTGGTCTCCTGGTGTCGTGGGCGCCTGTTGTGGCCCTTCACCTGGTGAGCGGAGCCGGTCAGAGGTACTCGACATGGAATCACTCATTGACCCCGCCGGATGAGTCGATTCCGACTCGCGAAATCCCGGAACCTCGCCTGCAGAGCCAACGCTCGCGGGGTGGGAGCGGAGGGGGTGGGATTCGAACCCACGGTCCGCTTGCACGGACTCCGGTTTTCAAGACCGGTGCGATAGACCACTCTGCCACCCCTCCGGGGCCGGACTAGGGTACGCCCCTCTTCGGTGCGGGTGGCTCGCCGCGGCGTGTGCTTGAGTGGGCGGCAGATGGCCCTGAATCTGTTCGGCGGCGCGGGTCGGCGCCGGAGCGTCGGTCGCTTGCGGTCCGGCGGCGATGTCGCCGTCGATCTCGGCACCGCCAACACGGTCGTCTACGTGCGCGGGCGCGGGATCGTGCTCTCGGAGCCGTCCGTGGTCGCGATCGACCAGCGCACCGGCGAGGTCCACGCGGTCGGCGCCGACGCGCAGCGCATGATCGGCCGCACGCCGGCGACGATCTCCGCCGACCGGCCGCTGCGGCACGGGGTGATCGCCGACTTCGAGGTCACCGAGGCGATGCTGCGCCAGTTCGTCGGCAAGGTGCTCAACAACCGCTTCGCGCGCCCGCGGATGGTGATCTGCGCGCCGTCGGGGATCACCGAGGTCGAGCGGCGGGCGGTCGAGGAGGCGACGCTGTCGCTCCGGCGCGCGCGAGGTCCACCTGATCGAGGAGTCGCTGGCCGCAGCGATCGGCGCCGGGGTCGACATCTCCGAGCCCGTGGGCGGATGGTCGTCGACGTCGGTGGCGGCACGTCCGAGGTGGCCGTGATCTCGCTGGGCGGGCTCGTCGTCGCTCGCTCGCTGCGGGTCGGCGGCTACGACCTCGACGACGCGATCACGAACCACATCCGGCTCGAGCACCGGATGGCGATCGGCTCGCAGAGCGCGGAGGCGATCAAGCTCGCCGCGGGCTCGGCGATCCCGCTGGTGGAGGAGATCGAGACCTCGATCCGCGGGCGCGACCTGGCGTCCGGCCTTCCACGCGAGATCGTGCTGACCAGCGAGGAGGTCCGCCAGGCGATCGCGTCGCCGCTGGCCGAGATCATGACCGCGATCCACGCCACGCTCGAGGAGACGCCGCCCGAGCTCGCGGCCGACATCACCACCGAGGGCGTGCTGCTGGCCGGTGGCGGCTCGCTGCTGCGCGGGTTCGAGCAGCGCGTCGCCGCCGAGACCGGGATGCCGGTGCGGCTCGCGGACGATCCGCTGGCCTGCGTCGCCACCGGCGCCGGCATGTCGCTCGAGGAGCTCGACACGCTCCCTCGCGGGCGTCGCAACCGCACGGCCTGAGCGCCGTCCCTCTACACTGCGGCGACCGGGACAGGTGGCCGAGTGGCTGAAGGCACTCGCCTGCTAAGCGAGTATGGGGTTTATAGCTCCATCGCGGGTTCGAATCCCGCCCTGTCCGTGGCGAAACGCCCTGCAAACGCGCGGTTTCTAGCCGCGTGCCGCGATCCTGCGGCGCTCGCCGCGGCCGGCGGCCCGGCCGCCTCGGGTCAATCGGCGAGGAGCGCCTCGATCACGGTTCGGGTCAGTGGGTTGTCGACGAACTCGCGGACCCAGTCTTCGTTGTCGCTCCGTTCGGCGTCGGTCGTGGCCGTCAGCCAGCGTCGGCAGCCCTCGACGAGGATGTGCGTGAGCTGTGCGATCGACATCGCGAAGTCCCTCGGGCCTTCGACACGCCCGGGTCCGCCGGCCTCCGCATACGCGGCGCGGAGAACACGCGCCCGCCGTGGATCCGCCGTGCAGTACTCGACGAGGACCAGGGCGAGCTCTTGTGACGGGTCGGCCAATCCCGCATTGTCGAAGTCGAAGACGCAGAGACCGCCGTCTCGCGCCCGTCGGAGGTTGTCGGCGAAGAGGTCACGGTGACACGTTCGGAGCTCGCGGGGCGGGCCTTCGAGGTAGGTCTCCATGGCGACCAGCTCCGGGACGAGCGCATCGAGTTCATCGGCGAACGGGGCGTGACGTCGCGCGGAGCACGCGGACGAGCTCGGACCATCGCACCGCCCCGATCGGGTCGGTGTACCACGGGTCGAGGCCGGTCACGCCTGCGAACTCGACGCGGTGCAGGCCGGCAACCAACCGCCCGACGCTCACCGCGTCGAGGCTCGCATCCGGGTCGTGAAGCTCCACCCAGGCGTGGAGCCTGACTCGCGCCCCGCCGCAGTCGGCGATGCGCTCGCCCGCCCGCGTCCGTCGCACCGCAGGCGTCGGAACACCGGCGGCGAGCGCCGCCTCCTGGAATGCCGCGCCCTCGAGCAGTGCGGCGAGGTCCGCGTGGGGGATGTCGCCGACCTGTTTGAGCGCCCAGCTGCCGCCCTCGGTGTCCAGTCGCCAGATGGAGCCGAGCCGCCCGCTCGCGACAGGGTCCGTCCGAGAGCCGTCCCCACGACCCGAGGTCGAACGCCGCGAGGATGGACGGAACGTGACCGTCGTCGAGCGGGATCGTCACCGTGCCCCCAGGATGCCGCAGCCGAGACGTGCGCTGGTGCCACTCCCGCTGATCGGCCGGAGCCAGTTGGATTCATCGCGTCATCGCGCGTCGAATCCCGCCCTGTCCGTCAGGCCGGGCCACAGCGTCGCGACGGCCTGCTCCGGCCATTCCGGGCCGGGGCGCCCGTGCTCGTAGCAGCGCGTGAAGTAGCTGCCCAGGAGCGCGTCGGCCGCGATCTCGACGTCGAGGTCCGCACGCAGTTCGCCGCGTTCGATTCCCGCCCGCAGCACGCGTCGGAAGCGCTCGACGGCCGGGCCGATCATCTGGCGGCGGGCGGCCTCCAGCACCTCGGGGTGGGTCTGTGCCTCGACGAGGACCGTGGCCGTGACCGTCGGATCGATCCGCCGGCGTGCTTCTTCGAGCAGCAGCACGAGGTCGCTCCGCGCCGATCCCGTGGCGGGGTCCGGCGCGGTGGCATTGAAGCGGGCGATGGCCGCGAGTGCGAGCTCCGCCGGCGAGGAGTAGCGCCGGTAGACCGTCGTCTTCGCCACCCCCGCGGCCGCCGCCACGCCCGGCACGGTCATGCGCTGGATCCCTCCGTCGAGCAGCTCCGCCATGGCCGCGCGCACGATCGCGTCGTCGATCTCGGGATCGAGCGGGCGCCCGCGGGTCCTGGCTTCCTCCGACATCGATTTGCAGCCTACCTCGATATACGCTACCGTTAGTTTCGAAACCAAGCGTAGCGAAATGGAGGAAGACGATGACCTACCCCCGCACGATCGACGACGGCCACGGCAGCCGGCTCACGTTCCTCGGCATCCGGGTCGGCGAGCACGGCGACCACCTGGAAGTGACCGGCAGCGTCGACCCCGGCGCCGGCCCGGCGATGCACGTCCACCACCTCCAGACCGAGACCCTGACCGTCCGCTCCGGCCGCGTCGGCGTCGAGATCGCCGGCGAGCCGGAGCGGTTCGCAGGCCCCGGCGAGCGGATCACGTTCGAGCCCGGCGTCCCTCATCGCTTCTGGAACGCCGGCGACGGCGAGCTCGTGGTCGACGGCGAGGCCTACCCGCCCCACAACCTCGAGTGGTTCCTGACCCAGATCTATGCCTCCAGCGCCGCCAATGGCGGCCGACCGGGCGCGCTCGACGGCGCCTATCTCTCGACCCGCTACCGCGACGAGTTCGAGGTCACGGCCATCCCGGCGATGGTCCGCCGATTCGTGTTCCCGGTGCAGGCGTTGCTCGGGCGCCTGCTCGGCCGCTACAGCCACTTCACCGACGCTCCGCCGCCGGTCCGGCGCGGATCGGGCGCTACACTCACGGGCCGCACGACCAGCGCCCGTAGCTCAGCTGGATAGAGCGTCGGTCTACGGAACCGAAGGTCAGAGGTTCGAATCCTCTCGGGCGCGTCGCAGAAACGGCGCTGTAGAGCCAAATCCGGGCCACGCCGCGAAGCCGCGACCGATCCGGGGACCGCAGGTGGGCAGCACGGGTGGGAACGTCGAAGTGCTAGCGTTCCCATCGGCGGGCGCCTCCCGTTCCCACCTTCCCGATGGCCGCCAGACTGACGGAGAGCCGTGTCGATCACCGCGGCGAGCCGCTGCCCGAGGGCGTCTACGCGCTCCTCGATTCGACCGGCGCCGTCGTCTCCTACAAGTCGCGCTGGCGCGAGGTCGATGAGAACGGCGTCCGCCGCCAGCGCGCGAAGTCGTTCTGGCGCGCGCGTGCGGCTCGCTCGAGCGGGCGCTCGAGGCCGCGCTCGCCCACCGCCGGGGCCGCTCGAGATCGTCCGCGCCGGCGACAGCGTCCAGCGCGACGAGAAGGCGGCCCGGCTGACGCTCGGTGAGCTCTTCAAGGAGTGGATCGCCCACCACGCCGTGCCCAACACCGGCGAGCGCTACGCCCGCGACGCCGTGCGCACGTGGGACAAGCACATCGAGCCGCGGCTCGGCCGGGTGCGCCTGGGCGTGCTGGCCGACGATCCGGGCGTCATCGTGCGCTTCCACGATGAGCTGCACGACGCCGGGCTGGTGATCTCCGCCCGCCGGGCCGCGCTGGCGCTGCTGCGCTCGGTGCTGCGCTGGGGGCGTCGGCGCTACCCGCGCACGCTCACGGCCGACGTGTCCGGGCTCTTCCAGGTGCCCGGCTACAAGCGCCGGCGGCTGACCCGCGCGGCCGACCCGCTCGCGGTCGAGCGCATCATCGAGGCCGTGCTCCGCCGCCCGCACCGTGACCCGCTCGGCCCGATCCGCGACGCGGCGCTGGTCGCCGCAATGGGGTTCACGGTCGCCGCGCGCCCGTCGGAGTGGCTCGTGTCGGCGACCTGGGCCGACGTCGGCGCGCGCACGGTCGAGCTGCAGGCCGTGCAGAACCAGCTCGGCGAGGACTCCGACGCCGAGGTCGGCCTGAAGACCGGGGCGCGCGTCGCGCTGCTGCTGCCCAACGCGCGTGACCGTCTGCTGGCCTATCGGGAGGCGCTCGAGGCCCGTCATGGACCGCAGCCTGAGAACGCGCTCGTCTTCCAGGCGCTGTCCAGGCAGGGTCCGTTGTGGTACGAGGACGGCTTCCCGGTCGAGTGGTCCGAGGACACTACAAGCGCTGGACGGCCCGCGTGTGGCGTCCGGCGCGCACAGGCGGCGGCGCAGGCGCCCGACACCGGCGACTGGATCGCGGGGCTGACGTTCTACGAGTTGCGTCACAGCGCGATCTCGACCGCGCTGCACTCGAAGCTGGTGATGACCCGGGACGGCATGAACCTGCACGCGCTGGCCGCCTACGCCGGCCACGACGTCCAGACGATGCAGCGCTACTACGCGCATGTGATCGCCCGCTACCGCGACGCTCGTCCCATCGATCTCGAACGGGAGTGCGCCCGGGCGCGAGTGCAGGTCGAGGCGAAGCCGTTCACGCCGCCCGAGAGCCGCCCGGGCCGCAGCGCGAGGCGCAGCGCCGCCGGCGCGCCCGCGCCTCCGCCGCGCGGTCGTAGCGCTCCGCAGCAGTGCGGCGGTGACGCCGGCTCCGGCGGCGGCTTCGTGCGAGCGCTCGGGTGGGCCGACGCGTCGGCGGATGGTCGCTCACGCCGTCTCGGCGTCGGCCGATCCGCTCGACCGCCGCGGTGAGGCGGCCACCCGCGCGCGCCGCCCGCGTCGCTCGAGCGCCGCCGCCAGCAGTTCCGGGTTGCCCGTCGGCGAGGTCTCGTCGTCACGCGCGCGAGCATCGATGCGCGCGACCGCGCGCGCGATCGTCCGGGTCGGAGAGCGGCCGATCACCTCCGCCGTCAGCCAGGCGCGCAGATCGCCGTAGCGGATGGTCACGCCGCGGCCGTTTCCATCGCGGTGGGCGACCATCCTGCCCGACAGGTACGCGCGACGCAGCGTGCGGACGCTGCGGTGCGCGATGCGCGCGGCCTCGGCGACCGTGAGCATGTCGTCGTCGTGGTGGCGCAGTTCGACGAAGGCGGAAGCCGCTCGATCGTGGACGGGTACGACGCGGGCGTCGGCGTACTCGGCCGCGGGCGCGACCGAATCGGTCGTTCTTGCGCCACGCTGTGGGCGGCGACGCTGAGCGAGCGTGCGAGTCTGGCGCAGCGCCGTTGAGTTGCGCGACGACGTCGCGGGATGAGCCGGGGGCGCTACGGGGAAGCTCGGACACGATCCGAGACCTCCTTGCGTGTGGGTTGTGGGGTAACGACGGGTTGGGTGGACCCGCCGATCGACGCTACTCGGGCAGTCGGACGGAAGCCGGGATCTCGCAGCTATCAGGTCGCGCGGGTGCAGGACTGCACCCGGCGGTGGCCCCGGGGCCGCGCCGTCCTGCACTCGCCTCGTCGCGAGGCCTTCGATCTGACGCATCCACGCCGCGCCGGCTCAGCGCATGGGCGGCAGCCGCCACAGGACCGTCAGCGCCCCCGCTCGCGGGTCGCGCCAGCGGACGCTCGCCGCTCGCAGCGCGCGGCAGGTGTCGGAGAGCCAGCCACGGCCGTCGTCTCCCGCCACCAGCGCGCGCCCGCGGCGGCGATGACCTCGCCGAGCCCGACACGACCTGATCTCCATCGCACTCAGAATGGTGCTTTTCCACAATATGGGGACAATCGCTGGCGTCGGCATAAGCGCTCCCTTCACGCACGAAAGGGGCAGTCCGCCGTTGACCGGCCAGGCGCTCGCAGCTCGTCCGAGGCGAGCGCTCCGGTTGCGCAGCACGTCCGTTCGCCGCGGTGCTCAGCGCGCTCCGCTAGCCGCAGACACGCCGGTAGGGCTGGTTCGGGAGCACGTCCTCCCACTCCGCGCGGGTGATGTCGCGCCCGGCGACCCGGCAGGCGAAGCGTTGCAGCGTCGGGCGGTCGAGCGGCCATTCGATGGCGCTCACGAGCTCGCCCACGATCAGCCGACCGTCGGGCTTGAACGCCACGTTCGGGGCGAGGCCCTTCACGACCGGGAACGATTGCCCGAGGCGCGTCCGTGTGCGCAGGTCCCAGACCGCCGCCGTGCCGTCCTCCGCGCCGACGGCGAGCAGGCGGCCGTCCGGCGAGATGGCGAGCTGGTAGATGTCGGACCCCGCGACCTTGATCGCGGCGCCGCGTGGCCTGCCCGTGCGGAGGTCCCACAGCCGGACCTGGCCGTCCGCGGATCCGGCGGCGACGACCCGCGAGTCGGGCGAGAGGGCGAAGGTGTGGGCTCGGTCCGCAGCGGGGACCCGCAGCCGCTGCTCGCCCGAGCGGGCGTCCCAGGCGACGACGGTCGTGGACGACGAGGCGACGAGGACACGGCCGTCGCCCGTGAACGCAAGATCCTCCGGACCCCCGGTGAGCGTCTTGACGTACACGCGTGTGTTCGAGCGCAGCGCGCGGACCTCGACCGTCGACTCGGCCTCGGTCTCCAGGCGGTGTGCTGCACCGCGAGCAGCCTGCCGTCGGGCGAGATCGCCACCGCGACGACGGGTGCCGGGAAGCGCAGCCGGCGCACGACCGCGCGCGAGCGGACGTCGCGGATCGTGACGGTGCCCGCGTTGCCGCCGGTCGCGAGCCGCCGGCCGTCCGGCGTGAAGGCCATCGCCTCCGCCGCCGTCCCGTCGCGCGCGGGAAGGTCCGCGATGCGGCGCCTGGCGCGCAGGTCGATCAGCGTCACGGTGCCGTCGCCGCGGCTCGACGCCATCACGTCGCCCCGCGGAGCGACCACGAAGCAGGGTTTGAAGCACCCACCTGTCTGTCCGGACGCGAAGGAGAACCGGCGCCCGACCCGCCTCGTCCCCTCCGGGTCCCAGACGGTCATGGTGCCGTCGAGCCGGCTGTCCAACGCGAGCCCGCGGTGGTCCAGCACGACGCCGCCCCCGCCCCCCGGCCGAGCGTCGTGCCGTACGTCTCCACGATGTCCCCGGAGGCGACGTCCCACACGGTGGTCGTGTCGCTCGCCGCGACGACGATCCGCTTCCCGTCGCCCGTGTAGGCCAGGTCGTCGATCAAGACGTCGTTGAGGCGCGAAGCGAGGTCGCGCTGCTTCCCGGTGCGCAGGTGCAGGACGGTCAGAGAGGAGCTCGGATCGGCCCGGAAGGGCTGATTGCGGGCGACGGCGATCCGCCGGCGATCGGGCGAGAGCGCGAATGGGCCGCCGATCGGGTAGCGGCGCAGGATGCGTCCGGCGCGTCACGTCCCACATCAGGGTCTCGCCCCCCTGCGTGGCGGAGGTGAGGAGCTTGCCGCCGGAGAGGAACCGCATGTGGATTCCCCACTGTCCGTTCCGCTGCCGCGGGTACCGGCGCTGCCACACCGGGCGTCCGCTCCGCGGATCCAGGACGAGCAGGCGCTGAGAGGCTGGAGGGGGCGCCGCCCGACGGCGGCATCGTCGCCAGCACGACGGCGAGCCGGCGACCGTCCGGGGCGTACGCGAGCGCCGTCGACACACGATCGGTGTCGACCGTACTGAGGCCGCCCCAGGACCCGATCGTCCGGGTGGTCCGGGTCTCGACGTCGATCAGGTGCACCTCCGCCCGGCCGTCCTGGCGCGTCAGCACGGCGAGCGTCGCCCCGTCGGGCGAGAAGGCGACGGTCCCGTGCCAGTCGATGCGACGTCTCAGCTCGACCGGCGCACCGCTCGGCGCCCAGGTGCGAAGGTCGATGAAGCGCACGACCCCGGCGGTGTCCGTGCTGGCCAGCAGCTCGCGGCTGACGGCGGCGCCCGTGAGGCTGGTCGACGACAACGGCAGGCTGCGGACCGCCGCCCAGTTGCGCTGCAGCGCGGCGAGCAGGTCGCCGCGGGTCTCGACGGTGTCCTCCACCTCGACCGCCGCGGCCGCGTAGAGCATCGACTGCGCGAGGGTGGTGGTTGCGCGCGACAGCGCGCCGATGCGCTGCGCGTCCGCCGTCAGCGCCTGCGCCTCGGCGGCGCGCTCGGCGTCCTGGGCGGTGTTGCGCGAGAGGATGGCGAGCACGCCGCCCAGGAGCGCGACGACGAGGAGCACGGCCGCGCCGGCGAGCAGGGCCCGGAGGCGGCGGTTCGTCCGTCGCTCGGCGCGGCGCTCGCGGTCGGCCTCCGCGACGGCGGCGTCGAGGAACGCGCGCTCGGTGGCGTTGAGCTGGTCCTGCCGGGACTCGACGAGCTCGAGCGCGGCCGCGAGCCGGGCGCCGCGGTAGAGGTCGGACGGCTCCCGGCCGCCGGCGTCCCACAGCCGCGCGGCGTCTCCGAGCTGCTGGTGCGCGCGGAGTCCCGCGCGGTCCTCGTCGAGCCACCGGCGCAGCTGTGGCCACTCGCGGATCAGCGCCTCGTGCGCCACCTCGGCGGAGCCGTCGTCGAGCGTGACGAGGCGCTCCTCGGCGAGCCGGTGCAGGAGCGCCTCGACGGGCCCGGCGGCGGCGCCCTCCGGCACGAGCTCGTCGACGGCCACGCGCCGGCGCGAGTCCTCGCTGCCCTCGCCGAGCTCGGTCATGCGGACCAGGACGCTGCGGACCAGCCGTCGCTGCTCGTCGGGCAGCGCGTCGACGAGCCCGTCGGCGGTGCGGCCGATGGCCGAGGCCACACCGCCGGTCTCGCGGTAGCCCTCGACGGTGAGCGTGCGGCCGTCGCGGCGCTCCCAGGTGGCGCGCAGCGCGTGCGAGAGCAGCGGCAGCGCGCCCGGCTCGGCGGCGACGTCGCGCAGGATCAGCTCGACGAGGCCGGGCTCGAGCTTGAGCCCGGCGAGCCGGGCCGGCTCGGTGATCGCGCGCTCGAGCTCGTCGCTGCCCATCGGCCCGAGCAGCACCTGGTTGTCGGCGACGGCGAGCGCGAGCTCGCTGTGCGCGCTGAGCCTGCCGTAGAGGTCGGCGCGCACTCCGATCGCGACCGCGCAGCGCAGCCGCAGCAGCGCGTCGATGAACGCCCGCTCGGCGATCCGCGTCGTCGCACAGCGTGAACAGCTCCTCGAACTGGTCGACGACGACGAGTCGATCCGGCTCGTCGTCGGCGTCGAGCGCGGGCGCGGGCCCCGGCGTCAGCGAGCGAGGCATGCCGCAGCCCGTCGACCTCGCCGGCGCGCACGGCGGCGACGACGCCGGCGCGCAGGACGGAGGACTTGCCGCTGCCCGATGCGCCGACGACGGCGAGCAGCCTGCCGGGCGCGAGCCGCCCGATGATCTTCGCCGTGACCTCTTCGCGGCCGAAGAAGAAGGCGCGGTCGTCGGGCTCGAACGCCAGCAGGCCGCGGTACGGGCACTCGGCCGCCGACGGCGGCGTGCTCACGCCCGGCCCCGCGAGCGCGTGGATGCGCTCCGGCGCGCCGAGCCCCTTCGAGGCGGTGCGGTCCGAGGTCGACGAGCGAGCAGCTCTCGGGCAGGTGCGCGGCGACGAGCTCGCTGGTCACCGAGGAGAGCAGGATCTCGCCGCCGTCGGCCTGCGCGCGCACGCGCGCGGCGAGGTTGACGCTCGGGCCGAGGTAGTCGGCGTCGCGGCGCTCGGCCTCGCCGGTGTGGATGCCCCAGCGCGCGGCGATGCGAATGCCCGGCGGCCATTCCTCGGCGGTCAGCGCCCGGTTGGCGGCGAGCGCGGCCTCGATCGCGGCCGGGGCCGAGTCGAAGACCGAGACGGTCGAGTCGCCCTCGCCCATCGACTTGATCAGGCTGCCGCCGCGGGCCTCGACGGCGTCGGCGATCAGCTCGTCGTGGCGCACGAGCGCCTCGGCCATCGCCTCCGGGTGCGACTCCCACAGCGCGGTCGAGCCCTCGATGTCCGAGCAGCAGAAGGTCACGACGCCGGTCGGCAGCGCGGCCGACCAGCCGGCTCGCAGGCGCTCGACGAGCTCGCCGGGGGTCTTCGGCCGGCGGGCCGGGTCCGTCGCCATGCCGAGCCGGATCGCGGCCTCGAGCTGCTCGGCCTGCGCCGGGTCGAAGCCCTCCCACGCGGGCAGCACCCCGGCCGGCGCCGAGCCGGTCAGCAGCGCGAACGCGGTCGCCGCGAGCGCGTAGACGTCGCTCGCGCGCGACGGAACGCGCGCCGGCGGCCAGCTCGGGGCACGGTAGCCGGGCGTGCCGGCGCGCACGCGCGGCACGTTCGGCGCGGACGAGAGGCCGAAGTCGACGAGCTTGATCCGGCCGCCCTTGGTCAGGATCAGGTTGCCGGGCTTGACGTCGCCGTGGATGACCGGCGGCGACTGCGAGTGCAGGTGCGTGAGCGCCTCGGCCGCCTGGGCGAGATAGGCCAGCACGCTCGACGACGCGAGCCCCGGGCGCCCGTTCTCGGCGAGCAGCGTCGCCAGGTCGGTGCCCTCGACCCAGTCCATCGCGACGACGTAGTCGTCGCGGTCGAAGAAGTCCTCGCGCACGAGCGGCAGCGCCGGATGCGGCGGCAGCGCCAGCAGCACGCGCGCCTCGCCGAGCAGGTCCTCGCGCGCGGCCTGATCGCGTACCGGGCGGATCTTCAGCGCCACGAAGCGGCCGTGCTGGCGGTCGAGCGCCTTGACGATCTGCGCCTCGCCGCCGGACGCCCACCGTCGCGAGCACCTCGTAGCGGTCCTCTGAAGAGCGTCAGCACCGCAGGGTCCGTCCCTGCGCGTGCACCGCTGCACCTAGACTTGGCCGCGTGTCACCGCAGATCGAGGTGATCTCCGGCGTGCGCAGCTGGCGCGCCGAGCTCGCCGCGGACCGCTCGACCATCGGCAAGGCGGCCGAGAACGACATCGCCGTCGACGACGACGCGACGGCCAGCGGCCTGCACGCGGTGCTCGAACGGTTCCCGGCTGGCTGGTGCGTGACCGACCTCGGCTCGTCCAACGGCACGTGGGTGAACGGCGAGCGTATCTGGGCCTCGCGGCGATTGCGACACGGCGACGAGATCCGGATCGGCCAGACCCGGCTCGTGTTCCGCGATCCGCTGGCGCCGGCCGGCGCCGCGACCGAGGTCGAGCAGGCTCCGCCGGCGTTGACGGCGCGCGAGCGCGACGTGCTCGTGGCGCTGTGCCGACCGCTGCTCGCGCGCGACATGTTCACCGAGCCCGCGTCCACGCGAGCGATCGCCGACGAGCTCGTCATCACCCAGGCCGCCGTCAAGCAGCACCTCGCGAACCTGTACGACAAGTTCGGCATCGCGCCGGCCGACGCGCACCGGCGCGCCGCGCTCGCCAACGAGGCGCTCCGGCGTGGCGCCGTCTCGCTGAGCGAGCTGCGCCAATCCGAGCCCGAGTAGCTCCTGATCAACGGCGGTGAGGTCACCGCGCCAGTATCCGCTCCGGGCCACGCCGTGGCCATACGCGATCGGGCGGCGCGCGCCTCGCCGACCGCAAGCCGATCCTTGCCCGGCAGCAAGGCTCCGCGCGGCGACAGCCTGTCTCAAGGGGAAGATCGGGCTTGCCCAGCGTCCACCGCATTGCCCTCCTGCGGCCCATGGTCACGCGTCCCTCCGCGCCGGATCATCGACGCATCGACCGCACCGGGCGGTCGCGAGCCAAAGGAGCGGACATGCTCTCGACGACGGTCAAGCGGACGACAAGAGTTGCAGCGCTGCTGGCCGGGGCTGTGGCCACGGTAGCGCTGACGGCGCACTGCGGAGGCAGCGACCCACCGAGTGGCAGGCGAGCTGGTGGCGGTCAACGTCGATGCGAGCGGCGCCGGCGAGTACAAGATACGCGGTGGACTCAGGGGCAAGTTCACGATCAACGAGTTCACAGAAGTGTCGACGTCGCCCTACTACGAGGCGGAGGGCACGGATCTGTTCAAGGGTTGCATCGACCGGCGCCGCGACCGCTCCTGCAAGGGCGACCCGTCCGGCACGCTGTCGTTCAACGCCCGCTACTGGACGCTGTTCGACTCCGCGGACCCGAGCTCGCTGATCTGGGGCTCCTGCTTCCATCCGGTGGTCCAAGGGACGGGTGACTTCGCGGGCGTACAAGGCGTGGTGATGTTCGTCGACTCGCCCACCAAGCGGGGCGTCAAGACCAACTACATCGGCACGCTCACGCTGGCGGGCACACGGGCGTCGTCCGCGCGCGCCGTCAAGACGAGCGCCGCCACACCACGACCCGGCTGCTGAGCGACCCGACCGTGGCCGCGGTGGCGCTCGCCGTCGCGGCCGCGGTCGGGAAGCAGCGCCAGCGCACGCGCCAGACGACCGCGCCAGACGACCGCGCCGTCCTTGCGCATCACCCGCTCGACACTCATGACGCCGACCCTCCGTCGAAGAGCCGGCGGAAACTGCCGCGGACGGTCGAGGACTTCGCACCAGTCGCCCCGATCTACGAAACGCCGCTTCTGCGGCGGTTTCTATCTGTTGGTCAGGTGTTGTCCTTCCAGGTGCACGAGGCGGTCTCAAGCCCTTCGGGCACAGCGAAGTCAGCAGTACGACGACGCCCGCGCCGGCCAGACTGCCCGACGCGGGCGCGCGCGTGGCCTGATATGACCGACGCCCGGGGACTTCGTTTACTGCACGTCGCTGGACGTACCCTCCAGGGTTGGCTTGCCACTGCCATTAGTGCCGATCGACACTCTCCGGGGCTTGACCTGCTCCGGCTTGGGGATCCGCACGGTAAGCACGCCGCGGTCGAAATCCGCGCTCACGGCGTCGGGGTCAATTCCTTCGGGCATGGTCAGCTGGCGCTGGAACCGACCGAAGGCGCGCTCAAGCCGGTAGAAGCCGCGCTCTTTGCGCTCGTGTTCGGCCTTGCGCTCGCCGGAGATGGTCAGCAGGCCCGCCTCGACCTCGATGCTGACATCCTCGTCGGTGACTCCCGGTAGGTCGGCCTTGAGCACGTAGTGGTCGTCGGCCTCGGTCAGGTCCATCGCCGGGGCCCAGCGCTGCGCCTGCACGGGCGTGTCGAAGAGGCGGTCAAATAGCCGGTCCACTTCGCGCGAGAAGGGCTCGGGCTTGATCAGAAGAGTCATTGCTCGCTCCTCCTTATCGGTCTTGACTCAACTGTCGGCCATGATAAAACCTAAGTCACTTACTGTCAAGTTTCCTTTCCGGGCATGGACAGCGAACCCAATCCCTCGATTTCGAGCCCGGTGGACTTGGTTAGGAGGTCGATCATGGATCCCGACAGACGCCAGCAACTCGTCGAGCGCGTCTGGCTCTTGGAACAGCTGAGGGCCGAAGCCAAGGCTCGAGCCCAGCGCGCGACAAGCGACGCAAGACGAGCTCGAGACAGCGCCGCGGACGCCGGGGAACAAGCGGCCGACTTGCATGAACAAGCGGCGAGCATCGGCGACCAACTGGCAAACCTGCACGACCAGCTAGGTGAGCCCGCTGAAGCTGGCAAGGAACGAGCCGACGCGCGAGCCGAACAACACCAGGCAGAAGAAGAGCGCGCACGTCAGCGCCGGTAGGCCCGCTCAGCCGCGCGGGTGGCGTGGCCGGGGACACGACACAGCAGTCGAGGAGGGCCACTCGGCCCTCCTCGCTGATGCCGAGCTACCTGGTGAACGAAGTGGACTACCGAGAGACACCCGGATCGACTTGTTGGTGCCGCTGTCGGTCGGTCGTCTCGGGTGTGTAGGGCTCGTGGCTGCCGGACTTGGCTAGCCCGCGCGAGATGAAGTAACCGGCGCCCAGAATCGCCACGTACAGCCACGCCTGGCGGGCGATGAACTCGTCCGTGCCGTTGTCGCCACCGTTGATGATGGCGGCGCTGACGAGAATGGCCACGATCAGGCCGACCATCGCCCAGAATTCGGTGGTCTTGAACGCCTGCTTGGTCTCGGTCGCAAGCCGGCGGCCGGCCCGGCCGACCGCCGTTCCTCTATCTGCGCGGACGTTGCCGCGGGTTACGTCTGTAGCTGCCATCGGTTGTTCCTTTCTGGGCGCCGAACTGCTCTCCGCTAGGAGGAGAGACCGGCGCAGGGGGTTTCGGAAGAAGCCAGGGGGCCAGCCCTGGATCCGGTCTGAGACATCAATGCCCCAAAATGAGACGCCCAAACCTTTGCACAAGCCGCGCCCTGGCTGGGCGGTGGGTGGACGGATGTCCAGTTAGGCCCGCCAACCCGTGTGCCGATGGATGCGGTGGGCCCGCCCCGGCTCTGGCAGGGAAGACCTTCGATAAGACCGGGAGACGGGACTGATGCGCAAGACGGGACTCATCATCGCGGGCGGCTTGATGTCGTTCGCCTTCGCCACTACGGCCCAGGCGGACACGACGCCGTTGGGCAGCACGCAGTTGTTTTCGACGGAGGAGTCGAGCCGGACCTGCAGCTCCCCTTTGATCGAGAACCCGTTCCTCCGGTTTGGGGATCGTCGTAACTACGTGATGGCCCCGAGCGGCTCGTTTGAGAGCGGGACGGCCGGCTGGCAGCTCACGGGCGCGGCGCAGCGCGTGACCGAGGCGGACCCGGTGGACCTCGGTGCCCGCGACGGTGTCGGGATGCTCTCGATGGGACCGAGGGCCAGCGCGATCAGCCCGACGATGTGCGTTGACCTGGACTACCCGACCTTTCGGGTGTTGACCAAGGCCGTCGGCAGGACCGACTCGGCGGAGTTTAGGATCGAGATCGCCTACCCGGATGCGCGCAAGCCGGCCTGGGAGGAGCTCTCCAAGTTCGACGGCAAGCAGTTCACCAATGCCGGCTCGGGCTGGCGGCTGACCGACGACATGGACATGAAGCCCGATCTCGGCGGCAAGACCGCGGGCTTCAGGCGGGTGGCCTTCCGCTTCACCGCGCTGACGGGCAACTGGCGAGTGGACGACCTCTACGTCGACCCCCGCCGACGCATCTAAACGCCCCTCTAACGTGCGCGCGGTGTCGGGCGCGATGAGAATCGCGGGGGCGCACGGTCTTACGGGGCAATGCCGACTCTCTACGAACACGCCGGTGGCGAGGAGCCGATCCATCGCCTCGAGGACGCCTTCTACGGCAAGGTGCTCGCCGACCCCCTCCTGAAGCCGCTCTTCGGTGATGGTCAGCCCGAGCACGTCGACCACCTGACCGCGTTCACCTCCGAGTCGTTCGGGGGCCCCGACCGCTTCAGCCGCGAGCTCGGCTTCCGCCACCTGATCGACGTCCATCGCGGCCTCGAGATCACCGAGGAGCAGCGAGAGAGGTTCATCGAGCTCTACATGCAGGCGCTCGACGAGAGCGACATGCCCGCCGACGAGGAGTTCCGCGACGCGGTCCGCTCACACCTCGACTTCGGGACCCGGGTCGCGATGCAGAACTCGCACGCGAAGACTGACGGAGGAGCTGCATCCCCTGCGCGAGGTGCCCCGCTGGACCTGGGCGGGCGACGATCCTGAAGACAGAGGTCCCGCGAGCCGGGGCTAGGCCGATCCTGTAGAAACCTCCGGGTGACCGAAACCCCGCACTTCGGCCTCACCGGCCTGGCCACCATGGGCGCGAACCTGGCCCGCAACGTCGCCCATCACGGCATTCCGGTAGCCGTCCACAACCGCACGACGGCCAAGACCGAGGCGTTCATGGACGCCCATGGGGAGGAGGGGCCGATCACCGGCCACGAGTCGGTCGCGGATTGGGTCGGTGCGCTCGAGCGCCCCCGTGTGCTGATGAGCATGGTCAAGGCGGGCGACGCCGTGGACGCGGTGATCGAGGACATCGTTCCGCACCTGGACTCCGGCGATGTGGTCATCGACGGTGGCAATTCGTTCTTCCGGGACACGCAGCGCCGGTTCGCGGCGCTCGCCGAGAAGGACATCCGCTTCATGGGGGTGGGGGTCTCCGGCGGGGAGGAGGGGGCGCTCAAGGGGCCGAGCATCATGCCCGGCGGCGAGCGGGCGGCCTACGACGAGGTGGTGGGGGAGATCCTCGAGGAGATCGCCGTCGACGTGGACGGCACGCCGTGCTGCACCTATGTCGGCCCCGACGGCGCGGGCCACTACGTGAAGATGGTCCACAACGGCATCGAGTACGCGGACATGCAGCTCATCGCCGAGACCTACGACCTGATGCGCCACGGCGCCGGCGTGGAGGTGCCCGACATCGCGGCCCGCTTCAAGCGCTGGAACGAGGGCGAGCTCGAGAGCTTCCTGATCGAGATCACCGCGCGGGTGCTCGAACGAGTCGACCCGGCCACCGGGCGGCCCTTCGTGGACGTGGTGCTCGACGCCGCCGAGCAGAAGGGCACCGGCCGCTGGACGGCTCAGGACGCGCTCGAGCTCGGCGTGCCGCTCACGGGCATAACCGAAGCGGTCTTCGCCCGCACGCTGAGCGCGCTCAAGGACCAGCGCGAGGCCGCCGCCGGACGGCTCGCCGGGCCGTCCGCCTCGGCCGAGGATCCGGCTCTGCTCGACGACCTCGAGCACGCGTTGTACGCGTCGAAGATCGTGTCCTATGCCCAGGGCTTCGCGCAGATGGCGGCGCGTGCGGACGAGGAGGAGGGATGGGACATCGATCTCGGCGCGATGGCCACCATCTGGCGCGGTGGCTGCATCATCCGCGCGCGCTTTCTCGACCGCATCCGCGAGGCCTACGACGACGAGCCGCAGCTGACCAACCTGATGGTCGCCGACTTCTTCCGCGAGGCGCTCGAGGACGCGCAGGAGCCGTGGCGCCGTGTGGTGGCCCGCGCCGCCGAGCTAGGCATCCCGGCGCCCGCCTTCTCGTCGTCGCTCGCCTACTACGACGGCTACCGGCGCGGCACCGGCCCGGCGGGGCTGATCCAGGGCCTGCGCGACCTGTTCGGGGCCCACACCTATCAGCGCGTCGACCGCGAGGGCACGTTCCATGTCGCCTGGAGCGGCGACCTCGATGAGATCGAGGCCTGACTAGCCGGTGCAGTCCTCGGAG
This sequence comes from uncultured Thermoleophilaceae bacterium, assembly GCA_963746825.1. Lineage (GTDB taxonomy): Bacteria > Actinomycetota > Thermoleophilia > Solirubrobacterales > Thermoleophilaceae > JACVRW01. Next base: position 54,102 of record CAVVCU010000018.1, read on the forward strand.
AGCGGCACCACGACGAACTCCTCCTGGTCGGGATGCAGCGGCCGCGGATTCTCCTTGCACCAGGCGGCTTGACCGCTCGATAACTCGACGCGCCCGCGGAAGCGGTAGCCGCTGACCAGCGCGCGCCCCTGGTACTCGCCGCGTATGCCCTGCTCCACCAGGCAGGTGTACACCGGCGCACGCGGATCTACATCGGTGCGCTGGACCGGCTCGCAGGTGGTGGGTCCCAGTGGCCCCTCGAGATCACCCCGACGCACGCGCCCGGCGGCATCGGCCGCCACCGCTTGCGCGAGCCCGCCGGCGGATCGGTCGCCGGGCTGCAGTTGCGCTCGCCGCGGGCGCTGGTCGGCGATCAGCCCCTGACGGAGCCGCTCCAGGTTGGCCTCCCTCAGGCGACGCTCGGTGCGTTCGTTTCGGTCCGCGGTGTCGAGCGCCGGTGGCACGAGCGCGGCCACGAGCGCCGCCAGCACGAGTGCCAGCGCGGCGACGGCGAGCTTCCCGGCCAGCGGTAGCCCACGCCAGCCTCGGACGGGAAGTCGCAGAAAGCCGGGAAGAGCCGAGCGGCGTTCGTCATGGCCGGCGCCGGCGGCGGCCTCTCGCGTCGCGGCGTGGCGCGCGAAGATGTCGCGCACCTCGGCCCGGGTCGATTCGCCCGCGCCCGACCATGGGTCCTCGGTCATAGGCATCCCGAATCGTAGGTCCTCGGTCAGGCGGGCAGCGGGAAGAGGCTGACGAACCGCCCCGCCACCGCCTTGTCGCCCTCGAGCGCGAGGATTCCCTCTTTGACCGCCTCTCGGATCCCGAGCCCCTGCCACAGCACGCGCGCCAGGGTGTGGGGGTCGGTGCTGATGAGGGCGTCGGGGCTCTCGGGGCTTGCTCGCGTGAGCGCGAGGCCGCTCTCGCGGATGTCGATCGAGAACTCGTCCTCGCCGAGGCGCAGTCCAATCGTCGCCTCGAAGCCCTCCGCCGCCTGGGCTTCGAACAGCGTCTCCAGCGCGAGGGCGGTCGAATCGGCGCCCAGCTTCGCGTTGGGCGACGGCGCGGGCGCCACGCTGCCCCAGCGCCCCAGCGCGAGCAACACGGGCCTGAGCTCCAGGCCGCGCCGGGTCAGCTCGTAGACGCGCGAGGCGGCCGGTGGCGCCAGCTTTCGCCGCTGCACGATCCCCGCGTCCTCGAGCTCGCGCAGCCGCTGGGAAAGCATGTCGGGCCCTATCGGGGCCAGGCCGGCGCGGAGATCGGTGAACCGCTTCGGCCCCAGCATGAGCTCGCGGATCACCAGCAGCGCCCAGCGCTCGCCGACCTGGTCGAGCGCGCGCGCGATTCCGCAGAGATCGGCGTAGGTCCGGTCGGACACTGAGGCGCCACTCTAACGAGGGTCGGTCGTTCCTAGCAGTTAGTTGATAAATCCAACTAAGTTGCTACGGTGCCCGCTGCTGACCAGCGACGACAGGAGCACGATCACATGAGCGAGCGCGATGGCTTCCAACCCGGTGTGCCTTCCTGGGTCGATCGGCTCGGCCCCGACCCCCGGCGGCTGACCGACTTCTACGGCGGGCTGTTCGGCTGGGAGTTCGCGGGCCCCGGTCCGATGCCGGGCGACCCTCCCGGCGAGTACTTCGTGGCGACGTTGCGCGGGCGCGAGGTGGCCGGCATCGGCACGCTGCCGCCCGGAGCGGAGGCCGCGTGGAACACCTACATCGAGGTCGAGAGCGCCGACGCCACCGCCGAGGCGGCGGTCGAGGCCGGCGGCTCGGTCCTCTCCGACCCGGTGGACGCGGGGCCGGCGGGCAGGATCGCCGCTCTGGCCGATCCCGGCGGAGCCTCGTTCTGCGTCTGGGAACCGGCCGAGCGGCGCGGCGCCGAGCTGGTCAACGAGCCCTCGGCGTGGAGCATGAGCGCTCTGTCGACCCCTGAGACCGACCGCGCAGCATCCTTCTACGCCGCCCTCTTCGGCTGGGAGACCGAGGAGTTCGAGGCGGGCGAGGGAACGGCATGGCTGTTCCGCCTGCCCGGCTTCGTCGGTGGCGAGCCCGAACAGCCCGTGGCGCGCGACGTCGTCGCCGTGATGATGCCTGCGGACCCCGGTGAGTCGGCCGATGCGCGCTGGAGCGTCGATTTCTGGGTCGACGACCTCGATCGCGCGCTCGCGCGGGCAGGTGAGCTCGGCGGAAGCACCGTGACGCCCGCCTACGAGATCCCACCCATGATGCGTCAGGCGGTCATTGCCGATTCCGAGGGCGCTCCGCTGAGCCTCACTCAGCTCCTGATCTGAGCGGTCAGGCGGGCGACCACGTCTCGAGCGCGCGTCGCGCTCGCGGCACCCACCAATCCAGTTCGTGGCGAGCCCAGTCGCGCTCGGCGGGATCGGGGTGGTAGGCGGCGCTGTGGCCGAAGATCCAGCCATACATCACGAGCCCGGCCAGCACCCCGAGCTCGACGGCCCGCGGGTCGTCGCTCTCGCCTCGGACCCGCCGGTAGTCCTCGACCAGCTCGTCGTGGCTCGCGTCCACCCGCCACGCGTTGTGACACATGGACCAGAACAGGTCGACCACCGGGTGGCCCTGGCTGGCCCGGCCCCAGTCGAGCAGGATCAGGCGGTCGCCGTCGAGGCCGATCTGCTCGTCGCGGATGTCGGCGTGGATGAGGGTCGTGCCGCAGGTGTCGAGCTCGGCCGCGAGGGGCTGCGGGTCGCCCACCAGACTGAGCACGGGCTCGGCAACGTCGTCGTCGACGGCGTCAGCGAAGGCCTCCCAGAAGGCCTCATACTGCTTGGGCAGCAGGTCGAGGCCGTCGCGCTCGGCCTCCGAGACGGCCGGCGAGAAGAGGCTGAAGCAGTCCGCGAGCGCACAGACGTGCGGAATCCGCTCGTCCCAGAACTCGTCCCACATCCCGTTGGCCGCAAGGAGGATTCGCCGGTGCTCCTCCCTGCTGAGCCGCTTGCCGTCGGGCAGCAGCGAGCCGGACACGTCGCGCATCACCACCCACCAGCCATCGCCGTCGCGCTCCACGGCCAGCACCGTGTGATCGATCGCCGGAGGCATTCGCTCCAGCACCCCGGAGGAGAACAGAAGCGCCTCTCGGCCCTCGTCACGCGTGTGGCGGTCCATCCAGTTGGTGCCCGGGACGATCCGCTTGGCGACCAATCGCCGGCCGTCATCCAGCACCACCCGCTCGAGCCAGTTCCCCGACCAGCCACCCGAGACCAGCGGCTCGTGTCCCGCCACCCGGCCGAGCCCGGCGACAACGCTCGGATCGAACGGGGATCCGTCGTCTTGACGCTCGGCCCCCGAGGGTGTGCGCGGAGGCGCGGTGTAGGCCCGATGGCGCGCGATGCTCCCCTCCCGAAGGTGCAGGTAGTGACGTTGGCGCACCGCGGTGCCGCCGTCGGAGACGCGCTCGAACCAGAGGGCGAGGCCACCCGGATACTCCTGCGGCGACCACTCGACCAGACGCCCCGGCCCGGGGAACTGCGACCCGAGCAGCTCTATCGCCCGTTCTCCTCCGACGACCTTGCGGCGCTCGCCGGGCAGGCTCGCGTCGAGCAGGGCGTCGTCTGCGTAGAGCCCGCCGAGCGCCGCGAAATCGCCCGAGCTCAGGGCGCGCTGCAGGACGTCGGCTGCGCTCAAGGCAGCCGCCCATGAGCCAGCTTCGCGCGAACCGGTATGGCCAGCTCGCCGCCGCTCCGGTGCTGCTCGGCGAGCCGCTCCACCGCCGCGCGGATCCTTCTCTGGACGCGCGCCGGCTGCTGCTTGACCAGCCCGGCCGTCCGCACGCTTCCGCCGAGGAGGCCCCGCCAGAGCTCGTCCGCGTCGGCCACACGCTGGGTCACGAACAGCGAGAGGATCTCGATCTGCTCGAGCCCTGCGCCGTCGAGCAGCGATCGGAACTCGTCGTCGTCGGCGAAGCGGTGGGTGTCGGGAGCGGCCACCCGGCAGGCCCCGAGCGCGTCGACCAGGATGCCGAGGAAGCGATTGTGCTCCGGCCGGTCCCAGGTTGAGAGCGCGATTCCTCCTCCCGGCACCGCCACCCGCGCGAGCTCCGCGAGCGTGCGCTCGGGACGCGGCACGTGGTTGATGGCGAAGTTGGCAACGATCGCATCGAAGGAGCGATCCGTGAACGGGAGGTCCTCGGCGTCGGCCCGCACGAAGCGGATCCCGGGGTGGCGCCGGCGTGCGAGCGCCACGACCTCGTCGGCGATGTCGACCCCGGTGACCACCGCGCCGCGATCGGCCGCCCGCCGGGCCGCGTAGCCCGGTCCCGCGCCCACGTCGAGCAGGCGCGTGCCCGCCTCCGCTCCGGCCGCATCGAGCAGCGGGGCCACGAACCGGGCGGTGATCCGGCCGGTAAGCAGGTCGTAGCTCTCCGCCCTCTCACTCCAGCCGGCGCGCTCGAGCGCCTTGGCCGCCTCGGCCGCCTCGGCCTTCGGCGCGGCCGGGCTCACGGCCTTCGTGCCGTGTACGCCAGCCGCGACAATCGCCGTTCGCGAGCCAGCCGCTCGACCGTGCCGAGGAACTCCTGGTGCCTCGCGTTCGCCTCGCCGCCCTCGATCTCATCGAGCTGCGCGGCGTGGCGAGCACGCGCGTCGCGCCAGGCCCCGGCGATAGTCGCCATGTTCGCGGTCACGTCCTCCACGCGAATCTCCTCGAAGCCGGCGGCCCGAAGCAGGGCCTCGTCCACGCCGGGCGAGGTGAAGACGAACTCGCCCATACCGCCGCTCCGGAGCACCATCTCCTCGCGGCGGATCATGCCGGTCACGGTGATCGGATCGGTGAAGAGCAGCCGTCCGCCCGGCCGCAGCACCCGATGCCAGTCGCGCAGCAAACCCTCGCGCGCGTAGATGTGATTGATCGAGTCGACGCACAGCAGCGCGTCGAAACTGGTGTCGTCGACCGGCAACCGCTCGCGTGCGTCGGCGCGCACGAAGCGCGCTCGATCGCCGAGGCCCCGCGCCGACGCCGCCGCGTTGGCGGCGGCCACGCCGTCGTCGTGGAGATCGACGCCGGTCACGCGGCATCCTGTCTCCCGGACCATGAAGAGGGCGGGCCCGCCGGATCCACTGGCCACCTCCAGCACCTCGCTGGCAGCATCGAGCCCAAGCCAGCCGAAGAACGTGCGGTGCTCGTCGGCGCTGAGCCACGAGTTCTGGCCGATGTCCTCGCCGAAGGCCTCGACGCGGATGGCGGCGTTGACCTCCTCGGCGAAGTCGCCGTAGACGGTGTCGTAGAACTCGCGGTCCGGGACCTCGCTCATGCGGCGAACTCGAACCGCGTGCCGACACTGTTCTGGATGAAGGCGTCGGGGAGCCTCGTTGCTATGGCCTGCGTGGCGCGCCAGCCGGTGCAGTGCGAGGGCACGAGATAGTCGGGCTCGAGCGCCACAAGCGCATCGCAGGTGGGGGTGATGAGCTTCTCGAACACCGGGCCTCCCAGGTGAAAGCCGCCGAGCACCGCGTGGAGGCGGGCCTCGCCGGTGAGCTTCTGCACGTAGCGCAGCGTGTTCACGATCCCCGAATGGCCGCAGCCGGTCAACACCACGAGGCCGCGGCCGCGCACGCTCGCCACCAGCGCCTGGTCGTCGAGGATCAGCGGGTCGGGCTCCCAGCTCCCGTGCCGGTGAGCCTGGTGGGAGGGCAAACCCTGCTCGAACTCGGTCGTGCGGTCGACCTCTCCGGTGACCAGAAGGGAGCCGTCGAGCAGAAACGAGGGCTGGCGCTGCTCGACGATCTCAAAACCCGCGCCCTCCAGAGCGCCCCTGCTCGTCGAAGGCAGCTCGACCGGTTCGCGGCCCGGGATCGCGACCCGGCGCCGGCTCCAGAAATCGGGGTGGATGAGGACGGGCACGTTCGGGCGGCCCAGCTCCTCCACGAGCCCGTCCATCCCCGTGGTGTGGTCCCAGTGCCCGTGGCTGAGCACGATGATGTCGATGTCGTGGGCCGAGAGGCCGAGGCGGCTCATGTTCTGCACGAGCCCGTCCGGGGTGATCCCGGTGTCGAAGAGAATGCGAGTAGCCCGGCCTGCCTTCTCGATCGTCACGAGACTCGAGAAGCCGTGCTCGGCGCGCAGCGCACCGCCCGTGTAGCCCCCCTCGAGGAAGCGGGCGGGCATGCGGGCATGGGTCATCGGTGCCAGGGGCGGCCGCTTGGCCGGCCCTTGGTCGACCAGCAACAGGTCGAACACGTTGTCGACCAGCGTCGTGACCGACACCGAATCGACAGGTTGAAGAGGGATGGTTTCCATCGTCTCCAATGACCCCGTTCCGCACCGATTCTTCCGGGGCGAAGCCCGGAGGTCAATCAAGATGAGCACGTGACGTGGGAACCAGGGCCCGGGATCGTCGAGCTGCCCGACGGGGCGCGCCTTCGTGGCCGAGCCATGCGCGCAGGCCCCCCACCCGGGCCGACCCCGGACTGGGGCCTCTACCTCCTCGGCCGGCCACCCGCCGCGACGCCGTGGCCCGCCCGCTGGCTGCGCTGGCCGGACTTCTGGCTGCCGCGGAGCCTCGCGGACGCGCGGTCGGCGTTCGAGGAGGCTCACCGCCTGGCCGTCGATGGCCTCTTGGTCGAGGTCGCCTGCGGCGGCGGGAGAGGGCGCACGGGAAGCGCGCTCGCCTGCATCGCCCAGCTCGCTGGGGTGCCGGAGGATCAGGCAACGGCGTGGGTGCGCCGGCACTACGACCGCCGCGCCGTCGAGACACCGTGGCAGCGTATGTACGTCCGAAGCTTCCGCGGCGCCGGGCCCTAGCGGCACGGTCCAAGAGGCATACGCTACGGGCGACTGTGCTTTACGGGCGAGACGAGCAATGTGCGCATCTGGACCGCGCGCTGGCCGACGCCCGGCTCGGCTCCAGCAGCGTGACCGCGGTCACCGGTGAGCCGGGAATCGGCAAGACCGAGCTGCTGCGACATGCGGTCGAGAGCGCGCACTCGCAGGGCATGGCGGTGCTGCGCGCCCGCGGCGTCGAATCCGAGGCCGAGGCTCCCTTCGGTGGGCTGCTCGAACTGCTGCGCCCCGCGCTCGATGCGCTGGAACGGATTCCCGCCTTCCAGGCCGAGGCGCTGCGGGGCGCGCTCGCCCTCGGTCCCCCGACCGTTCAGGACCGTTTCGTGATCGGCGCCGCGACGCTGAGCATGCTCAGCGCACATTCCGAGCAACACCCGTTGCTCGTGGTGATCGACGACGCCCATTGGCTCGACGAGTCCTCCCTCAGCGCGGTGCTCTTCGCCGCGCGGCGTCTGGTGGTGGATCCGGTGGCGGTGATCATGAGCGCTCGGGTCGGCGAGGCCGAGCGCCTCGAGGCGGCCCGCCTGCCGACCCTCGAGCTGCGCGGCGTGGATCACGAGGCCGCCGCGCGGATCGTGGGGGCGCGCACGGGGTCACCGGCCTCGCCAGAGCTCATCGAGCGGCTCACGGGCGCCACCGGCGGAAATCCGCTGGCGCTGATGGAGCTGGTTGAAGCCGGGACCGACCTCGAGGCCGAGCTGCTGGAGGGCCCGCTACAGATCGACACGAGCGTGACGCGGGCCTACGGGGCGCGGATCGCCGCCCTGCCGGTCGACACTCGGCGCGCCCTGGCCCTCGCCGCGGCTGAGGATTCGGGCACGCTCGGCCCGGTGGCCACGGCGGGTGAGGAGCTCGGCCTTCGGCTGGCCGACCTCGAGGCGGCCGAGAGCTCCGGGCTGCTGTCGGTCTCCTTCGGCGAGCTCGCGTGGCGTCACCCGCTCGTGCGCTCGGCCGCCTACGGGGCGGTCTCCGCGGAGGAGCGCCGGACCATGCACGCCGCTCTCGCGGTGCACGCTGACCCGGATCACCGCGCCTGGCACCTCGCCGCCGCCACGCTCGAGCCCGACGAGGAGGTGGCCGGCGCGCTGGAGGACGCCGGCCGGCGCGCTCGCTCGCGCGGGGCGTACGGCGCGGCCTCGGTCGCGTCAGAGCGCGCCGCCCGGCTGAGCCCCGCCGAGGAGTCACGCTCTCTCCGCCTGTTCGCTGCGGCGGAGGCGGCCTGGCTCGGAGGCAACACGGCCCGGGCGCTCGACTGTCTCCACGAGACGATGGCGCTGCACCCGGAGCCGGGCCTCCAGGCCCAGGTCCGACACCTGCGCGGACAGGCGGCGGTACGGGCCGGCGACGTGATGGCCGGTCACGACCTCCTGATGGCCGGTGCCGCCCAGATCGAGCACTCGGATCCGGCGCTGGCCGTGACGATGCTCGCCGAGGCCGCCGAAGCCTGCATCTACACCGGCCGCGCGGACGCGATGCTCAGCGCGGGACGGCGCGCGTGGAACCTCCTGACCCCTGCCTCGGGAGAGCGCGAGAGGGTTCTCGGCTCCATGGCCCTCGGTATCGCTCTGGTCTACAACGGCGAGGGGGACGAGGGCGCTGAGCACATCAGGAAAGCCGTGGCGATCCTCGAGGCATCCGACGCGCTTTCGAGCGAGCCGCGCTCGCTGACCCTCGCCGCCCTGGCCCCGCTCTGGCTGCGCGAAGCCGAGGCCGGGGCCTCGATTATCGACCGGGCCATCGAGACCGCCCGTGCCCAGGGCGCGCTTGGGGCGCTGCCCTACGCGCTGGCGCTCGCGGGCCGCGAGGCCGCAACGGGCGATCGCTGGGCTGTCGGCCGGGCCCTCTACGAGGAGGCCATCGCGCTGGCACGGGAGACCGAGCAGTCCCTGGCGCTGTGCGGCGCGCTCGCCGGGGTGGCGATGCTCGACGCGCGCCAGGGCCGCGAGGCCGAGTGCCGCCGCCGGCTCGAGGAGGCCGTCGCGCTGACCGATCGCCACGGACTCCGCGTGCTTCACCTGTGGGTGCTGGGGGCTGAGGCCGAGCTCGAGCTCGGCTTGGGCCGGCTCGATCGCGCGCGCGAGCTGCTGAAGGACATGCAGCGGCGCCTCGACGAGATGGGCGTGACCGACCCGGACCTATCGGTGGTACCGGAGCTCGTCGAAGCGCAGGTTCGCGCCGGCGAGGCGAACGGGGAGGCGGATGACCTGGGCGACTTCGCGCGGCTGGCGCAGCTCAAGCACCAGCCCTGGGCGCTCGCGCGCCTGGAGCGGACGCGTGCCTTGATCGCCGGTCCCAAGGAGTTCGAGGAGCACTTTCGCGGCGCCATCAGCCTGCACGAGGCCAGCCCCGATCGCTTCGAGGAGGCGCGCACCCGGCTCTGTTACGGCGAGCGCCTGCGCCGCGCGCGGCGCCGGGTGCAGGCGCGTGAGCAGCTGCGAGGCGCGCTCGCCTCCTTTGAGGCGCTGGGCGCCACGCCGTGGGTTGAGCGAGCGCGCTCGGAGCTGCTGGCCACCGGCGAGCGGGCACGCCGGCGCGACACCAGCACGCTCGACGAGCTCACGCCGCAGGAGCTCCAGATCGGGATGATCCTGGCCGACGGCCACACCACGCGAGAGGCGGCCACGAGGCTTTTTCTCAGCCCCAAGACGGTGGAGTACCACCTGCGCAACGCCTACCGAAAGCTCGGAATTCACTCCCGGGAGGAACTGGCGAAGGCGATCGCGCCCGATGCGAGCGCGGCCCGGCCTCCCGAGGACTAGGTGGGCCCCCTGATGCGAGGGCGCCGGTGCGGCCGTACGTTCGGCCGAACCGAAGCCCAAGGAGGCACTTCATGTCAGTGGAAGCCGCTACACAGCTGGACGAGGCGAAGATCGGAGCGTTCGCCGAGCGCGCGGTCGGCGAGCTGGGAGCCACGCTCAACGCCGCCCTCGTGGTGATCGGCGACAAGCTCGGCCTCTACGCGGCGATGGCCGAGGCCGGGCCGGTCACGCCGGGCGAGCTCGCCCAGCGCACGGAGACCAGCGAGCGCTACGTGCGCGAATGGCTGAACGCACAGGCCGCCGGCGCCATCGTCGAGTACGACCCCGACGGGGGCCGTTACACGCTGCCGCCGGAGCACGCGGCGGTGCTGGCCGACGAGGACGGCCCCTACTTCATGGCCGGCGCGTTCGAGCTGATGACCGCGGCCGTGCGCGACGAGCCAAAGATCAGGAACGCGTTCCAAAGCGGCGCGGGCGTCGGCTGGCACGAGCACGACCACGGGGTGTTCGAGGGCTGTGAGCGCTTCTTCCGTCCCGGGTACGCCACCAATCTGGTGTCGGAGTGGATCCCGGCCCTCGACGGCGTGGAGGCCAAGCTGCACGCCGGCGCCAAGGTGGCCGACGTGGGCTGCGGGCACGGCGCATCGACGCTGCTCATGGCTCAGGCCTACCCGGCCTCGCGTTTCGTGGGGTTCGACTACCACCCCGAGTCGATCGAGCAGGCACGAGGGCGGGCTGAGAGCGCCGGCCTGTCGGAGCGCGTGCGGTTCGAGGTCGCGCCCGCGGCCGGCTACCCCGGCACCGGCTACGACCTCGTGGCCACGTTCGACTGCCTGCACGACATGGGCGATCCCGTCGGCGCGGCGCGACACATCGGCGCCTCGCTGGACAAGGACGGGACCTGGCTCATCGTCGAGCCGTACGCCAACGACCGCGTGGAGGACAACCTCAATCCCGTCGGGCGGGTCTACTACGGGGCCTCGACGTTGATCTGCACGCCGGCCTCGCTGTCGCAGGAGGTCGGGTTGGGGCTCGGCGCCCAGGCGGGTGAGGCTCGGCTGCGCGACGTGGTTACCACCGGCGGCCTGTCTCGCTTTGCGCGGGTCGCGGAAACCCCGTTCAACCTGGTGCTCGAGGCGAGGCCCTAAAGGGCTCCGCTCGCGCCCGGAATCATGTCAATGCCAGGGTCGCTCGGGCGCATGGCGCCCGAGCGGCTGCCCCAACATCTGGATCGCCTGCACCGGGCGGCCTGGGCCATGTGCGGCTCGCCGCACGACGCCGAGGACCTGGTGCAGGAGACCTACGCGCGCGTGCTGGCGCGGCCGCGGCTGCTCAGGCGCCGTGACGAGCTGCCCTACCTGCTGCGCGTTCTTCGCAACACGTACCTCACGAGCCTGAGAACGGCCGGCCGCCGGCCGCGCAGTGCCGAGCTGCCGCCCGAGGAGAGCGAGGTTCTGCGGTCGTCGCTGGCCGAGCCCGAGGTGGCTTTGGAGCAGCGCGAGCTGCTCGACGCGATCGCTGCGCTGCCGGACGGCTTCCGGGACGCGCTGGTGGCGGTCGACGTGGCCGGGGCCTCCTACCGCGAGGCGGCGCGGGCCCTGGGCACGAGCGAGGCCACGATCACCTCCCGCCTTTTCCGCGCCCGCCGACGGGTGATCAGAACGGTGGGCGCTTGATGTTGTGGAGAAAGGATCCTCGCCGCGGCGGAGTCATAGCGGGGGCAAGCCGATCTCGCCCATCTGGAGGTTCCATGTCCCGGTTAGCCCACATGATTGTCATCACCGCGCTGCTGGTGGCGGCAGCGGTAACCCCCGCGACAGCGAGCGCGACCAAGCCTCCGGGAGGCCCGCTGGTGGAAGAGTTGACCACCTTCGCCGCGCCCGGGTGCGTCGGCGGTTGTGGTTCGGGCAGCGCGGTCGGCCCGGACAAGGCGCTCTACGTCACGGACGGCCCGGCAGGCCGTGTGCTGCGCGTGGATCCCGAGACGGGAGCGACCTCGACCTTCGCGGACGGTCTGCCCCCGGCGGTCCCGGATGTGGGTATCGGCGGAGCGATCGATGTCGCCTTCGTCCACGGCACCGCATACGTGCTCGTGACCCTCGTCGGGCCGGAGTTCGGCCAGCCCGACGTCGTCAGCGGCATCTACCGCATCGAGCACGACGGCAGCGCGACGGCGATCGCGGACATCGGCGCATGGTCGATGGCGAATCCTCCCCACGACCGACTTCTTCATCGCCGGCGGAGTCCAGTACGCGCTGCAGGAGTTCCGGGGCGGGTTCGTGGTCACCGACGGGCACCACAACCGCGTGCTGCGCGTCACACGAGGCGGTCACATCAGCGAGATGAAGGCCTTCGGCAACATCGTCCCCACGGGGCTCGAAGTCCTTGGCAGCAAGATCTACATGGGCCAGGCCGGCCCCATCCCGCATCTCCCGCAGGACGGCAAGGTCGTGAGGTTCACGCCGAGCTCGGCCGCGACGGAGGTGGCCTCCGGGGCCCCGCTGATCGTCGACGTGGAGTCCGGGCCCTGCCGCCGGCTGTATGCCCTGTCACAGGGGGTTTGGGATCTGCCGCCGATTCCCGAGAACGAGGGAGCTCCGCCATCCCCGGACTCGGGAAGGCTCCTGCGGATCAACAAGGACGGCAGCTTCGCCTCCGTCGCCGAGGGCCTGGACCGGCCGACGTCGCTCGAGTTCATCGGCAACACCGCCTTCGCCGTCACGCTCACGGGCAAGGTGATCAGGATCGACCACGAGCCTCGGGAATGAATCCCGCGCCCGCGGCGTCTCACCGGGAGAGAGAATGACCGGCACTGTGTTAGTTCGCGACGAGCAGACGCGCGCTCGCTATCCCGACGAGGAGGGGTTCGTCGAGCGCGACGGGGTTCGGGTGTTCTACGAGGTCTACGGCCACGGCGAGCCCACGGTGCTGCTCCTTCCCACCTGGTCGATCGTCCACTCGCGCCACTGGAAGATGCAGATCCCCTATCTCGCGCGCCACTTCCGGGTGGTGACCTTCGACGGCCGGGGCAACGGGCGGTCGGACCGCCCGAGCGGCGTGGAGGCCTACGTGGAGCGAGAGTTCGCGGCCGACGCGCTGGCGGTGATGGACGCAACGGGCACGGAGCGGGCGGTACTCGCGGCCCTCTCCTGCGGGGCGCTGTGGGCCACGCTGCTGGCCGCCGAGCATCCCGAGCGAGCGACCGCGGTGGCCTACATCGGCCCGGCGGTACCGCTGGCGCCGGGCCATCCGGAGCGCGCCATCGGCCAACGCTTCGAGGAGCAGCTCGACACCGACGAGGGCTGGGCCAAGTACAACCGCGACTACTGGGAGCGGGACTACGAGGGCTTCCTGCGCTTCTTCTTTGCGCAGATGTTCAACGAGCCCCACTCCACCAAGCAGATCGAGGACTGCGTCGGCTGGGCGCTGGAGACCGACGTCGAGACTCTGTGCGACACCCAGATCGCCCTGGGGCTCTGCGGCCGCGAGAGCTTCCGCGAGATCTGCGAGCGAGTGCAATGTCCCACCCTCGTGATCCATGGCGACCGGGACCTGATCCGCCCGCACGCCCAGGGAGCCGCGCTGGCCGCCGTGACGGGAGGCGAGCTCGTCACGCTCGAGGGCTCCGGCCACGGCCCGATGGCCCGCGACCCGGTCAAGGTCAACCTGCTGCTGCGCGAGCTGATCGAGCCACCGCGGCCCGCCACACGCTGGCGCCGCGGCCGCAGTCGGCGGCGCCGGGCGCTGTTCGTGTCGTCGCCGATCGGCCTCGGCCATGCGCGCCGCGACGTGGCCATCGCACAGGAGCTCCGCCGCCGGGTCGACGACCTCGAGATCGACTGGCTCGCGCAGCATCCGGTGACCAGGGTCCTCGAGGCCGAGGGGGAGCACATCCACCCGGCGAGCCGGCACCTGGCCAACGAATCCGGCCACGTGGAATCGGAATGCGCGGAGCACGATCTCCACGCCTTCCAGGCCATCCGCCGGATGGACGAGATCCTGTGCGCGAACTTCATGGTCTTCCACGACCTGGTTCGCGAGCAGCCGTATGACCTGTGGATCGGCGACGAGGCCTGGGAGCTCGACTACTACCTGCACGAGAACCCCGAGGAGAAGCGCGCCGCCTACGCGTGGCTGACCGACTTCGTCGGCTGGCTGCCCATGCCCGACGGCGGGGAGCACGAGGCGGGGCTCACCGCCGACCACAACGCCGAGATGCTCGAGCAGATCGCCCGATACCCGCGTGTGCGCGACCGCGCCGTCTTCGTGGGGAACCCAGACGACGTGGTGCCCGAGCGCTTCGGCGCCGATCTGCCCTCCATTCGCGACTGGACCGGGCGCCACTACGACTTCTCCGGCTACGTCACGGGCTTCGCCGAGACCTACTTCGATCGCGAGCGGCTGCGGGCCGAGCTGGGCTGGGCGCCCGGGGAGCAGGTCTGCGTCGTCACCGTGGGCGGCTCCGGCGTGGGCGCCGACCTGCTGCGACGGGTGATCGACGCCTTTCCCGAAGCCCGGCGGCGCGTGCCCTCACTGCGCATGATCGCCGTGGCGGGGCCGCGTATCGACCCCGCCTCGCTGCCGCAGCAAGAGGGCCTCGAGGTCCACGCGTACGTGCACGACCTGTACCTGCTGCTGGCGGCGTGCGACCTGGCCGTGGTCCAGGGCGGCCTGACCACCGCCATGGAGCTGACCGCGGGCAAGCGGCCCTTCCTGTACTTCCCGCTTCGCCACCACTTCGAGCAGAACTTCCACGTGCGCCACCGCCTGGAGCGCTACGGCGCCGGACGCTGCATGGACTTCGAGACCGACGGACCCGAGGAGATCGCGACGGCCATCGCCGCCGAGATAGGCCGCGAGGTCGCCTACCGCGAGGTGGAGCGCGACGGCGCCGCGCGTGCCGCCGAACTGATCGCAGAGCTGCTGTGAGCCCTTCCAACATCGAGCTGCTCGCCCAGGCCTTCGCCGGCTGGGGCAAGGACGAGCCGGCCAACATGCGTGACATCCTCCACCCCGACTGCGAGCTCGCGGTGCCGGAGTCGATCCCCTACGGCGGGACCTACCGCGGGCCGGACGCGGTGATCGGCTGGTTCACGCGCGAGCTGTGGCAGTGGTTCGACGAGTTCACCTCCACCCCCGAGGGCTTCGTGGATGGCGGTGACCAGATCGTCGTCCCGGTTCACGTGCAGGCCCGAGCTAAGAACGGCCGGACGGTGGATGTGCACAACGTCTGGATCTACCGCTTCCAGGACGGCAAGCTCATCCAGGGAACGGTCTACGCCGACACCGCCGTCCTGCGCGACGCTGTGATGCCCGCCGGCTGAGCGGGCGGCTCAGCTCTTGCCCGCGGGCTCCGGCTCGCGCTCCGTCGGCTTCTCGGCAGCGGCGGCGCGCTTCTTTGCTTCCCCGCCGTTGCGCCGGGCGGGGCGCGCGGGCGAGGCGTGCTTGTCGATCGTGGAGCCCAGCTCCCCGAGCAGGCGCTTGAGCTCTCCGAGGGTGGCCTCGCGGCGGCTGTCCAGGTCGCTGATCACGGCCTCGATCTGAGCGCGCCGGCGCTCGCCTTCCTCGATCGTCTTCCTGGCCGTTTCGCTCGCGGTCTCGCCGGTCTGGCGCGCGTACTGGTCGGCCCGCTCGCGCACCTTCTTCGCGTAGTCGTCCGCCGATTGCCGCGTCTCCCGGGAGGCCGCCTCGGCGCCGGCGCGCAGCTCCGCGCACTCCTCGTCGGTGCGCTGGCGCATCTGCTCCGACTCCTGCTCGGTGGTCAGGAGGATCTGCGCGGTCGACTTGCCGGCCAGCTCGAGCTTGCGCTTGACGGCCACCCCGCCGAGGTCCCTGGCTGCGTCGGTCTCGAGCCATTCGGTGAGGGCGACGAGGAACTTGTCTACTTCGCGCTGGTCATAGCCACGCCGGGCGATGGTGAAGCCCTGTACACCCAGGCGCTCGATGTCTTCGAAATTCATGGTTCTCCTACGGCGGGTGCGTCAGCGTAACAGTCAACCGGCGCTGCAAAGGATGGAAATTCAGCTCAACCGTCGCCGGCGAAGAGCGCCCGTCGCCAGGTCCTCTCGCGGCGGATACGGCGGACGTCGCGCACGTAGTCGAGCGCCGGCCCGGTGCGCCAGCGCCCCGAGAACCATGCGCCCAGGCTTCCCGCCAGGTCGCCGGCTCGGTAGTCGGCGCCGCGCTCGACGGTGTTCAGCCAGGTCTCGCGCCCGTCGTAGTAGGAGCGGATGATCGCGCCCCAGTAGTCGACGTTGAACGCGGTCGAGCCGCGGGCGAGGAAGGGGCAGCAGTGGTAGGGACGGCGCATCTGCATGAGGCCGAAGGAGTCGCCGTTGTCGCCCACGGTCGACATGCGCCACCACGATTCCTTCACCGCGACCGCCCGCACCAGGTCCTCGGCTATGCCGTGCTTGTGCGCCGCCCATTGGATGATCTCGTCGGTGGTCCCGCGGAAGCGCCCGGTCACGCGGCGCTCGTAGGTCATCTCGCCATGGCGGCGGAAGTAGCGCAGCTCGCGCCGGGTGGGAATGCGGCGGTTCTCGGCGGCGTTGTCGGGCCGCGGCTCGAAGGACGAGCGGTCGACGCGCGCCGCCGCGGCCGGGTCGCTCAACGGGGGCGACCCCACCGCGCGGGTAGGTGCCGGAGCGGCTGCCGCGAGCGCCGGGAAGGCCAGCGCCATCGAGCGCAAGAAGGCCGATGGACCGCAGCATCACGTGAAGTATGAAGGCGGTAAGGTGCGGGCTCCCAGGTAAACACGGCCCCATTGGGAGGTGGCAGGTCATGTCGGTACGACGATGTCTTCTCGTCCCGCTGCTTCGTCCTGGTTGCGCTTCTGCCGTTCGCCGGAGTCAGCGCGGCCCACGACAGTCGACCTGGAGGTGGTGGCCAGCGGCCTTGACAATCCGCGCGGCCTAGACTTCGGGCCCTGGGGGGCCCTGTACGTCGCGGAGGCCGGTCGAGGCGGCGAGGGACCGTGCATCGAGACCCCGAGGGCGGCATCCAGTGCGTCGGCGCCAGCGGCGCCATCACCAAAGTCTGGGGCACGGCAAGCAGCGCCGTGTGCTGGAGGGCCTGCCCTCGATCGCCGCTCAAGGGAGCCCCGCGACCCCACAGAGCCCCGCGGTCTTACCGGGCTCTGACGCACTCGGGCCGAACGACATCTCGTTCAGCGGCTTCCGTGCCTACTTCCCCGTCGGCCTCGGCGGAGAGCCGGCGCTGCGCGGCCAGCTCGGCGCGCTCGGTCCCAAGTTCGGGCAGCTCTACAAGGTCTCGCCCTTCGGCGGCGTGCGGGCCGTGGCGGACCTCGCCGCGTTCGAGGCGGCGAGGATCCCGATGGAGTTGAGCTCAACAGCAATCCCATCTCGGTGCTTGCCCGGCACGGTCGCCAGTACGTGGTGGACGCCGGCGGCAAACGATCTGCTGAAGGTCGGCCCGACCGGCGGCATCAGGACCCTGGCCGTGTTCCCGCAGCGCCTCGTTGATCCAGCGCCCATCCCGGACCTACCGAACCCGATTCCCGATGGACGCGGTGCCGACCGCGGTGGTCCAAGGTCCCGACCATGACCTGTACGTCAGCCAGCTGACCGGCTTCCCGTTCCCCGTGGGCGGCGCGAACATCTATCGCGTCGACAAGCGAGGCGGTGAGCCGGAGGTCTACGCGTCGGACCTCACGAATGTCACCGACCTGGCCTTCGACCGCCACGGGAATCTCTACGTCGTGGAGATCGCGACCAACGGCCTCCTGTCCGGCGATCCGACCGGAGCGCTCAAGAGGATCGCGCCCGGATGGATCTGTGAGCGACGACCTCGGCGAACGGCGAGCTGGCGGCACCGTACGGTGTGGCCGTGAGCCGCAAGGGACACGTCTACGTCTCCACTCACGGCACGGAGCCGGTGCCGGCGAGGTCGTTCGGGTGGATATCGACTGATCGGCGGCGGATGGAAATAGTTCTCGCCCGCCATGGCGAGACGGAGTGGAGTCGCGACCTCAAGCACACCGGTCGCACCGATCTCCCCTTGACGGACCACGGGCGCGCCGAGGCTGAGCGGCTGCGCCCGGGGTTCGCCGGGCGCGCGTTCACGCTGGTGCTTTCCAGTCCGCTCGAGCGCGCGCTCGACACCTGCCGGCTGTCGGGGCAGGGGGAGAGCGTGGAGCTCTCCGACGACCTGCTCGAATGGGACTACGGCGACTACGAGGGCATCACCACCGCCGAGATTCGCGAGGAGCGCCCGGACTTCTACCTGTGGCGCGACGGCTGTCCGGGGGGCGAGGGCGCGGCCGACGTGGGCGCCCGCGTCGACCGGGTCATCGCGCGGCTGCGCTCGCTCGACGGCGACGCCGTCCTCTTCTCACACGGCCACGTGCTGCGCGTGCTCACCGCACGCTGGCTGGGCCTCGGCGCCGAGTCCGGCGCCCTCTTCAAGCTCGACACCGGGACGCTGTCCGCGCTCGGCTACGAGCGGGAGACCCCGGTGATCACGCGGTGGAACTCGCCGGTTCCTTCCGCTTAGGCGCCACCGCGCCGATCAGGGCGACCAGCGGAATGAACACGCCCACGATGCCCGCCATCTTGCGCCCGCGCCGAAAGCACACGTAGGCCAGAGCCACGCCGGCCAGCTGGATGGGGATGACCAGCCATTCGTTGTTGCGCTGGGCGCCGGTCAGCACCAGGAACGCGTCCCACACGTCGATCCAGAAACGCAGCCCCAGCAACGCGACGAAGAGCAGGACCACCGTGATCATCACCGCGTGGATCGACTGCTTGCCCTGCTTGGCCCAGTAGACGTCCTTGAGGGTCAGCCACAGGGCGAACTCGTCCATGGTCAGGCCCATGCCGATCCCGAACCCGATCGCCACCAGCTCGAACCACGGATCGGGGATCGCCGTGGCGATTCCCACGTAGCCCATCACCATCAGCAGCAGGATCCCCCAGAACATGTGGTGGATGTGGAGCCCGCCCTTGGTCTCCACGTTGCCGGGCCACCAGCTGATCTGGGCGCGGATCATGTGCGTGCTCGTCCGTATGAAGGCGAACGAGAACACGAAGGCCAGCAGGATGAGGAAGTGAGTCTCCTTGCCCGGGACCTGGATGTGCTGGTCGTACGCCCGAGTTATGTCGTCCCAGAACTGTCCCACGCCTGCAGCCGATGGTGTCAGACTCGCGCCCCATCGAAGGGCTGGATTACGGCAACCTCCTGATCGCGATGGCCGCGGCCACCGTTTCGCCACTCGTAGTCGATCTCCTACCGCTGCCCGCCATCCCGCCGATCGTGATCGAGATCCTGGCCGGGATCATGATCGGCCCGCAGGTGCTCAATTTGGTGGAGGTGGACGCCCCGCTCGAGGTGTTCTCGCAGATCGGGCTCGTGTTCCTCTTCTTCCTGGCCGGGCTGGAGATCGCGTTCGACGCTCGGGGAGACCGCCATCTGGGACCGGTGGCCGCGGCCTTCGGCATGGCGCTGGTGCTGGCGGTCATCGTGGCGCTCGGCTTCGACGCCGCCGGCCTGGCCGACACGCCGCTGCTGGTGGCCATCATCCTGGCCGCCACTTCCTTCGGGATCGTGGTGGCGGTGCTCAAGGACGCGGGTCAGACCGGCACTGCCTTCGGGCAGCTCGTGATTGCGGGAGCGTCGATCGCCGACTTCGCCACGGTGATCATGCTGTCGCTGTTCTTCTCCTCCTCGGGGGCCAGCGTCGAGAACACCGCGATGTTGCTGGGCCTGTTCTTCCTGCTCGTGGCGGTGCTCGGCCTCGTGCTCGTTGGGGCGCGCACGTCGGGCGCGATCCGCGCGGCCGTCGGGCGCATGCACCGCACGAGTGCCCAGATCAGCGTGCGCATCGCGTTCGTCCTGCTCGCCGTGCTGGTTTTCTTCGCCGGGCGCTTCGGCCTCGAGGTGGTGCTGGGCGCGTTCATGGCCGGCGCCATGGTCAGCCTGGTCGACCGCGACAAGGCGGTGGCGAAGACCGGCCTGCAGGAGAAGCTCGAGGGAATCGGCTTCGGGATCTTCATTCCCATCTTCTTCGTGGTCGCCGGCGTGAAGCTCGACCTGGACGCTCTGTTCTCCTCGTTTGACACGATGGTGCTCGTACCGCTCACCGTGACCGCTCTGTTGCTCATACGTGGCGTGCCCGCCGCGCTCTATCGCCGCTTCCTGTCGCGCCCCAAGACGATCGCCGCGGGGCTGCTGCAGGCCACCTCGCTCTCCTTCATCGTGCCGGCCACCCAGATCGGCGTGGAGCTGGGCAAGATCACCACGGCCACCGCGGCCGGACTGGTGGCCGGGCGGGCTGGTGAGCGTGCTGCTGTTCCCCGTGCTCGCCCTGCGCTTCATGGGCTGGGACCGAGGAAGGGCGGCCGGCGTGATCGACGGCGCCCTGGGCGGGCCGGTCGACCAGGAGTACCTCCTGCAGGCGCGCCAGATGCAGGCGATGTCCTTCATCGTCCACATCCCGCTCGTCTGCTTCGGCATCGCCTTCCCCGCCATGGTCCTGTTCCTCGAGGGCCTGTGGCTGCGCACGGGCGACCCGCTCTACAAGCTGCTGGCCAAGCGCTGGTCGAAGGCGATGGTGCTGCTG
Source organism: uncultured Thermoleophilaceae bacterium (assembly GCA_963746825.1). GTDB lineage: Bacteria > Actinomycetota > Thermoleophilia > Solirubrobacterales > Thermoleophilaceae > JACVRW01. The sequence continues at coordinate 74,219 of CAVVCU010000018.1, forward strand.
TTCGCGGTGGGCGTCGTGACCGGCACGATCCTCTCGTTCGAGATGGGCCTGCTCTGGCCCGAGTTCATGGCCACCTTCGGCGACGTGTTCGGGCTGGCCTTCGGGATCGAGGGCTTCTCGTTCTTCATCGAGGCGATCTTCATCGCCATCTACGTCTACGGCTGGGACCGCCTGCCGCCCCGCGTGCATCTGGCCGCGGGCGTGCCGATGGTGCTGGCCGGCATCACCGGCTCGTTCATGGTGATCGCGGTCAACGGCTGGATGAACCAGCCCACCGGCTTTCGCATCCAGGGCGGCGAGGTGGTGGACATCGAGCCGTGGACCGCGCTGCTGAACTCGAACCTCTGGCACGAGTTCGTGCACATGTACCTGGCCGGGTTCATCGTGGCCGGGTTCCTGGTGGCCGGCGTGTACGCCTACGGCTGGCTGAAGGGCCGTCGCGAGCGCCACCAGCGCGTCGCGCTGGTGGTGGCGCTGACCGTCGCGGCGCTCGCCACCCCGGCGCAGCTGCTGGTGGGGGACTGGGCCGCGCGCACCGTGGCCGAGCGCCAGCCCGTCAAGCTCGCGGCCTTCGAGGGCCTCGAGAAGACGACCAAGGGAGCCCCGTTCAGCCTGCCGGGCGGCATCGAGATTCCCGACCTGCTCTCGCTGCTCGCCTTCCACGATCCCAACGCGACGGTCAAGGGGCTCGACATCGTGCCGCCGGACGAGCGGCCGCCGGTGGGGATCGTGAAGCTCTCCTTCCGCACCATGGTCGCCATCGGCAGCGCGCTCGCGGCGCTCGGCGGGTGGTTTCTGCTGATTTGGTGGCGCCGCGGTCGCCTGCCCGCCACGGCGTGGTTCTACCGCGCGCTCGTGTTGGCTGGGCCGCTGGCGCTCGTGGCGCTGGTCGCCGGCTGGATCACCACCGAGGTGGGGCGCCAGCCCTGGGTGGTCTACGAGGTCATGCGCACCGAGCAGGCGGTGACGGGGGCCGGCGGCATCCCGGTGGGCTTCGCGGCGCTGGCGCTCATCTACGCCGGTCTGATCGCCCTGGCCGCGGTCATGCTGCGCAGGCTGGGGAAGCAGCCGTTCCATGCTTCCTGAGCTGACCATCGCGCTGGCGCTGCTGGCCCTTACCGGCTACGTGGTGCTGGGTGGCGCGGACTTCGGGGCCGGCTTCTGGGATCTCACCGCCGGCGGGGCGGAGCGCGGCGCGCCGGTGCGGGCGGCAATCAAGCGCTCGATGGCACCGGTGTGGGAGGCCAACCACGTGTGGCTGATCTTCGTGCTGGTGATTCTCTGGACCGCCTTCCCGGAGGCCTTCGGCTCGATCATGTCGACCCTGGCCGTGCCCATCTTCCTCGCCGGGCTTGGGATCGTCCTGCGCGGCGGCGCCTTTGGGCTCAAGGGCGAGGCCGCGACCATCGCCGAAGCCCGCGCGCTTGGCGCGACCTTCGCCTTCTCCTCGGTGCTCGTGCCCTTCTTCTTCGGTTGCGCAATCGGTGCGATCGCCGCCGGAAAGGTGCCGGTGGGCAACGCCACCGGCGATGCCTTCGCGAGCTGGACCGGCCCCATCTCGCTCCTCATCGGCGTGATGTCGGTGGCCGCGGGCGCGCACGTGGCCGCGGTGTTCCTGGGGGCGGACTCACAGCGCGCCGGGCAGCCCGAGCTCGTCCGCGCCTTTCGGACCCGCGCCCTGGGCTCGGGCGCGGTGACCGGGATGCTGGCCATCGCCGGCCTGGCCGTGGTCAGCTCCGACGCCCCGGATCTCTACGACGGCCTCACCTCGGGTCTCGGCCTGGTCTGCGTGCTGGGATCGGCCGTCGCTGGACTCGTGACCCTGGCCCTCGAGTGGACCGAGCGCTTCGAGCTCGCGCGCTACAGCGCAGCCGCCGCGGTCGCCGCCATCGTGGCCGGCTGGGCCGCCGCCCAGGAGCCCTACCTGCTCCCCGGGGAGCTGACCGTGACCGCCGCGGCCGCGCCCGACGCGACGCTGGCCGCTCTGCTCATCGTCTCCGGCGTGGGCCTGCTGGTGCTGATACCCGCGCTGGTGTGGCTCTTCCGCCTGGCCGTGAGCGGGCGCCTCGCCTACGAGGACAAGCCGCGGCCGTGAGCCGGCTCGACATCGCCACCGCCGTGTTGTTCGTGCTTGGCGCCGGGCTGCTCTTTCCCTTCGACAGCACCATCACGATCACGCTCGGGGTGCTGTTCCTGCTCGCCTTCGTGGTCTGCGGTCTGTTCGCGCTGGCAAGCCCGGAGCGATTGGGGCGCTTGAAGGAGTAGGGCCAGTCGGCGTCATCCCTCGGCCACCTGCTCGAGCTCGGCTTGAAGTCCGTCGCGCGCAGCGGCGAAAGCCGCCTCGATCAGCTCGGCCAGCTCGGGCGCGCCGTCGAGCGAGCCGTCCGCCGCGCGCAGCTCGAGGTCACGGCACAGCGCCGCCATCCTCGCGGCCGCCAGGGTCTGGGCGCTGCCCTTGAGCGCATGCGCGACCTTGCGGGTCTCCGTGACGTCGCCCGCCTCCACGGCGGTGCGCAGGTCCTCCAGCCGGCCAGGCGTGTGACTGACGAAGATCTCGACCAGCTGAGGCAGCACGTCCGACTCGCCCAGATCCCGGCGCAGGCGCTCGAGGGCGGCGGCATCCACGGGCGCCTTCTCCTCGCCGGAGTAGACCTCGGCCGGAGCCAGGCGATCCAGCACGGTGACCATCTGCCCGGTCGGCGCCCAGCGCGCGAGCGTCGCATCGAAGGCCAGGCTGTCCAGCGGCTTGGCCAGATAGTCGTCCATCCCGGCGGCCAGACAGCGCTCGCGGTCGCCGCTCATGGAATGGGCGGTCATCGCCACGATCGGGGTGCGCCGCGAGCGGTCGGCCTCGAGGTCGCGGATCGCGCGGGTGGCGCCGTAGCCATCCAGCTCGGGCATCTGGCAGTCCATCAGGACCAGGTCGTAGTCGGCCTCGGTGACTGCGCGCACCGCCTCCCGCCCGTTGGCCGCTACGCCCACGTCGTATCCGCGCTTCTGCAGCATGTGCACGGCCAGCATCTGGTTGACCTCGTTGTCCTCGGCCACCAGCACACGCGGCTCCTGGCCGGCGGCGGGGGAGGGGTCGGGCGCCCGGTCCGGCGCCGTCGCGGCCACGGGGCCGCGCGCGCGCTGGACCAGCGCCTCGTAGAGCGTGGCGCGACGGACGGGCTTGGAGAGGTAGTCGTCGAATCCGGCCCGGCGCGCCGTCGTGCGGTCGTCGACCCCGGAGCTGAGCATGATCATGTGGGTGTCGCGCAGGCGCGGCTCGGCGCGCACCTTCTGGGCCAGCTCGGCCCCCGTGAGCCCGGGCAGGTTCATGTGGACCACGGCGCTCTCGAATGGGCTCCCCGGCCCGGGCGGACTCGCGCATCAGCGCGAGCGCCTCGTGGCCGTCCTGCGCCACCGTGGCCTGCATACCCCAGCTCTGGGCGTGGTGGACGAGGATGCGGCGGCTCGTCTGGTTCTGGTCGACCATGAGCACGCGCACCCCATGGAGATCGGCGCGAGCCTGAAAGGCCTCGAGGTCGGCGGGATCGGTCGCCGAGAGCTGGAAGGGCAGGGTCACGTGGAAGACGGAGCCGCGTCCGGGCGTGCTGGTCGCGCCGATCTCACCCCCCATCAGCTCCGTGAGCTGGCGGGCGATCGTGAGCCCGAGGCCGGTTCCGCCGTACCTGCGGGTGGTGGAGGAGTCGGCCTGCTCGAACGAATCGAACAGCCGCTCCAGCTGCGCGGGCTCGATGCCGATGCCGGTGTCGCTCACCTCGAAGCGCACGACGGTTCGGTCTCCGGCTGAGGCGGTCTGGCCCACGCGCACGCTCACCTCTCCCGCGTGCGTGAACTTGAGGGCGTTCGACACGAGGTTGGTGAGGACCTGGCGCGTCCTCACCTCGTCGCCGCGCACGACACCCGGGATGCTCGAATCCACCAGAGCCGTGAGCTGCAGGCCGCTCTCGTGGGCTCGTCCCGACATCAGCTCGCACACGTCCTCGACGAGCTCGCCGAGGCGGAAGTCGCTGCGATGCATCTGCAGCTTGCCCGCCTCGATCTTGGACAGGTCGAGCACGTCGTTGACGAGCGCGACGAGCGTCTCGCCCGACGAGCGCGCCAGCTCGGCGTACTCGCGCTGCTCGCTGTCGAGGTCGCTTTCGAGCAGCAGCTCGGTCATCCCGATCAGGCCATGCATCGGAGTGCGGATCTCGTGGCTCATGTTGGCCAGGAACTCGGACTTCATCCGGGTGGCCGAGAGCGCCTGGTCGCGGGCCCGCGCCAGCTCGAGCTCGGAGCGCTTGCGCTCGGTGATGTCGGTGGCCATGGAGCACACGCCGTAGGGCTCGCCGCTCGCATCGATGCAGCGGAAACCTGACGGTGAGGAAGGTCCGGGTGCTGCCTCCGACTTCGAATTCGCTCTCCAGCTCGAGCGTCTTGGCGGACTCGAGCACGCGCCGGTCGTTGGCCACTGCCCGGGCGGCCACGTCCGCGGGCGCGAGGTCCTGAGCGGTCTTCCCGCGCAGACTCTTCGGGTGCTCTGTCGACGAGCCGGGCGAAGGCCTTGTTGGCGAGCAGGAAACGGCCCTCGGAATCCTTGACCGAGATGAGCGCGGTGGCGTTGTCGAGGATGGCCTGAAGGAGGTCGCGGTTGGCGGCCAGCGCCCGCTCGGTGCGCCGGCGCTCGGCGAACAGCCCGACCTCGGTGCCGACCTGCTCGAGCGTCTCGATCAGCTCGGTGGCCGGCCGCTCGATCCGGTTTCCGAAGAACTCGACCACCCCGAGGCAGCGGTCGTCGACCACCATCGGCACCACGATCGCCGAGCGCAGGTCGACACCGTCGATCAGCGCGTGCCGCACGAAACGCGAATCAGCCGCGCAGTCCTCGATCCATTCGGCGCTGCCGCTCTCCCACACGAAGCCCGGCAGGCCCTTCCCGGGTGGGAAGGTCCGGTCGCTGTAGAGCCGGCGAAAGCGCTCGTTGATGTCCGGCGAGCGTGCCCAGGACGAGGCGAGCTCGAGCGCATCGGCCCGCTCGTTCTCGAGCCAGACGATGCCGAGGCCGAAGTCGAGGCCCTCGCACAGTTCCCGCAGCACCGCGGGCAGCGCGTGGCGGCCCAGCGAGAAGCGAGAGAGGGCCTGGGTGGCCCGGTACTTGGCGGCCGACAGGCGCGCGGCCGTCTTCTGGCCGGTGATGTCGCGCATGATCCCGGTGAAGAAAGGGCCGTCCTCGTTGGCCCACGTGCTGAGTGAGAGCTCGAGAGGGAACTCGGCCCCCTCGCGGGTGAGGCCGACAAGCTCCAGGGTCTGGCCGATGATGCTCGGAGGGCCGCCTTCGGCGAAGCGTTTCAGCCCGGCGAGATGGGCCTCCCGGTAGCGCTCGGGCATCAACACCGTGAGGGCCTCGCCGAGCAGCTCCTCGGGCGACCAGCCGAAGGTGCGCTGGGTGGCCGCGTTGGCGAAGACGATGCGCCCGGTCGAATCGGCGGAGACGATCGCCTCCACGGCGCTCTCGGCCAGCGCGCGGTATCGCGTCTCGGAGGTCTCCAGCGCCGACGCGGTACGCAGGCGCCGTGCCTCCGCCCCGTCGATGGAGCGGGCGAACGAGTAGACGCTGGCCACCGAGATGCCGATGATCGCCAACAGGAACAACCACACGCTCACGTGGCTCTCGACGAGCCCGAAGTGCTCGGCCTCGAAGCGCAAGAGCCCGAGGACCATCGGGACCGCCACCACCACGGGCAGCAAGCCGCCGCGCCATCGCTCCACCGCTGGTGCGCGTGGCCATCAGACGAACCGGAGGACGCTCGGGACGGCTCATCAGCAGGCCCGCGCCCAGCAGGGCGAAGCCCACCGCCGTGGGCAGCGCCATCGTGGTCCACATCCCGAAGGTGTAGAGGCTCTCGATCCCGCTGACGTAGCCGATCACGCCGCCCAGCCCGACCAGCAGGACCGCCACGGACAGCCAGCTGGCGGGGTAGTGGCTGCCGCGGCGGGCGTCGAGCAGCCACACGGCCGGCGCGAAGCACATCAGGGCGATCGTGGTGGTGAGCGCCATGCGGTTGGGGAAGGGCGTGCCCACCGCGTCGTCTGGCTCGGCGAACAGCAGCTCGTCGACGCCCAGGTTGTAGCCGAAGACGTACTGGGTGAAGACGACGAGGCCGAGCAGCCCGGCGGCGCCCGCGGCCGCGCGGGCGCCGCGGGTATAGCGCACGCCGCCGCCGGGGCAGGCCACGAGCGCGAGGGCCACGGAGCAGAGCATCAGGCCCAGGGCGGAGTTGGCCTTCATCGTCACCACGCCCGGCACGGCGCTCTTCAGCAGGTCGATGCCGAGCAGCCAGCCGCAGAGCGCGGTTGCGCCCGCGAGCAGCGTGAGCAGTGCGGCCGCACAGGCTGCCGCTTTGTAGCGCAGGACAAGTCGGGGATCGGGCTGCATAGGGCGAGCTCGCCCCGGTTATTCGGCCGCGCGACGCCGCTCGTGAGCCGCTCGGAGGAGGGCTTAGAGGAACGCCTGCAGCGCGGTCGCGCTTCCCGCCACCACGAGCACGACGCCTATGGCCTGCGTCAGCCGATCCTCGCTCAGGCGACCGGTCAAACGCGCGCCCAGCAGAGCTCCGGGAATCGAGGCGCCGGCGCCCACGCCGAGCACCGTCCAGTCCACGCCGCTCGGGAGGTGGCCGAGCACGCCGGCCACGCCCACCCAGAAGCCGACCGCCAGGTTCGTGCCCACCGCGCGCGCCGGAACCTCGCCCACCCAGCGCAGCAGCGCGGGCATGCGCAGGGCCCCCAGGATCAGCCCGACGAGCCCGCCGAGCAGCCCGATCGCGAGCCCCCAGATCGCGGCGGCGCGAAGGTTGAGCTCGCCCGAGCGATCCTCACGAGAGCCCGCGCGCCCGGGCCGGAGGAGATCGGCGCCGAAGGCCACGAGGGTCACGCCGATCACCAGCAGGAGCGCGTCCTCCGATATCGCCCCCGACACCAACCCGCCCACGACCGCCCCGGCGATCGAGGCCGGCGCCATCCACCAGAACAGCCGCCAGTTGATGCGCCCCGCGCGAATGTGCGCCGCCGCCGCGGTGAACGCGGCCACGCCGGAGATGCCGAGGTTGGCGCCGGCGCCCGCCGCGGGGTTGCTCGCCACCAGCAGGACCAGCGGCAGGCGGATGTTGCCGAGCACGAGGCCAACCGTGCCGCCGGCCAGGGCGACGAGAAAGCACCACACGGCGAGCGCCGCCAGCTCGAGCGGATTCACGCGCCATAGTGTGGCGGGGGCCGGGCGTCAGGCGGTGACGTTCGTGTAGTCGGTGTGAGAGTCGACCTGCTTGCCGGCCAGGAGCCGGATGACCGAGATACCGGCGTAGCAGACGGAGCTGCTCGCGGGATCCATGGTCGCACGCCAGCGCGTCGCAACCCGGTCGTCCTCGGCGATCAGGTCTTCGATCTTGACGTACAGACCGGGGTGTGCGCGGCGGCCCCCTGCCACCAGGCCGCGCACACCCTCCGGTCCGTGGACCCCGCTCTCGATGCGCGGGACGCGGCCGACGTAGTCGGCGGCCACGAGCTCGTCGATCAGCTCCAGACGTCCTTCGTTTAGGACCGCCTCCACGAAGAGCCGGACCTTTCGCTTGTTGAGCTCGCTCGCGCTGTCCACCGTAGGCACGATGTCGGCGAACAGCCGCGGCCACAAGGGAGGAACCCCGAGTGTTTCCCCCCGGGTTTCAGCTCTGCCGTATGACCAACCGCGGTGTATGGTCGCGTCGTGGCCTCCGCTACGTCGGCGCTGCGCGAGCGCGAGCACGAGCTTGGGGCGCTGCGCGAAGGCCTCGAGCGCGCATGCGCCGGGACCGGGACTCTGCTCTTGGTCGAGGGACCCGCCGGCGTGGGCAAGACCGAGCTCGTGCGCGAAGCGCGCGCCGCCGCCGCGCGAGCTCGCATGACGCCGCTCGAGGCGAGGGGCTCGGAGCTCGAGCAGCCGTTTGCCTTCGGCATCGTGCGCCAGCTGCTCGAGGCCGCGATCGGTGAGGCGCCCGAGCGCGCCGAGCTGTTCGCCGGCGCGGCCGGTCCCGCGGAGCGCCTGTTCGAACCGGACGAGTGGCAGGCGCCCGGCGCCGAGGTCGGGTTCGAGGCCCTGCACAGCCTCTACTGGCTGATGGTGAATCTCGCCGACCGCGGTCCTCTCCTCGTGTCGGTCGACGACTGCCAATGGGTGGATCACGGTTCGCTGCGGTTCCTGGCCTACCTCGCGCAGCGCATCGAGGGGCTTCGGGTGGCGATGCTGCTCGCGGGGCGCCCTCCGGATTCAGCCACGGCCGACGAGGGGTCGCTGTGGGCCCAGGTGGCGTCGCGTCCCGAGGCCGGCGTGCTGCATCCCGAACCGCTGAGCGAGTCCGCCTCGGTGGCTTGGGCGCAGGAGCGCCTGGGCGCGGAGGCCGCCGAGGAGTTCTGCCGCGCGTGTCATAGGGCGACCGGCGGCAACCCCCTGTTCCTGCGAGAGCTGCTCAGCGCCCTGGACGCGGCGGGGGTCGAGCCATCGGACGGCGCGGCGAGCGAGGTGCAGGCGGTGGGTCCGGCCGCCGTGAGCCGCTTTGTCCTGCATCGACTCGCCACGCTCGGCTCTGCGGCCGGCGAGCTGGCGAGGGCGGTGGCTGTGCTGGGCGATGACAGCGAGCTGCGGCTCGCCGGCCGGGTGTCGGGTCTGAGCGAAGACGCCGTTCGCGCCTCGGCCGATGACCTCGTCCGGGCCGACATCTTGGCTGGCGTGGAGCGCCTGCGGTTCGTTCATCCGATAGTTCGCGCGGCGTTGTACGAGGACCTCGCGCCCAGGGAGCGCCAGGCGAGGCACGCGGCGGCAGCCGAAGCTCTGGCGCAGGAGGGCGCTTCGCCCGAGCGCGTGACCGCCCATCTCCTGCTGACCGCGGCCACGGGGGATCAAGGTCGCATCGACACGCTCAGGTCAGCCGCGCGCGTCGCGGCGCGCAACGGCGATCCGGGCGCTGCGGCCGCGCGCCTGCGCCGAGCGCTCGCGGAATCCCCGGGGGGAGGGGACCGCGCGGAGATCTTGACCGAGCTCGGTCGGCTCGAGGTGACATCGATGCAGTTCGAGGCAGCCGCGGAGCATCTGGAGTTGGCCCTGACGTCGGCCGGCGAACCGACGGTCAAGGCCGACGCGGCGTCCACGCTCGGGCGCTGTGCGATCGCATCGGGCGGGCGCTCGGCGGAGACCGCGGTCGACGCACTGGCCTCGCTCGCGGCGCAGCTTCGCCCGCTCGACCCGGAGCGCTCGCTCGAACTGCGATGCGAGCTGTTGACGGTCGCGACCGCCGTCCCGCGCATGCGCGCCGACGTCGCGGGGCACCTCCAGCGCCTTCGCGATGAAGCAGCGGGCCACCCTGGTTTCGAGGCCGTGGCGAGAATTCACACCGCCCAGGAGCAGCTCCTTCAGGGACGCTCTGCCACGGCAGCGGCGGAGGAGGTGGAGGCGGCGCTCATGGAAGGCCTGCCGGCCGGCGCCGCGTCAAACGCCACTTTCGTGGCCCTGTTGACGCTGGAGCTCGGAGAGCGGTACGAGCTCGCCTCTCGGTTGCTTGACGTCGGGCTGGAAGACGCCCGCCGTGAGGGCCACGCGACAAGGCAGGGCATGATCCACGGGCGGCGCGCGGCGATCGCGCTCGAGCGGGGTTCGCTCCACGACGCAGAGGTCGAGGCCGAGACCGGGCTTCTGCTCGTGGAGAACCAGCACTTCGTTCTGCCGCAGCTTCTTGCGGTGGCGATCGTCGCGCACATCGAGCGCGGAGATCTGGCGGCAGCGGACGGGCTGGCGCGGAGAGGAGAGGCGCTGGCGATCGGCGAGGATCGCCTTTACCTCGACCAGTACCTGGTCGCCCGGGGGCGTCTGCGGATTGCCCAGGGTCAGGTGCGCGAAGGCGTGGTCGACCTGATGTGGTGTGGCGAGCGGCTCGAGGCCTACGATCTGCTCTGGCCAAGCGACTGGAAGGCGATCGCGGCGCCGGCGCTGGCCTCGCTGGGCGATTCGCAGACGGCCACCAGGCTTGCCCGTGAGCAGCTGGCCGTGGCTCGAGGTGGAGGCGCGCCTGGGGCGTTGGGACGCTCACTCCGCGCCGCCGGCCTGGCGATCGGCGAAGACGAGGGGGTTGCGTTGCTCGAGGAAGCGGTGACGGTGCTCGAGGGCAGCGCTGCGCGGCTGGAGCTGGCTCATGCGCTTGCCGATCTCGGCACCGCGCTGGGCCGCGCCGGACAGCGGCGGCAGGGGCGGGACGCCCAGCGAAGGGCGATCGAGCTGGCCGCCGAGTGCGGTGCGACGGCGCTGGCCGAGAGGGCGCGGGCCGAGCTGCATGCCGGACCGGGGCGTCGCCCGCGCACTGAGCTGACCGGGCCGGGCGCGCTGACGGCGGCGGAGTGGCGCGTGTGCCGTCAGGTCGCCGACGGTCACACCAACCGTGAGGTCGCGCAGGCGCTGTTCGTGACCGAGAAGACCGTCGAGCGCCACCTGAGCAGCGCCTACCACAAGCTCGGGATCCGCTCTCGCTACCAGCTGCCGGCAGCCATCGTCCCTACGACGAAACCGTAGGGAATACACGCGGGGTCCCCCCCTTGCGCCTGGTCGGGGCATGCGGGAGATTGGCCTCACGATGACTGGCATGCTCTACAAGCTCGGCCACGCGTGTGCGCGCTGGCGCTTCTTGGTCCTGGGACTTTGGGTCGTTCTCGTGGTGGCCCTGGTGATCGTCGCCGGTCAGGCCGGCTCACGGACCACCAACAACGTGACCCTGCCGGGCACCGGCAGCCAGAGCGCCACGGACCTCCTGAGTGGTCGTTTCCCGAGTCAGGCCTACGGATCGAATCCGCTGGTCGTGGCCACCGACAGCGGCAAGCTGACCGACTCGAAGTACTCGAAGGCCATCAAGTCGTCGGTGAGCGCCCTCAAGAAGACGCCGCACGTGACCGCGGCCGTCAGCCCCCTGAGCGACGCCGGGGCCGGGGCGCTCAGCAAGAACAAGCAGATCGGCTACATATCGGTGGCGCTCGACGTCGGCCAGGGGACGATCACAGAGGACGAGGCCCAGGCGGTGCTCGACGCCGCCGATCCGGCGAAGAAAGCCGGGCTGCAGGTGGCCGTCGGCGGCTACGTGGGCCAGGAGCTCTCCAAGCCCGACACCGGGGCCAGCGACAAGATCGGGATCGCGGCCGCGATGCTGATCCTGCTGCTGGTGTTCGGCTCCGCCGTGGCGGCGGGGCTGCCGATCTTCACCGCCGTGCTCGGCCTGTTCTGCGGGCTGAGCGTGGTGACGCTCCTCAGCCACATCGCCGACATCCCCACGACCGCGCCCACGCTGGCGACCATGATCGGACTAGCGGTCGGGATCGACTACTCGCTGTTCATCGTGACCAAGCACCGCGCACAGGTCGCCGAGGGCATGGAGGTCCACGAGTCGATTGCGCGTGCGCTCGCGACCGCGGGCGGCGCGGTCCTGTTCGCGGGCGGCACCGTTGCGATCTCGCTGCTGGCGCTCGTGGTCGCCGGGATTCCGCTGGTCACGACCCTGGGCTACACGTCGGCGATCGCGGTGGCCTTCGCCATCCTCGGCGCGCTCACCCTGCTGCCGGCCCTGTTCGCGCTGCTCGGAACGCATGTCTCGGCGCTCAAGCTGCCGATCCACAAGACTCGCGCCGACGAGGTGCAGTCCCCACTCTGGACGAGGCTGGCCACGGGGATCGCCAATCACCGCTGGCCGGTGATCGTCGCCGTGCTGGCGATCCTGCTCGCGCTCTCGATACCCATGCTTTCGATGCACCTGGGCCAGGAGGACGTGGGGGCAGAGCCGACCGACACGACCGCTCGCCAGGCCTACGACCTGATCGGGAAGGGCTTCGGGGAGGGCACCAACGGGCCGTTCCTGATCTCCACCCAGCTCAGCAAGCCCGCGAAGCCGAACCAGAAGAACCTCAACACGATCAGCCAGAACGAGAAGAAGCTGCAGCAGCAGCAACAGCAGATCGAACAGCAGGCGCTGCTCGAGGGCGCGACCCAACAGCAGGCGCAGCAGGAGGCCAAGCAGCAGACGCAGAAGCAGTCGAACCAGCTCGCCCAGAAGAAGAAGCAGGCCGAGCAGCCCGCGACCGACCCACGCCTCCAGACCCTGCGCAAGGACCTCCAGAAGGCCAAGGGGGTCGATTCCGTGACGCAGCCGCTGGTCAACAAGAAGGGAACCGCGGCCGTCTACACGCTCATTGCCACGACCGCGCCGTCCGACATCGCCACCGAGGATCTGGTCTCGCGCCTGAGGGACACCACCATCCCGGAGGCGACCAAGGGCCAGGACATGACCGCCTTCGTGGGTGGCACCACAGCCGCCTATGTGGACCTCGCCGAGAAGATCACCAGCAAGCTCCCGCTGGTCATCCTGGTCGTGGCGGCGCTCAGCTTCCTGGTGCTGCTGGTGGGATTCCGCTCCCTCCTGATCCCCGCCCAGGCAGCTGTGATGAACCTGATCTCGGTCGGAGCGGCCTACGGCGTGCTCACGCTCGTCTTCCAGGAGGGGTTTGCCTCGAGCCTGATCGGCCTCGACGGCGCGATACCGGTCGTGAGCTTCGTGCCGTTGATCATGTTCGCGATCCTGTTCGGCCTCTCGACCGACTACCAGGTCTTCCTGCTGACCCAGATCCAGGAGCACTTCAAGGAGGGCAAGGGCGCCCGGGCGACGGTGATCGAGGGGCTCGGCTACTCAGGCCGGATCATCGGGGCGGCGGCGCTCGTGATGTTCAGCGTGTTCGGCAGCTTCGTCTTGAACGGCGACCCGACGATCAAGCAGTTCGGCCTCGGCCTGGCGACGGCGGTCACGATCGACGCGATCGTGGTGTGCCTCTTCGTGCCCGCACTGATCACGGTCGCCGGGAGAGGGACGATCTGGCTGCCCCACTGGCTCGACCGGATCCTTCCGAACTTCAGCATCGAGGGCGCGGGGTACTTCGACGACAAGCCGCCTCCCAGCGCACCTAGTCCGGCGGCCGAGCCGGAACCCGCGGCGAGAGCGTAGGGGTGGTCACTTCAGGCGGGCTGCGCGCGACAGCCCGGGCACTCGCCCCGGAGCGTCACGTCGTGCGCCGCGATGGCGAAATCCACCCGGTCGGCCAGGCGCTCGATCGCCCGCTCGAGATCGCCGTCCTCGAAGGCGCTCACCTCTCCACAGCTGTCGCAGACGATGTGGTGGTGGTGCTCTCCGCCGGGGTGGACCGGTTCGTAGCGCGCCACGCCCTCGGCTGCGTCCACCCGACGCGCCAGCCTAAGGCTGTGCAAGAGGTCGAGGGTTCGGTAGATCGAGGCCACTCCGATGTCGTCGCCCCGCTCACTGAGGCGGTCACCGATCTCCTTGGCCGTGACGCTGCAGCCCAGGTCGGACAGGCACTCGACCACCGCCGATCTGGGGGCGCTGACGCGATAGCCGTCGCGTTCGAGCGTGGCGCGTGCGTGTCCGATCCAGTCCACCTGCCTCAAATATAGGGTTCCCGGCAGTGGCCCCCGAGATCTTCCGCACTCCCGACGAGCGCTTCGCGGGGCTGCCGGGCTACGACTTCGCCCCGCACTGGCACGACGCCGCCGGACTCCGCATGCACTACGTCGACGAGGGCGCCGGTGAGCCGGTCGTGCTCTTCCACGGCGAGCCGACCTGGGCCTTCCTGTACCGCAAGGTGATCTCCCGTCGCTGGTGGCCGGGGGCCGGCGGGCGGTCTGTCCCGACTACGCGGGCTTCGGGCGCTCGGACAAGCCCACCGACCCGCGCTGGTACAGCTACGAGCGCCACGTCGAGCACGTGACCGGGCTGCTCGCGGTGCTCGACCTGCGCGGCGCCACCGTGGTGGTGCAGGACTGGGGCGGGCCGATCGGGCTGCGCTGGGCGGTCGAGAACGCCGACCGGGTGGCCCGGCTCGTGATCCTCAACACGGGGCTGTTCACGGGGCGCGTGTCGAAGGGGTTCATGGCCTGGCGCGACTTCGCGGAGCGCAACCCCGACCTACCGGTGGGCTTCGTCGTGCAGAGCGCGACCACGAGCGATCTTCCCGGCGAGGTGGTCGCGGCCTACGAGGCTCCGTTTCCGAACGCCGAGAGCAAGGCCGGGGCGGCGCGCTTTCCGCTGATCGTGCCCACCACCGAGGAGTCCGAGGGCGCCGCGGAGATGCGCGCCGTGTCCGACGAGCTCTCGCGCTGGGACAAGCCCGCGCTGGTGGCCTTCTCGGACTCCGACCCGGTGTTTCCCTACCCGCGCTCGGGCGAGGTGTTCTGCGACCTGATCCCCGGAGCGGGCGAGCAGGTCCGGATCGAGGGCGCCGCCCATTTCCTGCAGGAGGATCGCGGCGAGCGCATCGCCGACGAGATCCTGCGCTTCAGCGCCGTCTGACCGGCTCAAGGCCGGTGCCCGAGGTGCCGATTGATGGGTTGTTCACGTGGTTTTCCTGATCGCAGCCCTGGTCCTGATCGTCGTCGCGCAGAGCGCCGCGCTCGTCCTGCTGGCGCACGGCCGCAGTTCGGCCCGGCGGTCGGCCGACCGCCAGGCGCGCCGGCAGGCCGAGGCCCGCACGGTGGCTCACGACTTCAACAACCTGCTCTCGGTGGTTCTCAACTACACGAGCTTCGTGCTGGAGGATCTCCCGCGCGAGAATCCCAGCCGCTCCGACGTGCTCGAGATTCGCAACGCGGCCCGCCAGGCCGCCGCCCTCACCCACGGTCTGGGGGACTGCGGCGACGACGACGCGCGCGACGCTCCTCTGAAGCTCCGGCGTGTGCCGGGAAGCGCCGCGCGGCCGCTTGACGTGACCTAGCGCCTAGCCCTGGGCGGCGGAGTAGCGCTCCGCGACCTTCGACCAATCGACGGTGTTCCACCACGCGTCGAGGTAGTCCGGGCGCTTGTTCTGGTACTTCAGGTAGTAGGCGTGCTCCCAGACGTCCACGCCGACCAGGGGCGTCTTGCCGTCGGTGATCGGGTTGTCCTGGTTGGCGCTGCCCACGACCGCGAGGCCGGAGCCGTCGTGCACGAGCCAGGCCCAGCCGGAGCCGAACTGGCCCACGCCCGTCTCCTTCATCTTCTCCTTGAAGTCGTCGAAGGAGCCGAAGGCCTCGTTGATCGCGTCGGCCAGCTCGCCGTCGGGCTCGCCGCCGCCGTCGGGCGACATCGACTCCCAGAACATGCTGTGGTTCAGATGCCCGCCGCCGTTGTTGCGGACCGGGCCGCGCTTGTCGTCGGGCAGCTGGGAGAGGTTCTCGATGACCTCCTCGATGGGCTTGTCGGCGAACTCGGTGCCTTCGAGCGCGGCGTTGGCCTTGTCGACGTAAGCCTGGTGGTGCTTGTCGTGGTGGACGCGCATGGTCGCCTCGTCGATGTGCGGCTCGAGCGCGGCGTAGTCGTAGGGCAGGGGCGGTACCTCGTACGGCATCCTCTTGGTCCTTTCTCGTTGCGTCTTCGGGGCGCAACTCTAGTCTCGCCGATCCGATGTTCCTCCTCTCGTGGAATCTGGCCGGCCGGCACCGGCGACTCGACGATCAGGCCGACGTGGTGTGCGCCCTCGGGGCGGGGTTGGTCTGCCTTCAGGAGCTGACCCCGGCGTCGGCGCCGGGCTGGATGGCGCGGCTCGAGGACGCCGGCTACGAGGTGGCCGTGGCCGACATGCCCCAGCGGCGCGAGGGGTCGCGCTCGCTGGGCGTGCTCATCGCCGCGCGGACTCCGCTGGTGGCGTCGCCGCTGGCCGACGTGCCCTGGCCCGAGCGGGTGCTCGCGGTGCGGCTGCCGGCGCTCGGGGGGCTGGAGGTGGTGAACGTGCATTCGCCGGTCAGCCCGAAGCCCGGCCTGGCCAAGGTGCGCACGCACGAGGCGGTGTTCCGCCATCTGGCCGGCACGAGCGACGGGCAGCCGCGGCTGGTGTGCGGCGACCTCAACACGCCTCGGCGCGAGCACCCCGACGGGACGGTGTGGACCTTCGCGCGCACGCGCACGGGAAAGCTGCGCCCCGACCGCGGCGAACGCTGGGACGCGGCCGAGACCGCCCTGATCCGCGGCCTCGAGGCGCATGGCTACCGCGACGCCTTCCGAGACGTCCACGGCCACGAGCTCAAGGAGGTGTCCTGGGAGTGGCCCAGGGGAGGCGGGTACCGGCTCGACCACCTGATCGTGTCGGCGGGGATCGCGGTCAGGGACTGCCGCTACGGGCACGCCTGGCGGCGCGACCTCGGCCTGTCCGACCACTCGCCGCTCTTGGCCGACATCGAGTTGAGCGAGGAGTGCGGCTGAGAGGACTCGAACCTCCACGGGGTTGCCCCCACGGCGACCTGAACGCCGCGCGTCTGCCAATTCCGCCACAGCCGCCTGCGGTGTTTGAGACTAGCGCTTCGGTTGCTACCTGCCGCGCTCCAGCGGAGTGCCGAACACGTAGTCCCAGAACGGCGCGCTCACCCCAAAGCCGCGCGTGTCGTCCTGGAAGTGATGGCGCATGTGCAGCTCGCGGATGAGCTTGCCCAGCTTGGTCTTCGGCCTGCGGTGGTGGACGTAGAAGTGGGTCATGTCGTAGATCAGGTAGCCGGTGAGGAAGCCGGAGGCGAACACGTCGGCCGCCGGCGTGCCGATCACGACCACGAACAACCCGTAGAACGCCGCGGCCAGCGGCACGCTCACGGAGGGGGGCATCACCAGCCGCAGCGGATCGTTGGGGTGATCGTGATGGACGCCGTGGATGATCCAGTGCAGCCGCGCGCCAGGGCCCTCCTCAGGCTCGAAGTGGAACACCACCCGATGCAGCCAGTACTCGGTCAGCGTCCAGAACAGCCAGCCCGCGAGCACGAGCCCGATCGTGCCGGCGGTCGTGAGCTCACGGGCACCGAACACGAAGAGCACGCAGATCGCGGGCACGAAGATCGCGGGCGGAATGATCGGGTGCACGCGCGACAGTCGATCGAGCAGGTCCGAGTCGAACATGCGGGGGGAGGCCCTGAGCACGTCTGTCCGTCGAGCGTCCACGGCACGGCATTTTACCCAGGAAGGCGACCGTGAACGAAGGCGGTCAGCCCTCTCGCCAGAGACCGCCCCAGGTGGCCACCAGATACTCCAGCCCGAACGCCGCGGTCATGCCATAGACGACCACTTCCATCGGGGCCGCAGCTCCACTGAAGATGCGTCCCAGCAGGTAGCACGTGACGAGCGCGACGAAAAGAAGCCTGCCGTTGGACTCCATGCCGAAGAGTGTGGGACCGGCTGGGCGGCGGGTCGTAAATGCCGCGTGAATGCAGGGTGAACGTGCCGTTACCAAGGGTCTCTAAGTGCCAGATAAGGGCCGGATAAGACCCAGAACGTGCAAAAAGCTCCTAAATTGGTAGCTTGTCGTCCTTCTCGCGCGGGGCAACGTCTGCCCTGTTGCGTACCGTCCCGGCGAATCGCGCTGTGCGAAGGTCAACGCGCGGACCGTCCGAACTCCCGACTTTTCCGCGAAAGCGAAGGGGAAAACACATATGCACTCCGCCCAACCGCGTGCACACGGCAGGCGAGGATCCACGTTGATCCTAGCCCTGGTTGCCGCGCTCGCGCTATGCCTGGCCTGCGCCGGAACCGCGTTCGCCACCGGCGACCACGGATCCCAGTCGACCGCCGAGTGGTCCCAGTCGGAAACGACGCCGCCCGAGGAGCACGACTCCTCGCCGCCGGAAACGCCAGGCGACTACTGCGGAGGGTCGCCATCCGACTGCGGGTCCGACAGCTCGACCCCGCCGGAGACTCCGGACACGCCGGACACCGAGGTCCTGCCGGAGACGCCGACGAGCCCGCCGCCGCCGGACACCCCGGAGACGCCGGACACTCCCGACACACCGGACACGCCGGACACCCCGGTCCTGCCGGAGACGCCGACCTCGCCTCCGCCGCCGGACACCCCGGTCCTTCCGGAGACCCCGACCCCGCCCCCGTGCAGCCCGGGCACTCCGAGTACTCCTGACTCGCCGTGCACCCCGGTCGCACCGGAGACCCCGACCCCGACGCCTCCTCCGTGCACTCCGGGTACGCCGGGTATGCCGGGCACCCCGGGTACACCTCCGGGCACCCCGTGCACCCCGACGCCCCCGTGCAGCCCGGGTACGCCGAGCACTCCTGAGGCACCGTGCACCCCGCTGCCTCCGTGCGTGCCGGCCACGCCGGACATGCCGGGTATGCCGGGCACCCCGGGTACTCCTCCGGGCACCCCGTGCACCCCGACGCCCCCGTGCGCACCGGACACTCCGAGCACACCTGAGGCACCGTGCACACCCGCAACCCCGACGCCTCCGGTCACGCCCCCAGCCGTCCCCGTCGTGCCGGAGACGCCCAGTACCCCCGACACCCCCTCGACCCCTGACACCCCGGAGCAGCCGTCCTCCCCGATGGAGGAGGAGCGTGGCTCAGACGAGGCCGGTCAGCAGAGTGGCGGAGGGTCCGTGCCAAGTACCGGCGGCGATCAGGCGACCGTTGTGGTCGGCCGGAGCAGCCCCGCCGCCGGGACCCTCCCGTTCACCGGAACCGAGTCGCTGATCCTGGCACTGCTGGGTCTGATGACGCTCGGTCTCGGGCTCGGACTGCGCAGGGTGGTCAGCACCAGGGCCTGACCGCCGCCGGGCGCGTAGCCCGCACCAAGAAACCACACGGGGCCACGCTTCTCAGCTCGAGAAGCGTGGCCTTCGTGCTTCTGGGCCTATTCTGTAGCTAAGCCTAAGGGTCAATGCAAGGCTTAGACTGTCCCCGCTAGACTCGCGCCCCGTGTTCACGGTCGAGCAGCGGGATGCTCTTCGCGGGCATCTGCTGCGGCTTGCCGAGGAAGATGACCGCGTGGTTGCCGGTGCCGCCGTGGGGTCGCTCGCCGTCGATGGCGGCGATCGCTTCTCGGACCTGGATCTCACCTTCGCCGTGGCCGACCACGTGCCGCTGGCTGACGTGCTCGACGACTGGACGCGCACACTCGTCGACGAGCTCGGGGCGGTGCACCTTGCCGATCTCGAGCGCGGTGCGACGACCTACCGGGTGTTCCTGTTGCCGGACGCGCTCCAGCTCGACCTCTCGATCACGCCGGCGGCGGAATTTCGTCCCGCCGGGCCGCGGTTCCGGTTGCTGTTCGGCGAGACAGCGCCGGGCGAGCCCGAGTCTTCTGCAGCGCCGGTCGCGCGTGACCTCTTCGGGTGGGGCGTGATCTACGCGCTTCACGCGCGCACGTGCATCGAGCGCGGGCGCGTGTGGCAGGCGGAGCACTACGTCGGCGCGGTGCGCGACCACGCGCTCTCGCTCGCCTGCCTGCGCGAGGGGCTGCCAGCGGTGCAGGCGCGCGGCTACGACGACCTGTCGGCGGAGACGCTGGCTCGATTCGGGGCCGCCCACGTAGGCGAGCTGGAACCCGAAGCGCTCCGGGCAGCCCTCGCCGCGTCCGTTCGCGCGCTCCTGAGCGAAGGCGCGGAGGCGCGGCTACCGCACACGGAGAGCGTCGCGCAGCGCCTGGCCGAGCTTCACTGAGGAGTGAGCATCGGGAATAGACGGTGCGCCTCGGGCGTCAACGGAGGGACCCCCAACTCAGGAGAGCCCCACGATGAACCGCCCGCAATCAGTGCGCTGGATCCGCCGCCTCGCCACCGCCATGCAGGAAGCCCACGCCCGCGACTCGCAGGAGTGGGTGCGCCGCATCGAGGGGCCGCCCAAGCCCCACCGCGGTCGCCGCTCGTAGCTAAGACTGCGAGTCGAGCCAGTAGGCCACCTGCTGCGGGTTGACGTAGATCTTGCGGTCGCGTCCGTCCTCGGTCACCGCGAAGGGCAATCCGCCGGCTGAGGTCCACGCTTCCATCACCGCCTCCACGTCCTCGGAGACGTTGATCTGGTCGCGGTGCTGACCGCTGAATCGGATGGTGGTCGGCATCACTTCTCCCGGGGTCGATGACTGCGCGATCCTACGCGGAGCCTCGTGCGCAGAGCCCCAAACGACGAAACCCCGCTGCCAGAGCGGGGTTTTCGAGTGCCGATGCTGGAGCAGCGGTCGGCAGCCGCCGCACCTTCAGCAGGCGTCGCGGCGGCTGTACGAGGCGGCGTAGGTAGGTACCCGGTACGGGATTCGAACCCGTGTTACCGCCGTGAGAGGGCGGCGTCCTAGTCCCCTAGACGAACCGGGCCGGGCGACAAGCCTAGTGAATCCGGGACGCGGCGTGATGAGGCGTCGTGGTCGTGGAGATCGCGGGGGGCGGCGGCCGATGGTCGGCAGAGTTACGGTCGCTCTGCATCGTTCCCGACCTACGCAGGAGTATGATCCCCGGCGTTCAATCGGCCGGTGGTCGAGGGAAGTCCGGTGTGAAGCCGGCGCGGTCCCGCCACTGTGAACGGGCGCTGATGCGTCGCTGATGCCACTGGGGAGCTATCGGCCTCCCGGGAAGGCGCGGCGCGGAGCCCCAAGCCAGGAGACCTGGCCCCGGCCGGCCAATACGAACCCTCGTGGAAAGGGTGGCCCCATGTCCAACCGCTTGCGAAGCGCGCTCATACCCGCGCTTCTCGTCCTTGCTGTCGCTGCGCCCGTCGCGGCCGCTGCTCCGGTCTCCGTGAACCTTCGCGTGGAGGGAGCCACGCAGACCATCTTCGACGGGCCGGTCACCACCGACGGCCATGCCATCAGCACCCCGTCGGCCGCCGGCCCCTTCGTCTGCGACGGCACCAACGGCGGCGCGAGCACCACGCCCGGCCCGGTGGCCACCGCCGCGCTCGACGACGGCGCCCGTGCCAACGGATTCAGCTGGGACGCCACCTGGAACGCGAGCTTCAGTGACTTCCTCGTCAGCCACGTGGCCGGCGAGAGCCAGACCGCCACGCAATTCTGGGGCTACCTGGTGAACTTCACCTTCCCCTCGGTGGGCGGCTGCCAGCAGAAGGTCAGCCAGGGCGACGAGGTGCTCTGGGTCTTCGACGCCTTCAGCAAGACGAGCGCGCTCAAGCTCAGCGGCCCGAGCGCCGCGACCACGGGCTCTCCGCTGACCGTTCAGGTGGTCGACGGAGCCACCGGCGCTCCGCAGGCCGGCGCGACGGTGGGCGGCACCACCACCGCAGCCGACGGGCGGGCGACGTTCTCCTTCGCCGACGCGGGCATCTATCGCGTCAGCGCAGAGCGGGCCGACGCGGTTCGCTCCAACGCGATCAGACTGTGTGTCGACCCGCCGGAGGCCGATCCCTGCACCTCGACCGACAAGTCCGCGCCCAAGCTCGACCTGACCCTGCCCGGCGAGCGGCTGGCCAGCCAGCGCGGGCGCTCGCGCACCATGCTCGTCTCCTGGCAGGCCGACGACGCCGCGGGCGCCGGGGTGTCCTACTACTCCGTCGAGGTGCGTGAGGTGGCCAACAGCGTGGGCACGGCCAAGCTCGAGCCCAAGGAGTGGCGCACGCTGGCCCGCCGGACCACGCTGCCGCGGGCGCATTTCCGGGGCGACTCGGGGAAGGCCTACCAATTCCGCATCACCGCGGTCGATCGTGCGACCAACCGCCAGGTGGTGGAGACCGATCCCATCGTGCTCCCGATCGACGACCGCGACCGCGGGCTGTGGGACCTGTCGCGCGGCTGGAAGCGATCCCGCCGCGAGTCGGCGTGGGGCGGCAGCGTCGTGACGGCGAGGCGCGCGGGCGCCACCGCCACCCTGCGCTTCACCGGCCGGTCCGTGGCCCTCGTGGGCCGCAAGCTTGCCCAGGGCGGTCGCCTGCGCGTGAGCGTTGACGGCCGCAGGGCGCGCACGCTGCGCCTGCGCGGCCGCTCGGCGCCGCGCTCGGTGTTGTGGCAGAGCGCGAGGCTGCGCGACGGCGATCACGTGCTGCGCGTCCGGTCGCTCGGCGGCGGTCCCGTGCAGCTCGATGCGGTGGCGCCTCAGCCGTGAGGCGCGTCGTCGCGCTCGCGGCCGGGCTGGCGGCGTTGGCCGGAGGCCCCGCCGCGGCCGCGGCGGCCCCGCAGGTGCGCCAGCTGGTGGTCTACCGGGATGGCTCGGCCCTGCAGAAGCAGGTGTCCACTCGCGCGAGCAGCGTGCACGTGGACGGCCGCAACTGCACCACAGGCGACTCCAATGCCCTTTCGGCGCTCGTGCGCAGCCGCCCGGGGACGCTGCGCCTGCGCGACTTCGGCTCCTGCTCGAGCAGGGCACGCGACGGCGCCGGGCTCTTCGTGAAGGCGATCCGCGGCGACGTGAACCGCGGTCAGAACGGCTGGGTGTACAAGGTCGGAAACCGCGCCGCCACCGCCGGGGCCGCCGATCCGGGAGGGCCGTTTGGCCGCGGGCGGCTGCGCGCGGGGCAGCGCCTGACCTGGTTCTACTGCCGGCTGAAGAACGGTGGCTGCCAGCGCACGCTCGCTCTGACCCTGCGGACCGAGCCGGGAACGCTGGTGGCCCGCGTGCGTGGCTACGACGACCAAGGAGGTGGCGTGCCGGTGCAGGGTGCGACCGTCACGGCGGGTGGAACCTTCGCGCTCACGGACTCCACCGGAGAGGCCCGCCTCAGCCTGCCATCGGGAAGCCACCGGGTGCTGGCGAAGAAGGAGGGAGCGATCCGCTCGTTCACCGAGCGAGTCGCGCTGCCGTGAGGAGAGCGCTCGCCGTCCTCGCCTGCGCCGTCGTCAGCGCGGGCTGCGGCATCGGCGAAGGAGACGAGCGCCCGGGCGGCGCCACCCTCCGAGTGACCCGCGATTTCGGCCGCGCCGAGGTGGGCCAGGCGGCCACGCAAACCCTGCGCGAGGGCGGCACCGTCATGCGCTTCCTGCGCTCGGAGTTCGACGTCGAGACGCGCTTCGGCGGCGGTTTCGTTCAGGCGATCGACGGCCTGGCGGGCGAGGGGCCGGCCGGCCGGCGCGACTGGTTCTTCTTCGTGAACGGGATCGAGAGCGACATCGGGGCGGCCGAGTACGAGCTCTCGCCCGGCGACCGCGTGCAGTGGGACCTGCGCCACTGGGAGGGCGCGATGCGCGTGCCGGCCATCGTGGGGGCCTACCCCGAGCCGTTTCGCAGCGGGATCCAGGGCAAGCGGCGTCCGGTGCGCGTGGAGTGCGAGGACGCCGAGGCCGAGCCCTGCCGTGACGCGCGCGCCGCGTTGGAGGCCTCCGGCGTGCCGGTGTCGGGGGCGTCGCTGGGCGCCCCGGGAACCGAGACGGTCACCCGGCTGGTGGTGGCCCGCTGGCCGCGCGCTCGCATCGTCCGCGGGGCGCCCACCCTGGAGCAGGGGCCCGAGGCCAGCGGGGTGTTCGCCCGCCTGGACCGCCAGGGCCGCTCGCTGGAGCTGCTCGACGAGAACGGCGACGTGGCGCGCACCGTTCGCCGCGGCGACGGCACGGCCCTCGTGGCCGCGCTTCGACCCATTGACGAGGAATTGGTGTGGCTGGTGACCGCCCTGGACGAGGCCGGCCTGGAGGCCGGCGTGGCGGCGCTCGAGGAGGAGCGGCTGCAGGATGCCTTTGCCGTGGCCGTGACCGGTTCTACCGTGGAGAAGCTTCCCCTCGCGCCATGAGTCTCGTTCCCGTCTACCGCGACCGGCCCAGCGCCCTGCACGCCGCCCGGGCCGGAACCGCCGCCGCCTTCTGCTGCGCGTTCGCCCTGGCGGGCTCGCTCTACCGCCACCCGCTCGTGCTCGCGGGCGCACTCGGCGGCGTGGTTGCCGCGGGGGTGGCGGCCGGCGTGGGGAGGGAGATGGCCCGCTCGCTGCGCCTGGCGCTGCCCTTCGCGCTGCTGCTGGCGGTCGTGAATGCCGTCGTCTACCAGGAGGGTGCGACGCTGCTCGTGCGCGGCGGCGAGTTCCTCGGACGCAGCTGGGACATCACGCTCGAGTCCGCGGCCTACGGTGCCTTCAACGGGCTGCGCATCGTGGTGCTGATCGCCGCGCTGGGCGGGCTGATGTCCGCGACGGTGGACCCCGATGAGCTGCTCAAGTCCATGCGCCGGCTGTCCTACCGCTCGGCCCTCACCGCCGCGCTGGCCACCCGCCTGGTGCCCGTGCTGGCACGCGACGCAGGACGCATGAGCGACGCCGCCCGCTGCCGCCCGCACCCGCCCGGGCGCCTCGCGGTGGCGAGGGCAGCAGTCGCGAACTCGCTCGATCGGGCGGTCGACCTGGCCGGCGCTCTCGAGGTGCGCGGGTACGCGTTGGCCGGCCGTCCCGCGCGCGGGCGCAGGCCGTGGTCGCGACACGATCTGCGCATCGGCGCCGCGGCACTTGCCGTGGCCGGGCTGGCCGTGGCCGGGGTGGTGGCCGGGGTCGGCAGCGTCGACGCCTACCCCACGATCTCCATGGCCTTCGGTGCGCCCGAGCTGGCGCTGGCCGGCGCCTTCGTGGTGCTGGGGCTGGCTCCGCTCACCGGGCCGGCGGCGCGCAAGGGGGTCCGGCGTGACTGAGCCGATCGCGCGCGCCCGCGACTTCAGCTACCGCTATCCCGGTGAGAACGCGAGCGCGCCCGTTCTGACCTGCGCCTCCTTCGAGCTCGAGCCCGGCAGCTTCACGGTTCTCGCCGGTGTCTCGGGCTCGGGCAAGTCGACCCTCCTGCGCGCGCTCTGCGGCCTCGTGCCCCACTTCCACGGCGGCGAGGCCAGCGGCGAGCTCGAGGTCGGCGGCCTCGACGTGCGCGAGCACGGCCCGGGTGAGCTGGCGGCGATCTGCGGCACCGTCTTCCAGGAACCCGAGTCGCAGGTGGTGCTGGGCCGGGTGCGCGCCGAGCTCGAGCTGCCGCTCGAGCACCGCGGCGAGCCGCCCGCGGCGGTGGCTCGCGCCGTGGAGGAGACCGCGCTGTCGCTCGGCGTCGCCCATCTGCTCGGGCGCCGGACCGAGACGCTGTCCGGCGGCGAGCTGCAGCGCGTCGCGCTGGCCGCGGCGATGGTCCACGGGCCGCAGCTGCTGCTGCTCGACGAGCCGACCTCCCAGCTCGACCCGGTGGCCGGCGACGAGCTGATCTTCCTCTTGCGCCGCCTCAACGAGGACTGGGGCACCGCGGTGGTGGTGGCCGAGCACCGCCTCGAGCGCTGCCTGTCGTCCGCCGACCGGGTAATCGCACTCGCCGGCGGCGCCATCGCCCACGACGGGACACCCGAGGAGCACCTGGCCTGGGCCAGCGAGGCCATGCCGGTGCTGGCCACGCCGG
Organism: uncultured Thermoleophilaceae bacterium; assembly: GCA_963746825.1. Lineage (GTDB taxonomy): Bacteria > Actinomycetota > Thermoleophilia > Solirubrobacterales > Thermoleophilaceae > JACVRW01. Next base: position 99,353 of record CAVVCU010000018.1, read on the forward strand.
CGGCCCGGTTGTTCTCCCTGGCCGGCCTTCCCGGCCACCCGGTGTCGGTCAAGCAGGCGCGGGCCGGCCTGCGCGCGGCGGGCGCGGAACTTCCGGCCCCCGCGACAAGCGCGCCGGCCAACGGGCACGGGCCGCTGCGGCGGCTGCGCGGGCGCTCACGAAAGGCCCCGTCCGCCCTCGGACTGCGCGGGCTCTGGTACGAGATCCCCGACGGGCCCACCGTGCTCAACGCCCTCGACCTGAGCTTCCGCCCCGGCGAGCGCGTGGCGCTGATGGGGCGAAACGGCGCGGGCAAGAGCACGCTTCTGCGACTCGCCAAGGGGCTGATCTCTCCCACGCGCGGCCGGATCGAGCGCGCGGGCGAGATCGCGCTGCTGCTGCAGAGCCCAGGCGACTACCTCATCCACGAGCACGCGGTCGACGAGGCCGGCGCCGGGGCGGTGGCCGCGGCCGGGCTGGGCGGGCGCGAGGCGGCTCATCCTCGCGACCTCTCCGGCGGACAGCGCCAGCGGCTCGCGCTCGAGGTGGTGCTCTCCGGCGGCCCGCAGGCGGCGGTCCTCCTCGACGAGCCCACGCGTGGCATGGACCGCGACCACAAGGACGAGCTCGCGGCGCGGATCGACGAGCTGGCGCGGGCGGGGAGCGCGCTGGTGGTGGCCACCCACGACACCGAGTTCGCGGCCTCCTTCGCCCAGCGCATCGTGCTGCTGGGGCAGGGCACCGTGATCGGTGACGGCCCGCCCGTCGAGGTCCTGGGCGGCGGCCGCCACTTCTCGACCGAGGTGGCGCGCGCCACGGAGGGCGCCGCCCTGCTGCCCGAGCACGCGGCCGAGCTTCTGCTCCTGCGTGAGAGAGAGCCGGCGCGATGAGCTGGCAGGCCGCGTCGCTGGTGGTGCTTTCGCTCGGGCTGGTCGCCGGCTTCGCCTGGTACGAGCGCGACAAGCCGCCCGCCCGGGTGCTGGCGCTCGTGGCCACGCTGGCCGCGCTGGCCGTGGTCGGCCGTCTCGCCTTCGCGGCCATTCCCAACGTCAAGCCCACCACCGACATCGTGCTCTTCGCCGGCTACGCCCTCGGGGCGGTGCCGGGCTTCGCCGTGGGCGCGGTCACCGCGGTGGTGTCGAACGTGTTCCTCTCACAGGGGCCGTGGACCCCCTGGCAGATGGTGGGTTGGGGCGGAGTCGGGGTGGCCGGTGCTCTGCTGGCCTGGCTGACGCATGGTCGCGAGCTCTCGCGGCTGCAGCTCGCGGCGGTGTGCGGGCTGGCCGGGCTCGCGTTCGGAGCGTGGATGGATCTCTATCAACTCACCCTCGCCGCCCGGCAGGATCTCGACACCTACCTGGCAATCTCGGCCAGCTCCCTGCCCTACAACCTCGCCCATGCGGTGGGAAACGTGGTGTTCTGCCTCTTGATCGGACCCGTGTTCATTCGCGCCCTGCGCCGCTACCGCCGCCGCCTCGAGGTGAGCTGGCGTGCTCCGGCGGCCGCTTCCGCCGCCGCGCTTGCGCTCCTGCTGCTGCTCCCGGCCGCCGCGCTCGCCGCGTCGCCGGCCGATCGAGCCGAGCGCTGGCTGGTGCGGGCCCAGAACGACGACGGCGGCTTCGGCGGCGCACCCCGGGCGAGTTCGAGCGAGCTGTTCAGCGGCTGGTCGGCACTCGGCCTCGCGGCCGCGGGGCGCAACCCGCGCGACGTCCGCCGGCCCGGGGGACGCTCGCTGGCCTCATACGTGTCCCGCAGCGCCGGCTCGTTCGCCGACCCGGGGGAGATCGAGCGCACGATGCTGGTGCTCGAGGCCGCCGGGCTGTCCTCGCGGAGCGTCGGCGGCACCGATCTGGTCGCGCTCCTGAACCGACGGCGCCGGGCCAACGGCTCGATCGCGGGCTACGTGAGCTACACCGCCTTCGGCGTGCTCGCCCTGCGCGCCGCGGGTGCCCCGGCCGGGGGCTCGACCGTCAGCTGGCTCGTGTCCGCCCAGAACGACGACGGTGGCTTCGGGCTCGCGCCCGCCTCGGTGAGCGACAGCGACATGACGGGCGCCGTGCTCCAGGCCCTGGCCGCGGTGGGCCGAGCCCGCGGCGCCGCGGCGCGGCGGGCCGTGACCTGGCTGCGCGACAACCAGAACGACGACGGCGGCTTCGGCCAGTTCAGGGGTCGCGACTCGAACGCCCAGTCCACGAGCTACGCGGTCCAGGGTCTGGTGGCCGCCGGTGCGGGGGGCTCGACCCGGTCGCGCGCGCTGTCCTATCTGACCGGGCTGCAGCGCGCCGACGGCAGCATCGCCTACTCGGCGCAGAGCTCGCAGACGCCGGTGTGGGTGACGGCGCAGGCGCTGATGGCGCTCGAGCGCCGGCCGTTGCCGCTGAGCGCGGTGCCTCGCAGGGAGCGGCCGAAGGCGGAGGCTACGTCGGCGGCGCCGCCGAGCGCTCCGGCGGTGGCGGCACCTCCTCCGGGGACACCCCCGGCGCCCGCGGCGAGCCCGCCGCCAACGGCGAGCAACCAGGGTGGGGCCGCCGCGCCCCCGCCACCCGACCCGGCCGTGCCCCGGATCGCCGAGCCGCCCGTGGCGGCCCCGGCCGCCCCGGCCGCCCCTGCCGAAGGCGGCCTCCAGGTCGACCGCCCGGCCAGCGGTTCCGCGGACGACGGCGGCGGGGTGCCGGTGTGGCTGGTGGTGGTGCTCGTGGCCGCGGCGGCGCTGGCGCTGTTCCTCGCCCGCCGCCGTCTACTGCCGATCAAGCGCCGACTGTCGACCTGACTACTGCTTCAGCGCCCGGGCGATGAGGCGGTCCATCACGCGATCGGGCAGCACGGCGGCCATCCGCGCCCGCAGCTTCGCGTCGCGGCCGACCAGATAGCGGGCGCGCGGGCGCTCGGCGGTGAGCGCGGTGCCGATGGCCTCGGCCACGTCGCCGGGCTCGATGCCGCGCTCGTTCTCGATCTTCACCGTCTCGGCGCGCAGGGCCTCGACCATCGAGCCGTAGAGCCGCTCGGCCTCGGCGGGCATGCCCGCCTGCAGCTCGCCGGCCAGCTCGTTGCCCTTTTTCCAGATCGGGGTCTTGACGCCGCCGGGCTCGATCACGATCACGTCCACACCCTGTGAGCGCAGCTCGCGGCGCAACGAGTCGCTCATGGCCTCAAGGCCGAACTTGGACATGGCGTAGGCGCCGACCAGCGGCAGAGCCACGCGCCCGCCGATCGAGGACACGTTGACGATCCGCCCGCGTCCCGCCCTCAGCGCCGGCAGGAAGCTCTGGGTCACGGCGAGCTGGCCGACGAGGTTGATCTCGAGCTGGCGGCGCAGCTGGTCGACCGGGAGGAACTCGAGCGGCGCGGCCACGGCTATCCCGGCGTTGTTGACCAGTCCGGCCAGCGGCGCGCCGGCCAGATCGGCGGCGGCCGAGGCGATCGACTCGGAGTCGGTCACGTCGAGCTTGACGGTGCGCAGGCCCGCGGAGCCGAGCCGCTCGGCGTCATCGTCTCGGCGCACGGCAGCGACCGGGTCGAAGCCCAGCTCCCTGAGCCGGTGGGCCGTCGCCTCGCCAATGCCGCTGGAGGCGCCGGTGATCAGCACGATGCCTGAGGCCACGCTGCGAGACTAACCGGCCGATGGATCTGGAAGAGGCCATACGCACGCGCCGCACCCACAAGGCCTTCGGAGAAGAGCCGGTGCCGCGCGAGACCATCGAGGAGCTGCTCGAGCTGGCGCGCTGGGCGCCGAACCACAATCTCACCAACCCGTGGCGCTTCCGTGTGGTGGGGCCCGAGGCGCTGGCCAAGCTCAAGCGGGCCGCCGGTCGCGAGGCCGCGGGCAAGCTCGACCGCGCGCCGACGCTGGTGGTGGCCAGCCAGACAAGGTCGGACGACGAGGTGCAGGACGAAGAGGACCTGTGCGCGGTCGCCACCGCCGTGTCCTACGTGCTGCTCGCGGCTCACGCCCGCGGGCTCGCCGGCTACTGGCGCACGCCCGGCGTGCTGCGCACCGAGGAGGGGCGCGCCGCGGTGGGGGTACCCGACGGTGAACGCGTCCTGGGCCTGATCCACCTCGGCCCGCTGCGCCAGGGCAAGGAGCCGCCCGAGCGGCTCCCGGCCGGCGAGTACGTAACGTTCCTGCCGTGATCTCGCGCGCTGACGCGCTGGCTGCCCTGGAGAGCGATTCGTTCGACCTCGTGGTCGTGGGCGGCGGCATCACCGGCGCGGGAGTGGCCCTCGATGCGGCCTCGCGCGGCTACAGCGTGGCGCTGGTGGAGAAGTCGGACTTCGCCGCCGGCACCTCGAGCCGCTCCTCCAAGCTCGTGCACGGCGGGCTGCGCTACCTGCAGAACTTCGACCTCGGCCTGGTGCGCGAGGCCCTGCTGGAGCGCTCGCTGATGGTTCGGCTCGCTCCCCACCTGGTGCGCCCGCTGCCGTTTCTCGTGCCGAGCTTCGAGGGCAAGCGGCCCAATCGCCTGACCGGCGTGGGCCTCAACATGTACGACGTGATGGCGTGGCGGCGCGGGCGCGACGAGCTCGAGGACTGGAGTCCCGACCGCCACCGCATCGTCGACGGCGCCGAGGCGGTGGAGATGGCTCCGGCGCTGGAGGGTCGAGAGCCGAGCGCCGCCTACCTGTTCTATGACTGCCAGACCGACGACGTCCGCCTCGTGCTGAGCGTGCTCGGCGAGGCCGAGCGCTTCGGCGCCGTGGTGGCCAATCGCTGCGAGGTCACCGGTCTGGTCGAGCGCGACGGCCGCGCTGCGGGCGCGCTCGTGCGCGACACCGAGAGCGGGGGAGAGTTCGAGCTCGGCGCGACCCACGTGATCAACGCCACCGGTGTCTGGGCCGACCGGCTGCGGCCCGACGAGCTCTACACCCAGGGGGAGATGCCGAAGATCCGGCCCAGCCGCGGCACCCATGTGACCCTGTCGCGTGAGCAGCTGCCGGTGAACGCCGGGGTGATCGCACCCGCGGGCAGCGGGCGCACGGTCTTCGTTCTTCCGTGGCTGGGACGCACGCTCGTGGGCACCACCGACAACGACTACGAGGGCTCGCTCGATCACGTGCCGGCCGGGGAGGAGGACGTGGCCTACCTGCTCGAGGCGGTCAACGCCTTCTTCGGCACCGAGCTGGGCTCGGACGACCTGACCGGCGCCTACGCCGGCGTGCGCCCGCTGATCGCGACCGGCGATCCCAAGAAGTCCGTCGACATCTCGCGCCGGGCGGAGCTCTACGAGACCAGCTCGGGCCTGGTCACGATCACGGGCGGGAAGCTCACCACCTGGCGACGCATGGCGAGGATGGCGGTCGACCGGATCGTCGAGCGCGAAGGCCGCGAGGCCCCGTGCCGGACCCACGAGATCCCGATCGGCCTGCCCGAGGAGGCGGGCGACCTACCCGAGGTGCCGGGGGTCGACGAGGACACACGGACGCACCTGGCGGCGCGATACGGCCACGCCGCGGCCGAGGTGCTCAGCCTCGTGACCGAGGCCCCCCAGCTGGCTCAGCGCGTCAGCCCCGACCTCCCCGATATCGCCGCCGAGGTGGCCTTCGCCGCCGCGCAGGAACAGGCCCGCTCGCTGGGCGATGTGCTGCTGCGACGCACTCGCCTGGGCCTGCTCGACGCCCGGCGCCTGACCGACCTCGAGGGCGAGGAGCTCGCGCTGGTGGCCGGCGCGGTGGCCGGCGAGCTCGGCTGGGACGACGCCCGGCTCGAGAGCGAGATCGCTGCCTGGGGCGAGGAGGCCCGGCTCGAGGGACTGGTCGCGGCCGGCGGCCGCCCGCCCGCGGCCGACCGGCTCGAGGAGGCCCCCCTGAAGGCCGGCGCGGCGCCCGAGGAGGCCGCGTGAGCGCACCGGTGCTGATGGGGATCGTCAACGCGACGCCCGACTCCTTCTCCGAGCCCCAGGGCGCCAAGTCGCTCGACGCCCTCGCGGCCCGCGCGCACCGGCTCGCGGCCGAGGGCGCGGGGCTGATCGACGTGGGCGGCGAGTCGGGGCGTACCGACCGCCCGGCGGTGTCGGTCGAGGAGGAGGCGGCGCGTGTCGTACCGCTGATCGAGCGGCTGGCGGCCGACGGCCTCGAGGTTTCGGTGGACACCTGGCGCGAGCCGGTGGCCCGCGCCGCTCTGGCCGCCGGGGCGCGGACCGTGAACGACGTGAGCGGCCTGAGCGATCCCGGGGTGGCCGACGCCTGCGCCGAGGCCAGAGCGCGCCTGGTGATCACCCACACGCGCGTGCCGCCCAAGGTCAAGGGCTTTCCCCACTACGACGACGTGGTGGCCGACGTTCGCGAGCTCCTGCTCGAGCGCATCGCGCTGGCCCTGGAGCGAGGGGTGAGCGACTCGGCGCTGATCCTCGATCCCGGTCTCGACCTGGGCAAGAGCCCGGCCGAGTCGATCGAGCTGCTGCGCCGCCTGCCCGAGCTGGCCGAGCTCGGCCGCCCGCTGCTGGTGGCCGCGTCGCGCAAGGACTTCGTCGGCGCGCTGACCGGCCGCCCGCCCGCCGGGCGCGACGCCGGCACGCTGGCCGCGCTGGGCTCCGCCGTGGACGGGGGCGCCGCCATCCTGCGCGTGCACGACGTGGCCGCCGCGCGCGACTTCCTGGCCGTGCACGCGGCGCTGCGCGACGGGTCGGCCGGGCCTGACCTGCGGCTGGCGGCAGAGCTGCGCCGGGAGGTCGTATGAGCGCCTCCTCCTTCACCATCGCCCACCTGTCCGACCCCCACTGCGGGTCGCCCTTCTTCGTGCCCAGCCTGCTCGACCGCGCGCTGGTGGAGATCAACGAGCTCGAGCCCGACCTGGTGATCGTGTCCGGCGACCTGACCGGCGAGGGCCTGCGGGGCGAGTACCAGCTCGCGCGCGACTATCTCGACCGCGTCGCCTGCGAGCGGATGATCGTGATCCCGGGCAACCACGACTCGCGCAACGTGGGATACGTCCACTTCGAGGAGCTCTTCGGCGAGCGCAGCTCGGAGCTGCATCGCGACGGCGTGTCGATCGTGGCCGTCGACTCCACCGAGCCCGATCTCGACCACGGCGTGATCGGCCGGGGGCGCTATCCCTGGATCGAGGAGCGCTTCGGAGCGGAGCAGGCCTACCTGCGCATATTCGTGCTCCATCACCACCTGCTGCCGGTGCCGGGCACCGGGCGCGAGCGCAACGTGGTGCACGACGCCGGGGACACGCTCGAGTGCCTGCAGCGCGCCGGCGTAAATCTGGTGCTGTCGGGCCACAAGCACGTGCCCTACGCCTGGCGCCTCGAGAACCTGTTCGTGGTGAATGCGGGAACGGTGGCCACCACCCGGCTGCGCGGCAAGACCAAGCCCTGTTACAACGTGATCGAGGCGAGCCCCGAGCGGGTGACCATCTACCGCAAGTACCCGTTCCACGAGCAGGACGCGATTCTCTCCTTCGATCCGCGCACGTACGAGTACGAGAAGGACCAGTCGCTGCTGGGCGAGACGGCACACGGCTGACATTCGCCGGCGCGCGCCGTAATTCCGCCGGGGCAGGCCGGTTGGACGGGCATGAACGCTCCCCGGATGCTCACCGCCCTGACCACCACGACCGCCGCTCTCACGTTGTTCGCGGCGCCCGCCCTCGGAGCAACGCCGGTGGTTGTCGGCCAGGCCGAGCAGGATGGCGAGCCCGACATCGCGGTCGACGCGAGCGGCACCGCCCACCTGACCTGGTTCGACTCGGCGCCGGCCATCGACGAGACGCGCTACTGCCGGCTGCCGCGGGGCGCCGGCGCCTGCGTCGACCCCGAGACCTTCGTCGGCACTCAGCCCGTGGACGACACCGGCGTCTCCGGGCGCCCGCACGTGTTCGTGTCCGGCGCGAACACCGTCACGGTGTTCCACCAGCGCGGCCTCAACGGCACGGGAATGATGATGGCCAACCGCTCGACCGACGGCGGGCTCACCTTCGGCGCGCGCAACCGCACCGGGCAACGCGTTTCCGAGCAGCGCAGCACCGCGCGAGGCGGTCTTCGGACCGGGAGACATGGACACGATCACCTCGATCACCGAGGTGACCACCGGCGGGACCTACGTGCAGAACGGAAGTCCGCTCGACAACACCCCTGCGGCGGGGCACGCTCAGCTGTCCGGCCAGGTGAGTGAGGACGCGGCGATCGGTCTCGCTGCCGACTCCAGGCCGGTGGCGGTATACGAGGTGCCGGCCGGCCTGGTCTGGCGCAAGTTCACCGGCCAGATCGGCGAGCCGAACATCAACAACGCGGCGCTATGGGGACCCGAGACGATCGTCTCTTCCGAGTCGATCGACGGCGAGCCTTCGCTGGCCGGGGGCCCGAACGGCCTCTTCCTGTTCTGGAAGCAAGGGCTCCCCGACCGCGGGTACGTCAGCAAGTTCACGGGCAGCGGCTGGACGGCGCCGGTGCTCATCACGGGCGGGCAGTCGTTCGCGAGCTCCGACCTGACCCAGGACGCCTCCGGTCGTCTGCACGCGGTGTGGAACGCCTACGGCGAGGACGAGCTGCGCTACACGTGGTCGGACGACGGGTTGAGCTGGGCTCCCACGGCCGACATCGCGCGCGGGGAGAACAGCTACCCCTATCTGCGCGTGGCCGCCGCGGGCGACCACCAGGGTTTCGCGACCTGGAATCCGGACGGTCCGAACGTGGCCGCCGTGGCGCTGGAGGCGCTCCCCGAGCCGCCCGCCGGATCGGGCGGCGACTCGAACTCGCCCAAGGCGAGCGGCCTGAAGGCGGGCGACTCCAAGCTGCTGCCCGGTCAGGGCACCAGGTTCACGTTCAACTCGAGCGAGGCCGGCCGGGCCGTGCTCACGGTGCAGAAGCGCGTGAAGGGCCTGAAGGTGAAGATCAAGGGCAAGCGCCGCTGCGTGGCCCGGTCGAAGAAGCAGGTGCGCAAGGCGCCCGCCAAGAAGCGCTGCAACGCCTGGAAGAAGATCGGCTCGATCGCCAAGCAGGTGAAGGCGGGGCGCAACACGATCGCCTTCACCGGACGTCTCGCCGGGCGCAAGCTCACGCCGGGCAGCTACCGGGCGCTGCTCAAGATCACCGACGTAGCCGGCAACGTCTCGCGCGCCGAGACCGTGAAGTTCCGGGTGATCAAGCCGAAGAAGCGCAAGTAGTTGAGTCGCGCCGTGGCCGGCGCTCCGTACGCACTGTCATGACCACACAGACAATCGAGCAGTCAATCGAGGTCAGCGTCCCGATTCGCCAGGCCTACAACCAGTGGACCCAGTTCGAGGAGTTCCCGCACTTCATGGAGGGCATCGAGCGGATCGAGCAGCGCGACGACCGCCACGTTCACTGGGTCGCGAACTTCGGCGGCGAGACCCACGAGTGGGACGCCGAGATCACCGAGCAGAACCCGGATGAGCGCGTGGCGTGGCGCAACACCGACGGCAAGGACAACGCCGGTGTGGTGACCTTCCACCGCATCGACGACGACACCACCCGCGTGATGGTTCAGATGGACTGGGCGCCCGAGGGCATCAAGGAGAAGGTGGGCGCGGCGCTGGGCGCCGACGACCGCCGCGTGAAGGGCGACCTCGCGCGCTTCAAGGAGTTCATCGAGTCCCGCGGCGCCGAGACCGGCGACTGGCGGGGCGAGGTGCCGCGCGAGGGCTGAGCCGCTGAGCGACAGCCGCTAAAGCCGGCGGGCGCCTGTCCGATTAGGCGGGCATGACCCGCACGCTCTGCGCTCTGATCAGCGTCGCCGCCGTCTGCCTGTGCGGCGGCGGTGCCGTCCCTCGCCGCCACCCCCGTCGTGGTGGGCCAGGCCGAGGGGGGAACGCCCGATATCGCGGTGGACCCTGCTGGCCGCGCTCACATCGTCTGGGACGACACGAGCCCGCCGGCGGCCGCCGCGGACGTCGTCAGCTACTGCCGGCTGGCTCGTGGCGCAAGCGCATGCGGGGGCGGCGCGATCTTTGCCGGCAGCCCCTTCGGCATCTTCGGGCGCCCCCATGTCTTCAGCTATGCCCACAGATCAGGTGTCGGTCTTCTACCAGCGCTGCTGCGGACCGGGGAGGGCACACGCGAGGTCTACTCCTCCAACGGCGGGACGAGCTTCGGCGCGACGACCAGATCAGCGACACCGTCGACCTACAGCGCCAGCGAGGCCGCCATCAACCCCGCGGGCGGCCCCTCCTTCTCGCTGCTCTCCGAGCTGAGCACCGAGGCGACCGTGCAGAACGCCGACATTGTTCGGGCGTGGAGAACGCGGAGGCGGTGTTGGGCAGCGCGGGCACCAACCAGGGCGCCATCGCCATACAGCAACCGAGCGGTCGTCCGGTGGTCGGTCTACCAGAACCAGACCAGCCCCAACTGGAGCTTCGTATGGCGCAAGCTCAGCGACTCGTGTCGCGCCGACCGAAGCCAACATCAACAACGCCGCCAACTGGACGCCCGAGGCTACTCTCGACAACGACCGCGTCACCGCGGCCAGCGGTCCGGCACTGGCCGGTGGCCCCAACGGGATCTTCCTCTTCCACCAGAAGCGCGCGCCTGACGCGGGCTTCATACGGCAATTCACCGGCACCGGCTGGTCCGCCCCGGTGCAAATCGTCCAAGGCCAGTCGTTCAACGACCTCGACCTCTTCCAGGACGACGGCGGACGCCTGCACGCGGTCTGGAGCGCCTACAACGACGGGGCGCTGCGCTACCGCTGGTCCGGACAACGGGGTCGAACTGGTCGCCGACGGTCAACATCGCGCCGGGGCGAGAATGGCTACCCCGAAAGTGCGCGTCTCGGCGGCCGCCGACCATCAGGGCTTCGCTGTCTGGAACCGCGGCGGACCCGACGTGGTGGCGGTGCCGCTCGAGGCGCTCCCGCCGCTCCCGCCGTCCGGCGGCGGTCCCGGGGGCGGGGACCCCCTCGCGTAGATGTGCTCCCCCCGGTAGTGGGCGGCTTCGACATCGGCCGCGACACGCTGCTCCCCGGGGAGGGCTCTCGCTTCGGCTTCAACTCGAGCGAGGCCGGCCTCGCCACCCTCACCGTTCGCCGGCAGGTCGCCGGACTCAGGGTCCGCAGGGCCGGGCGTCTGGTCTGCGTGCCGCGTACGCGCCGCCTGGTGCGCAGGGTCCGCCGGTCCTCGCCCTCGCCTCGCGCTTTCCGGCGCGCGCTGCGCAGCCGTCGCTGCTCGGCACGCAAGACGGTCGGCAGGATCAGCCAGGCGGTGGTGGCCGGGCAGAACACGATCACGTTCAACGGGCGGCTCGCCGGACGCACGCTGCGACCGGGTCGCTACGTCGCGCAGCTGCAGATCCGAGACGCGGCGGGCAACCTCTCGCGTGTCGAGACCTTGCGGTTCCGCGTGGCTCGCCCGCGACGGCGTTGAGCCGTCACGCGTCTCGCTGATCACGCTGCGCTGATAATGCGCGCGTGGCGGTCATCGCGCTGATCGACGGCGAGCACCATCCCGCGGCGGTGCGCGACGCCCTGGCGCGCGTCGAGCGCGAGCGCGAGGTGGCCGGCGTGGTGTTCTGCGGCGGTGAGGAGAAGCTTCCCGACCGGCCGCTCGCGGAGATCTACGGGCGGCCGGTCGACGGCTCGCCCGAGGACGCCCTGCGTCGCCTGGCGCCGGTGGTCGAAACCGTGGTCGACCTGGCCGACGAGCCCCCGCTACCGCCGAGCGCCAAGCTGCGCCTCGCCGAGCTGGCCCTGCACCTGGGCCTGCGTTACGAGGCGCCCGGACTCGTTCTCGATCCGCCGCGCTACGCACCGGTGGAGTTCGACGGCCCGCGCCTCGCGGTGATCGCCACCGGCAAGCGCACGGGCAAGACCGCCGTCGCCGGCCACCTCGCCCGGCTGCCGGCCGACGGCGATCCGGTGATCGTGTGCATGGGCCGCGGCGGCCCGGCGCGGCCGGTGGTCGCCCGGCCCGACACCACGCTCGAGGACCTCATCGCGCTGGCCAGGTCGGGCGTTCACGCGGCCTCGGACTATCTCGAGGGCGCCGTGCTCGCCGGGGTGACCACCGTCGGTTGTCGCCGGGTGGGGGGCGGGCCGGCCGGCGCCCCGTTCGAGTCCAACGTGGCGGAGGGGGCCGCGCTCGCCGTCTCTCTGAGTCCTGCGCGCCTCATCTTCGAGGGCTCCGGCTCGTGCATCCCGCCGGTGGAGGTCGACCGCACGCTGTGCATCGTGGGGCGCGGGGACCCCGAGCCGCTGTCGGGCTATCGCCTGTTGCGCGCCGACCTCGTCCTGGCTCGCGAGGGCGCGCCCGCGCCGCCGGGCGCGCTCGCCTTCGAGCTGCGCTGCGAGCCCGCCGAGCCGCTCCCCGCCGAGGCCCGCGTGGCGCTCTTCACCACCGGAGCCGAGACCTGCCGGGGAGTGGAGCCGGTCGTGGCCTCGACCAACCTGGCGCGCCGGTCGGCCCTGGCCGGCGACCTCGACCGTGCGGTGGCCGAGCACTGCGACGTCTGGCTGACCGAGCTCAAGGCGGCGGCGATCGACACGGTCGCCGTGCGCGCCCGTGCCGAGGGAGCGCGCGTGGCCTTCGTGCGCAACCGGCCGGTGGGGGACGGCCTCGACGAGGCGCTGATGGAGTGGGCGCGCGTTGGCTGAGACCGGTCGGTCCGGCGCGGGCCAGCCCGCGCCCTCCCGCGAGACCCTCGTCATGCACAAGGGCCACGGGCTGCCCTACTCCAAGGGGCTGATGGCCCAGGCGCTGTCGGCCACCGCGCTCTCCCAGGAACGCGCCTTCGAGCTCGCCCGGCTGATCGAGACCAGGCTGGCCGAGCGTGGCGAGGAGGAGATCGACGTGGCGGCCCTCCACGTGCTGGCACAGGAGGTGCTGCGGGCCGAGGAGGGGGAGATGGCCGCCGGCCGCTACCGGCGCTGGCGGCGCCTCGACCGCCTGGACCGGCCGCTGGTGGTGCTCGTCGGCGGCACCACGGGCGTGGGCAAGTCGACTCTGGCCTCGATGCTGGCGGCCCGTCTCGGCGTCCACCGGGTGATCGCCACCGACGTCGTTCGCCAGGTCCTGCGCGCCTTCTTCACCCTCGAGGCCATGCCCACCGTGCACCACTCGGCCTTCGAGGCGGGCGGCATCGCGGGCTATCGCGACCAGGCCGAGCGAGTGGGCACCGGCATCGCCGCCATCGTCGAGCGGGCCGCGAGCGAGGGCAAGCCGGTGGTGGTGGAGGGGGTGCATGTGGTGCCCGGAGGGGTTCACCCGCGCGTGCGCGAGCGCTGCGTGCTGGTCGAGGCTCTCGTGGTGGTTCAGGACCCCGACCTGCATCGCGGGCACTTCTCCCTGCGGCCGGGCACGCGCCCGGCCGAGCGCTACCTGTCCCAGTTCGAGCACATCCGCCGCCTCCAGGACCATCTCTGGGAACGGGCGCGCTCGGAGGGCGTGGCCATCATCGACAACGAGAACGTCGATGACACGCTCGTGCGCCTCATGGAGCTGGTGCTCGACGCCGTCGAGGACGACGAATGACAGCCCGCTGGCCGCGATCCGGCCCCGCCGCCAGATAGGGTTGCCCGCCCCATGGCCGTCCTGCACAGAAAAGAGCTCGAAGCCAGCCCACTCGCCGACCTTCACGCCATCGCTTCCGAGCTCGGCCTCGAAGGCTTTCGCACCATGCGAAAGGACGACCTGATCGGCACGATTCTCGGAGCCCAGGGGGGCGAGGACGACGCGCCGCCCGCCACCGACGACGAGCGCCAGCCGGACGAGGTCCCCTCGGACGAGACGCTCGAAGGACCGTCGGGCAGCCCGCCGGGGCCGAGCGACGAGGAGCCCGAGGCGCCCGAGGCGCCCGAGGCGCTCGAGGCGCCCTCCCCCGAGGCGCCCGAGGAGCCCGAGGGAGCCTGCGGACGACGCAAGCGAGGAGCCCGTCGACGCGGTGGAGGAAGAGCCGGAGGTGGTCGAGGACGAGGCCTCCGACGAGCCGATTGCCGACGGCATGCTCGACATCCTCGCCAACGGCTCGGGCTTCCTGCGCGTCGAACCGGGCGGGCAGTCGCGCGAGGACGTGTACGTCTCGCCGGCCCAGATTCGCCGCTGCGAGCTGCGCAGCGGCGACGAGGTGAGCGGACCGGTGCGCCCGCCGCGTCGCAACGAGCGCCACCCCTCGCTGGTGCGCGTGGAGACGGTCAACGGCACCCCCGCCGAGCCGCCCGAGCAGCGGCCGTGGTTCGGCGACCTCATCGCCGTCGTGCCCGCCGAGCGGCTCTCCATGCCTTCGACGCTCGACAGCGTGCCCTTCGGCAAGGGCTCGCGGGTGGCCGTGAGCGGGCCTCCCGGCGCGGGCGCGACCACGCTGCTGCGCGAGGTGGCCAAGGCGCTGTCGGAGCAGTACCCCGACATGTCCGTGTCCGTGGTGCTCGCCGGCGCGCGCCCGGAAGAGGTGGGCGAGTGGCGCGAGAGCGGCCTGCCGGTGACCGGCGGCTCCTTCGAGCGCCCACCCGACGCTCAGGCCCAGGCCGCCGAGCTGGCGGTGGAGCGGGCCAAGCGCGTGGTGGAGCGGGGGGCGCACGCGGCGGTGATCATCGACGCCCTCGATGCCCTCCCGCCCGGAGTGCGCCGGCGCCTCTTCGGCGCCGCACGCGCCACCGAGGAGGGCGGCACGCTCACCATCGTGGCCGCGAGCGGCGACGACACCGAGGTGCTGCGCTGGGCCAGCACGCGCATCGTGCTCGAGGGCGGCGGCCGGGTCGCCGCCGAGGCGAGCGGGACCCTGCGCGCCGACCGCCTCTAGACCATCTAGCCCGGTCTACTTCACCTCAAGCGTCTGCGCCATCGTCGTGGGGTGGACCAGGCACACCAGCTTGTAGGTGCCCTTCACCGTCGGCCGGACGCTGTAGCTGCCCCGGGTCTGGCCCCAGTACACCGACGAGAACCCGCGTGGGCCGTTGGCCACGGTCACGCTGTGCGGCTTCTGCCCGCCGAAGTTCCAGGTGACGGTGTCGCCCACCTTGGCCGTGACCTTGGCGGGGGCGAAGAAGTCGTCGCCGATGGCGAGCGCGTTGCCGTCGAAGGCCCTGAAAACACCGGTCGGGCGGGAGAGCTGCGGCACCACCAGATCGTGGTTGGGGGTGCGGTCGAACTTCGCGGGGCGGTTGATCTCGACGAAGTCATCGGGGATCTTGCCGCAGCGCTTGACCGACTCGTCCTTCACCCACCAGGTGGTCCAGAAGCCCATGGAGGCCACGTGCAGGTTGTGGTTGTCGTGCACGGCCACGCGGCGCAGCACCTCGCCCTCGACCACCGGGATGCCCGTGCCGCTGGCGAAGCTCCCGTTTCCGACCGGGCCGGGCTCGTGGAGGATGGGGCGGATCGTGTTGTAGGGGTGGTCGGCGGTGCCGTGGTAGGCGCGCGCCTTGAAGAGCCGCCGCCCGCAGGTGCGGCTCTCCAGCGTCTGGTACTTACCGCCGCCGTGATGGTGAGAGGCGGCCACGAGCATGCGGCCGCTGAAAGGGGCGGTCCAGTCGCTCTTGTTCACGAAGTTGGAGCCCTTCTTGCCGCCACCCGGCACGTCGTAGGACATGCCGTTGGCCACCTGGGCGCAGTCGCCGATCACCACGGGATGCACCGCCCTGCGCACATCGGTCGTGTACCAGACCTTGGTTCGCACGTAGAAGCTCTTGGGCCGCTTGTAGTGGTTCATCACCATCGCGGTCAACCGCCAGTCCGGCGCCGTGCCGTCCGCCTTGCGGTTCTCGATCCCGTACTTGCCCCGGTACCTCTCGGGGAGGGTCAGCTGGGTGCGGCCCAGCGGGTGCTCCTCACCGCGCCCCCCGATGAAACCCGCGCCGCGCCAGCAGCTCCCCTCGGCCTCGTTCACGCGCCCCGGGGCCCAGTAGAGGAAGTGGTGCACCATCATCTTGGCGATCGGCAGCGGCTTCGCCTTGGGGTCCTTGGAGTCGACCAGCGCCATCTCCTTGTAGCCGAGGATGTAGCCGGGCTCGCTCGGAGCGTTGCCGTCGGCCTTGAGCAGTGGCACCTCGTGGGTGTCGTGCACGTAGGGCAGCGACTCGATCTTGGGGGAGTAGAGGGTGAGCAGCTTCTCCTTGGCGCTCGCGGCGGGCGCGGCCACGCTGAGGATCACCAGGGCGCCGGCCAGAGCGGCCGGCAGGAGCTTGCGCATCTCTACCTCCGTGAAACTATTTGCAGACGGTCTGCAGGGATGCTATCGCCTGTAGGCCACTTCGCGCCAGCTGGGTTCCGCGGAGAGCTCGATGAGCTCGAAGTTGCGGTCCGGCTGGGCGTAGCCAAAGGTGCTCGAATCCTCGACGAACACGACCTCGAGCTCGCCCTCCATCACGCGCTGGTCGAGCCACGCGCCGCGGAAGACGAGGCGGCGGATCCAGTGCACGAGCGAGCGCTCGGAGGGGCCGTTGAGATCTACCCAGCGCTCGTTGATGTGCTCGCCCAGCTCCGATTGGGGCTCGGACACCTCGCCGTTCACGGCCAGGTTGACCAGGTCCTCGCGCTCGTCGTCACCCAGGCGGCCCCCGACGAAGTCGAGCTTGGCCGCCGCCTGCTCGACGCGCTCGGTGAAGTCGCGCTCGTTGAACGTGAAGCGAAGCTCCCCGTACTCGAGAACGTAGTCCGAGCCGGACTCGTAGTTTCCGCGTCGTGCCGTGTCCATATTCAAAGGAGCCCGGCTTCCGCCCGGGCGTCGTCATCCTACGGCCGATTCCTTCCGGCTCCGGAGCTATGCAACGGGGTTTGCAGGGCTCGACTTGACGTCGGTGCCGCCCATCACCGAGTACGCCCGCACGCGGACGACGGGGGCGCCGGGTGGGGGCGGGGGAGCGTCCGCGAGACGCAGGTCGTTGCCGCCCAGGAAGGCGAACCCGCTGAGCTCGACGTGCACGCCGTTCGGCACCACGATGTCCGAGCCGCCCATCAGCGAGAAGACCCGGATCTCCGTGTGCGGGCCCTCGACCATCGCGTCGGTGAGGTCGAGGTCGGCTCCGCCCAGGAGGTTGACGACGGTGCAGCGCGCCGCGATCCGCCAGCGTCCCGCGTGATCCCCGCCGCCCATGATCCCCACGACCCATCGGCGCCCTTTCGCGGCCGGGGGCGCCGGCGTCGACCGCCGGGCAGGTCGGCGGTGAGTGGCTCGAGGTCCGCGCGCGTCACGGCGGCGAGGGCCCGCTCGAGGCGGTCGGCCAGCTCGTCGAGGGTGAGCCTGCCCTCACCGGCAGCGGTCCGCAGAGAAGCGACCGCCGATTCGCGCTCGCCATCGGAAGCGCGGATCGCCGGTGTCCCACCGCCGGGCTCGGGCATCAGGCGCGCAGCTTATAGCCGCGCACGAACAGCCGGTGGTTGAGCATGAAGAGCGCAAGGGTGGCCGCGCTGAGGATGAAAAGGGAGAGCGCCACGTTGACCTCGGAGATGCCGAGGAAGCCGTAGCGGACCAGGCCGATCATGTAGTAGACCGGGTCGAACTGGGTGATCGTCTCGAACGGCTCGGGCAGCAGCGAGGCCGAGTAGAACACGCCGCCCAGGAAGATGAGCGGCTGGAGAACGAAGGTCTGCGCGAAGGAGACGTCGTCGAACTGCTCGGCCCTCACGCCCACCAGCACCCCGAGCTGGGCGAAGAAGAAGCCGACGAGGAACAGGGACGGCAACAGCACGAGCGCGTGCTCGATCGGGAGGTCCACCAGCACCAGGGACGCGAGGAAGGTGAGCGTAGCCACGATCATCCCGCGCAGGAACCCGCCGAGGGAGAACGCGAGCAGCAGTTGGAGGGGAGAGGCCGGTGAGGAGAGCTGGTCGTCGATCGCGCGCTGGAACTTCTGCTGGAGAATGGACGACGAGTTGTTGGTGAACGCGTTGAGCGCCCAGGCCATCAGGATCAACCCGGGAATGATGTAGACGACGTAGTCGACCCCCTGCAGGGTGTCGATCCGCGTGCCCAGCGCCGCGCCGAACACCGAGATGTAGAGAAAGGTCTCCAGCAGAGGAGCCCCCACCGTCTGCCGCTTGATCTTCAGGAAGCGGTTGACCTCGCGGCGCACGAGCGCGAAGAAGCGAATCTGCGAGGCGCTCAAGGAGCGATCTCTTCCGGCTTCGCCCGTGAGAGCTCGATGCGCCCCACCAGCTCCAGGTAGGCGTCCTCGAGGCTCGCCACGCCGAACCGGTCGGCCAGCTCCTCGCTCGTGCCGCACGCGACGATCTGGCCGTCGTTGATGAAGGCGATGCGGTCGCACAGCCGCTCCGCCTCCTCGAGATAGTGCGTGGTGAGCAGGATCGTGGTGCCCTCCTGGTTGATGCGCTGCACGTAGTGCCACAGCTCCAGGCGCAGCTCGACGTCCACCCCCGCCGTCGGCTCGTCGAGGATCAGCAGCTCGGGACGGTGCATCAGGGCGCGCGCCAGCACCAGCCGGCGCTTCATGCCGCCGCTCAGCGTGCGGGTGCGATCGTCGCGCTTCTCGGTGAGGGAGAAGGTGTCCAGCAACTCCGCCGTGCGCTCGCGGCGCTCCTTCTTGGGCATCCCGAAGTAGCCGCCGTGATAGTCGAGCGTCTCGGCGACCGTCAGGAACCAGTCGAGGTTCAGCTCCTGGGGAGAGAGGCCCACCCCAAGGCGTGCCTGCTCGTAGTGGTCGACGGCGTCGTGGCCGAAGATCCGCACCGACCCGGACGTGGGCCGCGCAAGCCCGGTGGCGCAGTGGATCAGCGTCGACTTGCCGGCGCCGTTGGGCCCGAGCAGACCGAAGAACTCGCCGGCCCCGATGTCCAGCGACACGCCGCGCAGGGCCTCGGTTCCGGTGGGGTAGCGCTTGACCAGGTCGGCTATCTCGAGGGCTGTCCCGTGCGGGGGGATGTTCGGCGAGTCCACCGCTAGATCATGCACGTTCAATCGCGGTTGAGGTCAAGGCCCAGCCGCGGCTTGGCGCGCGATCGCCGTGTGGGCCCTGCCCGACCGGGGCGAGATTCTCCCTCGCGGATCTTCTGTTCGGTGTGGACCAGCAGCGCTTGATCCTGGTGGTGGAGGACGACGACCTGACTCGTTCCTTCCTCCTCGACAACCTCGCCGCCGACGGCTTCCGGGTGGCCGGGGCCGCGAGCGTGGGGGAGGGCCTGCGGGGCATCGAGGTGCGCCAGCCCGCGCTCGTGGTGCTCGACCTGGGGCTCGTGGGTGCCGGTGGATTGGTCTTGCTCGACCGCGTCCGCTCGGCCGACGGCCTGGCCTCACGCCTGGATCCGGACCTGCCGGTCCTGGTGCTCAGCGGGCGGGCAAGCGACGCCGACCGGGTCCGCAGCTTCGCCCGCGGAGCCGATGATCATCTCTGCAAGCCCTTTCTTTACGCCGAGCTCCTCGCCCGCGTGAACGCGCTGCTGCGCCGCGCCGACGGCCGGCGCTCGCGAGGCGTTCTTCGCGCCGGCGAGCTGACGGTGGATCCGGCCACCCGCTCGGTGCGTCTGGCCGGGCGGCGGATCGAGCTGTCGGCAAAGGAGTTCGCCCTGCTTCACGCCTTGGCCGAGGACCCCACGCGCGTGTACGGCAAGCAGGAGCTGCTTCGTGACGTCTGGGGCTACCTGGCCGCCGGGCGAACTCGCACCCTCGACGCCCACGCGTGCCGTCTGCGCAAGAAGCTGAGCCCGTCGCCGCGGCCCTGGGTGGTGAACGTGCGCGGGGTGGGCTACCGGCTCACGGAGGCGCTGTGAGCTGGCTGGTGGCGGGATCCGGCTGGGCCCTGGTCGTGCTCGGGGTGATGGTGCTGCGCGCCCGGATGTCGCTGGTGGCCGACGCCGAGCACGAGCTGCGCGGCGCCGTCGCCGCGATCTCGCTGGCCGCCGAGCGCATGCGCCGGGTAGGCGCCACGCGCGCCTTCTCCTCGCTCGTGGCGCTGCAGATCGACCGGATGGACGCCGCCCTGACGGACCTGGGCCGCGCGCGGCGCCGGAGCCCGCAGGCCCCGGGCCCCGGTCCCGGGCTCGACGCCGGGCGGCTCAGCCAGGTGGTGGCCAACCTGATCGACAACGCCGCCGAACACGGCGCCGGACCGGTCGATGTGCGCTGGACCTCGACCGCCGGCGGGTCCCGCCTGGAGATCCGCAACGCCAACCGGCCGAAGGAACTCGACGAGCTGGCCGCCGCACGCGCCAACGGCCGCGGCCGCGGGATTGACATCGCGGCGCGGGCGGCCAAGGAGCTCGGAGGCAGCCTGCGCATCGAGCGCGGCGAGGAGCTGACCTTCGCCGAGCTCGATCTGCCCGCGGCGCCCGAGCGCCGTCGCTCCCGGGCGGCATGAGGGCCCGCCGGCGGCGGGGCCTGGTGCTGCTCCTGCTCGCCCTCACCTGCGGCGGCCTGGCGGCCGCCCAGGTGCGCGAGCGCGAGCGCAGGGTCGAGGCGCGCGTCGGGCCTCTGGTCGGTGCGGTGGTCGCGGCGCGGGACATCGCGGCCGGTGACCGCCTCGGCGCGGGCGATCTCGCCGTCCGGCGCGTGCCCGCTCGGTTCGTGCCCCCGGACGCGCTCGGCGGCCCCGCCCGGTTGGCGGGCGCGCGCGCCGCGGTCGCGGTCAGCGCAGGCTCCTACGTGACCGCGGGGCTGCTCGAGGGCGCGGGCCCGGCGGAGGGAGGGCCGTTGCGCGCCGGCGAGCGAGCGCTGGAGATGGCGGTGACGGGCGGCGCCGCGCTGGCCGGCGCGGGCCCGGGCTCACGCGTCGACGTGCTGGTGTCCACCCAGCGCCAGGAGGGTGCCGGACGGACCTTCGTCGCGCTCGAGGCCGTGGAGGTGCTCGAGCTGCGCGCCTCCGGCTCGTCCGGCCTGGCCGCCGATGACGGCGCCGACGCGCCGTCGGCCACCGCTCTCGCGACGCTGCGGGTGAGCCTGCGCCAGGCGGTCTATCTGGCGGCGGCGGAGAACTTCGGCCACGAGGTGCGTCTGCTCATGCGCCCGCCGGGCGACGACCGGCGGGCCGGCGCCTTCTCCGTTGGCGAGGGCGAGCTGTGAGCTCCCGGGCGTTCACGGGCGCTCGATCAGCTCCACGCCGCCGTCGGGGCGCCCGAGCAGCGCCCGCTCGGCCATTCCGATGAACAGGCCGTGCTCGACCACGCCGGGGATCTGCTTGAGGCGAGGGCCCAGCTCGTCGAGGTCGGCCTCCGGCGGGAGGGCGCAGTCGAGGATGAAATGTCCCTCGTCGGTCAGGTACGGCTCGCCCGCGGCGGACTCGCGCAGGAGGGCGTCGGGGAGCACGTCCTCGACGCGCCGCCGGGTGTCGGCCCAGGCGAAGCGCACCACCTCGACGGGGAGGCGGAAGTGCTCGCCCAGCCGCTCGACCTTCTTGGGCGTCTCGGCCACCACCACGAAGCGCCGCGCGGCCGAGACCACGATCTTCTCGCGCAACAGCGCCCCGCCGCCGCCCTTGATCAGGCGCAGCTCGGGGTCGACCTCGTCGGCTCCGTCGAGCGCCAGGTCGAGCTCCACCGCGCCGTCGAGCTCGATCACCTCGATGCCCAGCTCGCCCGCGCGCGCCTCGGTGATGGACGACGCCGTGGCGGCGCGCAGCCCCGCAGCCGCCAGATCGCCGCCCGGCGCGACGCGCCGGCCGAGCAGCTCGACCAGCCGCCACACCGCGCGGCCCGAGCCCAGGCCGATGGTCATGCCCGGCTCGACCAGCTCGGCCGCCGCGGTGGCGGCCGCGGTTCGCGCGACCTCCGCGGGCTCGCTCGACGCCTCCACCTAGGGCTCATCACTGCGTGAGCTCGGCCTTCAGCTCGATCGAGCCCACCCCGCCCAGCGCCTTCGAGACGGGGCAGCCCCCCTTGGCGCCGCTGGCGATGCGCTGGAACTCGTCCTCCTCGATGCCGGGCACGCGTGCGCGGGTGTCCAATTCGATCGAGGTGATGTCGACGCCGTCCAACTGGACGGTGGCGGTGGTCTCCACCGATTCCGGCTCGTGCCCGGCCTCGGTGAGCTCGTTCGCGAAGGCCATCGAGAAGCAGCCCGCGTGCGCGGCGGCGATCAGCTCCTCGGGGTTCGTGCCCTCTTCCTCCTCGAAGCGCGACCCGAAGGAGAACGGGCCCTCATAGGACCCACTGGCCATCCGCATCGTGCCCTTGCCGCCCTTCAATGAGCCTTCCCACTGGGCGTCGGCTTTTCTCTTCGGCATCTCTCACAACCTCCGGATCGAGTGGATCGAAGGCGGAACGCTACCGCTACACTTCTCTTACCCAACGTAAGTAGGTGACTCCCGATATGGCCTCAGAAAATCTTCTCCTGATCCCCGTCGACGACTCCGTCGTCTTCCCCAACATGAACGTGACCCTGGCCATCGACGCCGGTGACGCCGAGCGCGTGGTGCTCGTGCCCCGCAAGGGCGATGAGTTCGCCAGCGTCGGCACCGTCGCCAACGTGGTCGAGCACGTGCGCCTTCCCGGCGGCGGCCGCGCCGTAGCGCTCGAGGGCCTGCACCGCGGTCGTATCGGCGCGGCCGGCACCGACGCCACCGGCGCGCTGCGCGTGGAGGTCGATCCTCAGCCCGACGACGTGCCCGTCGACGGGCGCACCCGCAATCTCGAGCGCGAGTACCGCGCCGTGGTCGAGGAGATCCTCGATCTGCGCGGTGACGACGGCCGCGTGGCCGCCTTCGTGCGCTCCATCACCGAGCCGGGTGCCCTGGCCGACACCGGCGGCTACTCGCCGGACCTGACCTACGAGCAGAAGGTGGAGCTGCTCGAGACCGTCGACGTGACGGATCGCCTCGAGGTCGCTCTCTCGATGCAGCGCGACCGGCTGACCGAGCTGCAGGTGCGCGTGCGCATCCGCGACGACGTCCAGTCGGGCGCCGAAAAGCAGCAGCGCGACTACTTCCTGCGCAAGCAGATGGAGTCGATCCGCAAGGAGCTCGGCGACGACGACGCATCGGTGATCGACGAGTACCGCACCAAGATCGAGGAAGCGGGCATGCCCGAGCACGTCCGCGAGCAGGCCGAGCGCGAGCTTGGCCGCTTCGAGCGCATGGGCGAGCAGGGCGGCGAGTCCTCGATGATCCGTTCCTACCTCGACTGGCTGATCGCCGTGCCGTGGTCCGAGCGCTCCGACGAGGACCTCGACCCCGTGCGCGCGCGTGAGGTGCTCGACGCCGACCACGCCGGCCTCGAGGACGTGAAGGACCGCATCGTCGAGTACATCGCGGTGCGCAAGCTGCGCCAGGAGCGCGGCATCGAGGAGGACAAGCGCTCGGGCGCCATCCTCACCCTGATCGGGCCTCCCGGCACGGGCAAGACCTCGATCGGCGAGTCGATCGCGCGCTCGACGGGTCGCGAGTTCGTGCGCATGTCGCTGGGCGGCGTGCGCGACGAGGCCGAGATCCGCGGCCACCGGCGCACCTACATCGGCGCCCTGCCGGGCCGTCTGGTGCGCGCCCTGCGCGACGCCGGCACGATGAACCCGGTGATCATGCTCGACGAGGTGGACAAGGTCGGCGCCGACTGGCGCGGCGACCCCAGCGCCGCCCTGCTCGAGGTGCTCGACCCGGCCCAGAACCATTCGTTCCGCGACCACTACCTCGACGTCGAGATCGACCTCTCGCAGGTGGTGTTCATCGCCACGGCCAACATCGCCGAGACGATCCCGGCGCCGCTGCTGGACCGGATGGAGATCATCCGCTTCGACGGTTACACGACCGACGAGAAGGTCGCGATCGCCCGCGGGTACCTGTGGCCGCGCCAGCGCGAGCGCAACGGGCTGCGCGAGGACGAGGTGTCGATCGACAAGGAAACCCTGGAGTCGATCGTGACCGAGTACACCCGCGAGGCGGGCGTGCGCAACCTCGAACGTGACCTGGGAACCGTGCTGCGAAAGACGGCGACCAAGATCGCGGCGGGCGAGGTGGAGGCCCCGGTGGCGTTGGACCTGGACGTGGTCCGCGACGCCCTCGGGCGCCAGCGCTTCTTCCAGGAGGCGGCCGAGCGCACCGCGGTGCCCGGCGTGGCCACCGGCCTGGCGGTTACCGGCACCGGCGGCGACGTGCTGTTCGTGGAGGCCACCGCGATGAAGGGCAAGGACACCCTCGTCCTGACCGGTCAGCTGGGTGACGTCATGAAGGAGTCCACGCGCATCGCGCTCTCCTACGTGCGCGGCCACGCCAACGAGCTCGGGATCGACGAGGACGCCTTCGACGAGCGCGAGTTCCACGTGCACGTTCCGGCGGGAGCCATCCCCAAGGACGGCCCCAGCGCGGGTGTCACGATGACCACGGCCCTGGCCTCGCTGCTGAGCGGGCGCCCGGTTCGCCACACCGTCGGGATGACCGGCGAGGTGACCCTTCAGGGGCGCGTGCTGCCGATCGGCGGGCTCAAGCAGAAGGTGCTGGCCGCGCACGCGGCGGGGCTCACGGACGTGATTCTCCCCGAGCGCAACCGAGGCGACCTCGACGATGTGCCCGAGGACGTGCGGGAGGCGATGAGCTTCCATCCCGTCATGACGATCGACGAAGTGCTCGAGCTGGCGCTCGAGCCGCAGCCGGCGAGCTCACTGGCTGCGTGACAAACCCGGCGGCCGGGCGTATACGAGGTATGCGCCCGGCCGCCGCCATCCTCGCCTGCCTCGCTCTGGCGGCCTGCGGGTCGTCGGGCGACGAGGGCGACGGAGGGGGCTCGGCCGCGCCCGGGCCGCAGGGCGCCAGCCTCACCGTGAGCGTGCAGCCCAAGGGCCCCGACGGGCCCACCAAGCGCACGCGGATCGAGTGCGAGCGCCTCGGCGAGGGCAGCGCCAAGTGCCGGAGCCTCGGCGAGCTGACGGCCAAGCGCCTGGCTCCCGTGCCCGCCACGGTCGCCTGCGCGGAGATCTACGGCGGTCCGGACACCGCCCGGGTGACCGGCGAGCTGCGCGGCGAGAGGGTGGACGCGCGCTTCAACCGCACCGACGCGTGCGAGACCAAGCGCTGGAACGACAACGCGGCACTGCTGGACCCCTAAGCGGCCTTCATCAGCCCGCCGTCCACGGCCAGGGCCTGCGCAGTCACGTAGCTCGCCGGCTCGGAGCACAGGAAGGCCGCCGCGGCGGCGATCTCCTCGGCCTGGCCGAGGCGCGCCGCGGGCACCTCGTCGCGGGCCACCTTCTCGGCCTCGTCGAGCGTCCCGTAGAGGTGCTCGAGGCGGCTCGTGGCGATGCGCCCGGGCAGGATCGTGTTGAGCGTCACGCCGTCGGCGGCGACCTTGCCGGCGATCGTGTGAAAGGTGGCCAGCATCCCGCTGCGGTGGGCGCTCGAGAGCATGAGCCCCGGTATGGGCTCGCGGGCGGCCGAGGAGGAGATGTTCAGGATGCGCCCGAAGCCGCGTTCGCGCATGCCCGGCAGCGCGCGCTCGATCAGCGCCATCGGGCCGAGCATCAGCTCGCGGTGGGCGTCCTGCCACTGCTCGCGGGTGAACTCGAGCGGGTCGCCGCCCGGGGGCCCGCCCGTGTTGGTCACGAGCACGGCGAGCGGGCCGAGGTCGGCCTCGACGCCGTCCAGCAGCGCCGGCGCGCCATCGAGGTCGCTCATGTCGTGAACGTAGGACCCCGCGGCGCCCATCTCGCTTGCCGCGGCCTCGATGTTCTCCCGCGAGCGCGAGCTCACGGCCACCTGCGCTCCCTCGGCGCACAGCGCCGCCGCCACCGCGAATCCGATGCCCTGCGACGCTCCGGTCACGAGCGCCACCCTGCCCTCCAGACCGAGGTTCATGGCGCGCAGCCTACCTTCGCCCATCCGGGCGCCGGTGTAGGCTCGCAGCCGCAATGCCGCTCCGTCTGATCGCCCGGGCCGCACCGCTCTTCTTCGGTGTCTTCGCGGCCGCGATCTGGCTGCGCCGGCGTGAGCCCGAGCGCCCCGCGCTGCCGGCCGCGCCGGAGCCGCAGAGCACCCGCTTCGTGCGCGGAGCCGAGCCCCGGGAAGTCGACATCGTGACGGTGGTCGACGACCTGCTCGGCACGCCGCGCTAGACGGTTCTCTGCACGATCTGCTTGGATAGCGGCTTCAAAGTTGCCAAAAACTTGCCGAGTCTCCGTCGCCCCGGCGGCGGAGAGCGGGGGACCCACTCGAAGCTCAGGCTTCTGGGGCGAATCGCGGACAGGCCCAAACCTCACCGCGTAGCGCCACTTTCCGGCGCGAGCCCGTCAGCTCACCTCGTAGGCATCGGAAAGGGGCAGGGAAGTTGCAATCGATCGTCGATGCCGTGCGCTACAAACCGTTCGCGCTGGCCGCTCTCACCACGCTGGCGCTGGCCGGCACGACCCAGAGCGCGCAGGCGGACCGCGTGGTGGCCGGCACGGCCAAGGCCGCGAGCGCGGAGGACCTGATGGTCGAACGCGGTGACCGCGGCAGCGCCGTCCGGAGCATCCAGTCCGCTCTCGGCATTCCCGCCGACGGCGTGTTCGGCCCCCAGACCGAGCGCGCGGTCAAGCACTTCCAGCGCCGCAAGGGCCTGCTCGTGGACGGGGTGGTCGGCCCGCAGACGCGCGCCGCCCTCGGCCTCGCGCCGTTCAGCCGCGCCTCCGTGCGCCGCGGCAAGAGCCCCCGGCGCAGCGACGTGCGGGTTCCGCGCATCCTGCGCCTCATCGCCGAGTGCGAATCGGGTGGCAACCCCCGGGCCATCTCGCCGGGCGGCGACTACCGCGGGAAGTACCAGTTCAGCCGCGGTACCTGGCGCGGGCTGGGCGGGAAGGGCGACCCCGCGGAGGCCTCTGAGGCCGAGCAGGACCGCTTGGCGCTCAAGCTGTATCGCCAGAGCGGCAACGCGCCCTGGCCCAACTGCCCGTAGACCGAGATCAGCGCGCGGCTGCCGAGCGCGCCGGGGCCCTTCGGCCCATGGAGAGCACGCCCACCAGCGTGACGGCGCACAGGATCCCGAGCATCCCGTAGGGGACGGCGTCGACGGTGAGGTCGGCGATCGCTCCGCCTCCCCCGCCGCCCACCAGATGCCCGAGGGCCCAGGCCAGATTGGAGATGGAGAAGGCCAGCGCCAGGTCGAGCCCGGCGCTCTCCGCGGCGTCCGAGACCAGGGCCATGGCCGGGGCCCAGAAAGCACCCAGGGTGGCGAAGGCCACGAAGATCACCGCACCCAGCAGCAGCGCTGTGCCGGGCAGCGGGAGCACCACGGCCGCCACCACCGCGCCGACGAGCCCGGCGCGAATGGGCAGCAGGCGCCCGCGGCGGTCCGACAGCCGTCCGGCCAGCGGGCTCACGACGGCCTCGCCCGCCGCGGTGACCAGGAAGATCGCGCCGATCGCGACCCCACTGGCGCCGAGGTCGTCGAGGCGCAGCGGCGCCAGCACCTCGATCACGCCGCCGTAGAGGGCGGGCAGGGTGAACAGCCAGAAGCCGATCAGCACGTCGCGGCGGCGCAGTGCGCGCAGCAGCGCCGGCACGCCGGGGCTGGGCGCGGGCGCCACTCCGGGCGTGCGCCACGCCCAGAGGATCAGGCCGGCGGCCACCACCGACACGCCGCTGAACACCACCTCGGGCCCCAACACGGTGGCGGCGCCGCCCAGCACGGGGCCCAGCAAGACGCCGACGATGGCGGCCCCGAGGGCGGAGCCGATCAGCTCGCCGCGCCGCTCGGCGGGAGCGGCCGAAACCAGCCAGGTCATGCCCGCGGCCCACATGCAGGCGCCGCCCATCCCCTGCACGAAGCGCGCGAGGTCGAGCAGCACGATGTTCCCGGCGAAGGCGAAGGCCAGGCTCGTGACCCCCAGCAGCGCCAGCCCGGTGAGCAGGGTGGGCTTGACGCCCCAGCGGGCCGCCAGCCAGCCGCCCGGGAGCGCACCCGCGAAGGTGCCGGCCGGATAGGCGGCCGTGAGCACGCCGGCCGCCGTCTTCGACAGGTCGAGCTCGTCCGAGTAGTAGGGCAGCAACGGCGCGACGGCGGCGAAGAACATGGTGTCCACGAGCACCACCGCAGCCACCAGTAGGAACAACCGCCTCACCCCGGCGATGCTACGCGAGCGCCGTCATACTCACCCGCCGTGCCCACCCTGCGTGAAGAGCTCGAAGACTGGCTGCGCATACCGTCGGTGTCCACCGGCGGCGGCGACGCCGCGGCCCTCGAGGAGGCCTGCGGCTGGGCCTGCGAGCGCATCGAGGGGGCCGGCGGTCGCGCCGAGCAGGTGACGGTCGGCGGCGGCCACCCGATGGCCGTGGGTGAGCTGCGCTGCTCACGCGCCGATGCGCCCACCGTGCTGGCCTACGGCCACTACGACGTCCAGGCGGCCGGGCCGGAGGAGGCCTGGGACAGCCCGCCCTTCGAGCCGACCGAGCGCGACGGGCGCCTGTACGCGCGCGGCGCGGCCGACGACAAGGGCAACTTCCTGCCCCTCCTGCACGTGGCCTGCGAGCTCGCGCGCGCGGGCGAGCTGCCCGTGAACGTGCGCTTCCTCATCGAGGGTGAGGAGGAGGTGGGCAGCCGCTCGGTGCTCGAGCGCCTCCGCCAGGGCGAGGACGAGGCCGACTGCGCGATCGTGTTCGACTCGGTCATGGTCGACGAGGCCACGCCCGCGATCTCCTCTGCGAGCCGCGGGCTGGCTCAGGCCGGCATCGAGGTGCGCGTGGCCGAGCGCGACCTGCACTCCGGCTTCTACGGCGGAGCGGTGCCCAACGCCGCGCACGTGCTCATGCGCATGCTCGACGCCGTGGCGCCCGACCCCGAGGGCCGGGTGCGCCCCGAGCTGAGCGCCGGGGTGAGGGCGCCCACGCGGCAGGAGGTGGAGTCGTGGGAGGAGCTGCCCGGCGGAGCGGGCGAGATCGCTCAGGTGGGCGCGCAGCCGGTGTCCCCCGGCGCCGCCGCGGAGTTCTACGAGCGCACCGGCGCGCTCACCTCGGTCGACGTGAACATGATCAGCGTGGGCGAGCCGCGCACGATCGTGCCCGCGGTGGCCCGCGCCCATGTGAGCGTGCGCCTTGCGCCCGGGCAGAGCGCCGCGGCGACCGGCGCCGAGCTCGAGCGCCTGCTGCGCGAGGCGGCCCACCCGGCGGCCGAGGTCTCGATCGAGACCGAGCTGGCCGACCCGGCCTTCTTCGACACCTCCCATCCCGCCCTGCAGCTGGGGGCACAGGCGATCGGTCGCGCGTGCGGGCGCCCGGCCGCGTTCGTGCGCCTGGGCGGCACGCTGCCGCTGCTGGCCGTGCTCGCCGAGCGCGGGATGGCCACCATCGTCAGCGGCTTCGCCCTCCCCGCCGATGCCTTCCACGCGCCCAACGAGAGCTATCGCCTGGAGAGCCTGCGCCTGGGCGAGGCGGCCGCGCGCGAGCTCTACGCCACGCTGGCCGAGCTGCCCCGCTAGCTGACCGAGCGCTCTATCGCGCGGCGGCGCAGGTGATGGATGCGCGCTCGCTCCGAGCGCACGCTCCCGGTGGTGCGCACGTGCCAGTCGCGCTCCGCGCCCTCCAGGAAGCTTGCGGCGAGAGCGCGCTGGGGATCGGCGATCAGCACCTCGCCGGTCTGATCCACGAGGCGGGGCAGCAGCTCCAGTAACTGGGTCACGTTGCGGCGCTCGTAGAGCACATCCGAGGCGATCACCAAACGCCACGGCGCGCGTTCGACGATCGGCTCGGGCCGGCCCCAGCCGACGACCGCCGTCTCCAGCTCGACGCCGTTGCGCTGCGCGTTCTCGGCCGCCGCGGCCACCGCGTCGGGCGACCAGTCGGTGGCCAGCACGCGTCCGCCCGCGAGCGCGGCCGCGATGCTCGGCAGGCCCAGGCCGCAGCCCAGCTCCAGCACCCGGGCGCCGCGCAGCGAGCGGCGGGCGAGGTCGTGGGCGAGGGCGATCGAGCTCGACCAGAGCTCGGCCCAGTAGGGCAGGAACTCCTCGTGCTCGAAGCCCTCCTCGGTCAGCAGCGCCTCGGCGTCACGCGGGCGCGTGAGCTCGATCTCGCCGAGGGGCAGGGCAATCCGCTCCTCGACCGCATCGACGATCACGGCCGGGCGCCGACCCTCCCGGCCTCCCGGGCCGCTTCTTCCGCCGCGTCGAGCTGGCGCTCGATCAGGTCGAGCCCCGCGCCCCAGAAGCCGGGGTCGCCAAGGTCGACGCCCACGATCCGGCCGAGCTCCTCGGGCGGCAGCGAGCCGCCGGCGCGCAGCAGGTCGAGGTACGACGAGACGAAGCTCTCGCCCGCCTCCTCGTAGCGCCGGTAGACCGACAGCGCCAGCAGGTGCCCGTAGGCGTAGGCGTACACGTAGCCGGGCGTGTCCACGAAGTGCGGCACGTAGGACCACCAGAGCGCGTAGTCGTCGTGGAGGTCGACGGCGTCGCCCAGCAGGTCGGCCTGGGTCTCGAGCCAGAGCTCGCCGAAGCGCTCCGGCGCCAGCTCACCGGACTCGCGCCGCGCCCCGTGGATGGCGTGCTCGAAGCGGTTCATGGCGATCTGGCGAAACACCGCGCCCACCGCGCCGTCGAGCGACCCGGCCAGCAGCGACAGCCGCTCGGCCGGACCGGGCGCGCGCTCCAGCAGCCGCTCCAGGACGATCGTCTCACCGAAGATGGAGGCGGTCTCGGCCATGGTCAGCGGTCCGGTGAACTGGAAGATGCCCTGCGGGCCGGCCAGCGAGGCGTGGACGCCGTGGCCGAGCTCGTGCGCGAGCGTGAGCACGTCGTAGGGACGCGAGGTGTAGTTCAGCAGCACGTACGGGTGCCGCGAGGGGACGGTGTAGGCGCAGAACGCCCCGCCGCGCTTGCCCGCGCGCGGGGGCGCGTCGATGTAGCCGTCGGCGAAGAACGACCCGGCGGCCTCGCCCAGCTCGGGCGAGAAGGTCGAATAGCAGTCGAGCACGATCTCCTGCGCCTCGTCGTAGGGGATGTGGTCCTCGGCGTCGGTGACCGGAGCCATCCGGTCCCAGTAGGCCAGCCGGTCGAGGCCCAGCAGCTGCGCCTTCAGCCGGTACCAGCGCCGCGCCAGCTCGTAGCGGCCCACCACGGCCTCCACCAGCGCCTCCACGGACTCGTCGCTGGCCTCGTTGGCCAGGTTGCGCGAGGCCAGCCAGTGCGGGTAGTCGCGCAGGCGGTCCTTGGTGGCCTTGTCGCCCAGGAGGGTGTTGAACACGTAGGCACGCGTGCGCAGGCCCGGACGAAGCGCGGCGGTGGTGGCGTGGGCGGCCTCCTCGCGCACCTGCCGGTCGGGATCCTGGAGGCGCGACAGCGCCTCCTCCAGGGGAATCACCTGCTCATCGCCGATCTGAACGTCGACCGAGGAGATCTGCTCGGTGAACAGGCGCCGGAAGGCCGACGAGCCGCTCACGTCGAGCTCGGTGGCGATGCGCTCCTCGGGCTCGCTGAGCTGGTGCGGGCGGTAGCGGCGCAGGGTGCGCAGGAAGTGGGCGCAGAAGTCGAGCGACCCGGACTCGAGCATCTCGTTCGCCTGCTCCTCCGCCAGCAGGTTCCATTCGAGCTCGAAGAACAGGAGCTGAGTCTCGATCGCCGCTCCCAGCTCGCGCGCCTTCTGCACCAGGGCGCCACGCGGCGGGTCGGCCGTGTCGAGGCTGAAGGACAGCATCGCGTAGGACCCCGCGCGGCCGGCGAGATCGTGGATCGCGCCCAGCTCGTGCATCGCGTCGGCGAGGCCGGCGGCGTCGAGCTCGGCCACGCGCCCGCGGTGGCGCTCGGCGAAGGTGGCCGAGCGGTCGCGCGCTTCGGTCAGCAGCTCCTCGACCCCGGCGGCGCCGCGGCTCTCCACGAGCGGCTCGAGGTCCCAGGACGCGGACTGCAGGGCGGGGTCGGTCGCGGTGCTCATGACGCCGAGATTAGTCTCCGGCGGTGATGAGGCTGCCCACACCGCTGGAGGAGGCGCCCGCGTCCCTCGCCCGCGGGCGGAACCTGCTGCTGAAGCGCGAGGACCTGCACGAGCTGGGCGCGTTCAAGTGGCGCGGCGCGCTGCCGGCGCTCGAGTCCTTTCGCGCCCGGGGGGCCGCCGCGGTGGTCACCGCCTCGACCGGCAACCACGGCGCCGCCACCGCATGGGCGGCCGCGCGGACGGGCGTGCGCGCGGTCGTGTTCCTTCCCCTGGAGGCGAGCGCCACCAAGCTCGCCCTCCTCGAGGATCTCGGAGCCGAGGTGCGCCAGGCCGGGGCCGATGTCGACGAGGCCAAGGACCACGCGCGCGCCTACGCGGACGAGCAGCGGGTGCCCTTCTTCGAGGACGGCGCCGAGCCGGCGCAGTTCGACGGGTACGAGGCCATCGGGCGGGAGATCGTCGAGCAGCTCGGCGAACGGCCCGCCTGCACGCCCGTGCCCGTGGGCAACGGCGCCCTGCTCATCGGGGTCGCCCGGGGGCTGGGGGGTGGGGCGGTCGGGGTGGTGTCCAAGGAGGCCCCGGTCATGGCCCTGAGCGTCGCCGCGGGGCGGCCGGTCGAGTGCGATCGCTCCTCGACGTTCGCCGACGGCCTGGCGGTGAGGGTGGCGGTGCCGCTGGCGGTCCGGGAGCTGGTCGGCCTGGCCACCCCGTTCGTCGAGGTGTCCGAGCGCGCGATGGCCCGCGCCGTGGGCGCCTTTGCCGAGGCCGGCATCCGCGTGGAGGGCTCGGCCGGCGCCTCGCTGGCCGGGCTCGAGGCGCTGCCGCCCGCCGACGGGCCGGTGGTGGTGATGGTGTGCGGGCGCAACATCGACGAGGACCTGTACCGCCGGGCGCTCGACCAGCCGGACAGCTTTCCCGCCTGAGCCGCGCCGTCAGCCGTCCAGCGCCTCGATGAGCTCGTCCTTGGACATCTTGGACCGCCCGGGCACGTCCTCCTTCTGGGCGCGCTCGTAGAGCTCCTCGCGGCTCAGCTTCTCGAGGCCGCCGCCGTTGCCCCCGGCGCGCGAGGGCCGCTTGCCCGAGCCCATCCGGTCCAGCGTGTCCTGCAGGGCCGCCATCAGGTCGGGTGCCGGCTTGGGCTCCTCCTCCAGCTCGGGCGCCTTGATGCGCTTGCCCTTCTTCTTGTCCTCGATCACGCCCTGGAGGCGCTCGCGGTAGAGGTCGGTGTAGCGCTCTGGCTCCCACTCGGTGGACAGCGACTCGATCACCGCGATGGCGCCCTCGATCTTGCCCTTCGCGGGCTTGCGGCCGCCGGGGGCGATCTCGTCGGTGGGGCGCACCTCGTCGTGGAAGCGCAGCGTGGTCAGGGCGAGCAGCCCGTCGCGCGGACGAACGAGCACGAGGTACTCCTTGGTGCGCATCACGAAGCGCCCGAGGGCCGCGCGGTCGGTGGACTCCATCACGTCCACCAGCAGCTGGTAGGCCCTGAGCGTTCCCTCGCTCTCGCCCTTGGGGGTGAGGAACCAGGGGTGGTCGAAGTAGATCGGGTCGACGTCGTCGAGGTCGACGAAGGCCTCGACCGAGATCGTCCGCGTCTTGCGCGGCTCGACCGACGCGAGCTCCTCGTCGGTCAACACGATCTGCTCGCCGTCGTCGAGCTCATAGCCGCGGCCGACCTCCTCCCATTCGACCTCCTTCTCCTCCTCCGAGCAGTAGCGGCGCTGCTCGATGGCCGCGCCGTCCTTCTCGTGGAGCTGGCGGAAGTGCAGGTCGAGGTCGCGCGCGGCGCTCGTCAGGCGCACCGGCACGTTGACCAGGCCGAACGAAAGCGAGCCGCTCCAGAGCGTGCGCGCCATCAGGACCCCTTGAGGCTGGCCTGCAGCGCCGCCATCAGATCGTCGGTCTCCTCCTCGGGCTCGTCGGGCTCGGCCTCGATCTCCTCGCCCTTGGCCTTGCGGTCGATCAGCTTGAGCACGGCCTCGCGGTAGCTGTCCTCGTAGTCGGTGGGGTCGAACTCGCGGTGCAGCGAGTCCACCAGCTGGCTCGCCATATCGACCTCGGCCTTCGAGGCGCCCTTGCCCGGCGAGTCGACGTCGAGCTGCTTGCCGCGCACGATCTCGTCGTGGAAGCGCATGGTGTGCAGGGCGAGCACGTCGTCGAGCGCCCGCACGGCGGCCAGGTACTCGCGGTTGTGGAAGGTGAAGCGCCCGATGCCCACCCGCGCCGTCTGCTTGAGCGCCTCGTGGAACACGCGGTAGGCCTCGCCGTCGTCGCGGCATCCGACGTAGTACGTCTTCTCGTAGAAGACCGGGTCGATCTCCTCGTCGGGCACGAACTCCTCGATCTCGATCACCTTGCCGCGCGCGCCGGCCGCCGCGGCCACCTCGTCCTTCTCGAGCACCACGAACTCGTCGGGCGCCACCTCGAAGCCCTTCACCACCTCCTTGTACGGCACCTCCTTGTCCTCCTTGGAGCAGATGCGCTTGTGCACCAGGCGCGCGCCGTCCTTCAGGTGCACCTCGTGGAAGGAGACGGTCTTCGACTCGGTGGCCGAGTAGAGCTTGATGGGCACGTGCGCCAGGCCGACGCTGATGGTGCCGTTCCAGATCGATCGCGGCATCAGTCGTAGATCGACCGGCTCTGGCCGAGGTGCGAGTTTGGTGGGTAGGGCTCGAAGTCGTTCATGAACCTGGGTGTGCTTTGTACCCGTTCGAGCCACACGACGACCGCCGGGTGCTCCGTGAGGTCGAAGCCGGCCTCGTGGGCCACGCTCACGTAGGCGTAGAGGGAGATGTCGGCCACCGAGTAGCGACCGCCGACCATGAAGTCTCGTTCTCCGAGGTGGTCTCCCAGGAGCCGCAGGACCGCGTGGCCGGCCGCCCGCCGGCGCTCGGCGTTCGGCGAGTCCGCCGCGAGGCGCCCCGTCATGAGCCGAAAGCGCAGGCCGGCGATGGCGGGGATCACCTCCGACTGCTCCCAGAACAGCCAGCGCAGCGTCTGCGCTCGCTCGGCGCTATCGCCGGACAGGTACTCCGAGCCCTCGGCCAGATGGAGCAGGATGGCGTTCGACTCCGGCAGGGGATCGGCGCCCTCCTCCTCGAGCACGGGTGTCTCGCGCACGGGATTGAGCCGGCCGAAGGCGTCGGTCAGGGTGTCGCCGGCGAAGATGTCCACCGGCACGCGTTCGTAGTCGCGCTCGAGCTGAGCCAGCAGCAGCCGGACCTTGTAGCAGTTGCCCGAGGAGGCGTAGTCGTGCAGGCGCAGGGTCATGCCGCGTAGCTCTCGCTGCCCATGATGTGCAGCGACACGTAGGGCTCGTCGCCCACCACCCAGCTGTCGTGTCCCGGCGGCACGAAGAAGAAGTCGCCCTCCCTCATCACCCGCTCGCTGCCGTCGGCCATCCTCACCCCGGCCTGGCCGGCGAGCACCAGGCCGACGTGCTCGACCTCGCACAGCGTCACGCCGCTCGCGGCGCCGACGTGCTCGGACCACACCCAACCCGGCTCGTAGGTGGCGCGGCCCAGTGTGAGCGGGCCGACCTCGTAGAGCTCGAAGCGCCCCCGCTCGAAGCTGCGCACCTCGGTGGGCTCGCTCAGGTTCAGCAGGGTGAGGTCCATCACTGCGTGCGGCGCTCGGGGAACTGCTCGAGCCCGTCGTCGGGAATCGGCTCCCAGCCGGCAGCGTAGGCCACGAACTGGCGGTAGCTCGGCCGGAGGCCGGGGTCGGTGTCGAACGTCCCCATCCTCACGCTGATGTGGTCGTGATCGTCGGGATTGCGGCTGAACAGCGCCGAGCCACAGTCGCGGCAGAAGGCCTTCAGAAAGCCGTCCTCGGGGGCGTAGGTGGTCACCCCGTCCTCGCCGCGGGCGATGCGAAACGACCCCGGCTGCACCTTGGCGCTGACCGCCGACCCGCCACCCGTCCGGCGCTGACAGCGCGTGCAGTGGCAGTAGCCGGCCACCTCGAGCGGGGCGTCGACCTCGTAGCGCACGGCGCCGCACATGCAGCCACCGGTGAGCGGTAGATCGGGACCGTTCTCCATCAGGGGGCGAGGCTACCGCTCCCGCGCCTTGACATCTCATGGCCCATCCCCCGGAGGCGCTGGACGAGCTGGCGGTGGCTCTGCGCGAGCGCCTGGTGGAGCGCGCGCGGGACGGCGAGGCCGGCGGCTCCCTGGAGGCCGAGGTGCGCTCGCTGGTCGAGGCCGAGGCCGCGCCGCTCCCGGAGGCCGACCGCGCCGAGCTCGCGGCCCGCGTGGTCCTGTTGGCCACCGGGCTCGGGCCCCTGGAGCCGCTGCTCGCCGATCCCTCCGTCGACGAGGTGATGGTCAACGGCCCGGGCTCGGTGTACGTCGAGCGGCGCGGGCGCATCGAGCGCGCGACGGCGCAGTTCGCGAGCGACGCCGAGCTGCTGCACGCGATCGAGCGGGTGCTGGCGCCGCTCGGACGCCGGGTCGACGAGGCGTCGCCCCTGTGCGACGCCCGGCTGGCCGACGGCTCGCGGGTCAACGTGGTCATCCCGCCGCTGTCGCTGTCCGGCCCGTGCCTGACGATCCGCCGCTTCCGGCGCGAGGGCTTCTCGCTGCGCGATCTGGTCGAGGGGGGCACGCTGCCGGCCGAGGTGGCCGAGTTCCTGGCCGTGGCGGTGGCCGCCCGGGCCTCCGTGCTGGTCAGCGGCGGCACCGGGTCGGGCAAGACCACGACCCTCAACGCCCTCTCGGGCGCGATTCCCGGCGAGGAGCGCATCGTGACGATCGAGGACGCGGCGGAGTTGCGGCTGCGCCAGCGCCACGTGGTGCGGCTCGAGGCGCGCCCCGCCAACCTGGAGGGGCGGGGCGAGGTCACGATCCGCCAGCTGGTGCGCAACGCGCTGCGCATGCGGCCGGACCGCATCGTGGTGGGGGAGGTTCGGGGCGCCGAGGCGCTCGACATGTTGCAGGCCTTGAACACCGGGCACGACGGCTCGCTCACCACCGTCCACGCCAACTCCCCCGAGGACGCGCTCCGCCGCGTGGAGACGCTCGCGCTCATGGCCGGCGTGGGGTTGCCTCACGCGGCGGTGCGCGAGCAGGCGGCCAGCGCGCTCGATCTCGTGGTGCATCAGGCTCGCCGGCCCGACGGCGGCCGGTCGGTCGAGCTGGTGGCCGAGGTGGTGCGCGTGGCCGGAGCGGCGGGCGTGCGTGAGCTCTACCGCGCGGGCGGCCCGCTGCGCGCGCCGGCGGATGGGCGGCTGGCCGGGCGGGTGGCCGCGCTGCGGCGCGAGGGGCCGGGATGACCTGGCCGGTCGTCCTCGCCCTCGTGGCCGCGGCAGGCGGGACCCTGGCGCTGGGCGATCTGCTCGGCGCCGGGGCGCGAACGCGCGCGGCCGGGGCGGCGCGCGGGCTCGCCGGGCTCGTCGACTCCGTGGTGGCGCTGGGGCGCGAGGGACGCGACCCCGGCGCGGTCGAGCGCCGGCGCCTGCTGCTGGCCGGGTCCGGCGCCGCCTTCGCCACCGGCCTCCTGTTGGCCGGGCCGCTGGCCGGGGCCGCGCTGGCGGCGGGCGGGCCCTGGGCGGTCGCGCGAGTGCTGAGAGCACGCCGCGAGCGCTACCGCCGGACCGTCGACGCCGATATGCCCGGCCTGGCCCTCGCGCTGGCCGACGCGCTCGCCGGCGGGCATTCGCTGCGCGGCGCGCTGGCCGAGGCGCGGCGCTCGGTATCGGGCGCGGTGGCGCACGAGCTGGGGCGGACGGTGGCCGAGCTCGACGCCGGCGCGCCCACCGACGGCGCGCTCGAGGCGATGCGCGCCCGGGTGCGCTCGCCGCGGCTCGACACCGTGGTGGCCGCCTGCCTGCTCCAGCGCAGCGCCGGCGGCGACCTCGCCCGCCTGCTGCGTGAGAGCGCACGGGCCATGGAGGAGGGAACGCGGCTCGAGGGCGAGCTGCGCGCGGCCACCGCGCAGGCCCGCTTCACCGGGCTGCTCGTGGTGCTGCTTCCGGTGGGAGGGGCCGTGCTCGCCGAGCTGGCCAGCCCCGGATGGGTGGCCGGGCTGCTCGGCTCGTTTCTCACCGCCTGGCTGGTGGGCATTGCGATCGTGCTGCAGGCGGTGGCCGCGGTGGCCATACGCCGCCTGGGCCGGGTTCGCTGGTGAGCCTGGCGGCGCTGCTCGCCTTTCTCTCTGTCGCGCTGGCCGTGACGGGCGCGGGGCTGAGCGCCGAACGCGCGGGCCGCCTCGTCCGGTCTCGCCGCGCGCGGGGCGCGGCCGTCAGCGGCGGCCCGCCGCTGCTTCGCGTGCTGATCCGGGCCGGCGGGCGCTTTCGGGCCGGCGCGGGCGCGCCGCGCGATCTCGAGGCCCGGATCGCGGCCGCGGGCCGGCCGGGCGGGCTGGGCGCGCGCGAGTTGATGGCCGCCAAGACGGCGGCGGCCCTGGTCGGCGGCATGGCCGCCGTGCTCCTGTTCACGGCGGCCCCCGGACGGCTCGGAGTGGTGCTGGTGGTGCTGGGGCCCGCGGGCGGCTTCCTCGCCCCGGACCTCTGGCTGCTGCGCCGGGCCAGGGAGCGCGCCCGGCTCGTCCGCCATGAGCTGCCGGGCCTGCTCGACCTGCTGCGGCTGAGCGTCGATGCCGGGCGCTCGCTGCCCGCGGCGCTGCGGGAGGTGGGGGCGCGCACCCGCGGCCCGCTTGCGTCCGAGTGGCGCACCGCCGGCCGCGAGGTCACGCTCGGCGAGCCTCTCGACCGGGCGCTGCGGGGCATGGCCGAGCGCGCTCCGCTACCGGAGGTGCGGGCCCTGGTGGCCGCCCTCGACCGGGCGCGCCGCCATGGGGCGCCGCTGGCCGACACCCTGGCCGCCCAGGCCCGCGACGCCCGCGTGGCCTTGGCCCGCAGCGCCCGCGAGGAGGCGGCCAAAGCCGGGCCCAAGATCCAGCTCGTGGTGGCGCTCCTGCTGGTGCCGTCGGTCCTGCTGATGGTGGCCGCCGCGCTGCTCGCCGCGCTGGTCGGGGGGCCGGGCGCAGGCGGCGAAACGGTGCTTCCTCTCTAGGCTCGAGCGCGGCCTCTCCCTGCAACGGGGATTGCAGCCGCCCCGGGCGCGGTGTCCCGCTGCGCCCACCTTCCCACTACCTCCCACGACGCGCAAACCCGCTCCGTTGAGGCAAATGCACCTGCGAAAAGGACCAATTCAGGCTGGATCGGACGGAATCGTGGGGTTGTGTGTTGTCAAGTGGGAGAAAGTGGGGTATCGTGGTTTTCACTGATCGACCGGAGTGGCGGGGCTCCTCCCACTCCGCCACTCCGGTCTGAACTCTTCAGGACATACGTCATGGCATTTCGCGGTCACTTCGAGCACTCGCTGGACGCCAAGAACCGGCTGAGCATCCCGGCTCGCTTCCGCACGCCCTTCGCGGCGGGCATCGTGCTGGCGAAGGACCCCGAGACCTGCGTGGCGATCTGGACGCCCGACACGCACGAGGCGATCATCGAGCGCGCCCTGGCCGGCTACAACCCGATGGGCTCGCAGTACCGCAAGCTCAGCCGCTTCTACCAGGGCAACTCCTTCGAGGTCGAGCTCGACGCCAACGGGCGCGTGACCCTGCCCTCTCCCTTGCTCACGCACGCGGGCATCGAGAAGGAGGTCGTCGTGGTGGGCGTGGGCGATCACCTCGAGGTCTGGGACAAGGGGCGCTGGGTTCGTGAGCAGGACGCTCTGGACGCCGAGATCGAGGAGGTGACAGAGAGTCTTGGCAATCCTTCTTGACATGAGCCGTGAGCACATACCCGTGCTGGCGGGAGAGCTCATCGACCTGACCGAGCCCGGTCCGGGCGACACCGTGGTCGACTGCACCTTCGGGGCAGGGGGCCACGCCCGGCTGGTGGCCGAGCGGATCGGCCCGGCGGGAACGCTCGTATGCATCGACCGCGATCCCGCGGCCGAGGAGCGCTTCGACGATCTCGCCGGCGAGGTGGACTGCGAAACCCGGTTCCTGCGTATGGACTACGCCGACGGTCTCGAACTGCTGGCCGTGGAGCGGATCGAGGCCGACATCGTCTTCCTCGACCTGGGCATCTCGTCGATGCAGGTCGACGCCCGCGAGCGCGGGTTCTCCTACTCCTACGACGCGCCTCTGGACATGCGCATGGATCCGGATCAGGAGATCGACGCCCGTACGGTTGTAAACGGCTGGGACGAGCGTCAGCTCGCGCAGGTCTTCCGCCGCCTGGGCGAGGAGCCCAACGCGCGGCGTATCGCCCGCGAGGTCGTGCGCCGGCGCCAGAAGGCGCCCTTTGCGACCACCGGCGAGCTGGTGGAGGCCATCGAGGCCGCGCTGCCCGCCGCCGTCCGGCGCAAGTTCGGCGCCGGTCACCCGGCCAAGCGTGTATTTCAGGCGATCCGCATCGCCGTGAACGGCGAGCTCGATTCGCTCGACCGCGCGCTGCCGCTGGCCTGGGACCTGCTGCGGCCCGGCGGCCGCCTGGCGGCGATCTCCTTCCACTCGCTGGAGGACCGGCGCGTCAAGCGCTTCCTGGTCGAGCGCGCCCGAGGCTGCATCTGCCCCCCCGACTTTCCCGTCTGCGTATGCGGCCACGAGCCCGAGGCCGAGCCGTTGACCCAGCGCGCCGTGGCGGCCACCGCCGGCGAGCTCGCCCAGAACCCACGCGCGCGGTCCGGACGCCTGCGCGCGGCCCGAAAGCTGGACCCGGGGACGGCCTGATGGCCCGCACCGCCAGCGCACGCACCGCGCCGGCCCGCAGTCATCCCGCTCGCACTCCGGCTCGTCGTCGCCCAGCACCCGCGCGCAAGCCCGCTCGGAGAGCGTCGGGGCACGCGGGGGCCGCGGCGAAGCCCAAGACGGCCAGGCGGCCGCGCGGCGCGCGCGTGCTCGACCGGCTGCTCACGGGCCGCACCTGCATCGCCGTGGTGGGGGTGTTGCTGGCCGGCATCGTCTTCTTCAACGTCGACCTGCTGCAGATGAACCGCGACATCACGCAGATGGCCGACCGCGCCGCGGCGCTCAAGCGCGAGAACGCGCGGCTGCGGATCGACCTCGCACGACTGGGCAGCAGCGAGCGCATCCAGGAGAGCGCGCTCGGCCTCGGGCTCGTGTACCCCGCGCCCGGAGAGGTGCGCTACCTGAAGTCCGAGCCGACGGCCGACGCTAAGAACGCGTCGAAGCGCATGAGCGCGCCCGATCCGAGCTACGTGCCGCCCGACCCCGTGGCCACCACGCCCGACCCCGCGGCCACCACCCCCGGCGCCACGGACCCCGCCGACCCCACGGCCACGGACGATCCGACCGCGGGCCCGGTCGATCCGGCCACCGGACTGCCGGTGGACCCGGCCACCGGCCAGACGCCCTATTCGGCCACCGGCCAACCCCTCGACCCGGCGACCGGCCTTCCGCTCAACACAGAATGACGCTGGTCCAACGCCGGATCGGCCTGATGTTCGCCGTATTCCTCGTGCTGCTCGGCTGCGCGGCGCTGCGCGCGGTGTGGATCGGCACGGTCAAGGCCGGCACACTGGGCGAGCGCGCTATCTCCCAGCAGGTCGAGGACCTGGAGATCACCGCGCGCCGGGGAACGATTCTGGATCGCAACGGCGTCGAGCTGGCCGTGTCGGAGGACGCGGTCACGGTGTTCGCGCATCCGTTCCTGATCGACGATCCCGGTGACGTGGCCGCTCGCCTGGCGCCGCTGCTCGGGCGCCCTGAGGACGAGCTGATCGACAAGCTGGGCGACCGCGACGAGAGCTTCGTCTACCTGCGGCGCAGGATGGACCCCTCGCTCGGCCACAAGATCGAGGAGATGCACATCGAGGGCATCGACACCGTCATCGAGGCCTCGCGCACGTACCCGCAGGGCCACCTCGCCGCGCAGGTGCTGGGGGCGGTGGGGACCGAGAACAAGGGCCTGTCCGGCCTGGAGTACCACCGCGAGGACCAGCTGGGCGGCGACGACGGCCACCGCCGCGTGGTCAAGGACGCGCTGGGCGAGCCGGTCAGCCTGATCGAGACCGACCGCGCCGAGCCGGGCGAGGATCTGCGGCTGACCCTCGACTCGGCCATCCAGGAGCGGGTGGAGGCGGTGCTGAGCGAGCTGGGCCAGACCTACACCCCCGCCGGGGCAACCGCACTCGTCATGGATCCGCGCACCGGCGCGATCCTGGCCCTGGCCAACTGGCCGCGGGTTGACGCCAACAACGTCGAGGGCTCACCCGAGTACGCGCGCCAGAACCGCGCGATCCAGTTCAACTACGAGCCGGGCTCGACCTTCAAGGCCTTCACTATCGCGGGCGCGCTGGAGGAGAAGCTGATCACCCCGGACACGCAGTTCGCCGTGCCGCCGACCATCCAGGTCGCCGACCGCGTTATCGGCGAGTCCCACGGCGGCGGGGGCGGGCCGAAGTCCACCGCCGACATCCTGGCCCAGTCCTCCAACGTGGGCACGGTCATGATCGGGCTCAAGCTGGGGGCCACCCGCTTCGACCGCTGGGTGCGGCGCTTCGGATTCTCAAAGCCCACCGGCGTGGACCTCCCCGGCGAGGACCGCGGCATCGTGCTCGACGTGGACGACTACTCGGGCTCCTCGATCGGCAACATGCCGATCGGGCAGGGGCTCTCGGTCACGCCCATCCAGATGGCGTCGGCCTACACCGCGATCGCCGGGGGCGGGCTCAAGCGCAAGCCCTACATCGTCGCCGGGGACCAGGAGCCGCCGCAGCGCGTGCTCTCGGAGCGCACCGCCGAACAGGTGTCGGGGATGCTCGAGGGCGTGCTCAGCGCGGGCGGCACGGCCCAGGAGGCCGCCGTCGACGGCTACACGCTGGCCGGCAAGACCGGCACGGCCGAGAAGGCCGAGAACGGCACCTACTCGGATACCGACTTCGTGGCCTCGTTCATCGGCTACGCGCCGGCCAAGAACCCCCGCCTGCTCGTGTCGGTGATGGTCGACGAGCCCCGCGGCGACATCTACGGCGGCACCGTGGCGGCGCCGGCCTTCGAGCGCATCATGGAGTTCGCGCTGCCGTACCTGAAGATCCCGCCGGGCTAGGCCCGGGCCGCCCGGCGCTCGACATCGCGAGTGTGGGCCCTACTTCCTACCTAGAGCGTCGAAACGGGGGCCCACACTCGATCGGGCTCACCCTTATTGCCGCCGTTCAACCGCTGGTCCC
The DNA here is from genome assembly GCA_963746825.1 of uncultured Thermoleophilaceae bacterium. GTDB lineage: Bacteria > Actinomycetota > Thermoleophilia > Solirubrobacterales > Thermoleophilaceae > JACVRW01. The sequence continues at coordinate 142,119 of CAVVCU010000018.1, forward strand.
GATACGCGGTCCGAACCAGCTGGTGAGCGCGTCGGCCAGGCCCGGGTCGCGCCGGCGCTCCGACCCAGGCGACGTAGCCGTCCGGGCGAACCAGCACGGCGGCCGGGCGCACTGACCACACCGAGCACCGGGAGCTCCCACTCGCCCTCGTAGCTCGCGTCGACCAGCTGGACCCGGTCAGCCCAGGGACGTGATGTCGAAGCCGCCGGGCTCACCGAGGTTGAGCAGCACCGGCCGGGCCTCGTGCAGCAGCTCGAACACCCGGAGCGGGCCGTCGGCGGTCACGAGGTCCAGATCGGGCATGCGGCGTCCGAGCAGCGGGTGCCCCTCGCCGAGGTCGTAGTGGATGTCCAGCCCGGAGATGGTCCCGGCGACCCGCTTGCGGGGCTCGTCCATGCTCGCCAGCTCCGAGACGAGATCGACCAGAGCCTGCATGCGCTCGTCCCGGCGCTGGAGCGCGGCCTGAGCCATCGTGTGCTGGATCGCGCGGGCGGCGACCGGGTGGCGCTCGTCGTGGTAGGTGTCCAGGAGCCCATCCGGCGAGGTCCCGTGCGCCACCTGGGCCAGCTTCCATCCCAGGTTCACCGCGTCGCCCACACCGAGGCTGAGGCCCTGGCCTCCCGCCGGATAGTGCACGTGCGCCGAGTCGCCGGCGAGCAACACCCGTCCCGCGCGGTAGGCCGCCGCCTGGCGCGTCGTGTCGGTGAACCTGGAGATCCAGGTGGGATTGTGGATCCCGAAGTCGGTGCCGTACACCGTGATCAGGGCCTCGCTCAGATCGCTCAGAGTGGGCTCGCTGCCACGGCCGAGCTGCTGCTCGGTCACGATCACCCGCACCGTCCTCCCGTCCTCCATCCTGTTGAGGGCGTGGATGCCGGTGGCGTCGTGGCGAATCCCCGGCGGCGGCTCCTCGGTCGTCTCGACCTCGGCGATCAGGTTGCTCCGGGTCGGATCCCAGCCGGGGAACTCGATGCCGGCCGCTCTACGGATGACGCTGCGCCCTCCGTCGCACCCGACGAGATACTGCGCCCGCAGAAACCCGTCGCCGGACAGCTCGACGTCGACGCCGGTGTCGTCCTGCACGAAGCCCGTGACCTCGCGTCCGTAGTGGATCCGCACCGGCAGCTCGGCGATCCAGGCGGCCATGATCCGCTCGATCTGGTTCTGCCAGATCCCCAGCGAATACGGATGCCGCGTCGGGAAGTCGCTCATGTCCAAGACGGTCGCGGCCAGCATCGCCGCCTGAGCCGTCTGACCCTCCGCCAGGAAGCGATCGGCGACCCCGCGCTGATCCAGGATCTCGATCGTGCGCGAGTGAAAGCCGCCGGCCCGTGATCCGACGAGCACGTGATCGGGACGCCGCTCGACGACCGCCACATCGACCTTCGCCAACGCCAACTCGGCCGCCAGCATCATCCCCGTCGGCCCTCCTCCGGCGATCACCACCGCATGCATTTCGCTCCTCCATTCCCGTAGCTGCCGCTTGCGGCGGGCGATTATGGGGCACGACTCAGCGGCTCATGAGAAAAATTTCTGCGGTATAAATTGAAGCTGGAGAGAGGCCGTCACTCCGGCTCGGCCAGGGAGCGCAGGGCCGCGCGCATCCGTCCCTGGGCCTGGCGCAGCTCCTCGAAGGCGCGCTCGGCGGCGAAGGCCGACGTCTCCACCTCGGAGAGCCGCTGCTCGAGCTCCGCGCGGCGTACCTTCTCGCCCTCCAGCGTCCTGAGCAGGTCGCGCTCGGACACCGCCGACTGCTCGCGCTCGCGGTCGCTCTCGTCGCGCATCTCGGCCAGGGCCCGGCGCGCTCCGTCGGCTCGCTGGCCGGCGGCCTCGAGCTCCTCGGCGAGGCGCCGTGCCTCCGCGGCCTCCTGCCTCCACTCCTCGGCCTCCCGTTCGGCCTGAGCCGCCCGCGCGCCGGCGCTCCCCGCCTCGGCCTCGGCGGTCGTGGCGCGGGTGCGCATGGCGTGCAGCTCGAAGTCGCGGCTGTCGAGCTCCGCGTGAAGGCGCACCAGCTCGGTCTCGGCCTCGGTGAGCCGGCCGCGCAGCGCCTCGAGCTCGCCCGCGCGGGCGTCGACGTCGGCGCGAATGCCGCGCAGCCGGGACTCCATCTCTGCGGCGTGGTCGCGGGAGCGGCGGCGCTCGGCGGCGACCTGGAGCGCGGGCGCCTCATCGCCCTGGCGCGCGCGTGCGTTGAGCCCCTCCTCCGCGGCGGCGAGCGCGTTGCGCAGCGTCTCCAGCTCGGCCGAGACCTCCTTGGCCTCGCGCACCCGGGCGCGGGAGTCCTCGAGCTCGGCCTCCGCTTCCGCGAGCCGTTCCTGTAGCTCGGGCGCGCCGGGCGTCTCGGTCGCGGGCTGGGCATCCGCGCCCTGCAGCTTTGCCTCGGCACCGGCCAGCTGGCGCTTGAGCGCGTTCAGCTCCTCGCGCAGGTCCGATGCCTCCCTGGGCTCGGTCGCCGGCTCAACGACGGGCGGCTCTTCGGCGGGCGCCTCGACGGCCGGCGTCTCCAGGACGGCGTCCACCTGAGCCCCCTGCAGCGGAAGCGACCCGAGCAGCGCGCGTAGCGCGGGGGCGGCCGCCACCGCGGGCCGGACCTTGCGGGCGGTCATCGCCGCGATGTCGTTCACGCCGACCGAGTCGGCGGGATCGCCCATCGCCACCAGCAGAACCTGCCCGAGAAAGGCCACCGGCACGGCCTGGTAGCGCTGGGCGTCGGCCGGCTTGACCAGGTTGGCGGCGGCCGGATCGATGTCGAACTGGTAGAGATCGATGTAGTCGATCCCGTAGCGCTCGGCCATGGCGCGGGCCAGCTGGTCCTCGGAGATCGCGTTCATGTCGACCAGCACGCGCGCCACGGTGGTGCCCGGGCTGCGCGCGGCCCGCACGGCCTGCTCCACGGTTTCGCGGCTGGCGAAGCCGAGGTCGACGATCATGTCGCTGAGGAAGCCACTGCGCCCGCCGCCGGCGCCGGGCGGCGTCACGCCCGGAGGAGCCTGTGCGCCCGCGGCGGAGCTCTCCGTGCCGGTGCCGCTCACACCCTGAATATCGGACGTTCGGCCAGAAGGGTGAGGCATCCGCCCGCCGAGACGACAAGTGGGAGGGTTATCCTCGGCAGCCGCTCATGAACCTCCGTGAGTTGCTGGGAGATGGGGCACCCGAGGCCGAGGTCTCGGGGCTCGCCTATTCGAGTCAGAGCGTCACTCCGGGGACGCTCTTTTTCTGCGTGCCCGGCTTTCGCTCCGACGGTCACGACTTCGCCCCCGACGCCGTGCGGCGAGGCGCGGTGGCGCTGGTGTGCCAGCGAGCGCTCGGCCTGGGCGTGCCCGAGGTGGTGGTGGAGGACGTGAGGGCCGCCATGGGCCCCGCCGCCGCGCGCTTCTACGGCGACCCGACGGCCGAGCTCGAGGTGGTCGGCATCACGGGGACCAACGGCAAGACCACCACCGCCTTCCTGGTCCGCCACCTCCTCGAGGCGGCCGGCCGCCGTTGCGGCCTGCTCGGCACGGTCAAGCGCGTGGTGGCCGGGGTGGAGGAGGAGGTGGAGCGCACCACGCCGGAGGCCATCGACCTCCAGCACACCTTCCGGCGCATGGCCGACGGAGGCGACCGCGCCTGCGCGATGGAGGTGTCCTCGCACGCGCTCGAGCTGCACCGGGCGTCCGGCATCCACTTCGCCTGCCGGGTGTTCACCAACCTCACCCAGGACCATCTCGACTTCCACGACACGATGGAGGCCTACTTTCTCTCCAAGCGGCGGCTCTTCGCCGACCGGGGGCCCGCGGTGGTCAACATCGACGATCCCTACGGCCGCCGCCTCGCCGACGAGATCGACTGCGTGACCTTCGCCATCGACAACCCCGCCGACTATCGCGCCCGCAACGTGGAGTTCGACCTGACCGGGTCGCGCTTTCGCTGCGAGACGCCGGACGGCGAGCTCGATCTAGTGTCGCCCCTTCCCGGCCTGTTCAACGTGCAGAACACCCTGGGGGCGGTGGCCACGGCCCGGCAGCTCGGCGTGGATGCGCACTCCATAGCGGCCGCGCTGCCGAGCTTCGGCCGCGTGCCCGGGCGCTTCGAGCCCGTCGACGAGGGGCAGGAGTTCGGTGTGCTGGTGGACTACGCCCACACCCCCGACTCGCTGGAGAACGTGCTGCGCGCCGCGCGCGATCTCACCCGCGGGAGGGTGCACGTGGTGTTCGGGGCGGGGGGCGACCGCGACCGCGGCAAGCGCCCTCTGATGGGCGACGCCGCTCGCCGCCTGGCCGACCGCGTGCTCGTGACCTCGGACAATCCGCGCAGCGAGGAGCCCGAGGCGATCGTCGACGAGATAATGGCCGGCGCCGGACCCGGGGCCGAGCGCGAGTCAGACCGCGCCCGGGCGATCGCGCTGGCCATCGAGGCGGCCGAGCCGGGCGACGTTGTCGTGATCGCCGGCAAGGGCCACGAGCAGGGCCAGGAGTTCGAGGGAGGGCGCAAGGAGCCCTTCGACGATCGCGCGGTGGCTCGTGAGGCGCTGCGCCGGCTCGGGGCCGAGCGGTGATCGATCTCTCCGCGGCGCGCGTGGCCGAGGCGGCGGGCGGCGAGCTGATGGCCGGCGACCCCGAGCGGGCCGGGCCGCAGCGGGCGGTGATCGACTCGCGGGCCGTCGAGCCCGGCGACCTCTTCGTCGGCCTGCCGGGCGCGGCGGCGGACGGCGGGCGCTTCGCCGCCGCCGCCCTCGAGTCCGGCGCCTGGGGAGCCGTGGTGGGCCCCGAGCACGCACCGGCTGCGCTCGAGGCGGTCGAGGCGACCGTCGGCCACTCCGCGTGCAGCTCGGCGGCGGTGATAGCCGTGCCGCAGCCGCTGGCCGCGCTCGCGGCGCTGGCCCGCGCCTGGCGCCAGGAGCTGGGAGCCAAGGTGATCGGCGTGACGGGCTCGACCGGCAAGACGTCGACCAAGGACATCCTGGCCGCCCTGCTGCGCCCGCGGATGCGAACGCACGCGAGCCGCGAGAACTGGAACACGGAGATCGGACTGCCGTTGACGATCCTCGAGGCCGGCCGCGGCACCGAGGTGCTGGTGCTCGAGATGGCCATGCGCGGCGAGGGGCAGATCGCGGAGCTCGTGGCGATCGCCGACCCGGACGCCGGTGTGATCGTCAACGTGGGGCCGGTGCATCTCGAGTTGCTGGAGACCGTCGAGCGCGTGGCCCGGGCCAAGGCGGAGCTGATCCGCGACCTGCGCCCCGGTGCGGCGTCGGTGGTCCCGGTCAGCGAGCCGTTGCTCGATGCACACCTGCGCTCGGCCGAGCTCGACACCTGGACCTTCGGCCCCGGGGGCGACGTGCAGCTGCTGGCCTTCGACCCGGCCGGCGGTCGGGCCGAGATCGAGGCGCGGATGCAGGAGGTGCAGCTCACGCTGTCGTACTCAGAGCCCTACAACCTGCTCAACACGCTGGCCGCAGTGGCGGCTGCCCGGGCTCTCGACCTGCCGGTCGGCGGCCGGGTGGACGTGCGCTTCTCCTCGCTGCGCGGCGAGGTCGTGGAGCTGCCCGGTGGGGTGACCGTGATCAACGACTGCTACAACGCCAATCCGATGTCGATGCGGGCGGCCCTGGACCACCTCGAGGCGAGCGCCGCCGAGCGCCGCGTGGCCGTGCTCGGCACGATGGCCGAGCTCGGCCCCGATTCCGAGAGCTATCACCGCGAGATCGGCTCCCACGCCGCGCGGCACGGGGTCGACGTGCTCGTGCCGGTGGGCGAGGAGGCGCTCGCCTACACACAGGGCTTCGACGGGGAGACCCACCCGGTGGCCAGCGCCGAGGAGGCGGGCGCGCTGCTGGCGGAGCTGGCCCGGCCCGGCGACCGCGTGCTGATAAAGGGATCGCGCTCCGTCGGTCTAGAGCGGGTCCTGAACTAGAGCCCATGCTCGGCGAGGTCCTCATCGGAGGCATGGCCTCCCTGCTCATCTGCATGTTCCTGGGGCCCCGCTTCATCGAGTTCCTGCGGCTCAAGGAGTTCGGCCAGCAGATCCGCGAGGAGGGCCCCGCCGGCCACCACGGCAAGGCGGGCACGCCGACCATGGGCGGCCTGGTGATCTTCCTCGCCGTGTGCGTGCCCTTCCTGATCATCTCGGAGTACTACGCGGTCAGCGTCTGCGTGCTCGCCACCGCGCTGGCCATGGCGGCGCTCGGCTTCGCCGACGACATGATCAAGCTGCGAAAGCGGCGGTCGCTGGGGGTGTCGGGCAAGACCAAGCTGCTCGTCCAGGGGGTTGTCGCGATCGGGCTGTGGCTGGCGTGGACGCAGTACCTCGAGAACCCGCCCACCCTGGACCTGCGCTTCGTCGACGCGTCGATCGACCTGGGGCTCGGCTACCCGATCCTGGTGTTCCTCGTGCTGGCGGGGGCCACCAACGGCGTGAACCTCACCGACGGCCTCGACGGCCTGGCCGCGGGCTGCTGCGCGATCGTGTTCCTGGCCTTCACCGCCATGACCTTCATCACCCGCGGGCCCGCGGAGCTCGACCTCGCGCTGCTCAGCGCCTGCCTCGTCGGCGCCTGCGTGGGCTTCCTGTGGTTCAACTCGTTCCCGGCGTCGGTGTTCATGGGCGACACCGGCTCACTGGGGCTGGGCGGCGCCATCGCCGCGCTGGCCGTGGTCACCAAGACCGAGATGCTGCTGATCCTGATCGGCGGCATCTTCGTGATCGAGGCGCTCTCGGTGGCCATCCAGGTGTTCTCCTTCCAGCGCTTTCGCAAGCGCGTGTTCCTGATGGCGCCGATCCATCACCACTTCGAGCTGCTGGCCTGGTCGGAGACCAAGATCATCCTGCGCTTCTGGATCGTCGCGCTGATCTGCGCCGCGATCGGCTTCACCTTCTACCAGCAGTCGATCACGCCCTGAGGGGCGTCGGGCGTCAGGCGCGCGCCGCGCGCCACATCCAGCTGACGAGCTCGACCTGGCGGCGGGCGCAGTTCCAGCTGACGACGTCGTCGCCGGCACTGGCGCTGTTCCACTGGCACTTCCAGCGGCGCCCGAGGCCGTCGCGCTGGTGGATGAAGGCCCGCGAGAAGCCGCCGGCGAAGTCGCTCGGGGCGCCAAAGCGCTCGGCCAGGCGGCGGGCGACCGTCGCCCCGGCCTGACAGCCGGCGCCGTTCTGAACGGTCATGCTGTAGACCGGGTGCTGCTCCGCCGCGCAGCCTCGCGCGGCTGCGCTGCCGGGCACTGCCAGGCCCACCGCCACGGCGAGTACCGCCAGCAGGGCGAGATGGGCCTTACGCGTCCTCATGGTCCCGGTGATCGGCCCTTCCGACGCGATATTTAGGCGACCTCGCCTCAGGCCCTCGGCCCGCAGTGAGGCCCCCGCTTCCCTCCGGCCCCTATCTCGTGGTCGGCCTGGCCCGGTCGGGGCTGGCCGCGGTGCGTGTGCTGCGCGATCACGGCGAGGTGATGGCCTGCGACAGCGGCCGTCCCGAGCTGCCCGGCGACCTGGCCGGCGCGCACCTGGGCAGCGACGGCCTCGATCTGCTGGAGCGCGCCGCGCTGGTGGTGAAGAGCCCGGGCGTCCCCTCGCACGCGCCGGTGGTGGCCGCGGCCCGCGAGCGAGGGGTGCCGGTGATGGGGGAGCTCGAGTTGGCCTGGCGGCTCCTGCCCAACCGCTTCGTGGCGGTAACCGGCACCAACGGCAAAACCACCACCGTCGAGCTGCTCGGCGCGATCTGGCGCGAGGCGGGAATGGCGGTGGCGGTGGCGGGCAACGTGGGCACGCCGCTGGCCTCGCTCGTGGGGGAGCTGCCGGATGAGGCCACGGTGGTGTGCGAGGTGTCGAGCTTCCAGGCCGAGGACTCCGTCGCCTTCGCGCCCGACACCGCGCTGCTGCTCAACGTGACCGAGGACCACCTCGACCGTCACGGCAGCTTCGCGGCCTATCGCGAGGCGAAGCTGTCCATCTTCGCGCGTCAGGGCCCGGACCAGCTGGCCATCGGGCCGCAGGGGTTCGAACTGCCCGGAGCCGGGCGCCGGGTCGACTTCGGCGATCCCGGCCGGCTGCCGCTGGCGCCCGAGGAGATCCGCCTGCGCGGACCGCACAACCTGGAGAACGCCATGGCAGCGTCGGCCGCCGCCCTGGCCAACGGCGTTCCCGCCGAGGCGGTGGCGGGCGCACTGCGCAGCTTCACCGGCGTGCCGCACCGCCTCGAGGAGGTCGGCGTGGTGGGGGGCGTGCTCTACGTGAACGACTCCAAGGCCACCAACGTGTCCTCGGCCCTGCGCGGGATCGAGTCCTTCGACGATGGCGTGCACGCCATCCTGGGCGGCAGCCTCAAGGGCGGCGGCTTTGCGGGGCTGCGCCCTGCCGTGGCGGCCCGCTGCCGCGCCTGCTACCTCATCGGGGAGGCGGCCGGCGAGCTGCGGCGCGACCTCGGGGAGACCGGGGTGGAGCTGCGCGACAGCGGCGACCTGGAGACCGCGGTGACGCAGGCCGCGGCCTCCGCCCGGGCCGGCGAGGTGGTCCTGCTCTCACCCGCCTGCGCGAGCTTCGACCAGTTCCGCGACTACGAGGAGCGCGGCGACCGTTTTCGCGCGCTCGTGCCGCCGGCATGATTCCGGGAGTCGGCGTAGAAAAAGTCCCGGATGGCAGGGAAAACGCAGACGCGCACGCGCACGCGCAAGGCCCACGCGCGGCCGGTCGAGTACTCGATCCTCTACACCGCGACCCTCTGCCTGCTCGCGGCCGGCGCGGTGATGGTGTACTCGGCCAGCTCGGCCGAGTCGCTGCTGTCGGGCCCGGGCGACGCCTCGTTCTACCTCAAGCGCTACGTGATGTGCGCCGTGCTCGGACTGGTGGTCCTGCACGCCGCCTCACGCCACGGCCTCTCGGTGATCAAGGGCCTCACCCCGGTGTTGCTCGTGGCCTCGTTCGCCCTCACCATCGCGGTGATGCTCCCCGGCCTGGGGGTCACGGTCAACGGCGCCACCCGCTGGCTGGGAGCGGGCCCGCTCCAGTTCCAGCCCTCCGAGCTGCTGAAGGTGTCGATCGTGCTCTACGCCGCGCAGCTGCTCGCGGCGCGGCCCAAGTCGACCAAGACGCTCGGTGGGCTGATCAAGCCGCTGCTGCTGGTGGTGGGCGCGGCCTGCCTTCTGCTGATGAAGCAGCCGGACATGGGCACGGCGATGGTCATCTGCTTCGCGGTCGGGGCGTTGCTGGTTACTGCCGGCACCCCTGTGGGCCTACTGGGCAGCATCTTCGCCGCGCTGGCCGGCTCGGCGCTGCTCCTGGCCCTCGTCGAGCCCTACCGGCGCGAGCGCCTGACCGCCTTCCTCGATCCCTTCTCCGACGCCGGCGACACCGGCTTCCAGGCCGTGCAGGCACTCACGGCGCTCGGCTCGGGCGGGCTCTTCGGTGTGGGCCTCGGCGAGTCGGTGCAGAAGATCTTCTACCTGCCCGAGGCGCACACGGACATGATCCTGGCCATCATCGGCGAGGAGCTCGGCCTGATCGGCGTGCTGGGCACGATCCTCCTCTACGGCATGATCGCCTACGCGGGCCTGCGCACCGCCAAGCTGGCCCGCGACCTGCACTCGAAGCTGCTCGCCGCCGGCGTGACCTCGCTGATCCTCTGCCAGGCCACGCTCAACTTCTTCGCGGTCATGGGCATGGCGCCGCTCACCGGCGTGCCGCTGCCCTTCCTCTCCTACGGAAGCACCAACCTGGTGGTGCTGATGGGGGCGATGGGGCTGCTGCTCAACGTCGCCGCGACGGGCGGCGTGGCCGCCCGGCGAGCTCCGGCCAAGCCGCGCCTCGAGGCCCTCGAGGGCGGCCGGGACCGGCGTGAGCGCGCGCCGGCGGCGCGGGGCCGCCGCCGCGCCGCCCGCTGAGCGCCCGATGCCGCGCATCGCGATTGCCGCGGGCGGCACCGCGGGCCACGTGGTACCCGCCCTGGCGGTGGCCGAGGCACTGACCGAGCGCGGCGCCGAGGTCGAGTTCATCGGTGGCGAGCGTGCCGAGGCCGAGCTGGTGCCGGCGGCCGGCTATCCGCTGCACGCGCCTGCGCGTGACCGGGTTCGACCGCGGCAACGTGCTGCGCGGGGCCCGGGCGCTGCTGCAGGCGGGACGAGCGACTCTGCAGGCGCGTCGCCTGCTCAAGCGAATCGGGGCCGACGCGGTCATGGGGGGCGGGGGATACGTGGCCGGCCCCGTTGGCCTCGCCGCCCGCAGCCGGCGCCTGCCGCTGGTGCTGACCGAGGCCGACAGCCACCTGGGCATGACCAACCGCTGGCTGGCACCGCTGGCCCGCCGGGTCTTCCTTGCCTTCCCCCTCGAGGGGCACTCGGGCCCCAAATGGGAGGTGGTGGGGCGCCCCGTGCCGGCCGCCACCGGGCGGGTCGACCGCGAGGCGGCGCGGGAGCGCTTCGGCATCGGGCCCGACGAGCCCTGTGTGCTCGTGTTCGGCGGCTCGCTGGGCGCCCGGCGGCTCAACCACGCCGCGCTCGACGCCTTCGGCACGGCGGCGCCGGGGGTGATCCTGCACGCCAGCGGCCACCGCGACCACCCCGAGCTGCGCGAGCGCCTCGACGCCTACGGCTCGCCGTCGCACTATCGCCTCTACCCCTACGTCCTGCCGTTCGCCGACGTCCTGGCGGCGGCCGACCTGGTGGTGGGGCGGGCCGGCGGATCGGTGATGGAGGTGGCCGCGGCGGGGCTGCCGTCGATCCTCGTGCCCTACCCGCACGCCACGGCCGGCCACCAGGATTCCAACGCCCGCTACATCGAGCGCGCCGGGGCGGCCGTGGTGGTGCCCGACGACGAGCTCGACGGCCCGCGGCTGGCCCGCGAGGTGGGGGGCCTGCTGGCCGCGCCGCAGCGGATGGCGGCGATGGCCAAGGCCGCGCGCGCGGTGGCCCGGCCGGACGCCGCCCAGCGCATCGCCGACGAGCTCCTGGCCCTGGCGGACTAGGTGGCTCCCTTCACGGGCCGCAGCCTGCACTTCATAGGGATCGGCGGCGCCGGGATGAGCGGCCTCGCCCTCGTGGCCGACGTTCTCGGCGCGAGGGTCACGGGCTCCGACCAGGCCGAGTCGAGCTACTGCGGGCGCCTGCGCGCCGCCGGGATCGAGCCGGTGATCGGCCACGACGCCGTGAACTATCCGGCCGGTGCGGAGGTGGTGGTGTCGACGGCGATCCCGGGCGAGAACCCCGAGCTGTCGGCCGCGCGGGCGGCCGGCGCGCCGGTGCTCCATCGCGGCGACCTGCTGGCCGAGCTCTCGCGCCTGAAGCGCACGATCGCGGTGAGCGGCACCCACGGCAAGACCACCACGGCCTCGATGGCCGCCCACATCCTGCTCGCGTGCGGCCGGGATCCCGCCTTCCTGATCGGCGGTGAGCTGCGCTCCGCCGCCACCAACGCCGCCTGGGGGGAGGGGGAGTGGGCGGTGATCGAGGCCGACGAGTCCGACCGCTCCTTTCTCAAGCTCGAGCGCGAGGTGGCCGTGGTCACGAACATCGAGCTCGATCACCATTCGACCTACGCCGGCCTGGCCGAGCTGCACGAGGCCTTCGCCGAGTTCGCCGCGGCCGCCCGGCTTCGCCTGCTCGGCCCCGGGGTGGAGCTGAGCGAGGACGCCACGTCGTTCGGGATCGACACGGGCGACGTGCGGGCCACCGGGCTGGAGCTCACCCACGGCGGGTCGCGCTTCGCCGTCGACGGGGCGCCGGTCGAGCTGAACGTGCCCGGGCGCCACAACGTGCTGAACGCCCTGGCGGCGCTGGCGGCCTGCCGCGCGGCCGGGGTGGAGGCGGCGGAGGCCGCCCCCGCCCTCGCGAGCTTCAGCGGCGCGGGGCGGCGGTTCGAGGAGCACGGAGCCACCGCGGGCGGCGCCCTTGTCTTCGACGACTACGCCCACCACCCGACGGAGGTCCGCGCCACGCTCGAGGCGGCCCGGACACTCGAGCCGCGCCGCCTGTTCGCCTGCTTTCAGCCCCATCTCTACTCGCGGACGAGCATGCTGGCCCGCGAGTTCGGGCAGGCGCTCGCCCTGGCCGACGTGGTCGTGGTGCTGGACGTCTACCCGGCGCGGGAACGGGCCGAGGACTTCGCCGGGGTGAGCGGTCTGCTCGTGGCCGAGGCCGCGGCGGACGCGGCTCAGGGCCGCCCGGTCTGGTGGCTGCCCGGCGCGGCCGAGGCCGAGCGCATGCTCGAGCGCGAGCTGCGCGACGGCGACCTGCTGCTGACGCTCGGCGCCGGGGACGTCGACCGCGTGGCCCGGAGCCTCACGCCGTGATCCCCGCGGGCGTGGAGCGCGACCACCCGCTGGCCCGCCTGACCACCGTGCGCACCGGAGGCCGAGGCGACTACTTCGCCCGCCCGGACACCGCCGAGCGGGTGAGCGAGCTGCTGGCCTGGGCGGACCGCGAGCAGATCGCGGTAGGAGTGGTCGGCTCGGGATCGAACCTGCTGATAGCGGATGCGGGATTCCGAGGACTGGTCATGAAGCTGGACGGCGCGCTCGCCACCATCGAGACGCGGGGCGAGAGCCTGCTCTGCGGCGGCGGAGCACGCCTGCCACAGGCGGCCGCGCACGCCGCCCGCGCCGGCCTGAGCGGCCTCGAGTTCGGGGTGAACATCCCGGGCACGGTGGGCGGCGCGGTGAAGATGAACGCCAACGCCTACGGCGGCGATCTCGCCCGCGTGCTCGAGTGGGTGGAGATCGCCGGCCCCACGGGAACCGAGCGCCGGGCCCCGGACGCGCTCGGCTTCGCCTACCGCCGCTCCAACCTGGGCGAGCGCGAGGTGGTGACCGGCGCCTCGTTTGCCCTGTCTCCCGCCGAGCCCGCGAGCGTCAAGGCCACGCTCGCCGACATGCGCGCCGCGCGCAAGGCGGCCCAGCCGTCGGGCATCAAGACCTTCGGATCGACCTTCAAGAACCCCGACGACCCGCGCGCGGAGGGCCGGAGCGCCGGCGTGCTCCTGGATCTGGCGGGCTGCCGCGGGCTCCAGATGGGCGGCGCCCGCTTCTCGCCCAAGCACGCCAACTTCGTGGAGAACACGGGCGACGCCACCACCGCCGACGTGATCGCCCTGATGGGAGAGGGCCGGCGGCGAGTGCGAGAGCGCTTCGGCGTCGAGCTCGAGCCCGAGGTGCAGCTGCTGGGCGAGGTCGACACCTCCGCGCTCTGGGGCGAGGGGCGATGAGCGGCCTGGCGGCCACGCTGGCCCGCCGGGGCCTGCGCCTGCGCTTCACGCGCGCCCTGCCGGTGCTGTCGCCGCGCCTGAGGCGCCGTCTCGTCGTGTTGGGCGTGCTCTCCCTCGTGCTGGCCGGCGGCTACCAGTTCTGGCTGCGCGACTCCTCGCTGGTGGCGGTGGACGAGGTCAAGATCAGCGGCCTGACCACGGCCGACGCGGCGCGCGTGCGCATGGCGCTCGATACGGCGGCCAAGGACATGACCACCCTCCACGTCGACCACGACCGCCTCGAGCGCGCGGTGGAGGCATACCCGGTGGTCCGAGCGCTGGAGGTGACCCCGGAGTTCCCGCACGGCCTGAGGGTCCGAGTTGTCGAGCACGTGCCCGCGGCCATGGCCGTCGCCGATTCGGGCCAGGTGGCGGTGGCGGGCGACGGCACGATCCTGCGCGGGCTGCCCGTGGAGGGCGACCTGCCCACCGTTGCCGTCGACGGAATCCTCGGCAACGACCGCCTGCGCGACGCGGATGCGCTCGCCGCCGCGGCCGTGGCGGGGGCCGCGCCGGGCGTCCTGCGGACCCGTATCGAGGAGATCGGCAAGCGGCCCGACCAGGGGCTCGTGGCCGCGCTGGCCGACGGTCCGGAGCTGATCTTCGGCTCGCCCACCCAACTGCGCGCCAAGTGGGCCGCCGCGGCGCGGGTGCTGGCCGATCCGGAGGCCAGGGGAGCCAGCTACATCGACCTTCGTATCGCCGGGCGCCCGGCTGCGGGGGGCCTGCCGGCCGAGACCGTTACCCCGGTGGCGCCGGCGGGCATGGAGCCCCCGCAGACGGCTACGCCCGACGCGGCGGGGGCGGCCACGGCCGACCCGAGTGCCGCGGCGGCCACCGGCGAGCCCGCGCTCCCGGTCGACCCGGCGACGGGGCTCCCGACCGATCCGGCGACGGGCCTGCCCGCCGAGGAAGCGACGCCCACGGTCCCCACCACGCCGACGGCTCCCACCACTCCCGAAGCCGCGCCCACGGTTCCGCCCACCACCCCCACGCCCGAGACCACGGGCGGCGTGGAGGGGGGTGCGGCGGCGCCGGTGGTACCTTGATCAGACCCTCGACCCATGCTCGAAGGTTGGTGCAAGACTCGACCTTCGCTCGAGGGTTGGCGTGCACGAATTGTTGCGACGCCGGTTGACACTTCCGGCGAATCCCGCCTACAGTGCGTCGTTGCGCGAGTCGGGAAACCCTCGATGAACGCCTGAGCTTCGGGAAGGCTAGAGGGAGAAGCGTCTCCAAAATGAACACAGGTAGCTATCTGGCCGTGATCAAGGTCGTCGGCATCGGCGGCGGCGGCACCAACGCCGTGAACCGCATGGTCGATGCCGGTCTCAAGGGCGTGGAGTTCATCGCCGTGAACACCGACGCCCAGGCGCTGCAGATGTGCGACGCCGACATCAAGCTGCAGATCGGCGATCAGCTCACGCGCGGCCTGGGGGCCGGCGCCAACCCGGAGGTCGGCTACGGCGCGGCCAACGAGAGCCGCGACGACATCAAGGAAGCCCTGAAGGGCGCGGACATGGTCTTCGTGACCGCGGGCGAGGGCGGCGGCACGGGCACGGGCGCCGCGCCGGTGATCGCGGAGGTTTCCAAGCAGGAGGTCGGCGCGCTCACCGTGGGCGTGGTGACCAAGCCCTTCGACTTCGAGGGCACGCAGCGCATGCGCCAGGCCGTGGACGGCATCGACCGCCTGCGCGAGCAGGTGGACACGATGATCGTGATCCCCAACGAGAAGCTGCTGGCCGTGGTGGAGCGCCGCACGAGCATCCTCGACGCGTTTCGCGAGGCCGACAACGTGCTCGGCCAGGGTGTGCAGGGCATCACGGACCTGATCACCACGCCGGGCCTCATCAACCTCGACTTCGCGGACGTGCGCACGATCATGGAGAACGCCGGCTCGGCCCTCATGGGCATCGGCGAGGCCTCCGGTGAGAATCGCGCGGCCGAGGCGGCCAAGAACGCCGTGTCCAGCCCGCTGCTCGAGCAGTCGGTGGAGGGCGCCATGGGCATCCTGCTCAACATCACCGGCGGCAGCGACCTCGGGCTGTTCGAGGTCAACGAGGCGGCCGAGATCATCCAGGGCGCCGCGGACCAGAACTCGAACATCATCTTCGGCGCGGTGGTGGACGACGCCATGGCCGACGCCGTCCGCGTGACCGTGATCGCCACCGGCTTCGAGCGGCCGGGTCGCGGCCCGCTGTTCAGCGAGGACTCGACCGGGCGCCGCCGCGAGCCCCGCCGCCGCGACGTGACGCTCGACGACCGCCAGCGCGAGTCGCTCGAGATATCGGACGACGACATCGACGTCCCGTCGTTCCTGCGCGACTGACCACTCGAGTACGGGAGATCGCCGCGGGCGAGACCGCCGTGGCCTTCGGCGCAATGCGGGAGCTGCGCAGCCACTGGGCCGACGAGGCCGAGTTCGTGCGCCGGGTGGACGAGGTGCAGCGCCCCGAGGGCTACCGGCTGGCCGGGGCCTTCCACGACGACGACAGCGACGACGGTGATCGCTGCCTGGCCGTGGCCGGCTTTCGCGAGCTCCACAACCTGGCCTGGGGCCACGTGATCTACGTCGACGACCTCTCCACCCATCCCGACGGCCGGCGCCGCGGCGCCGGCCGGGCGCTGCTCGAGTGGTGTGCGCAGGAGGCGGCGCGGCTGGGCTGCGACGGCCTGCATCTCGACTCCGGCGTGGAGGCCAACCGCCTGGACGCCCACCGGCTCTACCTGAACACCGGCATGCGCATCACGGCCTACCATTTCGCCAAGCCCACAACGTGATCGAAGCCGCCGAGCGCGTTGCTCTCCAGGCCGAGCGCGAGCTCGAGGCGCTGGTGAGCGTGTCCACGCCCTCCGGCGACTCCGCGGGGGCCGACGAGGCGGCCGCCCTGTGCGCGGCCTTTCTTCCGACCGAGGCCAGCGTCGAGCGCGTGGAGTGCTCGACCGCGGGCCACGCGCCCGACCTGATCGGCCGCCTGAGCGGTCAGGGAAAGCTCCGGGTCCTCCTGCTCGGTCACCTCGACACGGTGGTGTCCCACCGGGCCCACCGCCCGCTCACCCGGGACGGGGACCGCCTCGCCGGCCCGGGCGCGGTCGACATGAAGGGCGGGGTGGCGCTCGCCCTGGGCCTGATGCGCGAGCTCGCCGAGCGCCCCGAGCTCTACACCGAGCTGGCCCTGCTGCTCGTGAACGACGAGGAGTGGCGCACCGCCCGCTTCGGGCACGCCGAGCGCTTCGCGGGCTTCGACGCCTGCCTGTGCTTCGAGGCCGGCGAGCGCACGAAGGAAGGGCAGGAGGCGGTGATCCTCAAGCGCAAGGCCGCCGGAACCCTGCGCGTGGACGCGATCGGCCGGGCGGCCCATTCGGGCTCGGCTCCCCACAAGGGACGCAGCGCGCTGCTCGCATTGGCCAGCGCCGCCCAGCGGATAGCCGCCCACCACGATCCCCAGAGCCCCGACCGCCTGACCGCGGTGCCCACCATCCTGCACGCGGGGGAGGCATTCAACGTGGTTCCGCCGTCGGGCGAGCTCGTGTGCGACGTGCGCGCCGACCGGCTCGCCGCGTTCAATCCGGTGATCGAATCGGTGCCCGAGGAGATCGACGGCGTGAAGCTGGAGGCCACGCTGGTGCGGGCGTGGCCGGGAATGGACACCCGGGCGGCCGCCGCGCCGCTGCTCGAGCGGGCGAGCGCGGTGCTGGGGCGCCCGATCGTGGGCGCTGCCCGGGGTGGCGCCAGCGACGCCTCGCACATGGCCGGCGCCATCGAGCTGACCGTCGATGGGCTGGGGCCGCGCGGCGGCGGGGCGCATACGCCCGAGGAGTGGGTGAGCGTGGAGTCGCTGCGCACGCGAGCCGAGGTGGCGCTGGCCGTGGCGCACGCGCTGCTCGACATCCCGCGGCGGTAGCCTGGGAGGGGAGTGTCCTCCGCCACCGACACGCTGCGCCGGACCCCCCTCATAGAGCGCCACCGGCAGGCCGCAGCAAAGCTCGTGCCCTTCGCGGGCTGGGAGATGCCGGTGCAGTACGAGGGAATCCGCCAGGAACACGTGGCCGTTCGCACCGGCGCCGGGATGTTCGACGTCTCGCACATGGGCCAGATCGAGACCTCGGGGCCGCGAGGCGGAGCAGTTCCTGCAGCGGATCCTGTCCAACGACGTGGCCAAGATCGCCGAGGGCGGAGCCCAGTATTCGCTGCTCTGCCGCGAGGACGGCGGCGTGCTCGACGACCTGTTCACCTATCGACTCAGCGGTGGGCGCTTCCTCACCGTCACCAACGCCTCCAACCACGAGAAGGACCTCGCCTGGTTCGAGGCCCAGGCCGAGGGCTTCGACGCCCAGGTCAAGGACGCCCACGCCGACTGGGCCATGCTGGCGGTGCAGGGCCCGGAGGCCCGCGCGGCGCTCAACGAGATCGCCGCCGGCGAGCTGCCCGGGCGGATGCGCACCGCGGAGCTGGAGCTCGCCGGCGTGAGCGCCCTGGTCTGCGGCACCGGCTACACCGGCGAGGACGGCTGCGAGCTGATGATGGCGCCGGAGGGCGCCGCGAGGGTGTGGGACGCGCTGCTCGAGCAGGGCGTGCGGCCCGCGGGCCTGGGGGCGCGCGACACCCTGCGCCTAGAGGTCTGCTTTCACCTCTACGGCAACGACCTCTCGGAGGAGCGCAATCCCATCGAGGCCGGCCTGGGCTGGGCCTGCAAGCTCGACACGGGGTTCATCGGCGCCGACGCGCTGCGCGAGACGCAGCCGCGCCAGGCGCTCGTGCCCTTCGCCTTCACCGGCCCCGGCATTCCGCGCCAGCACAACCCGGTCAGCGCGCCGCACGGCGACGGGGTGGTCACCAGCGGCAGCATGTCCCCCTGTCTGGAGATCGGTATCGGGATGGCCTACGTGCCGGTGGAAGACTCAGAACCGGGTACGGAGATCGAAGTGGACGTACGCGGCAAGCCGCGCGCGGCGGAAGTCCGCGACAAACCGCTCTACAAGAAGAAGAAGAAGGAGATCAGTGGCTGAAGCCAGCTATCCCGACGACCTGAAGTACCACGAGGAGCACGACTGGGCGCGGATCGACGGCGACCAGGCGACCTTCGGGATCACGTGGTACGCCCAGGACGCGCTCGGGGAGGTCGTGTTCTTCGATCCGCCCGAGGTGGGGGCGTCGGTGACCAAGGACGGCTCCTACGCCGAGGTGGAGTCGGTGAAGGCGGTATCCGACGTGTTCGCGCCGCTGTCGGGCGAGATCGTGGCGGTCAACGAGGGCCTGGCCGACTCGCCGGAGAAGATCAACGAGGACCCCTACGGTGAGGGGTGGATGGTCAAGGTCAAGCTCTCCGACACCTCGGAGGTCGACGCGCTCCTCGACGTCGGCCCCTACAAGGAGCTGCTCTCCTGAGCCGCTACACCGCCGTCACCGAGCAGGACCTGGGGGCGATGCTCGACGCCATCGGCGTCGGCTCGCTGGAGGACCTGTTCGCCGACATTCCGGAGTCCGTACGCCTGGGCCGCGAGATCGAGCTTCCGGCCGGGCGCTCGGAGCTCGAGGTGCACGACCACCTGGCCGCACTGGCGGCCCGCAACCGTCACTGCGACGCGGAGACGAGCTTCCTCGGCGCCGGGATGTACGACCACTACGTGCCGTCGCTGATCGACAACCTGCTCTCGCGTTCGGAGTTCCTCACGCCGTACACCCCCTACCAGCCGGAGATCTCCCAGGGCGGCCTGCAGGTGATGTTCGAGTTCCAGACCGCGATATCCGAGCTGACCGGGCTGCCGGTGTCGAACGCCTCGGTGTACGAGGGCCCGAGCGCCGTGGCGGCGGCGGGCTACCTGGCCAAGCTCGAGACGCGGCGCACCAAGCTCGTCACGAGCCGCGGGCTCCATCCTCACTCACGCGCGGCCCTGCGCACCCATGCCGCCGGCTACGGGATGACCGTCGAGGAGGTGGCGCTGAACGGCGACGGCGCCACGGAGGCCGCGGCGCTGGCCGAGGCGCTCGACGACGACACCGCCGCGGTGTTCGTGCAGCAGCCCAACTTCCTGGGCACCGTCGAGGAGCTCGGCGAGCTGGCCGAGGCGGCCAAGAGCACCGGCGCGCTCGCTGTGTGCGCCGCCGATCCGCTCCCCCTGGGGATCCTCGAGCCCCCGGGCGAGCAGGGCATCGACATCTGCGTGGGCGAGGGCCAGACGCTGGGCAACCGGCTCGACTTCGGCGGCCCGTCCTTCGGCTTCTTCGCCGCGAGCGACCGCTTCATCCGCAAGATGCCCGGGCGGATCGCGGGGGAGACCCGTGACGCGGACGGGCGGCGCGGCTTCGTGCTCACCCTGCAGACGCGCGAGCAGCACATCCGCCGCGAGAAGGCCACCCACAACATCTGCACCGCTCAGGCGCTCAACGCGCTCGCCGGCGTGGTCTACCTGTCCTGGCTGGGCCGCCGCGGCCTCGTCGAGCTCGCCGAGCTGATGCTGCGCCGCACCCACTACGCCCGCGAGGCGCTTGGCCTCGAGGCCATCAACCCCGGGCCGGTGGTGCGCGAGTTCGCCGTGCGGGTGCCCGATCTCGACGGCCTGTTCGAGCGTGCCCGCGCCGAGGGGATCAACCCCGGCTACCGGCTGGGGCGCGAATACGGCGAGTACGAGGACGGCCTGCTCGTGGCCATCACCGAGCGGCGCACCAAGGGCGACATCGACCGGCTGGCCGCGCTGGTGGCCTCGGTGCGCGAGGGGGTGGCGGCGTGAGCCTCGATCCTCGCGAGCACGACACGATCACCATCTTCGAGCGCTCGCGCGAAGGCCGCCGCGCCTTCACGGCGCCCGAGTGCGACGTGCCCGCGGTGGCGGTCGAGGAGCTGCTGCCCGCCTCTCAGGTCCGGACGCGCCCCGCGGAGCTGCCGGAGATCTCCGAGCCCGAGCTGGTGCGCCACTACGTGACGCTCTCCTCGAAGAACTTCCACCTCGACGAGGGCTTCTACCCGCTCGGCTCCTGCACCATGAAGCACAACCCCAAGCTGCACGAGCGGGTGGCGGCGCTGCCCGGCCACGCCCGCCTGCACCCGCTTCAGGACCCCGAGTACGCGCAGGGCGCGCTCGAGCTGATGTGGCGCCTGCAGGGCGCGCTGGGCGAGATCGCCGGCCTGCCGCACGTATCGCTGCAGCCGAGCGCGGGCTCGCACGGCGAGCTCGCGGGGTTGCTGCTCACGCGCGCCTACCACGAGGACCGGGGCGACCGGCGCACGAAGGTGCTCACCCCCGACACCGCGCACGGGACCAACCCGGCGACGGTGACGATGGCCGGGTACAAGGTGGTCAAGGTGGGCACCGACGAGCACGGCGGCGTCGATCTCGACGACCTGCGCGAGAAGGCCGACGACGAGGTCGCCTGCCTGATGCTCACCAATCCCAACACGCTGGGGCTCTTCGACCGCAACATCGAGGAGATCAAGCGCATCGTCGACGGCGTGGGGGCAACGCTCTACTACGACGGGGCCAACCTCAACGCGGTGATGGGCATCTCCCGCCCGGGCGACATGGGCTTCGACATCGTGCACTTCAACCTGCACAAGACCTTCACCCAGCCCCACGGCGGCGGCGGGCCGGGCGCCGGGCCGATCGCCGTGTCGGAGCGCATCGAGCCCTTCCTGCCCACGCCCCAGGTGGTGCGCCGAGGCGGCGACAACGGCGCCGAGCCGCAGTTCGACCTCGACCACGAGCGGCCCAGGTCGATCGGCAAGCTGCGCGGCTTCCAGGGCAACTTCGGCGTGTTCGTTCGCTCGTACGCCTACATCTGCTCGCTGGGCGCCGACGGGCTCAAGGACGTCTCGCAGGTGGCGGTGCTGAACGCCAACTACCTGAAGGCGCGCCTGGCCGAGGAGGGCATCGCGGAGTACCTGCCGGTCGCCTTCGACCGCCTCTGTATGCACGAGTTCGTGCTCTCTGGCCAGGGAGCGAAGGACAAGCTCGACATAAAGACGCTCGACATCGCCAAGCGCCTGCTCGACCACGGCGTGCACCCGCCGACCGTCTACTTCCCGCTGCTGGTGGACGAGGCGCTGATGATCGAGCCCACCGAGACCGAGACCAAGGAGCGCCTCGACCACTTCGCCGAGGTGATCCGCGCCATCCTCGAGGAGGCCGCCGAGGATCCCGAGGTGGCCAAGAACGCGCCCTACACCACGCCGGTGCGCCGCCTCGACGAGGCCGGCGCGGCCAAGCGCCCCGTGGTGCGCTGGCGCCCCGATGCCGACAACCCGGGCGATCCCGACCGCGCCGCGGACGAGACCGCCGCGGGCACCGGCGCCATGTGACGTGGAGGCACCCGCCGGAACGGTCGCCGACGAGGGCATAACCCCCGACGAGCTGGGGCTCGCGGCGCGCAACCACGCGCTGCCGCTGGAGGCGCTGCGGGAACCGATCACGCCCGCCGGCCTGCACTACGTCCTCGTCCACTACGACATCCCCGCGGTCGATCCCGCGTCGTTTCGGCTCGAGCTGGGCGGAGCGGTCGAGCGGCCGCTGAGCCTGTCGCTCGACGACCTGCGGGCGCGCGACCAGGTCTCGCTGCCGGTGACCTTCGAGTGTGCGGGCAACGGCCGGGCTCTGCTCTCGCCGCGGCCGCTCTCGCAGCCGTGGCTGACCGGGGCCGTGGGCACGGCCGAGTGGGCCGGGATTGCCCTGAACGGGCTCCTGGACGAGGCGGGCGTCCGCCCCGGATCGGTCGAGGTGCTGTTCGGCGGCCTCGACCGGGGCGTGGAGGGCGGCCGGGCACAGGACTACGAGCGCTCCATGCCGCTCGCCGAGGCCGAGGGAGGGCTGCTGGCCCTCCAGATGAACGGGCAGCCGCTCCCGCCCCAGCACGGGTTTCCCCTTCGCCTCGTGGCCCCCGGCTGGTACGGGATGCAGAACGTCAAGTGGCTCAACCGGATCGAGGTGCTCGAGGAGCCCTTCGAGGGCTACCAGAACTCGGTCTCCTACCGCCTCTACGACGAGCACGGGGAGCCCGGCCCGCCCGTGACCCGGATGAGGCCGCGCTCACTCATGGTCCCCCCGGGTGTGCCCGACTTCATGACGCGCGAGCGCCACCTGCCTCCCGGGCCGGTCACGCTGCAGGGCCGCGCCTGGTCGGGTTTCGGAGCCATCGAGCGCGTGGAGGTGTCGACCGACGACGGAGCCGGTTTCGCGGACGCCCGCCTGGAGGCTCCGCTGGGCGAATCGGCCTGGCGCGGCTGGAGCTTCGAGTGGGAGGCGCGACCCGGAGCGCACGTGCTCCGCTCGCGCGCCACCGACGCCGCGGGGCAGAGCCAGCCGCTCGAGGCGCCCTGGAACCTGAAGGGCTACGCCAACAACGCGGTCGAGCGCGTCTCGGTCACGGTCGCTGATAGGTGACCGTGGCGCCGGCGCGGCGCTCCTCCACCTGACGGGTTACCGCGCGCACGAGGTGCGCAGGTGTTCCGGGGCTGGCGTCCCAGGGCCGCCGTACCCAAGGGGAGCTCGCGTCCAGAGCCGCGGAGCGCGACAGGAGCTTTCTCAGAACGTCCACCTCGCGTCGCCCGTTGGTGGGCTTCGCGTCGAAGTCGCGGAAGATGCGGATGTCGACGCCGAGCGCGTGGTAGCTGCGGGCCGCCCTCTGGTGAGCGGCCGCGCGCTCGCCCGGGCGAAGCGACGCCAGAACCGCCGCGGCGAGGGCCGCGGCGGCGGCGAGGATCCCCGCGAGCACGTTCTGATCGCTGAAGGCCGAGCCGCTCGCGAAGGCCGCGAGCCCGGCGGCCGTCGCACCCAGGAACAGCTGGATGTTGGTCCAGAAGCCGGCCGCGGCCACCTGCCGCTCGGCCGCGAAGTCGCAGCCCCGCTGAAGGCGTTCAGACTCGGCTTTCAGCTCCTCGGAGCGCACGCCGCCGATCTTGCCTGAAACAACGGGGCTGTGGGCGCCGTGCAACTCGGCTCGCGCCGGACGCCTAACATGCTCGCCCCCGTGCGCATCTTCAGCGGCATCCAGCCCACCGGGCGCAAGCACATCGGCAACTACATCGGCGCCGTCCGCGGCTACCTCGACGGCCAGGAGCGCGGCGATCCGGCCATCTACTGCATCGTCGATCTGCACGCCACGAGCGTGAGCTACGACCCGGCCGCGCTGCCCGGCTACGTGCTCGACACCACGGCCATGCTGATGGCCTGCGGTCTCGATCCGCAGCGCTGCATCCTGTTTCGCCAGTCCGACCTCCACGAGCACTCCGAGCTGTGCTGGCTTCTTTGCTCGGTCACGCCGTACGGCGACCTGGGTCGCATGCACCAGTTCAAGGACAAGTCGGAGCGCGAGCAGCAGCTGATTCGCACCAGCCTCTTCTTGTATCCGGCGCTGCAGGCCGCGGACATCCTGCTCTACAAGACCGACGAGGTGCCCGTGGGCGACGACCAGCGCCAGCACGTCGAGTTGGCCCGGGAGATCGCGCGGCGCTTCAACTCGACCTACGGGGAGGTGCTCGTCGAGCCCGAGCACGTGATCCCGGGGGTGGGCGCGCGCGTGATGGACCTACAGGACGTGACGGCCAAGATGTCGACCAGCTTCGGCACCGAAGCCGGGCTGATCTACATCGACGACGAGCCCGACGACATCCGGCGAAAGCTCAAGCGCGCGCAGACGGATTCCGGGCGCGAGGTGGTGCGAGGGCCGGACAAGGCGGGCATCTCCAACCTGATCGAGATCTACTCCGTGGCCCGCGGGGTCGAGCCCGGCGAGGTCGAGCGCGAGTTCGAGGGCGAGGGCTACGGCACCTTCAAGGCCGCGGTGGGGGAGGCCGTGGTCGAGCTGCTCGCTCCCGTGCGCGAGCGCTACCGCGAGCTGCGCGCGGACGAGGCCGGCCTTGAGCGCGCGCTGGCCGAGGGGGCCGAACGGGCCCGCGCGATCGCCGCGCCGACGATGAGCGACGTGCGGCAGGTGATGGGAATCGGCTCCGGCGTCCACCGCTCGGTCTAGTCTCTTCACACGATGTCCGTGGCGGCGCTCGACCTCGATCTCGAGGTCTTCAACGGTCCTTTCGACCTGCTCCTGACGCTGGTCCTCAGGGAGGAGATCGACCTGCTCGAGGTGGATCTCGCCGAGGTCGTGCTCACCTACGTCGAGCATCTCGAGCGCGCGGGCGAGCTCGATCTGGACGCGGCCACCGAGTTCCTGGTGCTGATCGCCGCACTGCTCGAGCTGAAATCGCGGCTCATGCTGCCCCAGGAGGACGAGGAGGGCCTCGACCTCGAGCCGGGCGAAGCGGCCGAGGAGCTGCTCGCGCGGATGCTCGAGTACCACCGCTATCGGGAGGCCGCCGAGCACCTGAGAGAGCGCCTGGCGTCCGAGCACGGCCACCGCTACCGCTCGGCCCCGCTGCCCCCGGAGCTGCGGCGGGTGTCGATCGAGGCCGCGGAGCCCGCCTACGACGCGGAGCTGCTGGCGCGCGCCGTCGGCGACCTGCTGCGCACCCCGCCGCCTCTCGACCTGCGCCACGTGCGCCGGCCCGCGGTGTCGGTCGAGCAGCGCCTGGCCCACCTGCGCGGTCTGCTGGCGAGCCGTACCCGCTTCTCCTTCGACGAGGCGGTGCAGGGCGCCGACCGGCTGACCGAGGCGGTCACGCTGTTCGCCCTGCTCGAGCTCTACAAGGCCGGCGAGGCGCAGTGGGAGCAGGAGATCCCCTTCGGCCCCATCACGGTGGTGGGCGCGGCGCGCAAGGCGGCGGCCTCGTGAACGATCTCGCCCGCACGGTCGAGGCGCTGCTGTTCCTGTCCGCCGAGCCCGTGGCGGTGGAACGGCTGGCCGACGCCTGCGAGGTGTCCGAGGGCGAGGTCGTCGAGGCTCTGGCCCGGCTGCGCGAGCACTACGCCGAGGGCTACCGCGGCGTGGTGCTGCGCGAGGTGGCGGGCGGGTTCACGCTGGCCACCGACCCCGTGGCCGAGCGCGCGGCGCGCCGGCTGCTGGCCAAGCCGCGTACGCCCCCGCTGACCCAGGCGCAGGCCGAGTGCCTGGCCATCGTGGCCTACCTGCAGCCCGTGTCGCGGCCCGAGATCGCGCGCATCCGCGGCGTGGCCTCGGAGTCGGCGGTCGGCACCCTGCTCGAACGCGGCCTGATCGAGGAGTCGGGGCGCTCGCGCTTCGGCGCGACGCTCTACCGCTCGAGCGAGCTGTTCGAGAAGCTGTTCGGCCTGACCGGCCTCGACGCGCTGCCCGACCCCGCGGCGTTCGACCCCTCGCCCGAGCAGGAGGGCGAGCTGCGCGAGCGCCTGCTGCGGGCGGGCGAGCAGCGGGCCCAAGCGGGCTAGCGGCGCTCAGCCCGTGGCCAGCTGAAGCTCGGCGCCGCGGAACTCCTCGGCCACGTCGCTGAGGATCTGCATCATCGCGTCGCTGGCCGGCGAGGCATAGGAGCCCTCGGAGCGCGCGGCCCACACGCGGCGCACGGGAGCGTCGCTGAGGCTGCGCGCCACCAGCCCGGGGTGCAGGGAGGTGAGCGCCAGCCGGGGCAGGATCGTGACCCCCACGCCGGCGGCGACGAGGGCCATCGCGGCGGTGGTCTCGTCGGCTTCGAAGGCCACACGCGGGCTGTAGCCGGCGCTGCGACACGCGCTCTCGGTGATCGCGCGGCAGCCGCACAGCTCGCTCGAGGCGATCCAGGCGTCGTCGGCCAGGTCGGCCAGCGACAGCCGGCGCCGCCCGGCCAGCGGGTGATCCTCGCGGAGGATGATGTCGTAGGGATCGTCCAGCAGGGGGACCAGCTCCAGGCCCGCCGGGAGCAGGTCGGGAACCGCCTGGTGGTCGTAGACGAGCGCCAGGTCCGCCTCGCCGGCGCGCAGGCGCGGCGCCGCCTGCTCGGGCTCGGCCTCCTGCATCGAGAGCTCGACGTGGGGGTGGCGCTCGTGGAAGGCGGCCACGGCCCGGGGAGCGAGGGTGGCGTTGCCGCTCTGGAAGGAGATCAGCCGCAGCCGCCCGCCGCGCAGGCCCGCCAGCGCGGCGAGCTCCTCCTCCGCGAACTCGATCCGGGCCAGAATGGCGTCGGCGTGCCCGACCAGAACCTGCCCGGCTTCGGTGAGGCGCACGCCCCGCGCCCCGCGCTCCACCAGCTGGGCGCCGGTCTCGCGCTCGAGCGCCGCGACGTGCTGGGAGATCGCCGACTGGGTGAAGGACAGCGCTTCGGCGGCGGCGGAGAACGATCCCCGCGCGGCCACCTCCTTCAGGACTCTCATCCGGCGCACGTCGAGCATCAGTCCAGCTTATCGCCCCCAGAAGAAGTAGTCATTGGGACTGATGGCTTGGCTGTGCGATCCTCAGCCCTCATGTCGAGGCGCTCGTGGATCCTGCTGGGCACCCTCTCGGCCTTCTGGGGCGCGTCATACCTGTTCATCAAGGTGGCCCTCGAGGACGACGTCGCCCCCGCGGTGATCGTGTCGCTGCGCACCGCCCTCGCGGCGCTCGTGCTACTGCCGCTGGCCGCGCACCAGGGCGTGCTCTCCGGAGTCCGGGCCAACGCGGGACCGATCCTGGTGCTGGCGGTGGTGCAGATGGCCGGCCCGCTGCTGCTGATCGCGGTGGGCGAGCAGGAGATCTCGTCGTCGCTCACCGGAATCCTGGTGGCCGCGGCGCCGATCTTCACCTTCCTACTGGCCTTCGCGCTCGAGGGCGAGGAGCGGGCCTCGGGCCTGAGCCTCGCCGGCGTGGTCGTCGGAATCGCCGGCGTGGCGCTGCTGCTGGGCGTGGACGCCGGTGGCGGCACCGCCGCGCTGGTGGGCGGGCTGTGCGTGGTGCTGGCGACGTTCGGCTACGGCGTAGGCGCCTGGATCGTCAAGCGCCGCGTGCACGACATCGAGCCCGTGGCCATGGTGGGCGTCACCGCCGCCGTTGCCGCTGCGCTCACCGCTCCGCTCGCCGCGCTCGACCTGCCCTCGCGGGTTCCCGGGTGGGAGGCGATCGGCTCGCTGCTCGCCCTGGGAGTGCTGTGCACCGGAGCGGCCTTCGTGATCTTCTACTCGCTCGTGGCGAGCGACGGGCCGGCCAAGGCTTCCCTGGTCGGCTATCTGGCGCCCGGGTTCTCGATCGTCTACGGCGTGACGCTGCTGGACGAGGGCTTCACGCTCACCACCGCGGCGGGCCTGCTGCTGATAACCGGCGGCTCCTGGCTCGCCGCCGAGGGGCGCTACCCGTGGGAGCCGCGCTCAGCCGCGAGCGGCGAGCTGGCCGCAGGCGGCGGCGATGTCGCGCCCGCGGGTGAGCCGGACGGTGGTGCGGACCCCGCGCCCCTCGAGGGCGCTGCGGAACGCGTCGATCGCGTCCCGGCCTGATCCGCGAAAGCCCGATTCCGTGGGGTTGTACGGAATCAGGTTGACCTTGAACGCGTGCCGCGGCTGCAGCAGGTCGGCTAGCGCCACGGCCTGCTCGTAGCGGTCGTTCACGCCCTCGAGCATCAGGTACTCGACGAACACCTGGCGCTTGCGGCGCTCGTGCCAGTGCAGGCAGGCCGCGAGCACGTCGCGCAGCGCGTAGCGGTCGTTCACCGGCATCAGCTCGGAGCGCAGCGCCTCGTCGGCCGCGTGCAGGGACAACGCCAGCCGCACCGGCGGGCCCTCGCGAGCCAGGCGCTCGATGCCCGGCAGCCAGCCGACGGTCGAGATGGCCGTGTTGGAGGTGGCGATGCCGATCTCGGGCAGGCGCTCGCAGGCTGCGAGCACGTTGTCGAGGTTCATCAGCGGCTCGCCCATGCCCATGAACACCGCGTGGTTTACCGCCTCCTTGCGCCGGAAGTGCAGGGCCTGATCGACGATCTCGGACTCGGTGAGGTTGCGGCCGAACTTCATGCGTCCGGTGGCGCAGAACGTGCACGTGAGCGGGCAGCCCGACTGGCTCGACAGGCAGAGCGAGCGGCGCCCGTCCTTGTAACGCATCAGCACCGCCTCGACGGGCCGCCCGTCGCCGGTGTGGAAGAGCACCTTCTCGGTCCCGTCGCGGGCCAGGGCCTCGTCGACCGCCTCGAGGGAGGAGAACGGAACCTCGTCGGCCAGCGCGTCGCGCAGCTCGACCGGCAGGTTGGTCATCTCGGCGTAGGAGGCTGTCCCGCCCGCCGTCCATTCCCACACCTGGCGGGAGCGGAAGGTGGGCTCGCCGCGAGCCTCCAGCCGTTCGTCGAGCAGAGCCAGATCCACGTGGAAGAGTGTGCCGCATGCGCCTGGCCAAGTTCCTCGCCCACGCGGGCGTCGCATCCCGCCGCGCCGCGGAGGGCCTGATCGCCGCGGGCCGGGTGACCGTGGGCGGCCAGACGGTGACCGATCCCGCCCGCGACGTGGACGAATCGAGCGCGGTGGCCGTCGACGGCCGGCCTGTCGCGCCCGAGCCGCGCGAGGTGCACGCGCTGAACAAGCCGCGCGGCGTGGTGTCGACCGCGCACGACACCCACGGCCGCCCGACGGTCGTGCAGCTGGTTAGGTCGCAGAGACGGCTGTACCCGGTGGGCCGCCTCGACGCCGACACCACCGGGCTGATCCTGCTGACCAACGACGGCGAGCTGGCCGAGCGGCTGACCCACCCGCGCTACGGCGTGAACAAGGTCTACCGGGCGCGCATTCAGCCCGGGCGCGTGTCCCACCGCGCGCTGCAGGCCCTGCGCGAGGGCGTGGAGCTGGACGACGGGCGCACCGCTCCGGCTCGCGCGCGCCAGGTCGCGCCCGGAGTGCTGGAGATCACCCTGCGCGAGGGCAAGAAGCGCCAGGTGCGGCGGATGGTCGAGGCGGTCGGCCATCGGGTGATCGAGCTCGAGCGCGTGGCCTTCGGGCCGCTCGGCCTGCGCGGCCTCGAGCCGGGCAAGAGCCGCCGGCTCAAGCCCGCGGAGATCGAGCGCCTGCGCCGGGGCTGACAGAATCGCCGCCGTGAGATTGCGAGCGCTGAGGGGCGCGATCACCGTGGAGGACAACGAGGCCGGCGCGATCCTCTCCGCGACGGAGGAGCTGCTGCGCGAGGTCATGGAGCGGAACTCGCTCACCACCGACCACATGGTCAGCTGCATCTTCACCTGCACCGAGGACCTCGACGCCGACTTCCCGGCCGTGGCCGCCCGCCAGGTCGGATTGAGCGCGGTGCCGCTCCTATGCACCCGGGAGATCCCCGTACCCGGCTCGCTGCCCCGGGTCATTCGCCTGCTGCTGCACTACTACGCTGAGGACTCGGTGAAAGCCCACCATGTCTATCTGCGCGAGGCCGTCGCGCTGCGGCGCGATCTCGAGGGGGCCCAATGACCGGCCTCGAGTTCAACCGCCGCCTCGAAGAGATCCCCGTCTACCCGGCGGCCTCCACCTACGCCTTCGACGGCGAGCTGGTCAAGCTGGCCTCCAACGAGACGCCCTTCGCCCCCCATCCGCAGGTGCTGGAGGCCGTCGAGGCCCAGCTGCGCACGCTCAACCGCTACCCCGACCCGGCCAAGGCCGCGCTGCGCCGCCGGCTCGCCGAGCGAACGGGGCTGCCCGCGGGCCGGATCGCCATCGGCAACGGATCGTGCGAGATCCTGCTCTCCGCCGGCGAGGCCATGCTCGAGCCCGGCGCCGAGGTGGTCTACGCCTGGCCCTCGTTCTCGATCTATCCCCACCTGGCCGCCACCGCGGGAGCCCGCGCGATCACCGTGGCGCTCAACGAGGCGGGCGAGCACGACCTGGAGGCGATGTCGCGCGAGATCACGGCCGCCACCCGGATGGTGATCGTGTGCAACCCCAACAACCCGAGCGCCACGGCCCTGCCGCCCGGCGTGATCGACGATTGGCTGGCCGAGCTCCCGCGCCACGTGGCGGTGATCCTCGACGAGGCCTACATCGAGTTCTCCCTGCTCCAGGACCCCGACGACTCGCTCGACCTGCTCGGGCGCCACCCCAACCTGGTCCTGCTGCGCACCTTCTCCAAGGTCTACGGGCTGTGCGGGCTGCGGGTGGGCTACGCACTGGGCTCGGAGGCCTTCCGGCTGGCGGTGGACCGCGTGCGCCAGCCCTTCTCGGTCAACGCGCTCGCGCTCGCCGCGGCCACCGAGGCGCTCAACCACCAGGACGAGGTGGAGCGGCGCATCGAGCAGACCGCCATCGAGCGCATCCACGTGGAGTCCGAGCTCGCCGACCGGGGCCTCGACACCACCGAGAGCCAGGCCAACTTCTCCTGGGTCTCGCTGGGCGACCGCGACGAGGACGAGATCGTGGACGGCCTGGCGCAGCGCGGGGTGATCGTCCGCGCCGGAAGGGCGCTGGGTGAGGAGGGACGCATGAGGGTCACCTACGGCACGCGCAGCGAGAACGACCGCTTTTTGGCTGCACTCGACGAGCTTCTCTAACCGCTGGGTTACCCCGGTGGGGGTGGCGCGCGCCCCCGATCGCCCCGATAGTGGTGTGCAGGGGGTATGCAAGACGGCAGGGAAACCGACCCAGCGGAACGCTGGGCCGGCGCCGGACACTCCAGCGACTCAGATTCCGCTCGCGCGGCCCACGAGGCCGTGGCGGCGGCAATCACCGGGGAGGATCCCCGGTTGGTCGTGGTGTCCGCGTCGCCGCGTCATGATCTCGATGCGCTTGCGGGCGCGGCCCAGGAGGCTGCGGGTCCGGCTGCGCTGATCGGCTGCTCAGGGGGCCCGGGAGTTAGCGCCTTCGCCGTAGGGGGAGAGGGCTTCGCGGTGGCCACGGCCTTCGCCGACCTGGAGGAAGGCGGCTCGCGCTCCGCGGGCGAGGAGGCGGCCCGTTGCCTGGACGCCATCGACCCGGAGCTGCCCCACCGGGCTCTGGTGCTGCTCCCCGACGGCCTGGCCGGCGACCCTCAGGAGGTGGTGCGGGGCGCCTATTCGGTCGCCGGCGCCGCGGTATCGCTGGCCGGCGGCTGCGCGGGCGGGCAGATTCACGCCGGCCGCACGGGCAGCGGCACGGTGGTGGCGGCGGCGCTCGGCTCCACGGCGCGTTTCGGGGTGGGGGTGCGCCACGGCTGGCGACCTCGCGGAGACCCCCTGCTGGTGACCGCGAGCGAGGGCAAGCGGCTGTTGACGCTCAACGACCGCCCCGCCCTGGACGTCTACCGGGAACGCCACCGCATCCGCGACGAGGCGGAGTTCGGCCTGATCGCCCTGCTGCATCCGTTCGGCGTGGCCGCGGCGCGCGGACGGGAGAACCAGGTGCGCGCGGTGGTGGGGGCCGACTTCGAGGCGCGGACGCTCAACTGCAACTCCGAGGTCCCCACGGGCACGCTGATCTGGCCGATGACGGGCGAGCCCGAGCAAATTGCGAGGGCCACGACGCTCGCCTGCCACGAGGCGCTCGCGGGCCTCGCCGGCCGGCCGCCCCGCGGGCTGCTGGCCCTCGACTCGGTAGCCCGCGCCGGTGTGAGCGACGCGCGCGCCCGCATCGCCGTCGCGTCGGGCGGCGCGCCGTTCGCGATCCTGCGCACGAGCGGAGAGATCGCCCGCACGCGGGGGTCGCTGGGATTTCACAGCCACGCGCTGGCCGTTCTCGCAATCGGCTGAGCGCTGTGCTAACAATCCTCTCGATGTCCGGACACGCCGCCAACGCTGTGCTCCTCGCGAGCGCCCCACGGCGTGTCTATTCGGCCTGGCGATTTAGCTAGGCGTTCGGCTGCCCTGGCTGCCCACCTCGCAGCCGTTTCCTGAGCGGAAACTCCGTCTCGCCGGACGCCTTCACCAGCACGCTCGCAACATCCACCGGTTGGACATCTGCCAGGCTTTGAGAGGACACCAATGATGATCGTGATGAAAGAGGGGGCGACGGAGGCGCAGATCAGCGCCGTCGTCCGAAGGGTCGAGACGGTCGGCGCGGACGCTCACCTGTCCCGCGGCGAGTTCGTGACCGTGATCGGCGCGATCGGCGACCGCGAGCAGGTCGCCAACCTGGGCCTGGAGGGCGCCGACGGGGTAGATCACCTCGTTCCGATCCTGAAGCCCTACAAGCTGGCCTCGCTCGAGTACCGCCGCGAAGAGCGAACGGTGGTCGAGATCGACGGGCGCCGCATCGGCGCCGACAACTTCGCCACGATCGCGGGGCCCTGCACGGTCGAGTCGCGCGAGGTGCTCCTGGACGCCGCGCGCACCGTGCGCGACGCGGGCGCGCAGATGCTGCGCGGCGGGGCCTACAAGCCGCGCACCTCTCCCTACTCCTTCCAGGGGCTGGGCGAGGCCGGGCTGCGCCTGCTGGCCGAGGCCAAGGAGGAAACCGGGCTGCCGATCGTGACCGAGCTGATGGACGTGCGCGATCTCGACTCGGTGCTCGAGGTGGCCGACGTAGTCCAGGTCGGCGCCCGCAACATGCAGAACTACACGCTGCTCACCGAGCTGGGCCGCGCGGGCCGGCCGGTCCTGCTCAAGCGCGGGCTCTCGGCCACGCTCGAGGAGCTGCTGATGTCCGCGGAGTATGTGCTCAAGGAGGGCAACCCGAACGTGATGCTCTGCGAGCGCGGCATCCGCACCTACGAGCCGAGCTATCGCTTCACGCTCGACCTGATGGCCGTGCCCGTGCTGCGCGAGCTCACCCACCTGCCGATCGTGGTCGACCCGTCGCATGCGGCGGGCAAGCGCTCGCTGGTCGAGCCGCTGTCGCTGGCGGCCGCGGCCGCCGGCGCGGACGGGATCATCGTCGAGGTGCATCCCTGTCCCGAGGAGGCCGTGTGCGACGGACCGCAGGCGCTGCAATCCGACGGGTTCGCGGAGTACCTGCGCAAGCTCGAGGCGGCAGCGGAGCTGGCGGGCAAGACCCTGGCCGCGGTTTAGCTCGCCCATGCGCATAGCCGTCCTCGGCGTGGGGCTGATCGGCGGTTCCATCGGCCTGGCCGCCCGCCAGAACGTCGAGGGCGCGGAGGTGGTGGGCTTCGGGCGCAACCCGGACAATCTGCGCCTCGCGCTCGAGCGCGGCGCGATCGACCACGCCGCGGGCTCCCTCGAGGAGGCGCTCGACGGGGCGGAGCTGTGCTTCGCCTGTGCGCCGGTGGGCGCCCTGCCGGGCCAGCTGCGCGACGCCCTGGCGGCCGCGGGGCCGGGCTGCGCGGTCAGCGACGTGGGCTCCACCAAGGGCGAGCTGCTCTCCGCCATCGACGACTCGCGCTTCATCGGCGGGCACCCGGTGGCCGGCGCGGAGACTGCCGGGGTGGCCCACTCGCGAGCCGACCTCTTTCAGGGCGCGGTCTGGTACCTCACGCCGCACTCGCGCTCCCAGGGCCTGCTCTACGAGCGCCTGCACCGTTTCGTGATCGACCTCGGGGCCCGGCCCGTGGCCGTCGAGCCCGAGACCCATGACCGTCTCGTCGCGGTGTTCAGCCATCTCCCGCACGTGCTGGCCAACGTGCTCGCCTCGCAGGCGGCGGGCCGCTTGCTCGACCACGGCGAGGCGCTGCGCCAGGTTGGCCCGAGCTTTCGCGACATGACCCGGGTGGCGGGTGCCAACACCGAGATGTGGACCGACATCTACAACGCCAACCGGGCGGCCATCGTCGAGGAGATCCGCGACTTCCGCCGCGAGCTGGAGCGCGTGGAGGGGCTCCTCGAGGGCGAGGACACGGCCGGCTGGAACGACCGCGCGCGCGACGACCGCCGCGCCCTGCTGGAGACGGGGGCGACCGGCGGGCCGGTGCACGAGCTTCGTCTCACCGTGCCCAATCGCCCCGGTATCGTCGCCGAGGTGGCGGTGGCGCTCGGAAAGGCGGGAGTGAACATCGTCGACATGGCCCTTGCCCCCGCGCCCGACATGCGCTCCGGGGCCATGACGCTGTGGATCGGCGGCGACACGCCCGCGGCGCGCGCCCGCGAGCTGATCGGCGCACTCGGCTTTCCTGTAGATCAGGCATGAGCCCGCGCAACGTGCGCTTCGAGCCCTCCGGTCCGCTGCGAGGGGATTTCACACCACCCGCCGACAAGTCGATCTCCCACCGCGCCGCCCTGTTCGGCGCGATGGCCGACGCGCCGGTCACGATCCGCAACTACCTGGACTCGGCGGACACGCGGTCCACGCTCGAGGCCCTCGTGAAGCTGGGCGCCGGCGTGGAGGAGCAGGGCGAGGGCGGCATCGTCGTGCGCGGCGTGGGGCTCCATGCCCCTCTCGAGACCACCGGCGGCCTGCTCGACGTGGGCAACTCGGGCACCCTGATGCGCCTCCTGCCGGGCTGGCTCGCCGGGCAGCCGGGACGCTCCTGGACCCTCGACGGCGACGAGTCGATCCGCCGCCGTCCGGTCGACCGGGTGGCCGAGCCGCTGCGGCTCATGGGCGCCGGGCTCGAGGCGAGCGAGGGCCGTTTCCCTCCCTTCACCGTGCGCGGCGCCGACCTGACGGGCATCGAGTACGAGCTGCCGATGGCCAGCGCGCAGGTGAAGTCGTGCGTGTTGATCGCGGGGATGCTGGCCGCCGGCGCCACCACGATCGTCGATCCCGCGCCCAGCCGCGACCACACCGAGCGCCTGATGCGCCGAGCGCGGGTGCCCTTCGAGCGCGAGGGCGCGCGCCTGACCGTGGCGGCGGTGGACGAGCTCGAGATCGACGAGATAGCGGTGCCCGGCGATCCCTCGTCGGCGGCGTTCATGGTGGCCGCGGCGACGCTGGTCGGCGGCTCGCGGGTGGTCGTCCGCGACGTGGGCCTCAACTGGACCCGCACCGGCTTCTTTCGCATCGCCCAGCGGATGGGCGCGGTGATCCTCGGCGATCCCGAGGAGCCGGAGAGCACGGCCGACGACGAGCCGGTGGGCGAGCTCGACGTGGCCTCATCGTCGCTGGAGGGCACGGTGGTGGAGGCGCACGAGGTGCCGACGGCCATCGACGAGCTCACCCTCGTGGCGCTGCTCGGAGCGTTCGCCGAGGGCGAGACCGTGCTGCGGGGCGCCGAGGAGCTGCGGCTCAAGGAATCGGACCGGATCGCGGCGGTCGTGGCCGGGCTGCGCGGGCTCGGGGCGGACATCGAGGAGACCGCGGACGGCTTCGCGGTCCGGGGCGACGGTTCGCCGCTGCCCGGCGGGACGATCGACTCGCTCGGAGACCACCGCCTGGCGATGCTGGGCGCGGTGGCGGGTTTGGCCTCGTCGGGGGGAGTGGAGGTGGTCGGGATGGACGCCGCCGCGGTTTCCTATCCGGGGTTCGAGCGGGATCTGCGCACGCTGCTCGGCGACGGTTAGCCTCAGCCACCATGGTGGTGGCGATCGACGGCCCCGCGGGCGCGGGCAAGAGCACGGTGGCGCGCGCGGCGGCGCGGGCGCTCGGCTTCACCTACCTCGACTCGGGGGCCATGTACCGGGCGGTGGGGCTGATGACGCTGCGCCACGGGGGAGCGGCCTCCGAACAGGCCGAGCGCCTCGAGCTCGAGCTGGGTGAGCGCGTGATCGCCAACGGCGAGGACGTGACCGAGGCGATCCGCACCCCGGACGTGTCCGAGGCCGCTTCGCGAGTGGCCACCAACGCGAAGGTGCGCGAGGCGCTCGTCCACAAGCAGCGCGAGCTGCTCGCCGGCGGCGACTGGGTGGCCGAGGGGCGCGACATCGGCACCGTCGTTGCGCCCGACGCGGCCGTGAAGGTCTTCCTCACCGCGAGCCCCGAGGAACGAGCCCGGCGGCGCGCGCAGGAGCTCGGCACCGACGCGGAGACCGTCCTCAAGGATCAGGCCCTGCGCGACGCCCAGGACACCACGCGCGAGCACTCGCCGCTCCAGGTGGCCGACGGCGCGGTCGAGCTCGACACGGGCGGGCTGACCGTCGACCAGGTCGTCGAGCGCATCGCGCAGCTGGTGAGGCGCGCGTCGTGAAGCGCTCGAAGGTCGCCGTGCTCGGCTATCCCAACGTGGGCAAGTCGACCCTGGTCAACCGGCTCTCAGGCACCCGCGAAGCGGTGGTGCACGAGCAGGCCGGGGTCACGCGCGACCGCAAGGAGATCGACGCCGACTGGAACGGGCTGTCGTTCACCCTGGTCGACACCGGTGGCGTCGACTCGGCCGGCGAGCACGAGATGTCCGACGAGATCCGCCGCCAGTCGCTGGCCGCGCTGGCCGACTCGCAGCTGGCCGTGCTCGTGGTGGACGCGCGCGCCGGCCTGCGCCCGGGCGACGCCGAGCTGGCCCGCGAGCTGCGCGGGGGCGACGTGCCGGTGATCGTGGCCGCCAACAAGGTCGACGACGGGCGCCAGGAGGGCCTGGCCTCCGAGTTCTACGGCCTCGGGCTCGGCACGCCGATGCCCGTGTCGGCCACCCAGGGACTCGGCACGGGCGACCTGCTCGACCTGATCGTCAAGCGCCTGCCCGAGGGCGGGGCGGAGAGCTCGGAGGTCACGCGGCTGGCCCTGATCGGGCGCCCGAACGTCGGCAAGTCGTCGCTGCTCAACAAGCTCCTGGGCGAGGAGCGCGTGATCGTGACCCCGGTGGCCGGCACCACGCGCGACGCGATCGACACCCGCATCGAGTTCGACGGGCGCGAGGTGATCCTGGTGGACACCGCCGGCCTGCGGCGGCGCACCAAGGTGGCGGGCACGGTCGACTACTACGCCCAGCTGCGCTCCGAGCAGGCGGCCGACCGCGCCGACGTGGCCATCGTGGTCTGCGACGCGAGCGAGGGCGTGACGAGCGAGGACTTCCGCGTGGCCGAGATGGCCATGAAGGCCAAGTGCGCGACGGTGATCGCGCTCAACAAGTGGGATGCCACGAACACGGATCTGGAGGACGCCAAGGCGCGCGTGACCAAGAAGCTGCGCCAGCGCCCGCAGACCATGGCGGTGTCGGCGAAGACCGGGCGCGGCCTCAAGCGCCTGGTGGCCGAGGCACTCGGCCTGGCCGACCGCTCGTCGGGCTGGATCCAGACGGCCGAGCTGAACCGCTTCCTGTCCGACCTGCAGTCGCTGCGCGAGCCGCCGTCGGTGCGCGGCAAGCGCCTGCGCATGTACTACATGGCCCAGTTCGAGACGCGCCCGCCGCGCTTCGCGGTGCAGGTGAACAACCGCGGCCAGGTGACCCGCGACTACGCGTACTTCCTCGAGAACCGCCTGCGCGACCGCTACGCCCTCCAGGGCGTGCCGCTGGTGATCGACTTCAAGACGAGCCGCGGGCGCTCGGGCTAGTGGCCAGCAGCTCGGCCAGCTGCGCCGGGCTGATGTTGCCGCCGCTGCACACGATCCCCACCCGTGCGCCCGCCAGGCGCTCGCGCAGCTTCAGCGCCGCGGCGAGCGCCGCCGCTCCCGCCAGCTCCACGAGGTTGCGGGTCAGCTCGATCAGGTGAAGGGCGGCGCGCCGCAGCTCGTCGTCGGACACCAGCACGAAGTCGTCGAGGCCCTCGCGCATGATCTCCTGGGGCAGCTCGAAGGGCATGCGGGTCGCGAGGCCCTCCGCCGCCGTCTCGATGCGGTCCTCGACCATCGCGCGGGCGCGCCACGAGCGATACGCCGAGGGCGCCGCGTCGGACTGCACGCCGATCACTCGCAGCTCCGGGCGCACGGCGCGCGCCACCACGCATGCCCCCGCCGCCCCGCTGCCGCCGCCGATGGGGAGGATGAGCACGTCTAGGTCGGGGCGGTCCTCGAGGGTCTCCAGCGATCCGGTCGCCACTCCGGCGATCAGCAGCGGCTCGTTGCCGGAGTGCACGTAGCGGCCGCCGCGGCGCGCCGCCTCCTCCTCGCAGCGCTCGACGGCGTCGTTGAAGTCCGCGCCGCCCTCGATCACCTCGGCGCCCAGCGCGCGCATCGAGGCCACCTTGACCGGGTTGGGCGACTCGGGGACGAAGATGGCCGCCGGCGCCCCGAACAGGCGGGCCGCGTAGGCCACCGACTGACCGTGGTTGCCGGTGGAGGCGGCCAACACGCCGGCCTCACGTTCCGCGGGCTCGAGCGTCGAGACCAGATTGATCCCGCCGCGCACCTTGAAGGCGCCGGTGGGGAGGTGGTTCTCGTGCTTCACGTGCACCTCGGTGCCCACGAGCTCGTCGAGCAGCGGATAGTTGCGAAGCGGCGTGCGGGGCAGGTGGGAGCCGATGCGCCGGCGGGCGCTCAGCACGTCCACCAGCTCAGGGGTCGCGTAGGAAGCCGGCATGGCGGTCATGATGCCGTCTCGCGGGTGGCGAGCGCCACTCCGGCGGCGGCCACCGCCATTCCCGCCCAGGCGAGCGCGGGCAGCGACTCCCCCAGCACGGCCCAGGCGATCAAGGCGGCCAGCGGCGGCACGAGGAAGAACAGAGCCGACACGCGCGACGCCTCGTTGCGCCTCACCATCGTCAGCAGGAGCGTGATGGACACGAGCGAGTTGGCGAACACCAGATAGGCGAGCGAGATGGCCAGATCGCCCGTCCACTCGACGGCGAAGCCCTCGAAGATGATCGCCGGCGGCAGGGTCACAGCCAGCGCCACCGAGAACTGGACGGTGTTGGCGGTGACCGGGTGGTGCTCGCTGCCGTGTCTTCGCTCGTAGAGCGTGCCCGCGGTCAGGGCCACCATGGCCGCCCCCGCGCAGAGCAGGCCGGCGACCGAGCTGCCGCCGACGCCCGAGCGCGAGCCGATCACCACCGCGGCTCCCGCCAGGCCCAGTGCCAGGCCCGCCCAGCGCGTCTTCGACACGCGCTCGCCCGCCACGCTGGGCGCCAGCAGCGCCACCAGGATGGGTTGCAGCGACACGATCAGGGCCACGGTCCCGGCCGAGCTCTCGAGGTCGAGGGCCAGGTAGAGCAGGGTGAAGTAGGCCGCCTGCAGCACCAGCCCCACCACGATCAGGTCGATCCAGTCGCGCCTCGTGGTGGGCAGCGGTGGGCGGAGAACGAGGAACGCGATAAGCAGGACCGCCACCACGATCGCGTAGCGCAGGGCGAGAAAGGTGACCGGCTCGGAGTCCGGCAGGCCGAGCGCCACGAAGGAGAAGCCCGCCGACCACAGCAGCAGGAACGTCGCCGGCGCCAGCCAGCGCGGCCCTTTAGACGAGCTCAAAGCGCGCGGTGAAGTGGCGCAGGGCGGACGGCTGCTCGACGATGCGCAGGCCGCGCAGCTCCCCGGCCCGGTCGGCCACCCGCAGGCAGACCTCGATCACGTAGTCGATGTGCGACTGGGTGTAGGTGCGGCGCGGTATCGCCAGGCGCACCAGGTCCATCGGGGCGGCCGACTCACTGCCGTCGGGATGCCGGCCGAACATGACCGTGCCGATCTCACAACCGCGGATGCCGCCCTCGCGGTAGAGAGCCACGGCAAGCGCCTGGCCGGGGTACTCGAGCGGGTCGATGTGATCGAGCAGCGCCCGGGCGTCCAGGTAGACGGCGTGCCCGCCCACGGGCAGCACCACGGGAATGCCGGCCGCGTCGAGCGCCTCGCCCAGATACGCGGTGGAGCGGATTCGGTAGCGCAGGTAGTCCTCGTCGATCGACTCGCGCAGGCCCTGAGCCAGGGCGTCCATGTCGCGCCCGGCCATGCCGCCGTAGGTGGGAAAGCCCTCGGTCAGGATCAGGAGATTGCG
This sequence comes from uncultured Thermoleophilaceae bacterium, assembly GCA_963746825.1. Taxonomy (GTDB): domain Bacteria; phylum Actinomycetota; class Thermoleophilia; order Solirubrobacterales; family Thermoleophilaceae; genus JACVRW01. The sequence goes on from CAVVCU010000018.1 coordinate 181,750, forward strand.
GCACGCCTCCGCCAGCGCGTCGTCGTTGAGCGCGAGCCAGCCGCCGATGTTCCCCAACGGGTCCTTCTTGGCCGACATCGTCATGCCGTCGGCCAGCGCGGCCATCTCGCGCACGATGTCGCCCACCGACACGTCGGCGTAGCCCTCCTCGCGCTCCTTCACGAACCAGGCGTTCTCCGCGAAGCGACAGGCGTCGAGGTAGAGCGGGACCGCGAACTCGTCGCACGCCGCGCGCACGGCGCGCAGGTTCTCCATCGACACGGGCTGGCCGCCGCCCGAGTTGTTGGTCACGGTCACGAAGACCACGGGCACGTCGTGCTCGGCCAGCGCCTTGCGCAGGGCCTCGACGTCCATGTTGCCCTTGAACGGGTGGCGCGAGGCGGGGACCAGGGCCTCGGCGACCGGGATGTCGAGGGCCACCGCCCCGGTGTACTCGGCGTTCGCGCGGGTGGTGTCGAAGTGGGTGTTGTTCGGGATCACCTTGCCCGGGCCGCCCAGCGCGCTGAACAGGATCTTCTCTGCCGCGCGGCCCTGGTGGGTGGGGATGACGTGCTCGAAGGGGAAGAGCTCCTGGACCGCCTCGAGGAAGCGAAACCACGAGGGTGAGCCGGCGTAGCTCTCGTCGCCGCGCTGGAGGCTCGCCCACTGCTCGCTCGACATGGCTCCCGTGCCCGAGTCGGTGAGCAGGTCGATCAGCACGTCCTCGGCGCGCAGGCGAAACAGGTTGTGGTCGGCCTCGAGCAGCGCCGCCTCCCGCTCCTCGCGCGAGGTCAGCCGAATCGGCTCGACCGAGTGGATGCGGAAGGGCTCGATGATCGTCCGCCATTGATCCATGGGCGCAGTTTCCACCCCGGCGGCCGCGGGTGCCCTTCAGCCCGGCCGTCCGCGGCCGAACACCGGGTCATGACCAGAACGACCATGGGGGCACTTCTGCTGGCGCTCGTGCTGGCGATCGCCGGCTGCGGCGGCACCGACCGAATCGCCGAGGAGGCGGTGGAGGACGCGAGCAACGGCGAGGTGAAGATCGACAAGGACGGCGATGAGCTCGAGATCGAGGTCGACGGCCAGAAGCTCCAGAGCAAGCAGGGCGAGCTGGTCGACGGTTTCCCCGGCGACATCCCCATGCCCGACGACTTCGACGTGGTCTCCTCGTCCACGGCCGACGGCAAGTTCCAGGCCTTCGGACGCATCTCCTCCGCCGAGGACACCTTCGCCTTCTACAAGGCCGAGCTGCCCAAGGAGGGCTGGAACGTGACGGTGGCGAGCGCCGCCCAGAACACCTTCCAGGTGATAGCCGACAAGGGCGGCCGCGCGCTGGTCTTGGGCTCGAGCCCCTCCAACGAGGGCGCGAATCTGACCGTGGTGCTCGAGTAGCCGTGCAGCCCCCCGTCAGGTCGCTAGCCTTGCGCGGCTGATGACCACGCAGCCGCTTTCAGACAACGAGTTCCTGTTCACCTCCGAGTCGGTCACGGAGGGCCATCCGGACAAGATCGCCGATCAGATTTCCGATGGTGTGTTGGATGCGGTGATGGCGGAGGACCCGGGCGGCCGGGTGGCGTGCGAGACGCTCGTGAACACGGGTTTGGTGGTGGTATCGGGGGAGATCACCACGGACGTGTATGTCGACATCCCCAAGCTGGCGCGCGAGACGATCCGCAGGATCGGCTACACGGGCAGCAAGTACGGCTTCGATTGCGATTCGTGTGCGGTGATCTCGGCCATCGATGAGCAGTCGCCCGATATCGCGCAGGGGGTTGACAAGGCCTTCGAGGCGCGTACCGACCCGGCCGATGAGGACGAGCTCGATGTGGCGGGCGCGGGCGACCAGGGGATGATGTTCGGTTACGCGACGCGCGAGACGCCGGAGCTGATGCCGATGCCGATCTCGCTGGCGCACAAGCTGGCGCAGCGTCTGGCGGAGGTGCGGCGGGCGGAGTTGATGCCGTATCTGGGGCCGGACGGCAAGACGCAGGTGACGGTGCGCTACGAGCACGGCCGGCCAATCGAGATCGAGGGGGTGTTGATCTCCACCCAGCACAACGAGGGGGTGGATTCGCAGACGCTGATCAAGCCCGATCTGTGGGAGCACGTGGTGCACCCGGTGTTGCCGAGCGAGCTGTTCGACGAGAACAAGCTGCTCGACCCGGGGGGCCGCAACTTCTTGGTCAACCCAACGGGCAAGTTCGTGGTCGGCGGCCCGGTGGGCGACTGCGGGCTGACGGGCCGCAAGATCATCGTGGACACCTACGGGGGCATGGCCCGCCACGGCGGCGGGGCGTTCTCGGGCAAGGATCCGTCGAAGGTGGACCGCTCGGCGGCCTACGCGGCCCGCTACGTGGCCAAGAACGTGGTCGCGGCCGGGCTGGCCGACCGCTGCGAGGTCCAGGTGGCCTACGCGATCGGGGTGGCGCACCCGGTGTCGGTGATGGTGGAGACCTTCGGCACCGAGAAGATCGCCCGCTCGGAGATCGCGCGGCTGGTCGACGAGCACTTCGACCTGCGCCCCGGCGCCTTCCGTGAGGACCTCAAGCTGCACCGGCCGATCTACCAGAAGACCGCGGCCTACGGCCACTTCGGCCGCGAGGACCACGACTTCACCTGGGAGAAGATCGACAAGGCCCAGACCCTCCGCGCCGCCGCCGGGCTCGACGAGCCCGCGTCAGCGCTGCGGTAGGCCCCGAGCGCCCTCGCTCTCGAGCAGCAGCCGCCCAAGTTGCTGGGCGCGCTGCGCCGCGTCGGCGTCGCCTTCGGCGGCCGCCACGATCGAGCCCTTCATCAGGATGTGCCACTGCCCGGCCAGGGCCTCCGGGTCCTCGACCCCGGCGTCCTCGGCGAACTCGCGCACGTAGCCGCGGATGTTCGCCAGGTACTGGGCGCTCGCGGCCCGCACCGGATGGTCGACCTCGGTGAACTCGAGCAGCACGTTGATGAACGAGCAGCCTTCGAAGTCGGCCTGGGCGAACCACTCGCCGAACACGTCGAAGATGGCCAGCAGGCGCTGAGCGCCGGTCTCGCCACGGCTCTGAGCCTCGGCCCGCAGCCAGTTGCGCGTCCAGCGCTCCTCGCGCTCGGCGAGGAAGGCCAGCACCAGCTCGTCCTTGGAGTGGAAGTTGCGGTAGAGGCTCATCTTGGCCACTCCGGACTCAGAGATGATCCGGTCGATGCCCACCGCGCGGATGCCGTGCCGGCTGAACAGGTCGTACGCCGTATCGAGAATCCGATCTCGCGCCGAAGCCGGTTCCCCCACGGCTTCCATAGGTGGGCGCACAGGGCGAGGATAGCGCCTGTCCGGCCGGCCTCAGCGCCGCGGCTGCGGTTTCGGCCCTCCCGACAGGCGAGGGAAAACTCGCCTTTGGGATAGTGCGGTGGGCCTCGCGTCGCCGTACCATCGCGGGACATGCTCACCGGAGCCAACGCCGCCGTGCTCGTCGATCTCGGCGGGCGCAAGGTGGTCGCCCACTACGGGTCGGCGGCGTCGGAGATCGCCGTCTGCACCAAGGCGGTGGGCCTGGTGGAGCGCGCGGAGCTGCGCCTTCTGGAGGCGGCGGGCACAGAGGTTGCGCTCAGCGAGGCGCTCGAGTCGGCGATCCCGGACGCCGTGCCGCAGAGCGGAGAGGCCCACTGCGTCGCCGACACCTGGTGCTGCCGGGTCGCGCCGGAGCGCGCCCTCGTGGCGGGCGAGACGGGGGCGACGGACCGCTGGCGCCAGGTGCTGAGCCGAGCCGCGTCGACCACGGGCATTGCCGTGACCGCCCGGCTGCTGCTGGACGGCGAGGCGGTGTCGATGGTGGGCCCCAAGGCCTCCGTCGTGCTGACGGAGAGCTCGCTCCCGGGCGGCCTCGCGCCGGGCCGGGTGGAGAGCGCGACGATCGCGGGCACACCCGTCTCGGTCGTGTGCGAGGACGAAACGCACTACCTGCTGCTCTTCCCGCGGGGATGCCCGCCCGAGGCGCTCGAGGCGATCGGAGCCGCCGGGCAGCCGCTGGGGCTCGCGCGCGTGGGACACGACGCCCTCGCTCACCTGCGGGCCGCCCGCCGCGGGCACGATTGACTTTTCCGCGGGCGGGGAAGTAGGTTCTCCAAGTCGCACGAGACCGATCGGTCTACATCGGTCTTACAACGGAGAGAGGAGAAACAAGGATGGCCATTCCCACCGAGTTGGTCGGGTCGCTGCCTCGGCCCATGAAGCTTCAGGAGGGCTACCAGAAGCTCGACGACGGCGAGATCACCTGGGAGGACCTGCAGGCCCTTCAGGACGAAGCGGCAGAGGACTCGATCAAGCGCCTCGAGGAGACCGGCGAGCCGCTGGTGACCGACGGCGAGCAGCGGGAGTCGAGCTTCGCCACCTACCCGATCACCGACACGCTGGCGGGCACGGGCCTGGCCGACAACCTGGCCGGTGACGGCCAGTTCTTCGCCATCTTCGACGACGGCCACCATCGCCAGCTGCCGCGGCTGACGGGCGGGCCCTTCCGCTACAAGACCTTCGCCTCGGAGTTCGTCGAGAAGAACAAGCAGGTCGCCTCGAAGGGCGTCAAGCAGGCGGTGATCGCCCCCTCGATGCTGATGCTGCTCTATCCGCTCGAGGAGGAGATCGAGGGCTACTCGCGCGAGCAGTTCCTCGACGATCTCTGCGACGAGGTCGAGAAGGACATCCGCCAGTGCTTCGACGCCGGAGCGGAGCGGGTCTCGATCGACTTCACCGAGGGCCGCCTTGCGAACAAGAACGACTCCCGCAACCCCTGGACCAACAAGGACATGCTCCAGGAGTTCATCGACCTCAACAACCGCGTGCTCGACCGCTTCTCTCCCGAGGAGCGCAAGAACATCGGGATCCACACCTGCCCCGGCGGCGACTGCGACTCGGTGCATTCCAAGGACGTGCCCTACGAGAAGCTGCTGAGCAAGATGTTCCAGCTCAACGCGGGCTACTTCCTGATCCAGTGCGCGAGCGAGGACGACAAGGAGAACGTCTACAAGCTGGTGGGCCAGTACAGCCGCGACGACGCCAACGGCGTTCCCCAGGTCTGCTTCATGGGCGTGATCAACCCGCTCGACCCGGAGGTCGAGACCCCGGAGCAGGTGCGCGACGATCTCGTGACCGCGGCGAAGTACATCCCGGTAGAGCGGCTCGGGGCAACGGACGACTGCGGCTTCTCTCCCTTCAGTCGCGACGTGAAGCCCAAGCACGGCTCACCGGATTTCGCGCGCGACGTGGCCATGCAGAAGATCAGCAACCGGATCAAGGGCGCTCAGATGGCCTCCGAGGAGCTCGGCGTCTAACCCGCTCGACCGCTGACGAGGCGGTGGTAGCGCGCCACCGCCTCGGCGCGGTTGCGCACGTGGAGCTTGCGCAGGATGTTGGTCACGTGGAACTTGACCGTGGCCTGGGAGATGACCAGGCCGTCGGCGATGGCGCTGTTCGGCTGACCGCGCACGACCAGGCGCAGGACGTCGACCTCCCGGCGGGTCAGCAGGTCCTCGAAGACGGCCCGGTCGTCCACGCGGGGGCCGGCCGCGCGCACATCGAGGCCGCCGGGCGGGTCGGACGCCTCGGCCTGCTCGGCGGCGAAGTGCATCGATGCGTCGCTCAGCTCGCTGGAGCGGGTGCCGAGCCATTCCACGAACTGCCTCATCTCGGAGCTCTGGCGCCTCAGCGCGCGGCGCAGGGAGGCGGTCTCGTACACCTCGGCCAGCCCCTTGGAGAAGGTCCAGAGGATGTCGCCGGCGAGCACGTCGAGCGCGTGGCCCGACTTGCCGGCGTCGGCGTGGATCACACCGATTACCTGACCGCTGACCACCAGTGGTGCGGCCAGGTACGTGTGCCAGCCCATGGTGCGCGCCGTGGGGCGGTGCACCCGCGGGTGGGCCTGGGCGTCCGTCACGATCGTGGCGCGGCGCCGGCGCACCACGTCGGTCTCGACGAGCGGGTGCTCGAGCCGCAGGGCGTCGGTCCGGAGCATCTCCAGCGCCTTGGCGGCGCCCACCGCGTCGTCCTCGAACCAGGCCGCCTCGGCCACGAGGAGGCCGTCGCGCACGAGGCTGATCACGGCGCGCTCGAGCTTCGAGCAGCGACACAGCTCGACCGGGGCCCCGCCGAGGATGGCGGCCGGCGAGGTGACCTCGCGTAGGCCGGCGATCGCACCGTGCACCGCGTCCATCGCCGCGAAGCGCGTCTCGTAGCGCTCGCGCAGCCGCTCGAGCTGCGCGGCGTGGGCGGCGGCAGCCTCCCGCCAGCTCGGGTCGGTCTCGGCCGGGGCGCTCACACGCGCACCTCGGCCGCCGCGCTGAGCTGCATGTAGCGCGAAACGGCCTCCGCGCGGCTGCGCGCCTGCAGCTTGCGCAGGATGTTCTTGACGTGGTACTTGACCGTCCCCTCGCGCAGGACGAGGGTCGATGCGATCGCCCGGTTGGAGAGACCGCGAGTGATCAGCCCCAGGACCTCGAACTCGCGCGGCGTGAGTATCTCGGTGATCTCGCCCGCGGCCTCGTGGCCCGCGCGGGGCGCATCGTCGTCCGCCTCGTCGAGCAGGCGCCCGTTGATCCACTGGGCCGCGGACCGCAGCTCGCCGCGCTGGCGGGCGAGCTTGTCCCGGAGCACCGCGCGCTCGAAGGCGTGGCCCAGGCCCTCGGCGTAGAGGGAGGCCACACGCAGGTCGAGCTCGTCGAGGGGCGGATCCCCGGCGCGATGCGCGTGCAGGATCCCCACGGTCGTCCCCTCGAGCACAATCGCGGCGACCACGTACGAGTGCCAGCCCCGCTCGTGGACGAGCAGCGGCTGTGCGCGCGGGCCACTGTGAGCCACGTCGACGATGGCCGCTTCCTGGCGCTGCGCCACGTCGTGATCGATGAGCGGATACCCGAGCGCGAGCGTGGGGCCCACCAGCCCGGCGGGCTCGCGCGCCGCGCCGTCGGAGCTCCAGGCCGCCAGGGGCACCAGTTCGGCCCCCTCGACGCGACTGACCAGCACCTCGTCGAAGCTCGAGCTCACGCCGAGCTCCTCGGCCGAGCGAGCGATCAGCCCGGCCGGCGAGCGGACCTCCCCGAGCCGGCGCACCGCCTCGCCGACGCGCTCGAGCCCATCGGCCCGGCGGACGTAGCGCTGCTCGATCATCTCGCGCTGGCCCTGCTGAAGGGCGACAAGGGCGCGGATGTCGTCGTTCCCGGTGGTCAAGCGCCCCAAAAGACTAGGGCAACCTAGCCGGTCGAGAGTGCCGCGCGGGCGCCGGCTGGGTTAGGTTGTCCGGCATCCACACCGTGCCGCAGAATGCCTACGCCCGCGTGGCTCAGTTCATCGCGACCGACCGGTGCGTGGTGCTCGACGGGGCAATCGGCACGGAGCTGATCGACGTTTCCGGCGAGCGCCCCGAGCTGGAGGAGCATCTCTGGGGCATCACGGCGATCGTCGAGCAGCCCAAGCAGGTGCAGAGCGTGCACCGCCGTTACGTCGATGCCGGCTGCGACGTGTTGTCCACCAACACCTGGGCGCTCCCGACCGCCGCCCGCCAGCAACACGAGCTGGTGCAGGGCTCGCGTCCCGTGCACTGGATGGACGTCGCGCGCCAGGGCGTGCGCCTGGCTCGCGCGGCGGCCGAGGAGGGTGGTCGCGCTCGAGGAGTGTGCGGTCGCCTTCAGCATCAACGGCGACGTCGACACGCCGGACGGGCAGGAGACGATCCGGCTGCTGGCGCGGGTGTTCGAGGACGACCCGCCCGACCTGATCCTGATGGAGACCCTGTCGCTCGTCCGCGGCTCCACCTACGCGACGGTCGAGCGCCTGCTGGAGACCGGGCTTCCCCTGTGGCTCAGCTTCCGGCGCTGCCGCCACGGCGTGTGCGGGGTCTACGGGGAGCATTGGGGCGGGCCGGAGGGCGATGCCTTCGGCCGCGACGTGCGGCGCTTCGAGGAGATGGGCGTGTCCGCCCTGCTGATCAACTGCGTGCCGCCCGATCACGTTCCGGGCATGATCTCCTGGCTGCGCGACTTCACCGACCTGCCGCTGGGGGCCTATCCCAACCTCGGCTACCTGTCGGCCGGCGGCTGGCGCTCGGCGACCGGCATCGGCGGGGCAGAGTACGCCGAGCTGGCGCTCGGTTGGCGCGAGGAGGGTGCACAGATCATCGGCGGCTGCTGCGGGGTGGGCCCCGAGCACCTGGCCGCGGCGCGGACCGCCCTGGCCGACACCAGGCCGGAGAGCAAGCGCCGGACCGACCTGCCCGGCGGCGACGACGCGGACACGGGCGACGCACAACGCGGGGTGGCCGAGCCCTGGACCGACGCTCGCGGACGCGCGCTCTACCCGCTGGACTTCCCCGACCTGATGGTCGAGCCCGGCGTGTTCGCCCCCACCCAGGGAAGCTTCCTCGTTTGGAAGTACCTGTTCCGCGAGGGGATCGGGGCCCACCAGCGCTGCCTGGACATCGGCTGCGGCACGGGCCTGCAATCGGTCCAGCTGGCGCGCAACGGCGCCGCGCACGTCCACGCCATCGACATCGACGCGACGGCCGTGTCCAACACCATGACCAACGCCTTTCGCAACGGGGTGGCCGATCGCATCAGCGCCGCGGCGGTCGATCTCTTCCCGTGGGTGCCCGAGGAGCGCTACGACGTGATCGTGGCCAGCCTCTACCAGATGCCGGTCGACCCCTTCGAGCAGGTTTCCACGCACCGCCCGCTCGACTACTGGGGCCGAAACCTGATCGACCACCTGGTGTCGCTCCTCCCCGTGGCGCTGGCCGACGACGGAGTCGCCTACCTGCTGCAGCTGTCGATCATCGGGCAGCAGCGCACGGCCGAGCAGCTCGACGCGCTGGGCTACCGCTCCCGGGTCGTGGACTTCGGCTTCTTCGAGTTCCACGAGATCTTCTCGGAGAAGTCCGAGCAGATCTCACGCGTGGAGGAGCTCTCCGACGCCTACCACCTGGAGCTCGGCGACCGCGACGTGATGGTCGACTACATGATCGAGGTCACGCGCAAGCCCGAGGCCGGCTCGCGCGCTTAGTCCTCAAGCGACCGCACCCGGTAAACCTCCACCTCGCCGCTCACGCCCTTCAACCGCGGGCGGCCCGCGAACGACCAGCGGTAGCCCTCGGGCGCCGCGTCGCGCACGTCCCGGGAGGCGACCACGCTGCCGCGGCGGGCGAACTCGGTCAGGCGGGCGGCCAGGTTGACCGGCCGGCCGTACCAGTCGCCCGCTCGCGGGAGCGCCTCGCCCGAGGCGATCCCACCGCGCAGCAGCGGCCGTTCGTCGCTCTCGCGCGAGGCCTCCACGAGCTCGAGCGCGGCCGCCACAAGCGGCTCGGCCTGCGGGGCGACGAGCATGGCGGCATCGCCGATCGTCTTGACCAGGCGCACCGGCGGGCGGACCGCCTCCTCGACGCTGAGCTCGAATCCGCGCACCACCGCGCCCAGCTCGCCGGCCGGGATCTCCTCGCCGAGCTCGGTGAAGCCGACGATGTCCACGAATCCGACGGTCACGTGCTGGGTGCCCGGCAGCCCGCCGCCGAGCTCGGCCCGAGTCACCACCGCCTGCCGGATGACCTCGCGCATGCGCAGGTTGAGCAGGTGCTGCATCGAGGGCCCGGCCAGCGGCGCGAGGTTGCGCAGCGACTCGGCGTAGCGCAGGCCGAGGTCGCGCTCGGTGTCCCCGGGGCGCATCAGCGCCTCGCCCCAGATCGAGGCGAAGCTCGCGGCCACCCCGGCCATGGCCTGGCTCATCACGCGCGTGAGCTCGAGGAAGCGCTCCCGGTCGAGCCCGTTGCTCATCAGGGCGGCGGCGCCGAACGCGAGCTCGCGATCCTCCTCGGTCAGCACGCGCTGGTCGGGCTCGACGGCCGGAGCGCCCACGGCCCGCCGCGCTTCTTCCATGAACTCCAGCCCAAGCCCGGTCTCAAGGGCCAGCTCCTCCAGCGTGTAACGCGGTCCCTCCGCCTCGAGCACCCGCTCGACGGGGAGCAGCGTCAGCCGGCCCTCGCTCGCGGCCCGGCGTAACTCGTCGAGGCCGAAGCCCTCACTCTCGAGGGTGCGCAGCAGTTCGAGGCGAGCCTGCCGGGCGCGCTCGTCCGGCGCCCCGTCGAGCAGGCCCTCGGCCGCGAAATCGATCGCCATGGGGCATATGGTCACATGGATAGCCTCGCCCCTGTCCGGGCCATCGCGCACGGCCGCCGTCCGGCTCGCGCCGTAACTTCGAAGGGTGATCGCGAAGGTCGAGCCGCTCACTCCCGCGCGCGCCCTTGCGCGGGCCGTTCGACTACCTGCTCACCGGTGCGCTCGAGGCGGTGGGGGTGGGCAGCATGCTGGTGGTGCCGTTCGGGCGCCGGCGGCTGCTCGGCGTGGTCGTGGACCTGGCCGAGACGAGTGATATCGAACCGGAGCGCCTCGCCCAGCCGATCGCCGCGCTCGAGGCCGACGTGCCCGAGGGCCTCGTCGGGCTCGGCCTGTGGGTCGCGCGCGAATACGTGTCCACCCCCGCCCGCGGACTCGCGCTCGTGCTTCCGCCCGGCACGGGCACCGGTTCGGCCCGTCCGCTGCGCCCGCGCCGCTCGCTGCGCGCCGCGCTCACCGAGAACGGCCGGCAGGCGCTCGCTTCCACCGAGCGCCTGGGCCATCGCCAGCGCGCCGCGCTCGACACCCTGGCCGGCGGCCCGGCGGCGGTCACGGCGGTCGCCCGCCGCGCCGGAGCCGACCACTCGACGCTGCGCAGCCTCGAGCGTCGCGGCTTCGTGCGCCTGGAGAACGCCGCCCACCCGCCCCGCCGCCCGCTCGTGGAGAGCGTGGGCGCGCGGGCCGGCAAGGTCGACCTCACCGGGGCCCAGTCCGCCGCCCTGGCGCAGATCGTGGGGCGCTTCGATGCTCCGGGCGGTCCTCTGCTGCTGCACGGGGTCACGGGAAGCGGGAAGACCGAGGTCTACCTGCGCGCGGTGGCCGCTGCGCTCGAACGCGGCCGCTCGGCGATCGTGCTCGTGCCCGAGATCGCGCTCACGCCGCAGACCGCGGGGAGGTTCGTGGAGCGCTTCGGCGATGCGGTGGCGGTGATGCATTCGCGCCTGTCCGCGCGCGAGCGCTACGACGAGTGGTGGCGCATGCGCCGCGGGGAGGCCCGGGTCTGCGTCGGCCCGCGCTCGGCGGTGTTCGCGCCGTTCGGCGACCTCGGATTGCTGGTGATCGACGAGGAGCACGACGCCTCGTACAAGCAGGAGGGCGATCCCCGCTACGACGCGCGCGTGGTGGCCGAGCGCCGGGCGGCTCTCGAGGGCGCCGTGCTGGTGGCCGGCAGCGCCACGCCGCGCCCCGAGAGCCTGGCCCGCTACGAGCGCCTCGAGCTGGCCGAGCGCGTCGACGGCCGCGCCCTGCCTCCGGTGGAGATCGTGAACATGGCCGGCACCTCGGGCCCCCTCCACGAGCGCACGCGCCAGGAGCTCGACGCGGTCCGCCGCGGTGGCGAGAAGGCGATCGTGCTGCTCAACCGGCGCGGCTGGTCGAACTTCCTCTCGTGCCGGCTGTGCGGCCGGGTGTGGGAGTGCCCCAACTGCGACGTCACCCTCGTCTACCACCAGGCCGCGGGCGAGGTGGCCTGCCATCACTGCGGCCATCGCGAGCGGGCCCCGAGCACCTGCCCCGAATGCGCGTCGGTGTCGGTGGCTCGCCACGGAACGGGGACCGAGCAGCTCGAGCGCGAGCTGGAGGCCCTGGTCAGCCCGCTGCCCGTGTTCCGCCTGGACTCCGACGTCGCGGCCGCGGCCGGGGTGGCGTCGGTGCTCGGGCGCTTCGAGCGCGCCGAGGCCGGCGTGCTCGTGGGCACGCAGATGGTGGCCAAGGGCCACGACTTCCCCGACGTCACGCTCGGGGTGGTGCTCGACGCCGACGCCACGCTGCGCTTCCCCGACTTCCGCGCCGAGGAACGCACCTTCGCGTTGGTGGCCCAGCTCGCCGGCCGCAGCGGTCGCGGCCCTCGCGGGGGGCGGGTGATCGTGCAGGCGCTCGATCCCGCGGCGCGAGCGCTGCGCCACGCGGCCGAGCACGACTCCACCGGCTTCATCGCCGGCGAGCTGCCCCGCCGCGAGGCCTTCGGCTACCCCCCGTACGGACACCTGATCCGCGTGGTGTGCTCCTCCACGGAGGCCGGGCCCGACCACGCCGCGGCCGACGCGGTGCGGGCGCTGATCGAGGCGGCGGGCGTGCCCGCCCTCGGGCCGGCGCCGCTCTTTCGCCGCCAGGGCCGCCACCGCGCTCAGCTCGTGATTCGCGGGCGAGAGCGCGAGCGGGCCGTGGTTGCCGTGCGCGACGCGGTGGAGCAGGTGGCCGGCGGCCGCGCGCACGCCGGCGCGAGCTTTGCGGTGGACGTGGACCCTCAATAAACTTGGCCCGAGATGGGCACCGAGAGCGAACTCAAGCCGCAGGACGCCGAGGTCGAGCCGGCCGAGGACGACGAGCCTGCCGCACTCGACCCCGAGGTCGAGGCGCGCCGCGTTGCGGCGATGTCCTTCATCCGCAAGCTCGGCGATCCGGTGCTCAAGTCGAGCGCCACGCCGGTCGACCGCTTCGACGACTCCCTGCGCCGCCAGGTGAGCCGTATGGCCGGGATCATGAACGACGCCATAGGCATCGGCCTGGCCGCGCCGCAGCTCGGAATCTCGCAGCGGCTGCTCGTGTACCGCGTGGGGCCCGACGCCCCGCTGATCGCTCTGGCCAACCCCGAGATCGAGTGGGCCGGCGACGAGCTCGAGCCCGGCGAGGAGGGCTGCCTGTCGATCCCCGGGGTGGCGGTCGACGTCGAGCGCCCGGTTCACGTGCGCGTCCGCGCGCAGGACGAGCACGGGGCGGAGCGCCTGGTCGAGGCCTCCGGGCTCGAGGCCCGGGTGATCCAGCACGAGATGGACCACCTCGACGGCGTGCTCATGCTCGACCGCACCAGCCGCGACGAGCGCAAGCGCGCCCTGCGCGAGCTGCGCGACGCCGAGCGCGCGCGCGAAGAAGCCGCTTAGCCGGCCCGGGCCTCGACGTCGGCGGCGCGGCCCGCCTCGATGATGCGCTTGAGGAAGCCCTGGGTGCGCTCCTCGCGCGGCTTGCCGAAGATCTGCTCGGGCGGCCCCGCCTCGAGGATCACGCCCTCGGACATGAAGCAGACGCGGTCGGCGATCTGACGCGCGAAACCCATCTCGTGCGTGGCGATCACCATGGTCATGCCGGACTCAGCCAGCTCGCGGATCACGGTCAGCACCTCGCCCACCAGCTCGGGGTCGAGCGCGCTGGTCACCTCGTCGAGCAACAGCAGTCGCGGCTCCATGGCCAGCGCGCGGACGATCGCGGCGCGCTGCTGCTGTCCCCCGGAGAGGCGGTCGGGATACTCGTCGCCCTTGTCGGCCAGGCCGAAGCGCGACAGCAGCTCGCGTCCGCGCTCCTCGGCCTCGCGCTGGGACTGGCCGAGCACCCGGCGGGGGGCGAGGGTCACGTTGGCCATCACGCTCATGTGCGGGAAGAGGTTGAAGGCCTGGAAGACGATGCCGATGTGCCGGCGCACGCGGTCGGCATTCACCCGGTCGGAGGTGATCTCCTCGCCCTCGAGCAGGATTCGCCCGCCGTGCACGGGCTCGATCAGGTTCGCGCACTTCAGCAGGGTCGACTTGCCACAGCCCGACCCGCCGATCAGGCAGATCACGCTGCTCTCGGGCACGTCGAGGTCGACCCCGCGCAGCACCTCCACGTCGCCGTAGCGCTTGTGCAGTCCCTCGATGCGCAGGAGCGGCGCCGCGTCGTTCATCCCGCGGTGGACGCCATGCGCCGGCGATCGCGTTCGATGAGCCAGTCGGTGGTCCGCGCGAGCGGGATCGTGACCGCGATGAACAGCAGGGCCGCCATCGTGTAGCCGGTGAAGTTGAACGTCTCCGAGGCGTAGTTCTCCGCCGCCCGGGCCACCTCGATGATTCCCAGCAGGTAGACGAGCGCGGTGTCCTTCTGCAGGCCGATGAAGTCGTTGAGCAGCGGCGGGATCACCCGCCGGATGGCCTGGGGAAGGATCACGAAGCGCATGGCCTGCCACTGCGTCAGGCCGAGCGAGCGGGCGCCGGCCAGCTGGCTGGGGTGCACGGAGTCGATCCCGGCGCGGTAGACCTCGGCCACGTAGGCCGAGTACACCAGCACCAGCGACACCACCCCGTACACGAAGACCGTTTGCGTGGAGATGAACTCGAGCTGAAGCGCGGGCAGGCCCAGGCCGACGATGAAGATCACCAGGATCAGCGGCACCCCGCGAAACACGTCGGTGTAGATGAGCGCCACCAGGCGCAGCGGCGCCACCACCGGGCCGGGGAGGCTGCGGATCACGGCCACGCCGAGCCCGAGCACGAGCACGAGCGCCTCCGCGATCAGCATCAGCTTCACGTTGATCCAGAACCCGGCCGAGACCGGGCCGAAGCTCTCCTCGAAGCCCGTGACCGAGAAGAACGACTCGACGACCTTGTTGATGCCCGGCGAGGCCGCGATCAGGCCGGCGACGGCGGCGAAGAACACCACCGTGCTGACCGTCGAGATGATCGCGTTGCGCCGGCGCGAGCCGCCGCGCCCCTCGAACGCGCCGCTCGGCGGTTGGCCGCCCGGCCCGCCGGCGCCCTGCGGCTCGACCCGCGCTCCGAAGCCCATCCCGGACATGCGTCGGGGCTACTCGATTTCGGGCAGGTCCTCGGTTCCCGGGAACCACTTGGCCTGCATGGCCTCGAGCGTGCCGTCTGCCGTGATCGCCTCGATCGCCTTGTTCACCTCGGCCTTCAGCGAGTTGCCCTTCTCGAAGAGCACTCCGTACTGCTCGTTGGTGATGAACTGGCCAGTCATGTCGATGTCCTCGCCGCGCTCCTTCACGATCTCCGCCCCGATGGCGACGTCCATGACGAAGGCGTCGATCTGTCCGTTGGCCAGTGCCTGGGTGGCCGCCCCCAGCGTGCTGTACTCGCGCGGCTGCGGGTCGGGCTGGATCTCGTCCTGAATGTAGGTGCAGCCGGTGGTCGTGGCCTGGCAGCCGAACTGGAGGTCCTTCATGTCGGCGATCGCCGTCACCCCCTCAGCGGGGCTGCCCTTCTTGATCAGGAAACCCTGGTTGGCGTCGAAGTAGGGGACGCTGAAGTCGACGACCTTGGAGCGCTCGGGCGTGACGGTGATCTCGTTGATCGCCATGTCGAAGTCCTTGGGCCCCGGCCTGAACAGCCCCGAGAACGGCGTGCTGACCCATTTGACCTCCGGTACGCCCAGCTCCTTGGCGACGGCCGCGGCGAAGTCGACCTCGAAGCCCTTGGGATCGTCGATCGGCAGCTCGAGGAAGCCCTGCACGGGGAACTCGGCGCCGACGGTGAGCTGCCCTTCGGTCTGGAGATTCAGCTCGGCCGCCTGGGAGCCGCCTCCGCCGCCGCTCGAGCCTCCGCCGCCCGAGTCGGCCTCGTCGTCGTCGCTCCCGCAGGCGGCGAGCGCCAGGGCGCTGAGCAGCACAGCCGCCAGCCACAGAACCGCTTTCCATCCGCCCGTGCCACCTGCTTGCCGACGCACCAATGCCCTCCAAAGGTCGATTGGGGAGGGACCCTACAACGGGTGGCGAGCCTCGACTCGCTCCACCGTACCCTGGGCGTCAGCCCGCAGCGCCGCGGTGAAGAGGTCGTGCGTGAAGGCGGCCTCCGTGGGGGTGACGCAGTGAAACGGCTGGCCCATGCCGTCGCGCCCGTGGGCCAGCTCGTCGAGGAAGGCGGCCCACATCTGCTGCACGGCGTCGGCGAAGCCGAACTCGAAGATCGCTCCGGTGATGCTCGGGTAGGCGGACTGCGAGCCGAGGTCGGTGACCGCCCAGGACTGGCGCTCGCCGGGCGTGTAGCGCATGGTGCGCAGCGTCTTGGGCTGCTTGGTGGTGAAGGCGATCGAGCCCTCGGTGCCGTCGACCTCGATGGTCCAGGTGTTCGTCTGCCCCGGGGCGATGCGCTTGGTCTCGATGCGCAGCGGGAACTCGTGACCCTCGTGCTGCGCGCGGCACAGGAGCACCGCGTTGTCGGGCGTATCGCAGGGCACGGGATTGCCGTCGGCATCGGGACGGGTCTCGACGATGTCGCTGAGCAGCGCGCGCACGTCGCTCGGCGCCCAGCCGGCCCGCAGCGGCAGGTGGAGCGCGTGCATGCCCAGGTCGCCGAGGCAGCCGTAGGCCCCGTTGGTCGCGGCCCGGCGCTTCCAGTTGATGGGCTTGCCGGGGTCGAGGTCGCTGGAGTGCAAGAACAGTGAGCGCACCTCGATCGGGCGCCCGAAGCCCCCGCCCGCGATCCAGCGCCAGACCTCCTGGCCGCCGGGGAAGAAGGGCATCTCCGACGAGCAGCGGACCAGCAGGCCGGGGTGCGCGGCGACCGCGCGGGTAATCGTCTCGTTGGCCTCGAGGTCGATGCCGAAGGGCTTCTCGCCCATCAGGTGCTTGCCCGCCTCGAGCGCGGCCACGTACAGCTCGGCGTGAAGATGGTGCGGAACCGCGATGTAGACGGCCTCCACCTCCGGGTCGCCGAGCACGGCCAGCGGATCGGCCGACGTGCGTGGCTCGTCGGCCAGCCGCCCGTACCAGTCGAGGGCCCGCGCGTCGACGTCGCACACGTGCACCAGCCGCGGGCGCACGCCCAGCTCGTCGAGATGGATCCATCGCGCGGCGGCGCTCGCGAGCTCACGGCCCATCAGGCCGCCGCCGATCAGCCCCAGGTTGACGACGCGCTCAGCCACTCACCATCGCGTGCGCATCGCCGGCCGTGGCGCCGTCGTGCACGATGGACATGAGCGCGCGGGTCATCTCCCGGGGGCGCTCGTGCTGGATCACGTTGCGGCCGTAGACGATCCCCGCCGCCCCGGCCTCGATCACCGCGTGCGTGCGGCGCATGATCTCCTCGTCGCTCGCCCGCCCGCCGCCGCGCACGAGCAGGGGCACGGGGCCCGCCACCTCGATCACGCTCGCGTAGTCGCCGAGGTCGTCGGTCGGGTCGGCCTTGATCACGTCGGCCCCCAGCTCGGCGGCCTGGCGCACCAGCGCACGGATGCGCTCGGCGTCGCCGTCGACCCCGTAGCCCGCCGCCCCGGGCCGCATGGCCAGCGGCTCCACCATGAGCGGCATCCCGGCGCTCTCGCAGCGGCCCTTGAGGGTGGCGACGTTGTGGACGCACTCCCGGTGCAGATCGTGCTGGCCCTCGATCCAGAGCAGGTTGACGACCACGCAGGCGGCATCCAGGCGCAAAGCCAGCTCCACGGCGTCGGGCACGAGCTCCGAGAAGTAGCGCCGGCCGGACTCGACCTCCGGGCCGTACACGTCGGCCACGTCGGTGCGCATCACCAGGGCCGGCTTGGGACCGCGGCGGCCCTGCAGGAGTCGCGCGCTGCCGGGGGAGAGCTGGATGGCGTCGGGCGCCGCGTCCACGAGCACGTCGAGCGCGCCGGCCAGATCCTCGATGCCGGCGAGAAAGCGCGACTCGCCGAAGAAGCCGTGATCGACGGCCACGTCGAAGCAGCGGCCGTCGGCGGCGAAGAGGCGGTTCATGCGCGCTGTGGCGCTCATACGGCCATGGCCTCCTCGAAGGTGGGCAGGCTGGTGCTGGCGCCCATGCCCGTGGTGGACAGCGCGCCCACCGCGTTGGCCAGCTTGGCCGCCTCGGCGAGCGGCCAGTCTTTCAGCAGACCGCAGATCAGGCCGGCGGCGAACGCGTCCCCGGCGCCGGTCTCGTCCTTGGCGCGCACCTCGCGCGGCGGCACATGCGCGCCGGTGCCGGAGTCGAGCACGTATGCCCCGTCCCGGCCGAGCTTGATCGCCACGTGCTCGACGCCGCGCTCGTGCAGCCAGGCCGCGCACTCCTCGGGGGTATGCGCCCCGGTGATGCCACGCGCCTCGGTCAGGTTGGGGCAGATGGCGTCGAGGTGGGGGAGGGCCGGGTGGAGGCGCTGCCACTGCCCGGTGGCGTCGTGCACGGGGTCGAGGCTGGTGCGGACGCCGCCCTCGCGGGCCCGGCGGAGCACCTGGGCCAGCGGCTCGCCGTCGAGCGACGGCATCACCAGCGCGCCGCCGATGTGGAGCCAGCGCGCCCCGGTGGCAGCGAGCGCGCGTTCGACATCCTCCGCGCGCAGCTCCGCGCTGGCGCCGGGGTTGTGCAGGAACGTGCGCTCGCCGTCGCTCGCGTCGAGCACGACCGAGGCCGAGGTGAGCTCGCGGCCCACCGACACCGCGCTCGCGTCGAGGCCGCGCGCCTCGGCCTCGCGCGCCAGGACGCCTCCGAAGAGGTCGTCGCCCACGCAGCCGCAGAGCGCGGTGGGCACCCCGAGCTTCACCAGCGCCGACGCCGTGGACAGCGCGCAGCCGCCGGTGTGCAGCGCCACCGAGTCGACCAGGGCGAGCCGCCCGGTCTCGGGCAGCTCGTCGACCGGCGACGCGATGGCGTCGGCCACGATGATGCCCGCGCACAGCACCTGGGGTGGCGAGTCCGGCGTCATTGCGGCGCGATCCTACGCACCCGAGCCGGCCGGGCAACACCAACTGCGACGATCACGCGGTGATCGAGATCACCCATTTCAGCGACCCCGGTTGTCCGTGGGCCTACTCGGCCTGGCCGGCCCACACGACCCTGAAGTGGCGCTATGGCTCTCAGCTGCGCTGGACCCTGGTCATGATCGGGCTGACCGAGGACGCCGGCCAGTACGCCGCCCGCGGGTACACACCGACGCGATCCGCGCTGGGCTACGCGCGCTTTCGGCGCTTCGGAATGCCCTTTCAGGTCACGCCCAAGGCGAGGTTGAGCGCCACATCTCCGGGCTGCCGCGCGATCGTGGCCACGCGGCTCGCCGCGCCGTCGCGCGAGGAGGCCGCGCTGAGGGCGCTGCAGTTCGCGCAGTTCACGACCACCGGGACTCTTGACGATGCCGGCACCCTGCGCTCGGCGCTCGCCGGCGTCGAGGGCCTGGACGCCGACGCGGTCGTGAGGAGCATCGACGCCCCCGAGGTGGTCGCTGCCTACCAGGCCGATCGCGCTCTCGCGCGCGTGGCCGAGGGATCTCCCACCGAGTTTCAGGACCGGGCGGCAAACACCGACGGCGCCGTCCGCTACACGGCGCCGTCGCTGATCTTCGACGGCGCTGACGGGCAGAGGCTCGAGGTCGGTGGCTTCCAGCCGGTCGAGGCCTACGACGTCGCCGTCGCGAACCTCGACCCCACCCTGGAGCGCCGCCCGCCCGCGGACGACCCCGTGGACGTGCTGAGCGCCTTCCCCTACGCCCTGACGACGGCCGAGGTGGCGGCGGTGATGACCGAGCACCTGGGCGTGCCCGACATGCCCGTGGTCGAGGCCGCGCTGATCACCGCTGTCGGCGAGGGGCGCGCGCATCGCCGGCCGGTGGCCGATGGGTCAGTCTGGGCGCCTGGCCCCGACCTGCGCTGAGGCCTCGATCAGCTGAAGCTTGGCCACGCGCGAGAGCCTCTTGATGCGGGCCTCCTCGCGCAGCGCGGCGGATCGATCAGCCACCGAGATCGTCAGCGCGAGCTCGACCGGCCGGCGGCTGCGGGTGTAGCGGCTGGCGGTGCCGGATCGGTGCGCGGCCAGGCGCCTCTGGATGTCGGTCGTCCATCCGCAGTAGAGGGAGTCGTCGGCGCAGCGGAGCAGGTAGACGCAGGCCACCCGGGGGGCTTCGCCAGACCGACGGCGGGTACCTGCCTCGCCTCGCTACGATCGCCGCGTGACCAGGTCCTCGGACGTCGCGGTGATCGGAGCCGGGATCGTCGGCCTGGCCACGGCCCACGCGCTGCGCGAGCACGGCGCCTCGGTGCACGTCTACGAGCGCGCCACGCCCGGAGCGGCGCAGTCGGGCGGCGACTCGCGGGTGTTCCGCCACGCCCACGCGGACCCTCGGCTGATCGAGTTCGCTCGCGAGAGCCGCGGCCTCTACCGCGACTGGGAAGAGCAATTCGGGGTCGAGCTGGTGTCGGGCGAGGGAGTGGTCTCGCTGGGACCCGCCGCGCCGCGGCGGCTGCCGCTGCTCGAGCGCGCGGGTGTCGACGCGAGAGCGCTCGGGCCCGGTGAGCTGGCCGAGCGGATGCCGCTGTTGGCCGGCTTCGAGGGCCCGGCGATCTTCGACGCCGAGGGCGGCGCGATCCGCGCCGCCGCCGCGGTGGCGGCGTTGGCCGGGCGGCTGGACCAGAGCCTCGTGTACGACGAGGTGGTGGCGCTGTGGCCCAACGGGGCCGGCTCGGTGGAGGTCCGCACGGCGGGCGGGCGCGGCGAGCACGGGGCGGTGGTGGTGTGCGCCGGCGCGGACACGGCCCGGCTGGCCCGCGGCGCCGGAGTGTCGATCCCCGTCGAGGTCTCGCTGCACGGACGCTTGACCTTCGAGGTGGCCGGGGCGCCGCCCGCCTCGGTGGCGTGCCTTCTCGACAGCAGCGACGCCTTTGGCGAGCCGGGCGTCTACGGGGCGCCCTCGCCCGGCTCGAGCCGGTTCTCGATCGGCGTGAACGGCGCGGCCGTGGGCCGGGAGGACATGAGCGTGCTCACCCCCGGCGAGCTCGGCTCGGTCACCGACCGCGCCGTGGCCTACGTGCGGCGCGCGCTACCCGGCCTCGATCCCGAGCCGGTCGCCTATCGCCACTGCTGGGTCACCGAGCTGCCCTGGCACGAGGACGCCGTGGCCGCGTGGGAGGCCGAGCGGACGCTGTTCCTGGCCGGCGCGAACCTCTTCAAGCACGCGCCCGCGCTGGGGCGGGCGCTGGCCGGTGCTGCGCTCGAGGGCCGGCTCCCAGACGAGCTCGAGCCGGCGGCCCGTCTCGGCGAATCGCCGGCCACCGCCGCCGCGGCCGCTCAGCGCTCCAGCTTGAGCAGCTCCTCGTAGGCGGGCAGGGTCAGGAACTCCACGAACTCGTCGCCGCTCAGCGCAACCTTCTCGAACAGCGAGCGCGACAGGTCGGGCCGGCCCTCGCGCTCGAACCACTCGTCGTCGCCGATCTCCTCGCGGATCTTCTCCAGCTCGCTCACGGCCAGCTCGCCGACCAGGTCCGGGGTGATGGGGCGTCCGTCGTCGAGCACCTCGCCGTGTTTGATCCACTGCCACACCTGCGCCCGTGAGATCTCCGCCGTGGCGGCGTCCTCCATCAGGCCGTAGATGCCGGCGGCGCCGTTGCCGCGCAGCCACGACGACAGGTACTGGATGCCGACGTTGACGTTGGAGCGAAGGCCCTCCTCGGTGATCTCGCCCGGGGTCTGGGCCACCGCGAGCAGATCGTCGACGCTCGCGTCCACGTCGTCGCGCTGCTTGTCGACCTGGTTGGGCCGGTCGCCGAGCACCTCCTCGAAGGCCTCCATGGCCACCGGCACGGAGTCGGGATGGGCCACCCAGGTGCCGTCGAAGCCGGCGCCGGCCTCCCGCTGCTTGTCGTCGCGCACCGCCTCGAAGGCCTTCTTGTTGGCCTCCTCGTCGGTGCGGCTGGGGATAACGGCCGACATCCCGCCCATCGCGTGGGCGCCGCGGCTGTGGCAGGTCTTCACGACCAGATCGCTGTAGGCCTTCATGAACGGCACCTTCATGGTCACGTCCTGGCGGTTCGGCATCACGAAGTCGGGCCGCGTGCGGAAGCGCTTGATCATCGAGAAGATGTAGTCCCAGCGGCCGGCGTTCAGCCCGGCCGAATGCTCGCGCAGCTCGTAGAGGATCGCGTCCATCTCGAAGGCCGCCGGAATGGTCTCGATCAGGACCGTGGCCTTGATGGTGCCGCGGTCGAGGCCGATCTCCTCCTCGGCGATCAGGAAGGCGTCGCGCCACAGCGCGGCCTCCTTGTGGGACTCGAGCTTGGGGATGTAGAAGTACGGGCCGAGGCCGCGCTCGAGCAGCGCCTCGGCGTTGCGGTGCACGTAGAGGCCGAAGTCGACGAAGGCGCCCGCCGGCTCGCCGCCGTCGATGCGCATGTGGCGCTCGGGGAGGTGCAGGCCGCGCGGGCGCACGAGCAGCACGGCGTGGTCCTCCTCCAGCCTGTACTGCTTGTCCTTCTCCTCGTGCTCCATGGAGCCGCGGGCGGCGTCGGCGAGGTTCACCTGGCCGCCGATCATGTTCGCCCAGGTGGGCGAGTTGGAGTCCTCGAAGTCGGCCATGAAGCCGCTGGCGCCGGAGTTCAGCGCGTTGATCACCATCTTGCGCGAGGTGGGGCCGGTGATCTCCACGCGGCGGTTCTGCAGCGCATCCGGCTCCGGGGCGATGGTGAAGTCCTCGGGCGCGCTGACGAAGGAGAACGTGCCGCCCTCGTCGAGCTCGGCCTGGCGCTCCTGGCGGGCGGCGAGCAGCTCCCGGCGGCGCGAGTCGAGCTCCTCGTGCAGGCGCCCGACGAGCCCGAGCGCACCGTCGGTGAGCACCTCGTCGTAGCGGTCGCCGCGCGGAGCTTCGATGGTGGGCTGTTCGGTCATGCGGACCTCGTCAATCGCTTGTAGGTGATCCGGTGAGGCCGATCGGCCTCCGCACCCAGCCTTCCCCGGCGATGCTCCTCGTAAGCCTCGAAGTTCCCCTCGAACCAGACCACCTGCGAATCGCCCTCGAAGGCGAGCACGTGCGTGGCCACGCGGTCCAGGAACCAGCGGTCGTGCGTGATGATCACGGCGCAGCCGGCGAAGGACAGCAGGGCCTCCTCGAGCGCGCGCAGCGTGTCCACGTCGAGGTCGTTGGTGGGCTCATCGAGGAGCAGCAGGTTCCCGCCCCGGCGCAGGACCTTCGCCAGGTGCACACGGTTTCGCTCGCCGCCCGAGAGCGCGCCGACCTTGCGCTGCTGGTCGGAGCCCTTGAAGTTGAAGCCCGATACGTAGGCGCGCGAGTTCATCTCGCGGTCGCCGACCTTGATGTTGTCGTAGCCGCCGGAGATCTCCTCCCACACGCTCTTCTCCGGGTCGAGCGCGTCGCGCGACTGGTCGACGTAGGCCAGCTCCACCGAGTCGCCCAGCCGCAGCGCGCCGGAATCGGGCTCCTCATCACCCACGATCATCCGAAACAGGGTGGTCTTGCCGGCGCCGTTGGGCCCGATCACGCCCACGATCCCCGCCGGCGGCAGGGAGAAGGACGAGGTCCTCGATCAGCAGCCGGTCGCCGAAGCCCTTGCGCAGGTCGTCGGTCTCCAGCACCACGCTGCCGAGGCGCGGCCCGGCGGGGATGTGGATCTGGACCTGGTCGAGCTTGACGTTGCGCTCCTCGGCGATCAGGGCCTCGTAGCGGTTGAGCCGGGCGCGCGACTTGGTGCGCCGGCCCTTCGGCGACTCGCGCACCCACTCGAGCTCGCGGGCGATCGTGCGCTGCCGCGCCGATTCGGTGCGCTCCTCGGTCTCCAGGCGCGCGCGCTTCTGGTCGAGCCACGACGAGTAGTTGCCCTTGAAGGGAAGCCCGCGCCCGCGGTCGAGCTCGAGGATCCAGCCCGCCACGTTGTCGAGGAAGTAGCGGTCGTGGGTCACGGCCACGACGGTGCCCCGGTACTCCTCGAGGTGCTTCTCGAGCCAGGCCACCGACTCGGCGTCGAGGTGGTTGGTGGGCTCGTCGAGCAGCAGCAGGTCGGGAGAGGCCAGCAGCAGCCGGCAGAGCGCGACGCGGCGGCGCTCACCGCCCGAGAGCGTTGTCACGTCGGCGTCGCCGGGCGGCAGGCGCAGCGCGTCCATGGCGATCTCGAGCGTGGTGTCGAGCTGCCATGCGTCGGCCGCATCGATCTTGTCCTGCAGGCGGGCGAACTCCGCGGCGGTGTCCTCGGAGTAGTTGGCGGCCAGCTCGTTGAAGCGGTCGAGCAGGTCGCGCAGCCCGCGGACTCCGTCCTCGACGTTGCCGCGCACGTCCTTGCCGGGGTCGAGCTGGGGCTCCTGCTCCAGCAGGCCGACGGTGGCCCCGGGCGCCAGCTGGGCGTCGCCGCGGAACTCGGTGTCCACGCCGGCCATGATGCGCAGCAGCGTCGACTTGCCGGACCCGTTGGCGCCCAGCACGCCGATCTTCGCGCCGGGGAGGAAGGACAGCGAGATGTCCTCGAGCACCTTCTTGTCCGGAGGGTGGACGCGGGTGAGCTTGTACATGGTGAAGATCGGTTGGCTCGACATGAACGGGCGAGGCTAGCGGCCGCCGAGGTTTTCCCGGCGCCGCACGTGGAACACTTAGCCCGTGGGTCAGGAGGTGACGGTCAGGGTCTTCTCGCGCGAGGACCGGCAGCGCTACCGCCAGAAGGTGCGCACCTGCCTGGACGTGTTCGCGACCATGCTCAGCGAGGCCCGGTTCGACGCCGACCGCCGCTCGGTCGGGCTCGAGATCGAGCTCAACCTCACCGACGACACCGGCGATCCGGCGATGGTCAACGCCGAGGCGCTAGAGGCGATCGCCGACCAGGACTTCCAGACCGAGCTCGGCCAGTTCAACGTGGAGATCAACGTCCCGCCGCGGCTGCTCGAGAACGGCATGTTCACCGAGCTCGAGCGGGAGGTGAGGACGAGCCTCAACTGCGCCGAGGACAACGCCCGCACGGTGGGCGCCCACATGATGCTGATCGGGATCCTGCCCACCATCGCCGAGCAGCACCTGACGGCGGACAGCTTCAGCGCCAACCCTCGCTACGAGCTGCTCAACGAGCAGATCTTCGCCGCGCGGGGGGAGGACCTCGAGATCGCGATCACCGGCACCGAGCGCCTCGCCGCCTTCGCCGACACGATCGCGCCGGAGGCCGCCTGCACCAGCGTGCAGCTTCACCAGCTCGTGGAGCCCGAGGCCTTCGCCGAGCACTGGAACGCGGCCCAGGCGATCGCCGGCGCCCAGGTGGCGGTGGCCGCCAACTCACCCTTCTTCTTCGGCAAGGAGCTGTGGCGCGAGACGCGCATCGCGCTGTTCGAGCAGGCCACCGACACCCGTCCTGAGGAGCTCAAGGCGCAGGGCGTCCGTCCGCGGGTGTGGTTCGGCGATGGCTGGATCACCTCGATCTTCGACCTCTTCGAGGAGAACGTCCGCTACTTCCCGGCGCTGCTCCCGGTGTGCGAGGACGAGGATCCGGTGGAGATGCTCGAGCGCGGGGACACCCCGGGCCTGGCCGAGCTGCGCCTGCACAACGGGACGATCTACCGGTGGAACCGGCCGATCTACGACGTCGTCCGCGGGCGGCCCCACCTGCGCGTCGAGAACCGTCTCCTCCCGGCCGGGCCGTCGGTGGTCGACATATGCGCCAACGCCGCCTTCTACTACGGCCTGATCCGCACGCTGGTGGCCGACGAGCGCCCGCTGTGGTCGCAGATGTCCTTCTCCGCGGCGGAGGACAACTTCCACGCCGGGGCCCGTGAGGGCATCGACGCGCGCCTGTACTGGCCCGGGGTGGGGGAGGTGCCGGCGACCGAGCTGGTGCTGCGCCGCCTGCTGCCCGCGGCCCACGAGGGACTGGAGAAGGCGGGCATCGACGCGGCGGACCGCGACCGCCTGCTCGGCATCATCGAGGGCCGCTGCGTGAGCATGCAGAACGGAGCCTCCTGGCAGGTGGGCGCCTTCCACCGCTTCTACGAGGATCACAAGCTCGACCGCTCCGAGGCGCTGCGGCGCATGACCGTGCTCTACCGCGAGCACATGCACGCCAACGAGCCCGTGCACGAGTGGCCCTTGCCCTGACGCGCTACCCGGCGGGCTCGAGGGCGGCGGCCGGCAGGGCGGCCTCGGCGGGCGGTCGCTAGGGACGCAGCTGCCCGGCCAGGGCGGCGGGGATAGCATGTGAGCATGGACACCTTCGTCATACGCCGTCGCAACGCGTGGCAAACCCCCGAGGAACTGGAGGCGGCCGGCCAGCGCTCCTCCGAGGTCGCCGACAGCGACTTTCCCGACGACATCGCCTGGCTGCGCAGCTACGTCGTCACCGAGGAGGACGGCACCCTCGGCACGATCTGCATCTACCAGGCCAGCAGCGCCGACAAGGCGCGCGAGCACGCCGAGCGAGCCGGGATGCCCGCTGACGAGGTGCTGCCGGTGGTGGACACCGTCGTGGTCCGGCCCGACCCCGAGCCGGCGACCGCGTAGGCAGCCGGTCTAGCGCGCGTCGCCGTTGAGCGAGCGCGCGAGCAGTTCCATCGGATGCAGTACCGGCAGCGCACGGCCCAGCCGGTCGGTGTGCGCGGTGATCTGCAGGGCGCAGCCCGGGTTGGCGGCGGCAACCGCCTCGGCGCCGGTGTCGAGCAGGTTGCGCGCCTTGCGCTCACCGAGCTCCGCGGCGGGCTCGGGCTTGACCAGGTTGTAGATCCCGGCTGAGCCGCAGCAGAGCTCCCACTCGCGCGGCTCGACCAGCTCGAGGTCCGGTATCGACCTCAGCAGCTCGCGCGGCTGGCTGCGCACGTTCTGGGCGTGGGCGAGGTGGCAGGCGTCGTGATAGGCGACCTTCATGGCCACGGGGTGGCGCTCCGCCCGCGGCTCCACGGCGGCCAGGAACTCGTTGGCGTCCTTGACCTTCTCCGAGAACTGCTCGGCGCGGCCGGCCCAGTCGGGCTCGTCGCGCAGCACGTGGCCGTAGTCCTTCATCGCCGAGCCGCAGCCGGCGGCGTTGACGATCACCGTCTCGTAGCCCTCGAGCGCCTCGATCGTCGCCTTGGCCAGGCCGCGCGCCTCGGTGTCCGCGCCCGCGTGCATGGGCAGCGCGCCGCAGCAGCGCGGAAGGCGCGGCACGTGCACCTCGAAGCCCTCGGCGGCCAGCACCTGCGCGGTGGCCTCGTTGACGTGCGAGAAGAACACGCGCTGCACGCAGCCCTGCAGCAGGGCCACCGTCCCGCGCTGCTCGCCCTGCGCCTCGAAGCGCTCGGGCACCCGCTGGACGGCGCGCGCCACGGGAGCCGAAGGGGTCATCGAGATCATCGTGGCCAGCTTGGGCGCGAGCTTGCGCAGCCGCGGGCGGCGGGCGAGCCGGGGCAGGCCGAGCCGGTGCGCCAGGGCGGCGCCCGGCACCAGCAGCCGCATGCGCCCCGGGCGGGTGAACAGCTCGAACACGAGCCGCCGGTGGGCGCTCTCGAGCGGCGGCCGGTCGAAGTTGCGTTCAACCTGGGCGCGGGCGTCCTCGATCAGGAGGTCGTACTTGACCCCGCTCGGGCAGGCGGTCACACACGCCATGCAGCCCAGGCAGTTGTCGAGGTGGCCCACCAACGGGGCGGAGATCTCCTCGTGGCCCTGCTTCATGAGCACGATGCGCCCGCGCGGAGAGTCCATCTCCTCGCCCCACAGCACGTAGGTGGGGCAGGTGGGCAGGCAGAAGCCGCAGTGAACGCAGTCGTCGATCAGGTCCAGCTGCGGCGGGCGGGTGTCGTCCCAGCCCTGTGTCTCGTCGATGGCCGTCATTCAGATCAGGGTGCCCCTCGGGTCGAAACGCTCCTTCACGCGGCGCATCAGCAGCGCGGCGCCGGGCTCGAGGCCCGCGTCGCGCTCGATCTCCAGTCCCTCGGGACGGTCGAGCACGGCGGTCACGTAGCGCCCGCGCAGCTCGGAGACGAGCTCGCCCGGCGAGCCGTCGTCCAGGCGCAGCCAGAACATGCCGAGAGCGTGGCGGCCCACGAGCGTGGCTCCGTGGCGCTCGGCGATCTCCAGCAGCTGCGGCAGGTCGCTCTGTAGCGCCGACACCTTCGCCACCAGCCCGGCCGGCGAGCGCTGGCGGTCGCGCTGGGCCCCCCAGAGCCCGGCGTCGTCCTCGCGGATCTCGCTCTCGAGGCCGGCCTCGTCGAGCAGGCGTTCGGCGGCCTCGGCCTGGGCGAGCGCGGTGGCGCCGCCGTTGCGCGACAGCACGCTGCCGCGGCCCGCGGCCCAGCGCACGTCGAGCCCGAGCTGCTCCAGACGGGCATGCGAAAGCGCCTGTGCGCCGCGGGCGAGCACGGCGGGATCGTCGGCGTGACCCAGGGCGGTGGCCGTCTGGGGAGAAAGGGGATGCAGGCGGACCGAGACCTCGGTGATGGCCCCCAGGGTGCCGAAGGACCCGGCGAAGAGCTTGGCGAGGTCGTAGCCGGCCACGTTCTTGATCACCTGGCCGCCGCTCTTGGCGACCGTGCCGTCGGCGAGCACGAGGCGCATGCCCACCACAAGGTCCCGGACGCCGCCGTAGCGGGCCCGCAGCGGGCCCGAGTCGGCCGTGGCCACCACGCCGCCGATCGTGGCGTCGGCGCCGGGCGGGTCCAGAGCCAGCATCTGATCCTTCTCGGCGAAAACCTCCTGGGCGCGGGCCAGCGGTACGCCGGCGCTGAGCACCGCGGTGAGGTCGCCCTCGTTGTGCTCGAGCACCTGGTCGAGCCCCGCCATGGAGACCTCGACGTCGGCCTGGGCGGGGGCGGCCCACGCGAGCTTGGTGCCGGCGCCGTGCAGGCGGACCGTTCGCCCGGCGGCATCCGCGGCGCGCAGCTCCCCGGCCAGCTCGTCGACCGACGCCGGCGCGCTCGTGCGACCGGTCTGGGCCTCCATCAAAAGCGCTCGGCCACGCCGGCCTGCTCGAGCGGATGACGGCGGTAGGGGCCGGGCACCTCCCCGCACAGCCGCGGGGTGGGCATCACCTTGCCGGGGTTGGCCCGGCCGTCGGGATCGAACGCGCAGCGCAGGCGCTGGAAGGTCCCCAGGTCCTCT
Organism: uncultured Thermoleophilaceae bacterium; assembly: GCA_963746825.1. Classification (GTDB taxonomy): domain Bacteria; phylum Actinomycetota; class Thermoleophilia; order Solirubrobacterales; family Thermoleophilaceae; genus JACVRW01. The sequence goes on from CAVVCU010000018.1 coordinate 210,337, forward strand.
TCGGAGAACTGGTCGGGCATGTAGCGCTTCTTGTCGACGCCCACGCCGTGCTCGCCGGTGATCGAGCCGCCCGCCTCCACGCAGACCTTCACGATCATCCCGGCGCACTCCTCGGCGCGCTCGGCCTCGCCCTCCTTGGCGCCGTCGTAACACACGAGCGGATGAAGGTTGCCGTCGCCGGCGTGGAACACGTTGGCCACCTGCATGTCGTACTCGCGGCCCAGCTCCTCGATGCGCCCGAGCACCTCGGACAGCTTCGTGCGCGGGATCACCGAGTCCTGTACGTAGTAGTTGGGCGCGATCCGGCCCATGGCGGCGAACGCGGCCTTGCGGGTGCGCCAGATCAGCTCGCGCTCGGCCTCGTCCTGGGCCACGCGGATGGAGTCGGCGCCGACTCGCTCGCAGATCGCCACCACCTCGTCGAAGCGCGCCTCGCACTCGGCCTCCGAGCCGTCGAGCTCGACCACCAGCGCCGCGCCCGCGTCCATCGGGTAGCCGGCCCCGGTGGCGCCCTCGGCAGCGCGGATGGACAGGTTGTCCATCATCTCGATGGCGCCGGGCACCATGCCCGCGGACACGATCTCGGTGACCACGTCGCCGGCCTCCATGGTCGAGCCGAAGAAGGCCACGAGCGTGCGCACCGACTCGGGCTTGGGCACGATCCGCAGCCAGATCTTGGTGGCCACGCCCAGCGTGCCCTCGGAGCCGACGAACGCGCCCAGCAGGTCGAGGCCGGGCGGGTCGAGCTCCTTGCCGCCCACCTGGACGAGCTCCCCGTCGGGCAGCACCAGCTCCAGGCCGGTCACGTAGTTGGTGGTGAAGCCGTACTTGAAGCAGTGCGCGCCGCCCGAGTTCTCGGCCACGTTGCCGCCGATCGAGCAGACGATCTGCGACGAGGGATCGGGCGGGTAGAAGTGGTCGGGGCCGACGGCGTTGGAGATCTCGATGTTCGTGACCCCGGGCTCGGTGATCACGCGCTGGTTCTCCAGGTCGACCTCGACGATGCTGCGCATCTGGCTGAGGGAGATCAGCACGCCGTCCTCGACCGGCAGCGCGCCGCCGGAGAGGCCCGAGCCGGCCCCGCGCGCCACGAAGGGAACGCCGGCGCGGTGACAGGCGCCCACGGTCGCCTGGACGTCCTCGGTCGAGCGCGGCAGCACCACGGCGCCGGGGGTGACGGCGTACTGGAGCAGGCCGTCGGACTCGTAGGTGCGCAGCTGGTGGGCGTGCGTGATCACCTTCTCCGCGCCGATCGTGGCGCGCAGTTCTTCGACCAGCGGCCCGAGATCGACCGCCTCGGTTGCGGTCGCGGCCGCTACTTCACCACCATCCATCCGAGGATGTCCGTCGACTGCAGATAGACCAAAACGCACATGATCAGCATGAGGCCGATGCTCCAGCCCAGCACCTTACGGAACAGGTCGCCCTCCTGGCCGGCGAGACCCACTGCGGCCGCGCCAATCGCGAGGTTCTGGGGCGAGACCATCTTCCCGAGCACGCCGCCCGAGCTGTTGGCCGCGGCGAGCAGGGTGGGGGAGATGCCGGCGTCCCTCGCCGCCGTCACCTGCAGCGCGCCGAACAGCGCGTTGGACGAGGTGTCCGAGCCGGTCACGGCCACCCCCAGCCAGCCGATCAGCGACGAGAGGAAGGCAAAGAAGTCACCCGCGCCCGCCGCCCAGAGCGCCGAGCGTGATGGTCTGGCCCGACTGGTTCATCACGTAGGCCAGCGCGAGCACGGCGGCCACCGTCACGATCGCCCACTTGAGCTGGTCGATTGAGCTGCCCGCCACCTTCAGCGCTCGGCCGGGCGAGACCTTCAGCACGGCCATGGTGATCAGGCCGGAGATCAGCAGCAGGGTGCCCGCGGCGGGCAGCCAGTTGAAGTTGTAGGTGAGTGAGGAGAGCGGCTCCCCTTCGGGGGTGACCACGTCCAGGCCGGGCCACTGGAAGGTGGTGGTCCAGGGCGACTCGGCCAGCGCGTCCTTGATCGCCGGAATCTGGGCGATCGCGAAGATCGCGATGATGATCAGGTACGGCGAGTAGGCGCGGACCACGTCGGCCGGGGGGTCCTTGACGTTGTCGTCGCGGCGGCGGACCTCCTCCTCCATCGCCGGGTCGTGGCCCTCGGCGCCGGCCACGGCCGGGCGCCCGGACGCGGCCCTCGTCGGCCTCGCCCACCAGCGGCTCGGAGGGCTCCCACACCCGCAGGAGCAGCACGATCGATCCGGTGGCGAGCAGCGCGGCGACGATGTCGGTCAGCTCGACGGAGATGTAGTTGGAGGTGACGAACTGGGCCACGGCGAACACGAAGCCGCCCACCACCGCGGCGGGCCAGGCCTGGCGGATGCCGCGGCTGCCGTCGACCATCCCCACCAGGATGAGCGGAACGATCAGGGCCAGCACAGGAGTCTGGCGCCCCACCATCGCGCCGAGATCCTCCTTGGGCAGGCCGGTGATCTCGGCCAATGTGACGATCGGGATGGCGATCGCGCCGAACGCCACGGGGGCGGTGTTGGCCACGAGCGCCACCGAGGCGGCCTTGATCGGCTTGAAGCCGAGGGCGATCAGCATGACGGCGGTGATGGCCACCGGCGTGCCGAAGCCGGCGAGCGCCTCGAGCAGGGCGCCGAAGCAGAAGGCGATGATCACGGCCTGCACGCGCTGGTCGGTGGAGATCGCGCCGAAGGAGCGGCGCAGCACGGCGAAGTGGCCCGTCTCGACGGTCATGTTGTAGATCCAGATCGCCGCGACGACGATCCACATGATCGGGAACAGCCCGAACACGGCGCCCTCGCTCGCCGAGAGGAACGTCTGGTCGACCGGCATGCTGTAGACGATGGTCGCCACGAGCATGGCCACGCCGAGCGCGATCAGGGCGGCCCACTGGGCGGCCATCTTCAGCCCGCCGAGCAGGACGAACAGCGTCAGCACGGGAAGCACGGCGAAGATCGAGCTGAGTCCCAGCGAATCCGATACCGGATCGAAGTTCTGCGTGTACACCGGTGCCTCTCCCTCCGTCGCAGGCCCTACGTTCGTTTGGGGGTTTGCCCCTTATGCCCAACGGAGAAACCGTTAAGCGGTGCGGGTAAGCCTCTTCGTCACCTGCTTCAACGACACGCTCTTCCCGCAGACGGGTCGCGCGACCGTGCGCCTGCTCGAGCGTCTGGGGTGCGAGGTCGACTTTCCGCTGGAGCAGACCTGCTGCGGCCAGATGCACATGAACTCCGGCTACGCCCGAGAGGGCACGGCGCTGGCCCGGCGCTTCGCCCGCGTCTTCGAGGGCGCCGAGATGGTGGTCACGCCGTCGGCATCGTGTGCCGGAATGCTGCGCCAGCAGCTGGGCGAGGAGGAGGGGCCTCCGGTGCTGGAGCTGACCGAGTTCCTGGTCGACCGGATGGGGGTGGAGGACGTGGGCGCGCACTTCCCGCACAAGGTGACCTTTCATCCCACCTGCCACTCGCTGCGCGAGCTCGGGGTCGGCGACCGGCCGCTGCGCCTGCTGCGCTCGGTCAGCGGCATCGAGTTCGTCGAGCTGCCCCAGAGCGACGAGTGCTGTGGCTTCGGCGGCACCTTTGCGGTGAAGAACGCCGAGGTGTCCTCGGCGATGCTGGCCGACAAGGTGCGTGCCGTGCTCGACACCGGCGCCGAGATCGTGTGCGCCGCCGACAACTCCTGCCTGATGCACATCGGCGGGGCGCTCTCGCGCCAGCGCACCGGCGTACGCTCGATGCACCTGGTGGAGGTGCTGGCGTCGTGAGCTTCCCCAAGGCAGCGAGCGTTGCCCTGCGCGACTCCCAGCTGCGGCGCAACCTGGCCAAGGCCACGGGCACGATCCGCGAGAAGCGCGCCGGGGTGGTGGGCGAGGTGCCCGACTGGGCGGAGCTGCGCGAGGCGGGGAAGGGGCTGAAGGACGCCACGCTCGGGTCGCTCGACACGTATCTCGAGCAGCTCGAGGCCGCGGTTGTCGCCGCCGGCGGGCAGGTCCACTGGGCCAAGGACGGCAAGGAGGGGTGCGCGATCGTCGCCGGCCTCGCCCGGTCGCATGGCGTGGACGAGGTGGTGAAGGTCAAGTCGATCCTCACCGACGAGATCAAGCTCAACGAGGCGCTGGGCGATGCCGGCGTGCGCGCGATCGAGACCGACCTGGCCGAGCTGATCATCCAGCTGGGCGACGACGTGCAGTCGCACATCCTCGTGCCCGCCATCCACAAGAACCGCTCCGAGATCCGCGACGTTTTCGCGCGCGAGCTGGACCTGCCCGACCTGACCGACGAGCCCGCCGCGCTGGCCGAGGCGGCGCGCCTGCACCTGCGATCCAAGTTCCTGTCCGCGCGGATGGGCATCAGCGGGGCCAACTTCGCCGTGGCCGAGACCGGCACGGTCAGCGTGTTCGAGAGCGAGGGCAACGGGCGAATGTGCACCACGCTGCCCGAGGTGCTCGTGACCGTGATGGGCATCGAGAAGCTCGTGCCCACGTGGCGCGACATGGAGGTGTTCATCCAGCTGCTGCCGCGCTCCTCGACGGGTGAGCGGATGAACCCCTACACCTCGTTCTGGACCGGGGTCTCGCCGGGCGACGGGCCGCAGGAGTTTCACCTCGTGCTGGTGGACAACGGCCGCACCGACGTGCTGGCCGACCAGGTCGGGCGCCAGGCGCTGCGCTGCATCCGCTGCTCGGCCTGCCTCAACGTGTGCCCGGTCTACTCGCGCACCGGCGGCCACGCCTACGAGTCGGTCTACCCCGGGCCGATCGGGGCGATCCTCACCCCGCAGCTGAAGAAGATGGAAGAGGGACGCTCGCTGCCCTACGCGTCGAGCCTGTGCGGCGCCTGTTACGAGGTGTGCCCCGTGGCCATCGACATCCCGCGCGTGCTGGTGCACCTGCGCGGGCGGGTGGTGGACACGGAGCCGGCTTGGAAGCCGGAAAAGGCAGCAATGAAGGCCATGTACCGGGCGTTCTCCTCACGCGCGGCCTTCGAGCGGGCGCAGAAGGCGGCGCGGCTCGGCGCCAAGCCGCTGGCCCGCAAGGGGCGGATCGAGCGCATGCCCTGGCCGATGTCCGGCTGGACAATGACGCGAGACCTGGCCGAGCCCCCTAAGGAGACGTTCCGCGACTGGTGGAAGCGCGAGCGCGGCGAAAACGGCGGCACTGTCCTGGATGGTGGCCCTGTGGAGGCCCCAAAGCCGGACGGTAAAGCGGAAACGCCCGACGTCCCCGGCGACGCCCGAGCCACCATCCTTGGCCGCTGCCGTTCGGCGCTGGCGGACGACCGAGCGACGGTGGAAGTGCCGCGCGGCTACCGCCGCAGCTCGGAGCGAACGACGGCCGAGATCGTCGACCTGTTCGCCGAGCGCGTGGGCGAGTACCGGGCCAGCGTCCACCGCAGCTCGGAGGCCGAGGCGGGCGAAACCATCGCCGCCCTGTGCCGCGAGCGTGGCGCCGAACGCCTGATCGCGCCCGAGGGCCTGCCCGACGCCTGGCGCCCGTCCGGCGTGCAGCTGGTGGCCGACGACGACCTCAGCGCTCACGACCTCGACGGGCTCGACGGCGCCCTCACCGGCTGCGCCCTGGCCATCGCCGAGACCGGCGTGATCGTGCTCGACGGAGGCCCCGGGCAGGGCCGGCGCGCGCTCACGCTGGTGCCCGACTACCACCTGTGCGTGGTCACCGAGGATCAGATCGTCGATCTGGTGACCCAGGCCATCGAGCGCCTCGATCCCGCCGTGCGGGCCGGTCGGCCGCTCACCTTCATCGCCGGGCCGTCGGCCACGTCGGATATCGAGCTGAACCGGGTAGAGGGAGTCCACGGTCCCCGCACCCTCCACGTGGTGGTGATTTCCGGATGACGACGACAGAGGTTCCAGAGACCACGCGCGGCGAACCCGAGCCCTGAGCGATCGAGCGCTCGGCGTGCCCACCGGGCCCGGCCTCGGTGTCGAGGTGGACGAAGCCCGCGTGCGTGAAGCGGCCCGCACCGGGCACAGGTGGCGTACCCCGACTTGGCGCCTGGGCGACGGATCCCCGGCGGAGTGGTAGGACACCAGGGAATGAGCTTTCAGGTACACGCCGCTCTGGCGACCCCCTTCGCCGGCAACGGCGGACTCGATCTCGACGCCCTCCGATTGCACATCGAGCTGCTGGCCGAGGACGGGGTCGACGGGATCGTGCCCTGCGGAACCACCGGCGAGGGCCCCCTGCTCGAGGAGTCGGAGGTGGCCTCCGTGGTCGCCACCGCGGTGCAGACCTCGGAGGGCCGGCTGGAGGTGATCGCCCACGTGGGCCGGGCGTCGACGCCGGCGACCCTGCGGCTGGCAAGGGCGGCCGTGGGCACCGGCGCCGACGCGGTGATGGCGATCGTTCCCTACTACTACGCCTACGAGCCCGACGCCCTGCTCAACCATTACCGCGCGCTGATGGAGGCCGCAGCCGGGACGCCCGTGCTGGCCTACACCTTCCCCGACCGCACCGGCAACGACCTCCCCGCCGAGCTGCTCGACACCCTGGCCGGCGAGGGGCTCGCGGGCCTGAAGGACTCGACCAAATCGCCGGAGCGCCACGACGAGTACCTAGAGGTAGCGAACCGTCATGACGGCTTTCGCCTGTTCGTCGGCTCCGAGAAGCTCGCGCTGCGATCGATGCGCGTGGGCGGCACTGGATCCATCTCGGCGCTGGCCAACGCGCGCGCCGACGTGCTCCTGCGCGTCCGCGAGGAGCAGTCCGACGAAGCCCAGGCCGCGGTCGACCAGGCGCGCACCGAGCTGCCGGAGATCCCCGATATCAAGCGCGCCGTGCACGACCGGCTGGCCGAACGGGGGGCCGAGTACCCCGAAGCTCCGCGCGCTCCGCTTTGAGGATCGCCGGGCACGTCATCGCGGCGTTCGCGCTGCGGGGCACGGGCGATTGGGAGACGCTTCCGCGGCTCGACGAGGTGGCCGAGGAGCTCGGGGTCTGATGGCCACCGTGTACCTCGGCACCTCGGACTTCGCCGTCGAGGTGCTGGAGCGCCTGGCCAACACGCCGCACCGCCCGGCGCTCGTGGTCACCCGCCCGGATCGCCCGCACGGCCGCGGGCGCCGCCTCGCGCCGCCGCCGGTGGCCGAGCGCGCGCGTCTGCTGGGCATCGAGACGATCCAGCCCGAGGACGTGAACGACGACGCCACCCGCGGCGCGATTGCCGAGGCAAGGCCCGAAGCCGTGGCGATCTGCGCCTACGGAGCGTTGATCAAGGAGCCGCTCCTGTCCGAGCAGGAGATCTTCAACGTGCACCCCTCGCTCCTGCCGCGCTGGCGCGGCGCCGCCCCGATCGAGCGCGCGATCCTCGCCGGGGACGAGGAGACCGGGGTCACGATCATGCGCCTGGCCGCGGAGCTCGACGCCGGACCGGTGTGCCTCCAGCGCAGCGACCCCATCGCGCCCGACGACGACTACGGCGCCCTCGCGGCCCGGCTCGCCCGCCTCGGCGGCGAGCTGCTCGTGGAGGCGCTCGACCTACGTCCGCCGTTTCGCGAGCAGCCCGACGCAGGGATCACCTACGCGGAGAAGATCGACAGCGCCGACCGCCTGCTCGACCCGTCGTGCGCGGCCGACGAGCTGGAGCGCCGCGTACGAGCGCTCACGCCGCACATCGGCGCCTACGTGGAGCTGGCCGGCGAAGGCGAGCGGCTCGGAGTGCGCCGGGCGGCGCTGGCGGCCGGAGTGGACGACATCGAGCCGGGAGCAGTGGAGGCCCGCGACTCGATGCTGCTCTACGGCGCGGCCCAGGGAGCGCTCGAGCTGCTCGAGGTCCAGCCCGCGGGGCGCAAGGCGATGGCGGCCGCCGACTGGCTGCGCGGACGCCGCCCTTGAGTCCGGCGCCACCGAGCGGTTACGGTAGCCCGCGTGTCCGGGTCGGGTGACAAGCCAAGGATGGGTCCGGAGTGCCCGGCGTGCGGAGAGCGCTGGCTGCGCGGCACCAACCTGCCCGGACGTTACCGCTGCGTCTCCTGCCTGCGCCGCTTCGAGCTGCGCTCGGAATGCCCGAACTGCGGCGCCCACTCCACCATCGCGCGGATGTCGGACACGGCCAACGTGATCTGTCGCAACTGCGAGAGCTCCATGCTGCAGCCCATCTGACCGCGGCGGTCAGCCCTGCTTGAGCTCGATCCACAGCGCCTTCGAGGCGCACAGCAGCCGGCCCTCGGAGTCGAAGAGGGCGCAGGCCGCGTGGCGCTTGCGGCCGTCCACCTCGAGGGGCCAGGACACCAGCGCGTGGGGCTCGCCGGCCCGCACCGGACATCCGATTCGCGCGGTCAGGCGGGCCAGCACCAGCGGCGGTCCCTGGCCGAAGTTGGCCACGGGCGCGCTGGTGGGGCAGTCGAGGGCCGCCCAGACGCACTCCGGGCGCACCCACCCCTCGCCGTCGGACACCGACGCGTCGGGGGTCCACTCCGCGGCGAAGAGGCCCTCGCCGCCATCTCCGAGCTCGCCCGGAAACACGCGCAGGCCGTCGCCGGGCTCGCGAGCCGGCCCACATACCACGCACCCCGGAAAGGGATGAGCGGCGCTCCAGTGCTCGAGCCCGGCGCGCGACGCCGCGGCGGCGCGCTCCGGCGGCACGGGGTCCGGCACGTCGAGAAGCAGCTCGTCCGGGAAGCCCTCGGCCACGAGCGCGCCGTCGTGGCGGAGCTCCACGCTCTCGCCCTCCCGGACGACCTGCAGCGGGCGCTCAAGCGGCGGCGGCGCGCGCAGCGACACCGCCGCCACGTCGCCCTCGATGAGCGACGCGACGCGGCCACAGGCGTACCCGCCGTTGGCCGACCCGGCCGGGCCGTTGAAGCGGGCCGGGATCGTCAGGGTCTCGGCCACCGGGGTCAGCCGGCGTAGGCCAAGCCGTCGAGCGCCTCGCGCAGCTCGTCCACATCCTGATAGCCGAGCCCGAGCGCGGGGTCGTGGCGGTAGGCCACCCGCCCCTGCTCGTCGACGATCACCACCGCGCGCTTGGCCCCGCGGAAACGCATCCACGCGCCGTAGAGCTTGGCCACCTCCGAGTCAGGGTCGGCGAGCAGCGGCACGGTGAGCCCGTGCTTGGCAGAGAAGGCCTCGTGGGACTCGACGCTCTGGGCGGAGATGCCCACCACGGTCGCGCCGAGGGCGCCGAAGGCGTCCGGGTTGTCGCGGTACGAGCAGAACTGACGCGTGCACACGGGTGTGTTGTCGCCCGGATAGAAGAGCAGCACCACCCGCTCGCCGCGGTGCTCGGAGAGGCGGAAGGGACCCTGCGTTCCCTCGAGCTCGAAATCCGGTGCCTGGTGTCCCACCCTCGGCGTCATGCGATGCGACGGTACAGCACCCCCAGCAACACGCTCAGACCGGCCGCCGCGGCAGCGAAGGCGATCTCCACCTGCAGCACCCGGTCGTCGAAATCGGCGAGCAGCAGAAACAGGACGAAGCCGGCCGCGCAGAGCGCCCAGACCGCGGCCGCGTGGACCGCGCGGCCGTGGGCCAGCAGCGCTTGGTTGAGCGTGGCGGCGGCCAGATAGAGGCCCATGCCGATCGACACCAGCACCAAGCCCCCGCGCTCGTAGTCGAAGTCGCCGCCGAACAGGAGGTCCATCACGAGCGGCCCGATCGCGAGCATCACCACGCTCACGCAGGCGGCGAAGCCGGCGATGGCCATCAGCGTCAGGTTCACGCTGCGCCGGAAGGGGTCGGTGTCGCCGGCCGCACGGAGCCGCGTGAGGTGAGGCAGGATCGAGGTCTGGATGGCCTGGAAGAGCTGTAGCGGGGCGCGCGCGATGAGGAGGACGTTGAAGGTGAAGCCGGCGAGTGCCGCGCCGCGTGCGCCCTCGGAGGCATCGACCAGCAGCGGGCCGGCGTTGAGGAATGTCTGCTCGCTCAACATGATCAGCAGCACGGCCACGGCGAAGCCGCTGCCGTGGGCCAGCGTGAACTGGGGGCCCTCCTGCGCCGGCGCCGAAGGACCCTGCAAGCGGCGCCCGAGGGCCCAGGGGACCACCGCCAGCGACACGATCGGAGCGGCCACGATCCCCAGCGCGACCACGTTCTGGCCCTCGGCGATGCCGAGCGCCACGGCCAGGGCGAACAGGCAGCGCGAGCTGGCCTCCATGAGCACCAGCCCGCCGTAGAGCCCGAACCGGTGGTGGCCGGCGAGATAGCCGCGGGCGAAGTAGCTCGCCGCGTAGGCGAGCACGGTCGCGATGAGGATCCAGTAGAGGGTCTCGGACCCTCCGAACAGGTCGTCCTGTATCGGACCGCGCAAGGCGAGCGCCCCCGCCGCGAACACGGCTCCGAGGGCGAGCTGGATCGTCGCGGCCACGCGCAGGTGGTCGGTGCCCTCGATGCCGCGCGCGTCGTGGTCGGCGATCGTGCGAGACAGAAGCTGCTCCACCGGGCGGTAGAGCACCGACACGGTGATGAACACGGCCGACCACAGCACGGTGATGCGGCCGTACTCGTTCTCCGGAAGCGAGTGGCTCGCCAGGGCGAAGAAGGCGAAGGTGACGAGCCCGGTGACGCCGATCCCGACCGAGAGGACGGCGGCCCCGCGGCCGTAGGAGCGCCCACCCGGCGCCGGCGCCGCTTCGTCAGCCGACACGGACGAGCAGCATCGTCCACGGGAAGGGCGAGCGCGCCTCCTCCACGGTGCCGTAGCGCGACAGCAGCGAGACGAAGGCTCCCTTGGACCAATGGTTCACGTGCCCGGGCGTGTTGCCGAGCTCGCGCAGGTAGGCCCCGCGGGCCACGTTGAGGCCGCGCCAGAGCGGCTCGCGCGGCACCGACACGAGCAGGTGGCGGGAGGCGACGCGGGCCATCTCGGCCACCGTGGCCTGCGGATCCGGCACGTGCTCGAGCACCTCGATCGCGCAGGCCAAGTCGAACTCGTCGTCGGCGAAGGAGAGCGACGTGGCCTCCTCGACCCGGAAATCGAGGTTGGGCCGCGCCCGCCCGGCCCACTCGTCGCGCAGCTTGGGATCGTCGAGGTCGATGCCGACCACCCGGCCCTCAGCCAGGCGCTCGGCCCACTCGAGCGTCAGCACGCCCTCGCCGCAGCCCACGTCGAGGATCGACTGTGGCGCGGCCCGGTGGAAGAGCTCGTCCAGCGTCCCGTGGAAGCCCGCCATCAGGCGCTTGACCAGCGGGTTGGAGGATCCGTACTTGTCGAACGTGTTCCCGGTAGGGATAGACAGCTGGGGGCTCACGCCCCCAGACCCCCGCTCCGTCTGGCCGGTCGCCGCGGGTTCGGTGCTCACAGCTTGAGCGCCTCTCGCTCCTCGGTCTTGCCCGTTGCCCGCCCGGCGCCCGCGCCCGTGGTGGCCTCCTGGCCGGTCGGCCGTGCGCCCGGCTCGTAGTGGGAGGGCTCGACGCCGAGGTGCAGCTCCATGCGCTTGACCCGCTCGAGCGTGCGCTGCTGGATCACCCGGCTGCCGGCAAGGATGTCGCCCAGAACGCCGAGGGCGGCGAACTGCACGGCGACGATGAACAGGGTGGAGCCGAGGATGAGCGACTGGATGTGGCCCTCGCCCTCCCCGGAGAAGAAGAACCACAGGAAGCGCACCCAGATGCCCGCGGACACCAGGCCCACGAGGATGGCCGCCGCCGTGAACACTCGCAGTGGCTCGTAGAGCGCGTAGATGCGGAAGATCGAGGCGCTGTTGCGGCGCACGTACGACCACATCGAGGGAAACAACCGAGAGTCGCGCGTCTTGGCGTTGGTCCGGATGGGCACGTGGTCGATGGCCACCGTCTGCTTTCCGGCCTGGATGATCGACTCGAGCGTGTAGGTGAACTTGGAAACCACCGAGATCTGCAGCGCCGCCTCGCGGTTGTAGGCGCGAAAACCAGATGTGGTGTCGGGCACGTTGGTGTTGGAGGCACGGCGCACCACGGCGCTGCCGAAGCGCTGCAGGCGCTTCTTCAGCGGGGAGAAGTGCTCGATCTGGTCGGTCTCGCGATCGCCCACGACCATGTCGGCGTTGCCGGCCAGGATGGGCGCGACGAGCTTGGGGATGTCCGCGCCGCGGTACTGGTTGTCGGCGTCGGTGTTGACGATGATGTCGGCGCCCAGCTTCAGCGACGCATCGAGACCGGCCTGGAAGGCGGCGGCGAGACCCTTGTTGTTGGTCAGCCGGACGATGTGGCTGACCCCGCCCGCGCGCGCGACCTCGACGGTGCGGTCCGAGGACCCGTCGTCGATCACGAGCCACTCGACCTCGTCGATGCCGGGGATCTCGCGAGGGAGGTCGGCGAGCGTCTCGGGCAGCGTCCGCTCCTCGTCGAAGCAGGGGATCTGGATGATCAGCTTCATCGGTGGCGCTCCCTAGCGTAAAGACCGGTGGGGCGGCCGAGCGGGGTCGAATCCTTGTTTACGGCTCTTTTGCAGGGATTTAACATTACGTGTTGAGGAGCAGGATTGGGTCGTTCCGGGTAGTAACGAAGCATGCACACGGCGTTAACCGGCCGGCAACACCTCTGCTAGCCTGCCGTCTTCTTTCTGCATTCCGACCTCGGCTTTCTGGAGCACCTTCCACCATGAGCACCGTTCTCGCATATCTGGATCCCGGCAGCGGGAGCATGATCCTGCAGATCCTCGCCGGTGGTCTGGCCGCGGTCGCCGTCACCGCCAAGCTCTACTGGAACCGGATACTCCGGTTCCTGCGCATTCGCAAGGACGAGCCGGAGACGGTTGCGCCCGCCGAGCCGCGCCAGACCGACTCGGTCTGAGTAGGCACGCGCCTCCGGCGCGGCCGTTCGCTTCACTACTGTGCCGCTCGATCGCATGACCACCGGCACACCATCCACGTCCCAGGGCACGCTCGAGCCCGGCTCCTTTCGCGATCCCGAGAGCCGGGTCTTCTACGCCGGGGATGAGGTTTATCGCGCGCTCTCGGCCGACGGCCTGAGCGACTTCGAGGCGCTGCGCGCCACCGGCCTGCTCGACGACGAGCGGGTGGTGCGCACCGAGACGGCCGAGGACACCGCTGCGCTGCGCGGCCTGCTCGTGCACGAGCCGGCCGGGGTGCTGCGCCACGAGCGCATTCCGTTCGTGTCCTATCCCTACGAGTGGACGTTCTCGATGCTCAAGGACGCCGCGCTGCTGCAGCTCGACCTGCTGCTCAGCTCGCTCGAGCACGACCTGGTGCTCAAGGACTCCACGCCGTACAACGTCCAGTTCAAGGGCGCCCGGCCGGTGTTCGTCGACGTCGGCTCGTTCGAGCGCCTGCGCGAGGGCGAGGCCTGGGTCGGATACCGCCAGTTCTGCATGCTCTACCTCTACCCGCTGCTGTTGCAGTCGGTGAAGGACGTGCCCTTCCATCCCTGGCTGCGGGGTTCGATCGACGGCATCACACCGACGCAGATGCGCGGCCTGATGTCCTTCCGCGACCGCTTTCGCAAGGGGATGTTCACCAACGTCTTCCTGCACGCGAGGCTCGAGGCGCGCTACGCGGACCGGCCCGATCAGGTCAAGAAAGAGGTCAAGCGGGTCTTCAAGAAGGAGCTGCTCGTGGCCAACGTGCGCAAGATGCGCAAGCTGGTCGAGCGCCTCGACTGGAACCCCCCCGAGGGGGTGTGGACCGCGTACGGCGAACGCAACTCCTACACCGACGACGACGCGGCACGCAAGGACGAGTTCGTCCGCGCGGTGGCCACGGGCCGCGAGTGGAAGCTCGTCTGGGACATCGGCGCGAACAACGGGCGCTACTCGCGCATCGCCGCCGAGGGAGCCAAGAACGTGGTGGCGGTCGACGCCGACCAGGGTCCCGTCGAGTTGCTCTACCGCGACCTGCGCAGTGAGCGCAACGAGCAGATCCTCACGCTGACCATGAACCTGGCCGACCCTTCGCCCGGCCTCGGGTGGCGCGGGCTCGAGCGCAGGTCGATGCCCGATCGGGGCAAGCCGGACCTGGTGCTGGCGCTGGCGCTCATCCATCACGTGGCCATCGCGGCCAACGTTCCGGTGAAGGAATTCGTCGACTGGCTGGCATCGCTGGGCTCGGCGCTCGTGATCGAGTTCCCCACGCGCGAGGACCCGATGGTCAAGAAGCTGCTCGCCCCCAAGCGCGACGGGCTGCATCCCGACTACGAGCTCGGATTCTTCGAGCGCACGCTCAACGAGGCGTTCGAGGTCGAGCGCTCGGAGCGCATCGAGTCGGGCACGCGCATCCTCTACTACGCGCGACCGAAGAGGGGATGAGCAGCACCGAAGCCCCGGCCGCCACGCCGGAGCCCAGGAGGCGGGGCCAGAGCGCGCTCTGGTCCTTCTTGGAGCTGGCCGTGCTGTGGACCTTCGCCGTAGCCCAGCCCCTCTTCGACCTGCTCAAGGACAACCCGGAGTTCTTCGCCGCCCGCGGCTCGTCGGGCCTCGACGTGATCAGCTTCGCCGTGCTGCTCGTGGTGGTCCCGCCGCTCCTGGGGCTGGCCGTCGAGCTGCTTGTGGGGCTGGCGGGCGAGCGGGCCCGAACCGGCGTCCACCTCGTGTTGATCGCCGCGCTCGTGGCGCTGATCGCCGCCCAGGCGCTCAAGAAGGCCTTCGACACCTCCGACCTGCTGCTGATAGTGCTGTCGCTGGCCATCGGCGGCGGTGTGGCCGGCCTGTACGCCGGAGCCGAGCCGGTGCGCACGTTCCTGCGCGTCCTGTCTCCCGCGCCGCTGGTGTTCCTCGTGCTCTTCCTGTTCACCAACCCGATCTCCGAGCTCGCCTTCCCCGACGAGGCGCAGGCCCGCACTATCGGGGGAGTCGCGCGCGCGCCGATCGTGGTGGTGCTGCTCGACGAGCTGCCCTCGAACACGCTGGTCGGCGACGGTGGGCGCATCGACGGCGAGCGCTATCCCGGCTTCGCCGAGCTGGCCCGCAACGCCACCTGGTTCAAGAACGCGTACACGGTCTACGACTCCACCGAGCGCGCCCAGCCGGCGATCATGGACGGCAACCTGCCGACCGAGGACAAGCAGCCGATCTCCGGCGACCACCCCAACAGCATCTTCTCGCTGTTCGGCAAGACCCACCGCATGAACGTGTCCGAGGAGGCGACCTCGGTGTGCTCGCGCGACATCTGCGGCGACGTCCGCGTCGACGAGGGCTACCCCGACCGCATCAGCTCCATCGGGGAAGACCTGGGGCTCGTGTGGCTGCACGTGGTGAGCCCCCCCGACATGGAGGCCGAGCTGCCGAGCGTGTCGGAGAACTGGGGCGGCTTCGGCGGTGAGGAGGCGGGCGGCGGGGGTGACGACCCGGGTGAGCGCAACGCGCGCGCCAACCTCAACGCCGGGCGCCAGGCGCGCTTCGAGGACTGGATCGAGCAGATCCGGGACGGGAGCCGCCCACAGCTCTCCTTCAAGCACACGCTGCTTCCCCACGTGCCCTGGCAGTACCTGCCCGACGAGCGCCGCTACCGCCGCTCGGCCAACGACGTGGTGCCCGGGCTGTCCAATCAGGCGTTCCGCTGGCAGTCGCAGCTCGACGTGCTGCTGCAGCGCCACTTCCTCCAGACGGGCTTCGCCGACGCCGAGCTCGCAGAGCTCTGGCGTCACCTCAAGGACGAGGGGCTCTGGGACAAGTCGCTGATCGTGGTGGCGGCCGACCACGGAGTTGCCTTTCCGCGGCGCCGCGAGCGCCGGCGCCTCGGCCGCCGGACCGCCGCGGAGATCGCTCCCGTGCCGCTGTTCATCAAGGCGCCGGGCCAGAAGCGCGGGAGGACCAACGACGCCTGGGTGTCCACGATCGACATCCTTCCGACCGTCTTCGACGTGCTGGGCCTCGACCCGAAGGTCAAGATGGACGGCCGCTCCGCCTTCTCGGACGAGGTTCAGAACCGCACCGAGCTGCGCATGCTCATCCGCAACTCCTTCGACGAGCTGAACATCCCGGCAGCGGAGTTCGAGCAGGAGCGCCAGCGGATCATCGACCGCAACCTCAGGCTCTTCGGCACCGGGCGCGACGACCGGATCTACCGCATCGGCCCCAACCCCGAGCTGATCGGCGAGCAGGCCGACAGCGCCGGGCTCGAGCAGCTCGACGTGGAGCTGCCCTACGCGTCGGAGTACCGCCGCGTGGACCCCGGCTCGGGCTTCGTGCCGGCCCACGTGGTGGCGCGCGTGCGTGGCGGCGGTGAGGGGGGCCGCGAGATCGCCGTTGCGGTGAACGGGAGGATCGCCGCGGTGGGCGAGACCTTCACCCTGGCCACCGGCGACGAGGGCGAGCTGGTGTCGGTGATGGTCCCGCCGGAGTCCTTCGAGCAGGGGCGCAACGAGGTGGAGATCTTCGAGGTGCCGTAGGCCGCGGCGGCTACAGCCCGCCAAGGCAGCCCTCGACGGGCTCGAGCAGCTCGTCCGACCCGCCGTTGACGTAGAGCAGCGCGGCGCCGATCTGCTCGGCACCTTCGCCCTCGCCCTCGAACTGTGCCGCCTCGGCCTGCCCCGAGGTGAGGAAGAACGTGACGCGCGGCGCGTCGGCGCCGTCCCCGATCACGATCTCCTCACTGCCCTCCTCGCCTTCCAGCCGCGCATCCACACCCTCGTCCTCCAGGCAGGTCATCGCCGACGCGCGGATGTCGGTGTCGCCGCCGCCGCCGGCGTCGTCGGAGCCGATCCCGCAGCCCGGGAGGGCCAGGAGCCCGGCGGCGGCGACGAGGACGAGCAGGCGGCGGGCCGTGAGCACGGTCAGCGCAGCGTACGCGTCTTCTTGAAGCGCTTCTTCAGCTCGCCGAAGAGCGGCTTGCGCGCGTCGGTCTCGTCGATGAGGCTCTTGTTGTGCCACGGCGGGCTGCCCCAGGCGGGCGGAGCGCCGCCGAGCCAGGTCGGATCGACGCGGAAGTCACGCAGCGCCCACCAGATCGAGCCGGCCACGTAGGGCTTGGACGCGTGCACGCGCAGGTGGTCGATGGCGAACTTGCGCTGGAACTCGAAGCTGCCCGGCTGCTCGACCGGGCCGCTGCGGATCGCCTCGGCGCCGAACTCGGTCACCACCAGCGGCAGGTTGGGGTTGGCGGCGTGGATCTGGTCGAGGTAGGGGCCGAGCTCGTCCACCGTCGACGGTCCCCTGACCAGGTCCGCCTTGTAGGAGTCGTACCAGCCGAAGTACTCGTTCACGCCCAGGGCGTCGAGGTAGCGGTAGGCGGGATAGGTGGGCTCCTCGCCGATGCGCGACTGGCGATCGATGGCCACGAGGCGGGTGTCGTCGAGCTCGCGCACCGCCTCGGAGCCCTCGCGCAGGTAGGTCTCGAGGCCGCCGCCGATCACCCCCAGCTCGGAGCGGTTGCCGGCGGGCTCGTTGGCCAGCGCCCAGGCCATCACCGAAACGTTGTTGAGGTTGTTGCGGACCGTCAGCGCGGCCGCTCGCAGGGCCCCGGTGCGGACGCTCGCCTGGTCGAAGTAGGTGTTGGGGATCTGGTAGACCGGGACGTCGTTCCAGACCATGATCCCGTAGCGGTCGAAGGCCTCGAGGAAGGCGGGATGGAGCGGGTAGTGCGACCGGGTGGCGGTGGCGCCCAGGGTGCGCAGCCGCGAGACCAGCAGGTTGCGCGTGCTCTGGGAGAGTGCGCCCCCCTCCTCGGCGTCGTCCTCGTGGATACTCGCCCCGCGCAGGCTGAGCCGCTTGCCGTTGAGCAGCAGCACCCCGCCGCGGCGCACATCGAGCTTGCGCACGCCGAAGCGCAGCCTGTACGCGGCCCGGCGCTCCTTCTCCACCAGCGCCCCGACGGTCAGGTCGTAGAGGTAGGGGCGGCCCGGCTGCCACAGCCGCGGGTCGTCGATCGTGAAGCGCGTTCTCAGCTGGCGCGTGGCGTTGGCGCCGACCGTCTCCGCGGGGAGCGAGAAGCGCTCGCCGTCGACGGTCCAGGCCAGCGCCACGTCGCGGTCGCGGCTCGTGGGGTTGCGCAGGTGCACGCGCAGCTCGACCTTGGCCGGGCCTCCGACCTTGGGCAGGCGCGGCAGCACGTGGACGTCCTCGATGTCGACGGTGTCGATGCGGCGTACGTAGACCTCGCGCAGCAGGCCGCCGAAGTTCCACCAGCCGCCGGTGCCGAAGCCGTTGAACGCGGCGGGGCGCCAGTGGGTGAGGTCGGTCCTGCTGCGCAGCGAGGACACCTTCACCACCAGTGTGTTGCGGCCCTTGCGCAGCCCGTCGAGATCCGCCTCGAAGGGGAAGTACCCGGTGAAGCCGCCGATGACCTTGCCGTTCAGCCACACCTTGGTGCGGTAGTTCGAGCCCTCGAAGCGCACCTTCCAGAAGTGCTTGGCGTCCTTCGGGGACTTGGGCAGCGTGAACTCCTTGCGGTACCAGCCCACCGAGGACTTGTTGAGCGTCGTGTCCGTGGCGTTCCAGTTGTGGGGAACCGAGACCTCGGTCCAGCCGATGAGATCGCGCTGGGCGTACCAGCGCTCGGCGTCGCCCACGAAGGTGTCGTCCTGGCGGAAGTACCAGGTGCCGCCGAGCAGCTGGCGGCTGGCCTGGCCCTCGTAGATCAGGGGCCTACCGCCCGGTTGCTCGACCACGAGCTCCGGCGACGGAGCGGGCTGAGGCGGCGCGGGCTGGCCGCTGGGCGGCCCCGGCCCGCCACCCTGCGCCGAGGCAGCAGTGGGCACGGCCATGGCGGCGGCGCAAGCGACCAGTGCTGTGATGACGAGAGGGGAGCGCAAGAGTCCGGAGGAGGGCCGCCCGGAGGGTAGCGGCGGCTTCCGGCAGAACACCCCGGTGAGCGCTTGGTTGCGGAATCGCCCGCTACAGTGCTGGGGCCACCGGCGTCCCCGGCCGGGTCGGCCGCGCCATCCTTGTCAGCGCGCCCTGTGCACGCGCCGGCGAACCCCAATGAACCGACGTCTCGCGCTCATCCAAGCCCTCGTCTCCGTGGTCGCGCTCGCCGCGGTCGTGTGGTGGGCCTCCAAGCAGGACGCGCCGGAGCTGCCCTCCGGTGCCGACGCGTTGTCCTGGCTGGCGTTCGGCCTCGCGCTCTACGTCGTGGCCACGCTGATTCGCGGCGAGCGCTGGCACTGGATCCTGCACTTCGCGCACGTGGAAGCGCCGCGCAGTGAGTGCTACGCGCTCACGGCGGTGGGCTACATGGGCAACAACGTGCTGCCCGCCCGTGCCGGCGAAGCGCTGCGTGTGGTGCTCCTGTCGGGCCGCACCGATGCGAGCAAGCGGACACTGCTCGGCTCGATCATCGCCGAGCGCATGCTCGACGTGGTCGCCCTCGCGGTGATCTTCGTGGTGACCGTCTACGGAGTGTTGGGCGCGAAGGTGCTGCCCACCGACCGTCCCATCTTGGTGGCGGGCATCACCGTGCTGGCGCTGATCGCCATCTGCCTCGGCCTCTGGGTGCTGCGTCGCCACCACGTGTTCGAGCGCGTGCGCGAGTGGCTGCGCCCGCTGGCCGACGCCCCACGCGCGATACTCGCCCGCGAGGGGATCGTCCTGCTGGCCGCCACCTTCGTGCTGTGGGCGGTGGAGGCCGCGGTCTACTACGCGGTCGCGCGGTCGGTAGATCTCGGCATCAGCATGAGCGGCGCCTTCTACCTCGTGGCCCTCACCAACTTCGTAGCCGCCCTGCCCGCGGCGCCCGGTTCGATCGGGACCTTCGACGCCGCGGTGGCCTGGGGAGCCAACCGCCTGGGCGCGTCGGGGTCGGCCGCCGTGTCGTACCTGCTGATGCTGCGCTTCGTGCTCTACGTGCCGATCACCGTGGTCGGATTCCTCGTGCTCGTCACCCGCTACGGCGGCTGGTCGCGGATGCGCGAGGCGATGCGCATGCGCCCCGAGAGCACTCCCCCGGCGGCGCCCAGGAGCCAGGGCCAGGCACAGCCCCAGGCCGAGGCGACACCCACCGCATAGACCCGCCGCCGATGCGGGCCTCGACAGCACAGCTCCGCACCCTTCGCCGGCGTGAGTACGGCGACGCGAGCCGCCCGCGCGCCCACCCGGACGCCGGAACCGGCCACGGGGAGCGCTCGCACGCCGCGCAGATCATCCCGATCATGCTCGGCTGCCTCGCCCTCTCGGGACTCACCCTGCTCTATCCCTCGACGCCCACCTACGACCCGTGGGCCTGGATCCTCTGGGGGCGGGAGATATTCCAGCTCGACCTCGTGACCGAGGGCGGCCCCTCCTGGAAGCCGTTCCCCATTCTCTTCACCGCGCCGTTCTCGCTCTTTGGCCAGGACATCGCTCCCTACCTGTGGATCTGGGTGGCCCGCGCCGGTGGCCTGTTCGGTTGCGTCATGGCCTACCGGATGGCCAACCGCCTGATCGGCGGCGGGTTCTACGGCGCGCTGGCCGGCATCTGCGCTTTCCTCGCGCTCTTCTCGAGCAACAAGTACGTGCGCGACGCCGCGCTCGGCAACTCCGAGCCGCTGCTCGCGGCGATCGTGCTCTGGGCCTTCGAGCGCCACCTCGACGGCCGGCGCGACCACGCGCTGCTGCTGGGCTTCCTCGCCGCGCTGCTGCGGCCCGAGGCGTGGCCCTTCCTCGGCCTCTACGGCCTGTGGCTGTGGTTTCGCAATCCCGAGCTGCGGCTGCGGCTGGCCATCTTCGCCGTGCTCATCCCCGTGTGCTGGTTCGTGCCCGAGTGGTGGGGCTCCGGCGATCCGCTGCGCGCCGGCGCGCGCGCCAACGCGCCGAACCCGGGCTCGGCCGCCTTCGAGGAGGTCCCGTCCGTGGCGCTCATCAAGCGCTTCGCGGCCTTCACGATCGCTCCGGTCAAGCTCGGGACGATCATCGCCGTGGCCTTCGCCGCGGTGATGTGGCTGCGCTACCGGCGCGAGAAGGTCACCCTGATGCTCACCGGCCTCGGGCTGGCCTGGTTCGTGCTCGTGGCCGTGATGACCGAGGCCGGCTTCGCGGGCAACCAGCGTTACCTGATCGTGACCACCGCGGTGGTCAGCGTGCTCGGCGGCATGGGCGCGGTGCGGGTGCTCCAGGGCGTGGAGTGGGTGGCCGCACGGCAGCTCGGCCCGGGGCGGGCCAGACCCGTGGTGATCGGCGCCGTGCTGCTGGGCCTCGCGATCGGCTCGCCCACCATCGTGGCCAAGGCCGACAACACCGCGCGCGTGCAGGGCGGCCTCGAGCACGAGGCCTACCTGTGGGCCGACCTCAGGGGACTGATCGACGAGGCCGGGGGACAGGACGCTCTACTCGACTGCGGCGGGGTGTACAGCGGTCCTTTCCAGACGCAGATGGTGGCCTACGAGATGGGGATCCACGGGATACAGGTGGGCTGGAAGACGACGCCGCCGCCCGGGGCCACCTTCCGCACCCGCACGGTGCCCGACGGGCCGCTCGTCACGCGGCCCACCGACGACCGCTACCGCCTGGTGGGCACCAACGGCAAGTGGCGCCTGCTGACCGTTCCACCCGAGGGCCGTTCCGACTGTCCGCGGGCCGGCCCCTCGGCGCCCACCTTCGGCACGGCCGGCAACACCGCGAACAAGGACACCGAGCTCGAGGTCATCGGCGACCCGGACCGGCCTCAGTCCGAGGATTGAGCCGCAGCGCTCACTAGGATCGCGGAGTTGGCCAGCGTCGCCCAAAGACTTCCCTCGCTCCCACGAGAACACTCGCTGACCTCGGGCTTCGCGCTGCCCGCGCTGGCGCTGCTGGTGCTGCTCGCGGTGTCGGCCTTCCTGCGCACCAACTCGCTGGGCGAGTCGCTGTGGATGGACGAGGGGCTCTCGATCGGTATCGCCTCGCAGCCGCTGTTCGACATCCCGGGCGTCCTGCAGGTGGACGGCTCCCCGCCGCTCTACTACATGGCGCTCTCGATCTGGATGGACCTGGTGGGCGACGGCCCGGCGGAGACTCAGGCGCTGTCGGTGCTGATCTCGCTGATCGCCGTCCCGGGCGGCATGTGGGCCGGCTGGAGCCTGTTCGGCCGGCGCGCCGGACTGATCTGCGCCGCCCTGTGCGCGGTCAACCCGTTCCTCACCAGCTATGCCCAGGAGACGCGCATGTACTCGCTCATGCTCGTGCTCTCCCTACTGGCCACGGCGGCCTTCATCCACGTGTTCGCCTACGGCCGGCGGCGCTACCTGCCCCTGTTCGCGATCCTGCTCGCGCTCATGCTCTACACGCACAACTGGGGGCTCTTCCTGGCCGCCGGGCTGATGTGCGCGCTCATCCCGTGCTGGTACGTGTCGGAGGTCCGCTCGAGCTTCTGGAAGGACGCGCTGATCGGCTTCGGCTTCGCCGGGCTGCTCTACCTGCCCTGGCTGCCCACGCTGCTGCACCAGATTCGCTACACCGGCGCGCCGTGGCTCAACTCGCCCAACTTCGGGGCGCCGGTGCAGATCTCGCGGTCGCTGCTCGGCGGCGGCACGCCCACCGTCGCGCTGGTGCTGGCGGGCGGTTCGGGCATCGCCGCCGTGATCGCGAAGCGCGTGGAGGACAAGGAGCGCACTGCCGTGATCGCCGGCGCGGTGACCGTGCTGGCCACGCTGGCGATCGCCTGGCTGGTCTCTCAGGTGTCGCCCGCGTGGACCACCCGCTACCTCGGAGTGCTGCTCGGGCCGATGCTCCTGATCGCGGCCCTCGGGCTCGCGCGTTCGGGCAACCTCGGCCTGGTCGCGTTCGTGATCATCTTCGGGTTCTGGGCCATACCCAAGTCCTTCGGCCTCGAGAACAAGTCGAACGCCTCCGACCTGCGCGAGGCGGTGGTGCCGGAGCTCAGCGAGGGCGACCTCGTGCTCTCGATGCAGCCCGAGCAGGGACCACTCCTGGCCTACCACTTCGAGCAGCTCGGCGGGTCGCCGAAACTCAAGTTCGGAAGCCCGATCGGCGCGGTCGAGAACGACCGCGTGATGGACTGGACCGACGCTCACGAGAAGCTCGAGGAGGCCACTCCGGCCAAAAACCTCGACCCCCTGCTTGATAACCTGCCCGCCGGCGGACGGGTCCTCATCGTGCATCCGGTCACGAGACAGGCTGACCAGTGGGATGCGCCCTGGACCCAGCTCGTGAGGCGCCGGTCGGCCCAGTGGGGCGCGGCCCTCGCCGCCGACAAGCGCTTCGAGCTGGTCGGCGCCGTCCCACCGAACTACCGCCCCGCGACCCGCATCGGGGTGCGCGGAGTCCTCTACGAGAAGAAGAGAACAGGATGACCAACGAGACTGCTACCACCGAGCTTGCCAGGCCAGAGATGCGCGAAAAGCCCACGGTCATTCTCGGCGCAGGACCCGCCGGCCTGACCGCGGGGTACCTGCTGGCCAAGAAGGGCCTGCCGGTGATCGTGCTCGAGGCCGAGGATCAGGTCGGCGGCATCGCCAAGACCGCGGTGCGCGACGGCTACCGCTTCGATCTGGGCGGCCATCGCTTCTTCACCAAGGTCAAGGAGGTCGACGACCTCTGGCACGAGATCATGAAGGAGGAGTTCCTCAAGCGGCCGCGCATGTCGCGCATCTACTGGAACAAGAAGTTCCTCGACTACCCGCTGCGCGGCCCCGACGTGATCAAGAAGCTCGGCCCCGTCGAGCTCACGCGCTGCCTCTTCTCCTACTTCTGGGCGCAGATCAAGCCCAAGGGCAAGGAGGAGACCTTCGAGCAGTGGGTCTCCAACCGCTTCGGCAAGCGCCTGTTCAACCTCTTCTTCAAGTCCTACACCGAGAAGCTGTGGGGGGTCTCCACCTCGGAGATCCGCGCCGAGTGGGCGGCCCAGCGCATCAAGGGCCTGTCGTTCTTCTCGGCGGCCAAGTCGGCCTTCTTCGGCAACAAGGACAACAAGATCAAGTCGCTGATCTCGGAGTTCAACTACCCGCGTTACGGCCCGGGCCAGATGTGGGAGACGATGACCGACGACATCCGCGAGCTGGGTGGGCAGGTGTTGCTGGAGCACAAGGTCACGCAGCTCGACTTCGACGGCGACAAGTGCGTCGGCGTGCACGTGGGCGACACGGTCTACGAGCCGTCCGCCGTCGTCTCCTCGCTTCCGCTGCGCAACATGGTCGGGATGGCGAGCCCGCGCCCGCGCTCTGAGGTGGTGGCCGCCGCCAAGGGCGTGCGCTACCGCGACTTTCTCACCGTGGCCGTGGTGCTCAACGGGGAGGACATCTTCCCCGACAACTGGATCTACATCCACGAGCCCGGCGTGCACGTGGGACGCATCCAGAACTTCCGCTCCTGGAGCCCCTGGATGGTGCCCGACCCCTCAAAGGCCTGCGTGGGGCTCGAGTACTTCTGCTTCCAGGGCGACGAGCTCTGGGAGATGGACGACGAGAAGCTCGTCCAGCTTGGCGTGCGTGAGCTCGAGGAGCTCGGGCTGGCCAAGCGCGACCAGCTCGAGTTCGGCTTCGTCGAGCGGGTGCCCAAGGCCTACCCGATCTACGACTCCGAGTACGCCGAGCGCGTTTCGATGATCCGCTCCTGGCTCGACGGCCTGGACAACTTCATCCAGGTCGGGCGCAACGGCCTGCACCGCTACAACAACTCCGACCACTCCATGCTCACCGCCATGCGGGCGGTCGACAACCTCGTGGACGGCGCCGATCACGACATCTGGGCGGTCAACGCCGAGTCGGTGTACCACGAGGAGGAGAAGCAGGACGAGCAGCAGCCCTACATCGAGGCCCCGGAGACCGAGGCAATGAAGGAGCCGCTGCACTCGTAGGCCCGGACGGTGAGCGGCGAGGCCTTCGCGCTCGCCCTGGGCGCCGCTGTGCTGCACGCCGGCTGGAACGTGCTCCTGGCCGGGGCGCGCGACTCGGTGGCGGCCACCGGAGCGCTGTTGCTGTTCGGGGCGCTGCTGCTGGCGCCGGCCGCCCTGCTCACCGGCTCGGTGGTGTCCTCGGACGCGCTGCCCTACGTGGCGGGCTCGGCAGCGCTGGAGCTGGCCTACTTCGTGCTGCTCGCCTTCGCCTATCGCGGCGGGGAGATGAGCGTCGTGTACCCGGTCGGTCGCGGGTCGGCCCCGGTCGTGGTCCTGGCCGCGGGCGCGGTCGGGCTGGGGGTGGGGGTGTCCTGGGTCGCGGCGCTCGGGGTCGGCCTCGTGGCCGCCGGGGTGCTGCTACTGGCTCTTCGCGGCGATCCCGGGAGTCGCGACGTGCTCTTCGGTCTGGCCATCGGGCTGGCCATCGCGGGCTACACCCTGGTCGACAGCGAGGGCCTCGACCACGCCGACCCGCTGGCCTACCTGTTCCTGGTGGCCGCCGTTTGCGCGGTGGCCTACGGCGGCGGCCTTCTGGCCACCGGCCAGGGCGGCGCGCTGAAGGCCGCTCTGAACCCGAGAGCGGCGCTCACGGCCGCCGCGGTGTTCGGCGCCTACGCAATGGTCCTGGCCGCGCTCGAGCTCGCCCCGGCCGCCTCGGTGGCCGCGGTGCGGGAGTCGAGCGTGGTGATCGCTGCGGTGTTCGCCTGGCTCTTCCTCGGCGAGCCGCGCCGGCTGACCGCCGCCGCGCTGGTGGCCGCCGGCGTGGCCGCGATCGCGCTGGGATGAATCTGGCGCGCGCGAATGCTTGCCGCCTCGCCCGCGAGGGCAGATGAAAAGCATGCTCAACCCACTGGCTCTGCCCAACGACCTGGTCGCCGCCCTGCGCTCGGTGGCCAACATCGAGCGGCTGCTCGACGAGCGCCTCGCCGAGGTCGAGTACCGGCTCGCTGAGCTCGACGCCCGGATCGAGCGCCTGCCCATCGACCTCGAGCGCACGCTGCGCCCGCACCTCGAAGCGCAGATAGCGGGCGTCGAGAAGCTGCATCCCGAGCTGGTGGCCAACCGCGAGCACGCCGAGAAGCTGCCGGGCAAGGTTGATGGTCTCGGCAAGGAGATTCGCGCTGTCAACGACTCGGTCGGAGGGGTGAAGGCCGAGCTCAGCACAGTCAGCTCCGAGCTGCGCGGTGTGCTGGGCGAAATAAGCGAGGTGCGTGAGACCGTCGAGCCCCTGCAGGGTCCGGCTGAGCGGGTGGCCCGCCTAAGCGAACGGCTGCCGGGCGGCGGCTGAGCCGGCCGCCCTACACGTAGTAAGGCAGCGGCCCGCCGGCGGCGTCGAGCACCGTGCGGTAGAGCTCCCGGCTCACCTGGGGGCGGCGCTGCACGACGTTGATCAGCTCGCGGGGGTCGGCCTGGAGGTCGCACGAGCGTCCGCTCCTGGCCGCGGTTGTCGCCGATCAGGACCCAGTCGTCGTTGCGGATGAAGAAGCGGTTGTACATGCCGCCGTAGTGGAAGTCGCGGCGCTCCGCGGGCTGCCCGCCGTCGAGGGTGGGGGAGAGGTCGGTGCCCTGCATCCACCCCGGTGCCCGGAGCCCGACCATCGAGAGAAGGGTTGGGCCCACGTCGTGGGTGGAGGCGAAGTAGGGGCTGGTGGTCCCCGCCGCGCGGCCGTCGGGGTGGATGATCACGAACGGCACCTGGGCCAGCTCGGGATGTAGCTGCGACGGGACCTTGCCGGTGTAGCCGCGCTCACCGAGCAGATAGCCGTGGTCCGACAGCATCACGATCGCCGTGTTGCGGTCGAGGCCCATCTCGTAGAAGCCCTCCATGAAGTGGCCGAGCCAGGTGTCGGTGAGCGTGACCTCGGCGGCGTATATCGCCTTCAGGTGGCGGATCAGCTCCGGGCTGAAGTTCCGGGCGAAGCCGTACTTGGTCACCCCGATGTTGGGGCCCTCGTAGTCGGGGTCCTTGTACATGTCGACGTACTTGGGCGGCGGGCTCCAGGGCTCGTGCGGGTCGAAGCAGTCCACCGTCAGGCAGAACGGCTGGCGCAGGCGGGCCTCCTCGAGCTGAGCGCGGGCCTCCTTGAACACCCGCGCCGCGCAGGTCTCCTCCTCGTCGACCCCGCCGCCGCTGTTGGCCAGGTACTTGCGCATGCCGGGGACGTAGCGCTCGTCGCGCAGGGGCCCGGGCAGCCAGTCGTACACGGTCTCCAGCGGGATGCTCTCGGGCGGCCGGTAGAAGCCCGATTGACCCACGACCGAGCGCCAGTGGCTGAAGCTCTTTCGAAACGGCTCGTAGGCCTTGGTGAAGCCCAGGTGCGGGTTGTCGGACACCTGCGCCGTCCAGTACCCGCTACGGCGGAGCTCGCTGGTGAACGTGCGCTCGGGCTCCTCGATCGGAAGCCAGCCGGGGCTCGAACCGAGCTCCTCGTTCGGAACGAAATCGCGGTAGGGGAAGATGCGGCGCGAGGTGAAGATCGAGCGCCGCGCGGGGATGGTCACCATCGCCTCGGGGAAGGCGCGCTCGAAGCGCAGGCCGCGGCCGCACAGCTCGTCGACGTTCGGGGTGCTGACGGGGGAGCCGTAGGCGCCCACGTGGTCCGGCCGTAGGCTGTCGACGATCAGCAGCAACACGTTCAGCTGCTCGGGAGAACCGCTCTCCTCCAGCGAGCACGCGGAGTTCGAGAGCAGCGCAGCGCCCGCCGCTCCCGCGGCGCCTGCTTGGAGGAACCGGCGGCGGCTCATGCGCATACGGGCGCGGAGGGTAGCTGACCGGACGGGTGGTCCAGCGGGCGCGCAGACACATGATTCAGCTGCTATCTCATGCCGATACAGAGAGAGGATGACCCGATCAGCCGCGATCTTCCTTGCCCTGCTCGCCGCTGCTCACCGGCGCGTCGGCCGCTCCTGCTCAGGAGCCCCTGCCGCCCGCCTACCCTGAGGGGCCGCTCGTGCCCCCGGAGTTCGCCCTGCCGCCGCAGAGCGTCCCGCCGGGACCCGTGGGCGAGTACCCCGAGGACTGGGCCGAGTGCGTGCGGGAGAACCCCCCGCCGCCCCAGCAGTATCCGCGCGACCTCGACCTTCGCGCGGTCGACCCCGCGGCGCCAAACCCGCTCGTGGGCACCAAGTACTTCGTCGACCGCATGGAGCCGGCCTACATGTCCTGGCGCAAGTGGATGCGCACCGGGCAGACCGGGAAGGCGAGCACGATCTGGAAGCTCGCCCGCGAGCCCCGCTTTCGCTGGTTCGGGGCCTTCACGCAGCCGCGCATGCGCAAGAAGGTGCGTGGCTTCCTCGACCGCGTGCAGTGCGACCAGCCCGGCTCGGTTCCGCTGATGGCCGTGATGCGCCACCGGGGCAACGAGTGCACCGGCCGCTATCTCGCCGGCGGCGCGCGCGAGGACCGGCGCACGATGAAGTGGTACGAGAACTTCGCCGCGGTGGTCGGCGACGCGCGAGTGGTGATCGCCTTCGAGCCCGACTCACTGGGCACCGTCGACTGCCTGGCCCCGCACCGCCGCGACGACCGCCTGCGCGTGCTCGCACACGGCGTGGAGGTGCTGTCGAAGCTCCCCAACGCCACCATCTATCTCGAGGCGGGCGCATCGGACTGGGAACCGGCCAAGCGCACCGCGAAGCAGCTGCGCAAGATCGGCATCCACAAGGTGCGCGGATTCGTGCTCAACGTGACTCACCACGACTGGACGCGCAACAACATCCGCCACGGGCTCGACCTGTCGCGCCGGGTGGGCGGCAAGCCCTTCATCATCAGCACGAGCTACAACGGCCGCGGCCCGTTGCACTACATCAACCGCGCCCAGAACAGCTGGCGGCGCATCAACGTGTGGTGCCACCCCGGGCTCCGTGGGCTGGGCACTCCGCCCACCACGGTCACCTCGCACCCGAAGGTGGACGCCTACATGTACGTCAACCGCCCCGGCTACTCCGCGGGCTCCTGCAACGGCGGGCCGCTGCCGGTGGGCACCTGGTGGCCCGACCGCGGCCTGATGTACGCCCGCTACGCCACCACCTGGGAGGGCCCGCCCCAGGGCACCAGGTTCGGCCACTACAAGCGCTACTCGCTGCGGGACCTGGGCGCCTTCGACTGAGGTTCAGGAGAACGGCTCGGGCTCCCGCGCCTTGGGGATGCGAATCAGCGGTGGCCCGTAGGCCTGGCGGCAGTCGTCCAGCCGGTACACGCGCACGGTCGGCCCGGGCCGCTCGTAGGACGCCGGGTAGAGGTTGTAGGAGAGGTCGAAGTCGAACGGCACCGGATCGGCGCCCTCCCGGTACGGGCTGAACTCGCGCACCAGCGTCGACTGGGCCTCGAGGCGCTCGTAGTACGCCCGCGCCTCGGGATCGCGCTCTGCGCGCTCGCGGACCACGTTGACCGTCATCACGTGGCAGTAGCCGTACAGGCGCAGGTCGTCGATCACATCGGGGCTCAGCACGGCCCCGTAGGCCGAGGCCCGCACCCCGCCGTCGGGGCGGACGAACAGGCCGGGCTTGTACTGGGCGCAGACCCGGCGTCCTCCCGCGGCCCTGTAGGACCAGCCCGGCTCGGTCCAGCCCGCCCTCTGCGCGCAGCGCGACAGCCAGGGTGGTGACGTGCCCTCCGGGTTGGAGCGAAAGTAGCGCCCGGGGATCGCGGGCTCGATCGACACGCGCAGGCCCGGCGCGAAGCGCTGATCGAGAAAGTCGCGGGCCTGGCTCAGCGTGTCCTCGCGGCCCAGCGCCCGGCCGCTGCGAACGTCGGCCAGCAGCGGCTGGGCGAGAACGGCCAGCGTGAGCGCGGCCGCGGCGGCGGCGCGCAGGGACGCCCGCTCCGGCAGCAGCTCGACCGCCCGGGCGATCGCGTAGGCGGCCAGCAGAGCCAGCGCGGGGTAGGCGGGCAGGAGCCACCGGCCGAAGTAGCGCGATTGCAGCGCCAGGTAGGCGAACAGGGCCAGCGGCACGGAGATCAGCATCAGCGCGCGCACCAGGTCGCGGCGCGCCAGCAGCACGGCCCCGGCGAGCGCGGCGAAGAGGCCGGCCCAGCCGAGGCCCCACGTCAGGCTCTCGAGGTAGTACGCCACCCCGCCGGACTGCTGGCCGGGCTTGGGGTCGTTGGCCGCCACGTCGGCCTGGTCGCGCAGGTCGGTCCACCAGTCCCCGAACGACGTGAACAGGTACGGGTTCAGCAGGGCGAACACGACCACGGCCGCCGCCGCGGCGAGCGCCAGTCCCGCCACTCGCTGGAGGCCGGGGCGGGCGAGGGCGGCCACCAGCAGCGGCAGCACCGCGAGGCCGGCCGTGTACTTGAAGGCGGCGGCCAGCCCCACCGCCGCGCCGGCCAGCGCCCACCAGCGGCGCCGCTCCTCCTCGTGCGCGCGTACGGCGAACAGCACGGCCAGCGAAACTCCCATCAGCGAGCCCACGTCGGTGACCGCCACCCGCGAGTAGGCCACGGGCAGGAAGGCGAAGGCGAGCACGGCGGCGGCCACCACGCCCTCGCGCGCTCCCCAAAGCCGCTTGGCGGTGAAGTAGGCCGCCAGCACCCCGCCCATGCACAGCACCGCGGCGAGGGTGCGGGCCGCCACCCACATCTCGCCGGGGTCCTTGTCGAACTGGTCGGTCACGTTGCCGAAGGGCAGGTCGAAGACGGAGCCGAGCGGCCCGTAGAGCACGCGCAGGAGCGCGTGCAGGAGGTACGTGTAGGCCGCGGGGTTCTGGTAGTAGCCGGGGTCGATTCCCTCCCGGAACATCTCCACGGCGCGGCTGGTGAAGTGCGACGCCTCGTCGATCGAATAGACGAACGGAAGGCCGTAGTCGTTGTTCCAGACCCGCAGGGCGAGCCCGGCCACGAGGATCAGCGCCAGGACGAGGCGGTGCACGCGCCCGAAAGCTAGCCTGCGGCCGGCCGGCCGGCGGGTGACGGGTATCTTTGACTACAGAGTCAACCGTGCCGGACAGCACCCCGCATCTCCTCAGAGCCATCGAGCTCGCGCACCAGGTTCGCGGGCAGACGAGCCCCAACCCGATGGTCGGCGCGGTGATCGTGAAGGGTGGCCGCGTGATCGGCGAGGGGATGACCCAGCCGCCCGGCGAGGCTCACGCCGAGCGGATGGCGATCGCCGCCTGCGAGGAGGATCCGGCCGGAGCGACCATGTACGTGTCGCTCGAGCCGTGCTGCCATCAGGGCCGCACGCCGCCCTGCACCGAGGCGATCATCGAGGCGGGCATCGCGTGCGTGGTGATCGCCTCCGAGGACCCCACCGTCAAGGCGGCCGGGCGCGGCCCCGGGATCCTGCGTGACGAGGGCATCGAGGTGGTGTGGGTGAACGGGGCGGAGTCGACGCAGGCGCGGTTGCTCAACCAGCCCTTCCGAAAGCACGCGCGCTGCGGGCGCCCCCTCGTGATCTTCAAGTCGGCCATGACGCTCGACGGCAAGGTGGTCACCCGCACCGGGGACTCGCAGTGGATCTCCGGCAAGCTCTCGCGTGCGCGCGCCCATCGCTGGCGCGCCGAGTCCGACGCGGTGGCCGTCGGGATCGGCACCGCGCTGGTTGACGATCCCCGTCTGACCGCCCGTGTCGAGGGGGTGGCCCACCAGCCGCGGCGGGTCATCTTCGACTCCGAGGCGCGCCTGCCGCTCGACTCCCAACTCGTGCGCGGCGTGAGCGAGGTTCCCGTGACCGTGGTGTGCTCGCGCGCGGCGTCGCGCACCTCGATGCAGTCGCTCGAGTCCGCCGGGGTGGATGTGATCGTGGCCACCGGAGCCAACGAGGGGGCGCGGGTGGCCAGCGCGCTCGACGAGCTCGGCGCGCGCGACGTGCAGTCTCTGTTGCTGGAGGGCGGTCCGCGCCTCGCCGGAGCCTTCCTCGAAGCCGACGAGATCGACGAGGCGCGCATGTTCGTCGCCCCGATCCTGAGCGGCGGCCGAGGGGCCCGCACCGCGGTGGAGGGGATGGGGGTCGGGTTGATCGCCGCCGCGCCGCGCGCGCTCCACGTCGAGGTCGACCGCATCGAGGACGACGTCCTGATCATCGCCCGGCTCAAGGAGTGGTGATGTTCACCGGGCTGGTGGCCGACAAGGGGACGGTGCGCGCGCTGCGCGACGGGCGCCTCGAGGTGGAGACCGACCTCGCCGGCGAGCTTGCTCCGGGCGACTCGGTGGCCGTGAACGGCGTGTGCCTGACCGCGGTCGACCCCGACGCGTCCTCCTTCGCCGCCGACGTGATGCCCGAGACCCTGCGCCGCTCCTCGCTGGGCCCGCTCGGCCAGGGGAGCGAGGTCAACCTAGAGCTGCCGCTGCGCGCCGGCGACCGCCTCGGCGGCCACGTGGTCCAGGGCCACGTCGACGCCGTCGGCACCGTGGCGGGCACGCGCGACGAGGGCTTCTCGCGCGTGGTGCGGATCGCCGCCGAGCCCGGTCTGTTGCGCTACGTCGTCGAGAAGGGCTCGATCGCCGTCGACGGCGTGTCGCTGACGGTCAGCGCGGTCGACGACGACGCGTTCGAGGTCTCGTTGATCCCCGAGACGATCGAGCGCACGACCCTGGGGAAGGCCGAGCACGGCACGGCCGTCAATCTGGAGGTTGACGTGTTGGCCAAGTACGTGGAGAAGCTGAAGACGTGAGCTCCTTTAGCTCGATCGAGGACGCCCTCGAGGACATCCGCGAGGGGCGGATGGTCGTGGTGTGCGACGCCGAGGACCGCGAGAACGAGGGCGACCTCACCATGGCCGCGCAGTTCGCCACGCCCGAGGCGATCAACTTCATGGCCACCTACGGCCGCGGGCTGATCTGCCTCGCCCTGGCGCCCGAGCGCTGCGACGAGCTCGGGCTCAACCTGATGGCGGCCAAGAACGAGTCCGCCTTCCAGACCGCATTCACCGTCACGGTCGAGGCGCGCGAGGGGATCACCACCGGCATCTCGGCCCACGACCGCGCGCACACCATCCAGGTGGCCATCGACCCCTCCAGCCGGCCTCACGACCTCGTGCAGCCCGGCCACATCTTCCCCCTGAAGGCGCAGGGGCGGCGGCGTGCTCGAGCGCACCGGGCAGACCGAGGCGGCGGTCGACCTGGCGCGCCTCGCGGGCCTCAACCCGAGCGGCGTGATCTGCGAGGTCATGAACGACGACGGCACGATGGCCCGCGTGCCCGACCTGGAGCGCTACTGCGCCAAGCACGGCATGAAGATGATCACCGTGGCCGACCTGATCGCCTACCGGCGGCGCCACGACAAGCTCATCGAGCGTGTGGCCGAGGCCCAGCTGCCGACGATGTTCGGCGACTTCAGCGTGGTCGGCTTCCGCTCGCTGATCGACGGGAAGCACCACGTGGCCATGGTCAAGGGCGAGGTCGAGGGTGAGCAGGACGTGCTGGTGCGCGTGCACTCGGAGTGCCTGACCGGCGACGTGTTCCACTCGCTGCGTTGCGATTGCGGCCAGCAGCTCGAGGACGCGATGGCCCGCATCGAGAACGAGGGCCGCGGGGTGCTGCTCTACCTCGCGCAGGAGGGCCGGGGCATCGGCCTGCTCAACAAGCTGCGCGCCTACAAGCTGCAGGAGCAGGGCCGCGACACCGTCGACGCGAACCTCGAGCTGGGACTTCCCGCCGACCTGCGCGACTACGGCATCGGCGCGCAGATCCTCGTCGACCTCGGCCTGAGCTCCATCCGCCTGCTCACCAACAACCCGAAGAAGATCGTCGGCCTCGAGGGCTACGGGCTGTCGGTGACCGACCAGGTCCCGATCGAGCACGAGCCCGGCGACCACAACCGCCAGATACCTCCAGGCCAAGCGCAATCGCCTCGGGCACCTGCTTCATCACCAGGGCCTCGCCCTCGACGAGGAGATGATCCACGAGGAGCGCACGCAGGACCGCGAGCGGGAGGCAGAGGCGGAGCGGGCGAGTGAGTGAGATCTACGCGGCTTGGTCGGGCGCTTCTACGAGGAGCTCGCCCGGCGGCTGGTGACCGGAGCGACAATGGTGTTCACCGAGGCGGGCGCGTCGGTCGAGCTTCACGAGGTGCCCGGCGCGTTCGAGCTGCCGCTGGCCGCCAAGTACTGCGCCGAGTCCGGGCGCTACGCCGGAGTGGCGTGCCTCGGAGCGGTCATCCGCGGCGAGACCGACCACTACGACTACGTGTGCAACGAGGCGGCGGCGGGCATCGCCCGCGTGGGGCTCGACACCGGCGTGCCGTGCTCGTTCGGGGTGCTGACGGTCGACTCGATGGAGCAGGCGCTGGAGCGCACCGGCGAGGGCAAGCGCCACCAGGGTGAGGACGCGGCCCGCGCGGTGCTGCGCATGGCGGCGCTGCGGCATGAGCTCGCCCCGTGATCAACCTCTACAGCGACACGCAGACCCGCCCGAGCGAGGGCATGCGGCGGGCGATCGCCACGGCCGAGGTGGGCGACGAGCAGCGCGGAGCCGACCCCACCACCCGGCGCCTGGAGGAGCGCGTGGCCGAGTTGCTGGGCCACGAGGCGGGCCTGTTTCTCCCCAGCGGCACCATGTGCAACCAGATCGCCTTTCGCCTGCACGCTCGCCCCGGCGGCGACGAGCTGATCCTCGACCGAAGCGCTCACCCGATCATCGCCGAGGCCGGCGGGCCGGCCAACAACGGGCAGCTCATGATCCACGCGCTCGAGGGCGACGGCGGCATCTTCAGCGCTCAGCAGCTGCGGGCGGCCGTGCGCCCCGACTCGCGCTACACCCCGCGCTCGCGGCTGGTCTCCGTCGAGCAGACCACGAACATGGGCGGTGGGCGGGTATGGCCGACCGAGTCGATCCACTCGGTCCTCGAGGTGGCGCGCGAGTGCGGACTGCGCACCCACATGGACGGAGCGCGCCTGATGAACGCCGCGGTGGCCTCGCGCGCGCCGGCCGCCCAGCACGCCGGCGGCTTCGACACCGCGTGGCTCGACTTCACCAAGGGTCTCGGGGCTCCCGTGGGCGCGGTGCTGTGCGGCTCGCGCGAGCTGATGAACGAGGGGTGGCGCTTCAAGCAGCAGATGGGCGGCGCGTTTCGCCAGTCGGGGATCGTCGCCGCGGGCTGCCTCTACGCCCTCGACCACAACGTGGAGCGCCTGGCCGAGGACCACGCCAACGCGCGCGTGCTCGCCGACGGCCTGACCGAGCTCGGCTGCCGGGTGATCGCGCCCGAGACCAACATCGTCATATTCGACGCGCCGGGCGGTTTCGTCGAGGCGATGGAGCGCCGCGGGGTGGAGCTGTCGGACACTCCCGACGGGCGCGTGCGCGCCGTCACCCAT
The DNA here is from genome assembly GCA_963746825.1 of uncultured Thermoleophilaceae bacterium. Taxonomy (GTDB): domain Bacteria; phylum Actinomycetota; class Thermoleophilia; order Solirubrobacterales; family Thermoleophilaceae; genus JACVRW01. Next base: position 245,224 of record CAVVCU010000018.1, read on the forward strand.
CTCGATGTGGGCCGCGCCGAGATCGACGAGACCCTGCGGGAAGCACGCGCCGTGTTGCTACCCTGACGCGCCGTGGCAAAGGTCTGTTACGTGTGCAAGAAGGGCCCCTCGTTCGGGAACAGCCGCAGCCACTCCATGGTGGCCACCAGGCGGCGATTCAACCCGAACCTGCAGAAGGTCCGCATCTCGGTGGGCGGCTCGCCCAGCCGTGAATACGTCTGCACTCGCTGCCTCAAGGCCGGCAAAGTCACAAAACACGTCTGACGTCCCGGCGTCGTGGCGTAGCCCCGACCGCCCGAAGGTGTACAAAGCCCCAGTGCCCGACGAGAGCCTCGTCCGTTTCCGCCGTGTCCTGGCCGCTGCCCTGGCGGAGCTCGAGAACCGCCGCCAGGAGGTCAACGACCTGAACGTGTTCCCGGTCGCCGACGGCGACACGGGCGACAACATGGCGCTCACCCTGCGCGCGGTCCTGCAGGAGCTCGACGGCATGGAGGGCGACCCACTCGACGTGAGCGGCCGCGACGAGATCGTCAGCGCGGTGGCCCGCGCGGCCCTGCTGGGGGCGCGCGGGAACTCAGGCGTGATCCTCTCCCAGATCGTGCGTGGCGCGGCGGAGGAGCTCGCATCGCGACCCGGCGAGCTCGTCGACCCGATCCTCGTGTCGGCCGCATTCGCCCGCGCGGCCGACGCCGCCTACGCCTCGGTGCGCGACCCCGCCGAGGGAACGATGCTCTCCGCGGTGCGCGCGATGGCCAGCCGGGTGGCCCAGGACCTCGCCCACATGGACGTGCGCCGCCTCGGTCCCGACTCCTCCTCGGCGGAGCAGGACGAGCTGCTGGCCCAGGTGCTCGAGAACGCGCTCGAGGCGGGCAAGGAGGCGGTGGAGCGCGGTCCCGACCAGCTGGCCATCCTGCGCGAGTCGGGCGTGGTCGACGCCGGCGCCTACGGCCTCACCGTGATGATCGCCGGCTGCCTGGCCGCCCTGCGCGGCGACGCCCACCCCGAGCTCGAGCACCACTACGCGCCGGCGGCGCTGCACCGCCCCGAGCACGAGTCCTCGAGCTTTCGCTACTGCACGAACTTCGCCGTAACCGGCCAGGGCCTCGAGGCCGGGCGCTTCACGCCGCTGCTCGAGCAGATCGGCGACTCGGTGCTGGTGGTGGGCGACGACCGCACGCTGCGCGTGCACGTGCACACCGATGAGCCGGCGCGCGCCGTCTCGCTCTTCGAGGAGACCGGCGAGGTGTCGCGCCTCGACGTGGCCGATATGCGCGAGCAGGTGCTCGAGCGCAGCTCCCGGCTGGCCGCCGACGGCGTGCAGCGCGACGCCTGCGTGGTGGTGGCCGTGGCGAGCGGGGATGGCGTGAAGCGCCTCTACGCGGAGCTCGGGGTGTTGGTGGTGGACGGGGGACCGACGATGAACCCGTCGACCTACGAGCTGCTGGCCGCCATCCACGCCGCGACGGCATCCGAGGTGGTCGTGCTCCCCAACAGCCCCAACGTGATCATGGCGGCCGAGCGCGCGGCCGAGCTCTCGGACAAGCCGGCCAAGGTGGTGCCCACCACCGCCCCCCAGGAGGGGCTGGTTGCGCTGCTGGGCTTCGACGCAACCAAGAACTGCGAGGAGAACGCGCAGGCGATTCTCGACTCGGCCGGTGGCCTCAGCGTGGGCGGGGTGGCGCCCGCGGCGCGCGACGACGTCCAGGGCCGCTTCACGGCCGGCGACGCGGTGGGCTACGCGGGCGGCGAGCTGGTGGCCTGGGGCGATCCCGCGGACACGCTTGCCACCACGATCGCCCGGCTCGCCGACGGGGCCGAGCTGCTCACCTGCATCGCCGGCGAGGGTCCGCCGCTCGGGCGCGACGCCGTCGAGGCCCGCGCCCCCGACGGCGTCGAGGTGGAGTTCCACGAGGGCGGCCAGCCCGCGTGGTGGTGGCTGCTCTGCGCGGAGTGAGGGCCTTCGCCTCGACGAAGGAGCTCCCGCCGCAAGCCGCCGCCGCAGTCCGCTCCTATCCCCGCCCCGCGCTGCTCGAGGAGACCCTCGACGGGCCCAAGGCTCTGGACAAGCTCGCCATCCGCACCTGGGGCGACCTGATCGAGCACTTCCCGCACGCCCACCGTGACCGGCGTGACGTGCGCCTGATCGGCCAGCTCGCGCTCGGCGAGGAGGCCACCGTGGCCGTGGCGGTGCGCTCGGTCACGGTCAAGCCCATGCGCGACCGCCGGCGCAAGCGCGTCGAGGCCCGCGTGTTCGACGAGAGCGGCCCGGCGGTGGCCGTGTGGTTCAACCAGCCCTGGATCGCCCGCCAGCTGGGCGAGGGCGCAGCGGTGCTGCTCCACGGCAAGCTCCGGCGGCGCGGCGAGTTCTGGGTGACCGAGTTCGAGAAGCTGACGTCGGACGGGGCGCCGGTGCACACCGTGGGCCTGGTGCCCGTCCACCCGGCCACGGAGGGCATCAGCGCCGCGAAGCTGCGCGAGCTGATGTGGGAGGCCTACCCGCGGATGCTCGCGGCGGTGGAGCCGCTGCCGGCGCGCCTGCGCGTGGAGGAGAGCCTGCCCGACCGCCCGGCCGCCCTGGCCGCGGCGCACTTCCCCGACCGCGAGGAGGACGAGCAGGGCGCGCGGCGGCGGCTGGCCTTCGAGGAGCTGTTCCTGCTGCAGTTGGCGGTGGCCGGCCGGCGGCGCGCACGGCGGGAGGGCCGCCGTGCCCGGCCGCTGGCGGCACGCGGGGTGGTGGTGGATCGCTGGCGCTGGTCGCTGCCCTTCGAGTTGACCGACGACCAGGTGAAGGCCATGGGGGAGATCGACGCCGACGTGGCCCAGGAGCGCCCGATGCAGCGGCTCCTGATGGGGGAGGTCGGCAGCGGCAAGACCGTGATCGCCCTGGCCGCGATGCTGCGGGCGGTGGAGAACGGCGCTCAGGCCGCACTCATGGCGCCCACCGAGACGCTGGCCGAGCAGCACCACCGCACGCTCGACTCGCTCCTGGGGGGCACGCTCGCGCTCGAGCTGTTGACCGGCTCGACCGGCGCGCCGCGCCGCCGCGAGCTGCTGGGCCGCCTGGCCAGCGGCCAGCTCCAGCTCGTGGTGGGCACCCACGCGTTGATCGAGGGACCGGTCGAGTTCCGCGATCTGGCGCTCGTGGTGATCGACGAGCAGCACCGCTTCGGCGTGCGCCAGCGCGCGGCGCTCGACCTAAAGGCGCCCCAGGGGCTGGCTCCGCACGCCCTGCACATGACGGCCACGCCCATCCCGCGCACGCTCTCGCTCACGGCCTACGGCGACCTCGACGCCAGCATTCTTCGCACGCTGCCCAAGGGGCGCCGCCCGGTCGAGACCTTCGTCGTGGACGGGGTCCGGGCGCGGGCGCGCGCCTACGAGCGCATTCGCGAGGAGATCGCCGCGGGGCGCCAATGCTTCGTCGTGTGTCCCCTGGTCGAGGAGTCGGAGACCCTGCAGGCCAAGGCCGCTACCGCGGAGTTCGAGCGGCTGCGCGGCGGCGAGTTTCGCGACCTCCGCGTGGAGCTCATTCACGGCCAGCTCCCCTCCAAGCAGAAGGCGGCGGCCATGGAGGCCTTCGCGGGGGGCGACGCCGACGTGCTGGTGGCCACCAGCGTGGTGGAGGTGGGGATCGACGTGCCCAACGCCACCGTCATGCTGATCGAGGCGGCCGAGCGCTACGGGCTTTCCCAGCTACATCAGCTGCGCGGCCGCGTGGGCCGCGGCGGACACGGCTCGGTGTGCATCCTCTTCGGCGATCCCAAGCTGCCGCGCCTCGAGGCCATCGCCGGGGAACGAGACGGCTTTCGGCTCGCCGAGATCGACCTCGAGCTGCGCGGGGCGGGCGACGTGCTGGGCACCCGCCAGTCGGGGCTGCCCGAGTTCCGCGTGGCCCGGCTGCCCGAGGACACGGAGCTGCTGGTCCGGGCGCGCGACCACGCCGACGCCGTGCTGCTCGCCGACCCGCGCCTCGAGGCGCCCGAGCACGGGCTGCTGCGCGAGGCGGTGGTGGCCCACTTCGGCTCCGAGCTCGATCCGATCCCCGCGTGAGGGTGGTGGCGGGGGAGTTCGGTGGCCGGCGCCTTGAGGCTCCGCGCGGCCGGGCCACGCGGCCGACGGCCGACCGGGTGCGCGAGGCGCTGTTCTCGATGCTCGGCGACGTGGCCGGTGCCCGGGTGCTCGATCTCTACGCCGGCTCGGGGGCGCTCGGGATCGAGGCGCTCTCCCGCGGAGCGGCCTCGGCGCTCTTCGTGGAGAACGAGGCCCGAGCCGCCGAGGTCATCCGCCGCAACCTCGACGCGCTGGGCGCCGAGGGCGTGGTGCGCCGGCAGGACGCCCTGCGCTTCCTGAGCACCGCCGAGGGCCCGTTTGACCTCGTGTTCTGCGACCCGCCATATGATTCGGCCCCTTCGCCGGCCGCCGCGCTCGCCGAGCGCCTGCCGGCGATGACCTCAGAAAACTCCCGCATCGTGACCGAATCAGACAAGCGCCGGCCGCTCCAGCTGCCCTTTCCGCTGCTCCGCGAGCGGACCTACGGCGACACCCGGATCGCGATCCATGGCCGCTGAGCCGAAGGGCGGAACCGCGGTGTGCCCGGGGTCGTACGACCCCATCACCTTCGGCCACCTCGACATCATCGGCCGGGCGGCCCACGTGTTCGACCGCCTCGTGGTCGGGGTCGTGAATCAGCCCGTGCGCAAGAAGAAGACGCTCTTCGAGGCCGATGAGCGGGTCGCCTTCATCCAGAGCGAGGTGGCGGAATACGGCAATGTGCAGGTAAAAACCTTTGATAACCTGCTCGTCGATTTCGCCCGGGAGCATTCGGCCAAGGCCATCGTCAAAGGGCTGCGGGCGATCTCGGACTTCGAATACGAGTTCGAGATGAACCAGCTCAACCGTAAATTGGCGCCGGACATCGAGAGCATCTATCTGATGGCAGCGCCAGAGTTCAGCTTTCTGAGCTCGAGCGGAGTGAAAGAACTGGCAATGTTCGGCGGTGACGTGACTGGGTTGGTGCCCGATAGGGTCGCTGCTCGTTTGCAGGAAGAATTGAAGCGGTAGGGAATTGAGGAAGCGCCCATGGACGTCCTGGTCCTGATCGACAAGCTCGACGACACGATTCACAACGCCAAGCCCGTCCCCTTGACGGATCAGGTGCGCGTGGACAAGGAGGAGGTCTACGACATCCTCGACCAGATGCGCGCCACGATCCCCGAGGAGATCAAGCAGGCGCGCTGGATCGTCAAGGAGCGCCAGGAGATGCTGGCCGAAGCCAAGCGCGAGGCCGAGCGGATCATCAAGGAGTCGCGCGACGAGCAGACGCGGCTGATCTCCGAGGAGGAGGTCGTCAAGCAGGCCGAGCGCCAGGCCGAGGAGATCATCGAGGATGCCCGCGCCCGCGAGCGCGAGATCCGCCTGGGCGCCGAGGACTACGCCGACGACATCCTCAACACGCTCGAGGTCAACCTCACGAAGTTCACCGCGGCGGTGCAGCGCGGGCGCGATCGCCTCCAGGGGCGCGAAGAGGCCGAGGTCGGCTAGGGCCTGTTGGCTTAGGGCCCGGCCGCGGCGGGGGCCATGTTCGCGGTACTCCTCACCGGCCCGCCCGGAGCGGGGAAGACGGTTGCCTTGACCGCCTTGAGCGACGCCCTGGTCGCCGACCAAGTGGAGCACGCGGCGGTCGACGTGGACGAGGTCGCGTGGGCCTATCCCTTTCCCGAGCTCGCCGGGCGCTGCGAGCACCTGCGAGCCTGCTGCGATTCGCATCGCCGGGCGGGCCGGGACACGCTGCTCGTGGCGGAGGTGATCGAGTCGGCCGGCCATCTGCGCGACGTGCTCGCTGCGGTGGGGGCCGACGATCTGCTCTTCGTCCGGCTGCAGGCCCGGCTGACGACGCTGCGTGAGCGGATCGTGGCGCGGGAGCCGCCGGGCTGGCACGGGCTGGAATACCTGCTGGCCGAGGCCGAGCCGCTGCACGCGGCGCTGCCGCAGCTCGACGGCGTGCACCTCGTGTTGGACACCGAGAAGCTCGACCTGGCCGAGATGACCCGGCGCATCCGCGCCGCCCGGCCGGACCGGCTCAGCCGCTGAGCGACGCGTTCCTGGGCGAGGTCACGCGCTCATCGGCGAAGAGCGCCAGCGCGTAGCGGCCAGCCGGGTGCTCGCGCGCCCGCCGGACCAGCTCCGCAGTCGCCGGTGCGAGGACCTCGGGCTGCGGTAACGCCACGCCGTACTCGGGCGGCAGGACCAGCGCGCCGGCCAGCGCAGCGAAGGTCAGGTCGGCCGCCCCGAAGCGCTCTCCGCAAAGGTGGGGTCGACCGTCGGCGAGCAGCCCGGCCACGAAGTCAAGCTCGCCCCAGACAACCTCCTCGTCCTCGACCTCGACCCCGGGACGGATCTCCAGGACGCGCTCGATGAAGCGGGTGGCGAACGGCCAGCCGTACCGGATCGCGCGGGCCTCCCAGCCGGGGACGCCCGCGTTGTTGTAGGGGAGCGCGACCTCGCGCTGGGCGAGCATGTGCACGTACACGAGCCGCCGGCCCCGCGGCCCGAGCTGCTCGTCGAAGCGCCGGCAGAGGCGCTCGACCTCGAGCCGGGCCTCCGGGTCTTCGGGGAAGAGACGCTCCTCCTCAGGCGTGCGCTGATCGACCCAGGTGAGGATCTGCCCTGACTCCGCTAGCACGCCGTCGGGCGTGACCAGCACCGGCACGGTCGCCCCGCCGCCCGCGCGCCGGGCCGCGATTCGGTGGACGCCCTGAACGTGGCGCTCCTCGCGGTAGGGCAGTCCGGCGCGGTCGAGCGCCCAGCGCGCCTTCTCGCAGTAGTGGCTGATGGGAATCGTGACGAGCCGCAGCACCGGCGACAGTATGTCCGGCACCGTGCCACCCGTCGAAACCGGCGGTTCAGGGTGCTGCCGGACTCGGTTCAGGGTCCGCACCCGATGAGAAAGGGTGCCTGGGAGCGCACGATGGCGCCATGTCCGCTATCGAGATGCAAACCCAGCTTCAGGAGCTCCAGATCGAGCGCGCACTGGCCTCGATCGAGGGGCTGACCAACAACCCGGCCTACATGGCCGACCTCGACCAGGAGATCGCGCTGGCGCGCTCCGCATACGTCGGGGCGGCCGTGACCGAGATCGCGACACTGAGGGCCCAGCTGTCCGGGCCCCAGGTCGGGTGAGAGGAGAACCGATGTCTCCGCGCTTCTGGACCGTCACGATCGGCGAGCGCACGCTCACGGTGGCCGCCGGCACGCGTGAGGCGGCCGAGAAGATCGCCGTCCGCCGCGTCGCGACGGAAAGCTCTAGACGCCCTGATCGGGCCGGCCGGCCCCCGGCAAAGCCCGCTGGGGCTTGGCCACGAGCAGATAGGCCAGCCCCACAACGGCAATGGCCGCAAGGACCATCGGGGCCGCCCAGATCTGGTAGACGGGCGCACCGGGGGGTGCCAGCGACTCGCGCGGCCAGGCGATGTTGATCGCCTCGAAGGCCAGCCAGACCACTGCCAACACGTTGATCACCAGGCCCGCCCGACCGAGATGTATGCGACCCGCCGGCTTCCACGTGCCGCGCACCCGCGCGATCAGGGCGCCCAGCGCAATCAGGAGGAACGTCACGTAGATCCCCGCCGTCCCGAAGGTGATCAGGCTGCCCACCGCGGCCGAGTGAAGCCCGAGCAGCATCCCGAGGCAGGCCACGGTCGCGGTCACCACGATTCCCCCGATGGGGACCCTGCGACGGTTGACCTTGCGCAGAAAACGCGATCCGGGCAACGTGCCGTCGCGCGACACGGAGTACATCGTGCGGGCGGTGAGGGCCTGGGCGGCCATCCCGCAGGCCAGGAAGGCAACCAGCACCACGGCGGTGAACGGCTTCGAGGACCAAGATCCGAACGACGTGACGACCGCCGTGGTCACCGGATCCAGGTCCTGGCCCGCCACGATCGAGGCCGGATCTGGGTGCGCGAGCATGACGGCGACCGCGTTGAGGAACACGAGCGTGCCGACGCTGGGAGGGCGATCCAGATGGCCCGAGGCACATGACGGCTCGCATCTCGCGTCTCCTCGGCGGCCGCGACGCAGGCGTCGAAGCCGATGAACACCCAGCCGCCGACCGCCAGCGCCGCCAGCAGGCCAGCGCCGACCGAGCCCCCTGAGAGCGCCTCGGCTCCCAGAGTCTCCGAGAGAACGCGAGAAGTCCTGCTCGCGGAACACGAGCAGGAGGGCGATGCCCACGCCCACCGTGGCGAGCGCCTCGGCCGCGATGCCCACCTTGATCGCGCGGCTCAGCAACCGGATCCCGAACGCATCCGCGGCCGCGCACACCAGCACGAGCACCATCCCGGTGACCACCAGCAGGTTCGCCGTCGCTTCGATACCGAATAGCGCCAAGCCCCCACGGGGCACCGAGGTAGGCGACCGTCGTGTTAGCCACGGCGTAGGCGCAGACCGCGACCCAACCGGTGAACCAGCCGTAGGAGCCGCCCACCAGGCGCTTGGTCCACTGATAGGCGCCGCCCGCGATGGGGAACTCCGACGCCAGCTCGGAGTACACGGCCACCAGCAGGCATTGCCCGGCCAGAGCCACGGGCAGCACCCACACCCAGGCGGGGCCGGCCACCAATGTCCCCACCAGCACAACGGCGTAGAGCCCCACCACCGGGGAGACGGCAGCGAAGCCGAGCGCGACGTTGTCGCGGATGTGCAGCCGGCGCTCGAGCTCCTGGGGATAGCCGAGCTCGCGCAGCCGCTGCGTGTCGGAGTCGAGCGCCGTCGCCGTCGGCGGCGGCGCGACCTCCGTCAAGGCCCGTCCACCGTTCCCTCGCGCTCGCGCCGATCACGCCTTCGACGATGCGGGCCACCTCCACGCGCGAGGATGCATTCAGCTTGATGAACAGGTTGCGGATGTGCGTCTCGATCGTCTTCTTGCTGAGGAAGAGCTTCTCGGCGATCTGGGGGTTGGTCAGGCGATCGGTGATCAGCTCGGCGACCTCGAGCTCGCGATTGGTGAGGGAGCCCGTCCCCGAGTCCTCCGCTGTGGCCTTCCCGCGCACCTCGGCGCGGGCGCCCAGCTTGCGCAGCTCGCGGCGCATGGTGTCGCGAAGCCGAACCGACCCGCATTCGGCGCTCACGCGCTCGGCCTCGCGCAGCGCGACAAGCGCTTCGTCGCGCTTACCCGCTGTCGCCAGCGCTCGGCCGGCCAGGCCGCGCGGAGGCAGCCTGGAGATGCGCTCCCACCGAGTCGGCCGACTCAGCCGACTCGGCGGCGATCCGGGCGGCCTCGAGCGGCTCGCCGCCGGCCAGCAGCACCTCCGCCCGTGCGCGGCCGGCCACCGCGGCGGGCACCTTGAGGCCGAGGTTCGCCGCGTTCTGCTCGGCGCGCCCCGCGTACTCGTCCGCCTTCTCGGGGTTGCCGACGGCCAGCTCGACGAGCGCCAGTGTCTCCCAGTCGAAGCAGCGCTCGACGGGGATCTTGTGCTCGAGCTGGTCTGATCCAGCGCGCGCATCTCCTCGCGAGCGCGTTCGACATCGCCCGCCTCGAAGCGCGCGCAGGCCAGCATCCGGCCCGGGGCCACCGCCGCCGAGGGCATCGTCCCGCCGGCGAGGCGCTGTCCCACACGAGCACTCTCCTCGCCCGCGGCGATCGCGGCTTCGAGGTCCCCGGCGTAGTAGTGCGCCCAGCCGAGCTCGAACAACGACCAGAACGGCCACAGTCGACTTGGAGGAGAGCCGGGTGGCCTCGAGCCGCGGCCTCACCCATCTCGATGGCCTCGGCCATGCGCCCCTGCATCTCGAACGGGAATCCCTTCACCAGCATCATCGGCACGACCATCCGTCCGCGGCCGGTCGCCCGCCCGATGGCTATCCCGCGGTCCACGTGGGCGATCGCCTGGTCGTAGAACTCGAGGTAGTTCTCGGCCCACCCGAGGTGGCACAGCGCCTCCTGGCGCGGCGCCAGCTCCGCATCGGAGAGGCGGTCGATGTAGCTGACCGCCTCGGCGTGATGCTTCCGCGCGTCCCCTATCTTCCCGGCCGCCGCTTCGCCCATGCAGAGCGCCGAGGCGGCCGCGGCGATGAGCGCCTCGTCGCCCACGGCGCGCGCGGTCTCCAGCGCTCCCCGCCCCATGTCGAGCGTCTGATCGGAGTCGAACTCGTAGAAGCCGTCGACCGAGAGCTCGATCTGAAGGGCTGCGGCCACGGCGGAGGAGCGGTCGGGCACCTCCTCCCACGCACGGACGAGGCGACGGTGCGCCTCCTCGTGGCGTCCCACCCCAGTGCTCGACCGCTGCGCACAGCGTCGTGAGCTCGACCCGCTCCGCCACGGCGTCGGGCGGAAGGAGGTCCATCGCCTCCAGGAGGGTGGCGCTGGAGGGGTCGAACTCGCCCAGCGAGCGCTGCGCGGAGGCCAGGTCCATGCGCACCGACACCTGGCGTTCGATGTCCGCGCTGGGCAGAAGGTGCATGGCGGCGGCAAACCAGCGCGCCGCGGCGCTCGGGGCGCGCGAGGACGATGTTTGTCCAGCCTCGAGCAGCACCCGGATGGCCTCTTCGTCACCCTGCCTCGCCGACTGCTCGACGTGGTGGGCCCGCTCGGCCGAATCCGCTCCCCGGGCGGCCAAGGCCTCGGCCGCTCGGGCATGTCCGGCCAGGCGCCGGCCTCCGCGCACCGAGTCGTAGACCGCGCGGCGCACGAGCGGGTGACGGAAGCTGAATCGCCGCGGCAGGTGGGTCGGCCGGACGAGGTCGTGGTCGAGCAGATCGTCGAGCGCACTCAGCGACGCGGCCTCGGGTAGCCCCCCAATCTCGGCCGCCAGATCCAGCTCGAAGGGATCCCCCGCCACGGCGGCGGCGTCCCAGCAGCGTGCGGGAGGAATCGGAGAGGGACCCGAGCTCGCCCGCGATTGCGCCCGCCACGGCCGCGGGCACTCCGGCGACGTCGGTGTCCGGGCCGAGCGCAGCCGCCAGCACAGCGTTGTCGCCGGCGCGCCCAAGCTGCTCGAGGTAGAACGGATTGCCTCCCCCGTGGCGGATAGATCGCGGCCACGGACTTGGCCTCCATCCCGTCCAGCAGGAGTGTCGCCTCGGCTTCGGGTCAGTGTCCAGGCTCGAGCCGGTGGACCCGCGGGTCGGTCAGCGCCGTGCCTAGGCGCTGGGCAGCCCGCCCGGGGCGAAAGCCGAGAGCGAGCAGTACCGGCGCCTTGGGCTCGCGACGTGTGAGTGCAGCGATCAGCTCGAGCGAGGCGCCGTCGCTCCCAGTGCAGATCGTCGAGAATGAGCACCAGCGGCTGATCGTCTGCGATCAGACGAAGCAGGCGGCTGACCGCACGGTGCGCCCGGTAGCGCTCGTCTGCGATGGCCCCGCTCCGGCCATTGGACCGTGCCAGCGAGGGCAGCACCTGCTGGAGCTCGGCCGCCAGCTCCTCGTCCCACGCCACGTGGCCGGCAAAGTCCTGCGACACGACGTAGGCGTCGAGAGCGTCGACCCAGACGCTGAAGGGCATCTCGCTCTCGAACTCGGCGGCCGCGCCCGAGAGCACCACGTGTCCACGCTCCTCGGCACGCGACCGCAGCTCATCCAGGAGGCGCGTCTTGCCGATACCGGGCTCACCTTCGATGGCAACGTAGGCAGGCCGGCCCTCGGTCAGCGCGTCCAGAGCCGCCTCGAGATGCTCGAGCTCGTCTTCGCGCCCCACCATTTGAGCGGCGGCTGTGCCGGGCTGCGAGTCCACCGGTGGGCGCCGGCGTACGCCTGCAGGAGCGCCATTTCAGGGTTCCGGTCAAGGGTGCTCACCCGATGTGCCGGGCGCGTTCTGAGGCCAGGGTCTCTATCTCAACCGCAGAAGGAAGCAGATGACCGAGACCAACACCCAGAACCCCGGCAGCGCTCCACGGGGGCGCGTGTCGTTCTGCTCGTATCCGGCGCGGTGGCCGGCCTAGTCGCGGTAGGCCTGATCGCCCTCGGCGGCTTCGCCCTGTGGGGCGAGAGTCGAGAAGGACGAGGACGGGTATCTCAGCACCGACAGTCACCGCTTCGCGGCAAGCACCCACGCGCTCGCCACGGACAACCTGGAGATGGACCTCGACGGCGTCGAGGGCCTGGTCGCACACCGGACCTGGGTCAGGTCCGGCCTACGGGTCACGCCGCAGTCCGGCGAGCCGGTGTTCGTGGGCGTCGCCCGCACCCAGGAGCTGTCCGCGTACCTCGCCGGGGTCGCCCCACACCAAGGTCACCGATCTGAGCTACGAGCCGTTCAAAGCCGAGTACAGCCCCCAGGGCGGCGAGCGCAAGCCCGCCCCGCCTGCCGGGGAGCGGATCTGGGCTGCGTCCACGGAGGGCGCGGGATCCCAGACGCTGAACTGGAAGGTCAAGGAAGGAGACTGGTCGGTG
>CAVVCU010000019.1:0-9403 GCA_963746825.1 uncultured Thermoleophilaceae bacterium
TGCCGAAGCCGGCGAGCGCCTCGAGCAGGGCGCCGAAGCAGAAGGCGATGATCACGGCCTGCACGCGCTGGTCGGTCGAGATCGCGCCGAACGACCGCCGCAGCACGGCGAAGTGCCCGGTCTCGACGGTCATGTTGTAGATCCAGATCGCCGCTACGACGATCCACATGATCGGGAACAGGCCGAACACCGCGCCCTCGCTCGCCGACAGGAAGGTCTGGTCGACCGGCATGCTGTAGACGATCATCGCCACGAGCATCGCGATGCCGAGCGCCGCCAGAGCCGCCCACTGCGCCGCCACGCGGAGCCCGCCCAGCAGGACGAACAGCGCCAGCACGGGAAAGACGGCGAAGATCGAGCTGAGTCCGAGCGAGTTCGATACCGGATCGAAGTTCTGGGTGTACACCGGTGCCTCTCCCTCCGTCGCGGCCCTCGGTCCCGTTTCGGGGTTTGCCCCTATGACAGCAGCGGGGAAACCGAAAGCGTTAATCGAGCGTGCGCGTATCCCTCTTCGTCACCTGCTTCAACGACACGCTCTTCCCGCAGACCGGGCGCGCCGTCGTGCGCCTGCTGGAACGGCTCGGGTGCGAGGTCGACTTCCCGCTCGAGCAGACGTGCTGCGGGCAGATGCACATGAACTCGGGCTACGCGCGCGAGGGGACCGCCCTGGCCCGGCGCTTCGGACGGGTCTTCGAGGGCGCGGAGGTTGTCGTGTGCCCGTCGGCGTCGTGCGCGGGCATGCTGCGGCATCAGCTCGCGGACGGCCCGCCGGTGCTGGAGCTCTCGGAGTTCGTGATCGATCGCCTGGGCGTCGAGGACGTGGGCGCGTACTTCCCGCACCGGGTCACGTTCCACCCGACCTGCCATTCGTTGCGCGAGCTCGGGGTCGGCGATCGGCCGCTGCGCCTGCTGCGCTCGGTCGCGGTATCGAGTTCGTCGAGCTGCCCCAGAGCGACGAGTGCTGTGGCTTCGGCGGCACCTTTGCGGTGAAGAACGCCGAGGTGTCCTCGGCCATGTTGGCCGACAAGGTGCGTGCCGTGCTCGACACCGGCGCCGAGATCGTGTGCGCCGCCGACAACTCCTGCCTGATGCACATCGGCGGGGCGCTGTCGCGCCAGCGCACCGGCGTGCGCTCGATGCACCTGGTGGAGGTGCTGGCGTCGTGAGCTTGGGCAAGGCCGGCTCGTCCGCCGCGCAGCGAGCCCGTCGCCCTGCGCGACTCGCAGCTGCGCCGCAACCTCGCCAAGGCCACCGGCACGATCCGCGACCAAGCGCGCCTCGGTGGTGGGCGAGGTGCCCGACTGGGCGGAGCTGCGCGAGGCGGGGAAGGGGCTGAAGGACGCCACGCTCGGGTCGCTCGACACGTATCTGAGCAGCTCGAGGCCGCGGTTGTCGCCGCCGGCGGGCAGGTCCACTGGGCCAAGGACGGCAAGGAGGGGTGCGCGATCGTCGCCGGCCTCGCCCGGTCGCACGGCGTGGACGAGGTGGTGAAGGTCAAGTCGATCCTCACCGACGAGATCAAGCTCAACGAGGCGCTGGCCGACGCCGGCGTGCGCGCGATCGAGACCGACCTGGCCGAGCTGATCATCCAGCTGGGCGACGACGTGCAGTCGCACATCCTCGTGCCCGCCATCCACAAGAACCGCTCCGAGATCCGCGACGTTTTCGCGCGCGAGCTGGACCTGCCCGACCTGACCGACGAGCCCGCCGCGCTGGCCGAGGCGGCGCGCCTGCACCTGCGGTCCAAGTTCCTGTCCGCGCGGATGGGCATCAGCGGGGCCAACTTCGCGGTGGCCGAGACCGGCACGGTCAGCGTGTTCGAGTGCGAGGGCAACGGGCGAATGTGCACCACGCTGCCCGAGGTGCTCGTGACCGTGATGGGCATCGAGAAGCTCGTGCCCACGTGGCGCGACATGGAGGTGTTCATCCAGCTGCTGCCGCGCTCCTCGACGGGTGAGCGGATGAACCCCTACACCTCGTTCTGGACCGGGGTCTCGCCGGGCGACGGGCCGCAGGAGTTTCACCTCGTGCTGGTGGACAACGGCCGCACCGACGTGCTGGCCGACCAGGTCGGGCGCCAGGCGCTGCGCTGCATCCGCTGCTCGGCCTGCCTCAACGTGTGCCCGGTCTACTCGCGCACCGGCGGCCACGCCTACGAGTCGGTCTACCCCGGGCCGATCGGGGCGATCCTCACCCCGCAGCTGAAGAAGATGGAGGAGGGACGCTCGCTGCCCTACGCGTCGAGCCTGTGCGGCGCCTGTTACGAGGTGTGCCCCGTGGCCATCGACATCCCGCGCGTGCTGGTGCACCTGCGCGGGCGGGTGGTGGACACGGAGCCGGCTTGGAAGCCGGAAAAGGCAGCAATGAAGGCCATGTACCGGGCGTTCTCCTCACGCGCGGCCTTCGAGCGGGCGCAGAAGGCGGCGCGGCTCGGCGCCAAGCCGCTGGCCCGCAAGGGGCGGATCGAGCGCATGCCCTGGCCGATGTCCGGCTGGACAATGACGCGAGACCTGGCCGAGCCGCCTAAGGAGACGTTCCGCGACTGGTGGAAGCGCGAGCGCGGCGAAAACGGCGGCACTGTCCTGGATGTTGGCCCTGTGGAGGCCCCAAAGCCGGACGGTAAAGCGGAAACGCCCGACGTCCCCGGCGACGCCCGAGCCACCATCCTTGGCCGCTGCCGTTCGGCGCTGGCGGACGACCGAGCGACGGTGGAAGTGCCGCGCGGCTACCGCCGCAGCTCGGAGCGAACGACGGCCGAGATCGTCGACCTGTTCGCCGAGCGCGTGGGCGAGTACCGGGCCAGCGTCCACCGCAGCTCGGAGGCCGAGGCGGGCGAACTGATCGCCGCCCTGTGCCGCGAGCGTGGCGCCGAACGCCTGATCGCGCCCGAGGGCCTGCCCGACGCCTGGCGCCCGTCCGGCGTGCAGCTGGTGGCCGACGACGACCTCAGCGCTCACGACCTCGACGGGCTCGACGGCGCCCTCACGGGCTGCGCCCTGGCCATCGCCGAGACCGGCGTGATCGTGCTCGACGGAGGCCCCGGGCAGGGCCGGCGCGCGCTCACGCTGGTGCCCGACTACCACCTGTGCCTGGTCACCGAGGATCAGATCGTCGATCTGGTGACCCAGGCCATCGAGCGCCTCGATCCCGCCGTGCGGGCCGGTCGGCCGCTCACCTTCATCGCCGGGCCGTCGGCCACGTCGGATATCGAGCTGAACCGGGTAGAGGGAGTCCACGGTCCCCGCACCCTCCACGTGGTGGTGATTTCCGGATGACGACGACAGAGGCCCCAGAGACCACGCGCGGCGAACCCGAGCACGCGCCGGAGATCCCCTCCAAGAACCTCCCGCCGGTCGGCTACAGGGACCTGCCCGAGACTCCGCCGCTGCGCAGGATCGTCGGCCCGAGCGTGATCCTCGTCGGGGTCGGGATCGCCACCGGCGAGTACATCCTCTGGCCCTACATCTCCTCGCAGGTCGGCCTCGTGTTCCTCTGGGCTGTGCCCCTCGGCGTGCTCATGCAGTACTTCATCAACATGGAGGTCGAGCGCTACACGCTCGCCACCGGAGAGACCGCCGTGGCCGGCTTCATCCGCATGTGGAAGCCGCTGGGAATCGTGATGTGCGCGTGCGCGATCATCCCCAACATCTGGCCCGCCTGGGCCACCAGCGCGGCCACCGTCCTCACCTTCCTCACCGGCGGCGGCGACGTGAACGTGATCGCCATCTGCGGCTCGCTCGCCATCGGCATCACGCTCACCGCGTCGCCCGTCGTCTACCAGACGCTGGAGAAGATCCAGTTCGTGAAGATCGGCGCGGTGCTGCTGTTCCTCGCCGTGGCGGTGTTCGCCGCGATCGGCGCCTCGGACTGGGCCGACACGAGCGACGCGGTCACCAACTTCGGCCAGTTCCCGGGGGAGCTCGAGATAGCGCTCATCCTCGGCGCCTTCGCCTTCGCGGGCGCCGGCGGCACCAACAACCTCGTTCAGTCGAACTGGATCCGCGACAAGGGCTTCGGCATGGGCCACTACGCCCCACGGATCGTGTCTCCGGTGACCGGCGAGGAGGAGGCGGCGCCGGCCACCGGCGTGACGTTCCGGCCCAACGAGGAGAACCTCAAGCGCTGGGACTCGTGGTGGAAGGCGGCCAACAAGGAGCAGTTCTTCTCCTTCTTCGTGATCGGGACGCTCACGATCATCGTCTTCTCGATGGTCGCCTACTCGACCGTGTTCGGAGAGGACATCGGCGAGGACCTCGACTTCATCCAGGGCGAGGGGGACGCTCTCGGGGAGAGCGTCGGCAACTGGTTCAAGACGCTGTTCTGGGGCATCGGCGCGCTGTCGCTGTTCGCGGCATCGATCGGAATCGCCGACTACGTCTCGCGCCTCGTGGCCGACGTCCTGAAGGTCGGCTACCTGCGCGAGAACAAGACGTGGACGGAGTCGCGCATCTACCACACGGTCGTGTGGGGCATCGTGATCTTCGGCATCGCGATCCTGCTGGTGGGCTTCGACCAGCCGCTGGTGCTGACGGTGCTCGCCGGATCGCTGTCGGGCGTCGTCATGTTCATCTACAGCGGCCTGCTGATCGCGATCAACCGCCGATTCCTGCCCCAGCCGATCAAGATCCGCGGGATGCGCCTGGGCGCGCTCGCCTGGTGCTTTGCCTTCTTCGGCGTGTTCTCGATCATCTACGGGATCGAGCAGTTCAAGCAGCTGTTCTGAGGGGCGTTTCTGGCCTGGCTCTGGGCGTCGGTCGCGGCGGGTGAGGATCACCGCGCTCGAGACCTTCGCGGTGCCGCCGCGATGGCTCTTCCTCAAGCTGAGCACCGACGAGGGGATCGCCGGCTGGGGTGAGCCGGTGATCGAGGGCCGGGCGGCCACGGTGGCCGCGGCCGTGGAGGAGATGGCGGACCACCTGGTCGGCACGGACCCGTTTCGCATCGAGGACCACTTCCAGGTGCTGCGCCGAGGCGGCTTCTACCGCGACGGGCCGATTCTCACCAGCGCGCTGTCGGGCATCGAACAGGCGCTCTGGGACGTGAAGGGCCGCGCGCTCGGGGTGCCCGTCTGGGAGCTGCTCGGAGGGCGCGTGCGCGACTCGGTTCGCACGTACGCCTGGGTCGGGGGCGATCGCCCCGAGGACGCGGTGGAGGCCGCGCGCGAGCGCCAGGCCGCCGGCTTCGGCGCGGTCAAGCTGAACGCCACCGCCGAGCTGGGCTACGTCGATTCCCACGCGGCCATCGACGCCGCCGTGGGGCGGGTGGCCGCGCTGCGCGAGGCGTGCCCGGATCTCGACGTGGCCGTCGACTTCCACGGACGGGTGCACCGCGCCATGGCTCGCCCGCTTCTGCGCGCGCTCGAGGAGCTGCACCCGCTGTTCGTGGAGGAGCCGGTGCTGCCCGAGCATCCGGGCGCGCTTCGCGAGCTGCGGCGCCACACCGTCCTCCCGCTGGCCACCGGTGAGCGCCTCTATACGCGCTGGGGCTTTCGCGACCTGCTGGCCGAGGGCGCGGCGGACATCGTCCAGCCCGACGTGTCGCACGCCGGCGGGATCCTCGAGCTGCGCAAGATCGCCGCCATGGCCGAGGCCTACGACGTGGCCGTGGCGCCCCACTGCCCGCTGGGCCCGATCGCCCTGGCCGCCTCGCTGCAGGTGGACGCCTGCACGCCCAACGCGATCCTTCAGGAGCAGAGCCTCGGCATCCACTACAACGAGGGCGCCGACCTGCTCGACTACCTGATCGACCCTGCGCCGCTGGCCCTGAGCGACGGAGCGCTCGGCGTGCCCACGGGCCCGGCCTCGGGGTCGAGGTGAACGAAGCCCGCGTGCGTGAAGCGGCCCGCACGGGCACAGGTGGCGTACCCCGACTTGGCGCCTGGCCGACGGATCCCCGGCAGAGTGGTAGGACACAGGGAATGACCTTTCAGGTACACGCCGCTCTGGCGACCCCCTTCGGCGGGAACGGCGGACTCGATCTCGACGCCCTTCGGCTGCACATCGAGCTGCTGGCCGAGGACGGGTTGGACGGGATCGTGCCCTGCGGGACCACCGGCGAGGGCCCCCTGCTCGAGGAGTCGGAGGTGGCCTCGGTGGTCGCCACCGCGGTGCAGACCTCGGAGGGCCGCCTGGAGGTGATCGCCCACGTGGGCCGCGCGTCCACGCCGGCGCACGGTGCGCCTGGCGCGGGCGGCCATCGGCACCGGCGCCGACGCGGTGATGGCGATCCCCCGTACTACTACGCCTACGAGCGCGAGGCCCTGCTCAACCACTACCGCGCGCTGCTGGAGGCCGCGGCCGGCACGCCGGTGCTGGCCTACACCTTTCCCGACCGCACCGGCAACGACCTCACCGCCGAGCTGCTCGACACCCTCGCCGGCGAGGGGCTCGCGGGCCTGAAGGACTCGACCAAGTCGCCGGAGCGCCACGCCGAGTACCTGGAGGTGGCGCACCGCCACGACGGCTTTCGCCTGTTCGTGGGCTCCGAGAAGCTCGCTCTCCATTCGATGCGCGTGGGGGCGCGGGATCCATCTCGGCGCTGGCCAACGCGCGCGCCGACGTGCTGCTGCGCGTCCGCGAAGAGCAGTCCGACGAAGCCCAGGCGGCGGTCGACGAGGCGCGCACCGAGCTGCCCGAGATCCCCGACATCAAGCGGGCGGTGCGCGACCGGCTGGCCGAACGCGGGGCCGAGTACCCCGAAGCTCCGCGCGCTCCTCTTGGACGAGCCGGGAGCGCCTCGTTCTCACCGCCGGCGAGACGATGGCCCTGCTCGACCCCGAGGAGGACGGGGCGCCGCGCACCGGCGCGCGCTACACCCTGCGGGTGGCCGGCGCCGAGTCCAACGTGGCCGTGGGCCTGGCGCGGCTCGGGGTGGGCACGCGCTGGCTGTCGAAGCTGGGCGACGACGAGCTGGGCGCCGCGGTGCGCACCGCGCTGGAGGCCGAGGGAGTCGACCTGCGCTTGACCGGCTCGGATGCGGGCGCGCCCACGGGGCTCTTCTTCAAGGTCCGTTCGGACGGGAGCGGCTCGGTCGTCTACTACCGCGCGGGCTCCGCCGCCTCGCCTTGGGCCCACGGACGTGCCCGAGCGAGGCGCTCGACGGAGTGGGCCTCGTGCACCTGACCGGGATCACGCTCGCCCTTTCGGAGGGCTGCCGGGAGCTCGTGCTCGATCTGGCCCGCCGCGCTCGCGAGCGGGGCGCGCTCGTGTCGTTCGATCCCAACTACCGCGAGGCGTTGTGGGCCGGACCGCGACGCGGCGCTGGAGGCACAGCGGCCGCTGTTCGAGCTGGTCGACTGGTACCTGTGCGGCGCGCGGAGGCCGCCCTGTTGTTCGGCGTGAGCGGGAGGAGGCCCTCCCGGACGCGCTGCCCGCCGCGGGGATCGAGCGGGCGGTGGTGAGGACCGCCGGCGCGGCTCGCTGGTGGTGACCCCCGAGGGCGTCGTCGAGGTGCGCCCCCGAGGCCGGGGAGGCGGAGGTGCTCGACGAGGTCGGCGCGGGCGACGGCTTCGCCGCCGGCTTTGCCTTCGGCCTGCTGCGCGGCTGGCCGCCCGAGCGCTGCGCGCGCGCCGGCCACGTGATCGTCTGCGCGCGCTGCGCGGGACGGGCGATTGGGAGACGCTTCCGCGGCTCGACGAGGTGGCGGACGAGCTCGAGTCCACCGTGAGGGAGGACTCTGAGCGATGGCCACCGTGTACCTCGGCACCTCGGACTTCGCGGTCGAGGTGCTGGAGCGCCTGGCCGCGACGCCGCACCGCCCGGCGCTCGTGGTGACCCGTCCGGATCGCCCGCACGGCCGCGGGCGCCATCTCGCGCCACCGCCGGTGGCCGAGCGCGCTGCGCTGCTGGGGATCGAGACGATCCAGCCCGAGGACGTGAACGCCGAGGCCACGCGCGGCGCGATTGCCGGGCAAGGCCGGACGCGGTGGCGATCTGCGCCTACGGGGCGCTGATCAAGGAGCCCCTGTTGTCCGAGCAGGAGATCTTCAACGTGCACCCCTCGCTCCTGCCGCGCTGGCGCGGCGCCGCACCCATCGAGCGCGCGATCCTCGCCGGGGACGAGGAGACCGGGGTCACGATCATGCGCCTGGCCGCGGAGCTCGACGCCGGACCGGTGTGCCTCCAGCGCAGCGACCCCATCGCGCCCGACGACGACTACGGCGCCCTCGCGGCCCGGCTCGCCCGCCTCGGCGGCGAGCTGCTGGTGGAGGCGCTCGACCTACGTCCGCCGTTTCGCGAGCAGCCCGACGCGGGGTGCACGTACGCGGAGAAGATCGACAGCGCCGACCGCCTGCTCGACCCGTCGTGCGCGGCCGACGAAGCTGGAGCGCCGGGTACGGGCGCTGACTCCGCACATCGGCGCCTACGTGGAGCTGGCCGGCGGCGACCGGCTCGGAGTGCGCCGGGCGACGCTCGCGGCCGGCGTCGACGACGTGGAGCCGGGAGCACTGGAGGCGCGCGACTCGATGCTGCTCTACGGCGCGGCCCAGGGGGCTCTCGAGCTGCTCGAGGTCCAGCCCGCGGGCCGCAAGCCGATGGCCGCCGCCGACTGGCTGCGCGGCCACCGCGCTTGAGTCGCGTGGTATCGAGCGGTTACGGTAGCCGCATGTCCGGGTCGGGTGACGAGCCAAGGCTCGGTCCGGAGTGCCCGGCGTGTGGAGAGCGCTGGCTGCGCGGCACCAACCTGCCCGGACGTTATCGCTGCGTGTCGTGCCTGCGCCGCTTCGAGTTGCGCTCGGAGTGTCCGCACTGCGGCGCCCACTCCACGATCGCGCGCATGTCGGACACGGCGAACGTGATCTGCCGCAACTGCGAGCACTCCATGCTGCAGCCGATCTGAGTCAAACGGCGGGGGCCACCGGCGCCAGCTCAACCGGAATCCCGTTGAGCACGGCGTTTCCCGACAGCGCGTCGACGCGCGACTCGTTCGAGAGCACGTTGGAGTTCACCCCGGCGTGCCCGCGGGCGACCTCCATTCGCAGGCCGGGGGCGTCGTGGCCCCAGCCATGGGGGATCGACACCACGCCGGGCATGATCCGCGTCGGTCAGCTCGACCGCCGCCTCGATCGAGCCCACCGCCGAGCCGCTCACCTGAGCCCGGCCGCCGCTCTCATTCGCAGACCCACCACATCGTCGGGGTGGATGTGCAGCGTGCAACGCTCCTTGCCCTTCACCAGCGCCGGCAGGTTGTGCATCCATGAGTTGTTCGAGCGCAGCTGGCGGCGGCCGATCAGCACCATGCCCCCGTTTCGCTCGCGCTCCAGAGCGGCGCGCAGCCGCTCCAGGTCGGCCACGATCTCGGTAGGCGCCAGCTCCACCCTGCCCTATGTGTGCGCAGCAGCTCGGAGACGGGGTCGGTGAGGCCCAGGTCGATTCCGTGCGGCCGCCTCTCCAGTCGTCCAGAC
>CAVVCU010000020.1:0-177953 GCA_963746825.1 uncultured Thermoleophilaceae bacterium
GCCGCGAGACCCCTGCCGTGAGCAGGACACCCGCCAGGACGATGAACGCGGGAACGGTCAACTGCCACGTCGGTGTACTCGCCATTTGGAGGGCGATCTGCTCCAGACCACGCCAGAGGAAGTCGAGCCGAGCGGCGAGCCCGTCGGGGTTCTGCAGCGCAGCCCACGGCGCCGGGGTCGCGTTGGCGGCGAAAGGATTCCCGGCCAGCCACAGCTGCCAAGGCAGCACGCTGGCGGCGACCAGTCCACCCATGAGCAGGCCCTACTGCCGGCGGCCGTGCAGCCTGCCGACCAGCACCACGGCGGCGGCGGCGAGGACGACGCAGACGGCGAAGGCCAGCCCCTCGTTCTTGACGTTCGCTGCAGCGCCCAGGAGCAGAGCGCCGAGCACAGCGTGGGCCGAGCGCCCATCCTCCAACCAGAGCCCGACGCTCACCACACCGCAGGCCAGCATTCCGGCCATGAACAGATCCGCATCCCCGAGCGTGACCTCGGTGAAGACGAGCGGCGAGAGCATCGCTACGGCTACGGGGACGATCCAGAGCCAGCGGCGACCGTACGTAGTAAGCAGCCAGCCCAGCGTCCACAGGGTCGCGGAGAACAAGATCCAGAGCTCGACGTGCCAGAGGCGGGTATTGACCCCGCCTATGCCCCGCATGAAGAAGGCCTCGAGCAGCGGCTGGAGGATGGGGTAGTCGAGATGGACGAACGAGAAGTCTGCGTTTCTGAACACACCCGGCAGCAGCCGTCCATGCTCGTACAGGGTGACCCCCTTGAGTGACCAGATGTTGGCGTCGTCCCATGCGGTCGGGGTGTGCGCAAACGCGAGGGCCGACAGAGCCGCGAACAGCGCCAGCAGCACGGCGAGCCCCGGCCACAGGAACCGCTGGATCTCGTGAGCAGCTCAGTATTTTCGGCGTTGCTACCGCTAGGCCGCGGACGCCGCCGCGAGGCCGCCGACCTACGATCAACAGCGTCGCAGTCAGGGTTGCAAGGACCGTCAGCACCACGGCGATTGAAGACCGTCGCGCCCAGCACCAGCACCGACGATCGGCAGGGCGGTGACCACTCCCACCGACCAGGAAGGACGGGCCCGCGGCCAGGGCGAAGCGCCCGCGGCCGAGGACTCAGCAGCCCCGGGCGTACAGGAGCGCCGCGCCGGGCGCCACCAGCACGATGTGCAGTGAAAGAAACCCGAACAGGATCGCGGGCATCCCTCATCGCGCGACCTCGGACGCCGGCCGCGCGAGGATCAGCCCGGGTTGGAACTGAGGTAGCGCCGTTCCAGCTCAGGGACGGACCGTTCGGCGTCGATCTCTCCCTGCACGCTCTCAGGCACGGCGCGGTCATAGATGACCCAATGGCGGCCATCTCCAGCTCGACCACGCGGCACCGGCCGGCGCGGCAGCAGGTTGAAGGCCAGGCAGGCCGTCCCGCCTGTCTAAGGGACGAGCCGAAGTTCGGCGTCCTCGGCCATTTTGACTCGTGCGAAGTCGACCAGGCCCACCAGGTCCGGGCGGCTGAGTCCTGTCAGGCACTTGCGATGGGCACCTTGCTCGTCGTAGGCGCCATACGTGCGGCGCTGCTCAGTACCGGCGTTGGCCCGATCCCGCACCGCGGCGGGCAGGGGGACGACCAGCACGGCGAGAACTACTCCGAGCGTCACGAACAGCCACGCGCGGCGGCCCCGCAGGGTGCCCGCAAGCAGCGTGGCCAGCACCACCACCGCCAGCGCGAGCCCGACGATCAGCGCCAGGAGAGTTACGACCGGCGACATAACGCGTCTACGCATAGAAGCGGCCGATCACGAGCAGCTGCGCGAAGACACCGTGACGCCAGAGCCAGAGATCACCAAGCCGGCGCCGACCGGTCGCGCCAGACGCCGCCCCGCCCCGAGCGCCGCCGAGCCGACGAAGGCCGCGTACAGGGGGAGTAACGGAAAGAGGTAGCGCGCCTGCTCGAAGTCCATGCCGGTGTCCTTGCGGTAGCGCACCCCGGAGAACCCGATGGACACCATGAGCCCGGCGGCCATGGCCGCGTAGGTCACGATCTCGGGCCACCGCGCCAGGAGCGTGCGCGCGACGTTGGACGAGGCTGACGGCGGCGAGCACGATCAACACGATCGCGATCCACAGGCCGAGTGCGTAGACCCAGTCCGCGAACGGGGTGTCGACCCAGCCGAACTCACCGATGGTCCCGTTCAGCCAGGTTTCCTGCAACGGGGAGTAGTCGAACTGCTGAGCCATGAACGGCAGTCGTGGCAGGTAGAGCTGCCACGTGTAGCTGAGCCGCTCTGCCATCACAACCGGCTCAACCGCGCTTCCCCCGCTCGTGGCCACCACCGCCTGGCTCTCGATCCCCCCTCCGAGAGCGCTCCGGTCCCAGAGCTCAAGATTGACACCCGCATAGGCGACGACGACGGCGGCCGTGACGGCGATAGCCACCCCCGCCGAGCGCAGGACCGCTGGGCGTGCCGCCGAGCGCCAGACTAAGAGTGCGAGGCCCAAGACTGCTCCGGGAAGAAGGGCGACGAAGGTCAACTTGGCGAGAACCCCGATCGCGAGCACGCCGCCGAGCCCTACGTCCAGCCTTGAGCGTCAATCCGCGGCGAAACGCGCGGGCCAAGGCATAGAAGAGCGCTGCCGAGCAGACGAACAGCAGCGAGTCCGGGGTGACGCCTCCGGAGATGAACCCGAACTGCGGCTGGAAGGCCACAGCGAGAGCGCCCACCGCCCAGACCCACGATTCCGCGAACAGCTCCCGGAGAAAGAGGTAGATCAAGACCGTGGTGGCCGCGGCAAGCAAGGCTGACAGGAGGCGCATCAACGCCAGGCGTTCGAGCAACCCATTCCATGGCGAAGCGAGGTAGACCCCCGCTTCGACCAAGTAGAAGAGCGGCGGTTGGTTGGACGCCGAGGTCGTGCCGCCGCCGTCCCCGCTCGGCAGGTCCTGCCTGGCGACCTCGTCCAACGCCTGGTCCTGTAGCTCGTACCAGATCGAGTGGTTTTCGCGGCGCCCTACGGTCGGCGGGAAGAACAATGCCTCGAGCGTCCGCGTCTCCTCCGACGCGTAGACCGGCCCGCCCACCTCGTTGGGCGGCTCGCCGTTCTCGGCGAGATGCTGCACGTACGCCAGGTGGGCGTTCTCGTCGGGCACGTGAAATGGAGGCGTAGCGAGAGCCCAGACGAGGACGTTCAGGAATGCGACCAGGCCGCACAACCAGGCGGCGGTAGGAATAAAGCGGAGCTTCACTGCCTGACCTCACGGAGGACGATGCGTACCGCCAACGCCCAGCTGGCCAGCAGGATCAAGCCCGCGAACAAGATCAGTAGGCCGCCTAGCGGATTGGCCTTACCGAGGGCGAACCGGTCGGCCACGGGAGAGAGCAGCGCGAACCACGATTCCTGTCCGTCCCGCAGCCAATCGAAGTCGCAGCCGCCCACCCGCTCCGTAGAGCACGGTGCGGCCCGGACCCGGACACCGTCACGCAGACGCGCACGCTCTCCTGCGTGCGGTCGACCGGTCCGAACGGGAATGCGCAGGTGGCCCTCACGCTGACCGAAGGGCAGCGAGCCATCCGTGATGAAATCGCCGTCCTCGCCGCGCGCCGTCACCCGGAGCGGCGGAGTCGGGCGTCCGTAGGTGCCCACGCGAAGGAGCAGGGCAGCGGCACCCTCCGGCACGATTTCCCCGTCCTGGCACCTACGCCAGTCGCCGCGCCGCTTCACCACCTCCTCGACCTCGGGCACATGGTTGCTCCCGGCCTGACGCTGCTCGGAGTCGAACAGGACGAAGCCGAGAGTGAGCACAAGGAGCAGGAAACCGACGGCCAAGACGGCCCGCACCGCCACCTAGCAACCCCTATCTGCGGCGACGCAAACCGAGAATGGAGATGAGGAAGGAGGAGAAGAAGATCTGCAGCCCGACGATCAGCAGCGTGGCGGCCAGCACCGCCAGCCGCTCCTCGGAGAGCTGGCCGAAGCCTCTGTCGATCCAGGTGGCCACGATGACCACCGCCATGACTACGCCCGCGGCCACGAAGGCCCCGCCCAGCATCAGCCCGTGCTCGAGTCGGAAGCGCCTCCGCATCCGGTCGAACCAGGGGTCCTTCTCGCCCATGAAGTACGTGCCGTAGGCGTGGGCGCAGAGGCCGAGGCCGAGCGTCTGGGTGCCGACGATCATGAGCAGAGCGCCCGCGACCATCGCGTGGAGATCCCACTCGCGTCCGAAGACCTGGACCTGCAGAAGCACGGTCAGAGCCACGAGTACGCCCAGCAGCGCCATTACCGCGCCGGGAAGGATGAACAGCCAGTTCGGGCTGTGCACCAGCAGGAAGCGCAGGTGCCGCCAGCCGTCGCGAAAGCTCGAGAGCTTCGACTCGCCCTCGCGGGGGTGGTAGTGGATGGGGATCTCGGCGATGTCCAGCCGCTCCTTGCCCGCCCGGACCACCATCTCGGACGCGAACTCCATGCCGGTGGTGCGCAGGTCCAGACGGGGAAGCACGTCGCGCCGCAGGGCTCGCATGCCGCAGTGGGCGTCGCGAACTCCGGTCTTGAAGAAGAGGTTGAGGATGCCGCTGAGCGCCGGGTTGCCCACGTAGCGATGTAGCCACGGCATGGCGCCCGGCTGGATGCCGCCCATGCGGTCACCCATCACTAGCTCGGCGCCGTCGTCGAGCTGGGACACGAAGCGCGGGAATCTCTTGGAAGTCGTAGGTGAGGTCGGCGTCGGCCATGACGATGTAGTCGCCGGCCGCAGCGGCAAAGCCGGCCAGATAGGCACTGCCGTAGCCGCGTCGCGGCTCGTGCACCACGAGCGCCCCGGCCGCCTTGGCGATCTCGGCGCTGCCGTCCTCCGACCCGTTGTCGGCCACGATCACCTCCCCGACCCACTCCTGGGAGTCGAGCACCTTGCGCGTGGCGGTTACGCAGCGGTGGATCGTCTCCCGCTCGTTGAGGCAGGGGATCACCACCGTGACCTTCACGGCCTGGCTCTCGGAGCGGTCGGCCTCTGACGGCCGGGTTGTCTGATCGGTCGTGCTCAGGACGTCACGGGCCTTCGTAGGGCCGGTTCGCAGTCTACGAACCCGCGAGGCGGCAAAGAGTCGCGGGCTGGGGCGCGATGGTAGCGAAGGGTCTGCCAATCTCCGGCGGTTGATGCGCGTCTGCCTGGCCTACGACTGTCTGTATCCGTGGACGGTGGGAGGCGCCGAGCGGTGGTATCGCGGCCTCGCCGAAGAGCTGGTCGGAGCGGGCCACGAGGTGACCTACCTCACGCGCCTGCAATGGGATGCCCACCTGCCACCGGACCTGCCCGGCATTCGGGTGGTGCCCGTCTCTCCACGCGAACCTCTCTACACCGACGATGGTCGTCGCCGGATCGGAGAAACCATCAGGTTCGGATGGGGCGTCCTGGGTCATCTGCTGCGAAACCGGCGGCGCTACGACGCCGTCCAGCTCTGCAGCTTTCCGTTCTTTTCGTTGCTCGGCGCCCGGCTCGCCTTGGCCGGCGCGGGCCGGCGCGTGCTGGTGGACTGGTTCGAGGTCTGGACGCGTGAGTACTGGAACGAATACCTGGGTCGGACAGGAGGATTCATCGGGCTGGGCCGTTCAGCGCCTCTGCGCACGGCTGACGCCGGCCGCTTTCGTCTTCTCGTCGGTGCACGAGCGCCGGTTGCGCGAGGAAGGCGTGCGCGGATCGGTTTCGGTCCTCGCCGGCCTCTACGACGGTTCACTCGAACCCGTCCCGCGCGCGGTACCGGCCACCCCGCTGGTGGTCTTCGCCGGACGTCACATTCCCGAGAAGCGGGCGCACCTGGTCGCGGAGGTGGTGGCCCGGGCGCGCACGGGCGGAGTGCCGGAGCTGAGAGGGCTGATCCTCGGCGATGGGCCAGAGCACGAGCGCGTGATCGCCTCGATCGCGCAGCGGGGAATGGAAGGACTCGTCGAGGTTTCGGGTTTCGTCGACGCCGAGGAGGTCTGCGACGCGCTCAGCCGGGCCACCTGCCACCTCTTGCCGTCGCTGCGGGAGGGTTACGGGCTGGTGGTGATCGAAGCTGCAGCGGCGGGCACGCCAAGCGTCGTGGCACCCGCCGCGGACAACGCCGCCGTAGAGCTGATCTCCGACGGCGAGAACGGTTTCGTGGCTGCGTCCGAGGCGCCCGTGGCCTTGGCTGAAGCCGTAGTCCGCGTGCACGCCGCCGGCCCCGAGCTGCCGACGTTCCACGACCGAATGGTTTCGCGATAACGCCGAGCGTCTATCGATCAAGGGCTCTCTCCAGACGGTGCTCGATCGCTACCGGAGCCCGTCTAGCGCTCGGCGGTAGCTAGCCACGGCGCCCTCCGCAGTGCTCTCCCAGGTGAAGCGCACCGCCTGGTCGGCCCCGGCAGTCGCCAAGCGCTGAGCCAGCTCGCGGTCTCCCAGCAGACTCTCGATCGCTTCCGCGATAGAGGCGTCGTCCTCCGGGTCGAAGAGAAGAGCCGCCTTTCCCGCGACCTCGGCGAGGCTTGTGCGTCCGGACGTGGCGACCGGCACCCCGCGCGCCATCGCTTCCAGGACCGGCATCCCGAAACCTTCATGCAAGGAAGGAAAAACGAAGGCGTCAGCCACCTGGTAGAGGTCTTCCAGCTCGCTTTCCGAGACCCACCCGAGCAGGCGCACATCTTCCGCAATGCCCAGCTCCAGCGACGTGGCCCGCAGCTCCTCCTCGTGCGGAGTCGGGTAGCCGGGCATGACCAGAAGGGGGCGGCGCTCAGGGGGCAGCCGGGCGAGCGCCGCGAGCAACCGCATTAGGTTCTTGTGCGGCCGCTTGGCCGAGACGGTCAGCAGGACCGGCCGCGCTCCGGCCTCGAGGTCGCTCCTGGTCCGCTCGCGGGAACGCGCCGCGGGCGCGGGCGACTGGCCCAGAGCAAGCGGAACCACGTCGATCTTGTCGGCCGACTGGCCGAGGTGCCGCATCAGGTCGGCCTTCGTGGCCTCGCTCGAGACCATGATGCGCCGCGAGCGGCGGGCCGCCGCCGGGACAAGGATGCGCATCCCACGCGCTCGCAGCCCGAAGTGCGTCTCGGGAAACATCAGATAGTTGAGGTCGTGGACGGTCACCACTCTGGGCACGCGGCCCGACAGCGGCCCGGTGGAGGCCAGGCTGTGCACGACATCGGCGC
The DNA here is from genome assembly GCA_963746825.1 of uncultured Thermoleophilaceae bacterium. Taxonomy (GTDB): domain Bacteria; phylum Actinomycetota; class Thermoleophilia; order Solirubrobacterales; family Thermoleophilaceae; genus JACVRW01. Next base: position 7,164 of record CAVVCU010000020.1, read on the forward strand.
CACTGCGGGCCGCGGCTCGCGGGACGTGTAGCTGATCGCCCAACACCCACTCGAGCCGTCGGCGTGGATCGGTGGGAAGCGCAACCACCTTTCCCAGGTCGGGCCAGTTGCCTGTCGGCACCGCGTTTCGAGGTACGAGCAGCGTCAGCCGGATGTCGTCGCGACGCGCCAGCGCCTCCGTCATGCGCCGCGCGTAGACCTCTAGGCCGCCCATCTCACCGGGGGTGAGGAACGCGAGGTTCGAGCGCGACGTGCATCGCCCACATTCGATCACGTCAGCCGTCCCGCCCGCCATTCGCGACACTGCTGCGCCATGAACCAAGCCCTGCACGCCGCGCGGCGTGCCTTCTACACCGCAGACGGCCCGTGGCTGCGGCGCGGACTCTTTGAGGCGGTGGGCTCTCGGCGCTATTCGCGACCCGCGCTGCACGGCATGGATCGTCAGCTCGAGCGGCTGTTCGCCGGGCGACCCGGCTTGTTCGTCGAGGCGGGTGCCCACGACGGATACACCCAGTCCAACAGCTATTACCTCGAGCGCTTCCTCGGCTGGCACGGACTGTTGGTCGAAGCGATACCTGAGCTCTTCGAAAAAGGCCCGCGCCCGGCGGCCGGGATCCATCGTCAAGCAGGCGGCTCTGGTCGGTCCAGAACAGGATCGGACCGACGTGGTGGTGCACTTCGGCGATCTCGCCTCCACCCTGGGTGAACCAGAACATGCCCAGGGTGGGCTACGCAACGCCGGTCTCAGTGCATACGAGGTCACCGTGCCCGGACGAACCCTGTCAGGACTTCTCGACGAGGCGGAAATCGGCAGACCCGACCTGATCGTGCTCGACGTGGAGGGGCATGAGCTCGCCGCCCTTCGCGGGTTGGACCTTGATCGCCACGGGCCGGATCTGCTGGTGATCGAAATGTTGGACATGGCCACTCAGCGCCCGGAGTTCGACGGCCTCCTGGGCACGCGCTATGCATTTCTCCAGAGTCTCTCCGAGTGGGATGCCGTCTACTGTCGGCGCGCGTGATGCCCCGTGTCCTGGTGGTCAACCCGAACTTCGATGACTTCCTCACCGATGGCCTGTTCCACGGACTGCGGCGGCTCTTGGGGGTGGACGCGGTGGACTTCCCTCGTATCGATCACCTGTACGCGGATCATCCCCCCGAGTGGCGGCGGAGACTCCACGGCCGTGGCTTCACCCTGTCCGGACTGCTCGACGACCCGCCGGTGGAGCGCAACCGTTGCTTGGCACGTGCAGCGGATGGCGAGTTTGATCTGGTCGTCTTCTCCGATATCTGGCGCACGTTCGGGCTCTGGACCGAGTGGGCACCGGTTCTTGCCGCGCGGCGGTGTCGGATGGCGGTGATTGACGGCTCAGATCGAATCGAGCCGTTCCCGTACGCGGGCAAGTGGTGGCGGGTGCCGGCGTGGTGGACCCTTCCACGGATTGAAGGCCGGGCATTCCACTTCAAGCGTGAGGCGACGCGCTGGAGCTGGTGGTTTGCCTCCTACCTGGCGTTGCCGCCGAGGGCGGCTGCTCGCTTGGGCCGCTTGCGGGGCTTGAGGCCGATCGCGTTTTCGGTTCCAGCCGAGGCAATCGTGGACGTGCCCCCAACAAAGCACAAGGATTGGCCTGCGCACGTGGTGGACCCGGAACTAGCGAGGCGGCTGGGAGCCACCACCGACTACGCATTCCGGGAGCCGGATGCCTATCACCGAGATCTCCGGGCATCTCGCTTCGGCGTAACCGCGAAGCGAGAGGGATGGGAAGCGCTTCGTCACTACGAGATCGCCGCGGCGGGAGCCGTGCCGTGCTTTCGCGACCTCAACCGCAAGCCGCCGCTATGCGCGCCTTTCGGACTGGTGGATGGAGTCAACTGCATCGCCTATCGACATGCCGACGAGCTGCTGAAAAAGATTGCCCGGCTCGAAGCGGGCGACTATCAGGCGCTGCAGCGTGGTGCGCTCCAATGGGTCCACGCGAACACGACGGTCGAACGCGCCCGTCGGCTTCCTCCGAGCGGTGGGGCTGCCTACAGCGTGACGAGCGACGGTCCGCTCGACACGGCAGCGGAGCTCGAAGCTGAGGAGGACGTCCTTGAGGCCGGCGCGGCCGGCGGCAAGGTCATCCGAGGCGGAGCGGCTCGCACCCTCGGTTACGTAGGGGGGATTCTCGTCGGGCTCGCCTCGACGCCGCTGATGGTCCGCCATCTCGGCGTTGAGGATTTTGGCCGCTTCGTCACTGTGGGGTCGCTGATCTTCATCGTCGTGGGCCTTACCGAGGGTGGCCTCTCAGCGATTGGAGTGCGCGAATACGCCACCCGCGACGCTGACGGCCGCTATCGGCTCGTGAGGAGCCTTCTAGGGCTGCGAGCCGTACTCGCTGTTGCGGCCATCGGCGCCGCGGTGGGATTTGGCCTTCTAGCGGGCTACGACGATGTACTGCTGAACGGGATCTTGATCTCGAGCGTCGGGCTGGTCCTGTCCGCTTCGGTTACGTGTACGTCGTGCCATTGACCGCCCGGCTTCGGTTGACCTGGCTCGCGACTCTCGATTTCGGCCGCCAGGCGTTGACCAGTTCGGGGACGGTCGCGCTTGTGGTCGCCGGCGCTTCGCTCACCCCGTTCTTCGCCGCTGCGCCAATCGCAACCGGCGTGGCGCTTGTAGGAATCTGGCTCTTAGTCCGTGGTCGTGAGTCCGGGCGCCCATCGTTCGATGTCGGCGACGGTGGTCAGCCTCCTGCGCGACTCGCTGCCCTACGCGGCTGCTCTAGCGGTATCGGTTCTCTACTTCCGGGTCGGAGTCATCCTTAGCTCGCTGATCTCGTCCGAAGCCCAGACCGGCTACTACTCGTTGGCCTTCAGGATCGTGGAACTCGTGAGTGGCGTGCCGTGGCTGCTGGTGGGGTCAGCGTTCCCCGTGCTGAGCCGGGCCGCTCGCGATGACTCCGGGCGGCTCCGCTACGCCCTTGGCCGGACCTATGAGGTGTCGCTCATCCTCGGCGTGTGGACGGCCCTCGCGATCGGGCTCGGGGCGCCGTTCGCCGTAGAGGTGCTGGGGGGGCGGGAGGATTTCGAGCCCTCCATCGAGGTGCTCAGCGTGCTTGGCGGCGCGATGGTGGGAACCTTCCTGATCGCCTGCTGGGGCCACGGCCTTCTCACGCTTCGACGCCACATCGAGCTGCTCGTCGCGAACCTGTCGGCCTTCGTTCTCGGCACCGCTCTAGCGGTCGTGCTGATATCGGCTCACGGTGCGCTCGGGAGCCGCCATCGCAACCACAGCTACCGAGCTATGGCTGGCGGCTGTCTATCGTGCTGCTGCTCGAGGGCGCGTCCCGACCTGCGGCCTCGGTTGCGGCTGGTTCCTGCCGTGGCGCTCGCGGCCTCGATCGCGCTCGCGGCGCCGTCTACTCCTCGGAGTCCCCCTCTCGCAGCCACCGTCTTGGGGTCGTGCTCTTCTTCGTCGCTCCTCGCCGCCCAACGTCAGATCCCCCGGAGCTGTTCGAGGCACTGCGCCTGCGACGATCTCGCCGTGCCTGACGTATCGTTTTGTGTCCCTGTGTATCGCAACCACCCCACGCCGAACCTTGCCTCGCTAGGCGCGGGCTTGGCGCCGGCGCTCGGAGGCTTTTCCGGGGAGCTGGTGGTCGCGCTCAACGGAATATCCGAGGCAGAAGCGGGTGTCCCGGAGGCTGCGGTCGACGGTTGACCTCAAGGTCAACCATGGCGTATCTCCCGGGTGGAACGCCGCGGTCGGCGTGGCCAGCGCCGACTTGCTCTGCTTCGCCAACGATGACGTCGTCCTCGGACCGGACGCGCTGGCAGGGCTCGGTCGAGTGCCTTGCGCGGCCACAGTGACGCGGGCGTCGTTGGTCCCGTCGGAACGCGCTGGGACATCCCCGACTCGCGACACCTTGAGTGGCTCGATCTCGTCGCGCCACCCGTTCGGAGCCGTGGAGTCCCGTGTGAGGTCGTTTCCGGCTTCCTGTTCGCTTGTCGCCGGGAAACGTGGGAGGCGGTCGGAGGCTTCGACGGAGTCTACGCGCCCCTTTCGTGGGAGGAGGTCGACTTCTGCACGGCTGTCCGCGCGCACGGACTCCGCTGCTACGCCAGTCGCTGGGGTGGAACACGAACACGAGTGGGGGGTCTCGCAGAAGCAGCCGCCGTGGCGACGAATCAGGTGGGACGGTCGCTCGCAGAGCATGTGGCTGGATCCACCGCCGCAATCGCCGGCTGTTCGCGCGTAAGTGGGCGAACGCATCCCTCGGCGACCCATGAGGAAAGCGATCGTGTCGCTCGGCGCGGGCCGCCAGGCGCATCTACTGCGGCTCGCGCCGCGTCGACAATCGAGCCATATGCCCGCCGGCACGGCTACCGGCTGCACCTGTACTCGCACGCGCTCGACCAGAGTCGCCCGCCGCCGTGGTCGAAAGTTGTGGCGCTGCGGGAGCTGCAGAGCAGTTACGACCTCTTGCTGTGGCTCGACGTGGATCTCATGGTGGTCGACGGGCGAGTGGACATTGCGACCGAACTCGAGCCTGACTCCTTTCTCTATCTCGTTGAGCATCGCACCAAGGAAGGCCAGATGCCGAACTCCGGAGTCATGCTCCTCCGCACGGGCGAGGAGTGCACGCAGTTCCTTGCCGAGGTCTGGAGCCAGGAGGATCTGATCGAGCACACCTGGTGGGAGAACTCGGCGATATGTCGACTCCTCGGCTATGAGCTGGAGCCTCCTCGCCCCGGCCCACCCACGCATTGGCGCAAGCAGACCAAGCTGTTGTCCGGAAGGTGGAACTCGATTCATGACGCTCGGTCCCCCCGCGCCCGAATCCGGCACTACCCGGGCTACTCTCTGAAAACGCGTACAGCGTTCATGGCAAGGGATCTGGCAGCGGCGCAGCTGCGCCGTGCCGCCGGACGAGGATGAGGATCGGGATCGACGCCAGAGCCGCCGCCGAGGAGCCCGGCGGGCGTGGCACGGTGGTGCGAGAGCTCCTGCGCATTTGGACCCAATCGGGGACGAGCATGAGCTGGTGCTGTACGCCCGCGAGGAATGGCGGCCCGCAGCCGAACTACGCTGGGAATTGCTTGATTCGCGGGATCCTGTCTGGCACTTGCGTGCCGCGCTGCACGCCAATCGCCACTGCGACGCGTTCCTCTCCACCAACAGTTACCTAAGCGCCTGGGCCCTTCGCGTTCCCACCGTAGTGATGGTCATGGATCTCGCGGCCTTCGATCCTCGCTTTCGTCCGCAACGCCGGGCAGCGCTGATCGAACGACTTACCCTCCCGATTGCCGTGTGCCGCGCGAAGGCTTTCCAGTGCATCTCCCATTCGACGGCGGCACGAGCTCGTGCGCCGATTCCCCAAGGCCGCTGGGCGAGACCCACGTCGTTCCGCTCGCTGCGGACAGGCGCTTCCGGCCCGACGGTCCGCGCGCCGACCTTGGACACGGTCCGTACGTGCTGGCCGTAGGCACCCTCGAGCCTCGAAAGAATCTGGCAAGGCTCATTGACGCTTTTGCGTCCCTACCCGAAGAGATCCGTGGACAACGATTTCTTGCCGTCGCGGGCCCGCCCGGGTGGGACACCGACGAGACGCTCGGAGCGATCAGTCAACACCGGGCTCTGGTGCGTCCGCTGGGCTTTGTCCCCGACGAGCAGTTGCCGGCGCTCTACCGTGGCGCCGATCTGTTCGCCTACCCCTCGCTGTACGAGGGGTTTGGCCTACCAGTACTCGAGGCGATGGGATGCGGAACACCCGTCCTCACTTCGAAAGTCTCCTCGCTTCCCGAGATCGCAGGCGCAGCCGCCGTGTACGTCGACCCCACCGATACGTCTGCAATCAGTGAGGGGCTCGGCCGGGCGCTCAGCGATGTCACTCTGAGAATGCACATGTCTCGCGCCGGCCTGGAGCGAGCACGGGAGTTCTCCTGGAGCCGTTGTGCGACCGAAACCATTGGGCTCCTGGAGCGCGTTTCCGCTGGGAGCCGGTCATCAGCGTAGGCGCGAAGCTCCGTGAGCTTCGCTGGCGTCTTGCCGGTCACTACGGCCGCCCGCTCGGGGATGCATGGACCGCTCCGCTGGAAGGCGCCCGCGCCCTGGAGATCGGGGGGCCGAGCACCGTGTTCCGCACCGCCGGACTGCTACCGATCTATCCAAAGCTTGCGGCTATCGACGGCGTTCAAGTACCGAGCGCCCACGCCCTCTGGCATGGCGAATTGGAGTCGGCGGAGTACGAGACCGGAGAACCGGGCCTGGACGGCCGGCTGTGGCTGCGCGAGGGAAGCGACCTCAGTCCCTTCGCCAATGCCTCGTACGAGGCGCTGATCTCCTCCCATGTACTCGAGCACTTCGCCAACCCGATCCGTGCGCTGCGCGAGTGGACTCGGGTGCTTCGACCGGGCGGGTGGTTTGTAATCGTGCTTCCCCATAAGGAAGGCTGCGCCGATCATCGACGTCCAACAACGAGCCTCGAGCACATGGTGGCCGACGACCGCCGAGCCGTTGGGGAGGATGACCTCACCCATGCTGAGGAAGTGATTGCCCTGCACGACCTCAGTAGAGATCCGGCAGCTGGCGACGCCGCCGCTGCCCACGCTCGCGTGTTGGAGAACCCTGTGAATCGCGCAATGCACCACCATGTGTTCACCACACGGTCGGCCCTAGAGTTGCTTGACCACGTGGGTCTCGACCTGGTCGCGGTAGAGAGCCGCTGGCCTCATGACATCTATGTGCTCGCCCGTAAACCGGAGCCGGACGAGCCCGTAAGCGACAACCGCCAACAGCTCGACCCTCGCGCCTCCTTCCTGCAAAGCAGTCCGTTTCGATCGGACCGGCACGAGGCGTCTGTCTACAGATAGCGCAAGGGCTGCGGCCGCAAAAACCGAGGTACGCGCGGAAGCAGCGAAGCTATCGTCCGGTTGCGGATGTAGAGAAGGGTCTCCCGCGATGACCGTGGCGGATACTTCATCCCCATTGTTGCGCCGTGTACCCAGGTGACCGGCGCGTAGGTGGCACGCAAGCGTCCGTGCCGGCGCATGTACGAGTCGAGCCTGGCCTCGAAGATGTCGCCCAGATGCGCCACTGGGTAGCGCAGCCGCGCGAGCGTCCGCTCACCGTAGATCGGACGAGCCAGTTCGCTGCGCCTGGCCAGAAAGACCTGATCGCTGAAGCCGTACCCGAGTGCGAATCCTCCGATCTCCTCACAAGTGTGACGCCGTAGGTCGGGAGTGTTGCCCCAACCCGGGTTTGCGACGAGGATGCGGCGATCTCGCTCCATCAGTTCTATTGCCGGGCCGATCCAATTGCATGGCTGCGCCAGGTGGAGTTCGGCGTCCCAGTGCAGAATCCAGTCGGGTCCCGGCAGCGCAACGCTCACTAGAGCCCAGTCGGTGAAGTACGGCACCTTGCCGAGCTCGTGACGCTTCAGCCCACAGATCTCGAGCGAGCGATCGAGGTGGTCGGCTACGAGAAAGAAGGCGTCCAGCTCACCGGAGTCAATGAGCGCCTTGGCCCGCGAGCGAGCGTCCTGGAGGTCGTCGACGTTGTTGATGAGAGCGGTTCGCCTGGCCATCGGAAAGCGGTTCTCGTGGCAAATGCGAGTGAAAATTCCCGGCGCCAGCACGCGACGGTAAGTCCGCTCGTAGCAGTTGACCACGAGATCGACCTCAGGGCTCACGTCCCTAGGTTTTGCTTCGGCTCGAGCCGAGCCCAACGCATCAACGCAGGGCGCCGCTCCCCAATCAAGACAAGCCGCTCTCTTTCTGTCAGGTGCTCGAGCTCGGGTGGTACCACGTTGGCGCGGCTTCGTCCCTCGATCACGGTGATGGCGTGCGTACGGTCGAAACGCTCGCGGATGACGGTAGATATGGAGGGATCTATGAAGTCGTGCAGCTCGACCAAGATCTCGCAGTTCTGAAGCATTGGGGCGAGTGCCGGGTCGAGTAGGTGCTTCTCACAGCCTTCGCAGTCGCACAGCAGCACGGTTTCCTGGGCGGGCAAGGCCTCAAGGCCTGCCGTCGTGCACTCCCGTTCTACCAGGACCCGCTCCGCCACACCGTTAGCGGCCGCTAAGGCCTCGCAACGCGCACGCGCGTCATCGTCCAGGTCGTAGGCGATCACGCTGGCGGTCGGTATTTTCCGCGCGAGACCGACTGCGTAGAAGCCCTCGGCCGCTCCGACATTGAGTATCCGCGCCCAGCCCCTGGTGACCCACTCGGACAGCACGTGGTGCAACTCCAGTTCATACGTCCCCGTCAGCTTTGCGACGAGGTCTCCTGAGCCGCCGGCCAGCTCTGGCGGGTACTCGAGCCCCTCGAACGGCCCCCGTACGACTTCAAGGTCGTGTTGCTCGAGGTACGCCTGCGACGCGATACCGAGGCGCCGCACGAAGCGGGCAGTGCTCCAGCTCTGGTGCCGGCGCTTGGCCCAGTCCGGCACGACACGCCGCAGAAGTGGACCGCCCGTCACGCCCAACGGACCCTACCGGGACCCGTCCCGTGCGGGATACCCTCAGCCACCCGTGACTCCGATCTGCCGACTGTGTGGCTCAGGCGCCGAACGCTGCGAGGAGCTCTCTCCGCTCCCGTTCGCCCGATGCCAGGTGTGCGGATTTGTCTTTCGCGAACAGGCCGATCAGCGCGCGCTCTACGAGAGTGGCAGCTATGGGGACGAGGGTGGCGAGCGCTATGTAGAGGAGGACGAAGCGCGGCGGCGGGACGCCCGCGTCCGACTGAGTTGGCTCGAGTCGGTCGTGGCTCGCGGTGACCTGCTTGATGTGGGAGCGGCAGGCGGTGCGTTTGTGGTTGAGGCCGCGGCCGCCGGACACACGGCCCGCGGAATTGAGCCTACTCCGGCGTTTGCGCGGCATGCCCGCGATGCTTTCGGGGCCGATGTGCGAACGGGAACTCTCGAGGACACCGCACTCGCCCCCGAATCTCTGGACGTGGTCACGATGTGGCACGTGCTGGAGCATCTGCCTGACCCAGTCGCGCAGCTTCGCCGAGTCGCGATTGCGCTGAAGCCTGGGGGAATCGTCGCGATCGAGGTCCCCAACTACGGCAGCGCGGTCTCAGGGCGTATGGGGCGGGCCTGGCCCTCTCTCGAGCCCGAGGTTCACGTGTCTCAATTCACACCGGAGACCCTGCGCTCGGCGTTGGACCGGTCCGGACTGCAGCCAACCGGGATCGAAACGATCCCGATCACCCCATATTTGCGACGCATACGGAGATGCGGCCCGCGACACCTCGTCGGCCGTGCCAAGGCAAGCGCCTGGCTGAGGAGCTTTCGTGGGCGGCACCCACACGGGCACGAGTTGCTGCGCGCTATTGGTCGGCGCTCATGACGTGACATGCAAATCCAGTCCGTAAATGACCGTCAATAGCGAGGCCGATCCCCTAGGCTGCTGACCCTTGTCGAAGCGCGCACTCATCACCGGCATCACCGGCCAGGACGGCTCCTACCTCGCCGAGCTCCTGCTCGAGAAGGGCTACGAGGTACACGGCATGGTCCGCCGCTCGTCGACGGAGACCTTCCAGCGCCTGCAGCACATCCGCGACGACATCGTGTTGCACACCGGCGACCTGCTGGACCAGCGCTCCTTGCTCGACGTGCTGCGCGACACCCAGCCCGAGGAGATCTACAACCTGGCTGCGATGTCGTTCGTGGCGGCCTCGTGGTCGCAGCCCGTGCTCACCGCCGAGTTCACCGCCACCGGCGTCACGCGCATGCTCGAGGCGATGCGCGAGGGTGCGCCTGATGCGCGCTTCTACCAGGCCTCCTCGTCGGAGATGTTCGGCAAGGTCCTCGAGGTTCCGCAGCGCGAGAGCACGCCCTTCTATCCGCGCTCGCCCTACGGCGTGGCCAAGTGCTACGGGCACTTCATCACCGTCAACTACCGCGAGTCGTACGACCTCTATGCCTGCTCGGGAATTCTGTTCAACCACGAGAGCGAGCGCCGCGGACTCGAGTTCGTCACCCGCAAGGTCACCCACGGCGCTGCCGCCATCAAGCTCGGCCTCCAGGACGAGCTGGCCCTCGGCAACCTCGACGCCGAGCGCGACTGGGGTTACTCCAAGGACTACGTCGAGGCCATGTGGCTGATGCTCCAGCAGGACGAGCCGGATGACTTCGTGATCGCCACGGGCGAGGCGCATTCGGTGCGCGAGCTCGTGCGCGTGGCCTTCGAGTGTGCCGGGATCGACCCCGAGAAGTACGTCCGGATCGACGAGCGGTTCATGCGGCCGGCCGAGGTCGAGCACCTGATCGGCGACGCCACCAAGGCCCGGGAGAAGCTGGGCTGGGTGCCACGGACCTCCTTCCAGGAGATGGTGCGCCTGATGGTCGAGTCCGATCTCGAGATGCTCGCCGCCGGGGTGCCGCAAAAACAGGCGGGCTAGCCTTGGCCGAGCCGCCGGACGAGTGCGATCTCGCGGTCGTCGGGGCGGGCATTCTGGGTCTGGCCGTGGCTCGCGAGCTCAAGCGCCGCCGCCCGGGCTCGAGCGCGGTCGTGCTCGACCGCGGAGCGCACGTGGCCGGCGGCCAGAGCGGCGCCAACAGCGGCGTCATCCACGCCGGCATCTACTACGAGCCCGGTTCGCTCAAGGCTCGGCTGTGCGTCGCGGGGGCGCGGGAGATGTACGCCTACTGCGAGGAGCACTCCATCCCCCACGAGCGCTGCGGCAAGCTGATCGTGGCGCGCGACCAGAGCGAGCTGGGCCGTCTCGGCGAGCTCGAGCGGCGCGGCCGCGAGAACGGCGTTCGCGGGCTGCTCCGCCTGCCCGGCGAGGAGATCGGCGATGTCGAGCCGCACTGTCGCGGCGTGGCGGCCCTGCACTCGCCGGCCACCGGGATCGTCGACTTCGCCGCCGTGGCGCGCAGCATCGCGGCCGAGCTCGCGGACGACGGCGTGCCGGTGGTCACGAGCTGCGTCGTGGACGGGGTGATTCACGCCGGACGGGAGAATCGGCCTAAGTCATGCCCGCGGCGAGACGAGGGCCCGCTTCGCGGTCTTCTGCGCGGGCCTGGACTCCGACCGCCTGGCCGTGGCGGCCGGCGCGCCCGCCGAGCCGCGCGTCTTCCCGTTTCGCGGCGCCTACCACCATCTGCGTCCCGAGCGCCGTCACCTGGTGCGCTCGCTCATCTATCCGGTGCCCGACCCCTCCCTGCCCTTCCTGGGGGTGCACCTGAGCCGCCACATCGACGGGAACGTCTCGCTCGGTCCCACCGCGCTGCCGGCCCCGCGCGGGCCGCGAGACCTGGCGTGGCCCGGGACCTGGCGCATGGCGCGTCGCTGGTGGCGAACGGGCCTGTCCGAGCTGCGCCTGGCCGCTCGCCCTCGCTTGCTGGCCCGAGCCGCGTCGGCCTACGTGGCCGAGATCGGCCCCGGCGACCTCGAGCCCGGCTTCGCCGGCGTCCGTGCGCAGGCGGTGGGCCGCGACGGCCGGCTGGTCGACGACTTCGTCATCTCGACCACCGAGCGCGCGCTGCACGTGCGCAACGCGCCGTCGCCGGCGGCCACCGCGGCGTTCGCCCTATCGCGGCTGATCGCCGATCGTGCTGAGCTAGCGTGGTCGGTGTGAGGCGCCTCGACACCGATCTGGAAGGACCCCTGCTGGCCGAGCCCGTGGTGCACGGGGACGCTCGTGGGTTCTTCCAGGAGACCTACCGCAAGGAGGTCTGGGCCGAGCTCGGCGTACATGACGACTTCGTGCAGGACAACCACTCCCGCTCGGGGCAGGGCGTCCTTCGCGGCATGCACTTTCAGCCCGGCCAGGCCAAGCTGGTCCGCTGCGCGCGGGGCGCGATCCTCGACGTGGTGGTCGACATCCGGTCCGCGTCGCCGGGGTTCGGACACTGGGAGGGCTTTCGCCTCGACGACGAAACGCACCTCCAGCTCTACGTGCCCGACGGCTTCGCGCACGGCTTCTGCGTGCTGTCCGAGGTGGCGGACGTGGTCTACAAGGTGTCGACCTACTACGACCCGGCCGCGGAGAGCGGCTTTCGCTTCGACGATCCCGAGGTCGGGATCGAATGGCCGCAGGACATCGAGCTCAAGGCCTCACAGCGCGATCGCGAAGCGCCGTTGCTGAGCGAGCTCAGCCCGGGCGCCTGACCAGCCCGCGCACCAACTCGCGCTCGCCGGAGTCGAGCACGAGGCGGTAGAAGACAAGCCACCACAGGAGCGGCCCCAGGGCTCCCCCGACGACCACGAGAACGGAGTCGTCGGCGAGCTCGCGCCAGGCCAGCAGCACGAGGGCCAGCACTCGCGCCCAGCAGGTAGCTCGGCAGCCACGCGCGCGCCGCCAGGTCCCCGAGCCGCGCCCCCGAGGCCCGCAGGCCGAGCGCGACCATGAAGGGGAAGGCCAGGAAGAAGGGCAGCGCGGTGGCCAGCGCCGGCCCCTCCACGCCGAGCGACGGTGTCAGCACCAGCGCCAGCACGAGGTTGAGGGCGGCGGCCGCGATCATGATCCGCGCCGCCTCGCGGGCGCGACCCACGCCCACGAGGAACCCGGGCGTCACGACCAGGCCCCCGTAGAGCAGCCAGTAGGACACCAGCAACGCCAGGGCCAGGTCGCCGCCGCGGTAGCGCTCGCCGAGCCAGACCTCGAGCAGCGGGCCCGCCAGCACCATCAGGGTCACGGTCACGGGCACGAAGAGCGCCAGCGTGTAACGCGTTCCGCGCACGGCCAGCTCGCGCAGGAGGGCATCGTCGCCCTTGGCCACGTAGCGCGAGGCTGTGGGCACCACCGGCACGGCGAGCGCCCCGCCGAGCGCGTAGAGAAGGTTGTGGGCGCGCACGGGACCCTCGTAGAGCCCGACGGTCGCGGGCGTCTTGTAGGCGCCGAGGATCACCCGCCCGGAGGCGTACATGGCCAGGTTGCAGAGCTCGATCACCAGGAGCCAGCCGGCGGTGGGCACGATCGCCATCACCCGGGCGTGTGACGCGCCGCCTACGCGACTGAGGCCCGCACGGCGGGCCACCACCGCGCAGAGCAGGCCGCTGATCAGCGGGATGGTCCCGCTCACCGCGATGATCGCGGCCAGCCCGGCGCCGGCGAAGACGAGCGCCAGCATCAGCGCCAGGTAGAGCGCCACCGCCACGATCTCGGTGCTCGCCGCGCGCACGAACAGACGCTCCGCGCGCAGTGCGTCGAGGTACACGCTGGCGGCGATGCCCACGGCGGTCACCGCCCCGAGGCCGGCCCCGCCGAGCCGCGCGTCGCGGGCCAGGGATCCATCGAGAATCAGTCCCGCGATGGCCAGCGCCGCGGCGGCCACGAGCAGCCCGGTGAGCAGGCCGACCACGGCGTACAGCGCGGCAGCCGCCGAGAACATCCGGCCGCGCGCCTCGCGATCCGTGGCGCTCGCCATCGCGCGCACCGCCGACGCCGCCACGCTGTTGCGCAGCACGAGCAGGTAGCCGGCGAGCGAGGCCACCAGCCCGTAGGCGCCGAGCTCGGCCACCGACAGCCGGCGGGCCAGGACGGTCACGATCACGAGCAGCGCCAGCAGGCCGCTCGCCTGGGCGGCCTGCTGCACGAGAGCACCGGAGGCGAGCAGGCGGGCCTCGCCCGGCTGCGGCGCACCGTCCTCGGACTGCGCAACCCCGGGGCCAGGCACGGGTTGAGACCTTACGTGCCCACCCGGCTAGGGTCACCACCGCCCCGCATGCCGCCCTCCTCCTCCCAGCCCCAGACCTCCAGCGCCGCCTCGCCGGGCGGCGACGTGCGCACGCGCAACGTGCTCGGCGTGCCCATCTCGATGATCGACTACGACGGGGCGGCCGCGTTGATGGACCGCCTGGTGACCACCCGCGAGCGCGGCTACGTGTGCGTGGCTCCCGTGCACTCCCTGATGGAGGCACAGGGCGACGCCGAGATGCTCGCCGCGCTGCGCGGCGCGACGCTGGTGGTGCCGGACGGGATGCCGGTGGTCTGGGCCGCGAACCTGCTGGGCGAGAGCCTCGACGATCGCGTCTACGGGCCCGAGCTCATGCTGCGCTTCAGCGCCGTGTGCGCCGAGCGCGGCCACCGCGTGTGGCTGTACGGCGGCCGCGACCAGGGCTCTCTGGCCCAGCTGGCGCTCGGCCCTGCGCCGGCGCTTCCCCGGCATCGACATCGTGGGCGGCTACTCGCCCCCGTTCCGCCCGCTCAGCGCCGAGGAGGAGGATGCCGTGGCCGAGCAGATAAACGCGGCGGGCGTCGATGTCGTGTGGGTGGGAATCGGGGTGCCCAAGCAGGAGAAGTGGATGGCGCGCATGCGCGATCGCCTCGACGCTCCTGTGATGTGCGGGGTGGGCGCGGCCTTCGACTTCCACGCCGGGCGCATCTCGATGGCCCCGGCCTGGATGCAGCGGCGCGGCCTCGAGTGGGTCTACCGCACCGCGCAGGAGCCGCGGCGCCTGCTGGGGCGCTATCTGCGCACGAACCCGCGCTTCGTGGTGGCGCTCGCCCGCCAGTACCTGGGCGAGCGGCGCCGCGCCTAGACTCCGGCGCATGGAAACGGTGGCCGTCGTCGGCCTGGGCCGGGTGGGCCTGCCGCTCGCTCTCTCCTTTGCCGACCGCGGCCTGCGGGTGATCGGCGTGGAGCGCCAGCCCGCCGTGCTCGACCAGCTCGACGCGGGGCACATGCCCTTCAGCGAGACCGGCACCCAGGAGCTGCTGGACCGGGTGGCGCAGACCGATCTCTTCGAGCGCACCCGCGCCGTCCAGGATGCCGCGCGGGCGGACCACATCGTGCTCACGCTGGGCACGCCCTCGCACGTGCACATCGAGATCGACATGGCCCAGATCCGGCAGGTGGTCGACGATCTGCTCCCGGTCCTGCGCGAGGGCCACTCACTGATCCTGCGTTCCACCGTCGCGCCCGGCACGACGGAATGGGTGGCGGGCTACATCGAGCAGCGGCGCGGGTTTCGCGTGGGCGAGGACCTGTTCGTGGCCCACGTGCCGGAGCGCATCGCCGAGAACCACTTCGTGGAGGAGATCGCCACGCTGCCCTGCATCGTCGGGGGCGTCGGCGAGGGCTCGGGCGCGAAGGCGGCCGAGCTGTTCGCGGTGTTCGGCACCGAGATCGTGCAGACCACGCCCGTGCAGGCCGAGCTGGCCAAGATCTGGACCAACATCCTCCGCTACGCGCAGTTCGCGCTGCCGAACCTGCTGATGATGGAGGCCGAGCAGTACGGAGCCAACGTCTTCGAGGTGATCGAGCTCATAAATCGCGACTATCCGCGCGGCGGCATCGCCAAGCCGGGCCTGACCGCGGGCGCCTGCCTGCGCAAGGACTTCACCTTCTCCGAGGAGCGCTCGAGCGCCCCCGGGATGCTGCTGGCCGTGTCGCGGGTGCACGAGACGGTTCCCCTGTTCCTCGTCAAGGGCCTGAAGGCCCGCCTGGGCGGCTCGCTGCGCGACCGCAAGGTGGCCGTGCTGGGCCTCACCTTCAAGCGCGACTCCGACGACGCTCGCGACTCGCTCTCCTACAAGCTCGTGCGCCTGCTCGAGCGCGAGCTGGCGCACGTGGCCCGCCACGACCCCCACGTGCCCGCCGAGTCCGAGGCGCTGGAGGTGGCCCTCGACGGCGCCGACGCCGTGGTGGTGGCCACCAACCACTCGGACTTCGAGGATCTGCTCGAGCACCTTCCCGACGGCACGCTGCTCGTCGACCCGTGGAACGTGAGCGGGTCGGGGCGGGTGTTCGGGACCGTGCGCGCCCGGGCCGTGATCGAGCCGGCATGAGCCGCGTGCTGGTGACCGGCGGGGCCGGCACGATCGGCGGAGCGGTGGTGCGGCGGCTGCTGAGCGAGGGCACGCGGGAGGTGCGCGTGTCCGACCAGCGCGAGGCGCCCGCGTGGATCGGCGAGGAGTGCGAGGTGCACACCGGCAACCTGCTCTCCCCCGACGAGGCGCGCGTGGCCGTGAGCGGCTGCGACCACGTGATCCACCTGGCGGCGATCGTGGGCGGCATCGCCAACTTCCACCGCCTGCCGCACACGCTGCTGGAGGTGAACAACGGCCTCTACAACGCGGTGTTTCGCGCCGCCCTCGACGAGCGCGTGGAGCGCCTGGTGTACGTGTCCTCCTCGATGGTCTTCGAGCGGGCCACCGAGTTCCCAACCACCGAGGAGCACCTGCTCGACTGCCCGGCCCCGCGCTCGGCCTACGGGTTCTCCAAGCTGGCCGGCGAGGTCTACTGCCGCGCGCTGCACGCCGAGCACGGCCTGCCCTACTCGATCTGCCGTCCCTTCAACGCCTACGGCCCGGGCGAGATGCCCGAGGACGAGCCGGGCATCGCCCACATGGTGCCCGACGTGATCCGCAAGGTGCTGGCCGGGATGCGGCCACTGCCGATCTTCGGCTCCGGCGAGCAGACCCGCACGCTCACCCACGTCGACGACATCGCCGACGGGATCGTGACCGCGATGGGCCATCCCGCGGGCGAGAACGAGGACTTCAACATCTCGGCCTCCGACGAGCGCACGGTGGCCGAGATCGCGCGGGTTATCTGGGAGGCATGCGGCGAGGATCCCGAGGCCTTCGAGCTCGAACACCGGCCCTCGTTCGAGGTCGACGTGCAGCGCCGCTGGCCCTCGGTGGCAAAGGCGGAGCGGCTGCTCGGGTGGCGGGCCCAGATCGGCCTGCCGCGAGGGCATCGCGGGGACGGTCGAATGGTTGCGCGGGCAGCAACTGGCAGCCCGCGGCGGGTGACCGGCCGCACCCTCGTGACCGGCGCCGGCGGGTTCGCCGGCCGCCATCTCCTCGATCGCCTCGAGGATCCGGTCGCGCCCACGCGCGAGGAGCTCGACCTGCTCGATCCCGCCGCCACGCTCGCGGCGGTGCGCGACACGGCGCCCGAGGTGGTCTTCCACCTGGCCGCCCTGGCCTCGGTCGGGCGCTCCTGGGAGGCGCCGGCCGACACGCTCTCCGCGAACCTGGCGATGACCGCCAACCTGCTCGAGGCGATCCGGCTGGAGACGCCCGCCTGCACGCTCGTGCTCATCAGCTCGGGTGAGATCTACGGGCCGCCCGACTACCTGCCCGTGGACGAGAGCGCTCCCCTGCGCCCGCAGAACCCCTACGCGGTCTCCAAGGCGGCGTGCGACCTGCTGGGGGGCCAGTACGCGGACGCCCACGGCACGCGTGTGGTGCGCCTGCGGCCCTTCAACCACGCGGGGCCGGGGCAGGGCGACGACTACGTGATCGGCACGCTCACGCGCCAGGTGGCCGCGGCCGAGGCCGCCGGCGCCGCCGAGTGCACGCTCCACACGGGCAACATCGACTCGGCGCGAGACTTCACCGACGTGCGCGACACGGTGCGCGCCTACGCCGACGCCGCCGCTCTCGAGGCCGGCGTGTTCAACGTGGCCAGCGGGCACTCCACGAGCGTGCGGGAGCTGATCGAGCTGGTGCGCGAGGCGGCCTCGATCCCGGTGCGCCAGCAGACCGATCCGGCCAAGATCCGCCTGGGCGACGTCCCGGAGATCCGCGGGTCGGCGGAGCGCCTGCGCGCGGCCACGGGCTGGTCGCCTGAGATTCCCCTTCAGCAGACCGTCGGGGACGCCCTCACTGACTGGCGCGAGCGTCTGGCCGGCTGACCCGCGCGTAGAGGTCCAGCAGCGCCGCCACATAGCGCTCTTCGGAGTGGTTCTCCCGGGCCCGGGCGATCAGGGCGTCGCCCTCGGCCGAGCGCGCCGCCGGGTCGCCCCAGAGGGCGCTCAGGCGCTCGGTCAGGACGGCAGGATCCGCGGGCTCGAAGCAGCGTTCGGACCCAATGAGCTCGGGCAGCCCGCCCATCCGCGCGGCCAGGACCGGGACCCCCGCGGCCATGGCCTCCAGCGCGGCGAAGGGCGAGAACTCGTGGTAGCGCGAGGGCATGAGCAGCGCCGCCGCGCCGGCGAGCAGCGCCGGCATGGCCTCGCGCTCCACCCGCCCCAGGAACTCCACCTGCGCGTCGGCTCGCCCGGCTCGCTGCCGCAGCTCGCCCTCCGCCGGGCCCTCGCCCGCCACCTTCAGCGGCACCCCGGCCGCCGCGGCCGAGTCGATGGCGATATCGATTCCCTTCTCCACCGAGAGCCGCGAGGCCACCAGCGCGTACGAGCCCTCCGCGGCGCGCGAGCGCTCGGCGAAGGCCTCGGCCGGGAGATAGTGCGGCAGGCTCTCGATGCGCTCCGCGGGCACGCCCAGCCGGGCGAGCTGGCCCACCGCGTAGGCGCTCGGGGCCACGAAGCGATCGACGGCCTCGTACACCGCGGGCTGGTGAAGTGCGAGCGCGGCCGCGTAGGCCGCCGCCTCGGGCAGCGAGCCGCGGCAGTTGAGCACGAGCCCCGGGGCCGTCAGCCGGCCGTGACAGCGAAAGCAGGGCCCGCCGTCGCGGGAGGCCACGCCGATGGCGCAGAAGAGCCTCAGGTTGTGGAGATGGAGCACCACCCGGGCCCCGGCGGCCCGCGCCGCGGCCAGGCCGCGCGGGCCCACGAGCGGAAGCATGTTGTGCACGTGAGCCACGTCGGCGCCCAGGGAGCGGGCGGCGGCGCCCACCTCGCCCTCGTCCTGGCCGCCGCGCAGCAGTGCCAGCGCCGCGCGGGCGCGCGTGGCCTGGCCCGAGTGGCGCTCGAGCAGCGCGTGGCCGACCCCCGCCCGGGTCAGGGCTCGCTGTTGCAGCTCCACCGAGCGCTCCTCTCCTCCCGCCACCCGATAGCGGTTGTGGACCAATAGGACGCGCATCGACCGGGCTACGCTACCCGGCCGGTGTCCGCATGAACGAGCCCGAGGTGACCATCGTCGTGCCCACGCGCGACCGCGCGGCCTATCTGGACGTGACGCTCGGCTCCCTGCGCCGCCAGCGCAGCGATACGCGGCACGAGATCCTGGTCGTGGACGATGGCGAGGACGAGTCGACGGCCGAGGTGGCGGCCCGCCACGGCGTGCCCCGCGTGCGCTACGGCGAACGGCGTGGACTCAACGCCGGGCGCAACATCGGGATACGCGAAGCGCGAGCCCCGATTGTCGCCTTCGTGGACGACGACGTGCTGGTGCCTCCGGGCTGGCTCGCCGCCCTGGCCGAGGGTGTGCGCGCCCATCCCGAGGCCGAGGCCTTCGGGGGGCCGATCCACGCCCGGCTCGAGGGAGGCGGCCCGCGGGCCTGCGGCCGCGAGGATCCACCGATCACCGTCCTCGACCTGGGAACGCGGGACCGCGAGGCCGACGCCGTGTGGGGAGCCAACTTCGCCGTGCGCCGCTCGGCGGTCGAGCGCGTGGGCCCCTTCGACGAGAGCATCGTGCGCCCGCACGGCGACGAGGAGGAGTGGCTCGAGCGCCTGCGGGCGGACGGGGGTCGCGTGGTCTACCTGGCGCGGGCGGGCCTCGAGCACCGGCGCACGAAGGCCGACGCCCGGCTGGGGCCGCTGTCGCGGGCCGCCTACGCCCGCGGCCGCGCGGCGCGGGCGAGCGACCGCCGCCGTGGGCGCGCGCCGAGCCTCGGCTTCGAGCTGCGCGTGCTGGCCGGCTGCGGCTGGCACACGCTGCGCCGCGCATGTGCCCAGGGCATCGTGATGGCCGCCCACTCGGCGGGCCGGGTGACGGAGTCGTTGCGGCCCCGATGAGCCACGACTTCCTCTCCGGCGACGCGGGTGACGTGACGAGCGTGCGCCGCCGGCTCAAGCGTTCGGCGGGCGAGCTCGCCTACGAGGCGCTCGACCGCGCCGCCTTGGTCACGCGCCGCGCCGACCGGCTGGCCCGCGGGCAGGCGCCGCGCCGGGTGCTGGTGATCGGGGTCTACCGGCCCGCCTCGCTGCTCCCCGAGGCGCTCGGGGCGCTCGCGTCGCCGAGGCACGACGTGAGCTTCGCGCTGGGGGCGACCGGCACCGCCGACCCGGCGTTGGCCGCGCACACCGTGGCCGAGGGCCTCGAGGGCGGCAAGTTCGAGAACCTCAACCGCGTGCTCGACGCCGCGGGGGCTGCCGACGCGGACTGGCTGCTGGCCATCGACGACGACGTGCGCCTCCCCAGCCGCTTCCTCGACCGCTTCGTCGCCCTGTGCGAGCGCTTCGGCCTCGATCTGGCCCAGCCCGCGCAGACGCTTCGCTCACACTCGGCCTGGAAGGTCGCGCGGCGGCGGCCGGCGTCGCTGGTGCGGGAGACCCGCTTCGTGGAGATCGGCCCGGTGACCGCGTTCGGACGCCGCGCCCGCGAGCGGCTGCTGCCCTTTCCCGAGCTGCGCTTCGGGTGGGGGCTCGACCTGCACTGGGCCGCCGTGGCCGCCCAGGCGGGCTGGCGCCTCGGCGTGGTCGATGCCGTGCCGGTGCGCCACGAGTCCCGCCTCGTGGCGGCGGGCTACGTCTCTGGCGACGCGGTCGACGAGGCCGCCCGCTTCCTCGCCGAGCGCCCCTACCTGCCCGCCGCCAGCGCCGGCGACGTGGTGGCCGTCCACCGCCGGGCCTGACGACGATGCGCCTGCTGTTCGTCTGTCCCGACATGCGCACCGGCGGCGCCGAGCGCCACTGGGCCACCCTCCTCCCCCTGCTGCGCGAGCGCGGCGCCGAGGCCGGGGTGCTGTGCCTATCGGAGGAGGGCGCCCTGTTCGGCGACCTGGTTCGGGCCGGCGTGCCGGCCCGGTGCGTTCACCTGCGCGGCCGTGCCGACGCGCGCGGCCTGAGGGCGGCCCTGGCCTGTGCGCGGCCACGGCCCGATGTGGTGGTGTCGCGGGGGGTGAACGGGCTGGTGGTGGCCGCCGCGATCGCCCGGCGCACCCGCGCGCCCCACGTGGTCAACGAGCACACGCCGTTGCAGGCCGACGGCGAGCTGCTGGCGCCCCACCGCCACCAGCGGCTGATCACCCGCGCGCTCGCGCCCCGCGTGGACGCGGTGATCGCGGTAGCCCGGCGGCAGGTCGATCCGCTGGTGGGCTGGGGCTACCGGCGCGAGCGCATCCGGGTGATTCCCAACGGCATCCAGCCCGTCGAGGCGAGCGAGCACACGGCGCGGCTGGCCGGCGGCGACGGCTTCGCCGTGCTCTGCGTGGCCCGGCTCCAGGCCGAGAAGCGCGTCGAGCGCTTCGTGAGCGCGATGGCCGATGCCCGGCGCTCCGAGCCGCGCCTGCGCGGCTTCGTTGCCGGCGACGGCGACCGGCGGCCCTACATCGAGCCCCTCGCCCGGCTGAGCGGCGTGGAGATGCTGGGGGAGCGCTCGGACGTGCCCGCCCTGCTCGAGGCCGCCGACGCGTTCGCCCTCTCGAGCAGCGCCGAGGCGCTTCCCATGAGCATCCTCGAGGCGATGGCGCACGGGCTGCCCGTGGTGGCACCGGACCTGGGCGGCAGCTCCGACGCCGTGGTCGACGGGGAGACGGGAATGCTGGTAGCGCCGGAGGACGAGGCCGCGCTGTCGCGGGCCTTCGTGGAGCTGGCCCGCGACCCCGAGCGTGCGCGGCGGATGGGCGAGGCGGGCCGCGTCCGCCAGCGCCGCCACTTCGCAGCCGAGGCGATGGCCGACGCCTACCTCGAGGCGTTTCGGCGGGTGGCCCGGTGAGCGATCGCCCGGACGTGCTGCTGCTCTCGCTGGGCACCACGCTGGGCTGGCGCGTGGCGGACACGATCTTCCTGGAGCAGCTCGGCCGAGCCGGCGTCTCGACCGCCGCGGTGTCGGTGCGCTTCGGCGCCGCCGGGCGCCTGCGCCGCGCCTATCCGGTGAACGACCTCGTGGAGGCGTCGGCCGCCCGGCGCGCGCTGCGCTCGGCGCTGCGTCGCCACGACCCGCGCGCGCTCGTGATCTCCAGCACCACGGCGGCCATGCTGGCCCCGACCGGCTCGTTGCCCTTCGCCGTTCGGCTCGACGCTCCGGCGCGGCTCAACCGCCCCGGCGCGCACAACGCCCCCCTGCATGAGCTCGAGGAGCGTGCTCTCGCGCGCGCCACGCTCGTGCTGCCCTGGAGCCGGGCCGCCCGCGACGCGCTGCCCGCCGGCGCGGCGCCGGCCGTGGTGGTGGCGCCGCCCGTGGTGCGCTCCGGCGAGCCCGCGTGGAAACGCGAGCGACTGGCCGTGGCCTACACGCCCGACGTGAAGGCCAAGGGCCTCGACATCGTGTGCGCGGCCTGGGCGGCGGCCAGCGTCCCCGACGCCCGCCTGCAGGTGTTCGGGGTGGAACGCGAAACGGCGCTGGCCCACCTGGAGCGCACCGGTACGGCGGTGGCCGAGAGCATCGAGTTCGCGGGCTGGCGGCCGGCGGCCGACTTTCGCGCCGCCCTGCGCCACGCGCGGGCCTACGTGGGCGGAGCCCGCTGGGAGGACTTCGGCCAGGCGCCGCTCGAGGCACTCGCCGACGGCGCCCTGCTGGCCACCGTCCCATCGGGCGGTCCCTTCGAGGCGCTCGGCCTGGCGCGCGAGCTGGGCGGCGGGCTCGTGGCCCCCTCGATCGATGCCGCCGGCCTGGCTCCCGCGGTGCGGCGCGCGTTCGAGATGCCGGACGTGGAGGTGCGCGCCTACCGCGAGCGCGCCATCGGTCTGTTGAAGCCCTTCGATCCGGCGGCGATTCAGCGCGTGATCGAGCAGGACGTGCTGCCCGTGTTGCTCAACCGCGGTGGCGCCTCACCGCGTTGAGCACGGCCCGCTCCCAGCCCTCCGCGTCGGCCTGAGGGGGATGGCGCTCGGTCACCGCCCGGCTGCCGGCGGCCAGGCGGGCGCGCAGCGGCTCGTCGCGCACGAGGCGCCGCAGCGCCGCGGTGATCGCGCCGCGGTCCTCGGGATCCACGATCACGGCGTTCTCGCCCTCGACCGCCACGTCGCCCGCCGCCCCGGCCCGCTCGCTGCACAGCAGCGCCAGGCCGGCGGCCGCCCCCTCGCGGACGGCCACCCCGAAGGGCTCGTAGGTGCTCACCAGCGCCAGCACGTCCGCGCCGGCGTAGATGCCGGGCAGGTCGCCGGGCGCGACGTAGCCGGCGAAGCGGATCGCGGCGCCCGTCGCGCCCGCCAGGCCGCGCAGCTCGCCCTCGAGCGGCCCCGTTCCGGCCAGCACCAGCTCCGCCTCGCCCGCGGCGAAGCCCGCCGCCGCGAACGCGCCGATCAGCGCCTCCAGGTTCTTGTCGGGCACCAGGCGCCCCACGCACAGAACGCGCACCGGGGAAGCGCCGGGCTCGCGCGCGGGAAGGGCTAGGAAGGGATCGAGATCGGCGCTCTGCAGTGCCACCTCGATCCGCGCCGGCGTCCACGCCGAGGCCGCGCAGCCGGTCGCGTCCCCGGCTCGAGGCGACGATGAAGCCGTCGAGGCGCGGCGCCAGCGCGCGGTGGATGCGCCGTTGGGCGCCCGACAATTCGCGATCGCTCCACGGGGTCAGCTCGCTGAACACGACCAGGGGGACGCCGCGGCGCCGGCACCAGGCCAGAGCGCGCCACGTGGCCGGCCCGAACTCCCAGGACACCACGCACTCCGCGCCCGATCGCGCCAGCGCCTCGCCCAGGCCGCTCGGCACGAGGATCGGAGTGCGCCCCGCGCGCCGGCGCTGGCGGGCGGCGAGGATCTCGTGGGGGTACGGGCCGCTTGGTGAGAACCAGTCCGGGCGCATGTCCCACCCCGGCTGCACCCCCGACAGGTAGACCACGTGCGGCTCGATTCGACCGCGCTCGGCGAGGCGCGCGAACAGGGGCTCGCGGTAGGGCACGGGGACGGGCGGAACGATCGCGCAGCGCGGCGGCACACCGCAACTCTGCCCTACCGGAGGGGTTCTGCGGGTAGCCGAACCCCCTGCTAGCCTGCCCCGTTCGACTTCGGGGATGCCGGCCCCAAGTCTCTGCCGTCTTCCTCGCCCCGTTGTCCCCGTCCCACGAGGAGGGAATCCGCACAGTGATCCGCGTCCTGCGAAATCTGCTCCTGCTGTCCCTGCTTGCCCTGCTGGCCGTGCCCGCGGCCGCCCAGGCCGACGCGGTTTCGGACTGCGCGAGCGACGGCGACCTCGACAGGCGCTACACCAACTCGCAGCTGCGCAGGGCGCTCGACAACATCCCGGGTGACCTCGACGAGTACAGCAACTGCCGCGAGGTGATCAAGAGCGCCATCGCGAGCGGATCGGACAACCGCAACAACCCGTCGGACGACGGATCCGGCGGGGGCGGTGGTGGTGGCACCGGCGGCGGCGGAGGCACCGGCGCGGTCAGCGCCGAGGAACAGCAGGCCCGCGCCAACGACGACGCCGAGCTCAACGCGATCACCGGCGGCGCGAACGACGCGAAGCCCGAGGTGAATGTCGGGGGCGAACAGGTGCAGCCCGGCACGAATGGCCTCTTCGACCTGGCCAGCGCCAGCAACGACGTCCCCGTGCCGCTGCTGCTCACCCTGATAGCCATCGGCCTGCTCGCCATCGTCGGCGGGTTCGTTGCGCTGCGCGACCGGGTGCCGGGACTGGCGCGCGTCCCGCTCGTCTCCAAGATCCCTCGTGTCTCGCGCCCCCGTTTCCGTCGCTAGCCCCCCGCGGCGGGCCCCGAGCCTCTCGCTTCCGAGCGGAGGCGCAGAGCCGCTCGTCTCACTGATCCTGGGCCTGGCCCTGGCGGGGATCGCCTTCGGTGCGGCTGGAGGCACCGAGCTCACCCGCACCACCATCGTCGAGGTGCTCGCCGTCCTCGGCGGCGCGGCCGTGGTGGCCGGCGCCGTGGTGTGGGGACGGCGCGGGCCGCTGTACGGGGCGACCTCGCTGGTGTGCTTCGCGCTGCTCGCCCTGGTCACCGCTTTCTCGATCACGTGGGCGATCGTGCCCGAGCTGGCGTACATCGAGGCGGGCCGCACGCTGGCCTACCTGGCGATCTTCGCCGCGGGCGTGGCGGGCGCCCGGCTGGCCGCCGGCCTGGCCCCCGCCGTGCTCAAGGGAATCCTGCTCGCGGCCGTGGCGGCGGTGGCCTACGCCCTGCTGGCCCGAGTCTGGCCCGGCTCACTGGCCGAGAGCGAGATCTCGAACCGCATCGGCCAGCCGTTCCAGTACTGGAACGCCGTGGGCGCCACGGCCGCGCTGGCCCTGCCCGGGCTGCTCTGGCTCGGCTCGCGGCGAGGCGGGAGTGTCTGGGGCCGCGCGCTGGCCTACCCCGGGGCCGGGGCGGCCGTGCTCGCCATTCTGCTCACGCAATCGCGCGGGGCGCTCGTCGCCGGGGTGCTGGGCGTGGTGGCCTGGCTCCTGATCGTGCCGCTGCGGCTGCGCACCCTGCCGGTGATCCTCATCCCCGCCGCCGGGGCGGCCCTGGTGGGCGCGTGGGCTCTGTCCAAGGACGCGTTCTCCATTACCGCGCCGTCGCTGGCCGCGAAGGAGAGCGTGGGCTCGGAGTTCGGGCTGCTGTTGCTGCTGATGGCCGTGGTCCTGTTCGGGGCGGGCTTCGCCGTGAACCTGGCGCTCGACCGTGGCGCCGTGCCCGCGCGGATGAGGAACCGTGCCGGTGTTGTTGCCGTGGCGGCGGTGGGCGCAGTGGCCGTGCTGGCCCTGGGCTCGGTGGCCCTCAGCGACCGTGGGCTTGGGGGAACGATCAGCGACCGGGTCGACGAGCTGACCAGCGAAACCGACACCGCGCCCACCGCGACCGGCGCGGCGCGTTTCGGTGCGGCGTCGTCCACTCGCGGGAAGTACTGGAGAGAAGCGCGGCTGGTGTTCGAGGACCGCCAGGCGGTGGGAACCGGGGCAGGCACCTTCCGCGTGGCGCGCCTGCGCCACCGCACCGACCCCAGCGTCACCGGCCACGCCCACGGCTACGTCTCGCAGACGCTCGCCGACCTGGGCCTGGTGGGCCTGGGCGCGAGCATCCTGCTGCTGGTGGCCTGGCTCGTGGCCGCTGCCCGAACCCTTGGGTTCGTCCCGCGCCGGATGTCCTTGACGCCCGAGCGCCAGGCCGTGCCCGCGCGGCGCGACTGGACCCCCGAGCGACTGGCGCTGGTGGGCCTCGCCCTGACCACGGTCGTGTTCGGACTGCAGTCGGCGATCGACTGGACCTGGTTCATTCCCGGCCCGGCCGCGATGGCTCTGGTGGCCGCGGGCTTCGTGGCAGGCCGCGGCCCGCTCGCCGCCGGCGAGGGCCAGGGCGAAACGATCGAGCTCGCCGAGCAGCCGGCCGAGCGCTCCCAGCTGCGGCTGGCGCTGGGCGCCGGAGTGATGGTGGTGGCGCTGCTCGCCGCCTGGACCATCTGGCAGCCCGAGGCCGGCGACCGGGCCACCGGCGAGGCGCTGACCCTGCTCGACGAGGGCGACTTCGAGGCCGCGCTGGTCAAGACCGAGGACGCGGCCTCGGCCAACCCACTCACCGCCGAGCCGCTGCTGGTGCGCGCCTCGATCGAGACGCAGGCCAACCGCGAAGCCGACGCCCGGCGCACCCTCGAGGATGCGGTCCTGAAGTTCCCGGGCTCGTCGGACACGTGGTACCGGCTCGCCGCCTTCCAGCTCGGGACACTCGACCGCCCGCTGAAGGCCGCCCAGACCGTCCAGGGAGCGCTCTTCCTCGATCCGCTCTCGGCCCCCGCCCGCCAGCTCTTCCTCGAGGCTCGGGTCCGCGGGCGCGAGAAGGCGGTCGAGGCGGCGGAGCGCCAGGCGCGCCGGCAGGAGCGGTCCGGGGCCTAGAGACCCCTACGGCCGCAGCGCTCGCACCAGCAGCGTTCCCTTGCGCCGCCTCACCGAGCGCACCTCGAATCCCAGCTCGCCCAACAGCCCGGCCAGCGAGCGGCGCGTGAAGCGGCGCAGGTGGGGCGAGAGGGGATCCTCGGGCCGGCCGATCGGGTGCGCGGCGGGCGTCGTGAGGGCGAGCTCGCCGCCCGGGCGCAGGACCCGGCGGATCTCGGAGAGCAGGAGCTGCACGTCGCGCACGTGCTCGATCGTCTCGGCGCACAGGACGAGGTCGAAGGCGTTGTCGGCGAGCGGCAGCGGCGCGTCCGGGTCGAGCTCGACGTGCCGCGCTGCCGGAAGCCGGCGGCGGGCGCGCTCGAGCGCCACCTCCGACACGTCGGCCGCGGTCAGCTCGCGGGCGTCGAGCTCGGCGCTCAGGCGCCCGTCGCCGCAGCCCAGATCGAGGGCCGCGCCCACCGGGCCCAACGAGCGCACGAAGGCCGAGAGGTGGGCGGGCGGCGGGCCCTGATCCTCGGGCACGAGCTCCCACAGCTCGTCGTCGTAGCGGCTCGCCATACGCATATCCTGGCGGGGATGGACACGGTCGGCGGGCGCTGGACGTTTCGAACGGCGTCCCCGGAGGACGCCGCGCAGGTCGCCGCCGTGCTGAAGGAGGGCTTCGAGAGCTACCGCTCGTTCGCGCCGCCGGGCTGGGAGCCGCCCACGTCGAACTGGGATCTGACTCTCCTGCGCGAGCAACTCGGGGAGTCCGACGTGTGGTGCCTGTTGGCGGAGTGCGACGGCGCCCCGGCGGGCCACGTGTCCCTCATGCCGGCCGCGAGGCACGCCCGCCACCCGTCCTCCGAGCCCGCCCTGGCCCAGCTGTGGCACCTCTTCGTGCGCACGAGCTGGTGGGGATCCGGTCTGGCGAGCGAGCTCCACGGCGAGGTCCTGCGGGAGGCGGGCCGGCGCGGCTACACCGCGATGCGCCTCTTCACCCCGCTCGCGCAGGAACGGGCGAGGGGCTTCTACGAGCGCGAGGGATGGACGCTCACCCGCGCGCCCGTCGAAGCGGCGCCGGGGTTCGGCATGCCGCTGGCCGAGCTTCGCCGCGCGATCAACAGCAGCGTGTGACCGAAGGGCGCCGCACGGCGACGCGAGCCCAGCGGGTCGAGGCGATGCAGGGCGTGCTGCACCCGCGCCGGCAGGCGCCGCCAGCTGAAGGTGACGGCGTACAGCTCGGGCGTGAGCCCTGCCGCCCGCGCCTCGGCGAGCAGGCTGCGCGGCGACAGCGGGATGTCGTCCGGCGTGCCGTGCACCCGGGTGCCCAGACGGGCTCGGTTGGCCAGCGTCAGTCCGGCTCCCACCGGGTGCCAGAGTCCCGGCTCCACCGCGACCAGGGCACCCCCGGGGCGCAGCAGGCGAGCGGCCTCGGCGAACACGGGTGCGAGCGGGCCCTGGTAGGCGACGTGGTGGAGCACGAGCCGGTAGAGCACGACATCGAACGAGGCCGGGGCGAAGTCGAGCTCTCCGGCCCGGCCCACCACGCCGGCGTCGAGCTGATCCGACTCGACCATGGCCGGATCGAGATCGACCCCCGTCAGCCGCCAGGCCGGTCGCGGAAACAGATGGCGGCCCGGATGCCAGCCGCAGCCCACCGACAGCGCGTCGCCCCCATCGAGGCCGAGCCGGCGCACGAGCAGCTCCCGCTCGCGGCGCTCCCCGTGGTCGTAGTGGATCTGCAGGGTCGCCGCGCTCGAGCGGCGGTCAAGGAGGTTGTCCTCCTGAAAGGGCTCGCTCACCAGGCGCCGTGGGAGCGCGCAACGGCGGGGATCGTCTTCAGCAGGATGGTCAGGTCGAGCCAGACCGACCAGCGCTCGAGATAGAGGAAGTCGAGGCGCACCAGCTCGTCGAAGTCGAGCTCCGAGCGGCCGGAGACCTGCCACAGGCCGGTCATCCCCGGGAGCACCAGGTAGCGCTTGCGGTGCCAGGCCTCGAGGCGGTCGTAGTCGCGCTGGGGCAGCGGGCGCGGGCCCACCAGCGACATCTGTCCGCGCAGCACGTTGAAGAGCTGGGGCAGCTCGTCGAGCGACCAGCGCCGCAGGAAGCGCCCGGTGCCGGTGACCCGCGGGTCCTCGCGGATCTTGAAGATCGCGCCTCCCACCTCGTTGCGCACCTCGAGCGGATCCTGCATGTCGTCAGCCCCGGCGACCATGGTGCGGAACTTCAGGCACGGGAAGGCGCGCCCGCCGATTCCCGGGCGCATCGACCGGTAGAAAACCGGCCCGCGCGAGCTCAGCTTGATGGCCAGCGCCGCCATCAGCATCACGGGCGCGAGGATGAGCAACAGCAGGGCGGCGCCGACGAGGTCGAAGCTCCGCTTGACCGCGAACGCGACGCCCTCGAGCATCGGCGGCTTGAGCTCGAACAGGGGGAGGGTCTGGCCGGGCACGAACTCCGCCCGGTCCACCATGAGGATCTCCATCGTCGAGGGCGCCACGCGCACCCGCACGCCGTGCTGGTGACACCGCTCGACGAGCTCGACCGCCTCCTCCTGGGGAAAGTCTGCGTCGGTGATCAGCACCTCGTCGATCGCGTCGAAGTGACGCTCCAGCTGCTCGAGCGAGCGGAAGTCGCGCAGCCCGTCGACCAGCGCCACCGGCGTGCGCGCGACGAAGCCGTAGGGCTCGATCACGTTCGAATCTCCGAGCGCGTGGGACACGGCCTGGATGTTGGAGCCCGAGCCGATCAGCACCGCGCGGCGCCGGTAGCCCGCGGCCCTCAACACGACGCCGGAGACGCGTTCGAAGAGCCAGCGCAGGAGCGACACGTAGAGCAGCGCGAAGAACAGCGAGGCGTAGAAGATGTAGTAGGACTGGAACGGCTCGCCCTCGATCGCCGCGTAGATCAACACCACGAGCGTGACCTGGAACAGCGAGGCGATCACCCGCGAGAAGCCCGGCCGCTGGCTGCGATCGCGATACAGCCCCGAGCGCGCGAACAGCAGCAGCATCACGAGCGCGGCGAGCGGGAAGTACTCGTTCGCCTGGCTCCACATCTGATCGAGCTGATCCGGGAGCGGATCGCCGCCTTCACCACGAGCGCGGTGTAGATGGCGAGGAACAGGCCCATCAGGTCGAGCGCACCGAGCATCCCGATGCGCACCAGCGCGCGCAGGGTGTCGAAGCGAAGTAGCTCACCGAGGATCAGGGGCTTGCCCGCGCGCACGTCGCGGTCGGGCAGGGCGACCGGCTCGATCTCCCTCAGCTCTTTGACCAGGCCCTCGGGCACGGGTTCCTTCCGGTGCAAGTGAAACAGCTTGGCCGGGCGAATGTAGCGGCTCTTTTCACAACTCGAACCGTCGTGCGTGTTCCGCCGATGCGATGCGCCTTCCCGCTATCGCTGCTCGCGCTCCTCCCGGCGCTCCTCACGAGCCTCTCGGCGCTCCTCGCGCAGCTCCTCGCGTTGCTCGATCCGCTCCTCCTGGACCTCGCGCTCGGCGGCGCTGGTGGGCCCGAACTGGGCCGTGACCACCGCGATGGCCACAGCGACGATGAGCGAGGGCCACGAGCAGGGAGCCGATCATCTGGCCGGTGTGCGATCGCTTCTCCATCAGGCGATCCGCAGGAAGTCGCCGGCGGAGGTGAGCCACGTGAGGGCGAGCAGCACCCACACGGAGATGCCGAGCGCGGGAAGGAAGCGGCCCAACCCGTGCCACCAGCGGATCACCGCGATCTTCAGCGCGAGCACCGACAGCAGCGCGATGGCGGCGACCATGTGCAGCGACGCGTCGTCCTCGAACCCGAAGTAGCCGACGCACATCACCGCGGTGATCACGAGGAGGACCGCGATGGTGTCGCCCACGGCGCGGTGGGTCCTCGCGGCCGGCGCGGCGGCGAGAAAGCGGCGGCCGCAGCTTGCCGTAGCCCACCGCGATCAGAACGAGCTGGTAGACGGCGAGCCCGAGCGCCACCGAGGCGAGCAGCACCTTGACCTCGGTGGGGTTTCCCCGCGTCAGCGTGTCGATCAGGTCCTCCACAGCTCGCTCTACCCATACCACCCCGTCGCACGAAAAACCCGCTCTTTGCGACGTTGCGTTACACGAGGTGGGGAGAAACGTTGCAGGATCCGCAGTTAAAGCTGTGCCAATGCTCCCCAGGAACAGACGGCCGGCTCGGGCGGAGGTCGACCAGGCGGCGCTGGAGCTGCTGACCCGCCACGGCAGCCAGATCCTCGCCACCGCGCGGCGATACGCGGCCACGCCCGAGGACGCGGAGGACGCCTACCAGCGCGCCTTCGAGATCCTGCTCACCAAGGCGCCCACCACCAGCGAGGACGAGCTGGTGCCGTGGCTGAAGACCGTGGTGAAGCACGAGGCGTTCGCGCTGCGCCGCCAGCGCGAACGCCACTCGCCGGTCACCGACGACGGCGAGCTCGGCGACCGCGGCACCCCGGCCGCCGCGACGCACGACCGCGCCGAGCGCTATGGAGCGCCTGCACCAGGGCGCCGAGGCGCTGAGCCGGCTCAAGCCGCAGGAGATGCGCGCGCTGCTGCTGAAGGCCGAGGGCTACTCGTACGCGGAGATCGGCGAGATCACCGGGTGGTCGTACACGAAGGTGAATCGCGCTTTGACCGAGGGGCGCCAGGCCCTGGCGGTGCGGCTGGCGGGGATCGAGGGCGGCGTGGAATGCGGCCGCTTCGCGCCGCTGCTGTCGGCATTGGCCGACGGGGAGGCGAGCGCCGACGACCTGGCGCTGCTGCGGCCGCACATGAAGACCTGCCTGTCGTGTCGCGCGCGCCTCAAGGAGTTCCGGGCGGCGCCCGCGCGCGTGGCGGCGATCGTGCCCCCGGCGGCCCTGGTGGCCACGACCGCGAGCGCGGCGAACGGGCCGCGGGGAATGTGGGAGGGCGTGCTCGGCGCCGTCCAGCAGAAGGCGGCGGCGCTGGGCGAGCGCAGCTACGCCGCGGTGGAGCTGGCCACGGGGCAGAAGATGGCCGCGGTGGCGGCGTCGGCCGCCGCGCTCGCGGGCGGGGGCACCGCGGTCGACCACTTCGCCGGCCACGAGAGCCCCGCGCCGCGCGCCCGCAGGTGCAGACGGTGGAGGCCAAGCCCGTGCAGCAGGAGACCCCGGTTGCGCCCACGCCCGACCCGGTGGCCGAGCAGCCGGTGGCGACCACGCCCGCCCCGGCCCCGACACCGGCCCCCGAGCCCGCCCCGGCACCGGCTCCCTCACCACCGCCGCCCCCCGACCCGGCGAAGGAGTTCACGCCCGTGGCCCCGGCCGCCCCCGCCGAGCCCGCCCCCGCGCCACAGCCCGCGAGCAGCGAGAGCTTCGCCCCCGCCGGCGGCGGCAGCCCGAGCGGCACCGCCGGCGGGAGCAGCGAGTTCGGCCCGTGAGCCCGTAAGAAGCGCTTGCCACACTGAGCCGGGTGACCAGAGACCGGCTCACCGCTGCCGCCCGCGGCGCCGGTCCTGTTCGCGCGGGGTCTGCGCAAGGCGCACGGTGAGGGTCGCGGCGCGCGGGTCGTGCTCGATGGGGTCGACCTCGAATGTGTCCTCGCCTTCCTCGACCCCCAGGGCGGGCGCCCGGCACGCGCGGCCGGAGCCCGCATGGCACGCAACGTTCGCCTTCACGTGCCCCGGCGCTCGTTGCGCCCACCGCCTCGGCCACGGCGCCCTGAGGTCCCGCTCACCGGCGACGAGCCGGCGACGCTGGGCGCGGGCGACGCGCTCAGGTAGCGGTCGCCGCTGCCGATACCTAAGGGAATGATGATCGCAACGACCGTTCTCGCCGCGGCAGCCGGGGCGCTCGCGCTGGCGGCGCCCTCGGGGCCGGTGGAGGTTTCGCCCAAGTCGATACGCACCGCGAGCGCGACCTGCGGGCCGGGAGCGACGGCGCTGTCGAGCGGCTTCGAGGCGCCCGACTTCAGTGTCGGAAACGATTCCGGCGTAGCCCGCATCGGCGTGAAGCAGGGCCGGCGCGGCGTGAAGGTGCGGGCCTACAACTTCGGCGAGGATCGGGGCCGGCTGATCGCCCACGTCTACTGCCTCAAGGGAGCCAGGGCGCCGGTGAGGAGCTTCGCGCGCACCACAGTGGCCCCCGGAAGGGTGAAGTCGGTCGTCGCGGTATGTCCCCGCGGTACGACAGCCATCTCCGGGGGGTTCTCCACCGGGGCCTTCGACCAGAGGACCGGCCCGCGCGTCTTCACCTTGAGCTCGAAGCGCGCCGGGGCGCGCCGATGGAGGGTGCAGGCCATCTACCTGCCGGAGGACGACTCCACGTACACCGACCCGCTGCGGCCCGGGAAGCTCGTCGCCTACGCCAACTGCGCGAGAAGCAGGGTCACTCTGACCACGGTGGCCAAGCGGGTGAACGTGCCCGCGCAGCCCTCCGGTGGCGAGGGCTCCCCGACCCGGAAGTTCCGGGTGGGCTGCCCGCGCGGAAGCCGAGCGCTGTCGGGCGGCTTCGACGGCAACCTCACGTTCCGCAACGAGGGGAGCGCGGCGGGAGCCGTCACCTCGATGCGCTCGCGCGACGGGAGAGGATGGCGCACCGCTGCCCTCAGCATCTCGGACCGGACCGCGTCGAAGGTGACCGCCTATGTGTACTGCCTCAAGCGCGCCGGCTGAGGCCCTCGGCTAGAGGATTTGCGCGGATGTCGGCCCGCACCCGCTGCTACCAGTCGAGCGGGCGGCCGTCGCGAAAGAAGCCGCCCGTGGGACCGTCGTCGGCGAGCAGCACGCCCCACATCACGCTCGCCGCCCCGTCCTCGACGGGACGTCCTCCCGCCCCGCCCATATCGGTGGCCACCCAGCCCGGGCACACCGAGTTCACGAGCACGCCGTCGTCCTTGAGCTCGGCGGCGAGCACGCGCGTCATGGCGTTGAGCGCGGCCTTGGACACCGAGTAGGCGGGCGTCCCGGCGCCCATCTCGGCGAGGGACCCCGCGCCGCTGGAGACGTTGACCACGCGTGGGTGCGGAGAGCTGCGCAGCAGGGGCAGGCAGGCCTGCGTGGTGCGCCACGCTCCCAGCAGATTCGTGTCGAGTGCCTCGCGGACGACCTCGAGGTCGGCATCGACCCCACTCTGTCCGGTGTCGTAGTGGATCGCCGCGTTGTTCACGAGCACGTCGAGCCGGCCGAAATCGTCGGCCAGGCTCCCGCGGAGCTGCTCGACGCTCGCCGCGTCGGCAACGTCGAGAGCGAGGACCTCGACTTCGTCCAGACCTTCCGCGGCCGCCTCTCCCTTGTCGCGGTCGCGCGAGCCCATGATCGCCGTGAAGCCTTCCCGCACCAGCTGGCGCACGACCTCGAGGCCGATGCCGCGGTTGGCGCCGGTGACCAGTGCTACGGGTCGCTCGGGAGCCAACCCGCTAGGTGAGGCGCTCCTGCTCGCGCGCCTGGCGCCGGGCCATCGCCGTGCTCGGCAGCAACCCGGTCGGCGCAGGCTCGTCCGGGTCGGGGAAGGACCAGCCGTCGCGGACCTCGGTCACGTCCTCGTCCTCGTCCACGTACTCGTCCTCCGGCTCCTCGGCATCCATGGCGCTCACCGCCGGCGCGTCATGGGGCAGGCCGTCCGCCGCCAGTGCTGCCGGGGGCACCTGCCGGCGCTTGATGACCACCCGCAGGCGAGCGCCGACCAGCAAGAGCACGAAGCCGAGCAGGGCGAGCTTGAGCGCCTCCAGCCCCGTCCGCGGCAGCCCACCGCCGGTGGCCGGGGCCTCGTCGCCGGGCACCTCCACGGGCTCGTCGCCCGTCGGCGGCTGGGGCTCGCCGCCCGGGTCGCCGGGCTGCTCCTCGCCGGACTCCGGATCGGGCTCGGGCTCCTGGGCCACGGTGGCCACCGGAGCGTCGCTCACGCCGATCGGCACGTCTCCCCCGCCGGCCGGGACCACGGAGGCGGGGTCGCTGTCCGTGATGCCCGCCGGCGTGCCGCCCGACGAGGACCCGTCGGCAAAGGCCACCGTGGTGGTGGTGCCCGTCGCGCCCGCCGGCTCGGCGCAGGTGGCCGGGTCGGTCGCGCTCGTGGCGGTCGTCTGCCCGTAGGCAAGGGCGGGCAGGACGAGAAGAAGCGTCGCGGCAGCGAGCGCGCAGAGGCGAACCATGTTCCGGGCTTTCGCCCGGCGCGCCCGCTCGCCCTTCCCGGTGCACGCGATCCTGCGAGCGCTCAGCAGGCGCGCGCCACGAGCCGCCCCCGCCGGGCGGTGAGCGTGGCCCGCAGGACGCGCGTGCGGCGGTGGTAGCGCCAACGCGCCAAGCGTCCCCGCCGGGCGGCCACCCCGCAGGGGCGAAACGGCCGCCTCAGGGACCCGAGCGAGGCCTGAATGGTCCAACGTGTCCGCCGGGTCGAGCGAAGCGAGAGCGTCCAGCCGCCGCGGCTCTCACGCGAGCGGGCCACGCCGCCGTCCTCCAGGCGGGCGAGGGAGCGTCCGCGCGGCCAGGCCAGCAGCACGCGCCGGCCCCCGCTCTCGCTCAGCGACGTCGTGGCGGCGCGGTTGCCGTAGCGCGCGAGGGTGTCGACATCGGCGGGCAGGAGCGCCAGCAGCGTGCCGGCGCGCGCCAGCAAGGGCAGCTCGCGAAGCGGCGCGGGCAGCTCGACCCTTCGTCCGCCGCGCAGCATCCGCACCCGGCCCAGGGCGAGGGCGCCGCTGCGCTCGAGGTAACGCGCGGAGCGCCAGAGGTCGATCCAGCGCCCGCGCGGGAGGTAGAGCTCACGCCGCACCGCGCCCTCGGTGACCACCGGCGCGGCCAGCAGGTCGGGGCCGAACAGGAACGAGTCCTCCTGAGCGGTGGCGCGGGGATCGCCCGGATAGGCGAGGGCCAGGTGGCGCATGATCGGCAGCCCGGTGGCGCGGTAGCTCCGGTCGGCCGCGCTCAGGTAGGGGTAGAGCTGGGTACGAAGCTTCGCCCACCGGCGCCAGTGGCCGACGATCTCGCGGTCCCACACCTGGGGGCGCGGCGTGTCCGGGATGCGGATGCCGTTGGCCTGCGTGCGCATGACGCCCGACACCGCGCCCACCTGTATCCAGCGCACCAGCAGCTCGGGCGTGAGGCGGTTGCCGAGCAGCGCGAAGAAGCCGCCGATGTCCGAGCCCCAGGTGCTCACCCCCGACAGCCCCATGCTCAGGCCGTTGGTCACGACCGAGCGCAGGCCGTCGAAGCCCCAGGCCACGGTGGGGTCGCCGCCCCACACCACCGGCGAGCAGCGCGCCGATCCGGTCCATCCCGACCTCACGAAGCGCACCGAGCGCGGAACCGCGGCAAGCGCCCCGCAGTGGTACTGGCGCGGGTAGTCGTTGTGCAGCCGCGTGCCCGTCGATCCGTCGGAGGCCCGGGCGTCGAGCGGGGTGTACTCGCCGAAGTCCTCCATCCAGCCGTCGTGGCCGTCGGCGATGGCCTCGCGCAGCAGGCGCCCGTAGAACGCGCGCCCCTGCGCCGCGCTGAAGTCGAACTGCGAGACATCGAAGCTCTCGCGCGTCGAGTAGCGGTACACGTAGGGCCCGCCCGAGGAGTCGCGCACCAGCGCGCCCCGCGCCGCGGCCTCCCCGTACCGGGTGTGGCTCGTGCAGATCATGGGGTTGAAGTAGGTGGTCACCGCCAGCCCGGCGCGGTGGAAGCGCCGGACCCGCTCGCGCTCGGCGGTCTCGCGGCCCAACTGGTCCTCGCAGGGCAGGTAGTGCGTGTAGGTCTGGGCCACCGACACGGGCACGTCCGCGCGCTGCAGGCGCGCCAGTATCCGCTCCTCCTCGTCGCGGGGCTGATACCAGGGGCCGAACACGAACTGCGCCGGGGGACGCGGCTGGCGCCCGATGTGCTCTGTGAGGCGGCGCAGCACATCCGCCGGGCGCGGGCCCGCGAACACGCGCAGGCGCAGCTCGGCGGCGTCCACCTCGACGCTCCACGTGCCCGGCGATTGGCTCGCCAGCGCGAAGCGGCTCGTCTGGGCGTTGTCCACCAGCACCCCGTAGCCCGCGGTCGAGAGCAACCAGGGCATGGGGAAGTAGGTGGCGTCGTCGCGCGGCCGAAAGCCCCAGGCGGGCACGAACAGCGGCACGAGCGCCCGCTCGTCGGGCTCGAACGCGCCCTCGGCCACGTAGCTCTCCACCTCGCGGCCGCGCTGGTCGACCGCGTTGGAGCGCTCGCCGAAACCCAGGTAGCGCTCAGCTGGCCGCGCGCGAAAGCCGATCCCCATCCCGGTCACCTGGCCACTGCCCGCGCCGGTGACCGCGGCGCGCAGCGCGATCACGCCCTCGCCGCCGGGCGCGATGCGCAGCTCCAGGCGCCGGGCGAGCGGATCGCTCGTGGCCAGGGTGGCGGTGTAGGCGCGGCCGGAGCGCCGGCTCGCGAGCACCCGCGTGGCCCGAGCCCAGCCGGCCGGCGTCCGGAAGCCGAGGCTCAGGCCGGGCGCCTGACTCAGCAGCGCGCGGCCCGGGCGGTCGACGAAGGCCAGGTTGAACGGGTCGTCCGTGGTGCGCGCGACCAGCTCCGCTCCCGCGGCCGGGGCGAGACCGCCGGCGAGCGCGACCGTCGCGCAGCCGGCAATGAGCGCGCGCTTGAGCACCCGCCCACCGTAATGCGAGCGGATAGCGTGCTCAACGAATGGCCGAGCCCGCCTACACGCGCCTGCAGGTCGACGAGCGCCGGAGCCGGCTGCTCGCGCTGGGCACCGAGCTGTTCGCCCGCCACTCCTTCGCCAAGCTGTCGATGGCCGCGATCGCCCGCGAGGCGGGCATCTCCAAGGCGCTGCTCTACCACTACTTCCCCAGCAAGCGGGACTTCTTCCTGGCCACCCTCCAGGACGCCGCCGAGGAGCTGGCCCGGCGTACGCAGCCCGACCCGGACCTGCCACCGATGGAGGCGCTCGCCGCCAGCCTCGACGCCTTCCTCGGCTGGATCGAGGAGAACGAGCCGGCCTACCGCAAGCTGATGGAGAGCGCGGGCAGCGTGCCGGAGGTGGGCGAGTGGATCAGCCAGGTGCGTGACGACACCTCGGCGCGAATCCTCGACGGCCTCGGAGCCGGTGCCGACCCACCGCCCAGGCTGCGCGCCGCGGTGCGCGCGTGGCTGTGGTTCATGGACGGCGCCATCCTGGACTGGCTCGACCACCGCGACCTCGATCGCGGCGAGCTGCGTGACCTCCTGCTCGGGTCGCTGGCGGGCTCAGTCGTCGCGGCGGGCTACGAGCTCGGCTCCGGCTGAGTGCCCTCGACCCAGCGTTCCTCGGCCCCCTCGACCTCCTTCTTCCAGATCGGAGCGTCGGCCTTGACCCGGTCGATGATCTCGCGCGCGCCGGCGAAGGCTTCGCCGCGGTGGGGAGCGGACACGGCGACGATCACGCTCGGCTCCGACAGGGGGACCGGACCCACCCGATGCTCGACGGCCGCCGCGCACAGTCCGTGGCCCTCCACCGCCGCGGCGGCGATGGCCTCCATGCGCTCCTCGGCCATCTCGGCGTAGGCCTCGTACTCGAGCCGCTCGACCTCGCGGGTGACGCCCGAGAAGGTCACCACAGCGCCGGCGCGCGGGTCGCGCACGCGCTCGGCCAGCGAGTCGAGCGACAGCGCCTCCGAGCTGACCCTCACCCAGGGCGCATCGCCGCCGCCGCTCACCGGCGGGATCAGAGCCAGCTCGTCACCGGGGCCGAGCAGCTGCTCCTCGGAGGCGTACTCGCGGTTGACCGCCATCACCAGCGGCACGTCGCCGGCCAGGCCCGACAGCTGCTCCAGGGCATCGCCCACGGACGCGCCGTCGGGCAGGTCGAGCGTGAGCTCGGGGGAGCCGGCGCGCTCGCGCAGCACCGCGAAAAGGCGGACGGTGACCTCCACCGAGGGAATGCTACGCGGGGACCGGGCGCTCGCCGCGCGGCCGAGCCAGCACTCGCGCGGCCACCACTCCGCCGATCGCGCCGAACAGGTGGCCCTGCCAGGAGATGCCCTGCTGGGGCTCGAGACCGGCCAGCAGCGCACCACCCCAGATCACCGCCACGCGCCGCCCCGATGGCCAGCTCGGGCAGGCGGCGGTTGAAGGCCCCGCGCGCGATCAGGTACGTGGCGTAGCCGAACACCACGCCGCTCGCGCCCAGGTGGATGGTGTCCTCGGGGGCGATCAGCCAGGTGCCGAGGCCGCTCACGAGCGCGGCGATCACGGTCACCCCGACCAGCCGCAGCGGGCCCTCGAAGGCGATCACCACCCCCATCACCACGAAGGGAAGGGTGTTGCCGATCAGGTGGCCGAAGCCGACGTGCAGGAAGGGGGCGGTGACCACGCCGTCGAGGCCGTCCACGTCGCGCGGCTCGATGCCGTAGCGGTCGAGGCGGTGATCGAGCGCGAGGTCGACGATCTCGAGCACCCACATGACCGCGACCATCGCGAACAGGATGGAGAAGGCCGTGCGGCGTGGGCTGGGCGGGACACGCTGGAGATCACTCACCCTCTTAACCGTATCCTTCGCTGAGGCCATGGCCACCACGCCGGACCAGCAGCCGAGCATCGCGCCGATCGTCGGACCCGACGACCCGCGCGTGTTCACCGACTCGGGCATCGAGATCGAGCACGAGTACGGCCCCGATGACGTGGGCCCCGGGCTCGAGGAGCGCCTGGGCAGCGCCGGCGAGTACCCGTTCACGCGCGGGATCCACCCGGACATGTACCGCGGGCGCAAGTGGACCATGCGCCAGTACGCGGGCTACGCCACGGCCACCGAGACCAACGAGCGCTTTCGCTACCTGATCGAGCACGGCTCGACCGGGCTGTCGATGGCCTTCGACCTGCCCACCCAGCTCGGCCGCGATTCCGACGACCCGCTCTGCCTGGGCGAGGTGGGGCGCACCGGGGTGGCCATCGACACGATCGACGACATGCGCCGCGTGTTCGACCAGATCCCGCTGGGCGACGTCTCGACCTCGATGACCATCAACGCTCCCGCCGCGGCACTGCTCCTGCTGTACGAGCTGCTCGGCGAGGAGCAGGACGTGTCCTCCGAGGAGCTCCGCGGCACCACCCAGAACGACGTGCTCAAGGAGTACATCGCCCGCGGCAACTTCATCTATCCGCCCGAGCCGGCCATGCGCCTGACCACGGACCTGTTCGCCTACTGCCAAGAGCGCATCCCCAAGTGGAACACCATCTCGATCTCCGGCTACCACATGCGCGAGAAGGGCTGCTCGGCGGTGCAGGAGGTCGGCTTCACGCTGGCCAACGCGATCGCCTACGTGCAGGCCGCCATCGACGCCGGCCTCGAGGTCGACGAGTTCGGGCCCCGCCTGGCCTTCTTCTTCAACGGCCACAACAACGTCTTCCAGGAGGTGGCCAAGTTCCGCGCCGCCCGGCGAATGTGGGCGCGGATCATGCGGGAGCGCTTCGGCGCCGAGGACGAGCGCTCGCTGAAGATGCGCTTCCACACGCAGACCGGCGGCGTGACCCTCGCCGCTCAGCAGCCGGAGAACAACATCGTGCGCGTGGCGCTGCAGGGCTTCGCCGCCGTGTGCGGAGGCACCCAGTCGCTGCACACCAACGGCTTCGACGAGGCGCTCGCCCTGCCCAGCGAGCGCGCCGCGCGCATCGCGCTCCGCACCCAGCAGATCCTCGCCAACGAGGCCGGCGCGGCCGACACCGCCGACCCCTTCGCCGGCTCCTATTTCGTGGAGGCGCTGACCGACGAGATCGAGACCGCGGCCCAGGCGCTGATCGACAAGGTCGACGAGCTCGGCGGCTCGGTGCAGTGCATCCCGTTCATCCGGGCCGAGGTCGAGGAGTCGGCCTGGGGCTACGAGGAGCGCTACAAGCGAAAGCAGGACATCGTCGTGGGCGTGAACGAGTACGTGACGGACTCCGTGGACGAGGTGGAGATCCTGCGGGTGGACCCGGACTCCGAGCGCCAGCAGCTCGAGGGCCTCGCGGCGTTCAAGGAGGACCGCGACCAGGGGACGGTCGACGACCGCCTCGAGGAGCTGCGCACCGCCTGCGGAACAAGCGACAACCTGCTGCACCCGATGCGCGCCGCTCTCAAGGCCCACGCCACCCTGGGCGAGGTCAGCGGCGTGATGCGCGAGGAGTTCGGCGAGTACTCAGAGGCCTGAGGGCCGGCGGCAGCGCTCGCGCTCTACCGTCCCCCGGCCCGGCTCGACCCAGATCGGGCTCGACACGGTGTCGATGAGAGCGCCGCGCTGGAGCTGCACCCGCCAGCGCCCGCTACCCAGACCCTCGAAGCGATGCACGAAGCGGGTGCCGGTCACCGGAACCGTCGCGATGGTCACACCGTCCTTGATCACGAGCAGCTCGCGGCCCTCGCCGCCGGTCACGCGCACGCGGAAGCGGGCCCCGGGCGCGCGCACCACGTCGCCCACGATGGCGCGCCGGTGCCCTCCGTACGGACGGGCGCTGAAGCGCAGGTCGGGACCGGAGTTGCCCGAGACCT
The DNA here is from genome assembly GCA_963746825.1 of uncultured Thermoleophilaceae bacterium. GTDB lineage: Bacteria > Actinomycetota > Thermoleophilia > Solirubrobacterales > Thermoleophilaceae > JACVRW01. The sequence goes on from CAVVCU010000020.1 coordinate 48,124, forward strand.
TGACGTAGGTGTGCCGCGATTGCACCGCGCAGCGCACGCCGTCCTCGGAGAGCTCGCCGGCGTAGACGACGGTGGTGGCCTCGCCGATCGGCGCGTCGAAGATGCCGGTGCCGCTGCCGGCGTCGTGGGAATCGCTGGAGCCCACGGCGGCGATGCGGTGCCCCAGGCCCAGCAGGCGCTCGTACTCGGCTATCGCCGTGACCGTGAACGGGTTCTGGGTCCCGCCGATGTCGGCCGGGCCGGTCGCGATCTCGAAGGAGTCGACCTGCGAGGGATCGGTCTCCTCGTCGGAGTACTCCCAGAAGCAGCCGCGGCACAGGGCGGCGGCCGCGGGCGAGACGGGAGGAAAGATCGTCGGGTGGTTGATCTGCGTCCAGCCGCCGAAGCGGTGCACCTCGCCGAACAGCTCGCGCGGGTCGCGGGCGCCGCGCAGGGCTCGCAGCGAGCCGTCGGGGAGGCGCTCGAGGATCGGGCCCTCGCGGTAGTCGACCACCCGCGCGCTCCCGTGGTTGTTGGTGTGGCCGCGGTAGGTGATCACCTCGGCGCTGCGCACGATCAGCTTCCCGGGGAAGAACGGCTGGTAGCGCCCGATCTCGCCCCAAGCGCTGCCCGACACGTAGTCGGACAGCGTGACGAAATCGAGGCCGGCCCCTCCCTCGGCGAGCGGACGGAACGCGAAGCCGAAGGTCTCCGCCATCGTGGCGTCGCCCAGAGCCGAATGCTCGGCATGGACGTGGAAGTCGCCGGCGTACCAGCCCGGCTCGCGGCGGGCGGGGCGGCGGTCGTAGCGGGTGGGCCGGTAGGGCTCGTCGGCGAAGGCCGGATCGTCGGCGAAGTCGATCTCCACCCGCCATGCCACCCGTCCGTCCGCGTCGCCCTCCGCCGCCCCGATCACCGCGGCCACGCCGAGCTCGGCCGCCCACAGGCCGGGGCGGATGGGACCGGGGAGAAAGGCGCGGGTGGTCTTGCCGGGCGGGTCGAGGCGCGGGCTCGCCGTGTACTCGGCCTCGCTCGAGAACCCCTCGGAGGACACGGTCACGTCGGGATGGCTCGATCCGCCCCAGCCGCGGAACTCGTCCATGCCCCAGACGGCCGAGGGGCCGCGCCGGGGCTCGTAGAGACCCAGGTCGAGCGTGTGACGGCTCGTGCCGCTCTCCGGTTGGTCGAAGCAGTACTTGACCCGGATCGCCGTCGCGCCGCGCGGCACGTCGAAGGGCACCATCACGTAGCTCTTGGCCAGCTCGGCGCCGAAGTCGCCGGTGACGATGCGGTCCGTCTCGATCGGGCGGCCCGGGCACGGGGTGGCCAGGCCCTGCGCGCTCGCCGCCGGCGCCAGCGAGAGCGCCACGAACAGTCCGGCGGCGAGGCGGAGTGGGCGAAGCACCGCGGCGATTGTAAGCCCGTGCAAGGCTTCGTCCCGAGGAAGGAGAGCCCGGCGGATGGGCGAAGCCGAAGGGCGATGCAAACGCTCACCGCCAAGCGCACTCTCGTCAAGTCACCCCCTGAGCTCTGGAGCGAGCTGAGTGAGGTGGAGCGGCTGGCCCGCCATCTCGGAGCGTTTGGCGAGATCAAGATCACCAAGCTGGAGCCCGAGCACACGGTCGCCTGGGAGGGCGATGCGGCAAGCGGAACCGTGATGATCGAGCCCTCCGGCTGGGGAACCAAGGTCACGCTGAACGCGCAGGTGGAGGCCGAGCCCGAGCCGCAGCCGCACCCGAGCCCGAGCCCGCAGCCCGAGCCCAGCGCGGAAATCTTCTCCCCGGAGCCCGATCTGCCGCGCAGGACGGGCTTCTTCGCACGGCTCTTCGCGTGGGGTCCGAAGGAGGATGCGGCGGGCGAGGAGCAGGTGGCCGCAGAGCCCGAGGCCCCGGCCGCGCCGCGCCGGAGCCGGAGCCGGTCAACGAAGCCCAGGCGGTGCTCGAGGACGCTCTCGAGGCCCTGGGGTCGGCGCACCACCGGCCCTTCTCGCGCGGCTAGCCCGCCCGCGATCGCCCGGGCGCGCTGGACTCGCGCCGCGCTACCACGGACAATCCCTCCGTGGCCGTCTCACGCCGTCGCTTTCTGGAGAGCTCCGCCGGCGTGGCGCTCGGCGGCGTGTTGTCCGAGCTGGGCCAGTTCGCGCAGCGCCCGGACCAGCCGAACGTGCTGGTGGTGATCGTCGACTCCCTTCGAGCCGACGCGGTGTACGACAACTGGGTCCGCACGCCCAACATCGAGGCCCTGGCGAGACAGGGCCTGCGCTTCCCCAACGCCTATCCCGAGGCGATGCCCACGGTGCCGGCTCGCAACTCGATCATGAGCGGCCGCCGCCAGTTCCCCTTCCGCGGCTGGCACGACTACCGGGGGCTCATACAGGCACCGGGCTGGGAGCCCCTGCGCAACGTCGACCGCGCGCTGCCGGCGGTGCTGCGCCGGGCGGGCTACTGGACCGCCTACGTGACCGACAACCCGTTCCTGGGCTTCTCGAGGCCGTACGGCCCGCTGCGCCGAAGCGTGAACCGCTTCGTGCGAACCGGTGGGCAGATCGGCGGGCTCAAGCCGGTGTCGAGCGTGCCCGACCGGATCCTCAACCACTGGCTCCATCCCGCGAGCTACGACGCCAAGACCCGCCAGCGAGTGGGCTACTACCTGGCCAACAGCCGCTTCTGGGAGGACCCCCGCAAGACCTATGCCGCCCGCGTGTTCCGCGACGCCATGAGAGTGCTCGACGACGCGGCCGAGAAGCGGCCGTTCGCCCTGTTCGTCGACACCTACGAGCCACACGAGCCATGGACACCCCCGCCCAAGTTCCTGAAGCAGTACGGCGATCCCGATTGGCGCGGGCCCGAGCCGGGAATGCCGCGCTACGGGAAGGCGAGCAACTGGCTGGGCGCCGCGGAGCGCGGCCCGGTCCTGCAGCGCATCCGCGACCTCTACTCCGCCGAGGTGACGATGACCGACCTCTGGCTGGGTCGCCTGCTCGATCGCCTGGAGGGCATGGACCTCGAGCGCGAGACGGTGATCCTGCTGGTGAGCGACCACGGAGTGCTGCTGGGCGAGCACGGCTGGACGGGCAAGGTGCAGGTGGCGCTCTACCCCGCGCTGATCAACGTGCCCTTCATCGTGGTCGACCCCCGACGCCGCCATGCCGGGCGCAAGAGCGACTTCTTCGCCTCCACCCACGACGTCGCCCCGACCGTGCTCTCCATGGCCGGAGTGCCTGTGCCCGAGGGGATGACCGGAGCCGACCTGTCAAGGGCCTTCGAGGACCGCCCTCTACCCGAGCGTCCCTACGCCTGGGGGGGCTACTCGGACTCCTTCTTCATCCGCAACGACCGCTGGGCCCTGTGGGCCTACAACCGGCCGAGCAACTTCAGGCTCTTCGACCTGAAGGCCGACCCGGGCCAGAACAACAACGTCGCCGAGCGCCACCCGGCCGTGGTGCGCGAGCTCTACGGCAAGGTCCTGGCCCGCGCCGGCGGCCGGCTGCCGTTCTACGGGGTGTAGGCCGCCCTCCTCAGCGCTTGACCGGCGCCACCGCCTCGCCCTGGTAGAACGGAGGCAGTCCGCCGATCCGCTCGACCAGCCAGGCGTGCATCTCCTCCTGAACCGCGCGCTCCTCGCGCGCCACGTTGTGAAGCTCGGCCGGATCGAGGGTCAGGTCGAAGAGCTCCCTGTGGCCGCCGCGGTTGTCGGCCACGTAGGACCAGCCGCCGTTGCGGACGTACATGTGGTTGAAGTAGCCGCCGTAGGCGTAGGGGCGCTCCGATGGCTCCTCGCCGTCGAACAGGGGCGATAGGTCCTCGCCGTCCATGTACGCCGGGGGCTGCACGCCGGCCATCGACATCAGCGTCGGGGCGACGTCGTGGGTGGACGCGAAGTAAGAGCTCGTCGTGCCCGCGCCCCGGCCCGCGGGGTCGACCATCACGCACGGAACCTGGATCAGCTCGGGATGCAGCTCCTGCGCAATCTTGCCCGTCCAGCCCCGCTCGCCCAGCAGGATCCCGTGGTCGCTCAGGAACACCACGGCCGTGTTCTCGTGCAGGCCGAGGTCGCGAAAGCGGGCCATGAACTCCCCCAGCCAGCGGTCCGCGTTGGTCAGCGAAGCCCCGTACACGGCGTTCATCTGACGCAGCTCGCCCGGCTCGAGGTAGGTCTCGGCCCGGGTGTAGCGGGCGGTGCCCGGGTTGGGGCCGCGGTAGGACGGGTCCGCGTACTGGCGGATGAGCTCGGGGGGCGGCGACCACGGCTCGTGCGGATCGAAGGAATCCACCACGAGCGCGAAGGGCTGGTGCTCGGCGGCCTCCTCGAGCAGCTTGGTGCCCTCGCCGAAGACTCGCGCGGCGTTGGACTCGGTGGCGTCCTTGCCGTATCCGGTGTTGGCCAGGTACTTGCGCATGCCCTCGACGTAGCGGTCGTCGTCGCGCAGGCCGTCGGGCAGCCAGCGCTCGAGCTGGGCGTCGGTCACCGTCGCGGGGTCGTTGCGAAAGCCGCTGTGGCCCTCCACCGACACGTAGCGGTCGAAGCTCAGCCGAAAGGGCCGAAACGACTTGGTAAAGCCGAGGAAGGGGTTGTCGCTCGCCGAGGCGGTCCAGTACCCGGCCCGCGAGAGCTGGGTGGTGAACACCTGGCGCAGGTCGTCGATGGGCGCCGCGCCCGGCCCGCGCCCGAGATCGGGAGCCCGTTTCCAGCCGCGGAAGGGAAACGTGCGCCGGCCGGTCATGATCGTCCGCCGCGCCGGCACGGTGGGCATCGCCTCGGGAAAGAAGCGGGTGAATACGGACCCCCTGCGCGGCGAGGGCGTCGATGCTCGGCGTGCGCACGCGCGGCGATCCGTAGGCAGCGACGAAGTCGCTACGCACGGAGTCGAGGATGACGAGCAGCACGTTCGGCCGGTCGGAGGACCCCTTCGACTCGCTGCGGCAGGCGCTCGAGCCGAGAAGGGTCACACCGGCGGCAGAAGCACCCGCCGCGCCGATGAAGTGCCGTCGCGTCAGACCCTTGCTGCTGCTGGAGGGACGCATCGAGACGAGCAGGACAGTAGCGTTCGCGCGATGACTGGAGGAGGAGGCATCTCGCGTCGTCGCTTCGTGCGCGACGGAGCCACGCTCGCGGCGGGAACGGCCCTGGGCGTGCCGGCGATGGCAGCGGCGCAGCAACCGGCGCCCGCCGAGATCGTGCTGCGCGGCGGCCGTGTGCTCACCATGCGCGGCGACGGGTGGCCGAGGCCGTGGCGGTCAGCGGCGGGCGGATCGCCTACGTCGGCTCGGACAGCGGAGCCGCCGCTCACATCGGCCCCGCCACCGAGGTGGTCGACCTGCGCGGCCGCACGCTCATGCCGGGTATCCACGACGGCCACTGCCATCCTCTGGGTGGCGGCCTCACGCTGACCAAGCCCACGCTCAACTACCGCAAGCTCGACCTCAAGGAGTTCGTCGCGGCGATCCGCAAGCTGCTCGCCCGCACTTCCGACCAAGAGCCTGACGGCTGGCTGTCGGTCGACCTGTGGGAGCCCTCGGGCATGGACCGCCAGCCCACCAAGGAGGACCTCGACCGGTTGCCGACGAGGCGGCCGATCATCGTCGTCGACCTCAGCGGCCATACGGCGGTGGCCAACTCGCGCGCGCTGGAGATCGCCGGCGTCACGACGTCCACGCCGAACCCGGCAGGCGGCAGGATCGAGCGCGGGCCGGGCCGGGAGCCGACGGGGGTACTGCAGGACAACGCGATCGGGCTCGTCTCCGACAAGATCCCGCCGCTCACCACCGAGCAGAACGCCGACGCCCTTCAGGCCGGACACGAGGAGATGGCCAGGCGGGGGATCACCTCCTACCTCAACGCGTCGGTGGGCGAATCGGAGCTGGCGGCGCTGGCCGCGGTGGCCGACCGCGGCCCGCTGAGCATCCGGCCGTCGGTGGCCATCAACGTTCCCGCTCGCCAGGCCGCGGACCCCGAGGCGATGCTGGCCCGGCTCGAGGAGCTGCGTGCGGCCTACGCCCGGCCGGGGGTGACGATCGGCACGGTCAAGATGTTCTTCGACGGAGTGATCGAGTACCCGACCCAGACCGCGGCGCTGCTCGAGCCCTACCGGGTGAACAAGGGCACGAAGCGAAACCCGCGCTGGGTGGCGGGCAAGAGCCGCGGCCCGACCTACTTCCGCCAGCGCGTGGCCAACCGCGCGATCGACGCCCTCGACGCGGCCGGCTGGCAGGTGCACGTGCACGCCATCGGCGACCGGGCCGTCCGCTCCGCCCTCGATGCCTTCGAGCACGCGCGCAACCGCAACCAGGCCACCGACAACCGCCACACGATCACCCACCTGGAGCTGATCGATCCGCAGGACTTCAAGCGCTTCAAGGAGCTCGGGGTCTGCGCGAGCATGCAGCTGCACTGGGCCGGACGTGACTCGTACACCGTCGACGCGCTGCGGCCGTACGTGGGTGAGAAGCGCTGGCGCTACACCTATCCGGCCGGAAGCCTCGCGCAAGCGGGCGCCCGGCTGTGCGGCGGAAGCGACTGGCCGGTCGACCCGCTGCTGCCCTTCCGCCAGATCGAGATCGCGGTCAACCGCAAGGCCGACGAGGTGTACGAGGGCTACGAGAAGCCCCTGTTCGCGCAGGAGGGCCTGAGCCTGCGCGCCTCACTCGCGATGCACACGCGCAACAGCGCCTTCCAACTGCATCAGGAGAGCCTCACCGGCCAGATCCGGGAGGGCTACGCCGCCGACCTGATCGTGCTCGACCGCGATCTCCTGCGCGTGCGGCTGGAGCGGGTGTCGAAGGCGAAGGTCGCGCTCACGATGGTTGGCGGGAGGATCGTCCACCGGGCTTGACGCCTACGCGCCGACAATTCCTCGCCGGCGGGGCGGCCGCCGCGGGAATTGCATGGGCGAGCGCCTGCACGCGCGACCCCACCCGCCGGGCCGGCCCCAACGTCCTGGTGATCATCGTCGACAGCCTGCGGGCCGATCACGCCTACGGCCCGCTCGCGCCCACGCCGACCTTCGACGCCCTGGCGGCTCGCGGCCTGAGCTTCACGCGCGCCTTCCCCGAGGCGATGCCCACGGTGCCGGCGCGCAACTCGATCCTTTCCGGCCGGCGCATGTTTCCCTTTCGCGGCTGGGAGGACCACCAGGGGCTCCTCGCCAAGCCGGGCTGGGCGCCACTCGACGACCCCGACAGCGCGTTCACCACTGTCCTGCGCCGGAGTGGATGGTGGACCGGGTACGTGACCGACAACCCGTTCCTTGGCTACTCGGCGCCCTACGAGCCCCTGCGCGAGAGCTTCGACCTCTTCGTTCGCCACGGCGGCCAGATCGGTGGCCGCGACGGGCCCGTGGATCCCGAAACGCTGCGCCGCTGGTTGCACCCCGCCGTTCGCGACGCGGGCATGAGCGAGCGCGTTCGGCAGTACATCGCCAACGCCGACTACTCGCAGGACGAGCGCCGCTCCTTCGCCGCGCGGGTGTGCACCTCCGCCGTGGATGCCCTGAACACGGCGGCGAAGCAGCGGCCGTTCGCGCTCGTGGTCGACACCTACGAGCCGCACGAGCCCTGGACGCCGCCGCGCACGTACACCGATCCACTCGACGACGGCAGCTGGCGCGGGCCGGAGCCCGCGATGCCGCGCTACGGAAAGGTCGAGGACTGGGTCGGCGAGCAGGAGGCCGGGCCGCTGGTGGAGCGCATGCGTGTGCTCTACGCGGCCGAGGTGGCCATGACCGACCGCTGGCTCGGCACGCTCATCGAGCGGCTGCGCCGGCTGGACCTCGAGCGCGAAACGGTGATCGTGCTGACGAGCGACCACGGCATCCAGCTGGGTGAGCACGGCTGGGTGGGGAAGATCTCGACCGCCCTGCATCCCGAGCTGACTCAGGTGCCGATGGTGATCGTCGACCCCGCCGGCCGCGGCGCGGGAAAGAAGTCGAGCTACTTCGCCTCCACGCACGACCTGGCGCCGACGATCCTGGCCATGGCGGGGCTCTCGGTGCCCGCCGAGATGGAGGGGGCCGATCTCTCGCCGCTGCTCGCGGGCTCGGCGCCCGAAAAGCGGCCCTTCACCTACGGGGGCTGGTCGAACAATCACTTCCTGCGCGACGAGCGCTGGGCCTACATGGCCGACAACGCCCTGGCCCGCCCCCGGCTCTACGACCTGGCCGCCGATCCCGGCGAGGCGCGCGACGTGGCCGCCGAGCACCCCGACGTAACGGAGGAGCTGGAAGCGCTCATCACGGCCCGCACCGGCGGCTCGCTGCCGGTCTACGTCTCCTGACATGGCCGCCGCCTTCGAACTCTCGCCCAAGCAACTGCTCGCCCTCGAGGCGATCTGCGACACCTTCTGCCCACCTCAGAACGGAAACGGCGTCGCCGGAGTGCACGAGCTCGGGGTGGCGGACGCCATCGCCGGGGCGGTGGCCCTCAACCCGCGTGCCGCCGAACGCAAGCAGCTCCAGCAGCTGCTCGGGGTCTGGGACACCAAGGCGCTGACCGCGCTCGCAGGCGGCGGCTTCAACCGCTTCTCCGAGCTCCCAAGGGAGGAGCGCGAGAAGGTACTGCTCTCCTGGGCTCACTCGCGGGCGCCCCAGCGCCGCGCGGCCTTCCAGGCCCTGCGCAAGGGCTCCCTCTTGTTCTACTGGGCGCTGCCGGGCCCGGACGGGGCACGCAACCCGGCATGGGACGCAATCGGCTACCCCGGCCCGCTCGGCCGGCTCGAGGAGGCGCCACCCAAGCCGCTACAACCTGTGGAGATCACACGCGACACGGCACTCGACTGCGATGTCGTCGTCGTCGGCTCGGGCGCCGGTGGCGGCCCGGTGGCAGGCGTGCTGTCGGAGGCCGGCCTCGACGTGGTCGTGGTGGAGACAGGCGGCTACTACGACGACGAGGACTTCGACGGCGCGGAGATCACCGCTCTGACTCAGTTCTATTCGGGGGCGCCGAGCGCCTCGCACGACGAGTCGATCGGCCTGGTGGCCGGCTCGTGCCTCGGCGGCGGAACGGTGGTGAACTACACGACCTCGTTCCGCACCCCGGGCCCCATTCGCGAGGACTGGGCGGCGCGCGGCGTGCCGGCCTTCACCGGGGCGGAGTTCACCGCGTCGCTGGACGCCGTCGCCGAGCGTCTCGGCGTCAACCAGGAGCACAATCGCCCGGGCGAGAGGGACCGCATCCTCCAGGAGGCCGCCCAGTCGCTCGGCTGGTCGAGCGGCGCGCAGCCCCGAAACGTGCGCAACTGCGCGCAGGGCAAGGAATGCGGGTACTGCGGATTGGGCTGCCGCGTGGGGGCGAAGCAGTCGACCGTGAAGACGTGGCTCACCGATGCCCACCGGCGGGGCTCGCGCCTGATCGTCCGCACTCGAATCGACCGGGTGATCGTGGAGGGCGGTGCCGCCCGCGGGGTGGAGGGGTTGGCGGTCGGCGGGCACCGCCTCAACGTGCGCGCTCGGGCCGTGGTCGCCGCGTGCGGGGCGATTCAGACCCCTGCACTGCTCAAACGCTCCGGAATCGAGAACGAGAATCTCGGCAGGCACCTGAAGGTGCACCCGGTTGCGGCCCTGTTCGGCATCTTCGACGAGGAGGTCAACGGGGTGGACGGGGTGATGCAGGCCCGCTACGTCGACGAGCACGCCGACCTCCGCGACGGCTACGGGGTGATCTACGAGACCGCGCCGCTGCACCCGCATCTGCAGATCCCGCTCATGCCGTGGCAGGGCGGGGCGGCTCACTTCGGCCTGATGGAGGCGTCCCAGAACACCTCTCCGGTGGGCGTCCTGCTGCGTGACCGCGACGGTGGCGAGGTTCGTGTGGGCCGCGACGGAGAGCCCGTGGTCCGCTACAAGCTGTCGCACTTCGATCGCGGCCACCTGCGGCGCGGGATCGACGGAGCGGCCGAGCTGCTCGAGGCGGCAGGCGCACGGCGCATCTTCTCCTCGCACGCGAAGTGGGTGGGCTACGACCCTGGCCGGGATGGCGACCGCGCGCGCTTGATGCGCGACGGCGACGCCGCAGGCTATGGCGCCGGTCGCATCCAGCTGCTCGGCTTCCACCTGCAGGGAAGCGCGCGGATGGGCGGCTCGCCAGCCACCTCGGTGTGCGACCCCACCGGGCAGACCTGGCATGCGCGCAACCTCTACGTGTGCGACGGCTCGGTCTTCCCGAGTGCGACGGGGGTCAACCCGCATTTCTCGATCCAGTCCGTCGCCCACCTGAACGCTCGCGGGCTGGCAGCGCGCCTGACGTGACCAATAGGGTGAGGCGGCGTGCGCCAGAAGTCACCCGAGACCTACGAGGAGAAGCTGCAGCGGCTCCACGAGCTGCGCGAGCAGGCTTCGCACACCAATCCCCAGGCGGAGGAGAAGCAGCACGCCAAGGGCAAGCTGACCGCCCGCGAGCGCATCGAGAAGCTCCTCGACCCGGGCTCCTTCGAGGAGCTCGACACCTTCGTGCGCCACCGCACGGCCGAGTTCGACATGCTCAAGAACCGCCCGTGGGGCGACGCGGTGGTGACCGGTCACGGGAAGATCGACGGCCGCCCGGTGTGCGTCTTCTCCCAGGACTTCACGGTGTTCGGGGGCTCGCTGGGCGAGGTGATGGGCGAGAAGATCGTGAAGGTGATGGACCTGGCCGCCCGGATCGGCTGCCCGGTGATCGGGATCAACGACTCCGGCGGCGCGCGCATCCAGGAGGGCGTGGTGTCACTGGGCGCCTACGGCGACGTGTTCGTGCGCAACGTGCAGTGCTCCGGGGTGATCCCGCAGATCTCGCTGGTGATGGGGCCGTGCGCCGGCGGCGCCGTCTACTCCCCCGCCATGACCGACTTCATCTTCATGGTCAAGGAGACCTCGCACATGTTCATCACCGGCCCCGACGTGATCAAGACGGTCACCGGCGAGGAGGTGGAGTTCGAGGAGCTCGGCGGGGCCATGACGCACAACTCGAAGTCCGGGGTCGCCCACTTCGCCTCCGAGGACGAGGAGAGCTGCCTGGAGGACGCGCGCTACCTCATGTCCTTCTTGCCCCAGAACAACCTCGAGCTGCCCCCGCAGATGGACACGGGCGACGACCCCGATCGCGAGGAGGCCGGGCTCGACTCGATCGTCCCCGACAACCCCAACAAGCCCTACGACATGCGCGACGTGGTGAACCTGCTCGTCGACAACGGCGAGTTCTTCGAGGTCCAGGAGCACTTCGCGCGCAACATCATCGTGGGCTTCTCGCGGCTGAACGGGAGGCCGGTCGGCGTGGTGGGCAACCAGCCCAATCAGCTCGCCGGCGTGCTCGACATCGCCTCCTCGGAGAAGGCGGCGCGCTTCGTGCGCTTCTGCGACGCGTTCAACGTCCCGCTGCTGACCCTCATGGACGTGCCCGGGTTCCTGCCGGGGACCTCCCAGGAATGGGGCGGCATCATCCGCCACGGGGCCAAGCTGCTCTACGCCTTCACCGAGGCGACCGTGCCCAAGCTGACCGTGATCACGCGCAAGGCCTACGGCGGCGCCTACGACGTGATGAACTCGAAGCACATGCTGGCCGACTTCGTGTTCGCGTGGCCGAGCGCGGAGGTGGCGGTGATGGGTCCCGAGGGAGCGGTGAACATCATCCATCGCCGCGACATCCAGTCCTCCCCGACGCCCGAGGAGCGCCGGGAGAAGCTGATCGGCGACTACAAGGCGCGCTTCGCCAACCCCTACTCCGCGGCCGAGCGGGGCTACATCGACGACGTGATCGTGCCCCACGAGACCCGCCCCAAGCTGATCCGAGCCCTCGAGACGCTGCAGACCAAGCGCGTCGAGGGACCGAAGCGAAAGCACGGGAACATCCCGCTCTAGCCGGGCCGCCCGGCTATCGCGTGGGCGCGAGCGCCGCGACGTAGATGGCGGCGGGGTTCCCCGGCTCCCACTCGGGAAACGGATCGATGGTGTCGATCTGGACGAAGCCGCGTCGCTCGTAGAACGCCGCGGTGGCCTCGTAGGGCTCGTAGTCGGCGCTGCGATCGAGCGTCTTGACCTCCAGCAGGACGAGGCCGTCGGCGGCGAGCTCCGCGATCACGCGCTCGACCAGCGCGGTGCCGATGCCCGAGCCGCGATCCGCGGGCCTCACCGCGATCCACAGGATCTCGGCGGCGCGCTCGGAGCGCCGCTGCACGGCCACAAAGCCCGTCACCTCGCCCGCATCGACCGAAACCCAGCCCGAATGAGCCCCCAGGTCCAGTACGACCTTCTCGGGGACGTCGGGCGTGAAGTAGTCCTCCAGCTGCCGGACGATCTCGGCGCACGCGTCGTGGTCCTGCGCTGTGGAGCGGCGTACCTCAGCCACGGGACGAGTCTCCCAGATGCCTTGCCCTGACCCGCGGTAGCGTGCCGCGGACCATGGCTGAGCACGTGACCGGCATAGGCGGCTTCTTCTTTCGCTCTCGCGATCCGGGCGCGCTCGCGCTCTGGTACCAGGAGCGGCTCGGGGTGAAGACCGTGCCCGAGAGCTACGACGCAACCCCGTGGCGCCAGCAGGAGGGCGACACGGTCTTCGCCCCCTTCGCCCAGGACTCCGAGATGATCGGCCCGCCGGACCACACGTGGATGATCAACTTCCGCGTGGAGGACCTCGACGCGATGGTGGATCAGCTGGTGGCCGCCGGCGAAGCGGTCGAGGTCGATCCCCAGCGCTATCCCAACGGGCGCTTCGCGTCGCTGCGCGACCCCGAGGGCAACGGGATCCAGCTCTGGCAACCGATGGGCGGCCAGTAAGGAGGCGGGCGATGGCCGAGCGCCATGAGGTCATCGTGATCGGGGGCGGGCAGGCGGGCCTGGCCATCGGCTACTTCCTGGCTCGGCAGGGCAAGCGGTTCACGATTCTCGAGGCCGCGGAGGGGCCGGGCGCGGCGTGGCGGGCGCGCTGGGAATCGCTCACCCTGTTCACCCCCGTGCGCTACGACAGCCTCCCGGGCCTTCCCTTCCCGGGCGACCCCGACAGCTACCCGGGACGTGACCAGGTGGCCGACTACCTGACCGAGTACACCGCCCACTTCGAGCTGCCGGTGGAGTACGACAGCCGAGTTCGATCGGTCCGGCGAGATGATCGCGGCTACCTCCTCGAAGTGGGCGACCGGACGTACGAGGCCGATCAGGTGGTTGTTGCCACCGGTCCGTTCCAGGCGCCGGCGGTGCCGGCGATGGCGAGCGGCTTGGACGACCGGGTGATTCAGCTGCACAGCAGCGACTACCGCGGCCCCGGCCAGGTCCCGGCCGGACCGGTGCTCGTGGTGGGTGGCGGGAACACGGGGTACCAGATCGCCGAGGAGCTCTCCGGCTCACACGAGGTCCATCTCTCGGTCGGATCGCGGCAGACGCCGCTTCCTCAGCGAGTGCTCGGGCGCGACCTCTTCCGGATCCTTAGCGCTACCGGCTTGATGGCCAAGACCCGGGATTCGCGCATCGGCCGCCGGGCGCGCGAACGCGACGTGCTCGTGGGCTCGAGCCCACGCAACCTCGCGCGCCGCCACGGCGTGCGGCTGCACCCCCGCGCCACCGCCGCTTCAGGCAGCGAGGTCACCTTCGGCGACGGCACCTCTCTCAGCGTGAACGCCGTGATCTGGGCCACCGGCTTCGGGCCCGACCACTCGTGGATCGACCTGCCGGTGTTCGACGCAACGGGGGCCGTCGCTCACGAGCGAGGGGTCACGGCCTCGCCCGGGCTCTACTTCCTCGGGCTGACGTGGCAGCACACCAGAGGCTCGGCGCTGCTCGGGTGGGTCAAGGACGATGCCGAGTACATCGCGGGGCGCATCGCCGCTCGGGGTCAGGCCGCCCCGATGCCGGTCTCCGCGCGCACGCGCAGCTCGTCGTAGGTGCGCTCGGCGCCGCGCTCGTGACTGAGCACGGTGCCGAGCCAGCAGGCCAGGAAGCCGGCGGGGATCGAGATGATGGCCGGGTTGGCGAGCGGGATCGGCGAGCCCTCGCTGTCGGGCCCCGGCCACACCGGTGGGCTCAGCAGGATCACGACCAGCGCCACCGAGAGCCCGCCGAGCACGCCGACGATCGCCCCGGTGGTGTTGAAGCGCGGCCAGAACAGGGCCATGAGCAACGCGGGCAGGTTTGCGCTGGCCGCGACGGCAAAGGCGAGGCCGACGAGGATCGACACGTTGAAGGTCTCACCGGCGAGGATCGAGGCGACGATCGCCGTCACCCCGAGGCCGACCGACGCGATTCGCGCCACGCGCACCTCGTCGCGCTCGTCGGCCCGGCCTCGCCGCACGACCCCGGTCCAGACGTCGTGCGCGACCGCACCCGAGGCCGCGATCACCAAACCGGCCACCACCGCGAGGATGGTGGCGAAGGCGACCGCGCTGATGATGGCCAGGAACAGGTCGCCGCCCAGCGAGCCCTCCCCGCCGCCGAGCTCCTCGGCCAGCAGCGGAGTGATCAGGTTGCCGCCAGCGGTGTCGTCGGCGGACAGGTCGCCGAGGACCGCGCGGGCACCCACCCCGACGAGCATGGTCATGATGAAGAAGGCGCCGATCAGCAGCACTCCCCAGGCCACCGAGCCGCGGGCCGCCTTGGCGTCGGGCACCGTGAAGAAGCGAACCAGCAGGTGCGGCAGGCCGGCGGTGCCGAGCAAGAGCGCCAGCCCGAAGGAGATCGAGTTGATCGCGTTCGGGTGCTGCAGGCCGGAGGCCAGGTAGCCGTTCTCCTCGGGGTGCGTGGCGGCCGCGCGCTCGAACAGCTCGAACGGGTTGAAGCCGGTCTTCGACAGCACCAGCACGGTCAGCACGATGCCCGCGGTCATCAGCAGCCCGGCCTTGATGATCTGCACCCAGGTCGTGGCGAGCATGCCGCCGAAGATCACGTAGATGAGCATGAACGTGCCGGTGATGGCCACCGAGAGCGTGAAGTCGATGCCCGCGAGCGCCTGAAGCAGCACCCCCGCGCCGACCATCTGGGCGATCAGGTAGACGAAGGACACCACCAGCGTGCCCAGCGCCGCGACGATGCGCGCCGGGCGCTCGCGCAGGCGAAACGACAGCACGTCGGCCATGGTGAACTTGCCCGAGTTGCGCATGCGCTCGGCCAGCAGCAGGATCACCGGGAGGAAGGAGGCGCCCGCGGCCGCGAGCCCCACCCAGCCGTCGACGCCGAACAGGAAGATCAGCCCGGCGAAGCCGAGGAAGGTCGACGCGGACAGGTAGTCGCCGGCGATCGCGAATCCGTTCTGCAGGCCGGTGATGCCGCGGTTCGCGGCCCAGAACTCGGTCGCGGTGCTTGTCCGCTTGGAGGCCCAGTAGGTGATCAGCAGGGTGATCGAGAGAACGACCGCGAACACGGCCAGGGCGAGCTCGTTCACGCCCGGCGCGATGGCGGGGACGCTCACGGCGAGACCTCGGCGGGCTCCTCCGAGCGCTGGAAGCGACCGCCGCCCGGGGCATCTTCACGCGCCTGCTCGCGGATGCGCTCCTCGAGCGGGCCCCAGACGCGGTCCGAGCGGCGCATGTAGGCGAAGGTGATCACCCACGTCACGAGGATGAGCCCGACCCCGCCGGCGAACCCCAGCGACATCGAGCCGAACAGCTGTGTGCCCATCAGGTCGGGAGCCACGCCCGCCAGCACCACGTAGAGCGCTCCCAGGCCCACTCCGATCGTGCCGTAGGTCCAGGCGAAGCGCCTCCGGCCGTTCACGAGCTCCTGGAAGTCGGGAGTGCGCTCGATCGCCTCCCAGTCGACGTTCGGCGCGGCGGCTTCCTCGCTGTCGGCCACGCATCGGTCCTACCCCGTCGAGCGAAGTCGTAACGAGCGGCCCGGCGGGCTCGTTCAGGCCACTGCGACGAGCTGAGACTCGGCGGCCCGGACGATCCGGCCCGTCGCCCCCTCGAGCGCCCCGGCGGCCAGGAGCGTCTCGGCGGCGCTCGCCACCAGGCGTCCGGTGAGCCCGCGGCCGCGGCGGACGTTCACGCACGCGGTCAGCTGTGCGCCCGCGGGGTCGGCGGTCAGGTCGTAGCGCACGTCGAGGGCGATCGGGCCGTCGGCCGAGAGCTCCAGCCGCGCCGCGTCGGCCGCGTGAACCTCCACGTCGAAGCTGACCGAGACGCCGGCCAAGCGGCCCGCAACCTTGGTACGGGTGCCGACGGCGAGCCGGCGCTCCACGAGCTCACCGGTCTCGAAGTCGACCGGCGACCAGCGGCGGATCTCCTCGGGGTGCGTCAGCACCTCGAGCAGCTGCTCGGGCGTTGCTCTCGCCTTCGCTGTCGCCGTCCATTCGCACATGGCGCAACGGTCCCATCCGGGCCGTGCGCCTTGTGAGCGATCACTCACATATTGCGCGAAGCGTTACTTGACGGTGATGCCGAATGCCGAGCGCAGCTTGTCGCCGTCCTCCTGGGCTCCGCCCACGAGCGCACCGAGCGGCTCGAGGTAGGCCTTTGCCTTGGCCCAGTCCGCGTTGGCGCCGGCGCCGGTCGAGTCGACGAGCGCGAGGATGGGCTCCACCGCGAGGTAGAACGAGACGTTGTAGTCGCCACCGAGGGCGTCCTCGGCCTGGGCGAACTCGGCCGTGTCGGCCAGGGACTGACCGGGAGCGATGGCGTCGGCCGCCGCCGCGTCCCCGTAGGCCAGGACGACCTTGCCGTCCTGCTGGAACAGATGGACCGGCTGCGGCACGTCAGGAGTCCGGAGGGTGACTCCCTCGCCCCCGCCGGGAAGCTCCAGCGGCCCGATCTGCTCGCCGGCGTCGGCGCTCTGGCGGGCGAAGCGGGCGATCGTCTCGATCACGCGACCGGACTTCTCCTCGTCGCTGGTCTCCACGATCAGCGCGCCGCCCAGCTCCGAGACGCTGGTGCCGCGAACGAACACGCCCCAGTCGCCCATCCAGGACAGGACGTCGTCCTGCAGGTCGAGCCCCGTGGTGGCCTGGAACTGCTGCTCGACGTTGTCGCGCCCACCCAGCTGCGCGCCGAAGAGCTTCACGTAGTAGTCGAGGGTCTTGCCCAGGTCGGGCTGCGCCATGGCGAGCCAGGAGTCGCCCGGCAGCCCGCCCGCGAGGTCGGCGCCCTCGGCCACGATCGGGAATCCAGAGGCCAGCTCCTTGGACACGGTGGCCTCGAAGCGCACCCCGGCTTCGTCGGCGTTCATCGTGGCCAGGAACGGCTCCTGGAAGAACTGCTTGAGCGATCCCAGCTGCATGCCGGCGGCGGAGGACTGCTCGAGGGTCTTGATGAAGGCCGGCGTGTTGACGTAGAAGTAGCCGAGCCGCTCCTCCGGAGCGTCCGCGAGCGTCTTCTGAAAGCGCTCGTCGTCCTCCAGCGCGGGCCCGTCGGCGGCCACGTCGACGGCGGACTTGAAGGCGGGGACGGTGCCAAGCACGACCATGCCCTCGATCACGCCGGCGGCGCCGTCGTCCTCGACGAAGTAGTCGGTGTCCTTATAGCTGCGCTTCTTGCCGTCGATGGCCTTGTCGAGAGCGGCCATGGCCTGCTCCTCGTCCTCGGTGGCCACGAGGAAGGCGCCGTCGCCGTCGTCGCCCACGGCGTTGAGCCGCGACACGAAGAAGGCGGCCTCGCTGCCCAGCCAGGGCTCTACGTCCTTCTTGTAGGAGAGCCCGGAGTCAGAGCCGGCGAACGCCTTCTCCATGAGATTGCGGACGCGCTCGCCCGCGCCGCCTGAGCCGGGGAACTTCTCCACCAGCGAGTCGATCGCCGCCTTCTGGTCGCCCTCGGGCTCGAGGGTCGCCTCGCCGTACATGATCGATCCGGCCGGCGCCATTGCCGACGCGGGCGAGGAGGAGGCACCTTCGCTGCCGCATCCCACGGCTACGGCGGCGACGGTGAGCAGGGCGGCGAGGGTGAGAAGGATTCGAGTCATCATCATTCCTATCGGCGGCGGCGCGGGAATCTTCAGGGGGACTAGAGCTTCACCGTAGCTACGCGGAAACGACCCGCTTGGTGAGCGCTCAGGAGGGCTAGGCAAATGGCCAGGTCCTGGATCGCCAGCCCGGTGGAGTCGAATAGCGTCACGGCCTGCAGGCTCGAGCGCCCGGGGGCGGTGCCGGTGAGCACGTCGCCGAGCTCCGCCACCCCGTCGCGCGACACCAGCCCGGCCTCGACGGCGCCGGTCAGCTCGCCCCCGTGGCTGGCCTGAGCCCACTCGTCGCAGAACAGCTCGCACCGGGCCACCGCTTCGGGGGCGGCCTCCGCCTTGCCCGGCCCGTCCGCGCCCAGCATGCTCAGGTGCAGGCCGGGATGCAGGTCGTCCTCGAATATCACGGGCTCGTATCCAGGGGTCACGCAGGTGACTACGTCGCAGGCCACCGCTTCGTCACGGCTGCCCGCCTCCCAGCCCAGCTCGCCCGCCAGGCGGCCCGCTCGCTCGGGGTCGGGGTCGAAGCAGACACCGGGGCCGTATTCGGAGGCCGCCAGGCAACGAGCCGCCCACGCGCCGTGCAGCCCGCATCCGATGATGCCCACCGTCTCGGCGTCCTCGCGCGCCAGCTCCTGGGCCGCGACCGCCGCCACGGCGCCCGTGCGCAGGGCGGTGACCGAGGGCACGTCGATCAGCGCGATGGGCTCTCCGTCTACCGCCGACGACACGCAGATCAACCCCATCACCACCGGGAGGCCCGCCTCCGGATTGCGCGGAAACGACGTGACCCACTTGAGGATGGCGATGCCCGCTCCCTTGGCCGGCATGGCCCGGAAGTCGCCGTGGGGATAGGACTCGAGATAGGTCTTGGGGGGCATCTGCCACTCGCCGCCCGCGTATTCCACGAAGCCCTCGCGCACACGCTCGATCGCTTCTCGGGGGGAGATGGCGTTCAGGACGGTGTCCGCGTCGAAGACAGGCAGCTCGGGCACCGCGGGTACGCTACCGCCGCGATGAGCCGAAACGGACAACGCCGTTCGTCCCGGCCCCACATCGAGCTGTCCGGTGGCGGCACGGTCACCGAGGAGGAGGCCGCGGCCATCGCCGCGGCGATCGAGCAGTTCATGCGCGACACCGCTCCCGCACCGGCGGCCGCGGAGCGCGCGCAGAGCCCGTGGCTGCGCGCCGGGCTGCTCGAGGGCACCGGACATTCGCCGGGCGGGCGGATGCCCTGGTGACGCGCCCCGCCGCTTATTAGCTGAAACCCGATCGGGTTTTGGTACTTTGACTGGATGGAACCGGTTTCCGCGCCGCCCGCGCGCAAGGGCAAGGAAGGGGTCGCTCACGAATCCGGAGGTGGTCGAGAACGTTCCCGGCCACGTGATCCCCATCATCCAGCGCGAGTTCGACGACTTCGACAACGAGGCCGAGAAGTTCCTCGCCGGGGATACGCCGGAGACCGAGTTCATCGGCTTCCGCCTCAAGCAGGGCGTCTACGGCCAGCGCCAGGCCGACGTCCAGATGTGCCGCATCAAGCTCCCCATGGGCGGCGTCACGCCCGAGCAGATGGAGACCTTCGCCGACGTGGTGGAGGAGTACGCGCCGCTCAACAAGGGCCACATCACCACGCGCCAGAACATCCAGATCCACCACATCCCGCTGCGCGAGATGGCTGAGCTGATCCGCAAGGTGTCCGACTCGGGGCTCTCGTCGCGCGAGGGTTGCGGCAACACCGTCCGCAACGTCACCGGTGACCCGTGGGCCGGGGTGACCGAGGGCGAGCTCTTCGACATCACTCCCTACGCGGGGGCCTACGTGCGTTACTTCGTGCGCCACCCCACAACGCAGCTGATGCCGCGCAAGGTCAAGACGGCCTTCACCGCCACCGACGAGGACCGCGCGATCACCGGCATCCACGACATCGCCTTCATCCCGCGCGAGCGCGATGGCGTCCGCGGCGTGGAGATCCGCGTCGGCGGCGGCACCTCGATCATGCCCCGGATCGCACCCACGCTGTACGAGTTCGTCGAGCTGGACAACGGCGACTACCTGAAGGTCTCCGAGGCCGTGTTCCGCATCTTCGACCGCCAGGACTGGCTGCGGGTCAACCGCGCTCGGGCGCGCATCAAGGTGCTGATCGACAAGATCGGCATCGACGCCTTCCGCGAGCAGGTCGAGGAGGAGCTCGCTGGCGACTGGGTTGCCGAGCGCGACTTCGATCCCACCGGCCTGCTCTTCGACCACGACGAGGAGGCGGGCGCCCCGTCCGGCGCCACCACCTATGCCCAGCCCAACGGCGACGGCTCGGCCTTCGAGCGCTTCCACGCCTCGAACGTCGAGCCCCAGCGCCAGGCCGGCTTCTCCACCGTGCAGGTGCGCGTGATCCGCGGCGACCTCACGCCCGAGCAGTTCCGGGGCCTGGCCCAGATCATGCGCGACTACTCGGGCGGCTACGCGCGCACGACCGTGGAGCAGAACCTGCTGCTGCGCTGGGTGCGCAACGAGTCGGTCTACGAGGTTTGGAGGGCGCTCGGCGAGCTCGGCCTGGGCGGCTCGGGAGCGGGCCAGATCGTCGACACCGTCTCGTGCCCGGGCACCGACTCCTGCAAGCTCGGCATCACCAGCTCGATGGGCCTCAACCGCGCCGTGATGGACCGCGTCGAGGCGATGGAGATCGAGGATCCGCTCACCAAGCGGATCCACATCAAGATGTCCGGCTGCCCCAACGGCTGCAGCCAGCACCACATCGCCAACATCGGCTTCTACGGAGCGTCGATCAAGGTGGGCGAACACACCGTGCCCGCCTACGTGGCCCACATCGGCGGCCGCTACGAGGGCGGCGAGGTGGTCTACGGCACGCGGCTCAAGGTCCGCCTGGCGGCCAAGCGGGTGCCGGAGGCGGTCGAGCGCTGGCTGCGTATGTACGAGGCCGAGCGCACCGAGGGCGAGGAGTTCAACGCCTACGCCGAGCGAGTCGAGGGCATCCGCTTCGAGGACGAGGTGCGCGATCTCGCGTTGCCCATCGAGTTCTCGCTCGAGAACATGAGCCACTTCATCGACTGGCAGCGCAAGGAGCCCTTCCAGGTGGTCCGGGGTGAGGGCGAATGCGCGATCTAGACGCGTCCGCGCGTGACACGCTCGAGCTCGCGGTTGAGCGCCACCACCCCAGCCTGGTCATGGCCTGCTCCTTCCAGAAGGAGGAGTCGGTGCTGATCGACCTGCTCATGGAGATCGAGCCCGGCGCGCGCGTGTTCACGATCGACACCGGCGTGCTGTTCGCCGGAGACCTACGCCATTTGGCGCGAGGTCGAGGAGCGCTACGGACTTCGCATCGAGGTCATGGACGCCACGCCCCCCAACGGGACTCCCTGGAGCGCCTCGAGCTGCTGCGGCGATCGCAAGGTCGAGGCTCTGGGGCTCGCGCTTGCCGGCACCGAGGCGTGGATCACCGGCATCCGGCGCGAGCAGTCGCCGACCCGGGCGCACGCCCGCCACGTGGAATGGGACGAAGCGCGGGCGGTATGGAAGTTCAACCCGCTCGTCGACTGGACCGACGACGACGTCTGGGCCTACGTGCGCGAGCACGACCTCCCCTACCACCCGCTGCACGACAGCGGATACAGCTCGATCGGCTGCGCCCCTTGCACCCTCCCCGGCACCGGCCGGGAAGGCCGCTGGGCCGGTCAGGGCAAGACGGAGTGCGGTCTACACGTGTGACCGCCACGGCGCCGAGTAACCTCCCGGCCGACGCAATGAGCTACGAGGTCTCCCACCTGCGTGCGCTCGAGTCGGAGGCCATACACATCATGCGTGAGGTGGCCGCCGAAGTGGAGCGTGGCGTTTTGCTGTTCTCCGGCGGCAAGGACTCCGCCGTTCTCCTGCACCTCGCGCGCAAGGCCTTCTACCCCGGCGGCCTCCCCTTTCCCGTGATGCACGTGGATACGGGCCACAACTTCCCCGAGGTGATCGAGTACCGCGACCGCATGGTCGAGGACACGGGCGCGAAGCTGATCGTGGCCCACGTACAGGACTCGATCGACCAGGGCCGGGTGACCGAAGAGAAGGGCCCGCGCGCGTCGCGCAACCGCCTGCAGTCGGTGACCCTGCTGGACGCCATCGAGAAGGGCGGCTTTCGCGGCGTGTTCGGCGGCGCGCGCCGCGACGAGGAGCGCGCCCGCGCGAAGGAGCGCATCTTCTCCTTCCGCGACGACTTCGGGCAGTGGGACCCCAAGGTCCAGCGCCCGGAGCTGTGGAACATCTACAACGGGTTCGTCAAGCCCGGCGAGCATGTGCGCGTGTTCCCGCTCTCCAACTGGACCGAGCTCGACGTGTGGCAGTACATCCACGAGGAGAAGATCGCGCTGCCCTCGATCTACTTCTCCCATCGCCGTGACGTCTTCAAGCGCGACGGGATGCTCTACGCGGTGTCCGACTTCGTCGAGCTGTTTCCCGACGAGAGCCCCTTCGAGGAGTCGGTGCGCTTTCGTACCGTGGGCGACATGAGCTGCACCGGCGCGGTGGCGTCCACGGCGGCCACGCTCGAGGCCGTGGTGGCGGAGATCGCCGCCACGCGGATCACCGAGCGCGGCGAGACCCGTGCCGATGACCGCGTGTCGGAGGCCGCCATGGAGGACCGCAAGAAGGAGGGCTACTTCTAAGTGGCGAATGGCGCGGTCAGCACCAACGGGACGCCGCTGCCGAGCCCCCGCACCTCGGAGCTCGTCCGCTTCGCCACCGCCGGCTCGGTCGACGACGGCAAGTCGACGCTGATCGGCCGCCTGCTCTACGACACCAAGTCGATCTTCGAGGACCAGCTCGAGCACGTCGAGGAGACCTCCAAGCGCCGCGGCGACGGCTACGTGAACCTGGCGCTGCTCACCGACGGGCTGCGCGCCGAGCGCGAGCAGGGCATCACGATCGACGTGGCCTACCGCTACTTCCACACCCCCCGGCGCAAGTTCATCATCGCCGACACGCCCGGCCACGAGCAGTACACGCGCAACATGGTCACCGGCGCCTCGACCGCCGACCTCGCGCTGATCCTGGTGGACGCGCGCAAGGGCGTGCTCGAGCAGTCGCGCCGCCACGCGTTCATCGCCTCGCTGCTGCGCATCCCCCACCTGGTGGTGTGCGTGAACAAGATGGACCTGGTCGACTACGACCAGGAGGTCTTCGACCAGATCGCCGCCGAGTTCGCCGGCTGGGCCGCGAAGCTCGACGTCCACGACCTCACCTTCATCCCGATCTCCGCCCTGCGCGGCGACAACGTCGTCAGCCGCTCGGAGCACATGGACTGGTACGAGGGGCCCTCGCTGCTCTACCACCTCGAGCACGTGCACGTGGCCTCCGACCGCAACCTCCAGGACGCCCGCTTCCCCGTCCAGTGGGTGGTGCGGCCGATGACCGACGAGCACCACGACTACCGCGGCTACGCCGGCGAGGTGGCCTCGGGAGTGTTCCGCGCGGGCGACGACGTGGTGGTGATGCCCTCGGGCCGCACCTCGAAGATCGCGGCGATCGACACCTTCGACGGCGAGCTCGAGGAGGCCTACCCGCCGCTGTCGGTGACCGTCCGCCTCGAGGACGACGTCGACGTCTCGCGCGGCGACATGATCTGCCGGCCCCAGAACAAGCCGAGCGAAACGCGTCAGATCGACGCCATGGTGTGCTGGATGGCCGAGCGCCCGCTGTCTGCATCGGGGCGCTACCGGATCAAGCACACGTCACGCACCGCGCTGGCCAAGGTCGACGAGGTTCGCTACGCGCTCGACGTAAACACGCTGCACCGCGACGAGGAGGCCACGGGCCTCGAGCTCAACGAGATCGGCCGCCTGAGCCTGCGCCTCTCCGCGCCGCTCTTGGTGGACGAGTACCGCCGCAACCGGGTAACCGGCAGCTTCATCCTGATCGACGAGTCGACCAACGACACCGTCGGTGCAGGCATGGTTCTGTAGGGCCCGGCGCGACTAGTCTCCCCGCGTGGACTTCGCGCTCATTGCGTTCGGCCTGGGCGTCGGCGTGCTCGTGGGAATGACCGGCATCGGCGGCGGCTCGCTCATGACGCCGATGCTGATTCTCGTGTTCGGCGTCACCCCCGTCACGGCGATCGGCACCGACCTCGCGTACGCCGCCGTGACCAAGACCGTCGGCGGCTACAAGCACTGGAGCCAGAAGACGGTCGACCTCAAGCTCTCGACCTGGATGGCCTTCGGATCAGTGCCCGCGGCGATCTGCGGCGTCTACGTGCTCACCCTGCTGGAGGACGTCGCCGGCCGCGACTTCGACGATCTCCTTCTCACCGTCCTGGCCGGCACTCTGCTGCTGACCGGCGCGGCTACGTTCATTCGCTCGTTCCTCAAGAGCATGCACGCACGGGAACGGGAGACGATCGAACTGGAGCGCCGGCACAAGATCGCCGCGGTGATGCTCGGGGTGTGCGTCGGCTTCGTGCTCGGGATCACCTCCGCGGGGTCCGGCGCCCTTATCGCGATCGGGCTGATCCTGCTCTTCAGGCTCGTGCCGACCCGAGTGGTGGGCACCGACGTATTCCACGCCGCCATCCTGCTCTGGGCCGCCGGCATGGCCCACATCGTGGCCGGGAACGTCGACTTCCTCCTGGCGGCCAACATCCTGATCGGGTCGATCCCGGGGGTGTGGCTGGGAAGCCATTGGTCGGTTCGGGTCGAGCCGGCGGTGCTGCGCACCACACTCTCCGTGGTGCTCGTCGGCGCCGGGCTGGCGCTCCTCATCAAGGCCGGGCTGGACCTTCCGGTAGCGGTGCTGGTGCCCTTCCCGCTGGCGGTGGTCGCGCTGCTCGTGTACACAATCGTGCGCGAGCAGCGGACCAAGGCCGCGCGGCTGCTGGCCGAGCGGACCGACGCCCCCGCCGCGGAGCCGCTGCCCGACTAAGTATTCCGCGCGACGGTCCGATTAGCGGGGCATGACACGCCGGCTGCTGGTCCTGACCACCGCCCTCTTCGCCCTCTGCGCCCCCTCGGCGGGCGCTGCGACCTACTGCGTTCCCAGCGGCACGGGCTGCGATCAGTCCTTCCCGACGCTCCAGGACGCCGTCAACACCGCGAACGTAGACCCGGCGGTGCGCGACACGATCCGGCTCAGCGCCGGAGACTTCATCGGCAACGTCACGGTGAGCGCGACCAACCTGGTCGACATCGTCGGCGCTGGGCAGGGCGCCGACGGGACCGTCCTGCGCTCCCCCAACGCGTTCCCCGCCCTTGACGTCCGCTCGGCGAGCCGAGTGTCCAACCTGCACGTGCGGGTGGAGAACCAGACGGGCTCGTTCGAATCCGGGGTGGCGCTGGGTGGCGTCGGCACGGTGGGCGACGGGATCACCGTCCTGGGCGAGCCCGGAGTGAACAACGCGGCCGGCGTAATCGTCCGCACCGGGGCAGTGCTCAGGAACTCGCTGGTTCAGGTGCCGCTCACGAGCAACGCGAACCAGGCCATCAGCGCCGAGGACGGAGCGCTCATCGAGAACGTGGCCGCGGCCGGCGACACGATGGTGGACGCGCGCGATGCCGGCGACCCGGTGGTGATTCGCCGGCTGCGCTCTCCGACCCCGTCCCACACCGGCATCAGCGCCTTCGGTACGGGATCGGTGAACGTCAGCGACGCCGTGATCCGCCTCAACGGTGGCTCCACCGGCGGCGGCCTGCTGGCCGAGGCGACGTCCGGAGGCGACCCCTCGATCGTCGCCCGCCATGTGACGGTGGTGGGCACCGGGGATGCCGTCAACGCCGGCCGAGGCGCCGTCGCGAGCGGCTTCAGCACGGGCGAGAATGCGACGGTGGACATCCGCGATTCGCTCTTCCACGCGCTGAGCATCGACCTCGAGGTCGAGGCGTTCACCGGAGCCGTGGCGCGCATCCCGATCAGCTACTCCGACTACAACCCCGCCAAGGTGGTCGACACGAGCCCCGGCGATGCCGCGGTGGTGGCGGGCGCGGGCAATCTCTTCGCGAATCCCAGCTTCGTGGACGGAGCAGCGGCCGACTTCCGGCTGCGAGCCGACTCGCCGCTCATCGACCGTGGCTCCCCCGAGGGCGGATCCACCGCTGACCTCGACGGCCAGGCCCGGCCCGCCGACGGCAACGGCGACGGCCTTGCGGTGCGCGACATGGGCGCCTACGAATACCAACGCCCGGCCTCGCCCCCGGGGCCGCCCGCGTCCGACACCTCGGCGCCGCTGTTCCGGATCCTCTCCAAGCGCCTGCGGCTCGACCGCCGCGGTCGCGTCGCGGTTGTGCTCCGCGGCCCCGCCAACGAGTTGGCCCCCTCGCGCGCGTCGGTCGGCCTGCGCCGCAACGGGCGCAGGCTGGGGCGCAAGAGCCTCTCGCTGCGACCCTCCGCGCGAACCGTCGTGCGGGTAAAGCTGTCGCGACGAATCGCTCGCCGCGTACGCCGCGCAAGAGGATGCGTATCTCGCTGGCGGTGACTGCGCGCGACTCCGCGGGCAACGCCCGGACCGTACGCAAGGTGGTCCGCCTGACCGCCAGCCGGCTCTAGGAGATCCTGAGCGGGCGTTCCCACCCGCGCCTCCAAGCGGGGCGAAATCGGTAGAGAGGCTCCCACTTGACGGGCCGGCCCCCCGTTGGGGCGGGCCCGCGTAGGCTTGCGGGCCGCATGATGGTCGTGATGACACCGGAGGCCACCGCGGCGCAGATCGACGCGGTGGTGGCCAAGCTCGAGGCCCGTGGCGTACACGCAAAGGTCATGCCGGGCGAGCTGACCACGGCCATCGGGGCCATCGGCGATCCCCAGGGGGTGCGCGAGCTGGGCCTGGAGGGCCTTCCCGGCGTGGACCAGGTGATTCCCATCTCCCGGCCCTACAAGCTGGCCTCCTCGGAGCTCTCCCACCACGAGCCCACCTCGTTCGCCGTCGACGGCCGCCGCGTGGGCGGCGGTGAGCGCTTCTGCCTGATCGCAGGGCCGTGCACCGTGGAGAGCCTCGAGCAGACCGTGGGCGTGGCCCGTACGGTGGCCGCGGGCGGCGCGTCGATGCTGCGCGGCGGCGCCTTCAAGCCCCGCACCTCGCCCTTCTCGTTCCAGGGCCTGGGCTACGACGCCCTGGAGATCCTGAGTGCGGTGCGCGAGGAGACGGGCCTGCCCGTGGTCAGCGAGCTCACCTCGGCCGAGCACGCGGAGCGGCTGGCCGACGCCGTGGACGTGGTGCAGGTGGGCGCCCGCAACATGCAGAACTACGGGCTCCTCGAGATCGTGGGCAAGCTGGGCAAGCCGGTGCTGCTCAAGCGCGGGCTCTCCTCCACCCTCGACGAGCTGCTGATGGCCGCCGACTACGTGCTCAAGGAGGGCAACGAGCAGGTGATCCTGTGCGAGCGCGGGATACGCACGTTCGAGACCGCGCTGCGCTTCACGCTCGACCTGGGCGCGGTGCCGTGGCTCAAGCTGCATACGCACCTGCCGGTGATCGTGGACCCGAGCCACGCCGCGGGCGACCGGCGCCTGGTGGCCCCGCTGGCGCGGGCGGCCGCGGCGGTGGGTGCCGACGGCATCATCGTCGAGGTGGCCGAGGATCCCGAGGCCGCGTTGTGCGACGGCCCGCAGCAGCTCTACGCGCGCGACTTCGCCGGCTTTGCCGCCGACGTTGCGGCCCACGCGCGGCTGGCCGGCAAGAGCCTCAGCTGAGCCGTGCGTGAGTTTCAGATACTCTGCGGTATGTGAACGCTCCCTCGCTTCCTCCCGGCCCGTCGTCCCCCCGCGCGCTGCAGACCGCGCGCTGGCTGATCAGGCCCTGGGCCATGATGGAGGACCTTCACCGCCGCCACGGAGACATGTTCACCGTGCAGATCGCAAACGAGGGGACGTGGGTGTTCCTGGCCCACCCCGACGCGGTGAAGCAGGTGTTCACCGGCGACCCGCGATTGCTTCACGCGGGCGAGGCGAACCGGATCCTGCTGCCGCTCCTGGGCCACCACTCCGTGCTGCTGCTCGACGACGCGGCCCACATGCGCCAGCGCAAGCTCCTGCTGCCCCCCTTCCACGGCGAGCGCATGCGCCGCTACCAGGAGGCGATGGCCGAGGCCGCCCGCGAGGAGATCGAGCGCTGGCCCCTTCGCGAGCCCTACGCCGTGCGCGACGCCACTCAGCGCATCACCCTCGAGGTGATCATGCGCACGGTCTTCGGAGTGCAGGACGACCGAAGGCGCGCGCGGCTCATGGAGATTCTCGGTCACGTGCTCGAGTGGGGCGGCGATCCCAAGCGGATGGCGATGCTCGCGGTCCTGGGCCCCCACAACGCGGCCAACGCGCGCCTGTTTCGCAACGTGCGCGGGCCGGCCGACGAGCTCATCTACCAGGAGATCCGCGAGCGCCGCCACGCCGCCGATCTCGAGGAGCGCGACGACGTGCTCTCGATGCTGCTCGGCGCCCGCCACGACGACGGCAGCCCGATGTCCGACGAAGAGCTGCGCGACGAGCTGATGACCCTGCTCGTGGCCGGCCACGAGACCACAGCCAGCTCGATCGCCTGGGCGGTCGAGCGGCTGGTGCGCCACCCTGCGGCGCTCGCCCGCATGCGCGAGGAGGCGGAGGCCGGCGGCAGCGAGTACGCCGACGCCGTATGCAAGGAGACCCTGCGGCTGCGGCCGATCCTCTCGCTCGTGGTGCGCCGGCTCAAGGAGCCGATGGAGATCGGCGGCCGCCTGCTCCCCGCCGGGGCCACCGTGGCGCCCTGCATCTATCTCGTGCACCGCCGCCCCGACGTGTACGCCGACCCGCTCGCCTTCCGGCCCGAGCGGTTCCTCGACGAGGCGGCCGGCACCTACACCTGGTTCCCCTTCGGGGGCGGCGTTCGGCGCTGCCTGGGCGCGAGCTTCGCGCTCATGGAGATGCGCATCGTGCTGCAGGAGCTGGTGATGGGCCTCGATCTGAGAGCGTCCGACCCGCAGCCGGAGCGCTTCGTGCGGCGGGCGATCACCAATGCGCCGCGGCGCGGCGGCGAGGTGGTGGCCGAACGGCGGGTGGCCCGAGGCGCGCCGCCCGTGGCGGCCGCCGTCGCATGAGCGAGCGGGCCTCGCGCACATCGCGCAAGGAGCGCCAGGCCCACACCCGCGCCCGGCTGATGCACTCGGCCGCGTCGGTGGCCGCCGAGCGCGGCCTGGAACGAGCCTCGCTTGATGCGGTGGCCCGGCACGCCGGCTTCACCAAGGGCGCGGTCTACGCGAACTTCGCGAGCAAGGAGGACCTCTTCCTCTCCATGCTCGACACCCGATTCGCTCAGCGGCTGGAGGAGCTCGACACGATCCTCTCGAGCGAGGACGATCCCGACACGCAGGCCCGCGCCGCGGCGGCGGGCTTCATCGCGGCGATCGCGTCGGAGCCCGAGTGGGAGCGCCTGTTCTTCGAGTTCATGGTCTACGCCGCCCGCAACGAGGGCTTCCGCGTGGAGCTGGTGGCGCGCTACCGGACGATGCGCGAGCGCATCGGTGAGCTGCTGGCCGAGCGCGCGGCCCGGCTGGGGATCGAGCCCGCCATCCCGCCCGACCAGGTGGCCACCATGACCTTCGCCATGGCCAACGGGATCGCGCTCGAGCGCATGATCGAGCCCGAGGCGGTGCCGGAGCACCTCTATCCCGAGATGATGGCCGTGTTCTTCACCGGCCTGCGGGCCCGGGCAGGCGAGCGGCCGTCACCCGCGCCGCAGCAGCCCGCCGGCTAGCGCTGGCGCGGCCGCCCGGCCAGCTCGCGCGCCGCCCGCATCATCTCGACCAGAGCGGGGCGCAGCGAAGCGCTCGCCGCGCTCGCGTCCTCGACCACGCCGACGCCGATCCTCGCGCGGAGGCGGCGCCCGCCCAGCTCGCCCTCGATCCTCTGCCCGCTGAGCCGGAGCACGCCGTCGGGCGTGGCCGGGCCCCACAGCCGCAGCCGGGCGCTCTGGCGCCGGCGCCCGAAGTCGCGCACCGCCCCGCTGATCCGCACGCCGGGCACGACCTCGACTCCCTGCAGCACGAGCGGAGCCCGGCGCGCCTCCAGGTCGA
Organism: uncultured Thermoleophilaceae bacterium; assembly: GCA_963746825.1. Taxonomy (GTDB): domain Bacteria; phylum Actinomycetota; class Thermoleophilia; order Solirubrobacterales; family Thermoleophilaceae; genus JACVRW01. The sequence continues at coordinate 77,959 of CAVVCU010000020.1, forward strand.
TCGACCAGCGCCCGCCGCGCAGCCCGCCGCCGCGCAGCTGCAGGCTGCCGCTGGTGAGCAGGCTGCCGAGCACGTCCTCGGCCACGTCGAACAGCGTGGCCTCGACCGCCCGCACCACCCGGCCGCGCCGACCGGGCACACCGCTCACCGGCCGCAGATCGCCGAGCGACGCGGGCGGCGGAGCAGCGGGAGGGAAGGGCGTGGGGGCAGTGCGGCAGCGCGCCGGCGGGCGCCCACCGCGCAGAAAGCGCCGGCCCGCGCGCATTATGCAGCCGGTCAGATCGGCCGACAGCGTGGAGTGCCCCGTGTTGGGCGCCACCAGCAGGCGTGCGTTGGGCCAGTCGCCGAGCGCCCCACGAGCGGCCTCCACCGGGGTGCGCAGGTCGAGCTCGCCGGACACCATGAGCACGGGCACATCGGGCAGCGCTCCCGGGGGTGGCGGCCCGGCCGGGGCGGGAGATGCCTCGGGCCACCTTCGGCACTGGCGAATGAAGTCGTTGCCCGCGGTGGTGGCGGTGTCGAAGGGGTACAGGTCGGCGGCCGGAATCTGCGCCGCCGCGGCCGCGATCTGGGCGAAGCGGCTCTCGGGCGCGGAGAAGCGCGTCCAGGGGAAGGGGATCTCCTCGCAGGTGGTGGCCGCGTAGAGCGCGGTGCTGAAGTCGCGCGGGCTGCCGCCCCCTTCGGATGCGAGCGCGCGCCGCTTGAGGCGCAGTATCGGCGCGAGATCACCGCGCAGCGCGGCGCTCACGGCACCCGGGAAGGCGGCGCGAGCCACGTCGTCGAGGTCGCCCGCCAGCAGCGTGAAGAAGAGCTCCTGGCGCGTGAGCGACGAACGCCGGCGCCGGCCGTCGGGCAGCGTCACACGGCCGCGCAGCGCGCCCTGACTCAGCCTCTGGACCAGCCGGGCGAGGTCGTCCACGGGGTCGCGGGTGAAGCTCTCACAACCGCTGCGGCACACCGCGCGAAGCACGCGAGGAACGGCGCGGAAGATGTCGCGGTAGAAGGGATCCCAGCCCGAGACGTCGAGCACGGAGTCGAGCAGCACGCGTTCGACTCGGGTCGGGTAGCGGGCGGCGTAGGCCTGGGCGACGAAGGTGCCGTAGGACACGCCGAGCAGGGTCAGGCGCTCCACGCCGAGCTCGACGCGCAGGGCTTCGATGTCGTCGACGGTGTCGCTCGTGCGGTAGAAGCCGCGCCGCGCGCCCAGGCGCCGCGCGCACTGAGCGGCCTCGCGGCCGGAGTCCACCAGCGTGCTGCGCTCCAAAGCGGGACAGCGCAATAGGCCCGAGCGCCCGGTGCCGCGCCCGTCGAAGGCCACGATGTCGTTGCGCGGCGTGTACCCGGCGAAGTCCGAGTAGCTGTCGGGCGAGCGGAAGCCGCCGTAAGCGCTGGTGGCCGGCTGACCCGGGCCACCGGCCAGCAGGAGGGTGACCCCTCGGCGCGGACGACGCGCGGCCCGCCGCCTCTCCACGTACAGCGAGACGTTGCCCGCCACCCCGCCCGCCCGGTCGAGCGGTACGGACAGGCGCGCGCAGCCGATGCCCTCGCAGTCGCGCCAGCGCAGCTCGGCCTGGGCGGCGGCCGGCAGCGCCAATCCCGAGGCCACAGCCATCAGTGCAAGAACCAAACGGCCGTGACTCACACGCTCCAGCTTCGCCTATAACCTCACCCCGCGCAATGTTCGACAAGGTTCTGGTCGCCAACCGAGGCGAGATCGCGGTACGCGTCATGCGCACGCTCGAGGAGTTGGGCGTGGCGAGCGTGGCTGTGTATTCGGAGCCGGACCGCGACGCGCCGCACGTGCGGCGCGCGGGTGAGGCGTATCTGCTGGGCCCGGGCCCGGCCACCGAGAGCTACCTGGTGGTGGACAAGATCATCGAGGTCGCGGGCCAGGCGGGCGCGCAGGCCATCCACCCGGGCTACGGGTTCCTGGCCGAGAACGCCGCCTTCGCGCGAGCCTGCGAGGAGGCGGGGATCGTGTTCATCGGCCCGCCGGCCGACGCGATCGACGCGATGGGGTCGAAAACCAAGGCGCGCGAGCTCATGCAGGAGGCCGGCGTGCCGATCGTGCCCGGCACCACCGATCCGGTGGAGACGGTCGAGGACGCCCGCCGGGTGATCGACGAGTCGATCGGCTACCCCGTGGCGGTCAAGGCGGCGGGCGGCGGCGGCGGCAAGGGCTTTCGGGTGGCCGAGTCCGAGGACAAGCTCGAGGAGGCCTTCGAGGGCGCCGCGCGCGAGGGCGAGAAGTTCTTCTCCGACGCCACGGTCTACATCGAGCGCTACCTGCCCGACCCGCGCCACGTGGAGGTACAGGTCCTGGCCGACGGGCAGGACAACGTGATCCATCTCTTCGAACGCGACTGCTCGGTTCAGCGCCGCCACCAGAAGCTGATCGAGGAGAGCCCCGCGCCGGCCGTGGACCCCGAGCTGCGCGAGCGCATCGGCGATATCGCGACCGAGGCGGCGCGGGCGGTGGGCTACCGCTCGGCGGGCACGATCGAGGGGCTGCTGGCCGACGGCGAGTACTTCTTCCTGGAGATGAACACCCGTGTGCAGGTCGAGCACTGCGTGACCGAGATGGTCACCGGCATCGACATCGTGCGCGAGCAGCTCAAGATCGCCGCGGGGGAGCCGCTGGCCTACACCCAGGACGACGTCGTCCTGCGCGGCCACGCCATCGAGTGCCGCATCAACGCCGAGGACGCCTCCAAGAACTTCGCCCCCGCCCCGGGCACCGTTGGCAGCTACCGCGAGCCCGCCGGGCCGTTCGTGCGCGTGGACTCGGGAGCCGAGGAGGGTTACGAGGTCCTCCCCCTCTACGACCCGATGATCGCCAAGCTGATCGTGTGGGACGTCGACCGCGAGGCGTCCACCCGGCGCATGCTGCGCGCGCTGGGCGAGTACGAGATCGGCGGGCTCAAGACTCTCGTTCCCTTCCACCAGGCGCTGCTGGCCACCGAGCAGTGGCGAAACGGCGAGACCTGCCGCGACCTGGTCGAGGACAAGGAGTGGTTGAAGGAGCTCGCCTTCGCCCCCGTGGAGAAGGCCGAGGAGGGCGAGGAGGAGGAAGAGAAGGTCGAGCGCGACTACGCCGTCGAGGTGTCGGGCCGCAAGTTCGAGGTCAAGGTCATCGGCGCCGCGTTCACCTCCAACGGCGCGAGCGCGGGCGCGGCCAAGCAGGCGCCGCGCCGCGAGCGCAAGTCGGGTGGAGGCGGCGGCGCCCCCGGCCAGCTCGTGTCGCCCATTCAGGGCACGGTGCTGAAGGTCGCGGTCGAGCAGGGTGCGGAGGTCGAGGAGGGCGCGCTCATCTGCGTGGTGGAGGCCATGAAGATGGAGAACGAGATCACCGCCCCCTCCGCGGGGACGGTCGAGGAGCTCGGGGTCACCGAGGGCGGCTCGGTGGCCACCGGCGACACGATCGCGGTGATCAAGTAGGCCGCAGCAGTAGGCCTGGCCGCAAGCGCTCGGCTCTGCCGAGTGCGCGCGGATTCGCTCTCTTGCTCCCGCTGGTCCTCGCGACCATCGCGACGCAGGCCTCGATAGTCGTACTGGCGCCGCTGATCGTGGCCATCGGCCACGACCTGGGCGCCTCGCTCAGCGCGGTGGGACTGGCGCGGTCGGTGATGGCCGCCACCGCGGTGCTGGTGTCGCTGTCGATCGGCTCGCTGATCGACCGGATCGGGGTCGCGCCGCTGATCCAGGCCGGCGCCCTGCTGGCGATGGCCGGCGCCGGGCTCTCGGCGCTGGCTCCGTCGCTGGCGTTCTTCTACGCCGCCCACGTGGTCACCGGCGCGGGAGTGGGCTGCCTGCTCTCGGCCGGTTTCGCCGGCGTGGCCGCTTATTTCGACGACGAACACGCCGCCTGGGCGGTGGGCTGGGTGGTGGGAGCCCAGGCGATCGCTTGGATCGCTGGCAACCCGCTGATCGGCCTGCTCGCGGAGGAGGGCTCCTGGCGGCTCGGATTCCTCGTTCCCGCGACGGTGGGCGCGCTCGCCTTCGTCGCCGGCCTTCTGGCACCGCGCGGGCGCACCACCGCCGACGCGCGCGGCGGCCTGGGCGCGGTGTTTCGCGACCGCTCGGCGCGCCGCTGGACGGTGGCCGAGCTGGTGGCCTACTCGGCCTGGACGGCGGAGATCACCTACGCGGGCGCCTTCTACATCGAGAGCTACGGCCTCGACGAGAGCGAGGTGGGGCTGCTCCTGGCGGCGGGCTCGATCGTGTTCCTGGTCAGCTCGACCAACGCGGCCCGGCTCAGCCGGCGGCTCCCGCGCCGGCCGCTGATCGTGGCTGCCGCGCTGGGCATGGGCGTTCTCCTCATACCCCTGCTGAACCTGACGCCGTCGGTGTGGTTCACGCTCGCGATCTTCGGCGCGATGGCCCTGTGCGCGTCGCTGCGATCGACCACGGCGAGCACCCTGGGGCTCGACCAGCTGCCCGGGCAGCCGGGGGCGATGATGGGGGCGCGCACGGCCAGTGCCCAACTGGGCTACATGATCGGCGCGGGCGCCGGCGGGGCGGTGCTCGCGCTCTCCGACTTCGGCGCGCTCGGCTTCGTGCTCTTCGCCGGGATGGCCCTGTCCGCCCTGTTGATCGCACGGGTCGACGACCCTCAACCCGCCCCGGGCTAACATCGCGCGATGACCACCGCTTCCCCTCCCGTCGACGTGTCGAACGCCGAACTGGTCCGCTGGGCGTTCGACGCGATCAATAAGCGCGACACCTCATTGCTCAGGCAGGTGTGGACCGCCGATACCGTCGAGCGATTCCCGGACAGGACCTGCCGCGGCGCCGATGAGATCGCCGCGTACTTCGACGAGGCGTTCGCCGCCATGCCCGACTGGCACATGGAGGTCGTCTCCATCGCCGCCGATGGCGACGACGTGTTCGTGCACTGGCATCTCACCGGCACCCACACCGGCCCGCTGCTGGGCATCGAGCCGACCGGCAAGCCCCTCGCCGTCGACGGCATGGACCACTTCGTGATGCGCGACGGGAAGGTCGCCTCGAACTTCGTGATCTTCGACCAGATGCAGTACGCCCGCCAGATCGGGATGATGCCGCCGGACGGCTCGGCGGCCGACAAGGCGGTCAAGAGCGCGTTCAATCTGCGGACGAAGGTGGCGGAGCGGATTCGCCGCGGACGCGGCTGAGCTAGCGGGTCCGCACCACGAGCACGTGCCGGCCGCCCACGCCGCCGCGCACTCGGGCGCTCACCTCGAGGCCGCGGTGGGTCAGCCGCAGCAGCGGACGGCGCACCGGCCGTCCGTCCAGCGTCACGCGCCCTATGCGCGCGCCGCGCGCCACCGTGTGGCCGAGCGTGAGCCGGTCCAGCCGCCGCACGGTCGTCTCGACGACGGTGCGGTAGCGCCGGCCGCTGTGAGTGGCCGACACGTCGGTCGACCCGTCGCCCATCAGGATCGAGCCTGCGCCGATCCGGCGCTGCCCGGGCGGCAGCTGGGGCACCACCGCGAGCCGGCGGCGGCCGAGGTCGGGGTGCACGCCGAGCTGCTGGTGGACCACCGGCCACGCCGTGCCGTAGGCGCCCCAGGCCTGCAGGACCATCGGGCGCTCGAGCAGTGACCGGTCGATCGTGCGGCCCTCGAGCGGCGACGGAGCGATCTCCGGCATCGCGCCGGGCTGCTCGTCGGCGTTGGGCAGCTGCAGGCGCCGGTTGGCGCGCGTGAAGCGCCGCTGGGCGCCCAGACGCCCGTAGTTGCCCTCGGCCACGGCCATCACCGCGGTGTTGAGCGTGAAGGCCTGCTTCTCCGACGGCGACCGGCCCGCGCCGTCGCAGCCCGGCCCGCCGGTGTGGAAGAGCCCGAAGCGGTCGGCGTAGCAGCGGCGCTCGTGCACCCGCAGCGAGGCGCGCGCCCGGCCGAAGGTCGCCAGGCCCGGCAGGGTCACGCCGCGCATCACGAGCTCGGCCTCCATGGGCAGCACACCGGTCCAGTGGCGCTGGTAGAGCTGGCGGTTGCGCGGGCCCTTCAGGGAATCCGCGAAGCCCGGCACGCCCGGCATCCACCAATCGCGCTCGAAGGCGGCGCGCAGCCGGGCGGCGCGGCGCATCGCCCAGCTCGCGGTCCGCCGGTCGCCCTTGGAGCGGGCGAGATCCGCCAGGTCGAGCAATCCGCGGATCGCGTACACGGCCACGTCGAGCTTCTCTTCGCCCATCCCTTCGCGCTCGACGTTGCCGAGGCCCTCGGGCCAGCCGTCGCGGTCTTGGTCGAGCTCGCGCCACACGGTCCGCATGCCCCGCCGCGAGAACGAATAGAGCTGATCGCGAAAGCGGTCGTTGCCGGTCCAGCGCCACAGCAGCGCCACCGCGCTCGGGAACTTCACCGTCTCGTCGGTGTTGCCGTCGTCGGCGTCGGAGCCGAAGTAGACGGTGCCGTCGCTCACCACCTCGTGCACGACCTTGCCGCTGCGCGGGTTGTCGATCACGCTGATGTCGCGCAGGGCGCGCAGGTGATCCATCACGGGAGCGAACTGGCCCACGGCCACGCTCGCGAACGCCGTGTACTCGCCGTCGGTGGCGAAGAGCCAGGGATAGTCGGGCCAGCCGGCCCCGAGGAAGCGGATGCGGTCGAGGCGGCCCTCCGGCGCGGGGTACCGCGTACCGGCGCGCGTCTCGCGGATCTCGAGGTCCCTCGCCACCTGGACCGAGTCGGCCAGGTTCTGCTTGCTCCAGTTGATCCCGCGGGCCAGCAGGCGGTCGCCGGGGAGGAACAGGCGGGTGAAGCGCGATAGGTTGCGGCGGCGCTCGACCTTCCGGCGCAGCAGCCCCTCCGCGCCGGCCAGCACCGCACTGGCCGAACGGCTTGCCGGGGCCGCTCCCTTCTGGGATCCGGCCACCGCGATCCAGAGCGTGGTCGCGCCGCCCGCCGGCACGCTGACCCGGTAGCGCAGCCGCCCTCCGGCGCCCTTGCCGTAGGCCGTGTCGTCGCAGCGGTCGGGCACCTCGGCCTCCTCGTCGGTGGAGGGCGGGCAAACCACGGGGGGCTCCTGGGGGCCGCGGAAGCCGCTGCCGGTCTCTCCGCCGATCGCCGTTCCGCGCGCGCCCACCACGGCGGCCCAGTCGCGTCCCGGCTCGCGGAACACGAGCCGGCCGCCCTCGAGCGCCGCGGTGTCCGGCCGGTTGAAGGCGAGCTGGTCGGGCGTCGAGTCGCCCCAGGGGTAGGCGCTCATCAGCTCCGAGTGGGCATCGATCGAGACCTCCGCCTCACGCGCCGCGCCGGCCGAGCTCAGGCGTAGGCCGATCAGCAGCGCCCGCCGGCCGTCGGGGGCAAACTCCGTCCTTCGCACCCCCAGCCCGGCGGCGTCGGGCAGCTCCATCTCGACGTAGCCGTAACCGCTGGTGAAGCGGGTGGCCGCGCCGAGCGGCTGGCCGTCGACCGATAGCCAGATCCCGTCGAGCAACTTGAGCGGCGGCGACCAGATGCCGCCCATCTCGCCCCGCGTATGAAAGCCCATGGCCGGCCAGCGCCCGTCCTGGGTGCCCACGGCGTAGGCGCGTGTGCCCACCGCGGCGTAGCGGCGGTCATCGAGGCGATTCGAGGTCGACAGCTCGGGCGCGGCCGCGGCGGCGGGCGCGCAGCACAGCGCAACCCCCAGGCCGATAAGCACCTTGCGAACCACCCTCACTGGTGGCGTGCCCGGCCCTCGGGGGCGCTAAACGCGAGTCAGGTTCTCGGCGTGAATGCCCCGCTGCTCCTTGCTGTCGCGCCCCTTGGGCAGAGGGGGGCGCTCCTCGCCGCGCTCGACGGCGTCGAGGTACTCGGAATCCTCCTCGAGCAGCCGCAGCGCGGTGTCGCGGTCGCTGGGCGCTCCGTGTCCGGGCACGATCGTGTCGGCCGCCTCGACCAGCGGAGCCAGGCGCGCGAGGGTGGCGCGGTAGTCGGCCAGCGAGCCGCCCTGCGAGATCCACGGCACCTCCACCCGCGAGAGGTAGTCCCCCACCGCCAGGACTCCGCACCAGCGGGCGAACACCGCCATCCCGTCGGGGGTGTGCCCCTCGGCCGGATGGAGCTCGAGCTCCTGGTCGCCCAGCTCGACCGACCCGGGCACGGGCAGCGCCTGGACCTCGCCGAGCGCCAGCGGCCGGGGCCGCTCGACGTAGAGCTCGTCGTCCTTGTCGCGCAGCTCGCGCTGCGCGGCGCCCGGCGCGAGGCGCAGGCGCTCCGCGCTTGACTCGGCCACGCCGAGGGCGTAGCCGGGGAAGGCCACCCTTCCGAGGAGATGGTCGAAGTCGGCGTGGGTCGCGATCAGGGCGTCGGGCTCGAACCCGGCGCCGGCGAGCACGCCGGCCAGAGCGTCGAGCTCCTCGGGGTAGTAGGGCGAGTCGACCAGCATCGCCTCCCCGCCCGCGCGCAGGGCCAGGGCGTTGGTCTGCCACATGAGGCTGGTGATGACCACGGCGTCGCGGTGAACCGCGACGGTTCTCATGCGGCGTTGAGCAGCTTGCCCGCGTCGCGGAAGCTCTTGACCTCGCCGTCGGGCTTCTTGAGGCCGGGCTCCAGCTCCTCGCCGTGACGGTTGACCCAGATCACCGGGATCTTCGACTTGAGACAGGGGTCGACGTCGGTGGGATAGCCCGACGCGATGTGCACCCAATTCTTCTTCGTGCCCTCGATCCGCCGCGCGCACTCCTTGAAGTGGGCCGGATCGGGCTTGTAGGAACGCACCTGCTGCGCGGTGACCACGAGGTCGAAATCGGCGCGAAAGTGGCGGCGCGTCGCGCCGAGCAGCTTGTCGTCGATGTTCGAGAGGATGCCGAGCTCGTACTTCTTGGCAAACCGCTCGAGCTGGGCGTTGGTCTCGCGAAAGGCGGGCCAGGAGGGCACGCTGTTGGGCAGGAAGTTCGAGCGCGAGGGCTCGAGGTCCCAGCTCAGCTCGCTCGCCACGCGTACCGCCGTGCGACGCAGCACCTCGGCGTAGAGCTCGTATGAGCCGCGCTGGATGTCCCGCTGGACCTCGATGAAGCGAGGGATCAGGGCGTCGCGGTCGATGGTGAAGCCGTCGCGGTCCGCCTCCTTCTGAAAGGCGTCGAAAACCCCCGCCTCCCAGTCGATGAGCGTGCCGTAGCAGTCGAAGGTGACGAATTTGACTTCTTTGGGAAGGGCCATATGACTTTCGATAGGGTGGCGCGCCCGCGGCGCGCCGGTATTCAGCGGCGCAGCATCCTATCTACCCCATGGATCTCCTCGAGTATCAGGGCAAGCAGCTATTCAAGAAGCGCGGCGTCCCCGTGCCGGACGGCCGGCATGCCGCAACGGTGCCCGAAGCCACCGAGGCGGCCGAGGAATTGGGCTTCCCGGTGGTGATCAAAGCCCAGGTGCAGATCGGCGGGCGCGGCAAGGCGGGCGGGATCAAGCTCGCCTCCGACCGCGCCGAGGCACAGGCGCACGCCGAGGCGATTCTCGGCATGGACATTCGCGGGTTCACGGTCCACGAGCTCTACGTGGAGCGCGCCAGCGAGATCGACGAGGAGTACTACGCGGCGATCGTGTTCGACCGTTCGGCCAAGAAGCCGATGGCGATGCTCTCGCGCATGGGGGGAATGGACGTCGAGGCGGTCGTCGACACCGATCCCGAGGCGATGCGCATGCTGCACGTGGACCCGCTGCTCGGCTTCCAGGAGTTTCACGGCCGCCGCCTGGCCTTCGAGGCCGGTATCGCCGCCGACGTGATCCGGCCGGTGGGCGCGATGCTGGCCAAGCTCTACGAGGTCTTCGAGGCCGACGACGCCACGCTGGTGGAAGTCAATCCATTGCTCGTGACGAAGAGCCGCGAGGTGGTGGCCCTCGACGCCAAGGTCACGATCGACGCCAACGCGCTCTACCGCCACCCGGACATCGCCGCACTGCGCGACGCCTCGGCGGAGGACCCTCAGGAGAAGATGGCCAAGGAGCGCGGGCTCACCTACGTGAAGCTCGACGGCAACGTGGGCATCCTCGGCAACGGGGCGGGCCTGGTGATGTCGACGCTCGACGTGGTGGCCCAGGCCGGCGGCAGCCCGGCCAACTTCCTCGACGCCGGCGGCGGGTCGAAGGCCGAGGCCATCACGAGCGCCGTGGAGGTGATCCTCTCCGACGAGAAGGTCACGGCCGTCCTCTTCAACATCTTCGGCGGCATCACCCGCTGCGACGAGGTGGCCCGAGGGCTGATCGAGGCCTTCGAGCAGGTCAAGCCCGACGTGCCTTTCGTGGTGCGCCTCGACGGGACCAACGACAAGGAGGGCCGCGCGCTGCTGGCCGAGGCCGAGCTGCCCAACGTGCACACCGAGTCGACCATGCTCGGCGCCGCGGAGCGCGTGGTGGAGCTGGCGGGGAAGGGCGCCTGATGGCGATCCTCGTCGACAAGGCCACCAAGCTCTGCGTGGCCGGCATCACCGGCCGCGAGGGCACCTTCCACACCTTGCGAAACCGCGACTACGGCACCGACGTCGTGGCCGGGGTCACGCCCGCCAAGGGCGGCCAGGACGTCGACGGCATCCCCGTGTTCGACACGTTCCACGAGGCGGTCGCGGAGCGTGGCGCCAACACGGCGATGATCTTCGTGCCCCCGCGCTTCGCCGCCGATTCCATCCTGGAGGCCGAGGACGCCGGCGTTGAGCTGATCATCGCCATCACCGAGGGCATCCCCGCCCACGACGAGCTGCGCGTCTACAACCACCTGCTGCGCGGGCCGTCGCGCCTGATCGGGCCCAACTGCCCGGGCATCCTCTCGCCGGGCAAGGCCAACGTCGGGATCATCCCGGCCCAGTTCTTCAAGGAGGGCAACGTCGGCCTGGTGTCGCGATCGGGCACGCTGACCTACCAGATCGGCAACGAGCTGGCCCAGCAGGGCTTCGGCAACTCGTCGATCGTCGGCATCGGCGGCGACCCGGTGCCGGGCTCGAGCTTCATCGACATCATCGAGCTCTTCGAGGCCGACGCCCAGACCGAGCTGATCGTGATGTGCGGCGAGATCGGCGGCTCGGCCGAGGAGGAGGCGGCCGAGTACATCGCGGAGAACGTCTCCAAGCCGGTGCTGGCCTACATCGCCGGCTTCACCGCGCCGCCGGGCAAGACCATGGGTCACGCCGGAGCGATCGTGTCCGGCTCGCAGGGCACCGCCGCGGCCAAGGCGGAGGCGCTCGAGGCCAAGGGCGTGCGCGTCGGCCGCAACCCCACCGAGGTCTCGGAGATCGCGGTGGAGATCCTGGGCCAGCGCGTTTAGTCCCGGCGTCCCCGGGCGGCAATGTCAGCGAGCGTGGCCTCCACGAGTGCGGCCTCGAACTTCACCTGGGCGTGAGTGAAGCGCAGTGGCTTGAGTCCCGCTGCGAAGTGCGCCTGATCTCGCAGGCGGTCGCGCCCCTGCTGCGCGGCCGTTCGGTGATAGCGCAGGCCGTCCGTCTCAACCACGAGGTCCAGAGCAGGCCAGTGGAAATCGACTCTGAAGCCATTCACCCGCTGCTGGGTCAGCGGCGGGGCCAGGCCGGCTCGTCGGGCGATGGGAGAAAGAGTCGCTCGAGCTCGGAATCGGTGAGGGTGAACGTCTGCCGGTCGAGCAGTTCGCCGAGCACCCCTACCCCGGGGCGACCGGGGCGAGCCTTCAAAGCGTGCCGCAGCGCCTCGGGATCGATCAGGTCCAGCCGATCCGCGTCGTTGACGACTGCTTCCAGCTGCCGGTACGGCAGGCGCGGAGCGAGGTCGATGATCGTGCATAGGACACTGGTCACGGGTATCGCTCGGCGGATCACGGCGTCCTCTTTGCCGAGCCCGCTGCGACGATGGACCACGATTCGCGTCCTGCGGCGGACCACTCGGTTGGGCACGGAAACCTCAATGAGGCTCCTAGATGCAGACCGACGGATGCCCATAGGACCGCCGCGCTCTCGTGACTCAGTAGCGCTCCCGGGCCGCAGCTGAGGACTGCCGCCAGCCACCCGCCCAGCTGGCTCACCTCGGGCCGGCCGACCGCGTAGACGCCTATTTGGACCCGATGCAGCCGCCCCTTGCGAACGCGGTGCCGGATGGCCTCGGAGCCGTACCCGAGGTCGACCAGTTGCGCGCGCGTGATCACGCCGTGCTGCTCGCGGGCCAGCGCCCAGGCGGACGACTGAAGCTTTTCCGGGGCCATAGCCCCGTTAAGGGCTCAGTCGCCGGGATCCGCCCCGGTCGCCCCCGCTTGGGTCTTGGCGCCGTTTGCGCCATGATCCGGCCGTGGACGAGCGGCTGGACGTGGTTCGCGCGCTCTGGTCGACCTACCGCGAAGCGGGAGTCGACGAGGCCATCGCGCTGCTACACCCCGACGTCGAATTCGTCGACCAAGAGGGGCGGACGTTCCACGGCCGCAAGGGGGTTGCGCGTTTCTTCGCGGAGTTCGAGGAGCGCGGCGAGAGCTTCATGGCCTCGGTGTACACCTTCGAGCTGCACGAGCCCGACCTGATGGTGATCGGGCACCGCCGCATCCGCTCCGAGGAGGGCATCCGCGGCTCCTACATGTACTTCGTGCACGGCTTTCGCGACGGGCTGGTGTGCCGGCTCACCGCCCACACCGAGCGCGAGGAGGCCCTGGCGGATATCGACGCGCGCGCTGCCCGGGCTCAGCCCGGCGTCTCGTAGGCCTCGCTCATCCCGGCCGCCACCGCGCCCACCTCCTCGCGCAGCGAGCGCACCTCCGCGGCCAGGCGCTCCTGGTTGGCCGCCTCGGACGAGGCCGACACCGAGACCAGGTTGCCGCGCACCGTGTCGAGCTCCACCAGCACGCGCTCCATCTCGTCGTAGAAGCGCTGCAGCTGGCCCTCCATGCGCCGCAACACGGCGAGCTGATTGTCGAGCGCGACCGTCAACTCGGCCTTGGAGGGATCGTCTCTCACCTGGGCGAGGCGCTGCTCGACCCAGGACGGGGGCGACTCGGACAGCGCCTCGTAGAGCAGCTGCGCCCGCCCCGCACCGTCCTCCATCGCCCGGATGAAGCGGTCGACCTCCGACGACACCTCGTCGTAGGGCAACTCCGCGCGGTCGATCGCGTCGCGGATGCGCGCCTCGCGCTGGCGCGCCGCGGTCAGCAGCTGGGCGATCGGCTCCGCCAGGCGGCTGGTGTCGAGGCGCCCGGCCTCGACCGCCTCGCGCCGCTTGGCCTTCTCGCGCTCGAGGACCTTGTTGGCCTCGTCGGAGTCGAAGTAGGTGCGCGCCGCGGCGATCCCGTACACCACGAGGCCCACCGCCAGCACCGGCAGGAAGGCGTTGAGCAGCAGCCCGGCGATCAGCACGGCGGCCAGCAGCAGGACGTTGAACGGCTGGGTGAGGGCGTTGACGATCAGCGCACGGTTGAATTCCGAGCGCGAGTACGGGCGCCGCGGCTCGGCCATCAGAAGAAGCTCGAGATGCTTCGGTAGACCGTCTCGATGTCCTCGGTGCCGCCCTCGTAGGGCTGGCCCCCCGACGCCTCGGCTATGGCCTCGAGGGCCTCCGCGGCGCCGGCGGCTCCGGCGCTGTAGGCGATCGTGAACACGCGCACCTGGTTGTCCGAGTCGCCCTGGGCCTGCACCGCCTGGATCGCCTGCTCCGCGCTGGCGGCCGAGTCGGTGTCCTCGCCGTCGGTGAGCAGCACGACGGCGGTGATCCGCTCGGGCGAGGCCTGCGAGCGCACCTGGTCGAAGCCGTTGATCGTGGCGTCGTAGATGGCCGTTCCCCCGTCGGCGATCAGGTTCGCGACCGTCGCGCGCAGCCGGCGCTCGTTCTCCGCGAAGGGAGACACCGGGATGAGCGGCTGGATGCGGTCGGAGAAGATCGTGAGCCCCACGCTGTCCTGGCGGCCGACCTGGTCGAAGAAGACCTTGAGGCCCTCCTTGGCCCGCACGAGCCGGTTCTCGTCGTTCATGGAGCCCGAGGTGTCGACGATCAGCAGCACGTTGGCCGGCTTGCGGTCCTCGCGCCAGGTCTGCTTGAGGCGATCGAGCACCCGCGGCTCGGGGAGCCCCAGCACCCGCTCGGGCTGGGCGGGGTCGACGCCGTTCTCCTTGGACACGGGCGCCACCGGCTCCTGCTCGAGATCGGCGGGCCGAAAGCCCGAGCGCGCCGCCACCTCGGGGGTGATCCTGTCCGCCAGGAAGTCCCCGAAGCGCCGCGCCGCCTCGCGCTGGGCCGAGCTGACCCATGGCGCGTTGAGCACGATGAAGGGGTTGTCGGAGTAGAAGGTGCCCTCGGGCGGATAGAGCGCGACCAGCTTGGGCTGCGGGCCACGGCGCTTGTTGAAGTCGAGCAGCGTGACCTCCTCCATGGCCACCGCGGACGCGTAGCCCGGCCCGTTGGCGCGCATCTGGTCGGCGATGAAGAGCGTGGTGTCGCCGTAGTGGACGATCGAGCGCTCGATGTCGCGGACGATCTTGCGGGCCTTGGAGCTGCGCACGTCGGCTTCGGTCAGCCCCTCCTTCTTGCCCGTGGCCGCGTAGTACTCGGCCACCACCGCGGACAGTCCGGAGGTGGAGAAGTCGGGGTTGGTGTGCACGTACTTGAAGGTGCCGAACTCGGGACGACCGAACTCGGCGAAGCCCTGGTTGGAGCGGGCCAGGCGAATCACCTGCTCGAAGCCGATCTGCTCGCGCGGCCAGCCGAGCGCACGTGCGAACGGCTCCCACATGGCGATCACGAGCGGAGTGCGCACGATGGAGGGGTTCTCGTCCGCGGCCAGCGGGCGGTCGGCATCGAAGTTGAGCAGCCGTCCCCACAGCGAGGAGGCCGGCGACCAGATCACGGGCTCGAGCCGGCCGTCCGCGATCTTCGACTGGGCCTCGCCGCTGGACACGACCTCGCCCTCCACGAAGGCCTCGCCGTCCTCGCGGTTGAACTCGCGGATCAGCGGGGTGAGCAGCTTCTCCTTCTCCGGCGAGTAGGCGAACGGGAGCCGGACCGCATTGGCCGGCGCCGAGCCGCCGCCGGCCTCGGTGTCAGGCGAGTCGTCACCGCCCCCGCCCCCGCCGGCGGAGACCACGGCCACGGCCGCGACGGCGATCGCGGCGAGGACGACAATCAGTATTTGTCCGGGCTTCACTGCATGGCGTATCTTGGCGGGCCATGCCGGAATACACCAACATCTCGCTGGCACGCGGGGCGCCCTCGCTCGACATCATCGCCGTCGATGAGCTGCGGGCCTGCGCCCAGCGGGCCTTCGAGCACGATCCCGCGGGCACATTTGCCTACGGCACGTCGGCCGGCTACCCGCGCCTGCTCGAGTGGCTCGCGGCCAAGCACGAGGTCGAGCCCACCCGCCTGCTGGCCACCAACGGATCGATGCAGGCGGACGCCTTCCTCTTCGACGAGCTGGTCGAGCCCGGCGATCTCGTGGTGGTCGAGGCGCCGACCTACGATCGCACCCTGCTCGCGCTGGGCAAGCTTGGCGCCGACATCCTGGCCATCCCGCTGGAGGCCGACGGCATCGACGTGGGGGCGCTCGAGACAGCGCTCGACGCGGGTGCCCGGCCAAAGCTCGCCCACATCATCCCCAACTTCCAGAACCCGGCGGGCTGCACGCTGTCGCTGGAGAAGCGCCGGCGCCTGATCGAGCTGGCCCGAGCGCACGACTTCCTGATCTTCGAGGACGATCCCTACGTCGAGCTGCGTTTCGAGGGCGATCAGCACCCGCGGATGCTGGAGCTCGAGGAGACCGGAGAGAGCGTGGTCTACGCGTCGTCGTTCTCCAAGACCGTGTGTCCCGGGATCCGGGTGGGCTATCTGGTCGGGCCGCAGGAGCTCATAAAGCGGCTGCGCAAGCGGGCCACCGAGACCTACATCTCACCCAACATGGTGGCGCAGTCGATCGTGGCCGAGTTCTGCCACTCCGGGGCGATCGAGCGCTCCATCGCCGTGGTCAAGGACGCGCTGCGCGACCGTCGCGACGCCACCAGCGAGGCGCTCACCCGTCATCTCCCCGACGCCCGCTTCGTGGCCCCGGAGGGCGGATACTTCCTCTGGGTCGACCTGCCCGAGGGCAGCGACGTGGTCGCGCTCGAGCGCGCCTCGGCCGAGCGCGGAGTGGTGTTCGTCAAGGGCACCGACTTCCTGCTCGAGGGCGGTGAGAGCTCGCTGCGTGTGGCCTACTCCGCCGTGCCCCCCGACCAGATCGACGAGGGCATAGCCCGCGTGGCCGAGGCGTACCGGGAATTGAGCCCCACCGCGGCGTGATCGAGCTCGAGCGCCCGCGCGACGCGGGCGCCCTGCTTCGCGACACGTTCTCGGTCTACCGGCGCCACTTCTGGACCTTCCTGGCCATCGGCGCGGCGGTGATCGTGCCCTCGGAGCTGATCGTAAGCGGGGTGGGGCTCGAGCAGCTGAGCGGGGACTACGACGCCGCGCCCAGCTTCGCCGAGGCGGCGATACCCGGCGCCGTCTCCTTTTTGGTGGTGGCGCCCCTGATCACCGCGATCTGCGTGTTCGCCCTGCGCGCGATGGCCTCCGGGAGCTCTCCGCGCGCACGGGAGTCGCTCGTCAAGGGGTTCGAGCAGTTCACGCCGCTGTTCTTCGCCGTCGTCCTGGCCGCCCTGGGGATCGCCGTGGGCCTGCTTCTGATCATCCCCGGCGTGTACCTGTTCGTGCGCTGGTACTTCGTGCCGCAGGCCGTGGTGCTCGAGGACGCGCGTGGCGTGGCTGCCCTGCGGTCGAGCGGCCGCCTGCTCGAGGGCGCCTGGTGGCGGACCTTCGCGCTGATCATCCTCGTCAACGTGCTCGCGCTGCTGGCGGCGCTCGTGATCGGCGCCCCGTTCTCCGCGGCCGCCGAATCGAGCGACCGCGCCGTCTGGGCGCTGATCGGCCAGATGCTGGCCGGGGCGATCACCCAGCCCTTCGGAGCGCTCTACTCGACGTTTCTGTACTTCGACCTGCGCGAGCGCAGGCGCGGGGCGCTCAGCTAGCGGCCGTAGCGCTCTTTGCCCAGCACCAGCTGATCGGGCAGGGCAACCCGGACCGCCGGTGAGGGATCGGCCACCACCGAGACGGTCTCGGCCACGCTGCGCGTGACCGTGTACTGCCCGTCGTCGCCGTCGAGCACGATCTCGTCGGAGCCGGCGCTGTCGAGCTTGGCCTGGAGTCCCGGCGTGAGCCCCGTGGTCTTGAGGTAGTGGAGGAGGTCCTCGGCCTCGTTCTCGAAGCGCAGGATGCGAACGCTGGCCCCCTCCTCGACATCGGCCAGGGGCACGCCCTCCTCGCGCTCGCCCTCGAAGATGGGATGGCCGTGCGGGCAGGTCTTGGCGTCGCCGATCGCGCGCATCATGCGCTCCTCCACCACCGGCGACATCCAATGCTCCAGGCGCTCCGCCTCCTCGTGGACCTGATCCCAAGGGATGTCGAACACGTCGGTGAGAAAGCGCTCGATCAGGCGGTGGCGGCGGACGATCTGGCTGGCATGCTCGCGGCCCGTGGCCGTGAACTCGAGCGACTTGTTGGCCGCGCGCGTGACGTATCCGTCGCCCTCGAGACGCCCGATCATCTCGTGGACCGTGGGCGCGGACACCTGCATCGCGCGAGCGATGTTCGCGCCCGTGATGGCCAGCCCCGCCTCCTGCAACCAATAGATGATCTGGAGGTACTCCTCCTCGGCGACAGTGGCCTGGTCTTCTGTCATCGCCGTGCATCCTAACTACGATGCGCCCCTCGCCATGGACCTCCACCCCGGAACTCGCGTTGTCGTGACCGGCGCGAGCCGCGGGATCGGCGCGACCGTCGCCGACGCCTTCGCGGCACGCGGGTGCGAGGTCGGACGGGTATCCCGCTCGGGTGAGATCAGCGCCGACGTTGCTGACCCCGGTTCGATTGCCCGCGCCCTCGGTCAGTTCGGGGAGATCGACGTGCTGGTGGCCAACGCCGGCATCGCTCACTACCTCCCCTTCGCCGAGATGCCGCTGGAGACCATCGACGAGCTGACGCGGGTGAACTGGCTGGGCACTGCCTACTCGGTCCGCGCGGCGCTGCCCGGGATGCTGGCGCGCCGGCGCGGTCAGATCGTGATCGTCTCGTCGGGTGCCGGGCTGCGCTCGTTCCCCGGAGCGGCGGTGTACGGCGCCACCAAGGCGGCCCAGCGCGGCTTCGGCGAGGCGCTGCGCCACGAGCTCAAGGGCACCGGTGTGGGGCTGACCATGGTCTATCCCGGCCAGATCCGCAGCACGCTCCACGATCACGAGAAGGAGCGGCTGCCGAAGTGGTACCGCCTGGAGCGCTCGGTCGACCCCGCTCCGCTGGCCGAAGCGATAGTGAACGCCGTGGATGTAAACGCGCGCGAGGTATTCCATCCCCGCAACGTTCGTCTGTTGCGAGTGTTCCACGGTCTGCACCCCGGGCTGGCCGACGCCATGCTCCGACGCCTGATGGGACCCAGCGCCGCCCCATGAAGCTGCCTCTCTCCGTCCCCCTGAAACCCCAGCTCGCCAAGAGCAAGCGCGACCTCCCGGAGGGGGAGGGCTGGTGCTACGAGCCCAAGTGGGACGGCTTTCGCACGATCGTCTTTCGCGACGGCGACGAGGTGCAGCTCCAGAGCCGAAACGGCAAGCCGATGAACCGCTACTTCCCGGAGATCGTCGAGCAGGCGCTCGCCCTGCCCGCCCAGCGATTCGTGCTCGACGGGGAGATGGTGGTGACCGTCGACGGAGTGCAGGAGTTCGACCTGCTCTCGCAGCGCATCCACCCCGCCGCCTCACGCGTCGAGCGCCTGCGGCAGGAGACTCCCGCCGCGCTGGTGGCCTTCGACCTGCTGGCCGAGGGCGACGAGACGCTGCTCGAGCTGCCCTACACCGAGCGGCGCAAGCGGCTGGCCGCGCTGGTCACCGACCCCGTGGAGCTGACCCCGGCCACCGACGACCCGAAGGCCGCGGGCCAATGGCTCGCCGGCACGGGCGAGGGCGTGATCGCCAAGGAGGCCGGCGCCCCCTACCTCCCCGGCGAGCGCACCGGCATGGTCAAGGTCAAGCGCGTGCGCACGGCCGACATGGTGGTGGTCGCCTTTCGCTTCGGCAAGGAGGAGGGCACGGTCGGATCGCTGATCCTGGGCCTCTACAACGACGACGAGGACCTGCGCGTGGTCGGCCACACGTCGAGCTTCCGGGCCAAGCAGAAGCGCGAGCTGGTCGACCTGCTCGAGCCCTACCGCACCGGCGAGCGCGGCTCGGGCGAGCCCAGTAGATGGAAATCGGACGAGGATCTGATCTGGGAGGGGCTGCGACCCGAACTCGTCTGCGAGGTGGCCTTCGATCACATAACCGGGGACCGGATACGTCACGGAGCGAAGTTCCTGCGCTGGCGCGAGGACAAGGAGCCAGGGGAATGCTCGCTCGAGCAGCTGCGGCCCTGATCGGCGCGCTCACGCTGGCCGCCCCGGCGGTCGCCCAGGCCGCCCCGCGCCTGGAGAGGGTGGGCGACTTCGCGCAGCCGGTTCACGTGGCCGGCGCGCCGGGCGACTACGAGCGTCTCTACGTGGTCGAGAAGCGCGGCACGATCCAGGTGGTGCAAAACGGCCGCGCCCGGCAGTTCGCCGACATCTCCGCTGCGGTACTCGACTCCGGCGAGCAGGGACTGCTGTCGATGGCCTTCGCGCCCGACTTCGCCCAGAGCCGGCTGCTCTACGTCTACTACACCGACCGCGAGGGCGACAACCGCGTCGAGGAGCTGCGCGCGCCCACCAACGATGCCACCGACGCGGGGTACCGGCGCCAGGTGATCGTGCTCGAGCATCCGGGCGCGAGCAACCACAACGGCGGCCAGATCCAGTTCGGTCGCGACGGCATGCTCTACCTCGCGCCTGGGGACGGCGGCGGGAGCAACGATCCCGGCGGCGATGCCCAGCGGCTCGACTCCGAGCTCGGCAAGATCCTGCGCATCAACCCGCGCCAGTCGGGCGCGGCGCCCTACACGGTGCCGCCCGGCAATCCCTTCGCGGGCGGGCCCGTCCCCGAGATCTGGTCCTACGGGCTGCGCAATCCGTTCCGGTTCTCGTTCGATCGCGTGACCGGCGACCTCACGATCGGCGACGTCGGCCAGGGGCGCTGGGAGGAGATCGACTACGTGCCCGCCTCTGAGGGTGCGGGCCGAGGCGTCAACTTCGGCTGGGCCCCATGCGAGGGCAGCTACCTGGCGGGGTCGAGCACCGCGTCGTGCTCGCTCGCCGGCGCGCGCTCCCCCGTGATCAACCACTCGAACCCGGGCGGCTGGAAGGCGATCATCGGCGGCTACGTGGTCAGGGACCCCACGGTTCCCTCCCTGCTCGGCCGCTACGTCTACTCCGACGCGGTCAAGGGCGAGCTGTGGTCGGCGCGCCTCGCGGTCCCGGCCGCGGGCGAGGTCGGCGCCACCGGAGTGGCCACGCCGGGGGCGTCGTCGTTCGGCGAGGATGCGGAGGGCTGCCTGTACGTGACCCAGCTCGGCGGCCAGGTCAGCCGGATCGTGGAGAACGACGCCCGCATTCCCTGTGCGGCGGGGACGCTGGCGCAGGGGACGGGGCCGGACGGTGTAGCCCCCGCGCTGCGTCTTCGCGTCCGGCGCCTCCAGCGTGTCCTGCGCCTTCGCGGAGCGGTGGCCTACGCGCGTTGCAGCGAGCGCTGCGCGGTGGCGGCCGGAGGCAAGCTGCAGATCAAGAAGCGCAGCTACAAGATGAAGCGGGTGGTGGCCAACGCGGCTCGGGCCGGCGGGCGCAAGCGCCTGGCCATCAAGCTCAGCCCGCGAGGCCGGCGCGCCCTGCGCCGGGCGGTGGGACGCGGCACGAAGGCCCGTGTGCGGCTCAACCTGCGCGCCCGCGACCTCGCGGGCAACCGCTCGCCGCTGGCGCGGCGGATGGTGCGCGTCAAGCGCTGAGCTCCGCCAGTCGCTGCTCCAGAAAAGCCTGCTCGGCCGGATTGTCGGTCAGGTCCCGCGCCCGGCGGTAGGCCGCGATCGACTCCTCGGTGCGGTCGAGGCGGCGCAACAGGTCCGCGCGAGCGGCGTGGAAGAGGTGGTAGCCCTCGAGCTTGCCGTCGTCGAGGGCATCGATCTCGCTGAGGCCGGCCCCGGGACCCTCGGACATCGCCACGGCCACCGCGCGGTTGAGCTCGATCACGGGCGAGGGCGAGAGCGCGGCCAGGCTCGCGTAGAGCTTCGCCACATGGTCCCAGCGGGTGCTGGGAGCGACGTGCTCCACCGCGATGGCCGCCTGCAGGGTGTAGGGGCCCCGCCACCTGGTGGCGGCCACGAGGGCCGCGCCCTCCTCGATCTCGCCGCTGTGCCAGAGCGAGCGGTCCTGGTCCTCGAGCAAGACCAGCTGGCCGCGCCCGTTCACGCGGGCGTCGCGGCGGGAGTGGTGCAGGAGCATGAGGGCCAGGAGGCCGCGCACCTCGCCCTCGTCGGGCATCAGCGCGCGCAGCAGGCGCGTCAGTCGGATCGCCTCGTCGCACAGGTCGCGGCGCACGACCGCGTCGGCACTCGTGGCCAGGTAGCCCTCGTTGAAGATCAGATACAGCGCGGCCAGCACCGAGCCCAGGCGGTCGGGCAGCTCGTGATCGGCGGGCACCTCGTAGGGGATGCGCGCGGCGCGGATCTTGCGCTTGGCTCGCACCAGGCGCTGCTGCATGGCGCCCTCGCCGGAGAGGAAGGCGCGGGCCACCTCCGGCGTGCTCAAGCCGCCGAGCGTGCGCAGCGTGAGCGCCACGCGCGTCTCGGTGGCCAGCGCGGGGTGACAGCAGGTGAAGAAGAGCCGCAGCCGGTCGTCCGGCAGTGCGCTGTCCTCCGGGTCCTCGGGTTCTCCGGGCATGAGGCGCTCCAACTCGCGCAGCTTCTCCAGGTAGAGGCGCTCGCGGCGCAGGCGATCGATCGCCCGGTTTCGCGCCGTGCGCACGATCCAGGCCGCCGGGTTGCGCGGCAGCCCGTCGCTCGGCCAACGCTCGAGCGCGGTCACGAACGCCTCCTGAACCACCTCCTCGGCCAGGTCGAAGTCGCCGAGGATGCGGATCAGGGTCGCGACCGCCTGTCCCGACTCGTGGCGGAACAGGCGGCCGACGACCTCCTCAGTGGCCCCTAGGCCGTGCGCGAGGCCTCCTTGGGCTGCTGCGTGTCCTCGTAGCCGAACTCCGAGAAGTCCATAACGGGCCGGACCTCGATGTTGCCGCTCCTGAGCGGGATCTTCCTGCCCCACTCGAGCGCCTCGTCGAGGTCCTTGCAGTCGAGCACGTAGTAGCCACCGAGCTGCTCCTTGGTCTCGACGAAGGGACCGTCGGACACCAGGTGATCACCCCGTTCCTGAATCCTCAAGGTGGTGGCCGTGGCGGACTCCTGCAGCGCGTCACCGGCCACCAGCACGCCGGCCTCGGTGGCCTCCTGCCAGAACGCGTCCCAGCGCTCGAGCTCGGCCTTCATGTCCTCCGGGCTCACGTCCTCCATGCCGCCCTCTTCGGAAAACAGGTTGTACATGTACCTCATGGTGCTCCTCTCGTCGGGCAGCGCCGTTCGCTGCGTTCAACCCTACGACGAATGGGAATGAGTGATACAGACATGGCGCAGCTCGAGGTGATGCAGGCCGACGTGACGCAGCTCGAGGTCGACGCGATCGCCAACGCGGCCAACACGCAGCTCGCACACGGCGGCGGGGTGGCTGCGGCGATCGCGCGCGCGGGGGGGCCCGAGGTGCAGCGCGAATCGGACGAGCGGGCGCCGATCGGCCTGGGCGACGCCGTGGAGACCACGGCCGGGGAGATGCCCGCGCGCTGGGTCATCCACGCCGCGACCATGGAGCTGGGCGGCCCGACGTCGGCGGACATCATCGAGCGGGCCACGCGCTCCACGCTGGACAGGGCGGAGGAGCTCGGCTGCCGTTCGGTCGCGCTCGTGGCCTTCGGCACCGGCGTGGGCGGGTTTCCGCTCGACGAGGCGGCTCGCCTCATGAGCGGCGCCGCCCGCGAGCATTCCGGCGAGCTCGAGCGCATCGTGTTCTGCGTGCACGGCGACGCGGCGGAGCAGGCTTTCCGCCAGGCCGTTGGCTGAGCTGCCGGCGCTGGTGGCGCCCGACTCCTTCAAGGGCACCTTCTCCGCGCGCGAGGTGGCCGCCGCCATCGCCGAGGGGCTGCGGGCCGGCGGGCGCGAGGCCCACGAGATGCCGGTGGCCGACGGTGGCGAGGGCACCATGGAGGCGATCGTCTCCAGCGCCGGCGGAGAGCTGCACACGTTGCAGGCGAGCGATCCACTGGGGCGCCCCGTGGAGGCGTCGTTTGCCCTGCTGGAGGACGGGCGAGCGATC
Source organism: uncultured Thermoleophilaceae bacterium (assembly GCA_963746825.1). Taxonomy (GTDB): domain Bacteria; phylum Actinomycetota; class Thermoleophilia; order Solirubrobacterales; family Thermoleophilaceae; genus JACVRW01. The sequence goes on from CAVVCU010000020.1 coordinate 101,188, forward strand.
GTCGAGGCCGCCCAGGCCAGCGGACTGGGACTGGTCGACGAGGGCGAGCGCGACGCCTGGGCCGCGTCCACGCGCGGCACCGGAGAGCTGATCGTGGCCGCGGCGGAAGCGGGCGCCGAGCGCGTGATCGTGACCGTGGGCGGGTCGGCCACCACGGACGGCGGAGCCGGAGCGCTCGAGGCGCTGGAGGACGCCGGCCTGACGGTCGAGCTCGACGTGTTGTGCGACGTCCGCGTGCCCTTCGAGAAGGCGCCCAGCGTGTTCGGTCCGCAGAAGGGAGCCGACCCGGAGATGGTCGAGCGCCTGGAGAAGCGACTGAACGACCTGGCCGCCACGTTCGACCGCGACCCCCGCGGCGAGCCCATGACCGGCGCGGCGGGTGGCCTGTCGGGCGGCCTCTGGGCCCAGCACGGGGCGCGGCTGCAGCACGGCGCCTCGTTCGTGCTCGACCTGCTCGGCTTCGACGAGCGCATGCGCGCGTCGGCCTTCGTGGTCACCGGCGAGGGGCGGATCGACAGCCAGACCACCACGGGGAAGATCGTGGGCGAGCTGGCCACCCGCTGCCGGCAGGGCGGCGTGGCCTGCCACGCGCTGGTCGGCAAGAACGAGCTGGAGGAGTTCGCGGCCCGGATCCTCGACCTGGCCTCGCTGGAGGAGGCGACGACGCTCGAGGAGCTGCGCGCCGGGGGGCGGCGACTGGCGGGCTGAGGCGGGGCCCGTCGGGGCCGACTAGGCGGCGGTGGTCCGAGGTGCTTACGGCGGCAAAGAGGGTTGGCCAGGACGCTGCGCGGCGCCGCGTCGGCATCGAGTTGATGCGCAACCGCCCTGCCGGGGTGCGCGGACGGTGGGCGTGGCCGCTTGCGGTGCAGCCGCGCTCGGTGCGGGGCGGGCGATTGATCATCCTCAGGGGCCGCCGCGGCGCGAGCGGCTCGGTGGCGGCGGCGCATCGCTCCCTTACCGCTGCCGTTGGCCCCGGCCCTCAGCCGCCGTCAATCGAGCGCCGTCCCCAAGCGACGGGCGCCCCCTCAGGAGCGCCCGTGCTGCCTCACCCGTGCGACGGTCGGCTCGACCGTCGCGGTGAGAGAAGAATACACCGGCTTGTGTCTTCCGTCACGAGTCAGCGTGCCTCGGCCAGCGCACGGATCACGGCCTCGTAGAAGCCCTCGCTCATCGGCGCCTCCGTGCGCTCGACGTTGGCGGGCAACGGGGCGTCGCCGGTGGCCGCGTTGGCCACCAGGAAGAAGCGCCCCACCACCTCGGCCACGTCGACGTCCTCGCGGGAGTCGCCGACGCCGATGCACTGCTCGGGGGAGTAGCCCCGGGCGCGCATGTGAGCCACCACGGCTCCGGCCTTGGAGCATCCCGCCGGGATCAGGTGAAAGCCGTGGGTATCGGGCGCGATCTCGCCGTTGTCCACCAGCCTGAGGTCCCCGTGGCCCTCCTCGGCCAACAGCCGGTTGACCTCATCGGCGTCGACCCGGCCTCGGAAGAGGTGCGACACCTCGCGGTCGAGGTGCCACGGGCTGTGGTGCTCGAGCCTTCCCGCGTAGCGCTCGAGCAACAGCGCCGGCGCTCCGCTCGCGCCGATCTGGTCGTGCACCGTGCTGCCGTCGCTCGGCTGCAGATCCCCGGTGAGAAACGTGAGCTCGCCGTCGATCACCATGCCCGACCCGACCTCGAAGATGTAGGAGGTCTGGCCGAGCAGGCGCGCGTCCTCCATCACCTGCGCCCTGCGGCGCCCCGACTTGATCACCACCTCGGCGCCGGCCCGGTGGCACGCCTCGAGCGCCCGGGCGGCGAGCAGCGTGAAGTCCCCCTCCGCCGTGCGGAAGAGCGACGCCCCCTTGCCCAGCAGAGTGCCGTCGAGGTCGGTGTAGACGCAGCGGACCGTCACGCGTGGGCGCGCAGTGTGGCGTACGGCGGCCGCTCGATCAGCTCGACCTGGATCAGGCGGCCGTCCGCGGTCTGCAACGGCGGCGCGTGATCGTCGAGCAGGCGCCCGTCGTCGCGCAGGCGCTCCAGGATCACCCGGAGCACGGCGTAGGCCATCGGAGCCAGGTCGCGCAGCGACTTGTGGGCGTTGTAGCGCACGTCGAGATCGACCTGGGCCATCGCCTCGGTGCCGCTCAGCCCGTGGCGGGCGTGCAGGAGCATCGACGTCTCGATCGCGTAACCGCAGGCGAAGGGCAGGCGCTCGAGCAGACTGCGCCGGGCGGCCAGCTCGCCGGCCAGGGGCTGAGCGAACGCGGCCAGCTCCGGATAGAAGGCCGAGAGCAGCGGCCGCGCGGTCAGCTCGGTCACCCGGCCGCCGTCGGCCGGCAGCTCGCGGCCCTCGGCGGAGCTGAACGGTCGCCGGAAGTGGCCCTTCACGAACTGGACGCCCGGCTCGCACAACAGCGGGCCGAGCAGACCGCGCGCGAAGTGAGCCGAGAACTGGCGCGTGTCGGAGTCGAGGTAGACGATCAGGTCGCCCCTCGCGACGGCGAGCGCTCGCCACATGGCGTCGCCCTTGCCGAGCGCCGGGCCGAACTCGGGCAGCAGCTCCGACTCCTGGTGGACCTCCGCCCCCAAACCCGCCGCGATCGCCGCCGAGCCGTCCGCGGAGGCGGCGTCGATCACCAGGATCTGATCGATCAGATCCCCGAGCGCGAGCAGCCTCTCCACGATCGAGCCGATTGTGTCGGCCACCTCGCGCGCGGGCAGCACCACCGTGACGCTCTCCCGCTTGCGCTCGCGCAGCAACTCGATGGGGAACTGCGAGTGGTGAAAGGAACGAATCACTCGGGCCTACTATCGACAGCGTGGGTGAGGTCCAGACGAAATACCCCTGGGACGGTCTGCTGAAAAGTGCGGATGAGGACCAAATTGTGGCCACCTCGGTCGCCGAGCCGCAGGCCGGTGTCAGCACCCCGCTGCCCGGCGACCTGCATCCGTCGCTGCGCGCGGCGCTCGAGGCCACCGGGATCGACGAGCTCTGGTCCCACCAGGCCGATGCCCTGGAGGAGGCCCGGCGCGGCCACACGATCGTCACCACGGGCACCGCGAGTGGCAAGTCGCTGGCCTTCAACCTGCCGGTGCTCGACACGCTGGCCGGCGACATCGCGGCCCGGGCCTTCTACCTCTACCCCACCAAGGCGCTCGCGCAGGACCAGGCGCGCAAGCTCTCTCAGCTCGGTGGGCGCTTCCTGCGCCACGCGATCTACGACGGCGACACGCCGCGCGAGGAGCGGCGCGCCGTCCGCGCGCGCTCGAACCTGATCCTCACCAACCCCGACATGCTGCACGTGGGCGTCCTTCCCAACCACCGGTCCTGGGGGGATGTGCTGGCCAACCTGGCCTGGGTGGTGGTCGACGAAGCCCATGTGTACCGCGGCGTGTTCGGCTCGCACGTGGCCAACGTGTTGCGGCGGCTGCGGCGGCTCGCTCGCGCCTACGGGGCCGAGCCGCGCTTCGTGCTCACGAGCGCCACCATCGCCAACCCGTTGGAGCTCGCCGAGAACCTGACCGGGGTGGACATGCGCCTGGTCGATCGCGACGGCGCCCCGCACGCCGAGCGCCAGACGGTGATGTGGAACCCGCCGCTGGTGGACGAGAAGCTCGGCAAGCGGGCGTCCGCGCTCTCCGAGGCCGCCGCACTGCTCGCCGGCCTCGTGGAGCGCGACGTGCGCACCATCTGCTTCTTGCGTTCGCGTCGCGGCGTGGAGCTGATCCAGCGCTTCGCTCGCCTGCGCCTGGAGGACGCGGGGCGGCCCGACCTGGCGGCGCGGATCGCGCCCTACCGCGCGGGTTACACCCCCACCCAGCGCCGCGAGATCGAGCGCCGCCTGGCCGAGGGCGAGCTGCTGGCCGTGGTTGCCACCAACGCGCTCGAGCTGGGCATCGACGTGGGCGATCTCGACGCCGCGATCTGCGTGACCTTCCCAGGCACCGTGGCCTCGCTGCGACAGATGTGGGGGCGCGCGGGGCGGCGCCATACCGGGCTCGCGCTCTACGTGGCGGGCGAGGACGCCCTCGACCAGTTCTTCTGCCGCCACCCGGACGAGTTCCTGGATCGTCCGGTGGAGCGGGCGATCCTCGACCACGAGTCGGAGGAGATCCACCTCGCTCACCTCGCGGCCGCGGCCTATGAGCTGCCGCTGACGCCCGAGGACGAGGACGTCTTCGGGCCGCGCTGGGAGGCGGCCGCGCAACGCTTGGTCAAGCAGGGCCGGCTGCGCGAGCGCGGTGGGCGCTACCTGCCCCGGGGGCCGGGCTATCCGGCGTCCGAGATCGCGCTTCGCTCGGCCTCACCCGACTCGGTGGCGATCGTCGAGGCCACGGACGGCGAGCTGATCGGCACGGTTGAGGCGGCCCGCGCGCACTCGGCGGTCCACCCGGGGGCGGTCTACCTGCACATGGGTGCCGCCTTCGAGGTCGAGGACCTCGACCTGGGCGCCCGCCGGGCGGCGGTGCGGCCCTTCGAGGGAGACTGGTACACCCAGCCCAAGAAGGACTCCGAGACCTGGATCGAGTCGGTGCGCGAGCAGCGCGAGGCGTGCGGGGTGATCCTCTCCTTCGGCATCGTCTCGGTGACCGAGCAGGTCGTGGCCTACCAGAAGAAGCGCACCGCCGACCACTCGGTGCTCGACCTGCTCGCGCTCGACATGCCCGAGCAGGAGTTCGTGACCCAGGCGCTCTGGTACGAGCTGCCCGACGAGTTGCTGCGCGAGGAGTTCCCGCTCGACGTGCTGCAGGGCTCGCTGCACGCGGCCGAGCACGGGCAGATCGCCGTGCTGCCGCTGATCGCCATGTGCGACCGCTGGGACATCGGCGGCCTCTCCACGGCCCTGCACCGCCAGACGGGACGGGCGACGATCTTCATCTACGACGGCCACCCGGGCGGCGTGGGGATCACGCGCGTGGGCTACGAGCGCTTCGAGGCTCTGGTGGACGACGCGCTGCGGCTGATCTCCGAATGCGCCTGCCGCGACGGTTGCCCGTCGTGCGTGCAGTCACCCAAGTGCGGGAACCTCAACGAGCCGCTGAACAAGCGCGGGGCGATCGAGATGCTGAGCCGCATGGCGTCGCGCTAGCTGCAAGAACGCATTCACGGAGAAGGAGATCGCTGGCGGACCTCAAGGTCGGGCGTGACACTCCGATTGCTCTGGGTACCGTGCGCCTTCGCTCAACCCTCCTGGCGGTTGCCGCGACTCTCGTCGCGCTCTCGCTTTCATCGCCTGCTATCGCTCAGGATGGTGGTGGCGTGACGGCTCCCGATAAGCCCGCCGTGGAGCGCAAGCGCGACAAGAAGCCGCCCGCCTCGGGTGGCGCGCGCCAGCGCCGGGCAACGCTGCTCACCTCCTTCGAGCTGCGCCGAAAGCGCCTGTTCCTGCTGGGCCGTTCGGCCCGCGTCGCCTTCACCCTGAGCGGGCGCCGCGCCGCCAGGGTCAGGCTCCACGTGCTCAACGCGACCGACCGCTCGAAGCTGACCACGATCGACCTCGGCGAGCGCAAGGCGGGCAGCCATTCGGTGCCCTTCACCGGCCTCGAGACCGGCACCGCGCTGCCGGAGGGCAACTATCTGCTCCACATCGCGGGACGCGGCCTGCGCCGGGGCCCGGGGCGGTCAGCACCGCGGCGCTCGAGTTCCGCCACCACACCTTCCCCGTCGCCGGCGCCTTCAGCTGGGGCGGGGTGGACTCGCGCTTCGGCGCTCCTCGCAAGCGCCACACACATCAGGGCCAGGACCTCGCGGCCGACGAGGGCACGCCGCTGGTGGCCCCGCGCGGAGGAGTGGTCGAGGTGGTCGAGTTCCAGGCCGGTGGCGCCGGCCACTACGTGGTGCTCGACGGCGAGGGCGAGGATCACGACTACGTGTTCATGCACATGCGCGAGGGCTCCATCCCGGTGGTGGCGGGCCAGCGCGTGCGCACCGGCCAGCTCATCGGCGAGGTGGGCAGCACCGGAAGCTCGTCGGGTCCCCACCTCCACTTCGAGATCTGGGTGGGCGGCTGGTACGCCGGCGGCCAGCCCGTCGACCCGCTCCCGCTGCTGCAGAGCTGGGCTCCGCCCGGAACTAGTCCAGCGTCAGGCTGAAGCGCCCGCGCATGCCGTCGGTGCTGGAGGTGACCGAGCCGGTCAACTCCTCCAGCGGACGCGCGAACAGGCCACCGCCCAGCAGGCCCCCCACCCCGAGCTGCGGCCCCAGCTGTTCGATCACCTGGAGGGCCAGCTCCTCGGCGTCGGCGGACATCACCATCGAGCCCTCGGCGCCCTCCACGGCCTCCGGGTCCTGCGCGCCGAGCTCTTCGGCGCGGGCAGCGTCGGAGGCGGCCACGAACACGTCGTCGCTCATCCCGAAGAAGAAGCGGCCACCGTCGGCCAGCTGGGCTTCGTAGAGCTCGCCCACCGGGCGCACGGCGGTCACGCCGAGGCCCGAGCCGAGCTCGGGCAGCGCGTCGGCCACCTTGTCGACCGTGTCGGCGAACGCCGTGGGTGACTTCACCTCGGCGCGCGCGCCGAACGAGCCGTCGAGCGCCAGCGACACCGACATGTCGCCGGTCAGCTGGCCGAAGAGGTCGTCGTCCACGTCGACGCCGAGCCGCTCGGAGATGGCCCGCTTGCCGGTCTCGTAGTCGCCGAAGGTCTGCGGCTCGACGGCCTGCAGCGCGGCTTCGACGAAGGTCACGATCTGACTCGGATCGCGGATGCCGATCCCGATCTCGCCGTCCTCCCGGACGATCGACGGAGCCTCGTCACCGGCGGCAAGCGGCAGGTCCTCCTCGGTCAGATCGCCCTCGGCCTTGAGGTTGAACTCGACGTCCGCGGAGTCACCCTCGGCCGCCACGGTCATGCCGAGGGTGCGAAGCGCGCCCACCCACTCGATCTTGCGGGCGTCCTCGGTATCCGGGTCCTGGGCGAGCAGGGCCTGAACGTCGAAGTAGGCCCGGGCCAGCGCCTCCTCGGGCAGCCCGTCCAGTCCTTCCTCGAAGCGGCCGGGCTCCATGCCCTCGCCGGCATCGGCTGCGCTCGAGCGCAGCCTCGAGCAGGCGCTGCGAGCCGCCGAAGACCACGGTGTTGTCCTTGACGGCGAAGGCCGTGCCGTCGTCGTCGTACACGGTGGCTCCCGCCACCTCGCCCTGCTCGCGCGGCTTGGTCTTCTCGATCAGCCGGTCGAGCGCCTCGGAGTCCTCCACCTCCAGCACGCCCACGAAGTCGTCGTCGGCGTCCGAGAGAAAGGAGGTCACGTCCGTGGCGCTGACCACGAAGGGGTTGCCGAGCAACGGCTTGACGTCCTGGGCGAAGCTGACGTCGCCGCCTTCCAGCGCACCGCCCAGGAGGTTCTCGATCTTCACGCCTCCCGGGAAGCGGTCGAGGATGTCCTGCAGCGCCTTGTACTGGCCGCCCTCGAGGTCGGTGTCGATGGCCACCACGAAGGGCGTCTGCTCGGGGACGTAGGACAGGGCGGATTCGAGCGGGCCGCTCGAGCTGTCCTCGCCGCCGCACGCGGGGGCGGCCGCCAGCACACAGAGAGAGATTGCCGCTGCGAGGAGGCGCCGCATCGACGAAGCACTGTAGCTGGAGCGATGTAACCCGCAGGCGGGGAAACCTGTCCTGACGGTGTGACCATTGTGAAAGCGCTTCGACCCCGCGCAGCGATAGCGTTTTGGCCGGTGACCGAGGACGACAACGCGCTGGTCAAGCGCGCACGCAACGGCGACATCGGGGCCTTCGAGGAGCTCGTCGAGCGCCACCGCGCGGTCGTGTTCCGGGTGGCGGCGCGGGTGGTCGGGCCCGACAGCGCGGACGATGTGAGCCAGGACGCGCTGCTGCGCGCCTACCACCGCCTCGACAGCTATCGCGGCGAGGGAAGCTTCCGCGCGTGGCTCCTGCGCATCGTCCACAACACGGCGCTCAACCAGCTGGAGCGTCGCGTTCCCGAGCCGGTCGGGAGCAGCGACGAGGTCGAGCAGGCGGCACCGGTGCGCGGCGGGGGGCGCGAGCCGGCGAGCAGTCTGATGGAGCGCGAGCGAGCCGAGCGCCTCGAGCTCAAGCTACGGGTCCTGCGGCCTGAGCACCGCACCGTTCTGGTGCTGCGCGACCTCGAGGGCATGGCCTACGAGGACATCGCCGAGATCACCGGCTCTCCGCTGGGGAGCGTCAAGGGACGCCTGCACCGCGCCCGCAACGAGCTGATCGAGGTCCTGCGCAACAACACCTACGACTGGGAGCTCCCGAAGTGAATCAAGAGCCCGACGCGCCTGCCGCTGAGCGGCGCCTCGACGAGCATCTCGAGCTGCTGCGGGCCTCGCCCCCGGCCCCCGGCACCGACCTGGTGCCGTTCGTCATGCGCCGGGCGCGGTGGCAGTCCTACCTGCGCGCTCCCCTGCGGGTGGTGGGCATGATCGGCGCTGCCTTCCTGCACGGCCTGACCGCATTGCTCGGCGGCGAGCGCAAGTCACCGTGAGTCCTGTAGCCCTCACTGTGCTCGACACCGCCCAGGAAGAGCTGGGCGGTTTCATCCCGCGCCTGGGCGGGGCGCTCGTGCTGCTGATCGTCGGCCTGATCGTGGCCGCGCTGCTGGGCCGGCTGGCACGGCGGGCCCTCGAGAAGCTGGGCGCGGACGATCTCGCCGAACGCTGGGGCGTCCAGCGGGTGCTCGAGCGCGCCGGGCTGGGTGAGTCGCTATCGAAGCTGCTCGGGCGGGTGCTGCGGATCACGCTGAGCCTGGTCGTGATCTTCGCGTCGCTGTCGCTGATCGGGCTGGAGTTCCTCAGCGACGCGCTCAACCAGGCCGTGTTGTTCCTCCCCAACCTGTTGGTGGCCGGCGCGCTGATCCTGGCCGGCGTGGTGCTGGGCGGATTTGCCCGCGAGTGGGTCGACCGCGTGTCCTACCAGATGGACCTGCCGCTGCCGCTGGGCCGCATTGCCCAGATCGGGGTGGTGGCGGTGTTCGTGATCACCGCGGCCGCCCAGGTGTCGGTGTCCTCGGCCATCCTGATGGTGCTGGTGGTGCCGATCGTGGCTGCGGTGGGAGCGACCTTCGCGCTGGCCTTCGGGCTCGGCGGCCGGGAGGTGGCGCGCGAGCTGAGCGCGGGGCGATACCTGCGGACGGCCTACAAGACCGGGCAGGTGATCAGCTTCGGCGACGTGCGCGGGCGCATCGAATCGATCGACACCGCGGCCACCGTGCTGCGCACCGAGAACGGCACGGTCCGCGTCCCGAACAACCTGCTGCTGGGCTCGGTGGTCACGGTTCACGAGGACGATTCGGCGTAACTTTTCGCCGCCGCGGTCCTGTCTTAAAGGCATGACCACGGCACAGGCCCGAAACGCACTGCACGAGGAAGCCATTGCGATCATCAATCGGGAGTTTGGGACCGTCCTGCGGCTGCCCGACGTCGCCCGCCGCATCGGCGCGTCGGAGCGCGCGTTGCAGCGCGCCTTTGCCGAGCGCGGCGGCCCATCGTTCAGTGAAGAGCTCCGCACGCGCAGGCTGGCCGTGGCCGCTCGGTTGCTGCGGGGAACCGACCTCCCGGTGGGCGCCGTGGCGCGGCGCGTCGGGTACGGCGATCACGCGCCGTTCACCAAGGCCTTCACCCGCGAGTACGGGATGTCGCCGCGGGACTACGCGGCCAGCGGGCTCTCGCTCGCTTCTTGACTAGCCCCCTGCTCTGAGCGAGGCTGGCTCGATGTTGGAGCGCGAATCGGCGGCTCTTGACGAGCGCACGCCCGCGTCGGCGGCGATGTTCCGGCGCGCCCAGGGGGTCCTGGTCGGCGGCGTCGCGTCCTCCTACCAGGCACGCAAGCCGTGGCCGGTCTACCTCACCCGGGGGCAGGGCCCACGCGTGTGGGACGTGGACGGCAACGAGTACTTCGATTTTCACAACGGCTTCAGCACCATGCTGGCCGGGCACGCTCATCCCGCGATCGGGGCCGCGGTGTCCGGCCGCTACGACCAGGGCACCCATTTCGCCGCCCCCACCGAGGACGCGATCGTCGTGGCCGAGGAACTGGCCCGGCGATTCGGGCTCCCGCGCTGGCGCTTCACCAACTCGGGCACGGAGTCGGCCATGGCCGCGATCCGGGTGGCCCGGGCGATCACCGGCCGTGACGACGTGATAAAGGTCCAGGGCACCTACCACGGCCACTACGACGCTCTGATGGTGGGCGTCGGCGACGGCTACGAACAGGGCATTCCTGCCGCCACGGCGGGCCGGGTGCACCCCGTCGCCTTCAACGACGCCGAGTCTCTCGAGCGCCGGATCGGCGAGCTTCAGCGCGACGGCCGTCCACCCGCCTGCGTGATCCTGGAGGCGGCCATGACCCACGTCGGGCTCGCGCTGCCGGTGGCCGGCTACCTCGAGCAGGTGCGCGACATCAGCCGCCGCCACGGCCTGCTGATGATCTTCGACGAGGTGAAGACCGGGCTGTCGATCGCTCCCGGCGGCGCGGTGGAGCGCTTCGGCGTGGAGCCCGACATGGTCACGCTGGCCAAGACGCTCGGGGGCGGGCTTCCGATGGGGGCGATCGGCATGAGCGCCGAGGTGGCGCGCGCGGCCGAGGAGCGGGCGGTTCCCCACTTCGGCACGTTCAACGGCAACCCGCTGGGCACCGCGGCCGCGCGGGCCAACCTGCTCGAGGTGCTCACGCCCGACGCCTACGACCGGGTCTTCGCGCTCAACGACCGCCTGCTGGCCGGCTGCGACGCGGTGATCGCCGACACCGGGCTCGCGGCCCACACCGTCGGCCTGGGGTCCAAGGGCTGCGTGTTTTCGGGTCTCGATCCGGTGGTCGACCACCGGTCCTTCCGGGAGGGCCACGATCGCCGAGCTCTCGCGACTGACCTGGCTGTGGTTCATGAACAGGGGCGTGTACGTGACCCCGGGGCGAGGGCAGGAATGGAACCTCTCGGTGGCCCACACCGAGGAGGCCGTCGACCGCTACGTCGAGGTGTTCGCCGAGCTGGCGGGCGAGCTCGCAGTCAGTCGACGACTGTCCGGCTCTGCTCGCGCATGAACTGAGGCAGGTACCAGGGGCCCAACCCGCCCTTGCCGGTCGAGCCGCTCGACTTCCAGCCGCAGAAGGTCTGGGTGCCCGGCCACGCCCCGGTGGTGGCGCCCGCCCGGCGGTTCACGTAGACCACGCCGGCCTCGATCTCGTCGAGGAAACGGTCCTGTTCGGCCGCGTCCTCGCTGTAGATGCCGGCGGTGAGCCCGTAGGCGGGAGCGTTGGCCTCGGCGAGCGCCTCGTCGAGGGATTCGACCCGCGTGACGGTGACGAAAGGCAGGAAGAGCTCCTCGCGCTCCAGCTCGTGCCCGCGCGGCAGGTCGCAGACCACCGTGGGCTCGACGAAATGACCGGGGCGCTCGGGGCGCCCGCCGCCGGCGGCCAGCCGGCCATCGCGGCCGGCCCGGGCGGCGGCGTCCTCGAAACGGCCCACGCTCGCCTCGTTGATCACCGGGCCCACGAAGCTCTCGGCGTCGGCGGGATCGCCGGACTTGAGGCCGGCGGTGAAACGAGCGAGCAGATCCACGAACTCGTCGTGGACGGAGTCCTCGACGATCGCGCGCGAACAGGCGCTGCACTTCTGGCCCGACAGCCCGAACGCCGCCTTGGCCACGCCCTCGGCCGCCTTCTCGAGATCGGCCTGCGCCGTGATGATGGCCGGGTTCTTGCCGCCCATCTCGGTGAGCGCGGGCCGCGCGTAGGGCCCGTCGTGCATCGCCCGCACGATCGCCCGCCCAACCTCGGCGGATCCGGTGAAGGCCACGCCGTCCACTCGCTCCGCCACCAGCGCCCGGCCGGTGTCCGGGCCGCCGTGGACGAGGTTGAACACTCCGGGCGCAAGCCCGGCCCCGTTCATGACCTCTCCCAGGATCGCCCCGGTCCACGGAGTCTCCTCCGAGGGCTTGAACACCACCGTGTTGCCGGCGATCAGCGCGGCCGAGGACATGCCGATCGACAGGGCCGCGGGGAAGTTGAAGGGCGCGATCACCGCGAAGACGCCGTAGGGACGCAGCACGTCGGTGTTGCGCTCTCCCTCCACGAAGCTGTCGAGCGGCTTGGTGTAGCCCTCGTTCTCCTCCATGTGGCCGGCGTAGGCGGTGATCAGGTCCACCGCCTCCTGCACCTCGAGGATCGACTCCGTGCGCGTCTTGCCCGTCTCGAGGCTGACCACCGCGGCCAGCTCGAGGTGGCGCTCCTCGATGCCGCGGGCGGCGGCGCGCAGCAACTCGCAGCGCTCGTTGTAGGGGGTCGCCCGCCAGGACGCGGCGGCCGAGCGCGCGGCCTCGACCGCCCGGCCCACGATCTCCCGCGTCGCCTCGTACGCGCGGCTGGCCACCGCATCGTCGGTGGTCGGATCGATGCGCTCGAAGGGCTCGCCCTCGGCCAGCCGCTCGCCCGCCACCAGATGGGGCTGCGGATCGGGCGAGGCGGCGCGCGCCTCGCTCAGCCGCTGTTCGAATTCACGGTCGGTGTCGCTGCCGAGAGCGCCGCTGGTGTAGGTGAGGCGAGTGCTCATGGGCGCGACGCTAACACTCCTCATAGAGTGCCGCCCGTGGGCGTCCGCACCGACTTCCCCCGCCGCGTGCGGACGATCGAGCACCTGTGGATTCCGATGTCCGACGGCACGCGGCTGGCGGCGCGGATGTGGCTGCCCGAGGACGCCGAGGACGATCCGGTGCCGGCCATCCTGGAGTACGTGCCCTACCGCAAGGGCGACGCCTTCGCGGTGCGCGACACCCACCACCATCCCTACTTCGCCGGCCACGGCTACGCCTCGGTGCGTCTCGACCTGCGCGGGAGCGGCGACTCCGAGGGGATCATGTTCGACGAGTACCTGCCGCTCGAGCAGGAGGACGGTGTCGAGGCGATCGCGTGGCTGGCCGAGCAGCCGTGGTGCACCGGCAAGGTGGGCATGATCGGCATCTCCTGGGGCGGCTTCAACGGCCTGCAGATCGCGGCCCGCCGCCCCCCGGAACTGGGGGCCGTGATCTCCATGTGCGCGAGCGACGACCGCTACAGCGACGACGTGCACTACGTCGGTGGGTGCGTGCTCGGCGTCGACATGCTGGCCTGGGCGGCCACCATGCTCACGCTGTGCGCGATGCCGCCCGATCCCTCGGCGGTGGGCGACAACTGGCGGGCCACGTGGATGGAGCGGATGGAGAGCACGCCCTCGATGGTCGAGGCCTGGCTCACCCACCAGCGCCGCGACGACTTCTGGCGCCAGGGCTCGGTGTGCGAGGACTACGCCGCGATCGAGGCGCCGGTCTACGCCGTCGGCGGCTGGCCCGACGGCTACACCAACGCCGTTCCGCGCCTGGTCGAGGGCCTGCCGGGGCCGAAGAAGGGCCTGATAGGCCCCTGGTCGCACGCCTTTCCCCAGGACGGCGAGCCGGGCCCGGCGATCGGCTTCCTGCAGGAGTGCCTGCGCTGGTTCGACCATTGGTTGAAGGGGGCGGATTCTGGGATCATGGAGGAGCCGGCGCTACGTGCATGGATGCAGGACCCGGTGGCGCCGGCCACCTACTACGCCGAGCGCCCGGGGCGCTGGGTCACCGAGCCGGCGTGGCCGCCCCCCGGCAACGAGGAGCAGGTGTGGCCGCTCGAGGGCGACTTCCCGCTCGAGCACCGCAGCCATGAGTCGACCGGCGCCGACGGCGGCGCGTGGTGCGCCGAAGGAGGCGAGGGCGACTGGCCCGGCGATCAGCGCGCCGAGGACGAGCGTTCGCTGGCGTTCACGTTCGAGCCGCTCGACCGGCGGCTCGAGATCCTCGGCTTCCCGGAGGTCGAGCTGGAGCTGTCGGCCGACCGCCCCCAGGCTCTGGTCGCGGTGCGCCTGTGCGCGGTGGACGACGACGGCGCCTCGCTGCTGATCACCCGCGGAATGCTCAACCTCACCCACCGCGACGGTCACGCCGAGCCCGAGCCGCTCGAGCCCGGGCAGCGCTACCCGGTGAAGGTGCGCCTCGACGTCATCGGCCAGGCCGTCCCGGCCGGACAGCGACTGCGGGTGTCGATCTCCACCGTCTACTGGCCCTGGCTCTGGCCATCTCCAGAGCCGGTGACCCTGACCGTGCACGAGGGGCGCCTGCTCCTGCCGGTGCGCCCGGTGCGCGAGGAAGGCGAGCCGGCGGCCTTCGGCCCGCCGGAGTGGGCGCAGCCGCTCGAGGTGGAGACGATCGAACCGGGCCGCACCCGGCGCGAGCACCGCGAGGACCCCGAGACCGGCCTGCGCGAGATCGAGTTCGAGTGGAACGTGGGCGGTCACCGGCGCCTCGTGGAGGCGGGCACGGAGATGCTCGACACCAACGTCACCACCTATCGCATCACGGAGGGGGATCCCACCTCGGCCGAGGTGGAGGTGCATGCCGTCACAGGCCTGGGCCGAGGCGAGTGGCAGACCCGAGTCGAGACCGAGAGCCGGATGCGCTCCACGGACAAGGAGTTCCTGGTGAGCCAGCGCCTCAACGCCTTCGAGGGCGACGAGCAGGTCTACTCGCGGGTGTGGGAGCTGACCTTCCCGCGCGACGGGGTGTAGCCGGGCTCTAGCGCCCCGCCCCGTTGAGGTTGCGCGCCACCCAGCCCTGGAACTCGCCGATCAGGTCCTCGCTCGGCAGCATCAGCTGACCCTTCTCGAACGCTCCTGAGCGCATCCCGCTCTGGACCGACTCGACCAGCACGCGGTCCTCGACTCCCACCTGCGTGTCGAGCGCGAGGAAGTCGTCGATCCACGCCGGGTCGGCGTCGCCGCCGAAGAAGTAGTCCAGGAAGCCGTGGGTGCGCTCGGCGCCGTCGGGCACGAGCGGGCCGATCGACAGGTTGGGCCGCCCCGGCATCACGTTGACCTTGATGTTCGGCCACACCAGGTGGAACTGGCCCTCCACGTCGCCGCTCGTGTCGTAGTGGCCGTTGCGCCCGTTCTCGCGCAGCCGGGCGTAGTGGCTGCCGAAGGTCTCTGTCGCGTCGAGGCGGTAGCCGTTCGCGCTCACGTCGATCACATCGCTGAAGCTCGGGTGGGCGACCTGGCAGTGGTAGCACTCGAGGAAGTTCTCCACCGCGATCTTCCAGTTGGCCTCGAGCGTGAACGGCGCGCGGGAGTGAAAGGCCAGCGCGTCGACGTCGAGGCCAGCACCGGCCACGATCTCCGGTAGCTCACCCAGCGTGGCGGCGAGCGGCGCGGCCTCGGAGTCGGCGTTGACGAAGATGAACGGGCCCCACGTATCCACCTGAGCGGGCCTGAGCCCCAACGCCCCGCGGTCGAAGTCGGGATCGGACTCCGAGCGCGGAGCCGCGCGCAGGGCGCCGTCGAGATCGTAGGTCCAGGCGTGGTAATGGCACTGCAGAGTCGAGCAGCGCCCCTCGCCGGACACCACCTCGGCGCCGCGGTGGCGGCACACGTTCACATGGGCGTGCAGGTCGCCCTGGCGGTCGCGCACCACGACGAGCGGGATGTCGGCCACGCGCATCGTGAAGTACGAGCCCGGCTCGGCCAGCTGGCCCATGTGCCCGGCGTACTGCCAGCGATGGGCGAAGAGCCGCTCGCGCTCCTCGGCCAGCACGTCGGTGTCGGTGTACCAGCGGTAGGGAAGCGTCTCGGTCATTGGCTCTCCGTTGCGACGGCGGCAGGCGGCCCAACAGCATGGCAGGCGGGCAGCGTCTTCGGATCATCGTTGCGGCAGCTCTCCTCGATCCCGAGGCGCGCCGCCTCGCCCGACTCGACGAGCGGGCAGCGCGGGTGGAAGCGGCAGCCCGACGGCATGCGGGTCGGATCGGGTGCCTCGCCGGTGAGGATCCGCTGCTCCATCTGCTCGATCTCCGGCACCACCGAAAGCAGCGCCTGTGTGTAGGGGTGCTTGGGATCGGTGAGGATGTCCTCCGTCGGGCCCTCCTCGACGATGCGGCCGAGGTACATCACGGCCACGCGATCGGCGATGTTCCAGGCCAGGCCGAGATCGTGGGTGACCACGAGGATGCCCACGCCGGTCTCGCGGGCGAGCTTGAGCATCAGGGCCAGGATCTCGCCGCGCACCGAGGCGTCGAGACTCGACACCGGCTCGTCGGCCACCAGCAGCTCGGGGTTGAGGACCATGGCTCCGGCGATCACCACCCGCTGGCGCTGCCCGCCCGAGAGCTCGTAGGGGTAGCGGGTGACGAAGCGCTCCGGTGGTCGCAGCCCCGCGTTCGCGAGCGCGTCGGCCACCAGCTGCTCCTCGTTGCCCGGCACCTTCTGGATGCGCACGCCCTCGGCCACCGCCTCGTAGATCGACTGGCGGGCGTTGAGCGCCCCGGTGGGGTCCTGGAAGATCAGCTGGGCCATGCGCCGGTGCTCGCGCAGGGCGCGGTGGCCGTGCGTCAGGGGCTTGCCGCGAATCAGCACCTCTCCGGACTTGGGCAGCTGGAGGCCGGCGATGGTGCGGGCCAGCGTGGTCTTGCCACAGCCGGACTCGCCGACGAGGGCGACGATCTCGCTCTCCGCCATCTGCAGGCTCACACCGTCGACAGCGCGAGCCACGCCTCGGCGGGTGGGGAACTGGACGTGGACGTCGCGCACCTCGAGCAGCTGCGAATCGCCTCGCTGCGCAGCCGGCCGAGCCGGCTGCTTGCGCCCGGCGCTCATGTCGACACGGGCGACCCGGACACGTGGACGCAGGCGGCCGAGCGCTCGGGTCCGGCGGGCCAGAGCTCGACGTCGGTGGAGGGACAGATGTCGACCGCCGCGGGGCAGCGCGGATGGAAGGGGCATCCGCTGGGAAGGTCGCGCGGGTCGGGCGGGTCGCCGGGCAGGCCCGAGGGGTGCATGCGGTACTTGGGGTCCCCGATGACCGGGAAGGCGGCGGCCAGGCCCTTGGTGTAGGGATGCGCCGGCTCCGCGAACACCTCGACGCTCGGGCCCCGTTCCACCACCCGGCCCGCGTACATGACCGCGATGCGCCGGCACACCGCGGCGAGAGTCGAGAGGTCGTGGGTGATGAAGATCGTCGCCAGGCCGAGGCGCTCCTGCAGGTCCTCGAGCAGCTTGAGCACCTGTGCCTGAACCATCACGTCGAGCGCCGTCGTGGGCTCGTCGGCGATCAGCAGGCGCGGGTCGCAGGCCAGGGCAAGCGCGATCAACACGCGCTGGCGCTGCCCGCCCGAGAGCTGGTGCGGGTAGTCCTGCGCCCGCCGTGCCGGCAGCCCGACCAGCTCCAGCAGCTCGCCCACCCGCTTCCCGACCCCGCCCTTCTTGGAGTGCAGACGGATCGCCTCGCCGATCTGCTGCCCCACGCGCTGAACCGGATTGAGCGAATGCAGCGCCCCCTGGAAGACGATCGCCATGCTCGTCCAGCGCACCGCCCTGAGGCGCCCGGGCTTCATGGTGAAGACGTTCTCGCCGTCGAGGAGCACCTCGCCCTCGATCTTCGTGCCCTTGGGCAGCAGGCGCAGCAGCGCCCCGGCCAGCGAGGACTTGCCGCAGCCCGATTCGCCGGCCAGACCCAGCGTCTGGCCGGCCTCGAGATCGAAGTCCACCCCACGCACCGCCGGGACCTCGCCGCTGAACGAGCGATAGGTCACGTGCAGGTCACGCACCGAGAGCAGCGGGGCGGCCTCGGTGGCGGGCTCGACGGGCTGCGGCTCCGCGCTCATCCGCGTTGGTCTCGCAGCCGGGGATCGAGGATCTCCTCCAGCGCCTGACCCACCAGGGTGAAGGCCAGGACCACGAGCATGATCCCGATGCCCGGCGGCACGATGTACCACCAGGCCTCCAGGGTCACGGCGCCGGCCTCGAACGCGTCGTCGAGCATCTGGCCCCAGGAGGCGCTCGACGGGTCACCCAGGCCGAGGAAGGAGAGCGTGGCCTCGGAGAGGATCACCACCGGCACGGTGAGCGTCGTGTTGGCCAGGATCAGCGGGAGGCTGTTGGGCAGGATATGGCGCGACATGAGGTGCCACTGCGACGCGCCCAGCGCGCGGCTGCGATCGACGTAATCGCGCTCCTTGAGGGTGAGCACCTGCGCGTGGATGAGCCGCGTGGTCTGCGGCCACGAGGTGATCCCGATGACGATGATGATGTTGCGGATCGAGGGGCCGAGGATCGCGGCCAGGGCGATGGCCAGCGGGAGGAAGGGGATCACCAGGAACCACTCGGTGATGCGCATGAGCACGGCTCCCACCCTGCCGCCGAGGAACCCGGCAGCGATGCCCACCACCGAGCCGATGAACATGGCCAGGACGGTGGCCGCGAGTCCCACCAGGAGGCTGATGCGCGAGCCCCAGATGAACTGCGTCATCACCGACCGTCCGAGATCGTCGGTGCCGAGCGGCCCGAACTCCGAGGGGCTGGCGAAGGCCGGGTTGTCAGTGGTGTTGACGGCCTTCAGGCCGGCCGGGTCGGCCAGCAGGGGGGCGGCCAGCGCCATCAGCACGATCAGGCCCAGGATGATCAGGCCGACCATCCCGGGGCGGTGCTGACGGAACTGCTCCCACATGCCGGCCAGTGAGCGCCGGCGGCGCACCCACGCAATCCGGCGAGCGGAGGGGACGGCGGCGGCGCTCATCCGGCACGCACCCGCGGATCGAGGTACGCGTAGAGCAGGTCGGCGATCAGGTTGAACAGGATCACCGAAGCGCTGAACACCAGGAAGAGGCCCTGGAGCATGGGCAGGTCGGGGCCCTTGATCGCCTCGTAGGAGGCGAGCCCCAGGCCCGGCCAGGAGAAGATGGCCTCCACCGCGATAGCGCCGGAGAGCACGAATCCGAAGTTGATGGCCAGGAGGGCCACCACCGGCAGCAGAGCGTTGGGCACCGCGTGGCGGTTGCGCACCAGCACGTCGCGCAGGCCCTTGGCGCGGGCGAGTATCAGGTAGTCCTCGCGCATCGTGTCGAGCAGCGAGGAGCGCATGATGATCGCGTACTCGCCCAGATAGCCCAGCGTGAGCGTGAGCGCGGGCAGGAACATGTGCTGGGCCTGGTCGACCAGCTTGCCCAGGCCCGTGGCGGTGGAGGCCGGGTCGACGATCCCGCCCACCGGGAACAGGCCGAGGCCGACGGCCAGCGTGGTCAGCAGGATCATGCCCATCCAGAAGTCGGGCATGGAGTAGGTGCCCATCGTGAAGCCGGTGATCGTGTAGTCGGTGGCCGTGCGTCTTCGCCACGCGGCGGCAATCCCCAGCATCACGCCAAGCACCGCCGAGAGGATCGCCGCCACGCCCACCAGCGCGATGGTGGGCAGCGCCTTGCGACGGATCTCCGAGGCCACCGGCTGGTTGGTCGAGTAGGAGCGCCCGAAGTTGAGCGTGGCCGTCTGCCCCAGGTAGCGCACGAACTGCTCGGCCTGGGAGCCGTCCAGGCCGAACTCCTTGGTCAGCTCAGCGCGCTGGCTCTGCGATAGCTCCTTCCCCCGGAACAGGCTCGCCACCGGATCCGTCTCCACCACCCGGAACAGGAAGAAGTTGAAGCAGACCACGAAGAACAGCGTGGCCAGCGCCCCGAGGACCTTACGACTGACCAGCCCTGCGGTCACTCCCGCTCGTCGGCACTCTTTCGGCGGGTCACCACCACAAGCGCAGCGCCCAACGCCAGCACCGCGACCGCGAGGATTGCGATTATTCCGCCACTTCCACCGCCGCCGTCATCGCCGCCGCCCCCGGCGGCCGCGGCGGTCACCGGCTTGAGCCGCGCGTAGGTCGGCGAGGTGTTGGAGTAGAGCACCGGCCCGGTCTTCTCGGGCTGCTGCACCCAGCCCGTGAAGCGGTCCTTCACGTAGGCCTGGGTGTCCGGATCGGCCGTGATCACGTTGTAGACCGCCGACTGCTGCCAGCGCGTGAGCATCTCGTGGACGATCTCCACGCGCTTGTCGCGATCGAGCTCCACCTTCTGCTGCGCGTAGAGGCGGTCGTACTCCTCATCGCAGTAGTTGGCGTCGTTGTAGTAGTTGGTCGGGTCCTCCGGATCGCTCGCGACCTGATCGCAGGTCATGTAGTCGAGCATCGTGTCCGGGTCCACGAACGGCGTCCAGCCCCACGAGAACATGTCGTAGTTGCCCTCGCCGATGATGGTCGTCAGCTGGCTGTCGTCGGCCACCTTCTGGGTGGTGGCGATGCCGATCTCGTCCAGCCAGCCGGTGACGAACTCGGCGATCTCCGCGCCGGTCTCCCCGTCGGAGCGCGCGTAGTAGCGTGAGGTTGATCGGCTCGCCGCCGCCGGGCATTTCCCGCACGCCGTCGTCGTCGGTGTCCTCGTAGCCCGCCTCGTCGAGGATCGCGCGCGCCTTGTCGAGGTCGAACTCGAAGATCTGCTCCTCGGTCAGCTCGGGCACCCATTCGGGATCCGGGGACGGGATGATGGTGTGGGCGACCGCGCTCGTGCCCGCGGTCACGCGGTCGACGAGCGTCTCCTTGTCGATCGCGTGAGCGATGGCCTTGCGCACCTCCGGGTCGAGCAGCGCCGGGTGGGGCTTCTTGAGCCCGTCGCCGCCGTTGATCGCGACCTCGCTGAACGCGCCCTGCTGGCCGGCCACGGTCTGGATGTTGGGATCCTTCTTGAGCTGGTTGAACGAGTTGCCGGGGATGTCCTGAGCCGCGTCGAGCTCTCCGGTCTTGAGCGCCGCGACCATGGCGTCCGGGTTGTTGAACTTGCGCAGCACGACCTTGGCGACGGCCGGCTTTCCGTCCCAGTAGTTGGGGTTGGCCCTAAAGCGGGCGAACTGCCCCTTCTCGAACTTCTCGAGCACGAAGGGCCCGGAGCCCACGCCGTCCTCGCCCGGGTACTTGTCGCGCTCCGCCTGCGTGAACTTGCCCCAGATGTGCTTGGGCAGGATGTAGACGTCCATGGAGGGCAGCTTGGGATCGGGCACCGAGGTCTTGATGACCACCGTCGTCGGGTCCGGCGCGGTGGCGGTGAGATTCGCGGTCACCGCCGAGTGGTTGAGCCACTCCTCCTTGCGCGAGGTGTTGACCGTCCAGGCGATGTCCTCGGAGGTGAGCGGCTTGCCGTCGGACCACTTGAGCCCGGGGCGCAGCTTGTAGGTCCAGGTGAGCTTGTCGTCGGAGCTCTCCCACGACTCGGCCAGGCCGGGAATGGTGGAGAAGTCCTTGGCCGCCTTGTCGGTGAGCGTGGCGTACTGGATGTTCCACGCCTCGTAGGCCGCAACCGTCACGCCGATCAGCGGGCTCATGCTGTCGATGCCCTGCGGATCACCCACGTCGAAGGTGACCGGCCCGTTGTCCTGGCTCTGCGCCGAGACCGCCGACAGGCCACCCACCAAAGCCACCAACAGGATCGTTCCAGCCAGTAGCCGTACCTTGATGCTCAACGCGAGTCCTCTCCTAGTTCCCCTCTTAGGCGCGACTATTTCATTGGTTTACATCAAATACCAGTCCAAAAAGCGCTCGAGCCGTTGGTAGAAGTGGAGTGCAGGCCCCGCCCGGAGCAGTCCGTGGGCCTCCGTGGGGTAGGTCACGTACTCGAATGTCTTCCCCAGCCGGCGTAGCTCGCCGACCAGCTGCTCGGACTGCTTGGGGCTCACGCGCAGGTCGAGCTCGCCGTGCGCGACGAAGATCGGCACCTCCACGTTCGCCAGCCGCCCATACGCCGATCCCGCCCGGTACTCCTCGCGCGCCTGCGCGGGCGTGCCCATCATGCGCTCGAGGTCCTGGACTCCCTCGCGGTCTCCCTGGGCCCACGAGCTGGCCATGTCGCAGTCGCCGTACTTGGCCACCGCGCAGCGGTAGCGGCGCTCGGGGTCGTCGGTCACCGACAGCAGCGACATGTAGGAGCCGTAGCTGGCGCCGAAGATCCCGAGGCGGTCGCCGTCGACCCAATCCAGAGTGCGCAGGTAGTCCGCGGCGGCCAGGCAGTCCTTGGTGTCGTCGACTCCCCACACCCCGTGGTTGGCCCGCTCGAAGTCGCGCCCGTAGCCGGTGGAGCCGCGGAAGTTGATGGCCAGCCAGGCGTAGCCCTTGTCGACGAAGTACTGCGCGTGGCCGTCCCATTCGTCCCCGTAGAAGGAGGTGGGCCCGCCGTGCGGATACACCACCGCCGCCACCGGCGCCTGCGCGAAGGCGTTGCGCGGCCGCATGAGGAAGGCCGGGATCTCGACGCCGTCGAAGGACGCGAAGGTCACGTCCTCGAGCTCGGCGTGCGGAGCGTTTCGGATCGCCCGCGGAGCCGTCGAGCGCAGCGGCCCGGCGCCCGCGATACGCAGCTCGGGCGCCGTGGCGTGGTCCTCGTAGGCGCCCACGATCGCGCCCGACGCGGTCCAGTGCGGGGAGCTCCAGGTGCCGCCCTCCTCGACCACCTCGGCCTCCCCGCTCTCCACATCCACGCGCACGAGGTCGAAGCGGTTGCCCCGGCCCCTGACCGCGAGCACGCTCGTGCCGTCGGGATGCCAGTCGGCCTCGCCGTGGTCGGCGCCGGCGCTGGTGAGCTGGCGCTCGCCCGAGCCGTCGGCGTCGACTAGATGCAGCTCGTAGAAGCCGGGGCGCTCGGAGGCGAAGAGAAGGCGCCGGCCATCGGGTGACCAGCTCGGCTCGCGGTCATGCATCCTCGCCGTGCCGGTGAGCGCCCGCACCTCCCCGGTCTCCAGCGAGGCCACGCGGATCTCGCTGCGGTTGAGGTCCTCGCGGGGCGTGAACGTGTAGGCCACCTCGGTGCCGTCGGGCGAGACGGCGGCCTCGCCCTCGTCACCGTGCTCCACCAGGTCGCCGAGCCCGCTCGCGAGCCGCCGTGGCCAGGCGTCGGCGGTGTCGACCACGGCCAGCCGCGTTGTGTCGTCGCGCTCCACTGCGACCACCAGGCGAGCGTCGTCGATCCACACGGGGCTGCCGCCCTCGGTCAGCCGGCGGGCCGGGCCGCCGGCGGTGGGGGCGAGCCATACGGCACCCTCGTCCCCGTAGGCCACCGTGGCGCCGTCGGGGGACAGCCGCGGCTCGATGTCCTCCCAGTAGGGAGCGGGAGCGCGGCCGGTGGTCAGGCGCTCGACCGCGCCGTCCTCCAGGTCGAGCAGCCATACGTCCGAGGTCTCCGCGTCCTCGATGAACACCCCCTGACGACGGTCGGCGCTCACGGTGAGCGAGCGCGGGCGCGGGGTGTGCACCACCGCCTCGAGGCGCCAGTGGGGCGGCGGCTTCACGTCCGAGCGCGGTTCGGACGGAATGCCGTTGTGCTCGTCGCGCCCCACCCAGATCGATGCTTCCTCAGCCATTGGCCTCCTCTTCGAATCCCAGGAGAGCCTCGCGCACGAGGCCCCCGATTGCGCTCAGGTCATAGCCGCCCTCCTGCACGATCACCGTGGGCAGCCCCAACGCTCCCAGCACGCGCCCGGCGGCCCGAAAGCCCTCCGAGGTGACCGTGAGCGGGCTCTCCGGATCGCCGCCCGCGGCATCCACGCCGAGGGCCACCACGAGCCCTCGGGCCCCGCGCGCGCCGGCCCAGGCGGCCAGGGCCCTCACCGCGTCTAGCCAGCCGTCGTCGCCCGTGCCCGGCGCCAGTGGGAGGTTGAGGTTGGCTCCCTCTGCGGCGCCGCTGCCGGTCTCGTCCCCAAAGCCCAGGAAGTGGGGAAACCATCCCGCGCCGGGATCCACGTGCACCGAGCCCACCAGCACCTCGGCGTCGTCGTAGAAGATCGCCTGGGTGCCGTTCCCGTGGTGGGCGTCGACGTCGAGCACGGCGACGGGCGCGCCGAGGCCGTCGCGCAGGCGCGCCGCGGCGGCGGCCGTGTTGTTCAGGTAGCACGAGCCCCCGTAGCTGCGCCGGGTCACGTGATGGCCCGGCGGACGGCAGCACGCGTACGCGGCGGGGGCCCCGGCCAGCACGCGATCGGCGGCGCCGAGCGCCACGTCGACCGCGGCCCGCGCGGCCCGCCAGGTGCCGGGGCCGACGAGGGTCATCGTGTCGTAGGCGAACAGGCCGGCGCGGGCGGTGACGTTGGCGGGAGTGGCCGGCGGACGGTCGGAGATGAGATCCGGATGCGGGAACAGGTAGGGCACCACGCGGTCCGCGCCGGGATCGCGCGGCAACCCGGCCTCCTCCCAGTCGTCCCACACGCGGGCGAGGTGCTCGGTGAGCGCCGGGTCGTGGACCGCGGCCAGCGTTTCGTCGGGCTGCGGCTCCGCGGGCACGACCTCTGCGCCCTCCGCCTCCAGGGCCTCGCGGATCATCTCCACTCGCGCGGGCACCTCGGTTCCGGTCGTGCGAACGCCGACCCAGATCTCACCGCCCGGGTCGTGGAGCCGGTGATCGTCGGTCCAGACGACGGGCATCGCGAGCGGCATCGGCGCGAGGCTATTCTGTCCGCCCGTGGCCGACACCCTGCGCGAACACGGACTGCGCATCGGCGAGCTAGACACCGGCCCGTCCAACTCGATTGCCGACGTGGGCGAGGTGCGCGTCGGCCACGTGACCGTCGTGCGCGACGAGCCCGATCCACCGGACGGCCGGGGCGTCGCCCGCAGCGGAGTCACGGCGATCGTCCCGCGCGATCCCGCCCGGCTGTGCGCCGAGCCGGTGGTGGCCGGCACCGCGGTGCTCAACGGCGCGGGAGAGATGACCGGGTCGCTCGAGATCGCCGAGTGGGGCACCTTCGAGACGCCCGTGTACCTCACGGCGACCATGTCGGTGGGGCGGGTCTACGACGGCGCGATCGCCGCCGCCGTGGCGGCCGACCCGGGGGTCGGAGTGGACAACGTGGTGATCCCCGTGGTGGGCGAGTGCGACGACAGCTGGCTCAACGACGCGCGCGTGGTGCAGGTGGAGGCGGCCGACGCCGGCCGTGCGGTCGAGGCCGCCGGGCGGGGAGATTGCCCAGGGCGCCGTGGGCGCCGGCACCGGGATGGTCTGCTTCGACTTCAAGGGCGGCATAGGCACGGCCAGCCGCATGGCCGAGGGGAGCGGCGCCGCGGTGGGCGTGCTCGTGCTCGCCAACTTCGGCTCGCAACCCGATCTGCGCGTGGACGGCGTGCCGGTGGGGCGGCTGCTCGCCGCCGAGCAGCCGGCGCGCGGGCCGGCGGGCAGCTGCATCGCCGTGGTGGCCACCGATGCTGCGCTGAACTCCCATCAGCTCTCGAGCCTCGCCCGCCGCTGCGGCCTGGGGCTGGCGCGCACCGGGTCGGTCGCCCACCACGGCAGCGGAGAGATCTTCCTCGGGTTCTCCACGTCGTCGCGCAGCCCGGCGCCGGAGTACGGCGAGGGCCTGGACCCGCTGTACGCGGCCACCGTCGACGCCACGGAGGAGGCGGTGCTGAACGCGCTGTGGAGCGCGCGGCGCACCGAGGGCCGCGAGGGGCGGGTAGTCGAGGCGCTCCCCCACGACGACGTGCTCGAGCTGTTGTCCGCCCACTCCCGTTTGGAGGCCTGAATGCTGATTGAGTTCCCCGCCGACGACCCCGAGCGCGCCCGGCGCTTCTGGAGCGGGCTGCTCGACGTCGAGCTCGGCGCCCGCACCGAGGATCAGGGCGAGGGCTGGCAGAGCTCCGCCGACGGCGGCCCGGCCATCGGCGTCCACGCTCGCGGGCGCGGGCCGGGCGACTCGTTCTCACTGCCCTACTTCAAGGTCGGCGACATCGAGGCCGCTCTCGCCCGAGTCGAGGCCCTCGGTGGCACCGTGATTCACCCCGGCGAGCGCTGGGCGATCTGCAAGGACTCCGAGGGCAGCCCCTTCGGGCTGTCGGGCTAGTTCGCCTCCGCCCAGCCGGACCCGTCGGACGCCCCGCTCAGCACCGTCCAGCCACCCGCGGCCGCCGTGGGCCACACGTGGTACTCGTTGTACGGGCTGTCGGTGACCGTGCGGTCCGCGCCGAGCGGGGCCAGGCCCTCCTTGCGCGTGACCGACCACCAGGCGTCCGTGCTCTTGTCGAGCTCGTCCGTGGAAGCCCCGATCGCGGAGGCCACGAAGCGCATCTCGGCCGTGCCCTCGAACCACAGCACGTCGGGAGTCTTCTCGCCCAGGTAGGGGCGGTAGCCGGTGAACGGGCCCTTCGACTCGTAGGTCATGTTGAAGCTGGCGGGATCGCTCGATAGCTCGATCGAACGCCCGCTGATCTGGAAGTTCTCCTGGGCGTAGGTGTAGACCTGCTTGGCCAGATCGCCATCCCCGCGCATGAAGCCGTAGATCACCCCGAGAGCCTGGGCGTCGAGGGGGAGGACGTCGTCCTCCACGCCCTGACGGAAGTGGAGCAGCCCGTCGTCTCGCACCAGCAGGCGCGATTCGATGCCCTTGGCCAGGTCCTCGGCCGCCGCGCGGTAGGCGTCCGCGCCCTCCTGATCCCCGTGCTGCTGCAGGGCCTCGGAGAGGTTGGTGAGGAAGAAGAAGGTGAGCAGGTTGTGCTGCGTCGAGACCCACTTCACGTCCGGGCCGCCACGCACGAGACCCTCGTCGTTGCGCAGCGACAGCAGGTAGTTCGCCGACAGGCGGGCGTTGTCGAGGTAGCGCTTGTCCTGGAAATGCTGGTCGTAGTCGACGAAGCCGATGCCGCTCAGCGCCACCGAGCCGGCGCGGATCTGCCTGCTGCTCTCGCCGGTCTGAACGTCGAACGCGAACTCGATCGCTCCGCTCTTGCGCTGGAGCGCGGCGAGCTGGTCGAGTACGCGGGCCGCCTGCGCGTTCAGCCCGACCGAGGAGAACGCCGTCGCGACGAGAGCGGAGTCGTAGGTCCAGGACCAGTTGAGCAGCCGCGCGTACGAGGGGTCGTCGAGAGGAATATCGAACGAGCGCACGAGGGAGAGCCGGCCCTGGCCCGTCGGCGTGCCGGTCGCGATCCGCTCGGCCGGCTGGTTGCCGACGGCCGCCGTGCTCGCCATCGGCTTGGCGTTGCAGCGCTTGCGGGCCTTGCGCGGGCGCTTCTTGCAGGGCACCACCTTCTGCGGCCCCACCTGACGCGCGAGCCAGCGGGTCAGCGGCGTCTTGGGCTTTCCCTTGGCGCCCGGGGCCGGCCAGGCCCGGCGGACCTTCCCGCCCAGGCGCTTGCCGGAGGGCTTCTTCTTCGCGGCCGCGGCCTCGGAGGAGGAGTCGGCAGAAGCCGCCACCGGCGCCGCGGAAGCGGCGGTCAATCCAGCAAGGCAGGCGATGGCGAGCGACAGAGAGAGGGTGCGACGAATCACGTGAATCCTTAGTTATCGATGGCGGAGCGTCCCCGTTAATCGGTCTGGGTGGACCCACACTTGAGCCGGTACCGCCCGACCTGGCTTCATGTCCGTTCGCCCACGCCGAGTACCGGGCCAGATGACGTCCCTTACCGGCATGGTCCTGTTCGCTGGCTGCACGCTGCTGCTCTGGCTGGCGTTGTGCGCGTTCGTGGTCGTGCGCAAGGCCCGCCGAGACCGGCGCGAGCAGCGTTCCCTGAGCAGGCGCGCCCGTTACGAGGCCATCTTGCGCCACGGCAACCACGCCGAGATGGTCGAGATCAACCGCGAGGCGCGCAGCGTCGATGCCCAGGTCGACCTTGCCGGGGCCATCGACAGCGCCCATGCCGCCCTGTCTCCGTCGCGACTCGCCGAGATCCGCGAGGCGGCGTACGAGTCCGGCCTCTTTCCGACCCTCCTGGAGGAGCTGACCGTGCGCAATCCCGTGATTCGCGCCCGAGCGGCGCTCCTGCTCACGCGCACCGGCGTTCCGTCGGTGGTCGATCAGATCACGCCGCTTCTCGGCGATCCGGATGCAGATGTGCAGCTCGTGGCCTGTTCCGGGCTGGCGCGCATCGCCACTCCTCGAGCCGCCGAAGTTCTCATCTGGGGGCTGGTGGCCCGAGCCCTCCCGCCGGAGCGCCTCATCGAGCGGCTGGCGGCCCCCTGGGCGGTCGAGACGATCCTGCACGCTCTCAGAAACGGGCCCACCCCGACGCCGGGCTTCCTCGCCCGCGTCAAGCCTCGAGGCCGGGACACGCGGCTCGAGGCCAGCCTCGCCCGCGCGCTCGGCCTCGCCGGGGATCCGCGCGCCGAGGCCGACCTGATCGCGCTGCTCGACGTGGACTGCGAGGAGGTACAGGTGTCCGCGGCCCGGGCGCTCGGGCGCGCGGGGCGCGCAGGTTGCGTGCCGGCGCTCGTCCGGACCCTGGATTCGAGCTACTGGCCGGTGCGGGCCCAGGCCGCCAAGTCCCTGGGGTCGCTGGGGGCGATGGCAGCGA
The DNA here is from genome assembly GCA_963746825.1 of uncultured Thermoleophilaceae bacterium. Taxonomy (GTDB): domain Bacteria; phylum Actinomycetota; class Thermoleophilia; order Solirubrobacterales; family Thermoleophilaceae; genus JACVRW01. Next base: position 129,273 of record CAVVCU010000020.1, read on the forward strand.
TCGGGCCGCTCCATCGCTGTCTGTCCGATCCGGCCTGGTGGGTTCGCGGAAACGCCGCCCGCGCTCTGCGGGAGCTGGGGGCACCGGGCATCGCGGCCCTGCGGAACGCCACTCAGCACGAGGACCGCTACGCCCGCGACCGGGCACGCGAGCAGCTGGCGCTGCAGGCCGCAAGCGAGAGGCACGCCGCGTGACCGACCTGCTCGAGCAACTCGTCCGCAGCTTCAACTTCTTCGTCCTCGGCTACTTCATCGTCCTGCAGCTGACGTACACCGCGCTCGCGGTGTTCGGCTGGCGAACGATCGAGGACTACGTCAGGCGCAGACCGATGCGCGACTACGACGCGGTGGGCCGATCGGAGATGAGCATGCCGGTCTCGGTCCTGGTGCCCGCCTACAACGAGGCGCCCACGATCGTCTCGTCCGTCAAGGCGCTGTTGCGCTCGCAGTTCCTGGAGCTGGAGGTCGTGACCATCAACGACGGGTCGACCGATTCGACGCTGCAGGAGCTCATCGACGCATTCGACCTCGTCCGCGTGGATCGCGTGCCCCGCTCCAGGATCCCGACCGAGCGCATCCGGGCGGTCTACCTATGCCCCACCGACCCGCGGGTGGTGGTGATCGACAAGGAGAACGGCGGCAAGGCCGACTCCCTGAACGTGGGCATCAAGTACGCGACCTACCCCCTGTTCTGCGCGGTCGATGCCGACACGATGCTCGACGCAGGCGCGCTCTCGCGCCTGGTCTGGGAGTTCCAGGCCTCGCCGGAGACGGTGGCGGTCGGCGGGATCGTGCGGATAGTCAACGGCTCCACCTTCAACGAGGGACGGCTGGACGAGGTCAAGACTCCGAAGAACCTGATTGCCAACCTCCAGATCCTGGAGTATCTGCGGGCATTCCTGGGAGGGCGGATCGGCTGGTCGAAGACGGGAATGCTCCTGATCGTGTCCGGCGCCTTTGGGCTCTTTCGCCGCGACGTGGTGGTCGACGTGGGCGGATACGACCCGGCCATGGTCGGGGAGGACGCCGAGCTGATCCTTCGCCTGCACCGCCACCATCGAGACATCTCGAAGCCGTGCCGGATCACGTTCTTCCCGGACCCGATCTGCTGGACCGAATGCCCGGAAGACCTCCCCAGCCTCGTGCGGCAGCGCGATCGCTGGCAGCGGGGATTGATCGGGATGATCTGGCAACACAAGGACATGATCGGCCGTAAGCGCTACGGGCGCATCGGAGTGGTGGCCTTGCCCTACTACCTGCTCTTTGAGCTTCTGGGCCCCACGATCGAGGGCGTCGGCTACATCATGTTCGCGCTGGCCCTCAGCCTCGACCTGCTCTCGGTTCCCTTCGCCCTGGCGTTCCTCGGGCTGTCGCTGAGCTACGGCCTGGTCCTCACCTTCCTGGCCATCTTGATGGAGGAGCGGGCCTTTCGGCGCTATCCCAGCTGGCGGGATCTCAGCCGCCTGGTGTTCTGCTCGGTGATCGAGAACTTCGGCTACCGCCAGCTGCTCTCGGTGGTGCGGCTGCGCTCCTGGTACACGGTCACGCGCAACCGGCGCTGGGGCGAGATGACCCGCAAGGGCTTCGGCCTGAACGAGCCCGGCGACCCGTTGCCGGTCGACAAGACGGCCGAGCCCGCGATCGCCGGCGAGACGCCCGCTGTACGGTGAGGTCATGACCACGGGAACGATGTTGTGGGCGGGCAAGCAGCTCTCCGAGGACGAGGAGCTGAGAACGAGGCGGCTGGTGGCCCTCCTGCACCGGGTGGGCGACGACGACGTGGCCGAGACCTTCGAGCGCTTCCTGCCCGAGAACGACCACCGCTGGACGCCCGATCAGCTGGAGACGGGCGCCCACGCCGGACCATGGATGTCGCTGGAGGCACCGCAGCTCGACCGGGAATAATCGGCTGCTCCTGACGTCGTAAGCACCGGCAGGAAAAACGTCGGCGAAAGGAGCAGTAATGCCCTTGGAGTTCACCCCCCTCGCAGGTGCGGGGCCAGACGTAACGGTGCTCGATCCGGGTGGAGCCCCGGAGACCATCATCGACACGGACGACACGTTCACCCTTCGGGTGCGGTGGTCGGTCGAGGAGCCCGGAGCCGCAGTGCTCGGCGGGCGCTGGCTCGTCCGGGCCTATGCCGAGTCGATCGGCCCGGGCCAGGAGCAGCAGCTCGGTCAGGTGCGGCGGATCAACGTCGGCAACTTCACGCCGATCGCCGGCCCGCCGGCCGCGCGTGGCTACGAGGCCAACGTGGATGTGCCCGCGACCACGCTCGACGCCGAGTCGGCCGCCAGCTCGGGCGTCTACAAGCTCGCGGTGATCGTGACCCACGAGAACCCCAACGGGTCACCGACCGAGCTGGCCGGATTCACCGAGGGCCCGGTCATCCAGATGCGCAACCCCTAGGCGCATCGGGCAGTGGGGTCTGCGCTCGCGCGCAGGCCCCTCTGCCCATCACTCCGGCGTGTCGAGCTCCAGCTGTTCCTTACGCAGCTCGTCTTCGACCACTCGGTGCTCGGTGATCGTCTCCTTGCGCAGGCGCACGCGCTCGGTGGGCACCACGCGCTTCTCGATCACCAGTTGCTCCTCGTGAAGGACCACCTCGATCACCCCATCGGCCGACGGCAGCTCGTCGGCCATTGAGACGTCAGAGCCGTCGGGGACCGGCTCGTGCTCGAGAAGGATCTTCTCGCGCCGAACCTCCACCGTCGTGGTGACCGTCTCGGTCACCACGTACTTGCGCAACCGGACCCTCGTCCGCGGGCGCCAGACCGTGCTCAGCTGCAGCTCCTCTTCGGAGCGAATCATCTCCCCGTAGTGGCGGAGCAGGATGCCTTCGCGATTGGAACGAAGAGAGACCGGGTTCCGAAGAACCCGATCTCCACGAGCGCCGTGCGTCCGCGCCAGTCATAGGCCTCGGTCATCTCCGCCATCTGAGGCTTCCTCCGGCGCTAGAGCCCCGGAAGGTTCCCGCCGAGCTTGCCCATCAACTCCGAGGGGTCGATGCCGAACTTCGACAGCAAACCCGAGTCGCGCTCGGTGTCGACCTTGTCGGGAAGCTCCTTATCGGCCTGATCCGCCTTGTCCTTGTCTCCGCGGCTGCGCAGCAGCTCGAGGATCTGATCCTTCGGGATCTCCATTGGGATGCTCCTTGTCTCTTTAGTTGTCCCGTGAGCAGGGCCGACGCGATGCGTCTTAGCTACCCACTTCGCGGGTCCCGAACATAAGCGTCTTGCGCTCCATGTCGAAGTGGACATCTGTGCTTGCGATCAACCAGTCAAAGAGGTTGTCCGCGTCGCCCTCGGTCAGCTCCAGGACGTGCTCTTCGGCGCCATTGTCAAGGATCAGCTGGAGGGTGTAAGACCCCTCGCCGCCCGCTTTGGCCTGGATGAAGGTGGGCTGCCAATGTGTGACCTTGCGAACCTTGATCTGCCGATCTGAAGTTGCCATTCCGATCCTTTCTGTGGTCATGGTTCGATGTGGGACGCGTCACCGGCAGCGTTCCCACCCGCCGCCATGTGCCTCCCTGCGCGGGGCGCCGCCCGGTGGCGGCGCCCCGTCTTCGCGGTCCTGCGAACTACTTGCGCCCGCGCTTACCGGTGCGCACGTCGTCAGCGCCCTCGGACTCGATCTGCTCCTTGCGGACCTCCTCGGACACCGTCTGCTCCTCGGTCACGGTCTCCTTGCCCAGACGCACGCGCTCCTTGGGCACCGCGCGCTTGTCGACCACGACCTCCTCCTCGTGGAGGGTCACCTCGTGCTCCTCCTCGGAGATCTCGGGGCCATCGGTGGCGTCGCCAACGTTGGCGTCGGTGATCGGCTCGCGCTCCAAGGTCACCTGCTCGCGCTTGACCGGCACCGTCTCCTCCACCTGCTCCGTGGTCACGTACTTGCGCAGCCGGGCACGTCCGGACTCGCGCTCGGTGGTACCTACCCGCAGCTCCTCCTCCGAGCGCGTCATCGCATCGTCGGTGGTGGGGCCGCTCGTGTCGCGGCCGACCGCGTCGCGATCCTCGCGGACGTCGTTGCTTCGGCCGGTGGCGGCCGAATAGTCGAGCCCGTAGTGGCTGTACAACGCGGACTCCTCCTCCTGCGAGAGCTCGCCGTCGGCCTCTGCCGTCGGGGCGTCCTTGACCTGCTGCTTGTCGTAGGGAACCCGAACGTCGTCGCCGGACTCGGTGGCCTCGGCGATCGGGATGAAGCTCACCTTTGAGCCGAACATCCCCGTGGTCACCGCAAGCCACTCGGGCTTGCTCGTTTCATAGTCCATGTAGATCTCTTCGATGGTGCCGATCTTGTCCCCGTCGGCATCGACCGCATTGCGGCCGCGCCAGTCGGCTACTGCTGCCTCGGTGTGCGTCATCTCTGCTCCTTCTTCTCTCGTTTGTGGACCTGTTACTGCTGCAAGTCGCTTCGGCTCGGACCAGTGGCGGCCGGTGGCCGCTCGTCGCCGACCTCGGCCTGCGCTCGCTGCTTGCCCCGCTCCGCCTGGTCCTCGCCGCGCTCCTTGCCCTTCTGGAGATCGGCCTTGACCTGGCCCTTCTGCTCGCGCCCCGCCTGGTAGGCCGAGCCCAGCATCTCGGCCGCCACCTGGCGCCCGCCGAGCCCGAAGGCCAACGCCGAGGCGAGCGCGACGGCGCCCAAAAGCGCCGCGTAGGTGATCGTCACGATCTCCGGAGCGATCCGAAGCTGGTTGAGGATCATGAAGATCGCGATCAACATCACGAGCGACGGCACCGCCGTGGCCACGACCTTGCCCGTGGGCGTATCGCCCATGAGCTTGGCCACGGCTCCGGCCACCGCGCCCGCAATTGCCGCCGCCACCACGAAGATCACGATCGCCGCGATCACGTTGGGCAGATAGGCCAGCACCTGGTTCATGAACGCCGTGACCGCCGGGATCTTCAGAGCGCCGATCGCCGCCGTCAGCACGAACACGAAGATGATCCAGAAGAACACCTTGCCTATCCCCGCCGAGGGGGACGCGCCGGGCAACACCCGGTCGACGTACTGATTGGCATCAGACTCGTGCAGAGCCTTGTCCAGGCCCGCCTTCTCGGCCACTTTCTGGACGACCTTGGCCACGATCTTGGCGATGAAGTAACCCACCACCAAAATGACCAGAAACGCCAAGAGGTTCGGCAAGAACGCGAAGAACGCGTCGAACCCCTCCTGTAGTGAGTCGGCAATCTCGAGTGCTGCTACTGACATCGTTGACCTCTCGTCGGTTATCGAAAACTGGGTTGACAAGAAGTCCGACTACCCCGCGGCCGTGTGGCCGCCGGGCGCCCCCTTCGGCGCATCAGCAGTCGCCGCCCTGACAGACCGCGACCTTGTTGTGCGGTACCCCGACCGAGGCGGCTGACGCTGAGTTGGCGTGCGGAGTGAAGGTGCCACGAGGCACCCCGGCGCGCTGTAACTACAGCGGCCCGCACGACTGTCGAACTAGTGGGATGGCGGGGGATCCGGAAGAGGGGCTCAGCGGCGGACAGCTGCTCACCGCGGTGAGCTCGGCGCTCGTAACGATCTTCCGAGACTTCACGGGCAAGGGGCCCGAGCGCTGCCGGGCCCATTGGGCCGGCAGCGACAACCTCGTGATCCTGCTCAGCGGCGGCTATACGACCGCTGAGCGGACCCTGTTCGATGCGGGCCAGGGGGCGCTGGTGCAGGACTCGCGGAGGGCCCTCCAGCAAACGCTGGCCGACAGGATGACCCGCGAGGTCGAGAACCTCACGGGCCGCAGGGTCGTGGCCTTCATGTCGGCCTCACACCAGCAGCCCGACCTTTCCGCGGAGATCTTCGTGCTCGAGCCCGATGGGACCGAGGCCGGCTGAAGAGCCGGCCTTACTTCTTGGCCTTCTTCTCCAGCTTGCTGGTGTCGCGCGGCTCGAGGAACGGCTCGTCCAGCGGAGCCGGCTCGCCCGCCTCGCGCTGCTGGCTCCGCTGGAGCTCGGCGTTGAACTCGGCTCCGAACAGGATCGCGATGTTGGTGATCCACAGCCAGACGAGGAAGACGATCACGCCTCCCAACGAACCGTAGGTCTTGTTGTAGGACGCGAAATTGGCCACATAGAAGGCGAACAGCAGCGAGGCGATGATGAAGATCACCAGCGCCACCACCCCGCCCGGGCTGATGAACTTGAAGCCCGGCTGCTTGACGTTCGGCGCCGACCAGTAGAGGAAGGCGATCATGAACGACACCAGCACCAGGATCAGCGGGATCTTGGCGAAGTCCCAGATGGTGACCGCCGCGTCGCTGAGCCCGATCAGCTTGCCCACCTCTGCGGCCAGCGGACCGGAGACCGTCACGGCCACGGCGATGATCACGAGCATGAGGATGAGCGCCAGCGCGATCAGGATCTGCAGCGGCTTGAGCTTCCAGATCGGGCGACCCTCCTCCACGTCGTAGATCGAGTTGGACGCTCGCGTGAAGGCCGAGATGTAGCTCGAGGCCGAGTTCAGCGCCAGCAGCGATGCCGATGATGAAGGCGATGCCCGCCGCGCCCTGGCTCGAGGCCAGGTTCTCGATGCGTGCTCGTGAGGATCTCCTTCGCGGGACCCGGCGCGAGGCTGCCGACGTTCTCCAGCAGCGTGTCGGTGACCGAAGAGCCGAGGAGCCCGACGATCGACACGAGCGCGATCAGCGCCGGGAAGATGGCGAGCACCGTGTAGTAGGTGAGCGATGCCGCCCAATCGGTGATGTTGTCGGCCGAGAACTCCTTGAAGGTGCGCTTGAGCGTGGCGACCAGCCCGGTGCCTCCGAGGTCGGTGGGGCTGTCGGGCGCGCGCCCGTTGTCGGCTCCCCGGTCCTCGCGCTTGGCGGCGACCGTCTCGCGCTCGTCTTCGTGTTCGAGTGGCATCGTTACTCCTCTGGGTTGGTCAGTCGCCCGGCCAGACGCCGGTCACCTTTTCGAAGGCCTGCGCGCCCTTGCGGTCGAGGGTGGCCTTCACCACCGCGAAGATCGCGCCCTGAACCGCGGCCGCCGGCAGAACTTCCTTCCAGCCGTACTCGCTCTGGCGTGCGCCGGGCGCGTCCTCCTCGTCGGACACGAGCTTCCACACCTGCTTGAAGATCTGGCCGCCGATGAGGCCTCCGACCACCCCGAAGAGGATCCCGAAGGGCGTGTAGAGCGCCTTCACGGCTAGCCCCTGTTCCTCAGCCGCCGGACGATCAGAAGCAGGGCGACCGCCCCGGCCGCCGCGGCAGCGAAGGGAGCCGGGTTGCTCTTGGCCTGCGCGCTGACCTCTTGGGCCTTCGCCTTTGCCTGAGCCTGCTGGTCACGCAGCTTGGCCTTGCCCTCCTCGACCTTGTCCTTGGCCTGCGCCTTCACGTCGGCCTTGGCGCTGAGCGCCTCGACGGTCTCGCCGAGCTCCGAGCGCGTCTGCTCTATCTGCGCCCGAAGGGCTTCCTGGTCTTCGGGTACCTCGGCGCCCTCGCCCGGCGCAACCGCCGCGGGCGTGTCGGGCTCCTTGTCCTGTGCACTCATCAGCTGCCTGCCCTTCTCTTGACCTCGTCGACGTCTTTCTTGGTGCTCGCGATCGCCTGCTCGGGCGCCGCCGGGGTCGCTTGATCGACCTGCTTCTTCCCGGTCAGCGCGAGCACTCCGGCGACCGCGAGCAGGACCACGGCCACGATGAGCGCGGCGATCCAGGGCTCGAGCGCGGTGGCCAGCACGAGCACGATCGCGGCGATCAGGACGCCGCCGCCGTAGAACGCGACGGCTCCCGCGCCACCGAAGAGCCCTGCTCCCACCCCGGCGCGCTTGCCCTTCTCCTTCATCTCGAGCTGGGCCAGCGCCAGCTCCTGGCGGACCAGCAAGGCGGTCTGCTGAGACGCCTCCTGGATCAACTCGCCCACAGGTCTGTCTTGGGTGGTCTGGTCAGACATGGAGCCTCCTTCATCGGTGAAATCGTTCGGTTTACGCCGTGGCCGACGAGATCCTCATCGCGTCCCGTGGGTGTCGAAGGCCGAGCCTTCGCCCTGGTCCTTGCCGGATACCTCGCTGCGGCCCTCAGCGCCAGGCGCACCATCGAGCCCGTCGCTCGGGTGCTCGTCGATGCCGCTTCCGCGGCGGGTATAGAAGCCAATGACCACGGAGAGCAGGATCGCGACGACGATCGCCAGAAAGATGTAGCTGCCGGAGGTAATGGCCAATGCAATGCGGGCGGATACCCCGTGGGTGGCAACCTCAACACCGCGTTGGCGCGCAGGAACAAGGGTTGCGGTGGAATAGGCCCCCCGAATCGCGGTCTTCAGTGTGAGGAGGAGCACAGAATGCGAAAGTCTCTCTACAGGTCCATGTCCCTTGACCAGACGCTCACCGCACTCGCGGACGGCACCCTGCGCGGCCGGCGCAGAAAGGCGGCAGCGGCCATGGTGGCCGAGCGGCCCGGTCTGTCGGTTTCGCTCGAGCGCCAGAGTCAGGCCGTGGCCGTGATGCGTGAGCTCGCGCCACAGCTTCCGCCGGCGCTGCGCACGCGCATCGAGGAAGAGCGCCGGCGGGCGGGAAACTTCCCCCGGCACCGGTTTCCGTGAGCGCGCCGGCCACCGTCACCGCGCCGGACATCGGGCAGACGTCGCCGGCCATGCGCCGGATGCTCTACGTGGCCGGCGTCTTCGTTCTCATCGCGGGCTTCCAGCTCTTCGTGCTCACGGGGCAGACCGAGGACTTCTTCGCCTGGACCATCGACGTGCCGCTCACCGCGGCTTTCCTCGGAGCGGGCTACTGGTCCTCGGCCATCCTCGAGCTGGGATCGGCGCGGCGGCCCACATGGTCGGGCGCGCGGCTGGCCATGCCCACGGTGCTGTTCTTCACCACGATCACGCTGATCCTGAGCCTCGTACACATCGACCTGTTTCACACGGACAGCCTGTTCGGCATCGCGTGGCTCGTGGTGTACGCCTGCTTCCCGATCGCGATGGGCACGATCCTGTTCCTCCAGCTGCGCGCGCCGGGCCGCGATGTGCCGCGGCGCTCGGCCCTGCCGGGTTGGACGCGCTGGGCCCTGGTGGCGCAGGCCGCGATCCTGATTGCGCTGGGGGCGGCGCTGTACGCGGCTCCGGTGGACGCCGCGTCGCTGTGGCCCTGGCCGCTCACCCCGCTCACCGGCCGCGCCGTCGGAGCGTGGCTGCTTGGCACCGGGGTCATCGCCGCCCACGTGGCGATCGAGAACGCCCGCGAGCGGGTCGACATAGCGATGCTCAGCTATGCGGCGTTCGGTGCTCTCCAGCTGGTGGCCGTGGCGCGCTACGCGAGCACGCCGGACTGGAGCGCGCTCGGCGCCGCGGCCTATCTGGGGTTCCTGGCCGCCATGACGGCCCTCGGGCTCTACGGCTGGTTCACGCGCGGGGCTCAGAGCTCCAGCGCCAACGCGACGCGCTCGCGCGCGCGGTAGAGACGGCTCATCACCGTCCCCGCCGGGATGCCCAGCAGCGACGCCGTCTCCGCGTACGTCATGCCGGCGAGATCGACTGCCGCCACCACGTTGCGCTGGTCCTCGGGCAGCTCGGCGATGGTCCGGTAGAGCGCCCTGTTCAGAGCCACGGTGGGCGGGTCGGCGGTCGGGCGGGGGTCCGGCGGGTCGAGATCCTCGGGCGCGGCCACCTGGCCGCGCCGCTTCTCGGCGCGGACGTGGTTGATGAACACGTTGCGCAGGGCCCGAGCAAGGTAGGAGAACTCGTCGCCGTGCACCAGGCGCGGGCGCGCCAGCACCCGGACGTAGGTCTCCTGGACCAGGTCTTCGGCGAGCACGCGCGATCCGCACATGCCCACGGCCAGGCGATAGAGGCGAGTTAGGTGGTCGGCGGCCGCCTGGGGCTCGAGCTGCCGGGAGGCGCGCGAGGGGCTGGGCGGGGCAATCGGCGGGGCTGATGCTTCGCGAACTTCGGGGGCGATCGTCACTGGCTGACTCCGTCTCTTGGGAACGCGTGCAACGTTCGATCAGCAGCGACCCCCGGCCAACCGGGGAAACCCCTGGATCGACCACGGGGTCGCCTTCAAAGGCCCGGTCCAAGCGCCTAGACTCGAGGCGTGAAGCTGGTCGGGCGCGAGAAGGAGCTCGAGGCCGCCACACAAGCCGTGGCGGACGTCCGGCAGGGCTCGAGCGGCGCGCTGGGAGTGTTCGGCGAGGCCGGAATCGGCAAGAGCGCGCTGCTCGCTTCCGTTCGCGATACGGCCCACGAGCAGGGCATGTTGGTGCTCGCCTCGCGCGCTGCGGAGCACGAGCGCGACGTGCCGTTCGGCGTGGTGGTCGACGCTCTCGACGATCACGTGGCGACGATGCACCCACGTCGGGTGGCGGCACTGGGCACCGACCTCGGGGCGGTGCTGCCCGCCGCGGCCGCCCACTCGGCCTCGCAGGACCGCAGCGAGGCCGGCGCGGCCGAGCGCTTCCGCTACCACCGCGCCCTGCGCAGCCTGTTGGAGCTACTCGGCCGCGAGCAGCCGGTGGTGCTGATGCTCGACGACCTGCACTGGGCCGACGACGCCTCGGTCGAGCTGGTGCTCCACCTCCTGCGGCGGCCCCCACGCGGCGCGCATCTGCTGGCCTTCGCGCTGCGACCGGTCGACCCGGCGCCGCGGCTGCTCGACGCGGCGCGCCACGGTCCGGGGCTGACCAACCTGTCGCTGCGCCCGCTCGAGCACCGGGCATCTCTCGCTCTGCTGGCCGAGCTGCCCGATCCGGGGTTGCGAGAGCGCGTGGCCACCGAGGCGGCGGGCAACCCTCTGTTCCTGGGAGAGCTGGCCCGCGCCGCGCGGCAACCGGCGGCCGGCCTGCCGGCGACCCTGGTGTCCGGGGTGCGCCTGGAGGTGGACGCGCTGGAGCCCGGCCCGCGCACGCTGGTGGAAGGAGCCGCGGTGTGCGGCGACCCGTTCGATCCCGAGCTGGCCGGCGCCGCCGCGGATGTCGCGCTCGCCGGCGCCCTCACGGCGCTCGACGAGCTGGTGGCGGCCGACCTGGTGCACCCCACCGGCGACGGACGGGCGTTTCGCTTCCGTCACCCGCTGGTTCGCCGTGCGGTCTACGACACGACCCCGCCGGCGTGGCGCCTGGGAGCCCACGAGCGAGCGGCGGCCGCGCTCGAGGCCCGCGGCGCCACCGCCTCGCTGCGCGCCTATCACGTGGAGCAGTACGCGCGCCCGGGTGACGACACGTCGATCGCCCTGCTGGCCGACGCCGGGGCGTCGGCCAGCGACACCTCGCCCGCCACCGCCGCGCGCTGGTTCGCCGCCGCGCACCGGTTGCTGCCCGGCGACGACGCGGAGCGCAGCGCGGCGCTCTTGGCGCCGATGGCGCTCGCGCTCGCCAGCGCGGGGCGACTGGAGGAGAGCCGCAACGCGCTCGCCGAGGTGATCGACCTTCTCCCGCCCGAGCCCACGCCCCAGCGCCTGGCGCTGGAGGCCGCCTGTGCCGCGATCGAGGGCGTCCTGGGTCGTCACGCCGAGGCCCGCCGGCGCCTGCTCGGGGCGCTCGAGAACGCGCCGGTCGAGGCGCGCGCCGGCCTGGCCCTGGAGATGGCGGTGGCCGCGTTCTGGCGCGGCCACGCTGCCGACATGCGCGAGTGGGCGAGCCGAGCGGAGCGCGAAGCCGACCACGATCCGGTGGTGTGCGCCAGCGCGGGCGGGCTGGGCGCCCTCGGCGCCCTGTGGGAGGGCGACGCCGATACCGCCTACTCGTCGCTCGACCGCGCGACCGAGCTGTTCGCCGGCGTCGACGACCACGCGCTTGGCGCACGCTTGGGCTGCGCGCGCGACCTCGGCGTGATGCAGCTGCACGCCGAGCGCTTCGCCGAAGCGGCGGCCACGGCAGCCCGCGGCGCGGACATCGCGCGGCGCACCGGCCAGGGACACGCGCTCGTGCCCCTCGTGATCGTCCACGCGATGGCCTCCGTGAACCTCCTCGACCTGGCCGCGGCCGCGCGTGAGGGCGAGAGCGCCGAGGAGGGCGCGCGGCTTCAGGGGGTCCCCCACCTGCTCCAGTACGCACTGTGGGAACTGGCGCTGGTGCGCCACCTGCGCGGCGAGACGCGGGAGGCCGCTCAGGCGGCCGCCGAGTTCAACGAGCTGATCCCCCGGCTGGAGCCGAGCGACCTGACGCGCACGGGCAGCTGCACCGTGGCGGCGCTCAGCGTGGACGAGGACCCCGAGCGCTGCATCTTCGAGATGCAGCGAGTGGCCGGTCCGCGCATCGAGGACGCCAACCCCACCTGGTCCACGTGGCTGCTGCTCGTGCTCACCCGAGCCGGGATCGCCCTCGGCCAACTCGACGACGCCGCCGTGTGGGCCGAACGCGCCACCCGCCAGGCCGCGGCGCTGCGGCTTCCCGCCGGGGCGGTCCGCGGCGCCTGCGCGCGCGGCGAGGTGATGCTCGCCCGCGGCGAGGCGGACGCGGCGGTGGAGCTCGCTCTTGGTGCGGTGGCCGCCGGAACGGGCGCCGGCGCCCCGCGCGACACCGTCGATGCCCGCCTGCTCGCGGGACGTGCGCTCGCCTCGGTGGGCCGCCGCGAGGAGGCGATGGAGGCGCTCAAGCGGGCCGCGGCGGACGCGGCCGAGGGGTGCGGCTTCCGCATGCGCGACGAGGCCGCGCTGCAGCTGCGCGCGCTCGGCGAGGACCTGCCCGCCCGCTCGCGCCGCATCACGGGCGGGGGCGACGGCGAGCTGAGCCCGCGCGAGCGGGAGATCGCCGACCTGGTGGCCGAGGGGCGCTCCAACAAGCAGGTGGCCGCCACGCTGTTCCTCAGCGACCGGACGGTCGAGTACCACCTCTCTGCGGTCTACCGAAAGCTCGGGGTGCGCTCGCGCACCGAGCTGGCGGCGACGCTGGCCCGGCGCTGACGTTTCGGAATATCTCCCGCGCCGCGGCGTCCCAGGTGATGTGGACGTTGCAAACACTCAAACCACCGAGACCGACACCCTCCAACCGCTGACCCTCTCCGAGCAGCTCGACGCGATGCTGCTGGGCTGGCTCGAACACCACGCCGACCGTCAGGATCCCGGCCCGGCCGACCGCCGTGCCGCGGCCTTCGTGACCGTGGCTCAAAGGTGCGTCGCCGAGGTCGAGCGTTTCTGCGCCGGCTGGGGCATGACCGCCGAGCGAACCTCGCTCAGCAACGAGCGCCGCGCGGTGCTGCGCGTGGACGGGCCACTGCTGCCCGTGACCGGGTTCGCCGCCATCACCGACATGTACCGCAGCGCGGGCCAGTGCTGAGAAGCGCGCGGCTCTGGGCGGGCCTTCTCTGCGCCGCCGCGGCTGGACTGGTCGTTCCCGCAGGGGCGGCGGGTGACGTGACCTGCGACTCGCAGGCCGAGGCGGGCAGCGCCTACGTCCAGGGGGTGAACTGCCGAACCGTTTCGGTCGACGAGCATGCGCGCCAATACATCGTGTACGTGCCACGCGGCCCGCGACACGATCCGGATCGCGAGCGCCCGCTCGTGCTGATGCACCACGGCACCGGTGGCGACGGAGGACAGTTCCTGAGGATCTCGGGGTGGCGCGAGCAGGCCGAGCGCCGCGACCTGATCGCGGTGTTCCCCACCGGTCTGCGCTACCGCGTGCTCGACGGCTCGCCGTTCAAGAAGACGAAGTGGAACAGCTTCGACTTGGCGGAGAACGTCGATCTGAACGACAAGCCTCCCGGGTACCCGGACGACGCGCCCTGGCCCGCGGACGACGTGGCCTTCACCCGCGCGATCCTCGACGACGTCCAGGACGGCCTGGAGATCAACCGCAGGCGTATCTACGCGTCCGGCTTCTCCAACGGCGCGGAGTTCACAGCCCGCCTGGCCGTGGAGCTGTCGGACCGCCTGGCCGCGGTCGGATATGCGGCGGGTGGGGTCTTCGAGGCCCATCAGCCGGTGCGGCCGATCCCCGTGGCCGCCATCGTCGGGACGCTCGACGACCGCGTCCAGGCCAAGCTGGGCCTGGGCGGATCCCCGCTACCGCTCGAGCCGGAGCCCCTGCTGCGCCTGCTCGGTGAGCCCTTCGTGGCGCCGCACCTGGAGACTCTCGGGCTCGCGCCGCTGCCCGTCGAGCTGAGGCGAAAGCCGGCCTCCACCTCGTTCCGGTGGACCCAGACGGCCGCGGGCCGCGAACCCGGATCGAGCTTCAACCTCTCGGTGCTGGCCGGGCTCGAGCACAAGTACCCGAACGGGGGCAACAACCCGGAGGGGTTCGAGGCCGCTCCGCACTTCCTGAAGTTCTTCTCGCGGCACCGGCTGCCGTGAGCTAGTCCGGCACGTGCACGATCTCGAGCTTGAGCCCGTCCGGGTCGTAGAAGAAGCCGGCGTAGTAGCCGGGCCGGTAGTCGTACTCACGCGGCTCGCTCTCGATCTCGAGCCCGGCGGCCCGCGCCCACCGCAGCCGCTCGTCGACCACCTCGCGCGAGGACGCCTCGAAGGCCACGTGGTGTAGGCCGACGCGATAGCGGTCGTGCCCGCCCGAGGCCTGAGCCTCCCGAAGGCTGAAGGGCACGACGCCCGGCCCACCCAGGTACACGACCCGCTCGCCTCGCTCCCCCACGATCTCGGAAGCGTCGGGATAGCCGAGGGGAGCGAGCAGCTCGCGGTAGATCGCCAGGCTGACATCGAGAGAGGAGACGACCAGGTCGAAGTGGTCGACGCCGGTGCGCCTCATCGTGCGGCCGCCCGCAGATAGCGTGCCGCCAGATGAGCCACCGCATGCTTCTCGCCGCCGACGCCCACTGGCGCCCATCGAATCAGATGGGCGTGCTCAACACCGATCTGGCCAAGCAGCTCGAGACCGATTCGCTCGGCGCGCGCTTCTGGCGCCTGCGGCCCGGACAGGCCTCGACCAAGCATCGCCACTTCCAGCAGACGGAGCTGTACGTGGTGATCGAGGGCACCGGGCGAATCCGCATCGGAGACGAATCGATGACGATGCCCACGCTCTCGTCGCTCGTCGTCGAGCCCGAGACCGTCCGCCAGCTCTTCAACGACACCGACACGGAGACACTCTGGCTCGTGGTGGGCGCACCGGCCGAGGCGGCGAACACGCTCGAGATGACGGACGAGCAGCTGGCGACGCTCTACCCGGACGGGCCGAAGGCGCTGCCGCCCGAGCTGATGCGCCCCAGCCACTCTTCGAGGAGACCGGCCTCCTGAGCGCTGAGAACCGTGATCTGCGGCAGCAGCGCGCGCAGGGTGACCGCGGCCCCGGCCGGGCCGGGTTCGGGCGTTGAGGCGGCATCGGTGGTTATCGCGGCGATGACCGCCTCCCGGGCGAGCTCCGAGAGGCCCGGGTCGCGCTGGCGAGCCGGCATGCTGATCAGGGTCATCGTCGTTCCCGAGCCGGCGGCATGGACGAGGTTCACCGCGCGCTCTTCGGACACGCGCAGCCGGCCGGCCTCCGCGATTCGGTGGATGTGCCCGCCGAGGATCTCCAGGCCCTCGTCTACGGCGGCCGGCGGCGGGTCGCTCGGCCGGCGCCCGCTGTACATCAGCGAGAACAGGTCGGGGTTCTCGAGGCCGAAGCCGACGTGACGGTCCCAACCGGCTCGGAGGTCGTCGACCGGGTCGGCCGTGGCCTGGAGCCCGGTCTTGCCGCCCAGGTAGGTCCTGAAGCCGTGGGCGGCCACCTCGTTGAGCAGGCCCTGCTTGTCGCCGAACAGCCGGTAGATGGTCGGCGCCTGGACGCCGGCCGCGGCGCTGACCGCCCGAGTTGAGACGGCCTCTCGGCCACCCTCGGAGAGAAGCTCGACGGCAGCCTCGACGATGCGAGCTCGGGTGGTGCTCGCCGGGGTGGCGACGGGTTCCATGTTGGCGATGATAAGGGCGCAGCGTTAACACCGGCATCCGTCGATCCGCTTCGGCTAGTCGACCGTGCCGGAGTAGCGCAGCGAGCCCGGTGTGGTCAGCTCCTCGCCCGTCTCGAGCAGCGTCTTCAGGCCGGACAGGATCATCGGCCAACCGCCGTAGAGCTCGGCGTTCGCGCCCGCGGGCAGCTGATCGTGGGTGACGGTGAGCCGGCAGGAGTCCTCGACCTGCTCGATCTCCCAGGTGACCCTGGTCGGGCCCTGATCCTTGATCTCGTCGCTCCACAGCGCGTTGAAGCTCTGAACGAGGAGGCGGGGCGGGTCGACCTCGAGGTTCTCGCCGGCGGCGATGTCGAACGCCCCGGGACCGACGACCTTGTAGCTCGAGCCGGGCGTCCAGTCGGAGTCGGTCTGGACACCGAAGCTGTACTTCGCTCGCGTCTCCGGGTCCGTGATGGCCTCCCAGATGCGCTCGGGGGTGGCCTTGATGTAGATCTCGAAGACGGCGATCCCGCTGACGGGAGCCGTCCCCTCGGCAAACGAAACGGTTGCGACGTTGTCCATGGTGTCGTCCTCCAATTGGTTCTTGAGGCCGCTGAGCGTCGCCGCCCAGGGCTCGGCGTACTTGCTCACCCACCGGTCGTGGGCGAGCCGGATCGGGACCGGGTTGAGGAAGTGGTGCTTCTCGCGACCGCGCCGCTGCGTGGTCACGAGACCCGCGTCCTCTAGAACCCTCAGGTGCTTCATGACGCCGAATCGCGTCATCGGCAGCCGTGCCTCCAGCGCGGTGAGCGTCTGGCCGTCCTGCCGGAACAACTCGTCGAGCAGTTCGCGGCGCGTCGGGTCGGCGAGTGCCTTGAAGACCGCGTCCATGTCCCAGACAATACGTGACCTAATGGTCACGTGTCAAGCTGATCGGCCTCGTCCTCTATTCATCTGCGCCGTGGCGCCCACCTGCGTGTCGCGACCCGTTCGGCCTGGCAGCGACGTTCTCTTGCATGCCGTGGCCGCGTTATCGGTGAGCCTGGCCCACCGCGGGCTCGCGTGAACGCAGCGGCGAGACCGCAGGTCTCGTCATCTGCCGAGCGAGGCGCCAGCCTGGCAAGGAAGAGGAAGCGAAGCCTGCTGAGCAGGCGAGCGCCCGATGACGCAGCCAGGCGATGCGCCGCAGCCGGCAGATGGCGAGACCCGGAATCGAACCGGGGACACCACGATTTTCAGTCGTGTGCTCTACCAACTGAGCTATCTCGCCGAACAGCCAGGCGATGGTAGCGACGCATATACCCTCTGGGGGTATACGCTCGACGGAGTATGGAAGCCTCCGCAGAACACCATCATCACCATGCCGACGCGAGTTGGGGCGTGGCCCTGTCGGCCACCCTCCACTGCCTCACGGGCTGCGCGATCGGCGAGGTGGCAGGGATGGTGATCGGCACGGCGCTCGGATTCTCCGACTGGGGCACCGTCGCGCTGGCCGTGGCCCTGGCCTTCTTCTTCGGCTATTTGCTCACCAGCCTGCCGCTGTTCCGCGCCGGCTTTGCGCTGGCCGCGGTCGTGCCCATTGCGCTGGCCTCCGACACGGTCTCGATCGCCGTGATGGAGATCGTCGACAACGCGATCATGCTCGCTATCCCCGGTGCGATCGAGGCCGGAGTGGGTGACCTGCTGTTCTGGGGCAGCCTGTCGGTGGCGCTGGTGATCGCGGGGGCGTTCGCGGTGCCGGTGAACCTGTGGCTGATCGAGCGCGGCCGCGGCCACGCCGTGGTCCACGAGACCGGTGTGCACGGCGGCCCGTCGCCGCGCCTGGTGGGCGCGATCGCCGTGGTGGCGGCGGTGTTCGGCACCGTCGTCCTCCTGAGCGAGCTCCTCTCCTAGCCCAGCGCCGGCTCGCTCATGCGGGCGGCCACCTCGACCATCACCGACTTCTCGACGTCCGGGTTGTCGATCCACCACAGCGCGAGGCCGGCCAGTCCACTCACCAGCAACTCGGCCGTGGGGCGTATCTGATCGCCGGGGACGGCGCCCCCGGCGCGCTCGGCGATGAAGCCCGCCAGCACCTCCCGGGCGCGCGCGCTCACGCGTAGGCGCACGGCCTGGATCTCCTCATCGCCCGAGTTGTCGCGAAAGAGCATGAGCCAGGCGTGCTGGTTCTCGCGCACGTAGTCGAGCCAGCGCTCGAGGATGGCCCGGGCCAGCCGGTCGGGTTGAGCGAGGTGGCCCACGCCTTCGAAGAACGTCGGCAGGTCGTCCTCGTGCTTCTGCAGGAGGGCGAGGTAGAGGGCCTTCTTGGAGTCGAAGTGCCGGTACACGATCGGCTTGGTCACATGAGCCGCGGCCGCTATGTCGTCCAAGCGGGCCCCCGCGTACCCGCGCTCCGCGAACAAGCGGCCCGCGGCTCGGACGATCAGGTCGCGCCGCTCGGTCGCCGGCATTCGGGCCACCGTGCTATGTTACCGGCGAGTAACAACGGAACAGGAGCCCTCGCATGTCCACCGTTCACGACCCGGTCCACCGCGCTCGCTACCGCTTCGAGCCCGACGGAGAGAACGTGATCGTCGACTGCTGGATCGAGCCCGGCGGGGTGCTGCCCGAGCACCTGCACCCGCGCCAGGAAGAGCGCTGGTCGGTGGTCGAGGGCCAGGTCCGCTTCGGACTCGGCTCCACCAAGCGGGTGATCGGGCCGGCCGACGGCGAGATGGTGGTTAGGGCCGGCACCAAACACTCACTGGCCAGCGTGAGCGACGAGGAAGCGCACCTGCGCTGCCACGCGATCCCGGCGCTCGGCCTCCAGCCCTTCCTCGAGGAGAGCGCCGCGGCGGCCCGCGAAGGACTGTTCATGCGCGGCGGCCTCCCGCGAAGCCTGAAGGGCGCGCGCTGGGCGGCGCGATTCCTGAAGCGCTACCGGGCCGACGTGGTGATGTCGTTCCCGCCGCGGCCCGTGCAATCCGCGATGGTCGCGCTTCTGGGCCGCTCTTGAGCGCTCGCTTGACCTGACCTCGGCCGCGACGTAGCGTCGGCGGCGGTGACGCCGGCCGCTTCCGCATCGTCGCAACCCGAGCGACCGGACGCGTTCATCTCCTATTCGCGCCAGGACGGCGAGTTCGTTCGCGGCCTGGTGCGTGCGCTCGAGGCGCGCGGCAAGGACGTGTGGGTCGACCTCGACGACATTCCCAAGAGCGCGGACTGGATGGCCAGGGTCGAGCAGGGCATCGAGAGCGCCAAGGCGGTTGTGGTGGTGCTCTCGCCGGCGCTCGCCGCGTCGCAGATCTGCGGGCAGGAGATCCACCACGCGATCGAGCACCACAAGCGGCTCATCCCGATCCTCCGAACCGACGTCGAGCCCGAGCAGCTCTTCCCCGAGCTCAACGCCCCCAACTGGATCCTGGCCCGCGCGCAGGATGACGGCGAGGCGGCGTTCGAAGAGCTGGTCGGGGCGCTGGAAACCGACCTGGCGTGGCTCGAGGCGCACGCGCGCCTGGTGTCCCGCTCCGTCGAATGGGATCGCCAGAACCGCGACGGCAGCCTTCTGCTGCGCGGCGACGATCTGGGCACGGCGCGACGATGGCTGGCCTCCCGCGCCGAACACCGAGAGCAGCCGACCGACCTGCAGGCCGAGTACATCGGCGCGAGCAGGCGTCGCGCGCTCGTCCGCCGCGTGGGCGTGGGCGTGGCCGCCCTGGGCGTCGTTGCCCTGGGGGGCTTCCTGCTGGTGCAGCGCGACCGTGCGTCGGGAGACGAGAGCGAGGGGAGCAAGGAGCCGACCTCCAAGAGCGGCTGGCCGAGTCGCGGAGGCTGTCGGCACACGCGATCACGCAGCTAGACATCGACACGCGCGTGGGCTGAGACCGCCCTGCGGCTCACGCCGCGGCACCAACGCCGGAAGCTGTTCGGGCCTTGCGGCAGGGGTTGATGCGTCCACAACGGGAGGCGACCGTTCGCGTGCCCGGGCAGCTCGATCTGGTCGGCCAAATTCGTCGACGCCAACACCGTTCGGGCTCGTACCAACGACGGCAAGATCCTGCGCTGGCCGCTCGACGAGCAGGGAGCCTCTCGTGCTCAGTGGTCGACCACCCCCGCTGGGATCCAGGGACTCGCCCCCCGAGCCGCGCGGCGAACCTGGTTGTGCGCCCCGATTCCGACAGCGTTCGCTTGGCCACCAGGCGCAACGGCACTGTGGCCGTGCTCGACGAGCTCGCGGAGGGGCCATCAGACAACGCGCTCACGGCGGTGCTCAGTCCCGATGGGCGCCGGATTCTTACCGCCGGCTACCGGGATGCTGCCGACGTCTGGCGAGTACCGGCGCACGTGATCCGGCCACCGGGGAGACGGCGTTTTCGATGTGCAGCCCAAGCGCGGTCGTACACGGTCACGTGTGACAATCGCGGGCGCGTGGCGCTGTGGTCCCGGGACCTGCGGAGCTCTCGTCAGACGGAGTTCGACAAGCGTGGTAACGGCTTCTACGACGCCCTCCTGGACCTCGATCTCGACGTCAGCGCAGACGGCACGCAGATCTTCGTCACCTCGCAACACGAGAGAACGGTCACGGTGCTCGACTCCGCCCGTGGGGAAATCGTCACCACCCACGCTGCGAAGGGCTATCCACCTGTTCTGAGCGGCAACGGCCAGCGGCTCTACGCGGCGGAGCACGGTCAGCGACGCGGAATCCGGGGCGTCCATCGGCAAACTGCCTTTTCGCGACGGCGACCTCTTCAGTCGTCCGGTCTTCGACTCAACCGGCGAGCGCATCGCCATGTACCCGGGCGACGGCGCGCGGGTCTGGAATGTCGCCCGCGAGGGCGTCGAGCGGATTGCCGGACCGCTGCCGCGCCCGAAGAAACAACTCGGTCCCTACGCGATCTCCCCGTCGGGGCGGTACGTCGCGACAGTCGGAATTACCAGAGTGCGAATCTACGAATCCGACGGCGGCTCAGCAGTCGAGAGCTACGCCGTGAGCGAGCAAGCTCAAAGAGGTGGAGTTCAGCCGCAATGACGCGTTCGTATTGACGGTCGGCAACAGGACCGCCCGAGTGACCGACCTCAGCACAGGGCGGCCCGTGGCGAGCTTCGGCGGGCACCAGGACGACCTACTCAAAGCCTCGTTTGGCCCGGGTGCACGCACGGTCGTGACCCTGGGTTATGACGGCTTGGTCATCGTCCACGACTGCCCGGCGTGCGCGCCGCCGGCCACGCTCGTCAAGCGTGCCCGCGCGGCGCTCCGGGTCCACCCGTAGCCCCTAGGCCTTGCCCTCCGCCTTGTACTCGCGCAGGAAGCCCTCGAACAGCCGGCGATGGCCCTCTTCGTCGCGGAGGATGGCGATGACCATGTCCTGGGTCACCGGGTCGGTGCCCTCGCAGAACTCGATGACCTTGTTGTAGTGCTCGATCGCGCCCGACTCGGCCTCGATCACGCCCTTGATCACGTGGACGATGTCCGTCTGCTCGTCGGGGGGCTGGAGGAAGGACTGCTCGGCGCTGAAGTCGAGTGAGCCGGGGACCACGCCGTAGAGCTCCTTGATGCGGGCGCCGAACTGGCGCGCGTGCCCGAGCTCCTCCATGATGTCTTCCTCGAGCGACTCGATGATCTCCTGGGCGCGAACGCCGTCCGGATTGATCGAGTTGGCGATGTAGCTCATCACCGTCTCGATCTCCATCCAGTAGGCCTTCTGCAGCAGCTCAACGAGCTGCTCGCGCTCCTCGCGGAGCTCCTCGCCGAGGATTCCCTGTCCTGGTGCGGTGCTGGTGTCTGCCATCTTCTTCATCTACCTCCGTGACAACGTCTGAAACCGAACATATAGAGCATCTGGCACGTCCCCCGAAGTCGCTTTGGCGAAGCGTGCTGGCCCAGCCCGAGCGCGCGCCCGAGCTGATCGCTCTCTCCGCTGCCGACCGTTTCGGGCCACAGGCCGCGGAGTGGGTGCGGATAGCCGGTCCGGGGCACACACCGGAGCGGCTGGCCAAGGTCGCCTACCGCAAGCATGTGCGCATAGCGCGGATCGAAGGTGGCGCACTCGGCATAGGCGGTGTGTTCACGGCCGCGCCGGACATGGTCGCGCTGCTGTGGATCCAGAGCCGGATGATCTTCTACATCGCCGCCGCCCACGGATACGACCCTCACCATCCGATGCGCCCGGCTGAGCTGCTGGCGCTGCAGGGTGTCTACGAGACGCCGGCCGAGGCCCGCGCGGCTCTCGACGGCATGGGCAAGCTGATGGCTCAGGCCATGGTCGAGAAGGCCATCGAGGGACGGAGCACCGAGGGCCTGCAGATCCGTCTGGCCAAGTACCTCGCCAAGCGCGTCGCGCGGCGCTACGCGGGACGGTGGATCCCCTTCATCGGCGCTCCGCTGGGGGCTCTGCAGA
Organism: uncultured Thermoleophilaceae bacterium; assembly: GCA_963746825.1. GTDB lineage: Bacteria > Actinomycetota > Thermoleophilia > Solirubrobacterales > Thermoleophilaceae > JACVRW01. Next base: position 151,407 of record CAVVCU010000020.1, read on the forward strand.
ACGCCGGAGCGACTAAGGACGTCGGGAAGCTCGCGATGTCCTTCTACTCACGCTCGTAGCTCGCCCTGTCAGAAACTCGCGCGGGGGGCGACTTCACCGCTGTGCAGGCTATCCCGTCCGAACACCGGTCTACTTTGGCAACCCCGATGGAGCAGCCGACCCTGATGCCCACGAAGTGCTTCGTGCGCGACCTGGCCAACGGCCAGGAGGTCAACTCGTTCTTCGTCGTCCGGTCGCATGCGCTGCGTCACCGGCGCAACGGCGAGCCCTTCCTCAAGCTTCAACTGGGGGACGTGAGCGGCGCGGTCGAGGCCGTCGTCTGGGACAACGTGGAGCAGCTGGCTCCGGTGTGCGGGAGCGGCTCCGTGGTGCGGGTGCTCGGGCGCTTCGCGGTCGACGACCGCTACGGAGCCTCGATCACCGTCCAGCGCATGCGCGCCGCCGTCACGGGCGAGTACGACCTGGCCGATCTCACTGAGGGATCGCCGATTCCCTACGCGCAGATGGCGGCCGACCTCCACGCGCTGGTGCAGACGATCCAGCGGCCCCACCTCCGCGAGCTGCTGTGCCGGCTCGTCGATCCGGCCTGCGACAGCGGGAGGATCTACCACGAGGCTCCGGCGGCCAAGTACTACCACCAGGCCTACCGCCACGGCCTGCTCGAGCATTGCCTCTCGGTGGCCCAGGGCGTGAGCGCTCTGGCCGCCACCTTCCCGGCGCTCGACCGCGACGTCGCGGTCAGCGGCGCGCTCCTCCACGACATCGGCAAGGTCGAGGCCTATCGCTCGACCAACGGCGCGATCGAGCTGACCGACGCGGGCAAGCTGCTCGGCGAGATCCCCCTCGGCTATTACGCCGTGCGGCGTGAGATCGAGCGCATCGACGGGTTCCCCGCGAGCGACGCCGCGGCCCTGCTGCACATCATCCTGAGCCACCACGGGCGCCTCGAGCACGGCAGCCCGGTCGTGCCCTGCACCCGCGAGGCCACGCTCGTGCACTTCATCGACAACCTGGGCGGCAACCTCGGGAGCTTCGACCGCATCGAGAAGTCGCTGGCCGAAGGGGCCAGCTGGTCGGACTTCGACCGCGGCCTGTCGACGTCGGCCTACTTCGGGCGCCGCGAGCGCGCCGACGGGCGCGAAGCGGCGTAGCGCGCCTCAGCCGCCGCTGAGGATCTTGACCTTCTCCGCCTCGAACTCGGCGTCAGTCAGAACGCCGGAATCGCGCAGGGAGGCCAGCTGCTCGAGCTGTGCGAGCCGCTTGGTCACCATGTTCTCGTCGGATCCGGAGTCGACCGCGGGCGGCGGCATGCCGGCGGCGCCCTGCTGCATCGTCTGCTGGGCTATCTGCATCGCCTGCTGAATCCGCTCGTTGAGGTCTCCGCTGAGGCCCGCGTTGCGAAGGTCGATCACCTGGGGCTGTCCCATCGCCATGTTCCCCACCCCGGGAATCTGCCCGGGCTGGCCATCGCGCATGAGCTCGTCGACCGTCTTGACCTGGTCCCACTGAATGTCGATCCGCTCCTTGTTCTCACGGTCGACGATCACGGGCAGGGTCTCGCCCGGCTGGGGGTGCTTGGAGATCTTCACGACGCAGTTGTGCTCCACGCGGTAGGGCTCCCACCCCTCCACATAGACGTCGAGCCACATCATCACGTTGGTCGTGGTGGCATCGTCGGGCGGATAGCTGGCCGACTGCACGAAGGCCTTGCCCTCAACGCCATCCTTGATGTCGACGTTCCAGAAGTTCTTGAACTTGTCGAAGCCCATATCGCCCCGGTTATCGGCCTGCGGCACCAGAACTTTGGTCCGGGCGCGGCGCGGCGCCGCTGCCAAACTTCGCAAATAGCGGGGCGCCACCTCCGAACCGGCGAGCTTTGGGGGCTTCCTGCTTATCCTCGTAGGCCCCCGGACCGAACACAAGTACATGGCCAAAGACACCGAGAAGCTCATCCGTCAGCTCAGCCTGATCTCGTTCCTGATGGCGGAGCGGCGGCCGGTCACGGCGCTCGAGATCAAGCAGGACGTCGAGGGCTACTCGCAGATGAACGACGAGGCGTTCGCGCGGCGCTTCTACGCCGATCGGGCCGAGCTCGAGTCGCTCGGCATCCACCTCAAGGTCGACAAGCCGGCCGAGGGCTACTACGAGGCCGAGAACTACTCGCTGCCCCCAGAGAACTTCTACCTCAAGGCCATCGAGTTCACCGACGAGGAGCTGGGCGCGCTGCGCATGGCGCTGCACCTGCTCGACGGCGAGTTCGCCTACGCCGAGCCGCTGCGGCTCGCACTGCAGCAGCTCTCGTGGGGCAAGCCCAATCCGCTCGAGGCGCCCGAGGAGAACTCGGTCACCCTGGCCGTGAAGCCCGGCGGCGGCGGGCGTGAGGTCTCCCAGCGGCTGTCGAAGATCGAGACCGCGATCTTCCGCCGCAAGACGATCGTGTTCGACTACTACACGATCGGCCGCGACTCGATCGAGAGCCGCAAGGTGGATCCCTACCACCTGCTCTACAAGGGCGGGCAGTTCTACCTGATCGGCCACTCCCACGAGCGCGAGGACCTGCGCGTGTTTCGCGTATCGCGCATCCGCGGCAAGGTCGGCTATTCGTCGAAGGCCGAGCACGACTTCAACCGCCCCGAGGACTTCAACCCGCGCGAGTACGCCACGCGCACGGACTGGCAGCTCGGCGACCCGGTCGGACGCGCGAGAATCTGGCTCTCGGACCGCATCGACTGGCTGGCCCTGCGCCACTTCGGCCACGCCGGCGACGTGACCGAGACCGAGGACGGCGGCGTGACGTTCGAGACCGACTACGCGAACTCGCGGCAGATGGTCTCCTGGGTCCTGGGCCTGGGTGAGCACGCGCGTATCGAGGGCCCGCCCGAGCTGATCGAGGAGGCGCGGGAGCGCCTCGAGCAGGTGATCTCCTGCCATGTCGACCCGCCCGAGCTCGCCGATCCGGTCGAGCGCCTCGCGCCGGAGCACGAGGAGGAATCCGATCGCGAGGCCTCGCCCATACGCCCCGAGCGGTTCGCTCGCCTGGTGACACTGGCCGGCATGCTCATCGACGCCGCCCGCGAGAGCCGCAAGATCGACGTGGCCGACCTCTGCGCGCAGCTGCAGGTGTCAGAGCAGGAGCTGCGCCAGGACATCGACGTGCTGAACGTCGTGAACTTCGGTGGCGGCTCCTACGTGCTCTACGCGGAGGTGACCGGGGGTCAGATCGAGGTCGATCCCGAGCCCTACGGCGACAACTTCGCCCGGCCCGCGCGCCTGCTCCCCCTCGAGGCCAAGGCGCTGGTGGCGGCCATCGACCTGATCGGCGAGCACCTGCCCGAGGGCTGGCTGGGAAGCGCGCGCCAGAAGATCGTCGACGCGCTGGGCCAGGACCCCGCCCAGGAGGGCCTGCGGATCACCACGGCCAAGGGCGACGACTCGGAGATCGCCCGCGTGGTGAGCGGGGCGATCGCCGCCGGCCGCATGCTCGAGATCGAGCACTACAAGGAGGAGCTCGACGAGTTCACCAAGCGCCGGGTGGAGCCCTACAAGCTGATGAACGGGCGCGAGGGCTGGTACGTGCACGTGTGGGATCCCGAGAAGGACGACACCCGCTCGTTTCGCCTCGACCGCATCCGCTCGGCCCAGGCGCTCGACGAGACCTTCGAGCCGCGCCCCGGCATCGAGCCGGACATTCAGGGCTGGCCGCGCACCGGCGAGGTGGAGGACTCGCGCATCGCCCGCGTGTGGATGATGCCCGAGCGGGCGCGCTGGGCCCGCGAGGACAGGCGCGTGGTCGAGGAGCTCGCGGACGGCGCGGTGGTGATCGAGCTGCCCTTCGCGGGCCACCGCTACCTGGCGCGCGAGATCCTCAAGGAGGCCGGCGACGCCGTGGTGCTCGAGCCCGACGACGCCCGCCAAGCCGTCCTCGAAGCTGCCGAGGCCCTGGCGGGCGCCGTCAAACGCTGACTCGAGGTCGCCCGCCCTAGGCAGGAATGGCGGCGACCGGGTCCCTCACCCCCGAGGGATCACCATCCTTCCTATCCCAGCCCGCTTTGCGCGGTCGGAACTTGCGCCGCTACGGACAATCGCCGGCCGGCCTCGCTGCCGCGGTGCACAAAGCAGACGCGCCGCCCGAGGGCGGCGCGTCCGCCGTGTCTCCTCCTCAGCCTCGAGCTACTGCCTCTTGGCCTTGGCGATCGCTGCGCTGCTGCACACGCGACCCACGTTGACCCGGTCGCCTCGGTCGACGACGAGGTTGCGGACCGCCTGCAGGCGTCCCTCCTCGTCCTCGCACGTGAGCTGCCAGGCCTCCTTTGCGCCGGGGACCAGCGGGTGGGGCTGTCGAACGTGACAGAGCCGTTGGTCCAGTCGTCGTGGCGCACCGTCCACCGAAGTAGTTGACCACGTGAGCGGTGTACTCGCCCGGAGGCGGGTCGAACAGGACCGCGTTCCTCCGTCGTGTCTCCGACGATGCCGACGAGGTGACCGGCTCGCCGTCGGCGTCGACTACGTAGAGGTCCCAGTCGGTGTCCGGATTCGTCCACTCGATGTGGACGGTCATCTTCCCGTTGTCCACGCTAGGCGGGCCCTCGACCGTGAACGGGATCGACTCGTCAGGACCGTCAGGGTAGAGCTCGTTCACAGCCGGCACGCCCGGGCGGGTTCGCCAGGGCGATCGCCGCCTGCGGCGGCCCGGCCGGATCGCGGCCGATAACGTCCGGCCACCACCGGTCGGGTCGACGGATTCATGTGCCAGGAGAAGCGTCCGCCATCCGAGCGCAACTCGCTCTCGAGGGTGTCCGGGAACAGCATGGGCGCGCCGATGCTCCGTCTCCCGAGTCGTCCTGCCACACCGGCTGACGTGGCGGTCATGAAGGACTTCTTGATCTTCAGCGTCCAGCCGTCCGGGGCCCGTCCCCTCACCAGTGAGTGGTAGCGCGGGCCGGCCGTGGCCTCGAGCATCTCGTAGTAGGCCTCCCGGTTACCTCCCAGGCCGGCACCTTCCGCCGGGGGCAGGCCGAGGTACTCCGCCACCACGCCGTGCTCGTACGGCGGGTGGAACTCCGTCGGGCCCGATCTCGAACGTGTAGCCCAGGCCGCCGGCGGTCCAGAACGTCCAGTCCTCGGTCCCACCGGTGGTGTCGTACAGCCCGAACGACGGAGTGTTCGCGTAGCCGTTGTGGCTCGCCATCTCCGCGCCAAGAGCTCTCATCAGCGGCTCCTCGAGCGGAAAGCCCACGTCCACCACTCCGGGCGGGCGCAGCACGAGGTTCGAGTAGGTGTGGTTGGTGATCAGGTTGGTGATCTGGCGCTCGGAGTGGAGCTTGCGGATGTTCTCCGTCTCCGGCTCCGAGAACGGCATCGTTCCGCGGAACGTGTCGCTCAGCGGACTCGGTGCTGGCACCCGGTCCGCCCCAGAAGCCGCCGTAGTTGCGGTTGAGGTCGACGCCGAGCAGCCGGCCCGCGGTCAGGTTGTTCTCACAGGGTCCCGGGTGGGCGGGATCGGGCCAGCAGTTCTTGCGCTTCATCTCGTAGTCGAGGTCGTCGAAGTTCTCCCCGGGGACGGGAAGTCCGGCGCCGAGCGCGAGATGTTGAACCCGTCCGGGTTCACGATCGGGACCACGATGTTGCGCGTGGCCCGGACCAGCCGCGTCGTGCGGGCCTGGTTGCCGTAGTTGTTGATCAGGTCGTACGCCCATTCGATCGCGTGCTCAGACGACGGCCATTCGCGCGCATGGTGGACGCCCAACTGGAGGAAGATGGGCTTGCCGTCACGCACGTTGTAGGGGTCCAAGGCGATCTCGATGCCTTGGACGTCGCGGCCCAGATGAGTGCGATGGGGCAGCGTGAGCGGCTTGACCAGGTTGGGGTAGCGCCCGGCCAGGAGCTTCATCTCGAACTCGTAGTCGGCGAGCACTCGATAGCTGGTGCGCCCGCTCGGCAACGCGCTGCCGGCCTGCGCCGTGCGGGCCGCGTAGCGGCGGTCGGCCCGGCGGTTGGCCTCATTGCGCTTCGCCAGGTCGGCTACGCGCACGCTGTAGCGGAACTTGTTGCGCCGCAGCACCTGCGCGTCCGCCTCGCCGTAGAGTCACGACCTCGATCGAGTCGGCGTCGCCGTGCTCGGTCAGGTCGAGGCCGAGCCGCTGCAGGCGCTCCTTGTCCGCGCGCGTGGGCGTGGACACGTCGACCACCTGAGCCGTTCCGCTCGCGGCGGCGGGCGGGGCAGCCAGGAAGCTGATCGACACGCGGGCGCTCGAGGAGCGGCCGCGGAAGCGACACGCCTGCACCAGCAGACGCTGGCCCTTGGTCACGAAGCCCTCGGCCAGCTCGTTGCCGCGGAAGGCGGCCGATCCGGCCACGTAGCGCTTGGTCTTGGCGTCGAAGACACCGAGGTCCCAGTCGCCACGGCTCTTGAGCCGGACGCGCAGAAGGCCCTGCGCGCTCGAGGTGGCGCGCACCACGTCGGTGTGCGCTCGATTGCCTACGAAATTGGTATGACAGGCACGTGCCTTGTTGGCCGACGCGGTGACGGTTGTCCGCGTGGCCGCGGTTGCGGCAGCGGTAATCACCAGCAGGCCCGACAGGACGGCGGCCAATACGATGGCCACGCGGGTCCTTCCGATCATCACTCCTCCTCTTGTAAACGACCCCAACCCTCAGGCACTACCCGTCGCCCCCACCAAAGGAAACCTGTGCCCTCCCGCCGCGAGCAGATCGAGATGACCGACGAAGAAGTGCACGAGTTCCTGGCCGAGAGGATGGTCATGCAGTGCGCGACCAACGGCCCACGCGGCCTGCCGCACCTGGTCCCGCTGTGGTTCGTCAGCGAGGGCACGGACCTGATCTCGTGGACGTACGGCAAATCGCAGAAGGCCAAGAACCTGGAGCGCGACCCGCGCGCGACGATCGGCCTCGAGGCGGGAGTGGAGTACCAGGACCTGCGCGGCGTGACCCTCGAGTGCGACGTGGCGCTCGAGCACGACACCGAGCGGGTGGAGGAGGTGGGCCTGAAGCTGTTCGAGCGCTACGCGGGCGACGTCGGCCCGGAGCTGCGCGAGATGATCGCCGGGCAGGCCCGCAAGCGAGTGGGCATGCGCTTCGTTGCCTCCCGTGTGATCAGCTGGGACCACCGCAAGCTCGGGGGCACCTATTAAGGGCCTGATCCTCTCCGGGGGCAAGGGCACGCGCCTGCGCCCGCTCACCCACACGAGCGCCAAGCAGCTCGTGCCGGTGGCCAACAAGCCCGTGCTCTTCTACGGGATCGAGGCGATGGTCGCGGCCGGCATCGAGGAGATCGGCATCATCATCGCCCCCGAGACCGGCGCCGAGATCCGCAGCGCCACCGGCGACGGCTCGCGCTTCGGGGCCTCCATCGAGTACATCGAGCAGGACGCGCCGCTCGGGCTGGCGCACGCGGTGCTCACCGCCGAGCCCTTCCTGGGCGACTCGCCCTTCGTCATGTACCTGGGTGACAACCTCCTGCGCGACGGCATCGTCGATCTCGTCGCCACCTTCCGCAGCGAGGCGCCCGAGGCGCTGATCCTGCTCACGCCGGTGCCCGACCCCGAGCACTACGGGGTGGCCGAGCTCGAGGACGGCCGGGTGTCCCGGCTGGTCGAGAAGCCGAAGGAGCCCCAGACCGATCTCGCGCTCGTTGGCGTCTACATGTTCACGCCGGCGATCTTCGCGGCCGCGCGCTCGATCGAGCCCTCCTGGCGGGATGAGCTCGAGATCACCGACGCCATCCAGGCTCTGGTGGACGGCGGCCAGCGCGTCGACCCGCACATCGTGCACGGCTGGTGGAAGGACACGGGCCAGGTGCAGGACATGCTGGAGGCCAACCGGCTCATCCTCGACGACCTGACCGAGCGTCTCGACGGCGAGCTGGTGGATTCACGCGTGGAGGGCCGCGTGGTGGTGGAGGAGGGGGCGCGGCTCGAGCGCACCACCGTCCGGGGACCCGCGGTGATCGGGCGCAATTCGCGCATCACCGACGCCTACATCGGGCCCTACACGGCGGTCGGCGAGGACGTGACGATCGAGAAGGCCGAGCTCGAGCATTCGATCGTGCTGTCGGGCTCGTCGATCCGCGACCTCGAGTACCGCATCGAGGCCAGCCTGATCGGCAAGAACGTGACCATCGGGAGAGGCCCGGCCCTGCCGAAGGCCTACCGCTTCGTGGTGGGCGACAACGCGGACGTTCAGATCCTGTGAGGACGGTCGTGCTGGGAGCGGGCGGCATGCTCGGCCAGGCGGTCGTGCGGGCCACGGGCGGCGAGGGCCTCGCGCGGGCCGAGCTCGACGTGACCGACGCCCGCGCGGTCGAGGCGGCGCTCGGCCCCGACGACCTCGCGATCAACTGCGCGGCGTGGACCGACGTCGACGGCGCCGAGGAGCACGCCGAGGAGGCGCTGCGGGTGAACGCCGAGGGCGCGGCGAACGTCGCCGCGGCGGCGGGCACCGTGGTCTACGTGTCGAGCGATTACGTGTTCGACGGGCGAAAGCGCGAGCCCTATCTGGAGTCCGATCCCGTGGGCCCGATCTCGAGCTACGGGCGCTCGAAGCTCGAGGGCGAGCGGGCCACCGCCGAGGCCAACCCACGCCACTACATCGTGCGCTCGGCCTGGCTGTACGGACCGGGCGGGCCGAACTTCGTGGACACCATGCTGCGGCTCGGCCCCGAGCTGCGCGTGGTCGACGACCAGGTGGGCTCCCCCACCTTCACCGTGCACCTGGCCGACGCGCTGGCCGAGCTGATCGGCGGCGAGGACTTCGGTGTGCACCACCTCGCCGCATCGGGCCGGTGCTCGTGGTTCGAGTTCGCTCGCGAGATCTTCGCCCTGAGCGCCCGCGAGGTCGACCTCTCGCCCTGCACCACGGAGGAGTTCCCGCGCCCGGCGCCGCGCCCGGCGTGGTCGGTGCTCGAGAGCGAGCGCGGGCACCGGCTGCCGCACTGGCGCGACGGGCTGCAGGCCTATCTGGGGGTACGCGTATGAAGTTGCTCGTGACCGGAGCGGCCGGGTTCATCGGCTCGACCTACGTGCGCCTGGTGGAGGGCGAGCACGACGTGACCGTGCTCGACAAGCTGACCTACGCCGGCCGGCGCGAGAACCTGCCCGACGGCGTGGAGCTGGTGGTGGGTGGGATCGAGGATCGCAACCTGGTGATGGAGCTGGCCGAGGACGCCGACGCCGTGGTCAACTTCGCCGCCGAGTCGCACGTCGACCGCTCGATCGCGGATCAGGACGCCTTCGCGCGTACCCACGTGATCGGCACGAGCGTGTTGCTCGACGCGGCCCGCGAGCGCGGGGTGGGCCGCTTCCTGCAGGTGTCCACCGACGAGGTCTACGGCTCGATCGCCGAGGGCTCGTTCACCGAGACCTCCCCGCTCGACCCCTCCTCCCCCTACTCCGCCACCAAGGCCGGAGGGGACCTGCTGGTGTCGGCACACGCGCACACCCACGGCCTCGAGGCCGTGATCTGCCGCGGCTCGAACAACTACGGGCCGCGGCAGTACCCGGAGAAGCTGATCCCGCTGACGATCCTCAACGCGCTGCACGGCGACCCCCTGCCGGTGTACGGCGACGGGCGCCAGGTGCGCAACTGGCTCTACGTGGAGGACTTCTGCCGCGGCATACACGCGGTGCTCGAGCGCGGCCGGCCGGGCGAGGCCTACAACGTGGGAGGCCCCGACGAGTGCGAGAACATCGATGTGGTCCGGCGCATCCTCGAGCTGACCGGACGCGACGAGGGGCTGATCGAATACGTGAAGGATCGCCCCGGGCACGATCGCCGCTACTCGCTGGGCAGCGACAAGATCCGGGAGGAGCTCGGCTGGGAGGCCGGCGTGCGGTTCGACGAGGGCCTGGCGCGCACGGTCCAGTGGTACCGCGACAACGAGGACTGGTGGGCGCCTATCCGCTCTGGCGAGTACCGCGACTACTACGAGAGGCAGTATGGGCGCGCTCTGAGTTGAGCACCGCCCAGGACTTGCCGTCCACCATCTCGACCTCGAGCCACCTGCGGTCGTTGGAGCGCACCTCGGCCAGCACCGGCTTGCCCTTCGACGCCTTCACGAACTCGTGCGCCCGCTCGGTGTGGATCGGCTCGTCGTACTTGAACTTGCCGTGTATCGGAGAGGTGAAGTGCACCCTCATGTGGTGCCCGCTGCTGCCGAACTCGCTCCCGAACTGGACGATGCGCCCCACGGTCCCCTCGACCTCAACCCACGTGCCTTCGTCGAGTTTCTGCTGGCCGTGGCGGAATCCGAAGAAGTACAGAAGCGGGAAGCCCGCCACGATCGCCGCCGGGCCGAGCCAGGGAGCCCAGGCGGGAAGGCTGGGCGCGAGGTCGCCGAAGGCCGCGAAGGACCAGCAGACGCCGGCGAAGAGCAGCGCCGCCGCCAATACCTTGCCCACGCGGTTCACGGTGCCCCCGCCGGCAGCGGCGGACCGCCGAAGCTGACCGCGTAGGTCGCGCCCGGCAGCGGGTCCTCGGGGGTCTCGGGAACCCCGGGCACGACGCCCACGCCCATCTGGGTGAACGCGCCGCGCAGGATGTTGTCGCGGTGGCCGGGACTGTGCATCCAGCCGTCCACGATCTCCACGGGCGAGGCCTCCAGGCCGGTGCCCCAGGCCAGGTTCTCGCCCGACGAGTAGTGCTTGGACGGATAGCCCGCGTTCAGCGCGCGGTCCTCGGGCCTGAGGCCCTCGGGCGTGTCGTGGGAGAAGAACCGGCGCTCCACCATGTCCTCGGCGTGGCCCTGAGCGGCGGTCTCGAGCCGCGTTTCGTACTCGAGCCCGGCCAGGCCCTCCTGGGCGCGCTCCTCGTTGTGCAGGCAGAGAATGAGCTCCCGGATGCGCGGCGGGCGCAGCTCGCGCGGGCGCAGGCCTCCGTCGCGCCCGCAGCCCGAGCGCTTGTCGCTGTAGCGCTGGGAGGCGTCCGGCTCGCCGGCCTTGCCCTCGCGCAGCGCGACACCGGCCACGATCAGGGCGACCACGAGCAGGCCGATCAGCACCGGGACTGTCATGCCCCCTTATTCGGCCGGCCTGGCGGCGTCGATAGCCTCGAAGGAGTGTTCCGTGACGACGCCGCCCTCAGCCTCCGTGGTCTCACCAAGCGCTACGGCGACGGCACGCTCGCGCTCGACGACTTCGACCTGGAGATCCCGTCGGGAGCCTTCTTCGGGCTGCTCGGCCCCAACGGGGCGGGCAAGACGACGGCCATCAGCGCGGTGTGCAACCTCCTGCGCGTGACCTCGGGCGAGATCCGGGTGTTCGGTGAGCCCCACGACTCGATGACCGCACGGTCGTGGATCGGGCTGGCCGAGCAGGACATCAACCTCGACCGCTTTCTCACCGTCCGCGAGACGCTCATGTACCACGGCGGCTACTTCGGGATGAAGGACCCCGGCCCGCGGGCCGACGAGCTGGTGGCCGCCTTCGGCCTCGAGCACAAGCGCGACACGCGCGCGCCGCGGCTGTCGGGCGGCCAGCGCCGGCGCCTGCTCCTGGCCCGCGCCCTCATGCACCGCCCGCGCCTGGTGATCCTCGACGAGCCCACGGCCGGCGTCGACTTCGAGCTGCGCACGGAGCTGTGGCGCTACATCCGCCAGCTGCACGCCGAGGGCACCACGATCCTGCTCACCACCCACTACCTCGACGAGGCCGAGGCGCTGTGCGACGAGATCGGGCTGATCCGCGACGGGCACCTGATCGCGCGCGACACCGCGTCCGGGCTGCGCGACCACTTCGGCGGCGAGCGCCTCGAGGACGTCTATGTGAACGCGATGGCGTCGTGACCGGGCTCGGTGTGGCTGTGCCGCCGCGAGACCCTGCGGGTGTCGAAGCTCTGGACCCAGACCGTGCTCGCGCCGGTGATCTCCTCGATCCTCTTCATCCTCGTGTTCGGGCTCTCCCTGGGCGGGCGAATCGATCAGGTGAGCACGGTCGACTACGAGGTGTTCATCGTGCCCGGGCTGATCACGATGGGCATGGCGCAGGCCGCCTACGCCAACAACGCGTCGTCGATCTTCCAGGCGCGCTTCGACCGCTACATCCACGACGTGCTCTCCGCGCCCCTGCCCGCCTGGCAGGTGGCCTTCGGCTTCACCGTGGGCGGCGTCTTCCGGGCGCTGGCCATCGGCGGCTCGCTGCTCGTGCTGTCGGTCGCGTTCGTGGGCGTGCCCGTGGAGGAGCCCTTCGCGCTGATCGCCGCGGTGGCGCTCGGCCTCGTGCTGTTCAGCGCGCTCGGAGTGGTGGTGGGGATCTACGCGGAGACGTGGGACCACACCACGTTCATCTCCAACATCGTGATCCTGCCGCTGGCCTTCGTCGGCGGGGTCTTCTACTCCGTCGAGGTGCTTCCCTCCCCGTGGGAGGAGCTCTCGCACTTCAACCCCGTCTTCTACCTCGTCAACGCGGTGCGCTTCGGCTTCCTGGGTGAGAGCGACGTGTCGATCTGGCTCTCGCTGGGAGTGGTGGCGGCGCTCGCGGTGCCGGTATATGCGTGGTCGCAATGGCTGTTCACGACCGGTCGGCGCTTAAAGGACTAGAAGAGCGGATCGTTGGCTGCCGCAGGTGCCCTCGCCTGGTCGAGTGGCGCGAGCGGGTGGCCCGCGAGAAGCGCGCGGCGTTTCGGGACGAGGACTACTGGGGCCGCCCGCTACCCGGCTTCGGCGACCCGCGCGCTTCGGTCTACGTGCTCGGCCTGGCCCCGGCCGCGCACGGCGGCAACCGCACCGGCCGGGTGTTCACCGGCGACCGCTCGGCCGATTGGCTGTTCGCCTCGATGCACCGGACGGGGTTCGCCAACCAGCCGACCTCGGTGCACCGCGACGACGGGCTGCGGCTGGACGGCGCCTTCGTGTCCGCCGCGGTGCGCTGCGCTCCTCCGGCCAACAAGCCGCTGCCGGCCGAACGCGACAACTGCCTGCCCTACGCGGCCGAGGAGCTCGCGCTGGTGGAGCCGCGGGTGATCGTCTGCCTGGGCGCGTTCGCGTGGGACGCGGCGTGCCGCCTGCTGGGGCTGCGCCCCAAGCCGCGCTTCGGCCACGGCGCCGAGTTCGCACCGCCCGAAGGACGGACCGGTGCTGCTCGGCTGCTTTCACCCCAGCCAGCAGAACACGTTCACCGGCAAGCTGACCGAGCCGATGATCGATGCGGTGTTCTCACGGGCGCGGGAGCTCGACCGCTCGTCCTAGCCGCCGGTAGCCCTCCACCGACGGGTGGGCAAGGTCGATCGTCCAACGCAGGCGCATCCGCCCCGGGCGGCGCGGGTCCTCCAGCACGTCGTACCACTGGATCACGGGGACGTTCTCCTCGCGGCCTATCGCCGCGATGCGCTCGTTGAGGTCGCGGATCGGCCGGTAGGCCACCGGGTAGCCGCCGTTCCAGGGCAACAGCTCCACGACCGCCACGCGCAGCCCGAGCTCCTTCCCGCGCCGCACCATGGCTTGCAGGTTGGCTGCCGCTCCCTCCGGCGGCAGGCCCTGCGCGATGTCGTTGACTCCGCCCTGGACGATCACCACGTCAGCGCCCTTGGCGCAGTCGTCGAGGCGCCGGGCTATCTCGTCGGTGCGCTGGCCGTTGATCCCGCAGTTGCGAAAGCGCGTGCCGGGCAGCGCGCGCTCGGCCCAGTAGCCGTACTGGCTGCGCACGTCGGGCTCCGCGATCTGCGAGCGCGCGGCGGGGTCGGGATCCCACGAGCGGCGTGCCCGCGGTGATGGAGTCGCCCAGGGCGGCGACCACGGTGGCGCCGCGCCGGATCGCCGGCCGGGCGCTCCTCCCCGCCGCCGCAGCCGGCAGCCAGCGCAATCGCTAGCGCGAACGCAAGGGCGGCCGGCCGGCGCATCCGCCAAGCATGGCGGGCGCGGTGGCGGCTCCGGCTAGCGGCAGGTGCGGCGCTTCTTGTCGATCGTGACCGAGCGCCCGTCGTCGAGGCGCACCCGGGCCCGGAGCAGGAAGCGCCGGCCGGGCAGCACGCCGGCCGCTCGCACGACCTTGCGGACCGGAGGCTTGACGTCGCGGGCCAGGCGCCGGAAGCTTGCCGGCTCGTCCGCGGCGCCGCGGCCGGGCCGCCGGCGCACGAGGAACTCCACCCGCCCGACGGCGCGCGCGTCGTCGCCGCGAACGGCCACGTTGAACCGGCAGCTGCGGCGAGCGGCGTCGAGACGCAGGGCCGGCTTGGCCCGGCACGAGCTGCCCGCGCAGTTGCGAAGCGCGGCGAGCCGTTCGGCCAGGGCGAACCGCACCGAGGCGAGCGCCGGGTCGGTGGACCGGTTGGTGAGCTCGTCGGGATCGGTCTCGAGGTCGTAGAGCTCGCGCTCGCCGTTGGCGTGCTCGACCCACTTGTAGCGGTAGTTGCGCAGGGCGGTGTACGTCAGCCCGGCGTTGGTGCCGCCCTCGAGCAGGAGCTCGCGGCCCCACTGCACCCCGGGATCGTCGACCAGGTCGAGCAGGGAGCGACCGTCGGGCGCGCGGCCGGGCCTGGCGTCCGCGGCGTCGACGATCGTCGGCGCCAGGTCGGCGTTGGTCACGAGCTGCGACTGGCGCTCACCATCCGGCACTCCCGGCCCGCGCATGAGCAGCGGCAACCGGATCGAGGGCTCGTACACCAGCAGCTTGCCCTGCCGAACGCGGTGCTCGCCGTGGAAGAAGCCGTTGTCGCTGGTGAACAGGATCAGCGTGTCGTCCAGCTCGCCGGTGGCCTCGAGTCCGCCGACGATCGAGGCCACCGCCTCGTCCACCGCCAGCAGCGACTCGAGGCGCTGCTGATAGTTCTCCTGGATCGCGCCGAACACCTCCGGGGTGATCAGCGGCCGGCGCTGCATCAGCGCGGTCTTGTCGGTCATGTCGGCCTCGTTGAACGACGCGGGCTGGGGCAGCGCGACGGTGGAGAAGGCGTTCACGTGGCGCGGCGCCACCGCGGGTGTCGTCTGGCCGGCCGGGTCGTCGAACTCTCGTGGCTGGCCCGAGTGGGGCGCGAGGAACGCGACCGACATGAAGAACGGCTGGTCCGACGGCGCGGCCGCGGCGATCAGCTCGTTGGCGCGCCGCGCGAAGAAGTCGGTGGAGTAGAACTCCGGCTCATTGGCCGCGCCGTAGGTGCGCAGCGTCCCGTTCTCGTTGACCGTGTAGTTCCAGAACGAGTAGGTCGAGGGATCGACCGTGCCGTGCCAGTCGTTGAAGCCCAGCGGGACCTCGGTGGGCGCGGACAGGCGGCCGTAGCCGTTGAGGAACTTGCCCACGTGCATGGTCCGGTAGCCCGCGGCCTGCAGCCAGAGCGGCAGCCAGTTCGACTTGTCAAGGCGGGTGTATCCGCCCAGCGGGGGCCCGTTGCCGAGCACGCCGTGGTTGTGGGCGTACTGGCCGGTGTACAGCGTCGCGCGCGAGGGACAGCAGAGCGAGTAGTTGACGAAGCTGCGCGTGAAGGTCGTGCCCTCCCCGCCGATCAGCCTGTTGGTCTGCGCCATCACCGACATCGAGTCGAGTGTCTGGTCGTCGGTCATCAGCACGACGATGTTCGGCTTCGCCGCGGCCACCGGCGCCAGGGCTAGCGTGAGGACGGCGGTCAGGGCGGCGAGCGAGATGCGCATGCCCCCTCAACACGCGCTTCGCGCAAAGGGTGCGGCAGGAGGCTCGCTCAGGGAAGCTCGCTCTCGAGGTCCTTCCTGAGCTGCTCGGCGTCGCGCTCGGCAGCCCCGCCCTGCTCGCGCGCCTCCTGCTCGAGGTCGTCCAGGCGCTTGCGAATCTCCTCCTCCGAGGCGCCCTGCTCGATGTCCTCGCGCAGCTCCTGGCCCTGCTTCTCGACGTCCCCGGCGGCCTCCTCCACCTGGTTCTGCACGTCGCCGGCCGCGTCGTTGACGTCGTCCTCCCCACAGGCGGCGAGGGCGAGGGCCAAGCCGGTGGCGGCGAGTACCGCTGGGCGCTTGAGGTTCATGCAGCCGAGGGTAGCCACACGGTACGCTCGTGGGTCGCGTGGCTTCGGATCCGCTCGCATCGTTCACCCCCCAGGTACGTGACTGGTTCACGCGTTCCTTCGAGCGCCCGACCGAGGCGCAGGAGCAGGCGTGGCCGGCCATCGCGAGCGGCGAGAACGTGCTGGTGTCCGCCCCCACCGGGTCGGGCAAGACGCTGGCCGCCTTCCTGTGGGGCCTCGACCGCCTCGTGGCCGATCCCGGCCGTGGGCGCCTGGTCTACGTCTCGCCGCTGAAGGCCCTCTCCTACGACGTCGAGAAGAACCTGCGCGCGCCGCTGAAGGGCATCGGCGGCGACATCTCGGTGGCCATCCGCACCGGCGACACGCCACAGAAGGAACGCCAGGCCATGCTGCGCACGCCGCCCGACGTGCTCATCACCACGCCCGAGTCGCTCTACCTGATGCTCACCTCCAAGGCGCGCGAGTTCCTGGTCGACACCGACTCGGTGATCGTGGACGAGATCCACGCCGTGGCGCGCACCAAGCGCGGCGCTCATCTCGCGCTGACGCTGGAGCGCCTCGAGCACGTGGCCGACCGCCCGGTGCAGCGCATCGGGCTCTCGGCCACGCAGCGCCCGCTGGAGGAGGTCGGGCGCTTTCTCGTGGGCACCGGCCGCAAGTGCAAGATCGTGGACGCCGGCGT
This sequence comes from uncultured Thermoleophilaceae bacterium, assembly GCA_963746825.1. Classification (GTDB taxonomy): domain Bacteria; phylum Actinomycetota; class Thermoleophilia; order Solirubrobacterales; family Thermoleophilaceae; genus JACVRW01. The sequence goes on from CAVVCU010000020.1 coordinate 168,025, forward strand.
GCGCAAGCCGCTCGACCTGCAGATCGTGGTGCCGGTGGAGGACATGCGCGAGCCCGACAGCGGACAGGGAGAAGCGCTTCAGGAGATCCGCGACAGCGCCGCCACCTCGCGATCGATCTGGCCCGCCATCTATCCGGAGCTGCTCGAGCTGGTCAAGCAGCACCGCTCGACGATCATCTTCGTCAACAGCCGGCGCGGCGCGGAGCGCCTGGCCGTTCGGCTCAACGAGCTGGCGAGCGACGGGAAGGACGAGCCGGTCTACCTGGCCCGCGCGCACCACGGCTCGCTGGCCCGCGAGGAGCGCCTGGTGGTCGAGGACCTGCTCAAGTCGGGCGAGCTGCCCTGCCTGGTGGCCACCTCGTCGCTCGAGCTGGGCATCGACATGGGCGCGGTCGACCTCGTGATCCAGGTGGAGTCGCCCAAGTCGGTCACCGCCGGGCTGCAGCGCATCGGCCGCGCCGGCCACAACGTGGGCGACGTGTCGCGCGGACGCATCTTCCCCAAGTTCCGCGCCGACCTGCTCGAGTGCGCCGTGGTGGTCAAGCGCATGCGCGACGGCGACATCGAGCCCACCGTGGTGCCGCGCAACCCGCTCGACGTGCTGGCCCAGCAGATCGTGGCCATGACCGCCACGGGCGACGAGTGGAAGGTGCCCGAGCTGCACGACGTGGTGCGTCACGCCTACCCATTCGCCGAGCTCGGCCGTCCGCTGCTCGACTCGGTGCTCGACATGCTCGACGGGCGCTACCCCTCGGAGGAGTTCGCCGAGCTGCGCCCCCGGGTGGTGTGGGACCGGGTCGAGGACACCGTCCGCGCGCGCAAGGGCGCGCTTCAGCTGGCGGTGACCAACGCCGGGACGATCCCCGACCGCGGCCTCTACGGAGTGCACCTCCCCGATGGGCGCCGCGTGGGCGAGCTCGACGAGGAGATGGTCTACGAGGCGCGACCCGGCCAGACCTTCCTGCTGGGCGCGTCGACGTGGCGGATCGAGGAGATCACCCGCGACCGCGTGATCGTGACACCGGCCCCCGGCGCCCCTGGAGCCGTGCCGTTCTGGCGCGGCGACGGCATCGGGCGCCCCAAGGAGCTGGGCGAGGCGATCGGGGCCTTCTCGCGCGAGTCGGTCGAGCGGGACCCAGCCGAGCTCGCCCAGGAGTACGACCTCGATCAGCGCGCCGCCAACAACCTCTCCACCTACCTGCGCGAGCAGCGCGACGCCACGCGGGTGGTGCCGAGCGACCGCACCATCGTGATCGAGCGCTTCCGCGACGAGATCGGCGACTGGCGGCTGTGCGTGCTCTCGCCCTACGGCGGCCGCGTGCACGCGGCCTGGGCGCTGGCGCTGTCCGCGCGCATCCGCGACGAGTTCGGCCTCGAGTCGGACGCCATCTGGTCCGACGACGGCATCATCGTTCACCTGCCCGACGCCGACGAACCGCCCGGTGCCGAGCTCGTGCTGGTGGCTCCCGACGAGCTGGAGGAGCTCGTGGTGCGCGAGCTGTCGGGGTCGGCCCTGTTCGGCGCGCGCTTCCGCGAGAACGCCGCCCGAGCGCTGCTGCTCCCGCGCGCGCGGCCGGGCAAGCGCACTCCGCTGTGGCAGCAGCGCCTCAAGGCGCAGTCGCTGCTCGAGGTGGCCAAGCGCTACGGCCAGTTCCCGATCGTGCTCGAGACCTACCGAGAGTGCCTGCGCGACGTGTTCGATCTCCCCGGCCTGGAGGAGCTGCTGCGCGGCCTTCACACCCGCGAGCTCTCGCTTGTCGAGGTCGAGACGCAGCGGGCATCTCCCTTCGCCTCGTCCCTGCTCTTCGACTACGTCGCCACCTACATGTACGAGGGCGACACGCCCAACGCCGAGCGCCGGGCCGCCGCGCTCTCGCTCGACCGCGACCTGTTGCGCGAGCTGCTGGGTCAGGAGGAGCTGCGCGAGCTGATCGACGCCGCCGCGCTGGCCGAGGTCGAGGAGGACCTGCAGCGGGTGAGCGAGCGAACCCGGGCGGCCAACGCCGACGGCCTGCACGACGCGCTGCGAGCGCTCGGCGACCTGACCGCCGACGAGGCTCAGGCTCGCTGCCTGGGCGCGGTGTCGGCCGCGCGGATGCTGACCGAGCTCGAGAACGAGCGGCGTGCGGTGCGGATGCGCATAGGTGGCGAGGAGCGTTGGATCGCCTCTGAGGACGCCGGGCTCTACCGCGACGCGCTGGGAGCCGTGCCCCCCGGAGGCCTGCCCGCGGTGTTCCTGGAGGAGGTCGAGGAACCGCTCACCCGTATCGCCCGCCGCTATGCGCGCACCCACGGGCCCTTCACCACGGCGGACGCGTCGGGGCGCTACGGCGTCGATCTGGGGCCCGTGCTGCGTGAGCTCGAGACGGCCGGCGACCTCGTGCGCGGCGAGATCCGGCCCGGCGGCAGCGAGCGCGAGTGGTGCGACACCGAGGTCCTCCGCCGGCTGCGACGCGCGTCGCTGGCCACGCTGCGCAAGGAGGTCGAGCCCGCCGAGCAACGCGCGCTGGCGCGCTTCCTGCCCGCCTGGCAGGGGGTCGATGCCGCCCCGCCCGGCGGCGCCGGGGTCGACCGCCTGCGCGAGCTGCTCGTTCCCCTCCAGGGCCTGGCGCTCGCTCCCGAGGTGTGGGAGCGCGACGTGCTGCCGCGCCGGGTGGGCGCCTACTCCCCGGCCTGGATGGACCAGCTCTGCGCGGGTGGGGAGCTGGTGTGGGTGGGCGCCGGCGCGCTGGGCCGGCGCTCGGGCCGCGTGGCGCTGTACTTCCGCGACGACGCGCGCTGGCTCGGCCCGCCTCCGTTCAAGGGCGACGCGCCGGCCGAGCCGCTGCACGACCGGCTGCGCGAGCGCCTCGCCCAGGGCGCCGCGTTCTGGGCCGACCTGCTCGCCGACGTCGGTGACACCGAGCCCGCGGAGCTGCAGGAGGCACTGTGGGACCTCGCCTGGGCGGGCGAGGTGACCAACGACGCCTTCGCCCCCCTGCGGGCTCCACGCCTCTCGCTGGCCAAGGGCAGCCGCGACAACGGGCGGCGCTTCGCCCGGCGCCGGCGCCCCGGCGCTCCCCAGGTGCAGGGACGCTGGTCGCTCACCACGCCGCTGTTCGCCGAAGCGCCCGCCCACGGGCCGCGGCTGCGCGCGCTGTCCGAGCTGCTGCTCGAGCGCTACGGGATCGTCGCGCGGGAAACCGTGCTGGCCGAGGGCATCCCGGGCGGCTTCGCAAGCCTCTACGCCGAGCTGGGAAACTTGGAGACGCTGGGCACCGCGCGGCGCGGCTACTTCGTGGAGGGGTTGGGCGGGGCCCAGTTCGCGCTGGGCGCGGCGATCGAGCGGCTACGCGGCCTGCGCTCCGACGAGCCCGCGGGTCCCCTGGTGCTGGCCGCCACTGATCCCGCCAACCCGTGGGGGGCGACGTTGGCGTGGCCCAAGCGCGACGAGGAGACCTCGACCCGGCGTCCGGCCCGCGTGCCCGGCGCCTACGTGATCTCTCTCGACGCCGAGCCGGTGCTCTACGTCGAGCGCGGCGGCAAGGGCCTGGTCGCGCTGCGCGAGCCCGAGGAGGAGTGGCTGGGCGTGGCGCTCGAGGCGCTGGCCGAGGCCGTCAAGCGCGGACGGGTGCCGCGGCTCGGCATCGAGCGCTTCGACGGCGAGCCGGTGGTGGGCAGCGAGGTGGGCGCGCGGCTGATCGAGCTGGGCTTCCGCCAGAGCCCGCGGCGCTTGACGCTCAACGCCTGAAGCCGTAGCTAGCGTTAGAGCAATGCTGCGGCTAGTCGCCGGCGTCGTGATCGTGCTGGCCCTGACTGCGCCGGTGGCGAGCGCCCAATCGGTGGAGATCCGGGGCGCCGACCCCGAGGCCTACACGCTCGACCTGCGCTACATCGATCGCGGAGCGGGAGTGCTGGAGGGGCGGGAGCGCATCGACTTCGTCAACCGCGGGCCGGCCGCGCTCGATCGCGTTTGGCTGCGCCTGTGGGCCAACGGGCCCGAGCGTTGCCGCCCGCGCCGCATCGAGGTGGACGTCGAGGCCCCGGCCGTGGCGGGAAGCGAGGGCGTGAGCTGCTCGGCGCTGGAGGTTCGCCTCGGCGCGGCGGTGGCCCCGGGCGCGCTGGGCTCGATCTCGCTGCGCTTCACGGTTCGCGGCCGCCGCGCCCCCGATCGCTTCGGCCGTATCGGCACGACCGCCCTGCTCGGCAACGTGATTCCCGTGCTGGCGGTGGAGGACGGGAGCGGCCTGCACCTCGATCGGTACACCGATCTGGGCGAGAGCTTCTACTCCCTCTCCGCCCGCTGGGACGCCACCCTGCGCCTGCCCGCCCGGCTGCGCGCGGCCACCACCGGGGCGGTGATCTCGGAGCGCGTGGCGGGCAACGAGCGAACGCTGCGGGTCCGCAGCGACCAGGCGCGCGACTTCGCCCTCGCCGTCGGGCGGCTGCGTGAGCGTGAGGCGACCGTGGGCGGCGTGAGGGTGCGTGTGCGCTTCGGCTCGCGCACCGGCGGCGTGCGGGGCAGCCTGCGCGCGGCCCGCCAGGCGGTGCGCGCCCTCGGCAAGCGCCTCGGTGCCTACGGCTCGAGCGAGATCGAGGTTGTGCTCCTTCCCGAGGGCCTCAGCCAGGGCCTGTTCGCCGGAATGGAGTACCCCGAGCTGGTCTTCTCCCTGCCAATCGGAGAGGTGGTGAGCCACGAGGTGGCCCACCAGTGGTGGTACGGGCTCGTGGGCAACAACCAGTTCGAGGAGCCCTGGCTCGACGAGAGCTTCGCGCAGTACTCCCACGAGCGCCTGCATCCGCGGGTCAACCTGTGCCGGCCCGGCCGGCCCTACGAGCTGGTGCTGAGGCGCTGGCGCTCGTTCTCGCTCGATACCTCGATGGGGGTGTTCGGTCGCCGCGCTCCGGCGGCGGTGGGTGACGTGATCTACCTCGCGGGCTCGTGCTCGCTGCAGACGCTCGAGAAGGGGATCGGCCGAGATCGCATGACCGCCGTGCTGCGGCTGCTGCAGTCCCGTTTTCGCCATGGCGTGATGACCAAGGCCGACGTGCTGGCCGCCATACGCGAAGTCGCGCCAAGCTTCGACCTCGAGCGCTGGCAGCGGGTCGCGCGCCTACGCTGAATCCATGCCCGAGGGCGACACGATCCACAGCGCCGCCCGCCGCGTGGGGGCGGCCCTCGTCGGGCACGAGATCGAGGAGATCGCGACTCCTCAGCGCCGCCACGCCATGGACCGCTGGCCCGAGCGCCTCGCCGGGCGCGAGGTGCGCGCGGTCGACGCCCACGGCAAGCACCTCTTCATCCGCTTCGACGGCGAGCTCACGCTGCACTCGCACCTGCGCATGACGGGCAAGTGGGGCGTCTACCGCCGCGGCGAGCGCTGGCGGCGCTCTCCGCGGCGCGCCTGGCTCGTGATCCGCACCGCCGAGCACGAGGTCGTGGAGTTCGACGGCCCGGTGCTCGAGCTGATGACCGAGTCGCGCACCCGCTTCGACCGCCGGCTGGCCATGCTCGGCCCCGACGTGCTGGCCGAGGAGTTCGACGAGGGTCAGTTCCTCGCCCGGCTGCGCCGCGACGACTCCACCCGTGGGATCGGCGACGCACTGCTCGACCAGCGCACGCTGGCCGGCATCGGCAACGTGTGGAAGTCCGAGGGCTGCTTCCTGGCCGGCCTCGATCCCTGGCGGCGCACCGGCGAGGTGTCCGACGAGGAGGTGCTCGGCGTGGTGCGCGGGATCCGGCCGCTGATGCGCCTGTCGGTGGAGCGTGGCGGGCGGATCGTGACCTACGAGCCGACCCGCAGAGATCCGCGCGGTGACACGCGGATGTGGGTCTTCGAGCGGACCGGCCTGCCCTGCCGGCGCTGCGGCACCCGGATCCGCGCGCGCGGCCAGGGCGACGACAACCGCACGACCTACTGGTGCCCCTCGTGCCAGCGCTGATTCGCGTGGGCCACAAGGGAGCCGATCACGTGGCTCCCGGCAACACCGTCGAGAGCTTCGACGCCGCGCTCGAGCACGGGGTGGACATGATCGAGTTCGACGTGCTGCGCACCGCCGACGGCCGCCTCGTGCTGGCCCACGACGGCGAGGACGCCACCAGCCGGGAGCCGCTCACCCTCGAGGAAGGACTCGACCACTTCGCGGGCGACGCCTACGCCGGCGTCGAGCTCGACGTCGACCTCAAGCTGCCGGGCTACGAGCGGGAGGTGGTCGACGGCCTGGCCGAGCGCGGGCTGACAGAGCGCTCGCTGGTGTCGACCATGTTCACCGAGAGCCTGGATCGCCTGGGCGAGCTTGCTCCCGGGCTGCGCAGGGGCTGGTCGGTGCCCCGGGTGAAGCGCAACTGGGTGCGCTCACCCTTCGCAATTCCCGCCTACGCGGTCGCCCGGGTGATGAGGGCGCGCCTGCCCGGCCAGGCCGCCGCGCGGATCCGGGCCGGGGGCTGCGAGGCGATCATGTGCCACCAGATCCTCGTGAGCCGCGGGCTGGTGCAGGCCGTGCACGGCGCCGGCGGGCAGGTCTACGTGTGGACGGTGGACAACGCCGACCGGATAGCCGCTCTCGAGGGCATGGGCGTGGACGGCGTGATCACCAACGACCCGCGGCTGTTCGCGTGAAGCCGCGGCTCAGCCGACGGCGCAGGTGCCGGTGACCAGCGTCTGGCTGCGCGCCGGCCCACTGCAGCTCGGCCACCGCGCGCAGCTGGTAGGAGAAGCCCGCCGGCACCGAGATGTTGAAGGTCCAGCCCGCCTGACCCCAGGTGTACTCGGCCGATCCCGCGGCCTGCCAGGGAGAGGTGGCGGCTCCGTTGAGCGGCACCCAGCCGCCCGGGCTCAGCCACTGGGCGGTGAAGCGCACCGACATCGCCGCCGTCGAACCGTCGCCGGCCATCTGCGCCCGGGCGCCGAGCTGAGTGGGCGAGCAGGCGTTCACCTGGGCCCACGACTGCGCCAGCTGCTCCTGCGCACTCGCCATGCCCGGGCCCACGCCGGCCAACGCCACGCAGATCGCGGTCGCTATGAGGGTCTTCCGAAGCACCGGCATATGTATCGGCGGGCGGCGATTGCCGCTCAAGCTGCAGCCTAGCGGCTACCGGTGCGTTCCGGGAAGCCTGAAGGCGTCTAGTAGATCAGGCAGGCGGCCTTCGACGTGCCCGCCGGATCACCGCCGTCCACTCCCGGTATCCCGGTCTCGGTGGCCCTGATCGCGGAGCGGATGACCCGCCCGGCCGTCCGGCCGCGCCGAGCACTTCCCGTGGCGCCGGCGGCCGCCCTGGCCCGCCACTCGAACTCCACGTGGGCCCGCATGGTGAAGGTCACGCCCTCGGGCGGCGGCGCGAAGGAGAAGGTCCAACCTGCCTGGCGGCGCGCGGACTGCGCCGACCCCGCTTGCACCCACGATGAGACACCCGAGCCGCCCACCGCCGTCCAGGCCTGGCGCGACCGGCTCCAGTACTCGGCCGAGAAGCGCATCCACATGCGCTGGTCGGTGCCGTTGCCCGGCATGCTGGCGCGGATACCCATGGAGTCGGGATTGGCGGCGGTGTCGCAGATGTTGACCGTCGCCCACAGCGCCGGCGCGCGCGCGGCTCGGGCCACTCCGTAGGACGGGCCGGTGGTGACCGCCTGAGGCTCGGCGACCGCGATGTCGGGCACCTCCGCGGGCGGATCCTGCGCAAGGGCGCTCGAGGGCAGCGCGAGCGCGCCCGCGCATGCGAGCATGGCCAGAGTTGTGATGGGGCGGGCCACGCCCCCTTAATCGGGCGGGGAGGCCCCTACCTTGAACCCCACCCCGAATCGGGCGTGATGAACTGGACGCTGGTTCGTAGTGGGTAGGTGAACGAGGCTGTCGCCGAGCGAATGCCGGTCGTGAGCGGGACGGAAACGGAGAGCTTCGCCGCGCTCTACGAGCGGACGTTCCCGCGCGTGTACGCCTACGTGGCGTCGCTGCTGCGCGACCGCTCGGCGGCCGAGGACGTGACCGCGCAGGCCTTCGAGCGCGCCTACCGCAAGCGATCGAGCTACCGCTCGCGGCGCGGCAGCATGGAGGCCTGGCTCTTCGGCATCGCCCGCAACGCGGCACTCGACGAGCTGCGCCGCCACAAGCGCCGGGCCAGCCTCGAGAGCGACCCCGAGGACACCGCCGCGCGCTCCCTCGAGGACCACGCCGAGCTGGCACTGCGCCGCGAGGTGGTGCGCGCCGCGATGGCCACGCTCGACGGCAAGGAACGCGACCTGATCGCCCTCAAGTTCTCGGGCGGCCTGTCCAACGCGGAGATCGCACGGGTGCTCGGCATGTCCGAGACCAACGCCGGAACGCGACTGCACCGTGCCCTGACGAAGCTGCGAAAGGCCTGCAATGACGCCTCCTGACGACACCGCCACGATCGCGCGCGAGCTGCACGCCGTCGACGCCGCGCTCGACAGCGGCGCGGTCGCGCATGAGGACCCGGGCGCTCGCGAGCTGCAGGAGCTGGCTCTGGCGCTGCGAGCGGACTCGCCCGTGCCCGACCCGTCGTTCGCGAAGGAGCTGGAGCGGCGGGTGGAGCAGGGCTTCCCGCGTGACGCGGGAAGCCCTCCCTCGCGCTTTCGGCTTCCCCGGGTGAACCTGGTTCCAGTGGCGGGCGTGGTGGCGCCGCTCCTGCTGATCGCGGTGATCGTGTTCGCGGCCGACGGCGGGGACAGCGACGAGGCCTCGACCGGCGGCGGTTCGGTGCAGACCCAGCCGGCCCCCGAGAGCAGCGCCGAGGATTCCGCCGGAGGCGGAGGCGGCGCCGCCGACCAGGGCGCCCTCGCCGCTCCCGCCCAGGAGGCGCCGCGCTTCGAGCCCAGTCAGCGCCAGCGCCGGATCGAGCGCTCCATCGCCATGACCCTCACTGCGCCGGACGACGAGATCCCCTCGCTGGCCGACGGCGTGAACCGCGTGGCGGCCCGCAACGGGGGCTTCGTCCTTTCCTCGGAGCTCGACACCGGCGACACCGGCGCGAGCGCCTCGTACGAGCTGCGCATTCCCACGGGCCGCCTGCAGAACGCGCTGCGCGGGCTGGCCGCGCTGGGCACGGTCAGCTCTCAGAGCCAGAGCGGGCAGGACGTGACGCGTGACTTCGTCACCGCCGCCGATCGCCTGGAGGCGGCCCGGGCCGAGCGCCGCAGCCTCCTGCGCCGCCTAGAGGCGGCCGACACCGACGCCCAGGCCGAAGCCATCCGCGCGCGCCTCGACCTGGTGGCGGGCGAGATCAACGGCCTGCGCTCCCAGCTTCGCGACCTGCGCCTGCGCACCGACTACGCGATCGTGTCCGTGGACCTGATCGGCGAGGCGGGCGACGAGGGCTCGGGCGGCGGCGCCGGTGGCTCCTTCGACGACGCCGTGGGCGACGCCGGCGATCTCCTGGTGGGCTTCGCGGGTGTGCTCATCCGGGTGCTGGCCATTGCCCTGCCGCTCGGCCTGATGGCGGCGCTCGGGTGGATGGTCACCGTCGGTCTGCGCCGCCGCCGCCGCGAGCAGGCGCTGGCCTGATCGGTCAGCGGGCCGGCGGGCGCCCGCCGGGAGTGGCCACCGCTCTGGCGGCCAGCCGACAGCCGGCGGCAAGCGCCTCACCGGGCTCGGCACCGGCCTGGCGCGCGGCGATCAGCCCGGCGGCGAAGGCGTCCCCCGCGCCGGTGGTGTCCGTGACGGCCGTGACCGGCTCGGCCCCAACGCGTTCCAGCGAGCGGCCGTCGGTCCACAGCGCGCCGTCCGCGCCCAGGGTCACCACCACCTCCAAGAAATGCTCCGTCAAGCGGCGAGCGGCGGCCTCGGCGTCGGCCTCCCCGGTCAGGGCCTGCGCCTCGTCGGCGTTGGGCACCAGCAGGCCGGCGCCCGGCGCGAGGTCGAGGAACGCGGGCGACAGCAGCGCCGCTGACGAGGGGTCGACGGAGACCGTCATGCCGCGGTCGCGAGCCCGGGCG
>CAVVCU010000021.1:0-39240 GCA_963746825.1 uncultured Thermoleophilaceae bacterium
GCGCGGAGTTCGACGCGCATCCGCCCGAGCACGTGGCGCGCTGGCTGGCCGATCAGGGCGTGGAGGTCTAGCTCAGCCCTCCCCCCCTCGGGTCCGGCGGCCGAGACCGGTCACGTCGACCGGCCCGGCACCCCGGCCCAGCCCTCGCAACCCGTCGCGCACGGCCTCGGCTGCGATCTCCTTGGCCCGGCGCGCCGCCTCGAGCGGCTCCAGACCCAGCGCCAGGTGCGCCGCCAGGGACGAGGAATGGGTACATCCCGATCCGTGGGCGGCCCCATCCGGGTATCGCTCGCCGGGTATCTCGACGAGCCGCTGACCATCGAAGAACAGGTCCGTGGCCTCCGCCCGGTGGCCGCCGGTGAGGACCACCACGTCGGGGCCGAGCGCTCGTGGATGGCCCGCAGCAACTCCTCGGGCTCGGCGTCCTCGGCCGCCCTGGCGAGGACGCGGGCCTCCGGGAGGTTCGGGGTGGCGACCGCCACCCGCGGCAGCAGCTGCGTCGCGCAGCGCGGAATCGGCCTCCGGGTTCGAGCAGGCGGCGCGCCGCTCTCGGCGACCATCACCGGGTCGAGCACGACCGGGGCCTGCCCAACGAGGTCGAGCGCCCGCGCCACCGCCTCGACCGTCTCGGCGCTGCCCAACATGCCGATCTTGACCGCGTCCACCCCGATGTCCTCGGCCACGGCGCGCACCTGCTCGACGATCACCTCGCCGGGCAGCGGGTAGACCGCGGTCACCGCCACTGTGTTCTGTGCCGTGACGGCCGTGATCGCCGTCATGCCGTGCACGCCGCAGCGCGCGAATGCCTTGAGATCGGCCTGGATGCCGGCGCCGCCGCCCGAGTCCGAGCCGGCGATAGAGAGCACGCGGGGATAGATGAGCTTCGGAGCGTTCACGGCTCGCGCAGGATAGGGACGCCGAGCGCCCTCTCCCACCCCTCCAGGCCGCGGCGCACGAGAAAGCCCTGCGCCTCCAGGCGGGCGATCGCGGCCCTCGTCTCGCCGGTGGGCAGGCGCACGGCCTGCGCGATGGCGCTGACCGATTCCCGGCCCTCCGCCGCCTCGAGCACTCGAGCCAGCACCGGATCGCGCGGGGCGTCCGCCGCGGCCGTCTCGTTCGGCAGCTCGCGCGCGCCGACTCCGAACAGCTCGTCGAGCACGTCCTCGGTGCCGGTGATCGGCAGGGCACCGTCCTTCAGCAGGCCGTTCGTGCCGCGGGCAAAGCGCGACGTGACTCGTCCTGGCACCGCGGCCACGCAGCGGCCGATGTCGCGCGCGAACTCCGTGGTGATCAGGCTCCCGCTGGGATCGGCCGCCTCCACCACCACGGTCATGCGGGCGAGGCCGGCCATGATCCGGTTGCGGGCGGGAAAGCTCCATCGGTAGGGCTGGGTGCCCGGGGGTAGCTCAGAGAGCACGATTCCCGTTTCACGCACCCGCTCGTGCAGGCGGCGATGCCGACGGGGGTAGACGACGTCGGGCCCGCCGGCCAGGACGGCCACCGGCAACCCCCTGCCGTCAAGACAACCCCGGTGGGCGGAGGCGTCGATGCCCAGCGCCAGTCCGCTCACGACCGGCACCCGAGCCGAGCCCAGCCCGCGGCCCAGCGAATAGGCCACCTCGGTGCCGTAGGGACTCGGGTTGCGGGTGCCCACGATCGCCACGGCGGGCTCGGCACACAGCTGATCGAGTGCGTCGGGGTGGCCCAGGAGAAGAGCACCGCCGGAGGGTCGCCCAGGTCGAGCAGCGCCGCCGGATACGCCGGCGCGTGGCGGCACACCGCCCGGGCTCGCGCCGACGCCAAACGCTCGCGCTCGGTATCGGCGTCGAACCGATCGAGATCCTCGGCCAGCTGCTGAGCCTGCTCCCCGGCCACGGCGGCGAGCAGCTCCGCTTCGCTGAGGGTCAGCAGGCCGCGCACGCGCGGTCGGGGCCGGTCGAGCAGGCCGGCGATGCGAGGCGCGAGCCGGGCCAGCAGCACCGAGCGGCGCAGGCAGGCGGCGCAGGCGGGGTGTTCTGCCCCTGCGGTCATGCCGCGGCGAGCTCCAGCCCGTCGAGGCGGTAGGAGAGAGCTTCGTCCAGGTCGATCGCCTCCACCTGATCGTGGCCCGCCAGGTCGGCGATCGTCCGGGCCACGCGGAGAACGCGGTCGTGGCCGCGGCCGCTCAGGTTGAGGCGATCGCGCTCCGCGAGAAGCCGGGCGGTGAGGGCCGCGTTGAGCGGAACCATGACCCTCGTGAGCCGGCCGTCCATGTCGCCGTTGCACAGCGCGCCGGTGCGGTCGAGCCGCCGACCCTGGAGGTCACGGGCGCGGATCACGCCCGCTCGGGCTTTTGCCGACGTGGATCGCTCGCCCTTGTGCTGACCAGTTCGTGCGAGGGCGCCTGTTCGACCTGGGACAGACCAGGTCGATCCGATCGAGCAGCGGCCCGCTCAGTCGGCGCCGATAGCGCGACGCCTCCAGCGCGGTGCAGCTGCAGCTGTCCACCGGTCGCGCGCAGGGGCATCGGTTGCAGGCCGCGATCACCATGGCGTTGGCGGGAAACTCGAGCGCGGCGGGGCTGGGCAGCGGGCGGTTGGCCACGCGGCGGCCCTTTCGGGCGCCTCATCACACCATCTCCGCCCAGGGGCCTGTCGGTGGGCAGCAGCACCCTCGGCCCCAGCCCGGCGAGATCACCTTGGCTCACCGGGGCGTGCTCTTCCTCGACGAGCTCCCCCCGAGTTCAGCCGAACGTCGATCGATGCTCTGCGCCAACCGCTTGGGGAGGAGCGGGGAAGGGCTTTCGAGATCATGTGCGCGGGGCCAGGGCGCACGCCTGTGGACCTGGGTGACCTCCAACGCCTCCTCGAAGCTGGGAGCCGGAGGATGCCGGGCAACCGCCGCGCAAGCATGGTCTTGCCCGCACCCGGCGGGCCGATCATCAGAACGTTGTGGCCGCCTGCCGCGGCGATCGAGAGGGCTCGTTTGGCGTCCTCCTGGCCGCGCACGTCGCCCAGTAGGCATGATCTGACTTTTCCTCGGCGGCCTGGGCACCTCCGGCCGGGCCGGCTCGGGGCTCCAACGGCCGTGAAGCAGGTCGGCCATGCCGTCGAGCCCTCTAACGCCCCGGACCTCGAGCCCCTCGACGAGCGCAGCCTCGCCGGCGTTCTGCTCGGGCACGAGCAGGTCGGAATATCCCGCGCGCCGCGCCCCGGACGCGACGGCCAGTACGCCGCGGACCGGCTTGATCTCGCCGCTCAGCGAGAGCTCGCCGCAGAGCGCGTAGCGACCGACCGCCTCGTGGGGCACCTGTTCGGTGGCCGCCAGCAGGCCGACGGCGATGGCGAGGTCGAAACCCGGGCCCGCCTTGCGCACGTGCGCGGGCGCGAGATTGACGGTGATGCGCTTCTGGGGAAAGTCGAGCCCCGCGTTGAGGACGGCCGCCCGCACCCTCTCTCGCGACTCCCGAACGGCGCGGTCAGGGAGCCCGACCAGCGTGAATGCGGCGAGCCCGCGGCGCACGTCGACCTCCACGGTCACCTCGTGGCTGGCGACTCCCTCGAGGGCAAAGGTGGCTACGCAGGCGAGCATGGGGCGGCACGCTAGGTCGGCGGTGGTTACGTGTGGGTGACGAGCGTGACAAACGAGCATCAAGCGCAATTGGTGCCGAGTTGTCATGCTCGGCACCCACCTGTAACCCGACCCTCCGTACGGTCGTCGCATGGCTCAGACCGACCGACGCCGCCTGGTGGGCGCCCGAGGCGAGGACCTCGCTCGGCGGCATCTCGAGGCGCGCGGGTTCGAACTGCTCGACGCCAACTTCCGGACGCGTCACGGCGAGCTCGACCTGGTGGCGGTGGACGATCGCTGCCTCGTCTTCTGCGAGGTCAAGACGCGAGTCGTGGCGGCAGAACGGGGTGGTCAGGGCGACGTCCTCGGCCCTCTCCAGAGCATCGGCGCACGCAAGCGGCGCCAGGTTCGGTTGATGGCCCGCGAATGGCTGGGCCTACGCGGGCGCGAGGCGCCGTGGCGCGAAGAGCTTCGCTTCGACGCCATCGGGATCGAGTTCGACCCCTGCGGGAAGCTCATCCAGCTCGAGCATGTCGAGGCGGCGTTTTGAGGGCGCCGAGGCTTTCAGTGCCTGAGTCGTCAGTTCGCGCGCACCTTCCCGGCATCTGGACCGCGCCTGACGCCGACCTTCCGGCTCAGGTCACTAACCCTCGAGCGCCAACTGGGTGTAGGCGATCGACTGGAACGACATGCGGTGCAGCGGCGACACCCCGTGCTGGGCTATGGCCGCCCGGTGCTCCGGGGTGGAGTAGCCCACGTTCGTCGAGAAGTCCCACTCGGGATGGCGAGCGCCGACCTTGCGCATGTAGCGGTCGCGGCTCACCTTCGCGAGCACCGACGCCGCGGCGATAGCGGCGCTGCGACAGTCACCGTCGATCACCGCCCGCTGGTCGAAGCCGAAATCGGGCACCCTGAACCCGTCGACCAGACAAACCGTGCCGTTCCTGGCGACTCCGAGGAGGGCGGTCCGCAGCGCTTCGAGGTTGGTGTTGTGCAGGCCGCGCGCGTCGATGCCGCGCACACAGCGGGACACGATGACCGATCGGGCCGCGGCCCGGAGGACGAGCGGGTACAGCTCCTCGCGCGCCTCGGCGGTGTGCTGCTTGGAGTCGTTGAGCCGGCTGAGGGCGCGGCGGTCGGACAGGGTCAGGAGCTCCAGGTCGAACAGGACCGCGGCCGCGACGAGCGGCCCGGCGAGCGACCCCCTCCCCGCCTCGTCGGCGCCGGCCACGTAGCGACAGCCAAGATCGCGATCGAATGCGAACAGCCGCCGGCCGCTCGTCTTGCGCCGCCGGCTGGCACGCCGCGCGCGGGCGCCGACAGAAGCGGCCTGGGCGGGCGTCTTGGCCGGACGGGCCTGCGTCCTGGCCTTGGATTGCGGCTTGCTCTCGGCCTTTTTCGATCTGCCCACGCTGGCGGCGATCATAGGCGGGCGCACGGCGGAAGCGGCGAGGAGCGGCGTCCTCGACCCGCGTGCAGGGTGCTAGAGCAGGCCGATTCGGTCTGGTGGCCAGTAGGTGGCAAAGGCCTGCCCGATCACCCAGTCCTTGGGTATCGGCCCCCACTCGCGGCTGTCGGCGCTGGCGGCGCGATTGTCGCCCATCATGAAGTAGTAGCCCTTGGGAATGCGGATCTCGCGGGGGAGGTTGCAGATCTCGCAGTCGTCGCTGAGCAGCGCGAACGACTCGTTCTGGCGCCTGCCGTTCACGTACACCGCGCCACCCACCACCTTCAGGCGGTCCCCACCGACCGCCACGACGCGCTTGATGAAGTTGGTATCCGACCTGTTGTCCGTCGGCCGGGGGCAGGCCGACTCACTCGAGTGGCGGACGCCGCAGGAGTTGGTGTCGGCGCCGGCGGGCGGCTTGAACACGAGCACGTCGCCGCGCCCGTAGTCGCTGAAGTTCTTGGTCACCCGGTCGACAAGGACACGCTGCCCGATCTCGAGCGTCGGGACCATCGACTCGCTGGGGATCCGAAACGGCTTGACCAGAAAGGCCTGGATGCCGAGCGCGAGCCCGAGCGCCACTGCCACGATCATGACCAGCTCGAGGAACGAGCCGGCGGTGCTCTTCTCCTTGGTGCGCGCCACGTCTCGGGCCGAGAGCCTGAGGCTCGCCTAGCTCTGCGAGCGCTCGCCCGGCTCGCGTCGCCCGTGGCCTGGGAGTCCGCGACCGCGCTCAACTCCTCCGGGGCCTGATCGCCGCTGCCGTCCCGCGCGGGATCGGCGTCGGCTTCGGGAGCCGGGTCGCTCTCCCCCGCAGGAGCCTCGCCACCGTTTCCTTCGGCGCCCTGCCCTCCGTCGGCGCTGGGGTCCGAGCCCTCGTTCGCCGCGGCCTCGGCCTCCTCGGCCGCAACGGTGTCCGCCAGCTCCTCCTCGCCCGGCCGCGCGGCGTCGTCCGCGGGCATGGCGCCCTCGACGAAGCTGCCCTCCTGCTCCGCTCCGGTCCAGCGGCGCTCGCGCACGCGGGCACGGCGGCCGACTCGATCGCGCAGGTAGTAGAGCTTGGCGCGCCGTACGTCGCCCCGCGACGCCACCTCGATGCGCTCGATCTTGGGCGAGTGCAGAGGGAACGTCCGCTCGACGCCCACGCCGAACGACTGCTTGCGGACCGTGAAGGTCTCGCGCGCGCCGCTGCCCTGGCGCTTGATCACCACGCCCTCGAAGACCTGGGTCCGGCGGCGGGTGCCCTCGACCACCTGAAAGTGAACGCGAACGCGATCGCCGGCTTGGAAGACGGGCACGCGCCGCAGTTGCGCGCGCTCGAGGCTGTCGATAACTCCGGACATAGAAGAGGCGCGACCCGCCTGGTGATTCCATCGCTCCGGCGCGGGCCCAAGCCCGCCCCCTTGCGCACGGCTGTCGCGCGTGGCGGCAATGGTAGCGAAGGTCAGGAAGCCCGCTCCCGGCTGCGAGCCAGCCGCCACTCGCGCACGTTGGCGTGGTCCCCGGAGATCAGAACCTCGGGGACCGTGTGCCCGCGCCAGTCGAAAGGTCGCGTGTAATGGGGGTATTCAGGAGCGCCGGAGAGGGCGTCGCTGAAGGACTCCTCCACCGCGCTGTCGGCGTGGCCGAGGGCGCCCGGCAGCTTTCGCAACAGGGCGTCGCACACCACCATCGCGGCCAGCTCGCCGCCCGAGAGCACGTAGGGCCCGATCGAGACCACGTCGGTGGCGAGGTGCTCGTGCACCCGCTCGTCAAAGCCCTCGTAGCGCCCGCACAGCAGGGTCAGCTCGTCCTCGCGCGCCAGCTCGTCCGCCAGCGCGTCGTCGAATCGCCGCCCGCCGGCCGACAGGGCGATCACCCGGCGGCCCTCCGGGGGCGCCTGGCCGTAACGCGCGATGAGCGCGGCCTCCACCACGTCGACCCGAAGCACCATGCCCGCTCCCCCGCCGTAGGGCGTGTCGTCCACCTGCCCCGCCTTCAGAGGGGTGGTGGCGCGCAGGTCGCAGAACTCGAGCGAGTGGCCCAGCGCCAGGACGTTGCGCACGTGTCGCTGGTCCACGAACCATTCGAACCACGCCGGAAACAGCGTGAATACGTCGATCCTCACGTGAGGAAGCCCTCGTCGATCTCGATCACGTCAGCACCGACCGACTTCACGGCATCGCGCACGAAGGGCACCAGCGTGCCGTCGGAGAGCTCCAGGACCGAGCACGAGGGCCCGTCGAGCACCCGCTCCACGCGCCCGCGGCCCTCCACGGCCCTGCCGACCAGGTCGGCGGCCAGCCACTCGTCCTCGGCCAACTCGGTGTCGGCCAGAAGCGGCTCGCCGCGCAGCGGACGGGGGTCGTCCACCCCCTCCAGGCGGATCAGCGGGCGGTCGGCGGTGCCCGCCCGTCGTGTGACCCGATGTGTGGCCTCCCGGACAGTCACGATCTCCCCGAGCGTCAGCTCGGCGGACGCGCCGTCCACGTAGAAGCTGCCGTCGTGGCCGTGTGGCTTTCCCACCCGGCCCACCGTGACCAGCGTCAATCGACGACGTCGACGAGCACGCGGTGTCCCGTCGCGCACGGCCACCGCCTTCATGACCGTTCGCAGCGCCGCCACCGTGCGTCCGCCGCGGCCGATGACCTTGCCGGCGTCGCCGTCGGCCACGTTGAGCTCCAGCACGATCGTGCCGTCGTCCTCGTCGAAGCCCTCGACCCTGACCTCGTCGGGCTCGTCGACGAGCGCCCGGGCCAGGTACTCGAGCAGATCCTCCACCGCTACTCGGCGGAGTCGGCGGCCATAGCGCTCTTGCGCCGGGCCTTCATGAGCTGCTTGACCGTGCCGCTGGGCTGCGCCCCGCGGTCCAGCCAGTGCTGCATGCGATCCTCGTCGATCAGGATCGTCGACGGCTCGGTCTGCGGGTTGTAGTGCCCGATCGTCTCGATGAAGCGCCCATCGCGGGGCGAGCGCCCGTCGGCGACCACGACCCGCCAGATCGGGTTCTTCTTGCTGCCCACTCGGGTGAGGCGTACGCGCACGGCCATAGGCCCGGAGAGGTTAGCGACGACCCGCAGTCTTGCGCGAGGGGCTGGGCTAGCCCAGACCGGAGCGTTGCAGTTGCTGCAGGTCGGGCATCTTGCCGCCCGCCACCTGCTTCATCAGCTTCTTCATCTGGGCGAACTGCTTGACCAGCTGACCGACCGCCTGGACGTTGGTACCCGACCCGCGCGCGATGCGCCGGCGGCGCGACCCGTCGATCAGCTTCGGGTTGGCCCGCTCGGCCGGGGTCATCGAGAGGATGATCGCCTCGAGGCGGTCGAGCTCCTTCTCGTCGACGTTCAGGCCGCCCAGCTGAGAGCCCACGCCGGGCATCATCTTCAGCAGGTTCCCGAGCGGCCCCATGTTGCGGACCTGCTTCATCTGCTCGAGGAAGTCGTCGAGCGTGAACTGGTCCTTGCGGATCTTGCGCTCGAGGTCGACGGCCTGGCGCTCGTCCATCTGGCGCTCGGCCTTCTCGACCAGCGTCATCACGTCGCCCATCCCGAGGATGCGCTGGGCCATGCGGTCGGGGTGGAAGCGCTCGAAGTCGCCGAGCTTCTCGCCCGTCGAGGCGTAGAGGATCGGCTTGCCGGTGACCGCCTTGACCGAGAGCGCGGCGCCGCCGCGCGAATCGCCGTCGAGCTTCGAGAGCACCACGCCGTCGAAATTGGCCGTGGCGGCGAACTGCTCGGCCACGTTGACCGCGTCCTGGCCCGTCATGGCGTCGACCACCAGCAACACGTTGTGGGGCTTGGTGCGCTTCTTGATCTCAGCGAGCTCGGCCATCAGCTCCTCGTCGACGTGCAGCCGGCCGCTCGTGTCGACGATCAGGGCGTCGCGACGCTCGCGCTTGGCCTCGTTGAGCGCCCACTGCGCGATGTCGACCGGGTCCCGCCCCGTCCCCTGCTCGTAGACGTGGGCGCCCGCCTGTGCGCCGACCTTGACGAGCTGGTCGACGGCGGCCGGGCGGTAGACGTCGCACGCGGCCAGGGCCACGTCCATCTTCTGCTCTTCGCGCAGGTGGCGCGCGAGCTTGCCGCACGCGGTGGTCTTGCCCGAGCCCTGAAGGCCGGCCATCAGGATCACCGTGGGTCCGGGCCGCGCGAGCGCGAGGTCGCGGCCCGCTCCGCCCATGAGGGTGGTGAGCTCGTCGGAGACGATCTTCACCACCTGCTGCCCGGGGTTGAGCGAGTCGAGCACGTCGGAGCCGAGCGCCCGCTCCTTCACGGCGGCCGTGAACTGCTTGACCACCTTGAAGTTGACGTCGGCCTCGAGCAGCGCCAGGCGCACCTGGCGCATGGCCTTGTCGATGTCCTCCTCGGTCAGCTTGCCGCGCGAGCGGACGTCGCCGAGGGCGGCCTGCAGGCGGTCGGAAAGAGCGTCGAACATCTACCGGGGAGGCTAGCGCTCCCCGGGTACCGGTTACGGGCCTCGATCAGGCGCGGGTGGGAGCTCGTTGGTGTGGTTGTCGCTTGGCGCCGGCTGGCCCTCCTGCTTTCCCAGCACGCTCTCGCTGAGCTGACCGAGCGCCTGGGTGAACTCGCTGGGAATGATCCACAGCTTGTTCGACTCGCCCTGGGCTATCTGCGGCAGCATCTGCAGGTACTGGTAGGCGAGCAGCTTCTGGTCGGCGTCGCCCCGGTGGATGGCGTCGAAGACCGTTTCGATGGCCTTCGACTCGCCCTCGGCCTGCAGGATCTGCGCCTCACGTTGGCCCTCTGCGCGCAGGATGGAGCTCTGCTTCTCGCCCTCCGCGGTCAGGATCTGGGACTGCTTGACGCCCTCGGCGGTGAGGATGGCCGCGCGGCGGTCGCGCTCGGCGCGCATCTGCTTCTCCATCGCCTCCTGGATCGAGACGGGCGGGTCGACCGCCTTGAGCTCGACGCGGTTGACGCGAATGCCCCACTTGCCCGTGGCCTCGTCGAGCACGATGCGCAGCGCCGCGCTGACCTTGTCCCGCGACGTGAGCGTCTCCTCGAGGGTCATGCCACCGATCACGTTTCGCAGCGTGGTGACGGTGAGCTGCTCGATACCCCCGATGTAGTCGGCGATCTCGTAGCTGGCCGCCTTCGGATCGGTCACCTGGAAGTAGATGACCGTGTCGATCTGGATCACGAGGTTGTCCTCGGTGATCACCGGCTGCGGCGGGAACGAGACCACCTGCTCACGCAGGTCGATCAAAGGCTTCACGCGGTCGACATAGGGGATGACGAGCGCCAGCCCCGCGTCCAGCGTGCGGTTGTAGCGGCCCAGCCGCTCCACTATCCCCGCGCGGGCCTGAGGCACGATGCGGATTCCCTGGGCCAACGTGATGAGGACCACGGCGGCGACGACGATGAGGACGATCAGAGTGGCCACTTAGCGTGCCTTTCCTATTCCGATACGAGCGCCGTGGCGCCCTTGATTTCCATGACGTCGACCTTGGTGCCCGGCTCGAGGACCTCGTCCTCGTCGTAGCAGCGAGCGCTCCAGATCTCGCCGCCGATCTTCACCTGGCCGCCGCTCCCGTCCACGCGCTCGAGAACGGTCGCGCGCGTGCCCACGAGCGCAGCTGTGCCGGTGCGAATCTTGGCCGGACTCGTGAGATGGCGCTGCGCGATCGGGCGCAGCACGGCAAGCGAGGCGAGCGAGACGGCGATGAACACGACCCACTGGATGCCGAGCCCGACACCCACCAGCGCGGCGATGGCCGCGGCTACCGCCGCCACCGACACCGGGCCGAGAAAAAAGCTCAGGGTGAAGATCTCGCCTACGGCGAGCACACCTGCAGCGATCATCCACCAAACCCAGTCTTCCATTGGACACCAAAGCTTAGGGGGACTATCGGCACGTGACGCGCCTAACTGGAGCGCGAAGCGGGCGCGAGCACGGAGCGGGCCCCGCGCAGATCGGTGCGCAGAAGCGCCCGAGCCCGCGCGCTCGAGAGGCTGCAGTTGGCCGGCCTGACCGCGGCGGAGTCCGCGAGGGCAGCACTCCGCAGTCGCGCCGGGTCGCCTCCGCCCGCGGTGACGATCAGCTGGGCGAGCTCCAGGCGGCTGATGCTGTCGGCCCCGGCCACGTGGAGGACGCCCGGCAGCTCCATCCGGGAAAGCTCGAGCAGCGCGCTCGCGAGGTCGCCCACCTGGATCGGCGAGCGGATCTCGTCGGCGAACAGAACCGCGTCCGGATCGGCCGCGAGGCGCTCCTGCGGCCCCGGCCGCTCGCCGCCGTACAGCAGCGAGGTGCGCACGATGAGCGCGGCCGGGTGCGCCGTGGCGACCGCGCGCTCGGCGTCGGCCTTCGCCCGTCCGTAGTCGGTGATGGGACGCGGCTCGTCCTCCTCGCGGTACGGCTTCGGCTGCTCGCCGTCGAAGACGACGTCGGTGGAGAGATGCACCAGCCGCGCCTCGACGGCCGCCGCGGCGGAGGCCACCGCCCGCGCCCCGTCCAGCGTGGTCGCACGGTCGTCCTGGCGGTAGGCGGTGTGGATCACGGCCGTCGGGCGCTCGCGCTCGAAGGCCGCGCGCACGGCCTCGGCATCCCTTACGTCGAGGGCGAAGCCAGGCGCGGTGCGGGTGAGGTAGGTGCCGACGGCGTCGGGGCGCCGCCGCATCAACTCCGATCCGAGGTAGCCGCTCGCGCCCGTTACGAGGAGCACGCGTCGAGCGCCTGCGCCACGTCGGCCATGAGGTCGACGGTCTCCTCGACGCCGGCCGAGAAGCGCACGAACCCCGCGGACACGTCGTCGCCGCCCCAGCGCGCGCGCCGCTCGGCCGTGGTGTGGACGCTGCCGAAGCTCGTGGCCTGGGTGACCAGCCGGGCGGCGGCGAGGAAGCGCTCGGCGCGCTCGGCCGTCTCGAGATCGAAGGACAGCACGCTCCCGAAGCCGCTCATCTGCCGCACGGCGACCTCGTGGCCGGGGTCCGTGGCGAGCCCCGGGTAGGCCACGGAGGCCACGTCGCCGCGTGCGGCGATCAGCTCGGCCAGAGCGGCGGCGTTCGCGCAGCCGCGCTCCAGGCGCACGCCGAGGGTGGGCAGCGAGCGGTGGGCCAGCCACGCCTCGAAGGGGCCGGGGAGCGCTCCCGCATCGCGTCGCCAGTCGCGCAGGCGCGCGGCGCGCTCGGGATCGCGGGTCGTCACGTAGCCCAGCAGGAGATCGGCGTGGCCCGACATCGACTTGGTGGCGCTGGTGATCACCGCGCCGGCTCCGAGGTCGAGCGGGCGCTGGAGCAGCGGGCCCGCGGTGGTGTTGTCGACCACCGTGAGCGCACCCTCCCGCTCGCCGGCCGCCGCCAGCGCCGCGATGTCGTAGACCTCGAGCTTGGGGTTCGAGGGGGTCTCGAGCCACAGCACGGCGGCGCCGCGGACCGCCTCGGCCAGCTCCACGGGGGTGCGCTGGCGCACCTCGACCCCGCCGGCCGCCAGATGCGTCTCGGCAAAGCGGCGCACGCCGAGATAGCAGGAGGAGTCGATCGCCAGCGCCGACCCCGGCCGCAGCTCGGTGAGCATGAGCGCCGTGGCCGCGGCCATGCCCGAGGAGAAGAGCACCGCCTCGGCTTCCTCCAGCGAGCCGAGCGCGCGCTCGTAGGCCTCCCAGGTGGGATTGCCGTAGCGCGTGTAGGAGGCCGGCGCGCCCTCGGGGTCTCCGCTCAGGTGGAAGGGCGCGGCGAGCACCGGGCCGGGCAGGAAGGGCTCGCCCTCGCGCGGCTCCGGAAGTCCGGCGCGCACGACGCGGGTGCCGCGGCCGGTCACGGCGCGAGTATCGCCCGCGCGAAGTCGTCGGGATCGAACGGACGCAGGTCCTCGAGCGCCTCGCCGATGCCGATGAGCTTCACCGGCACCCCCAGCTCCTGGGCGATGGCCAGTGCGATTCCGCCCTTGGCCGTGCCGTCGAGCTTGGTCAGCACGATGCCGTCCACCTTCACCGCCTCGCGAAAGAGCATGGCTTGACGCAGGCCGTTCTGCCCGGTGGTGGCGTCGATCGTGAGCAGGGTCTCGTGGGGCGCCCCGGGCGCCTGGCGCTCGATCACGCGGCGAACCTTGCGCAGCTCGTCCATCAGGTGCTGTTGGGTGTGCAGGCGGCCGGCCGTGTCGCAGATCACCACGTCGTGCCCTCGGGCCTTGGCCGCCTCGATGGCGTCGAACATCACCGCGCCGGGGTCCGAGCCCGCGGCGCCGCGGACGATCTCGCAACCGGCGCGCTCGGCCCACAGCTCGAGTTGCTCCGCCGCCGCGGCACGGAAGGTGTCGCCGGCGGCGAGCAACACCGAGCGCCCGAGCTCCCGCTGGAGGTGCCAGGCCATCTTGCCGATCGTGGTGGTCTTACCGCTGCCGTTGACCCCTACCATCAGGATCACCGTCGGGTGCTCGGTCAGCCCGATGGTGTCGCCCTCCAGCCTCGCGGTGTCGGCCAGCAGCTCCTGCAGGCGGCGCGAGAGGTCCTCTCCGCCGGTGAGCTCGCCCGACTCCGCCTCGCGCTCCAGGCGCTCGACGATCGCGGCGGTGGTGGGCGCTCCGACGTCGGCGTAGATGAGCGTCTCCTCGAGATGCTCGAAGGCCTCGTCGTCGAGCGACTGGAAGACCGTGGCCTGCAGCTCGGCTCCGAGCGCCTCCCGGGTCTTGCTCATGTTCTCGCGCAGGCGGCGAAAGAAGCCCCTGCGCTCGGAGGCTCCGTCGTCCTGCTCCTCGGGGGGCGGGGCCTCCTCCCCCGTGACGAAGAGCTCGTGCCATGTGCGCGCCATCGCCAGGAGCCTAAAGCGGCCACACGCGGCCGTCCCCTTGACACGGACGTCCTCAGTGGTAGAAGGTCCGCCCCGATCGGCATTTCAATTCTGGGAGGCGTCGAATGCTCAAACTCAAGCTTGCCCTCGGAGCAGTGCTGCTCCTGGCCGTGCCCGTGACCCTGGCCAGCGCCCAGGGATCCGCCCCTACCGTCGCCGTCACGGTGTCCCAGGGAAACATCGCGTTCGCGCCCGCCGCCCCGACCGCGGGCGGCCCCACCCGCTTCACCTACAGCGGGAGAGGCGAGCTCAATCTGGTCACGCTGCGCGCCGGTGTGTCCGTGGATCAGCTGCGCCAGGCACTGCAGTCGCGCAACCAGGACGCGGCGCTCGACCTGGTCTTCCTCGAGGCGACGGTCCGGCCGGACACGCCGGCCACGGTCGACCTGCGGCCGAACACGACTTACGTCGTCGCGGCCGGCGCAAGGGCGCAGGCCCTCACGACCTTCACCACCGGCGCTGACTCCGGGGCCACGGCACCGCGGCCCGATGCGCGCATCCGGATGGTCGACTACGGCTTCCGCGGACCCGCGACCCTGCCCCGCAACGGGCGGATCCGCTTCGCCAACGACGGTACGACATTCCACTTCGCGATCGCGTTCCCGCTGCGTCCCGACGTGCCCGCGAGGCGGGCCAACCGCATCTTCCGCGGCACCAACCAGAGGGCCATCGGGAGCGTCGTCGCCGGCCCACCCGTCGATGCGCTGGGACTGATCAGCCAGGGCTCGACTCAGGACAACGAGGTCAGGTTCCCGCGCCGGGGGCGTTACGCGATGGTCTGCTTCTTCGGGGAGCACAACCGGCTCGGCATGACCCGGGTGTATCGAGTCCGCTAGAGGTCTACGCAGCCACGTCGTCGATCCCGGCGCCGCCCAGGCGGCGCGAGATCACGCGTGAGATGCCGTCGCCGCCCATGCTCACGCCGTAGAGCGTGTCGGCGGCGTCCATCGTGCGCTTCTGGTGGGTGACGACGATGAACTGCGCACGGTCGGAGTAGCGGCGCACCAGCTGCAGGAAGCGATCGATGTTCACGTCGTCGAGCGCGGCCTCCACCTCGTCGAGAATGTAGAAGGGACACGGGCGGGCCAGGAAGACGGCGAACATGAAGGCCAGGGCCACCAGCGACTTCTCCCCGCCCGAGAGCAGCGAGAGGCGCTTGGTCGCCTTGCCCGGCGGCGTGACCTCGATCTCCACCCCGGTGTCGGGCTCGTCCTCTTCGTCCACAGCCGGCTCGGGCGAGTCGGGCGCGTCCTCGCCGGCGATGACCGGGCGAGGCGTCTGCTCGGCGCGCACCAGCCGCAGCCGTCCGCGGCCGCCCGGGAACAGGTGCTGGACCACGTCCTCGAAGTTCTTGGCCGCCGCCGCGAAAGTCTCCTCGAAGCTCTCGCGGATGCGCCGGTCGGTCTCCTTGATCAGCCCCTCGAGCTCGGCCAGCGCCGACTCCAGGTCGGCACGCTGACCCTCGAGCTCCTCGACGTGAGCCACGGCTTCGTCGTACTCCTGCTTGGCCAGCGGGTTGACCGGCCCGAGCTGCTCGCGCCGGCGCGCGAGCCGCTCGACTCGCTGATTGAGCTCGACGCGTTGGGCCTCGTCGAGCGCCTCGGCCGCGGGCTCGGGTTCGAGGCCCAGCCGCGCGGCGATCTCGTTGAGCTCGCGCTCGCTCTCGGCCGCAGCGTCGCGCACCTGCTGCGCAGCCACCTCGGCGCCGGTCACGGCCTCGCTCGCGCCCTTGAGCCGGCCCTGTATCTCGGCCTCCTCCGCCGCGAAGCCGCGCAGCGCCGCGGCCGCCTGCTCGCCTCCGGCGGCGTGGCTCTCGAGCTCGGCGGACAGGGCATCGCGCCGCGCTGGCGACGGCGGCGGCGGCGCGGTCCAGGGCCGCGGTCGCGCGCGCTCCGGCGCCGGCGATCTCGGCGTCTCGCTCAGTGCCGGTTCGAAGCCCGTCGAGCGCGCGCTGCCGCCCGGCTCGCTCAGCCTCGATGCGCTCGGACAGGTGACGCTCGGCGCGCAGGTGGGCGAGCAGCTCGGCTCTGCGCACCGCGCCCGGGCCCTCGTCCGGCGCCTCGCGGCGGCGGGCCATGACCCATTCCACCCGCGACACGGTCTCCGCCGCCTCCGCGACGTCGCGCCCGGCGCGCCGCAGCGCGACCTCGGCCTCCTCGCGGCTCGTGTCCGCCATCGCGACGGCGTCGCCGGCCCGCTTCGACGCGTCCTGCGCCGCGCCCTCGGCGGCGACGGCGTCCTGCGAGGCGGCGATCAGCCCGTCGCGGCGCCTGCGTTCCTCGAGCACGCGCTCGGCGCCCCCCGCGGGGGCCTGCGAGAGCTCCCCGGTGGCGCCGTCGAGCAGGCGGCCGGAACGCGTGACCGCCACGCCGTCGAAGGTCTCCGGGAGATTGGACAGGGAGTCGGCCACCCATACGCCGGCCAGCAGGCGCTCGGCCTGCCCGGCGTGACAGCTCGCCCGTGCGCACGTGGTCGCTCAGGGGCTCGGCGCCAGGAGGCGGCGTGGCGGGGCGACGTTCGCCACCGCCGCGCGAGCGCACGAGGGCGGTGCCTCCGCGCTCGGCCAGGCGGTCGAGCCAGCGCTCGCCCGCCGGAAGGTCGTCGACGAGCGCGGCCGAGAGCCGCGGACCGAGGGCCGCGGCGAGCGCGAGCTCGTAGCCAGGGTCGACCTCGAGCGAGCCGGCCAGGGTGGCGGTGCCGTCGGGCGCCGCGGCCGCGCCGCGCAGGAACTGGTTGACGGCGGCGAGCTCGGAACCGGCCTGGGCAGCGCGGGCGCGCGCCGCCTCGGTGGCCCGCTCGGCCTCGCGGCGCTCCTCGCGTGCTCGTTCGACCTCACGCTCGGCGCGGTCCAGCGCGGCCCGGCGCTCCGCGGCCACCGCCTCGAGGCGTTCGTGGGCCGCGGCGGCCTCGGCGCGTTCGGCGTCGAGTGCGGCGATCTCCTCGCGCAGCCGCGCCTCTCGATCGCTCTCGAGCCGGCGGACCTCCCGCTCGAGTGAGCGGATCCGGTCGGCCGGCGGCAGCGCATCCCAGGCCGCCTGCGTCGTGGCGCCCGGTACGGCCTCCTCAGGGGGCCGCGGCAGCCGCTCCTCCGACATCGGCGCGCCATCGGCGGCGGCCTCTTTGCGGGCCTCCGCTTCGAGCAGCTCGAGCTGACGCAGACGCCGCTCACGACGCTCACCCGCCGCGCGGGTCTGCTCGCTGACGCGCTCGAGGCGCATCGCGATCCGCTCGGCGGCCGAGCGGGCCGAGAACACGTGCCCCTGTAGGCGCTCGCGGTCGCGGCTCTTGGCGGCGAACGCCTCCTCGGCCTCCTCGCGCCGGCGCGCCACCTCGCCCCGCAGCTTCTCCGCCGCATCGCGCTCGGCCCGGGCCTCCCGCGCCCGCTCCTCGGCGGCGGCCAGCGCCAGCCGCGCGGCGCGAGCCGCGTCGCGGGCCAGGGCGTGACGGGCTTCAAATGTCTGACGCTCGAGGCGCGCGTGCAGCTCGGCCGCCTCGGCCTGTCGCTTGAGCGGGCGCAGCCGCGAGCGAGCCTCGCGCTCGACGTCGAGGGCGCGGCCCAGGTTGTCCTGGGTGCGATCGAGCTTGAGCTGGGCGCGCCGGCGGCGCTTGCGGTGCTTTCCGAGCCCGGCGGCCTCCTCGATCAGCAGCCGCCGCTCGCGCGGTCGCGACATCACGATCTGCTCGACCTTGCCCTGGGAGACGACCGAGTGCATCTCCTTGCCCAGGCCGGAGTCGGAGAGCACCTCGATCACGTCGACCAGACGACAGCGCGCTCCGTTGAGGCGATACTCGCCCTCGCCGTCGCGCGCCAGGCGGCGCACGATCGAGATCTCGGAGAACTCCGTGTCGAGCCGACCGTCGCTGTTGTCGATCACCACCTCGACCTCGGCGGCCCCCGACCCCGCCACGCCGTGGCCGCCGGCGAAGATCACGTCCTTCATCACCTGCCCGCGCACCGCGAGCGGGGACTGCTCGCCGAGGGCCCAGAGCACGGCGTCGGTGATGTTCGACTTGCCCGAGCCGTTGGGACCGACCACCACGGAGACCCCGGGCGTGAAATCGAGCTTCGTCCGGTGGGGGAAGGACTTGAAGCCCTTCATGGAGATCGAGCGCAGATGCATCAGCGGCTGCTCACTTGGCTATTCCCTCGAGCGCCTGAAGCGCGGCCTCCTGCTCGGCGCTCTTCTTGGTCTTTCCTTCCCCGCGCCCCAGCTCCTGCCCCGCCACCTCGGCGGCCACCACGAACGAGCGGTCGTGCGGCGGGCCGTCCTCGGCCAGGGTGCGGTAGGCCACGGCCTCGGCGCGCCGCGCCAGGCGTTCCTGGAGCACGGACTTGTAGTCGACGGGGTGCTCGAGTGCCTCGTCGATCTCGGCCGCGAACGACGTCACCACCGCCGGCGCGGTGCGCTCGAGGCCGAAGGCGAGGTAGGCCGCACCGATGATCGCCTCGCAGATCGAGGCCAGGACACGCTCGGATTCGACCAGCATCTCGGCGCTGCGCCCCGTGCCCTCGGGTGCCGCGGCGCGCAGCTCGGCGGGCACGCCCAGGCCCCGGGCCACCCGCGCGCAGGCAGCTCCGCTGACGGCCTGCGCACGCACCTTGGTCAGCCGGCCGGCGCCGTAGCTCTCGAAGCGCGGAAAGAGGTGGTTGGAGACGGCGAGGCTCAGGACGACGTCCCCCAGGAAGGACAGCCGCTCGTAGCACTGCGAGCGATGCTCCACCCACGAGGCGTGGGTGAAGGCCTGCTCGCGCAGCTCGGCCGGCAGCTCCGCGAGCAGCTGTTCGAGGTCCTCAGTGCTCGATCTCCGCGGCATGGGCGGCAACGAAGTCGGCGGCCTGGCCCACGGTGACGATCCGGGCTGCCTCCTCGTCGGGGATACGCACCCCGTAGCTGTCCTCGAGCTCCACCACGAGCTCGACGAGATCGAGCGAGTCCGCCTCCAGGTCCTCACGGAAACGAGTGTCCTCGCCGATGCGTCCTGCGTCCACCTCCAACTCGGTGGACAGGTGCTCACGGATGCGTTGAAGGACCTCCGCTCGAGTCACGGCCTGGCGACCGTAGCAGTGGGCGCGGACCGCAAAACCCCTGCTGCCTCCAGGGCGCGGGCCGTCCGGCCCACCATGTCCTCCGCCGCGGCGCGGTGCGCCAGCCGCACCGCGCTCTCGATCCCGCGCGGGCCGAACGACCCGTGGGCCACCACCACCGGCTTGCGCAGGCCGAGCAGGATGGCCCCACCGGCCCGCTCGGGATCGAGCTGGCGGCCGAGCTCGGCCAGCTTGCCCTTCACGAGCATTCCTCCCACGCTCGAGACCGCGCCCGAGCGAATCGCGTCCCGGATCGCGCCGGTGAGGGTCTTCGCCGTCGATTCGAGCACCTTGAGGGCGACGTTGCCGGTGAAGCCGTCGGTCACGATCACATCGGCGCCCGAGGTCGGCAGGTCGAAGCCCTCGACGTTGCCCACGAAGTTGAGCGGCCCCTCGGCGATGCGCTCGTGCGCGGTCAGCACGTCGGGCGTTCCCTTGCCGGACTCCTCCCCGACGCTGAGCAGTCCGACGCGCGGGCGCTTGACCCCGTGGACCGCCTCCATGAAGCCGGCTCCCAGGTAGGCGAACTGCACGAGGTGCTCGGGGCGCACCTCCACGCTGGCGCCCGCGTCGAGCAGCAGGACGTCGCCGTGGGGCAGGGGCAGCAGCACGGCCAGAGCCGGCCGGAACACGCCGCGGATGCGGCGAATGGCGATCGTGCCGGCGGCCAGCGTCGGGCCGGTGGATCCGGCGCTGACGAGCGCCTCCGCGCGGCCGTCGCCCACGGCGTGCGCGGCCTGGACGATCGAGGCCTCGCGGCGGGCGCGCACCGCGGCGGCGGGCTCCTCCCCGCCGCGAATGGTCTCGGGCGCGTCGACGATCTCGGCGTGCGGGCCCGCCTCGCCGAGCTCGCCGGCCGGTCCGAACAGAATTACCGGAAGGCCCGAGCGCCGAACGCCCTCGGCCACCGCGCCCGGCCCCCCGTCGGCGCCGTTCGCGTCGACGGAGACCAAGGGGTTACTCGTCGTCGGGATCGGAGTCCGGCCGGCGCACGACTACCTCGCGGCCGGCGTAGGTGCCGCAGTTCTGGCAGACACGGTGCGGCCGGCGCGGCGCGTGGCAGCGCGGGCAGCGACTGAGCGCCGCGGCTTCCATCTTGTGCTGGGAGCGGCGCTTGTTGGTGCGGGAGTGGGACTGTCTCTGCTTGGGAACGGCCATCGGCCGGGCAAGGATAGCGTCCGGCGCGCGACGCTCGGGGCCTACTCCAGCTTCAGCTCGCGCAGCGCCGCCCAGCGCGGATCGGGCTCGGGCTCGTGGGCGTGCCCGGGCCCGGCCTCGTTGAGGTTCTCACCGCAGATCGCGCACAGACCCAGGCACTCCTCGCGGCACACGATCTGGGTGGGAAGGGCAAGCGCCAGGGCGTCGCGGGCCCAGGCCCCCACGTCGAGGTGGCCCTCCTCGAGGTACGGAGAGTGCAGGTCCTCGCCGCCGCCGGGTTGATCGACCTCGCGAGCGTCGACCTCCACCCCGTGCCCGGCCTCATCCAGACAGCGCATGCACGGGCCGACGAGAGCCGCTTCGAAGCGCAGCCGCATCGAGTAGCCGCTCGTGGTGTGAGAGAGGTCGAGCACGGCCTCCACCGATCCGCCGGCGACGGTGTAGTCCTGGCCACCGAACGCGAAACCGTCGATGGGCACCGAGAGCTCCAGCCGCCGGCCCTCTCCGGAGGAGAGGCCGAGCCGCCCGAGGTCGAAGATCTCGGTGCGCTGGGTCATGGATTCGAGGTTAGCGTCGGCTCAGCCTGAGCCGATCAGCTCGACCCGGTAGCCATCGGGGTCGCGCACGAAGGCGATGAACGGCCCCTCGGTGCGCCCACCCGGGCGGTATGGGGGCTTCTCAGGCTCGATCCCGTCGCCGGCCAGCGCCTCCAGGGTCCCCTTGAGATCGTCCACAGCCAGCGCGATGTGGTTGTAGCCCGTGCCCAGGTCGTAGGAATCGACGCCGTGGTTGTAGGTGAGCTCGAGTACCGGGTCCTCGTCGGGGAGGCCCATGAACACGTTGGTCGCCTCGTCGCCGATGGGCATCCGCCGGCGCTCCTCGAAGCCCAGCTTCTCGTAGAAGGAGATGGAGCGGTCGATGTCGCCGATGCGGTAGCAGGTGTGCAGATAGGAAGCCATGCGCGGCAGGCTAGAGCGTGTCGAGCTCGTAGTAGTCGCCGGCATCTTCGGTGAAGATCTGCTCCATCGTGCGCAGGCCGGTGGGCGCGTCGAGCGCTCCTGCCGCGATGCTGATCGTCTCGCGGTCGGGCGCGTCCCAGAACAGGCTCGAACCGCACTCGCCGCAGAAGCCGCGGCGGGCGTGGGTGACGCTCTCGGGGCTTTCGATCCAGCGCAGGCCGCTGTCCGCGGCGAATCGCAGGTGCTCGCTGCGGGCGGCGGTCATGGCGCTCACGTGGCCGCCCCAGCGCCGGCACTCGCCGCAGTGACAAAGGACCACGTCACGCAGCGGCCCGTGGATCTCGAAGCGGACCGCGCCGCACAGGCAGCGGCCCGAGGCTATGCGCACGCTCACGGTGTCGATTCTGCCGCAACCGGACTGCCGCTGTAGATCAGAAGGACCGCCCCGGCGAAGCAGGCGAGCGCGATGGGCCCCGCGGGCGGCGGGTGCTGCACCGCCAGGGCGGATATACCCAGGAGCGCCACGGCACCACGCCGAGCCCCGGCTTGGCGCACGGCCACGGCGGCCGCCAACACGGCGACGATCCAGCCCAGCGAGCCCAGGACGTTCAGCAGGCCGAAGTCGCCCACGATCGGGCTCTCGTACAGACTCTGGATGGCGTCCGATCCAACGGCGCGCTCATCGGCGGGAAGCCCGTTGGTGTGCTGGGCGAGGGCGCCGACAGCGAGGCCGGCAACCGCCTCCCAGGCTCCGTAGAACACCACGAAGGTGCCCGCTGCGATCCGGGCCACCCGGGCCGCCGTGCTCTGGACGTTGCGCACGAGCAGGAACACGGCAACCCCCATCAGGCCGATGAAGAACAAGGTGCCGATGTGGACGATCTGCCAGCGCGTCACCTGGTCGCGAAGCAGGTCGTAGACCTGGCCGCTACCCAGCGGATGGAAGAGCAGCAGGGCGGCCCAGGCGAGGGGCGCGGCGATCAGGAAGGCGGCGGCGCCCCGGGACAGCCTCAGCGCGTTCATCGGTTCTGCTTCTGGGAGGAGCGCAGTTGAGAACGCACACGGTCTCGCAGGCTCGGCTTGGCCGGACGCGATACGCGGTACTCGGCGATGGTCATGCCCGCCGGGATCGTGGTCTCCATGTAGACGAGCGGGACGTTGAGCTCGAAATCGGAAGTTGCGTAGGTCATGGGATCTGCACCTCTCTGATCTGGATCGGGTTGGTCCGGGCGGCCACGAAGCGCGGCAGGAGCGCGAGCGCCTGCGAGCGGTCCGTGGCTTCCACCTGCCACCAGAGGTCATGTCCGCCGGCCAGGCAGCTCGAGGGCGCGCGGCGGTAGCGCAGCGGGCTGTCGAAGCCCTTCCAGGCGGCGAACGCAACCGGGCACTCGTGAGGCTTGTGGCGGTGGTGGAGGAGGAAGAACGGCATGCTTCGATCCTTCCGCCAAACCGCCCTCAGATCATCGGGTGGGGCCCCTGAACCAGCACCCTGAAAGGGCGCGAACCAACGCTGCCAGTGACACGGAGGTCAGCCTCATGCCGGGGCCTGCGCGAACCGCTCGCCACCTCGCCGAACGGGAGAAGAAACGGGCTCCCGGCGACGAGGGCGGGGCGGCTCAGCTTTCAGCGCGTCCTGACCGGCCCACCTGGAGAAGGTTCGGCGCAGTCCACCGAGTGCCAGCAGGCCGAGCGGCGCCGGCAGCCAGATCGCGACAGAGCGGTAGGCCAGCACGGACGCGAGAGCCAGATCTGCTTGCACCCCGAAGGCCAGCAGCACTGCGACCATGCCGCCGCTCGCGGCTCCCGGGATGGGAATCGTGTTGGCCACCTGACCCACGAAATAGGCGAACGCGATCACCGCGAGCGACGGCGGCGCGCCCAGCGCCTGGAGCATCGCCCACAGCACGGCGGCGTCAAAGGCCCACCAGGCCACGGCCCCCAGCAGACGAACGTCGCCGGAGCGCACAAGCGCGATCGCGTCTCTCACGGCGGTGCCCAGAGTGGCGGGGGCGTCCAGAAGGGCTGAGCGGGCGCGGCGCAGGCGCGTCGGCTCGTTGGCGGCCACGGTAGCCGGGGGCACGCTGGTGGGCCGGCGAGCGGCGAGGGCAAGGCCAGAAGCGAGGGCCAGAGCGGCCCCGGCCGCCGGCAGCGCAGTCAGGGCGAGCGGACCGTCACCGGGAACGAGACCGAGGGCGAGCAGACCACCAGCCACCGCGATGGATCCGAGGAAGATGGAATAGAGCACCACGAGGAAGACGAGCAGCGTGTGCGCGGCGATGCGCGCGTCCAGTCCGGCGCGCCGGAAGGCCCACAGCGTCAGCGCGGCGCCGCCAACGCCGCCGGTGGGCAGCAGGCGGGTGGCCGCCGCGCCGCCCAGCGTCACCTCGGCGCTGGCGCGCAGGCCGAGCCGCGAAGTCGCGCGGCCGCCGACGAGCCACAACAGCGCCACGTAACCCACGAAGGACAGCAGCTCGAAGGCGGCACCGGCCACGACCCAGCGGGGATCGGCGTCGAGCACTCGATTCAGCGCATCGGCGAAGGCCTGCAGCGGACCCCCGGCCAGAATCAGAACCGCGGCCGCCAGGGCCGTAAGCGCGGCCGGGAGTGCCGCCCGCCGCCCGAGCGCCCGCAGGTCGAGGGCCGGAAGGACGCTGTCGAGTGACGGCCCTTGGTGAGCAGGCGGGGGATTGAGCGGCATAGGAGCAAGTCTTTCGGTGGAACCCCCACCGAACATCGGTGCGGGCCCCTGAACCGGCACCCTGAGCCTCCCGTCTCCGCGCGCGCCCGAACATGGGGGTGGCCACGTGTTCCGGGGTGCGGTTAACCGGTGCCTGAAACGACCGGCGCCCGCCAAATGGGCGGGCGCCGGAGAGGAACCGTTATGTCGTCCGGGCCTACGCGCGGGCGGGCTCCACCTCGCCTTCGTGGGACACCTGGGGCAGCCAGCCGAGCTTGCTGGGCAGCCACCAGTTCCAGTCGCCCAGGAGCTTCATCGTGGCGGGCAGCAGGATGCCGCGGATGATCGTGGCGTCGATCAGGACGGCGGCCGCGAGGCCGATGCCCATCTGCTTCATCTGCAGCTCGGAGCTGAGCGCGAACATCCCGAACACGGCGACCATCACGATCGCTGCGCTGGTGACCACGCCGGCGGTGCTCTTGATCCCGTGGGCGACCGCGTCTTCGGTCTTCATGCCGCGATCGAACGCCTCGCGGACCCGGGTGAGGATGAACACGTGGTAGTCCATCGACAGCCCGAACAGGATCACGAACAGGAACAGCGGCAGCCAGGCCGCGATGGCCCCGTTGGACTCGAAGCCCAACAGGCCCTCGGCCCACTTGCCCTGGAACACCAGCACCAGCAGCCCGTAGGCCGAGCCCACGGACAGCAGGTTGAGCACGATCGCCTTGATCGGGATCACCAGTGACCGGAAGGTGACCAGCAGCAGCAGGAACGCCGCACTGAGCACGAACGCGAACACGTAGGGGAGGTTGCCGATCATGGCGTCGTTGAAGTCGCCGGTAGCGGCGGCCTCACCGGTGGTGTAGGCCTCCACACCGTCGAGCTGGCCGACGGTGGCGGGAACGAGCTCGCCGCGCAGAGCGTCGGCGGCCTGGTTGGACTTGTCGTCTGTGCCGGTCCCGGTGGTCGGGAGCGCCACGGTGGCGACCGTCTGATCCTTGCTGATCTCCAGCGTGGCCTCGCCCTCGAACAGACCCGAGCGCTTCTGGGCCTGCGTCTCGAGTGAGTCGATGGCCGACACCACTGCGGGGGCGGTCACGTCCTTGGCCTTGATCACGACCATCTCCATGCTGCCCTCGCTGGGGAAAGCGGCCTGGATGCGGTCGTAGGTGCGCATGACCTTCAGGTCACGCGAGGTCTCCTCGGTACCGCCGAGGGAGGTCTGCATCCCGATCGCCGGCAGCGCCAGGGCCACCAGCACGCCCGCGGCCAGAACGGCCGAGAGCAGCGGGCGCCGCAGCACCCGGTCGAGGATGCGCGACCAGATGCCGGCCTCGCCGACCTTGTTCTTGATGCGTCCCACGAACGGCACGCGGCCCTTCTCGACACGGTCGCCGAGCTTGGACAGGACGGCGGGCAGCACCGTCAGCGACCCGATCACCGCAACTGCGACGACCATGATCGTGCCGGTGGCAAAGGAGGCGAAATTGGAGATTCCGCCCAGGTACATGCCGGCCATCGCGACCATCACGGTGAAGCCGGAGATCAGGACGGCGCGTCCCGAGGTCGCGGCAGCGGCCTCGATGGCGGCGTTGTTCTCGCGTCCGGCAGCGCGCTCCTCGCGCGCCCTCTTCAGATAGAAGAGGCTGTAGTCGATTCCGACGGCCATGCCGACCAGCAGGACAACATGCATGACCGAACCGTCGACCGGCGCCAGCTGGCTGACCGGGCCGAGCAGGCCCAGCGTCGCCGCCACGCTGGTCAACGCCAGCAGAATCGGGATCCCGGCCGCAACCAGCGCCCCGAAGGCGAACACCAGAATGATCAACGTAATGGGCAGTGAGAGGAGCATCGACTTGCTCATCTCCTCGCCTGACTTCTCGGCGACGGCCTTGGTCAGGCTCTCGTCGCCCATCTCCTCTACGCGAAGCTCCGGGTGGGCCTTCTGGGCCGCGGCAACCGCGGCGAGGGAGCTCACAACTGACTTCTCGGACACATCCGAATCACCGGGCAGCTCGAAGGTGACGAGCGCTGAATGCCCGTCGGCCGAGATCTGGCCGGTGTTGCCGTCGTAGGGACCCACAACGGTGTCCACGCCCTTCGTGTTGCCAAGGCGCTCCGTTACATCAGCAACGGCGGCCTTGAACTGCGGCGCGCCGGCCTTGAGCTCCTTGCTCTGGATCAGCACCTGCTCCGTCGAGACGTCGCGGAAGGCGCCGTCGAGCGCCTTGGAGGCCTGGCCGGATTCGCCGGGCATCCCGGAATTCGCCTTGATCTCCTTCTGGGGGACCAAGTTCATCCCCACGACGAGAGACACGATGACAAAGGCGAGCCACCCGAAGATGGCCTTCTTGCGGTGCTGAGCGCTCCAGCGCCCAACCCGCGCGGTGAAGTTGTCTGGCTTCTGCATGGGACTCCTTCGCTTGGGGTTCGATTGCATGCAGGCAGCCTGCTCTTCATCGGCACCCCGAACATCGGGTGCGCCCCCTGAACCCGCACCCTGAACCGGGTGGGGGTCAGGGTCAGGGCGTGCGGCGCTCGCGGACGCGCAGGGCGGCGGTGCGCTCGGCGACGTAGCGGGGCAGCTGAGCCAGGGCAGCGTCCTCGCTGGGAGCCTCGACCTCCCACCAGATGTGGTGGGTGCCGAAGTCGCACGATGCTCGTACCGGAGATCCGCGCAGGGGGCTCGCGAAAGCCTTGAAGGAGGCGAACACGACCCCGCACTCCTGCGGGTCGTGGCGGTGGCTGAGCATGAACCTGGGCATGCTTTCAGTGTCGTCCAGCGCCGCACGCCGAACATCGGGGCAGCACCCTGATCTTGAGCACCCGTCTGGGATAGGCTGGCCCGCCAGCTCCCATGACGGCGTCCCCTACGGCCCTGGTGGGCCGAGACAACGAGCAGCAGGTGGCCGGGCAGTTGCTCGAGGAGGTGATCGCGGGCACGCCGCGGGTGGCCTTCGTGGTGGGCGAGCCCGGCATCGGGAAGACCTCACTGCTCGATGAGCTGGCCGCCCGGGCAGAGCAGCGCGGGTGCCTGGCCCTGCGGGGCAGCGCGGCGGAGTTCGAGCAGGAGTTGCCCTTCGGCCTGATCGTGGATGCGCTCGACGAGTACCTCGGATCGCTCGAGCCGCGCGCCTTCAGCCGCCTGGCGTCAGAGGACGTGTCGGAGATCGCCGGCGTGTTCCCCGCTCTGCGCTCACTCGAGGCGGCCTCTCCGGGCCCCACCACCGCGGCAGAGCGCTTTCGAGCTCACCATGCGGTGCGCGATCTGATCGAGCGGCTGGCCGGGCCCCAGCCCCTGGTGCTCGTGCTCGAGGACCTGCATTGGGCTGACGGCGCCTCCGTCGAGCTCGTGTCCCACCTCCTGCGCCGTCCGCCTCAGGCGCCGGTGCTGGTGGCAGGGTCGTTTCGCACGGGCCAGGCCGACCGCGGGCTGGAGACCGCGATCGCGGCGGCCGGCGTCAACGGCGATGCGGTGCACCGCATCGAGCTCGGTCCATTGGCTCCGTCCGCGGCCGGTGAGCTCGTGGACGCCACCGGCGCGGCTGAGCTCGAGCAGCTCTACCGGGCGAGCGGGGGCAACCCGTTCTACCTCCTGCAGCTCGCTCGCGGGGGCCCGGGAGACCACGGCACTCGCCGCGGCGGCGAGGTCCCGCCGGCAGTCGTGGCGGCGATCGTGGCCGAGCTCGACGGGCTCAGCGCTGGTGCTCGCCGCTTCGCCGAAGCTGGGGCCGTTGCGGGCGACCCGTTCGAGCTCGACCTGGCCGTGGCCACCTCGGGGGTTGACGACGGGGACGCCCTCGACGCGATCGACGAGCTGGCCGCACGCGATCTGGTGCGCGCCGGCGAGGTGCCGCGGCGCTTTGGCTTTCGTCACCCGCTCGTGCGCAGCGCCGTGTACGAGTCAACCGCGGCAGGAGCGCGACTCGCCGCGCACGGACGTGCTGCCCGGGCCCTGGCCGAGCGAGGCGCGCCGGCGTCGGCGCGCGCTCACCACGTGGCTCAATCGGCATCCCACGGAGACCTCGAGGCGGTGGCGGTGCTGCGCGAAGCCGGCGAGGGCGCGGCCCAGCGGGCACCGGCGAGCGCGGCGCAGTGGTTCGAGATAGCGCTCGGCCTGCTGCCCGCTTCCGCGCCCGCCGGCGAAAGGGTGCAGCTGTTGATGGCGCTGGCCGGGGCCAAGGCGGCCACAGGCCGCTTCGAGGAGGCCCGCGCGGCGCTGCTGGAGAGCATCGAGCTCACGCCCGGCGACTCGGAGGCGCTGCGCATCTCCCTCATCGGCGCGTGCGCGGGGGTCGAGCAGCTGCTCGGCCATCACCGGGAGGCGCACGACCGGCTCAACACGGCGCTGGCGCGGTTGCCCGACGCCGCATCCGTCCAGACCGTCGAGCTGCTGCTGCATCTGGCCACGGGCCACTTCTACCGACAGGACTATCCGGGCATGGGCACCGCGGCCGAGCGCGCCCTCCGCGCCGCCGAGGCCCTCGGGGACACCCCCCTGATCGCCGCGAGCACGGCCGCCCTGGCCGGCGCGCTCGCGTTCACGGGCGGCCAGCCCGACGCCAAGAAGCGCTGTGACGACGCCGCGGCGCTGGTCGACGCGATGTCCGACAAGGAGCTGGCCCTGCGGCTCGACTCCCTGGCCAACCTCTCCGCCGCCGAGCTCTACCTGGACCGCTTCTTCGACGCCGGCCGCCACGCCGAGCGCGGGCTGGCGGTGGCGCAGGCCACCGGGCAAACCGAGATCTCGCCCTTCCTCATCCCCGTGCTCGGCACGGTCCTGCAGATGCAGGGAAGCCTCGAGGAGGCGGTGCGGGTCCTCGACGAGGCCTCCGAGGCGGCGCGCCTTTCCGGAAACGTCCAGGCGCTGGCCTGGAATCTTCTCAATCACGCCAACGCCGCGATGTATGTGGGTGACCTCGAGACCGCGGCCAAGGTGGCCCAGGAGAGCGTCGACATCACCCGCGATCTGGACCACAGCCTCGTGTCCACCTACGCGGGGGCCAACCAGTGCTTCGTACTGAACGCGCTCGGCGAGCACGAGCGGGCGATTGCGGTCGTGACCGAGAGCGCCGGCGGCGAGGACCTGCCGCTCTTACCCGGTGGCTGGCGGGCCAACTACTTCGAGGCGATCACGCGCAGCCGCTTGGCGCTTGGCGACAGCGAGGGGGCCCGCCGTGCGGCGGAGGGCGCCGCCGAGGTGGCCGAGCGAACCGGCACCACCTTCTCCGGCGCCATGGCGGCTCGGGCCGCCGCCGCCGTCGCGCTCGACGCGGGCGACGCCGAGAGCGGTGCCGAAAAGGCCCTGGTCGCCGCGGCGCACTGCGATGCCATCGACTCCCGCGTGGAGGCGTCAATCACGCGCACCCTCGCCGGCCGCGCTCTCGGCGCCGCCGGACGCCAGGACGAGGCGATCGCCGTACTCGAGCGTGCCGCGGGCGAGCTCGAGGGCTACGGCGCGGTGCGCCACCGCCAGGCGGCCGAGCAGGAGTTGCGCAAGCTCGGGCGCCGTGTCCACCGGCGCTCAGGCCCGGGGAAGGCGGACGGCGCGCTGCTCGAGACGCTGACCGCGCGCGAGGCCGAGATCGCCGCGCTCGTGACCGACCGCCGCACCAACCCCGAGATCGCGAGCGAGCTGTTCCTGAGCGTCAAGACCATCGAGACGCACATGCGCAACATCTTCCGCAAGCTCGACGTGAGCTCGCGCGTGGAGGTAGCGCGGGTGATGGAGCGTGAGCGCGACTGAGCGTCCACGCACCGTGTGATGCGACTACGCATGTTGTGATGCGACTCTGCATGTTAGACTCCGACGATGCCCAAGACAGTGCAGATACGCGACCTCGATGACGATGTGTACGCGGGGCTGGCCCGGCGGGCGGCAGAGGCCGGCGTGAGCGTCCCCGAGCTGCTGCGCGTCGAGGCCACGCGCATTGCCGCACGTCCGAGCGTGGAGGAATGGCTGAAGCGCACTCGGCGGCGTTCCGCGCCGGTGGGGCGAGCTGAGATTCTGGACGCGCTCGACGACCAACGTGGCTCGTGGCCCGATGCTGGTGGTTGATGCCTCTTGTCTCTGTGAGGTGTTGATGGGTGGGCATGGCGCCGAGGCGATCGGCGCGCGGCTGACGGCGGACAGCGATCACGCGGCCCCGCACATCGTGGATGTCGAGGTCTTCGGCGTCGTACGGCGCGAGCACCTGCGCGGCCGCCTCGATCGCACTGAGGCCACTCAGGCGGTCGACGACCTCGAGGCCTGGCCCGGCGAGCGCTTCGGCCACCGGCTGCTGCTCGCCCGAGCGTGGCAGCTGCGAGACAACGTACGCGGCTGGGACGCGATGTACGTGGCCCTCGCCGAGGCGCTCGAGGCGACCCTCGTCACCACGGACGGCAGGCTCGCCGCCGCGCACGGACCCACCTGCCCGATCGAGGTGCTCGGCTAGCCGGGCAGCGAGCGGTCGAAGAACCCGACCACGCGTCGCTCGTATTCCTTGGGTTGCTTGTCGATCCCATCGGTGTGGGCGCCCTTGGCCTCCCAGATCTGCTTGGGCTGCCTGGCCGCCCGGTATAGGTCGGGGTTGCGGTGGCCGGCGTCGTCCTCGCCGGCGTGGATCAGGAACACCGGCCGCGGCGCGATCTTCGGCATGAAGCTCTCGAGGTTCTTCGGCGGCAGCCGGTCCTGGAGCACGGAGTTGGTCAGGTCGCGGACGCCGTAGGTCACCGCGGTTGCCGCCTTGTCGATGCCGGACACGTCGTCGATCTCCTCGACCATGCTGCGCGAGCCGGCGCCCTCGGCCACGATCGCCGCCAGCTGCTCGGTCTCGGCCGCGGTCTGGAGCACCATCTCTCCGCCCACCGACAGGCCCAGCGCGCCGATTCGCCCGGGCTCCACGTCGGCCCGCGCCGCGAGGAAGTCGAGACCGGCGTGGATGTCCTTGTCGAAGTCCCAGCCGAAGCCGTTGGGATCGCCCTCGCTTTGGCCCTCGCCGCGGCGGTCGTAGAGCAGCACGCCGTAGCCGTGGCGAACGAGCATGCGCGCCTGCTTCTGTGCGCCGGTTCGGCCCGGGAACACCAGCACGGCGGCTCCGTTCTGCGACGGCACGTACCAGCCGTCCAGCTCGAGCCCGTCGCTCGTGTGCAGCTTCACGTCCTCGTAGGCGGCACCCAGCTTGGCCGCGGGCACTTCGGCCCTCGACACGTGCGACCCGATGTAGGCCACCGACAGCGGAAGCACCGCGACGAATGCGACCACGAGCACGCCCGCGGTCTTGAGAAGGCGGCGCCCGTAGCGGCGCACCAGGTTGTCGCCCAGGCGCCGCGAGGTCCAGAGCGTCCACAGGCCCAGAGCCAGCAGGATGGACGCGGCGGCCAGCGCGAGCAACCCGGTGTAGTCGTCGCCGGCCAGTCCCGTCTGGCCGGCGTAGTAGATGGCTTCGGAGCCGCTGAGCACGGCCGGCACCACCAGGACGAGCGCGATGGCGGCGCGCGAACCCGCACGAACGCGTGGGTACGCCCACGCCGCCAGGGCGAGGATGGCCAGCGGGATCAGGCCGCTGAACACGTGATCTCCCGCGGTCGTCCCCGGCTGGGGCTGCAGGAAGCGGTCGTCGATCACATGCAGGGCGACCAGCCCGACGGCGGCGAGGAAGAGGCGAGTGGCGGTTTTCACGGTTGTTCCTTTCGGAGGTGCTGGTCGAAGAAGCCGACAACGCGCTGCTCGTACTCACGGGGCCGTGCTTCGAGGGCCCCCACGTGACCGGCGCCGGGGACGCCCCAGATGGCCTTGGGCTCGCGAGCGGCGCGGTAGTAGGCGGTGTTGAAGCGGCGCTCCTCGCCCCCATCGACATCGGGCGAGTAGATGAGCGAACATCGCCGCTGGCGCGATCCGGTCCACCTGGTCGATCAGGTGCTCCGGCGGCGCGGCGTCCGCGAAGACGGCCGTTCCCGCGCTGACCATGGAGTTGATGACGACGGGGCCCCACTGGCTGCCCGGCACGCTCCGCAGCTCGCCGCCCGAGCGGGCGCTGGCGCCCTCCGAGACGACGGCCTTGAGGTCGTTGCTGTGCGCCGCGGCCTGCAGAAAGGTCTCCCCACCGACCGACAGGCCGACCCCGCCGATGCGGCCGGATTCGACGTCTGGCCGGTGCTTGAGGAAGTCGACCGCGGCGATCAGGTCGAGCTCGCCCTCGTCCCAGGCGTAAGGGTTGGGGTCGCCGTCGCTCTCGCCCTCGCCGCGCCGGTCGAAGATCAGCACGCCGTAGCCGTGGCGGGCAAGCATGCGAGCGGGGGCCTGGCTTCCCTTGCGACCGAACGCCACGATCACCGCGGCGCCGTTCTTGGAGGGCACGTAGGTTCCCTCCAGGGTCAGGCCGTCGCTCGTGTGAAGTTGGACGTCCTCGGTGACGGCGCCACCCAGGTCGATGGAGGCCACCGGCGGCCGGGCCACGTGCGTGCCCACGTAGGCGTAGCCCAGCGGGAAGACGACGAAGAGTGCGCCGAGCAGGCTCGCGGCGGCGATCGCCGTGCGGCGCAGGATGCGGCGCGCCACGCTGCCCTCGCGCCGGCGGGTCGTCCACAGCGTGACCAGGCCGAGCCCAAGCGAGACCACGCCGGCGCCCAGGGCCACCAGCCCGGTGAAGTCGTCGCCCGAGGGGCCGACCTTCGTCGTGTAGTAGACCGCCTCGATCCCGGTGGCGATCCCGAAGACCCCGACCAGCAGCGCGATCGCGCCGCGCGCCCCGCCGGGTACACGGGCGTACGCAGCCGCCGCCAGGCCCAGGACGGCCAGCGGCACCAGGCCGCTCACGAGGTGGTCGCCGGCCGAGGTGCCGGGCTGGGGCTGAAGGAAGGAGTCGTCGGCCACGTGAAGGGCGATCAGGCCGGCCGCCACGTAGAAAACGGACTTGATCGAAGGTGGGGGGAAGGTCATCCTTTGATCCTTGCTCTGGAGGGCCGGCGGAACATCGGGGGAGAGCCCTGAACCGGACCCTGAAACCGGGATCACGGCGGCCCCAGAACACGGAAGGCCCGTCACTCGGACGGGCCTTCCGTGTCGTTGACCGCTGCCTCGGATCAGGACGGTGAAGCAGCCAGGCCGGTTGCGACGTGGGTTTGCCGCTCGCGCGGCGACCGGACACCGAACACGACGAGGACGAGCGCTGCCAGGAGCAGGGCCGTTCCCCCGCCGAGCACGCCCCAGCCGATCGAGGTCAGGTACGGGACCTTGGCCCCCGCGCTGACGTCGGCCTGCACGCCGCGTGATCCGTCGGCGTTCATCACCACCACCGACCAGTCTCCTTCCTTGACCTTCCAGTTCAGCGTCTGGGAACCGCCGCCCTCCGTGGACGCAGCCCAGATCCGCTCCCCGGCAGGCGGGGCAGGCTTGCGCTCGCCGCCCTGGGGGCTGTACTCGGCTTCGAACGGTTCGTAGTCGAGATCGGTGACCTTGGTGTGGGCGACCCCGGCGAGGTACGCGGACAGCTCCTGGGTGCGTGCGACGCCCACGAACACCGGCTCGCCGGGCTGCGATGTGACCCGAAGGCGGACCTGACCGAGATCCGGTGAGCTGACCAGGCCCTCGACGCCGTCGAGGTCCATCTCCAGGTTGTCCGTGGCGAGCGCGTGAGTGCTTGCCGCGAAGCGGTGACTGTCGGTGCTGAGATACCCCTCCTCGTCCTTCTGGCTCTCGCCCCACAGGGCGAAGCCGCCGAGGGCGATCAGGCCTACCGCGACTAGGCCGGCCACCGCGCCGGATACGAGCAGAAGGACACGCGCCCCCGTGGAGCGCTGCCTGGGGTTCTGGGTGTTGGTCTCGGTCATTCGTCTCTCCTCTTGTGGTTGAGAGAGAGACCCTGGCCTCAGAACGCGCCCGGCACATCGGGTGAGCACCCTTGACCGGAACCCTGAAATGGCGCTCCTGGGGGCGTATGCTCGCGCCCACCGGTGGACTCGCAGCCCGGCACAGCCGCCGCTCAAATGGTGGGGCGCGAAGACGAGCTCGAGCATCTCGAGGCGGCTCTGGACGCGCTGACCGAGGGCCGGCCTGCCTACGTCGCGATCGAAGGCGAGCCCGGTATCGGCAAGACGCGCCTCCTGGATGAGCTGCGGTCGCGTGCCGAGGAGCGTGGACACGTGGTGCTCTCGGGCGCGGCCGCCGAGTTCGAGAGCGAGATGCCCTTCAGCGTCTGGGTCGACGCTCTCGACGCCTACGTCGTGTCGCAGGACTTTGCCGGCCACGTGGCGTGGGATGAGGAGCTGGCGGCCGAGCTCGAGCAGGTGCTGCCCTCGCTGGCACGGTCCAATGGCCGGAGCGGGGCCATCGCGGACGAGCGCTACCGGGCGCACCGTGCGGTCAGCCGCCTGCTTTGTCTGATCGCAGACGATCAGCCGCTGGTGCTCATTCTCGACGATCTGCACTGGAGCGACGGCGCCTCGCTCGAGCTGATCGCTGCACTCACACGTCGCGAGCCCAAGGCGCCGGTACTGCTCGCTCTCGGCTTTCGCCCCGGGCGGGCTGCCCAGCGCCTGGGCACGGCGCTGACCGACCCGCGGGTCCACCGGCTCGAGCCTGGACACTTGACGGAAGCCGAGGCGACACTCCTGCTGGACGGGATGGAGGCCAAGTCCGTGGCCGCGATCTATCGCCACGGGGGAGGCAATCCGTTCTACCTCGAGCAGCTTGGCCGCGCCGGCGACAACGATGTGCTGGCGGCTGCGCTCGGCCC
The DNA here is from genome assembly GCA_963746825.1 of uncultured Thermoleophilaceae bacterium. Classification (GTDB taxonomy): domain Bacteria; phylum Actinomycetota; class Thermoleophilia; order Solirubrobacterales; family Thermoleophilaceae; genus JACVRW01. Next base: position 34,381 of record CAVVCU010000021.1, read on the forward strand.
GGACACCGACGTCGCCGGAGTGCCCGCGGCCGTGGCGGGCGCGATCGCGGGCGAGCTCGGGTCCCTCTCCGATTCCTCCCGCACGCTGCTGGACGCCGCGGCCGTGGCGGGGGATCCCTTCGAGCTGGATCTGGCCGCCGAGATTGGGGGGCTACCCGAGGCCGCGTCGCTGAGTGCGCTCGACGATCTGCTCGACCACGACCTCGTCCGGCCGACCCACCTGCCGCGGCGATTCAGCTTCCGTCACCCGCTCGTGCGCCGCGCGGTCTACGACTCGGTGCGCGGAGGCCGGCGCCTGGCCGGACATGCCCGAGCGGCCGAGGCCTTGGCCGCTCGGGGAGCCGATTCGGCCGAGCGGGCCCACCACGTCGAGCAGTCGGCGAGGCAGGGTGACGAAGAGGCCATCCGGGTGCTGCTCGAGGCTGGACAAACATCGTCCTCGCGCGCCCCGAGCGCCGCGGCGCGCTGGTTTGCCGCCGCCCTGCACCTTCTGCCCAGCGCGGACACCGAACGCCAGGTGTCGGTGCGCATGGACCTGGCCTCCGCGCAGCGCTCGCTGGGCGAGTTCGACCTCTCCAGCGCCACCCTCCTGGAGGCGATGGACCTCCTTCCGCCCGACGCCGTGGCCGAGCGGGTCGAGCTCACGACGCTGTGCGCAGCGGTCGAGCACTGGGTGGGACGCCACGAGGAGGCGCACCGTCGCCTCGTCCGCGCGTGGGAGGAGGTGCCCGACCGCTCCTCCGCCGTGGCCGCAGCCCTTCAGATCGAGCTCTCGGTCGACGGCTTCTACGAGTTCGACTCCGATCAGACGCTCGACATGGGGCGGGGAGCGCTGGAGACCGCGCGCGCCGTGGGCGACGAGGCGCTGATCGCCGCGGCCGCCTCGGCGCTCTGCATGGGCGAAGCGGCGGCCGGGAAGATAGGGGACGCGCGGAAGCATCACGCCGAGGCGGTCAGCTACATCGACCGCCTCTCCGATGCGGAGCTGGCGCCGCGCCAGGAGGCGCTGTGCCACCTCGGGTGGGCCGAGAACTACCTCGAGTTCTACGACCAGGCGATCGCCCACGTGGACCGCGGGATAGCCATCGGGCGGGCGACCGGCCGCGGACGGATGGTCGTGCCGATGATGCTGGTGAAGGGATTCCCGTTCGAGATGCAGGGGCGCATGGCCGAGGCCATCGAGATGGGTGAGGCCGCGGTCGAGGCCACCCGGCTCTCCTCCAACTCACTGTGGCTGTTCTGGTCGTTGTTCGAGCTCGGCTGGGCGCACTACTACGCCGGGGACCTCGAAGCCGCGATCGCCGCGGGCGAGGAGAGTGCTCGTGTGGGACAGCGCCTCGCCGGCGGGACGATGCCCTCGGCGGGCGGCGGCCCCGGCTGGATGCTGGCCTGCGCGCGCTTCGAGGCGGGCGATGTCGAACGCGCTCGCGAGGAGATGCGCGCGCTGGGATCAGACGAGCTCGAGCACAAGATCCCCGTCGAGCGCTGCTTCGACTGGGAGACACTGGCGCTCGTCGAGCTGGCCGTCGGCAACCCCGAGAAGGCGGACGAGTACGCGGGGCGCGCCGAGCAGAACGCGGCGAACCTCGGCCTCAAGGTGCCCGCCGCGGTGGCCGGCCGCGCACGGGCGGAGGTGCTGCTGGCCGGCGGCGAGCCGCTCGAGGCCGCCCGGATCGCCGCCGAGTCGGCTGAGTCGGCCGACTCGGTGGGAGCGCATCTCCAGGCTGCCTTCTCGCGCGGCCTGGCCGGCCGAGCGCTGGCGACAGCGGGTAAGCGCGACGAAGCGCTTGTCGCGCTGCGCGAGGCCGAGCGCGTGAGCGCCGAATGCGGGTCGGTTCGGCTTCGCGACACCATGCGCCGCGAGCTGCGCAAGCTGGGCGCCCGCGCCGAGGTGCGCGGGAAGGCCACAGCGGAGGACTCGGGGATGGGCTCCCTCACCAATCGCGAGCTCGAGGTCGCCGAGCTGATCACCGATCGCCTGACCAACCCCCAGATCGCCGAGAAGCTCTTCCTCAGCAAGAAGACGATCGAGACGCACATCCGCAACCTGTTCATCAAGCTGAATGCATCCTCGCGCGTGGAGGTGGCCCGCATCGTCGAGCGCGATCGGCGCGAGCGCGAGGGAACAGTGGACGGGCCTTGACGGAGGTCGCGCCGCCGCCGACGGCGACGGCGCTCGACTCCGACACGCAGCGGCTGCGCGAGCTCGGCTATCCCCAGGAGCTCGAGCGCCGGCTGCACATCTTCGACAACGTCGCGCTCGGCTTCGCTGCCGTCTCCCCGGTGGTGGGGCTCTACGCCGTTGTGCTGGTGGGGACATTGGTGGCCGGCCCCGCCTGGGTGTGGGTGCTGCCCGTGGCTCTGGCCGGGCAATGCCTGCTGGTGGCCGTGTACTCCGAGCTGGCGTCGGAGTTCCCCATCGCGGGCGGCGCCTATCAGTGGACCAAGCGCCTGGTGGGCGGCTCCTACGGCTGGTTCACCGGTTGGGTCGCGGTCTGCGCCTACGCCGTGGCTAACACGACGGTCGCCTACCTCGGTGCCCCGTGGGCTCTGGCGCTATTCGGTATCGAAGCGACGGCGAACCTGCTGGTGGTCACCGGGATGGTGCTCGTGCTGGTGTGCGCGGCCGCGGATGCGTTCGGGATCCGGTTGCTGAGCCGCGCGATCAAGGTGGGCATCGCGGCCGAGGCGCTCGCCACGGTGGGCGTGGGCATCGCCCTCCTGCTCGTGTTCCGCGAGCAGGACTTCTCGCTTCTCTCGGAGACTCTGGGAGCCGAGGCGCTCTCAGGGGGCTCGGTCGGCGCTGGCCTGCTGGCCGCGCTGGCGGTCGGCGGCTGGGTGTTCATCGGCTTCGACGCCTGCGTTGCGGCCGCCGAGGAGACGCGAGATGCGAGCCGTCATGTGCCTCGGGCCATCTGGATCGCCCTCCTCAGCGTCGGCACGCTCGTGTTCCTCAACGCGGTCGCCGTCATGCTCGCGCACCCAGATCCGGCCTCGATCGTGGCGGGCCAGGACCTGGATCCGGTGACCACGGCGGTCGTCACGTCGTTCGGATCTTGGTCCTCGAAGCCGTTCACCGCCGTGGTGCTGGTTGCCTTCCTGGCCTGCGGGATGGCCGCCCAGGCCCTCACCGCCCGCACGATGTACTCCGTGTCGCGCGACGGCACGTTGCCCGGATCGCGTTTTCTGCGCAAGGTCAACCGTCGCAGGGTCCCCATCGGGGGAATCGTGGTGACCGCGACCGTGGCCTGCCTCGGGATGCTGCTCGGGCTTCACTCGGCCGCGGTGGGCAGCCTGATCACCTTCGGGACGGCGGGGATCTACGTGACGTTCCTCCTGATTGCGCTGGGCGCCCTGATCGCGCGGGTGCGCGGCACGTGGAAGCCGGCGGGTCGCATACATCTCGGTCGGGCGGGCCTGGTGATCAACGTGTTGGCAGTGGTCTGGCTGGCCTTCGAGGCGATCAACATCGCCTGGCCGCGCGAGTCGCTGGCACCCCCCGGTGCGCCCGTCTACCAGATCTGGGCGGCCCCGATGGTCCTTGCGGCCATTGCCGTTGTGGGGCTGGCCTATCTGCTCGTGGCCAAGCCCCAGCGGGCTTTGCCGGGGGCCGGCCGGCCCGATCAGGGCGTCTAGAGCTTTCCGTCGCGACGCGGCGGACGGCGATCTTTTCGGCCGCCTCACGCGTGCCGGCGGCCACCGTGAGCGTGCGCTCGCCGATCGTGACGGTCCAGAAGCGCGGAGACATCGGTTCTCCTCTCACCCGACCTGGGGCCCGGACAGCTGGGCCCTCAGTGTCGCGATCTCGGTCACGGCGGCCCCGACGTATGCGGAGCGCGCCAGCGCGATCTCCTGGTCGAGGTCGGCCATGTAGGCCGGGTTGTTGGTCAGCCCCTCGATCGAGGCCAGTGCGCGCTCGATCTGGAGCTCCTGAAGCTGGGTTTGCATCTCGATAGCGGACATGGCGCCATCGTGCGCTCCCAGGCACCCTTTCTCATCGGGTGCGGACCCTGAACCGAGTCCGGCAGCACCCTGAACCGCCGGTTTCGACGGGTGGCACGGTGCCGGACATACTGTCGCCGGTGCTGCGGCTCGTCACGATTCCCATCAGCCACTACTGCGAGAAGGCGCGCTGGGCCCTCGACCGCGCTGGACTGCCCTACCGCGAGGAGCGCCACGTTCAGGGCATCCACCGCATCGCGGCCCGGCGCGCGGGCGGCGGGGCGACCGTGCCGGTTCTGGTCACGCCCGACGGCGTGCTAGCGGAGTCAGGGCGGAATCCTCACCTGGGGTCGGATCGAGCGCACCCCGCCGGAGCGGCGCCTGTTCCCCGCGGACCCTGCCGAGCGCGGCTCGAGGTGGAGGCGCGTCTGCCGGCGCTTCGACGAGCTGCTCGGGCCGCGGGGCCGGCGGCTCGTGTACGTGCAGATGCTCGCCCAGTCGCGAGGTCGACGCTCCGCTATCAACGACGCAGGGCGTCCCGCGGCTGGGAGGCCCGCGCGCTGCGGTACGGGCTGGCCGCTCGCCAGCGCGCTTCCTCCGGAGCGCGTCGCTCGGCGATCCGGCCGGGGGTGGAGGTGGAGGACGAGGCGGTGGTGTGGAGGCGAGCTGGACTTCGTGGCCGGGCTGCTCGCGGACGGGCGGCCGCACCTCTGCCGGGGAGCGCTTCGGGGCGGCGGACCTGACCTTCGCCGCGCTGGCCGGCGGCGCGTGGTGGTGCCGCCCGTGTACGGCGTGGCGCTTACCGCAGCCCGAGGTCCTCGCATCGGCGACTGCGGAGCTGGTCCGGCGGGCGCGCGAGCACCCGGCTGGCCGCTACGCGCTGGCGCTCTTCGCCGATGAGCGCGCGACCTCGCCCAG
>CAVVCU010000022.1:0-11370 GCA_963746825.1 uncultured Thermoleophilaceae bacterium
TGCGCAGGTCGCCGTCGAGCTGTCGCTGTGACGAGGAGGCCCAGCACGTTCAGCCGTCCCAGTCCTTGGCCTTCGCCGGGCCCATGCCATGGGGAAGTCTGCGCGCCGCAATGTTGTGCCGTCACATGTCGTTCCAGATGGTGCAGCCGAAGATCACGCCGTGGCGTCGCCGTGGCCACGTCGCGGCAGCGGTGCCGATCGTCGCAGCCAGCTCCAGCTCGTGGTCGAGACGCTGGTCGACGAGGGCCACGGGACTCGTCATCTGGGGCCGAATGACACGTGTCTGGCACGCCTTGTAGAGGTGACGTCGGTCACCGGGCGCAGGTCGCGGCCGAAGATGCGAGCGGCGCCCTTCAGGTGGCCTTGAAGGCCGAGGAGCTCGCGCAGGGAGCGGGCGCAGGGGCGCGAGCAGCTGGCGCTCGCCACGGCGTGGCGCGGCCTCGGCCCCTGCTCGACGAAGCCGACCATGTCGCCGTCGAAGCCGACGTCGACCACGCCGTCGTCCTTGAGCGCCTCGACGCGCGGTCCGGACGCGGATCAAAGGTGACGAGCTTCACGCCGCCGCCGCCCTCTTCACCGCGGCGCGGATCTTCACGTAACAGCCGCAGCGGCACAGGTTCGCCGAGGCTCACGGCGATCTGCTCGTCGCTGGGGCGCGGGATCTCCTCCAGCAGGCGCTGGCCGTGAGGATCATCCCCGGTGTGCACCAGCCGCACTGGAAGGCGTGCTCGGCGTCGAAGCCCGCGGCACCGGTGGTCGGCGCCAGCCCCTCGATCGTGGTGAGCGAGCGCCCCGCGGCCTGGCCGGCCAGCAGCAGGCAACCCGAGACGGGCTCGTCGTCGAGCAGCACCGTGCAGGCTCCGCAGATGCCGATCCGCAGGTGGCGCGCACGCTCGTGAGGCCCTGCGCCGCAGCACGTCGATGACCATCTCGCCGGGATCGCATCGAGCTGCGCCGGGCGCCGTTCAGGTCGAGGTCGATCCTCACCCCAGCACGTCCTCGGCGGTCATGGGCAGATCGGTGAGCTGAACGCCGAGCGAGCCGAGCGCGTTCCCGATCGCCGCCGGCACGGGTGGCAGGGCCGTCTCGCCCAGGCCGTGCACCTCGGCTCCATCGCGCTCGATCAGCTCGTGGGTCATCTCGCGCGGAAGGTCGCCCAGCGCGGGCACGCTGTAGTCGGAGAGGTTGGCGTTGGAGATCTGGCCGTCGGAGTGCTCGATCGACTCGAACAGCGCGGTGCCGAGCCCCATGATCATCGACCCCTCGTTCTGCAGCTCGGCTCCGGCGCGGTCCACCACGCGGCCAGCGTAGGTCGCCGCGTGCAGGCGCTCGACGGTCACCCGCCCGGTCTCGCCGTCGACGCTGACCTCAGCCGCGGCCGCGCCCTGGTGCCAGTGCGTGGAGGCGATGCCCTGGCCGGTGTCGGGGTCGAGGCCGCCCTCGTTGGCGATCTCTCCGTAGCCGTGGTCGCCCCCGTTGGTCTCGAAATCGCGCACCGCCTCGGCCAGCGCGCGGCCCATCATGTGGGTGGACCGGCTCGAGGTCGTCCGTGTGTCGAAGGGCGAGTTGTCGGTGTCGGGATCGGGCACCTCGATCTGCCCGGGCTCACAGCCGAGCAGCTCCGCCCCCTGGAGGCGCAGCGAGTCGCGGATGCCCTGGCCCATCTCGCACGAGGCGCTGCGGACCACGTAGCCCACCGGAGTGCGCTCGACCGAGATGGCCGCGCGGCTCGGGGTCTGCATCCCCTTGAGCAGCACGCAGAGGCCCTTGCCGCGCGGATCGCTCTCGTAGCCGACGGCGTCGGCGGCGGCCTGCAGGCACTCCTCGAAGTGGACGTCGTGCATCACCTCACCGGTGGCGAAGCGGTCGCCGTCGCGCAACAGGTTGCGCCGGGCGCAGCTCGAGCGGGCTCATGTCGAGCCGCTCGGCCAGCAGGTCCATGGCCCGCTCGCTCGCCCAGACCGACTGCGTGGCGCCGTAGCCGCGGAACGCCCCGTTGGGCGGAAGGTTGGTGTACACCGCGAGGGCGTCCACGCGCACGTGCGGAATGCGGTATGGGCCCACGCCGGCGTAGCCCATCTTGGTGGCCACGCCCGGCCCGCAGTCGGCGTAGGCGCCGGTGTCGGCCCAGCAGTCGAGCTGCTTGGCCCGAAGCGTGCCGTCCGCGGTGGCCCCCACGCGCACCCGCACCACCGCGGGGTGGCGGTTGAGGGTCACGAACTCCTCGCCGCGATCGAGCACCGCCTTGACCGGCCGCCCGGCCTTGCGCGCCAGGCAGGCCACCACGGCCTCCAGGCGGGTGAAGGTCTTGGCCCCGAACGAGCCCCCCATGGGCGGCGCGATCACGCGGATCCGCCCGGCGTCGATGCCGAACACACCGGCGAGGTCGTCGCGCAGGTTGAACGGGGTCTGGGTGCCGGTGTGAAGCTCGAGCCGCCCGTCGGGCGTCCAGGCCGCCAGCGTCGCGTGCGGCTCCATCGGGGCGTGCTGGGCCGAGGCGGTGCGAAACGTCTCCTCCACCACCACGTCGGCCTCGGCGAAGCCCGTCTCCACCTCGCCCGTGAGCAGGCGAAAGCGGTGACACACGTTGGTCCCGGGAATCGGCCGGACCCCGATGGACACTTCGTCGCCGGCCGAGTGCCCGCTCTCGGGATGCAGCAGTGGCGCGCCCTCGGCCACCGCGGCGAGCGGGTCGAAGACCGCCGGGAGCTCCTCCAGGTCGGCCGGTCACCTGCTGAGCGGCGGCCCGGGCCGCCGAGCGGGTTGGCGCGGCTACCGCGGCCACGATGTCGCCCACGAAGCGCGCCGGGTCCGCCAGCACGGTCTGGTCCTTCAGCTGGCACCCGTAGCGCCCCAGCTCCTCGGTGTCCTCGGGGAGCAGCGCCACACAGTCCGCGGGCAGCCCCGACACGTCGAGCGATCGCAACCGGCCATGCGCCACCGGTGAGCGCACGAAGGCGGCGTGCCACATGCCCTCGGCGCTCACGTCCTGCGAGTAGTCGACCAGCCTCAAGCCAGAGCCTCCACCGCGCGCCGCACCTCGGCGCCGATCACCTTGCGCCGGTAGCCGGCGCTCCCGCGCGAGTCGCTCATCGGCTCGATCTCCTCCGCGTAACGGCGGCCGATCTCGCTCGCCAGCTCGTGGTCGGGCAGGCTGCTGTCGGCCAGCGCGCACACGTCGGGCAACTCCTGCGGGCGGTCGGCCACCGCCCCCACCACCACGCGCAGGCCGGCGAGCCCGCGCACCGCCGCCACCGCCACGCAGGGGCGGTCCTCGCTGGAGCGCGAGCGAAACTTCCGGTACACCGCGCGGGCCGGCGCCGGCGGCACCCACACGGACACCAGCAGCTCGTCCTCGGCGATGCAGGTCTCGTAGTAGCCCTGAATCAGCTCGCCCACGCTGACCGCCCGCTCGCCGCGCGACGAGCGCAGCACCACGCGCGCGCCCAGCGCGGCCAGCACCGCGGGCGGATCCGACGCGTAGTCGGCGTCGGCCATCACCCCGCCCACTGTGGCCTGGTTGCGCACGCGCGGGCTGGCCACGAGCGAGAAGGCGCGGGCCAGCACGGGCCAGCCGTTCTGCACCGCGCGCGAGCGTTCCACCGCGCGGTGGCTGACCATCGCGCCCAGGCGCAGCTCGCCGTCGACCACCTCGATGCGGTCGAGGCCGGGCACCTGGCCCAGGCTCAGCAGCGTGTCCGGGGCCAGAAAGCCCTGGTTCATGAGGATGCCCAGGAACGTGCCGCCCGCGAGCACGGTGGCCTCCGCGCCGCGATCGGCGCGCAGGTCGAGCGCCTCGTCGAGGCTCTCCGGCGCCAGCCAGGCGACGCTCACGTCAGGAGACGGCTTCGAGAATCTCGACCACGCCGGTGGTGCCGTTCACCCGCACGCGGTCGCCGGTGGCGATGCGGTCGCCCGCGTTGGTGGTGCCGACGACGGCGGGGATGCCGAACTCGCGGGCCACCACGGCCGGGTGGGACACCGCCCCGCCCGCCTCGGTCACCAGGCCGGAGATCTTGGTGAACAGCACGACCCAGGCCGGGTTGGTCATGTTGCAGACCAGGATCTCGCCCTCCTTGACCTGGTCGAACTCGTCGAGCGACTTGACGTAGCGCGCCAGCCCCTCCACCACGCCGGCCGACGCCGCGAGGCCCTTGACCTCGCCGGTGGTGGCCGGCTCGCCCGCGTGGAACTTCTCCGGGAAGCCCCACAGGGCGTTGTAGGGGAAGTCGAGGGCGGTCTGAGTGGCCGTGCCCACCCACGAGGGCGGGCGCTTCTCGAAGGCGTCCTCGCGGGCGTCGCGGCGGTCGCCCACCAGCTCGCGGGCGTCGAAGCTCCCCTGGTCGGCCATCAGCAGCCGCAGCTCGTTGTAGCGCAGGAACATCACGTCCTCGGGGTCGTCGAGCGTGTCGCTCTCCACGAGCTTCTTGCCGATCTCGATCAGCAGCAGGCGCAGCCGCGCGTTGGTGCCCTGGTCGATGTAGAAGTGGTGGTCGGGAGTGAGCGGGTTCATGCTCAGCGAGCGCTCGAGCGCGTCCTTGAGGTTTCCGCCCTCCACGCCCTCCAGCGCCTCGCGCTTGGCCGCCTCGAGGTCGTCGCGCACCCCCGCGATGGCGGCGGGGTAGTCGTAGTCGGTGGCCAGGTAGCCGCGGATCGCCTCGATCATCGGGGCCGGGTCCTCGCGCCAGGTCTTGAAGGCGAACTCGTGCGACCAGATCGACTTGTAGCCGAAGGCCTTCTGGTGGGGCTCCACGCGCTCGGCGAGGAAGCGCTTCCCGCTCTCGGAGCCCTCCAGGGCCCCGATCACGTCGGCGGCGGTCTCGCCCTCGAAGGCCGCGCTGAGCTCGGAGTCGTCCTTGATCTCCTCCTTCATCTTCCAGAGATCCTCGATCGAGTCCAGTTGCGATCGTCGATCGAGCTCTGGAGACGGCCCATCAGGGCCGCGGCCGCGTCGCCCTTCTCCTCCTCGAGCAGGGCGTTGAGGTCCTGCGTGGAGGCGAACTGGGCGAAGTTGAGCATCCAGTGGATCTTCCAGTGGCGATCGTGGATGTCGATGACGTCCTCGAGCAGCACGGCCAGCTCGATGAAGCCCGCCGCGTCGGTGTCGAAGCCGTCGAGGTACTCGAAGTTGCGCTCGATCTCGGGCCGCAGGCGATCGCGCCACCAGTCGAGGAAGTTGCCGGCGTAGTGCGGCAGCACCCAGCCGAGGTAGGCGCCGATCTTGCCGGCGTGCTCGGGGTCGCGCGGCACGCGGGGCACGTAGCGCGACTGGTACTCGGTGGCCTCGGCCTTGATCTGTGCGTCGGCGGGCACGGCGGCCGTGTAGACGTAGCCGTTGATCTCCTTGGCCACCCAGTCGCAGGCGAAGGGCGTGCCGAAGCGCCGGAACATGTGGTCGCAGGTGAGCCACCAGCCGCCGATGTCGAAGAACATCGGCGACACCGGGTTGGGGCAGTGCAGGTCGTCGTAGATCCAGAACAGCTCGTCCTCGCCCTCGTCCCACTCGATGGGGAACTCATCGCTCCCCAGGAAGCTCCCGAGAACCTCTTCTCCGGCGCTGGTCACGGCCATGGTGTCTCCTCCTGCTCGCGAGCGCCGATCATAAATAATCGATGATCTCGGCGCAAGCCGACGTTGATCACTCGCCGCGGATCTTGCCCAGGAAGGGCACGAGCCGCGCGAGAAACGCATTCCGCGGGCTGGCGGAGTTGGGATCGTTGTGCGAGTAGTCCCGCTGTCGATCCACGAGCGTCAGCCGCTTCTGGGGAATTCCGGACTGCTGGGCAAGGACCGTCGCCGCATCGAGGACGCGCTGCCCGCCCAGTGCGGCGCCGAAGGCGTAGATCCGAAGCCTCTTCGGGAGGTCATCGCCGTGTATCGCCCGCACGCCGAGCACGTCTTGCGCTGGGTTGGGGTTGCCTGCGGCCACCGCTCCCGAGTCGATCGTCAGCCGCAGTGGGTGGTACCAGGCCGTGCCGTCGAGATTCTGCAGACCCCATCCCGAGAACATGCGCGCGTAACGGCCAATCGGTGTGATCTCACCGGCCTGATCCCACCCGCGCGGATCGCCACTCGCGGCTAGCCGGCCGAGGTGCGCCTGCGCCGCGCGCAGCCCCGTGGGAGGACGTCGCCGTGTCCAGCGCGTACCCGTACAGGGCCAGATTGGTGACCGGCACCGGCGGCTTGAGGTTGGCCGGGAGAGCCGGAAAGGCCTGACCGAGAGATGGCGCGTCGGGGTCCAGTATCGCTCCGAGCGACCCGCTGGAGTTGAATAGTCCCGCGTAGGGCGCGGGTATGCCCCCGAATGAAAGCCAGGGCGTGCCTGCCCGCAGCCCGGCGAGCGAGGCGCGAGCCTCCTCTGGGGTGACCGGCGTCGGGCTGCTGCCCCCGTCTATGAACACCAGCCCGGCGAGCCCCTTCGCCCCGGGTTCGCCGCGGAAGTCCCACGTGGCATACGCCGACGTGATCGATCCGCCCAGCGAGTGTCCTCCCATCACCACCTTGCCGCCGAGCTTGCGGGCCGCCGCCACGACTCGGCGCAGGTCCCCTATCTCCACTCGCATGCCCCAGCGCCGCGCGAACGCGACATCGGTGTCGGGGATGAGCTCGAAGTGGTCGGTGACAGCCGGGTTGGCGATCCAGCCCAGGTAGTAGTCGAAGAGCTGCTGTCCCGTTACCTTGCGACGCTTGGCCCGGTTGAACACCGAGTGATCCTCGAGGAGGTTCTCCCGGCGCTCGACGGCCCACACCTGCCAACCCTTGGCTCGACTCACCACATCCCTCGCCAAGGGCGCGAAGTAGGCCGCGCTGGCCGAGGTACCCGGATTGAGCACCAACACGTTGCGTGCCTCTGCCGGGCCCACCTTGAGGATCCCCACCTTGTTGTACTTGGCGGGGGTCCCCGGGGACGCCAGGCCCTCGATGCGTTCGAACGACACCGGCACCTTGGCGAGCGAGACCGGCGCCGCTGCCATCAGCGCGACGACCCCCAGGGCCGCGATGGCCGACATGCGCCATCGCGCTGTGAGGCTCGCTCGCGGCATTCCTCTCCGCAACATCACGGCTATTCGCGCACGATCAGCACGGTTCCCGCCGCGAGCAGCGCGATGCCCAACAGCTTCTCCCAGGTGATCGCCCGCTCGTCCAGGCCCAGGACTCCGGCGCGGTCGATTACCACCGAGAGGGCGAGCTGGCCGGCGATCACCGCGGCGGTGGCCCCGCCCGCTCCCAGCTCGCGCACGGTGATCAGCGTGATCAGGACGATCGCGGCGCCCCCGATCCCACCCAGGATCCAGTAGTACCAGGCCGGCGATGCCGCCCCCTCGTCGCCCTGGATTCCGCCCGCGACGGTGAACGTCAGCACGAGGATGATGGCCGTGCCGACAAGGAAGCTGATCAGCGCCGCGCCGAAGTCCCCGACCGTGTTGGAGATCACGTTGTTCGCGGGGGCCTGCACGGCCACGAGCCCGCCGGCGGCCACGGTCAGCAGCACGGCGACCTCCTTGCTCACTTCGCCTCCAGCCAGTTCTGGCCCGCGCCCGACGTCGACCTCGAGCGGCGGATCCATCTCGAAGGCCTCGGCCATCTCCCGCCGGACGATCTCCGAGGCGGCCTCGACCTCCGCCTCGGGGCCCTCGAAGAGCAGCTCGTCGTGGATCTGCAGCACCAGGCGCGTGCTCAAGGCGCCGGAGCGCAGCTGGTCCCGGGCGCGCACCATCGCCACCTTGATGATGTCGGCCGCCGTTCCCTGGATGACCATGTTCACGGCCAGGCGCTCGCCCAGCGAGCGCGTCTGGAACTGGCGCGAGCGCAGCTCGGGCACGCGCCGGATGCGTCCGAACAGGGTGGCCACGTGGCCCTCCTCGCGAGCGCGCTCGATCGTCGCGTCGATGAACGCCTTGACCCGCGGGAAGCGTTCGAAGTAGGCGTCGATGAACTCCTGCGCCTCCTCCTTGGGGATCTGCAGGCGGTCCGCGAGCCCGTAGGCCGAAAGCCCGTAGACGATCCCGTAGTTGACCATCTTGGCCTTGGAGCGGGTGCCGGGGTCGGTCTTGCCGCCGAGGATGGCCTCGGCCGTGGCGGTGTGCACGTCCTCGCCGCGGCGGAAGATCTCCTTGAGCACGGGCTCGTCGGCGATATGGGCCAGCAGGCGCAGCTCGACCTGTGAGTAGTCGGCCGAGATCAGCCGGCAGCCCTCCTCGGCCACGAAGCAGGCGCGGATCTCGCGGCCCTGCTCGGTGCGAATGGGGATGTTCTGGAGGTTGGGGTTGGTGCTCGACAGGCGCCCGGTGGCGGCGGCGGTCTGGTTGAAGGTGGTGTGCAGGCGCGAGTGCTCGTCGATCAGCTCGGGGAAGGCGTCGAGGTAGGTCGACTTGAGCTTCGTCACCTCGCGCCACTCCTCGATGGCGGGGATGATCGGATGCTCGTGGCGGATCGCGTTCAGCACGCGGGCGTCCGTGGAGAAGCCCGTCTTGCCGCGGCGCTTGCGCGACAGCTTGAGCTTGTCGAACAGGATCGGGGCCAGCTGCTGCGGGGAGCCGATCGTGAACTCCTCCCCCGCGAGATCCCACACCTCGCGCTCCAGCTCGATGGCCCGGGCGTTGAAGCGCCGGCTGATCTCACCCAGCCGGTTCACGTCGAGCTTCACGCCCTGGCGCTCCATCTCCACGAGCACGTCGACGAGGGGCAGCTCGATCTCCTCGAAGAGCTGGGTGAGCCCGTCCTCGTCGAGGCGGGCCCGCTGGCGCTCGGCGATCACGCGCGTGAGCACCGCACGCTCGGCCACGCCGTTGGAACCGGAGACGCGGGCACCGAGGCCGGCCTCGGTGGCCAGCTCGTCGAGCGGATAACCGCGCCGCGCCGGGTCGATCAGGTACTGGGCCACCATCGTGTCGTGGGCCAGAGGAGGCGCGTCGCAGGGCTCGTCGGCGGTGGCGATCGTCTTCCAGTCGTGGGCCACCACCGATCGCTCGCCGCGGGCCATGGCGAAGGCGGCCAGCGTCTCGGCCTCGGACACCAGCACCTCGTCGCCGGCCCAGGCGGCGACCGTGAGCGGGCCCGCGCGGCGCGGGGCCGTCGAAGTCGAAGGCGCCCTGACCCGTGGTGGTAGCTGCCACCGGGATTTCCTCCTCCACCGCCTCCTCGGCCGCCTCCTCCTCGAGCTCGAGCTCCTCGTCGGGATCGGGGGGCGGCGGAGCGCTCTCGTCGGGGCTTTCCCCCGGGCGCAGCGCGGCGATCGAAACCAGCTCTCCCTCCAGGGCCCCGAGCTCGGCCAGCGGCACCTCGCGTGCCTCCACGCCGATGATCTCGTCGACGCGCTCGGCCGGGGCCGCGCCGTCCTCCCCCAGCGCCTCCTCCAGGCGCTCGAGCGGCGCGCGCAGCTCGAACTCGCGAAAGGTCTCGCGCAGGCGCGAGCGGTCGGGCTCGCGCGCGATCACCCCGTCGAAGTCGACCTCCACGTCCACGTCGCGTACCGCGGTGGCCAGCTGCTTGGAGATGCGCGCGTTGTCGGCGTGCTCGGTCAGGTTCTGCTTGCGCTTGGCCCCGGAGATCGACTCGATGTTGGCCAGCACGCCCTCCAGGTCCCCCCACTCCTGGAGCAGCTGCGTCGCGGTCTTGTCGCCGATGCCGGGAACCCCGGGGATGTTGTCCGAGGTGTCGCCCTTGAGCCCCACGAAGTCCGGGACCAGCTCGGGCGGGATGCCGTAGCGGTCGATCACCGCTTCGCGGTCGTAGACCTTGGTGTCGGTGACCCCGCGCCCGGTGGCCATCACGCGCACGCCCGGCTCGATCAGCTGAAAGAGATCGCGGTCGCCGGTGAGCACGGTCACGTCGATGCCCTGCTCGCGCGCCTGGCCGGCCAGCGTGGCGATCACGTCGTCGGCCTCGTAGCCCGCCACCTTCACGTTCTGGTAGCCGAAGGCATCGACCAGCGGGTGCATGTGCGGCCACTGCTCGGCCAGCAGGTCGGGCTTCTCCTCGCGGTGCCCCTTGTACTCCTCGTAGATCTCCTTGCGCCCCGACATGCCCGCGTCCCAGACCACCAGCGTCGGCTTGAGGCCGAACTCGGAGATCATCTTCACGAGCATCGACGCAAAGCCGAAGATGGCGTTGGTGGGCTGTCCCTTCGACGTGGAGATCGACTCCGGGAGCGCAAAAAAGGCGCGGTAGACGAGGCTGTTCCCGTCGATCAGGATGAGCTCGCGGGGGGTCTCGCCGGCCACGGCCTAACCGTACCGACGAGACCCCGCACCGCGAGGGCTTGAGCTCAGCGGCGCCGCAACTTGCGCTCGATCCGGTGTGTGGTGCCTTGCCTGCGCGCCGTCGGAAACCGGCGCTTCGACCGGGCTCACCGTCCAGTCCGGATGGCCGGGCATGGGCGGTGTCTCGGTGCCGTAGAGCCAATCCTCCAGGAAGACGCGCAGGTCACGGTGAGCGACCTTCGACGCGAAGGCGATGAAGTCGCCGGTGCCGACCGACTCGCCCTCGTAGCGCTGCGCCCAGCGGCGCTCGAGCTTACGGAACGTCTCGTCGCCGATCAGCTGACGCAGCGCATAGAGCACGGTCGCCCCGCCGTCGTAGACGTTTGCGCTGAACAACACGTCGATATCACCCGAAGCAGGCAATGCGACGGGCCCGAACTCGGCGCGCCAGATGTCGCCCTGCGCGTAGGCCTCGCGGGTGCGCTCGACCAGGTCGGTTCCGAAGAACTCGTCGTCGTAGGTCCACTCGTACCATGTGGCGTGGCCCTCGTTGAGCCACAGATCGCTCCAGCTCTCGGGAGCCACGCTGTCTCCGAACCACTGGTGGGCCAACTCGTGGACGTTCACCACCTCCGCGACCTCCGGCGGGAGCTGCGCGGGGTCGTAGACAAGGCAGGGCGTCAACGAGAGCGTCTGGGTCTCGAGCGCGTATTGGAAGGCTTGGTCGGCGACGAGCAGTCCGTAGTTGTCGAACGGATAGCGCCCGGCGCGATCCACCATCCACCGCATGTGGTCGGGGGTCTTGGCCAGAATCGGCTCGGCCTGCTCGGCGCAGGCGTTGGCCACAACGTCGCGCAGGTCGACTCCGCGGACGCGACCCCGTTCGATCACGCTCAGGTCGCCTACGGCCACCTGCGTCAACTCCGAGGCCATCGGCTCGTCCATGACGTAGAGCGACACCGTGCGGCCCTGATGCGTGCGACTCCAGCGAAGCACGCCGCTGGCCACGGCGGTCAGGCCCTCGGGAACGTCCAGCTTGATGGTGTAGGTGGCCTTGTCCACCGGATGGTCGTTGACCGGGTAGATCCAGTGTCCCTTGTCCGGCTGCCCGGCGGTCACCGACCCGTCGACCGTGGTGAACCAGCCATACGGAAAGGGGTCATCCAAG